>NZ_JYOF01000003.1:0-1142048 GCF_000955865.1 Pseudomonas sp. 2(2015)
GGAAGAGGTGTTCATCCATGCCCAGAAGGACAAGAACGTTCATATCAAGCACAACAATGGGGTGTTTGTTGGCAATGATCGCAGTGAGAAGGTCGAGCGCGATGAGCAGATCGAGATCGGCCACGACCGCAGCGAACGGGTCGGTAACGATGAGCGGGTTGAGGTTGGGCAGGATCAGTATTTGCAGGTGGGGCGTGATCGCTTTCAGACCATTGGCCGCAACCACTCGCTCAACATCGGTGGCGATCATATCGAGGAGGTAGCCAACAATCGAGTAGAGAAGATTGCCGCTGACTATCACTCCGAAGTTGGAGGCAACGCCCAACATTCGGTGAGAAACGCCTATCAGCTGTCTGCCCGCCACAGTATCGAGCAAAAGACTACCCGCTTCGAAGTTGCCGCAGGCGAGCGAATCGAGCTCAAGGCCGCTGGCGGGAGTATCACCATCGATTCCAGGGGCATCACCCTCGACGGATTGACCATCCATTTCAAGGGAACGGTGACCAGCGATGCAAACGGATCGGGTAATTCGTTTACCCATGCACCTCCCTCTCCCGCTCCACTCGGCAATTTCTTGGGCCGCTACACGCTGGTGAAGAACGATCAACGCGCCTTCTCAGGTTACCGGTACCGCATCAGCACTGGCGCGAGCGTACTCGCCGAAGGCTTGACCCGCACTTCAGGCGAAACCGATTGGGTGACAACCGAGAACGTCCAAGCCGTGCAGGTCCATAAGGCCGTCATGCGTGAAGACCAACGGATCACCGAGGACTGGCAGTCAAAAGTGGCTGCGATCGACTGGCAAGCTGCTGAGTACAGTGCCGATGAATTGTTTCCGGACGCATTGATTGACTATTACATGGGAGTAGAGGACTGATGCCAGCCCCCGCCGCTATTGCGCGTGTCATCGAGGCCGCCTATCGCGCCTACAGGGCGCATCAGGTTTCTGAGGCAGTAAAGAGCGCAGCAGATCTGGCCGAATTCGCGCACGAGATTACTGAACGCAGAAACAAGATCAAGCAAGTTCTTCAAACCACCATAGAGAAGATGGCGCAGGAAGTTGACACTAAGAGTTCAACCTTTGCTCAAGTCGACCACGGTGGCAATAGCACCGTCTCCAGAAGAGGCAATGAAAATATAACGTTCAAGGAGTTCATTGAGCGCAAGGTTCCCTTTCGCCCTGCCATTAGCCAAGTGTGTACCACTGCGTTGCAAATCCCCATCAAAACACCTCGACGGATTCGCAAGAAGATGGGTGATGAATTGGTCAACAGCACAATCGAGATCGCACTCAAGCAACTCACTGCCTCATTGTTTTTCGAAGCCATTGACGAAGCGCTGGACTGGCACAGCCCACTCAAGGCTGAACCCAATTACAACCGTGCCAGCAGCAAAGCTCTGCTAGGTGAACCACCGACACGGCCCAAGCGCTTTGGCAAGGTGACGTCATTTTGGCCGCGACCTCGGGGAAGCCTTGCACCGGACTTGGTGGTAGTCGAGTACCGACAAGAACCCTTTGAAATCGAAAACGTTTTTGCGGCAGTCGAAATCAAGTTCCCCAGGGATTGGGCCAAGGCGATACAGATAAAGGAATACGTCGACCTCATGACGCCAAAATCCGGGGTGAATCGAGAGAAGATCGGCAAAGAAAAAGTAGCACTGCTGCGGGTTCCGGAAGATTGCACTGGCTTCGAAGCGGAAGAAAAGAAAAAAACTGTACAGAAAGGCAAAGGTGGAAGGAGCTAGCCATGAGCACTACGCACGAACTATTTGATGACGAAGAGCGCCGCGACTTTATTGATTTACTCAAGGAGTGGCCAAATTCATATTGGGGGACAGATGAGGCTCGGCACAGTATCAGCCCATTTATAACCTTCTATTTCTTACCCAAAGAAGAAGAAAACAAAGAAGTTTCAGCACTGTTAGTTGATATTCACGAGGAGTTTGAACAGCTGGCCGGGTACCCCTATAGCATCTTCATGCACGGCGCCGCTGCACGCCCTCGTCGCTATGATGCATTGCACCGCCCTGACCTTAGAAAACTGGCCAGCAAGACTGAGCCGTACGAATACTTTGTCTTCGAGTTCACCGATGAAGAAAACCATGCCTCTTCACCGACGACGGCCGGCTACTTTTGGCGCAGCAAGTTCAAAGCGGCCGACTGGAAAACAGCCTATTCATCGATTGTCTTTTACTACCGCTGGCAATGGTGGCTGGACAACCGCGAGGCGTGGCGCACATTTGTGCTCAAGACCATCGACCGGCTCAAAGCCGACCAGGTCTATAGCGGCTTTGCCATGGCCAACCCGCTGGAGTTCGGCACACGTGCCGCCGTCACCACCTGGGAGCGCGCCTTGACACCTGCGTTCTACGGCTTGGATATCGATTACCCGTACGGGATGGACAACGAGTTACTCGACGGCATTCGCCCACCCACGTGGGCCTTTTTGCTCGCCGACCCCTGGCGCGAGAAACTTGACCTGACGCGTGAGCAAGTGCACAACGCCCTGGCGCATCCGCGCATCAGCATCACCGAGTTGCAAAGCGGCCTATGGATCGAACTGGGCGAACAACCGGAGCTCTATCCCGCCGAGTATGGCGTGCCTGAGTTGCCAATGCTGTTGAACAAATTGTTAAAGCCCATTCGCTACGACGACTTGGGCTTATTGGGATTTGGTCAATGGGACGGCGATCCCAACGAGCGCTTCACCGACGCGGACGGCCGTCGCTGGATGGGCCGCTTTGATGCCGACAGCGACTGGCCTACACCCTTCATGCGCGTTGGCGCGCTGCCGACGAAGACGTGCACTCTACCCCCTGCACCGGCATGCGCCGTCGCCGGTATGCCATGCCTCCAAGCCGGGGTTTGGCGCATGGTCGGCCAGGCGGACAGCCGCCGAGTGTTTGAACAGGGGGACATCCTGCCCCACTTGAGCAATGAGTCGGATGACGGCTTTGTTATCTGGCAGCGCGACCCCGACCAGACCCCGCCGGAACCGGCTCGTTACGCCAACAGCCATGAGCCAGCTCCTCGCGCAGGGCGCTGGGAACTTGAGAGCGACCCGTGCGTGTCATGCGAACTGCGCGTGAATGATCTGCTCCCGCTTCATGCAGATCAGATTGTGCGCTGGCGCTGGCTTGGCTTCGGGCTTCGTGTACTCAGTGGGTCACTGTGTCCATATCCTGGAACATGGGTATGTGAGTACAAAACTGGCAGCAAGCGCTTTTTCGAATACGAGGCCCCTATGCCGACCATCGACGGCGAAAAAGTCGTCTGGTTTTGGTTGACCCTATCGCCCCTGTGAGACTTGCTACTTGGTGATCATTGACTGCAACAACCACTCGCTACAGCCCAAGCAGAACGTACAAGCCGCGACCAAAACGCCATAGAGAGCACTTTCCAATGTACATATTCGACGACGCTATGAAATATAGTCCACCCTTTCTCGACAATCCGGCTCCAGGGCGCAAGTACGACCTGCCACGTCCGAACCAGCCACCAACTATGGAGCTGCCTGGGGGGTACTCCCGGTAGCATACGATTGGGATGACCTCCACGCAGAAGCCTGTAGAGGCTGTGTTCCTGGAACAGCCAGAGTAGAGAACATAACAATTAGTGTTCTTAAGCCAGGTACAAACGAGGTATTAGATCGTTTCCCGTTTTCCTGTGACATTCTACAAGGCGAAATGTACTGGGCCATGGCCCAACTATTCATGCAGCAAGGCCCGCAGGCATTACCCCACTTCACTCGCCCACCCCGGGACTGGAACAACGAAAAGGTCACCTTCAATCTCACCCGCCGCCTCGCGCCCAAGGTGAAATGGCCGGAAGATCTGGACCTGGAATCACGGACGGCCCCTTGATGCCCGTAAAAGAAACAGCCCCTAGTCAACAAAAATCCAGATCTCATCCGACATATCTGACAGACAAAAGCAAAGAGCTATGTAGGACGCTTCTGATTTCTATCTCGTCTCTTGAGGCACCAAGCCCCACCCACCTAGATTCCCCTGACGCGTCCCCTGCAGCCTCAGGCTCAGGCTCAGAGCGCTACCCCAATCAACGGCAAGGATGTCGACATCAATTCAAGGACCCACGATGGAATTTCACAACCAGACGCCCTTTGCCGCGGTGTGTTTCAGCGCGCTCGACCCGCGGGGCAACGAACATCCCGTGGTGGTCATCAAGGTTGGTTATCGCCTGCTGCCGATTGCCGGCCAGCCGGGGCACTGCAGTGCCGAAGTGATGGCTGAGGAACCGGCCCTGCTCTGCGCCGCCGATCGCTACTTCGGTGAACAAGGCCGCAGCAGTGTCTATGAAGAAAGCGACCTGGCGCCGTTCAAACCGCGCTGCGATGTGATCGTCAACGGCCATGCCCACGCCCCCGGCGGCGAACCGGCAACGTCCTGGACCGCCGGCATCCGCTTGAGTGCGCCCCAGGGCGAAACCGCGGGCGAAATCCTGCTCGACAAACAGCTGCGTTTCAGCGGCCCGCGCTACTTTGAACACGGTCTGTTCAGCGGCTGGCGCCTGTCTGCCGCGGAGCCGGCCACCTGCGTGCCGCTGCGTTGGGAGTATGCCTTTGGCGGCAGCAGCGTGTTGGCCAACCCCGGCTACCCGGGCACCAGCGCCGAGCCCTACCTGCTCCATCAGGTCTGCTACAGCAACCCCCTGGGCCGGGGCTGGATCGAAAAGCGTCACGAAAAGCACGCCTGGTCCCTGCAAACGCCACTGCAACGCCTGGCAGCCCCGCAAATCGAAACACTCGAGCGGCCGGTGACCCACCTGCACATCACTCACCACCCGGACGGCGACATCAGTGCGGCCGACATGGCCCAGCTGTCGGCCACCTACGGTTACTGCCCGGCAGGCTTCGGGGTGGTGGGCCGGGACTGGGCACCACGCCTGGCCCTGGCCGGTACCTATAACAAAGCCTGGCAGGCAAAGCCCTGGCCCGGGCTACCCGCCGACTTCGACTTTGCCTACTGGAACGCTGCCCCTATCGACCAGCAAATTGACTTTCTTCCCGCCAGGCTGCGCATCGAACTGTTCAACCTCACGGCTCCAGCCCTGGGCCACAACGGCCAACTCTGCGTCGAACTGCCCGCGCACCGGCCCTTCGTGCTGATGCACCTGCGCAGTGGCGAAGTCCTGGCGCTGCCCCTGTTCACCGACACCCTGCACATCGATACCGATGCCATGACCCTGTCGTTGACGCACCGGATCAGCCTGCCCCGCCCGGATGACATCGAGGCACTGGAGGCCTGCTTCGATGCCGAGCCGTGCGCGGCTGACTGAAAACTCCACGCCATTCCCTCCCGACGCTTTTTCGTTTCTGCGTCGCTTTTACGTTTCTGTGCGACACATCCCACTTCAGGCACTCCCGTACCAGGCCCTCATGGTGGTAGCTTGGAAATGTTTTGTTGCACCCATCCTTTCTCATTATTTGCCTGCAAAGGAATGCCCCCCGCAATGAATTTCGCCCTGAAAAAACTGGCTGCGGCCACCTTGATGCTGGCTGGCCTGGCGTCAATCACCACGCCTGCCTATGCCAACATCACCCCACAGCAAAGCGCGGCCATTCTCAAAAGCTTCAGCGACACTTCGGTCAAGGACTTCCGCCAGTTCCTCGCCAGCCTGGCGAAAAGCGAACTCGGCAAGGCCGACAAACTCGACCAGAGCATCGCCGCCTTCCTCGCCAACCAGCAGCTGACGGCTGAACAACAGAACGAAATCCATCGCCTGCTGGGCATCTATGCGCGGGTCAAGTACGGCGATGCGGCCACTCAGACCCTGCGTGAGCTGGTGGCCATCCCGACCTTCCGGGTCGACGGCGTCGAGCAGCACGACAACCCCGAGTTCATCAAGATCGCCGAGAAGATCAAAGGTCTGGCCAAGGCTTTCAACCTGAACTTTCGTAACATCGACAACCGTGTCTATGAGATTTCCCTTGAAGGCAAAGGCGATGAAGTGGTCGGCATCCACGCCCACGCCGACGTAGTACCGGTGACGCCAGAGAACTGGGTACTCAAGGACGGCACCCGCCTTGACCCGTTCAAGGTCACCCTGATTGGCGATCGCATGTACGGCCGCGGCACCGAAGACGACAAAAACGGCATCGTCGTGGCGATGTACGCGATGAAGATCATCAAGGAAGAAAAGCTGCCACTGGCGCGCAACTTCAAGCTGCTGGTCGACACCACCGAAGAGACCACCGGCGACGCCATCCCCTACTACTTCGAACGCAACCCCACGCCCAACTACAACCTGGCGCTGGACGGTGGCTACCCGGTGGTGATCGCCGAGAAAGGCTACGGCACGGTCATGGCCAGCTTTGCCCGCCGCGCAGGCGAAGGCAACGGCGCTGAAATCACCACCCTGAGCGGTGGCCTGGCCACCAACCAGATCCCTTCGACTTCGGTGGCGACCCTGGTGACCGACAAGCCCGCCGAACTGGCAGCCAGCCTGCAAAAAGCCGGCGCTGAGTACGTCAAGGCCAATGGCGGCAATTTCGAGGTCGGCGCCAAGGTCGACGGCAAGGATGTAAAGCTGACCGTCACTGGCGTCTCGGCGCACTCCTCTGAACCTGAGTCCGGGGTCAACCCGGTGGCGCGGATGCTCGGCTTCATCAACGGCCTTGATGGCAAGGTTGCGCTCAAACACAACCACATCACCGACGCCGCTCGCTACGCCGCCGACAACTGGGGCCTGGACTACCTGGGCGGCAAACTGGGCGTGGGTTTCTCCGACAGTTTCATGGGCCCGCTGACCACCTCGCTGACCTACGTTGGCCTCGATGACAAAGCCTTGAAACTGGCGGTCAACCTGCGGGTGCCAAAGGGCAAAAGCCCGCAAACCCTGAAGAGCGAAATCGCCGGCAAGCTGGATGCATGGAGCAAGCAGAGCCACATCAGCCCGACCTTCGACTACTCGATCGCCGAGCCGATGTACCGCAACCCCGAGGGCGAGTGGGTCAAGGCGCTGCTGGCGGTTGCCAGCGAGAACCTGGGCATGAAGCACGAATTCGGCACCTCCGCAGGCGCCACCTCGGTGCATGAACTGCCCAACGGCGTGCAGTTCGGCCTGGCCATGCCCGACGTCAAGTACACCGGGCATAACGACAACGAGTTCAAGACGGTGGAGCAGTTCCTTCTGGACCTGCAGGTGGTGACGGAAATGATGGGGCGTGTCGGGCAACTGCCCAAGCTCTGACCCATGCAGCAGGCCCGCTGTTGTGGCGGGCCTGCCTTGCGCAGTTTGTTAGACGCTATTGCACCACTTGCAGGTTATGATCCACCAACGTCCCTCCATGGAATGGATAAAACATGCACAAGCCCCCACCCAGGTCACGATTGCTCAGGGCCGCAGTGTCTGCACTGGCCATCGCCAGCATCAGTGGCTGCCTGACCAGCAAGTTGTACGAGCCGCGAGCCAGCGATGAAGTCTATACCGAGCAGGTTGGCCAGCTCTATGTGACGGCAGACCAGAAGAGCTTTGTGGTGCTGGGCAAAAAGTACCATTACTTCATCCTCGTCGAACCCGCGCTGTTGCAGGCGATTCGCTCAGGGTTGCATGCCAGGATGCAGGTCGAGTTTCTGCCGGTTCACGTCAGCATGTATGAAACCCTGGACGGCGAGTTCGAGCTCAGGATTCCCGGGCTTGCGCAACTCCAGGCACATGAGATCAACGAGGCAAAAGCGCTGGGCTTTATGGCCTCAACGCAACAGGACGCCCTGGTGCGTCGCTACAAAATTCAAGGCAGCCGATTCGAGGCGAGAAAGGACATCAGCGCCCTGGAGGGCAACACGCTGAACAGCACCTACACCCTTCAGGTTTCGGCCTACAGGGAAAAGAGCAAGGTCACCCAGGTGCTGCTGACACCGGTCACTGTCACTGCGGATGGCGTGTTGATGATCCTCGCCGTGCCGCTGCTGCCGGTGGCGTTCATGGCGGCGCAACCGTTCCGGGTCAAATAGCACTTGTACAGGCAAGTGATATCATTTTGACGTCAACTAATTTACCATCGCCGCGCTCTTCTGCGTGGCCCTGTCTTTTTGTCAGCGCAAGGTCCAGCCCCGCACGGAAGCGAAGCACTTAAAACGCCGCTAAAGGAATGAACCGTGACCCCCGTGATGTTCCGCAAAACCCTGCTCGCCCTGGCCGTAACCGCCACCGCCCTGCCCGCCCTCGCTGAAACCGTGCAACTGACCAACGCCGGCTTCAAAAGCGAGCACCAGCGCTACAGCGGCAACCTCGAGATCAACGGCGCCTACAGCGGCGGCAGCGACGAAGATGCCATCGAGCTCAATGGCTCGAGCATCGAGAAAGACCTGATTCTCAACGCAACCATCAACAGCACCGGCGACTTCGCCGGCGGCGTCGATATGGACGTGTGGGAAGGTACGCAGCCGTGGGTGGCCAACAGCGTTGGCGGCGACGTGATCAACAAGGGCAGTATTTCTGCCATCGGCGGTGGCGCCAACGCGCTGATGATCGACCCGGCCAAGATCGGCGGTAGCGTCATCAACGAAGGTTTGCTGTACGCCGAAGGTGCGCCATTGAGCGACGACGGCGGCCGTGATGTTGCCCGCGCCGTGGATTTCTCCGGCTCGTCGGTGATCAAGGGCGACCTGCTCAACGCCGCCAGCGGCAAGATCATCGCCAAGGGCGAAGATGCCAAAGGCATCAACCTGGAAGGCGGCGAGATCGTCGGCAAGGTCATCAACCGCGGCCTGATCGAAGTCACCGGCGCCGGCGCCACCGGCATCGACGCCACCACCAGCGGCTCGGGCATGTACACCGACATGGTCGACCTGGCCGGCATCGAGAACCACGGCACCATCATTGCCAATGGCGACGACGCCGAGGGCATCCGCATCGACGGCGCCAGCTTCACCGGCATGAACAACCACCTGGTCAACACCGGCACCATCCGCGCCGAAGACGCCGCCATCGCCATCGGCTTCAGCGACTTCGACAGCCCGGGTGCCCAGCCCTGGTACAAAGCCGAAGGCGACTTCAACATCTTCAACAGCGGTTCGATCATCTCTGCCGACGAAGCCATCGACGCCTCGCAAAGCAACCGCCCGGTCGAGCTGATCCTGCGCAAAGGCAGCGTCATCGTCGGCAACCTGATCGACCTGAGCAACATCGAGATCGAAGGCGACACCTCCTTCACCGGTACCGACAGCCGCGCTGACGGCGCCAACATCCGCATGAAAGACGGCGGCTGGATCGATGTCGGCGGCCTCAGCGAAGACCTGAAAACCACCCTGACCTTCGAAGCCCCGCACACCAGCATCGACGGTAACCTGTACGTCGCCGGCAACTCGGCCCTGGGCCTGAACCTGAGCAGCGCCACCGACGCCAACCGCGCCGTGCTCAAGGTCAGCGGCACCACTCAGTTCGGCCAGGGCGCCCAGTTGCAACTGGCGGCCAAGGGCGAAGACTTCAACGCCAATGGCAGCCGCTACACCCTGCTCCAAGCCGGCCAGATCGAACTGCTGGGCACCGACGGCGAAACAGTCGACCCGAATGGCAAACTCAACCTTGTCAGCAGCTCGGCGCTGCTCAAGGTCGACAGCTTCACCGTCGACAACAACCAGGTGGTGGCCGTGGTCACCGGCAAGGGCAAGGAAGAAGTCGAACAGATCATCACCAACCAGGGGGGCTCGGCCAACAGCCAGAAAGCCCTGGGCAGCCTGACCGCCGACGGCATGATCGCCAAGCTGGCCAACAACGACCCGTTCAAGCAGGCGCTGCTCAACGCCGACGAAGCCCAGGTCGCCAAGCTGGCCTCCGAGCTGACCCCGGAAACCAACGGCGGCGCGACCCAGGCGGCCACCACCAGCCAGAACCTGGTCAGCAACGTCACTGGCAGCCGCACCAGCTCGCTGCGCGGCGCCTCCTCGGGTGAAGGCTTCAAGGAAGCTGGCGTCTGGGTGCAGTCGCTGTACAGCGATGCCAGCCAGGACCTGCGTGACGGCGTGGCCGGCTACAACGCTTACAGCCGCGGTATCGCCGTCGGTGCCGATGGCAAGCTCAACGACAACCTGACCCTGGGCCTGGCGTACAGCTTCATCAACACCGACGTCAACGGCAAGAGCGGCAACCAGACCGAAGTCGACAGCCATGCTTTCACCCTCTACGGCGGTTTCGAGCACGGCAACTACTTCGTCGATGCCAGCCTGACCTACGGCTTCAACGACAACCAGAGCAAGCGCAGCATTGCCGGCACCCAAGCCAAGGCCGACTATGACAGCGACCTGCTGGGCCTGAACCTGGTCGGTGGCTACACCTATCACATCAACCCGCAAGTGCTGGTCGAACCGCGCCTGGCGGCCCGCTACAGCCTGGTCAACATCGACGGCTACCGTGAAAAAGGCTCTTCGGCAGCGCTCAAAGTCGAAGACCAGCGCTATGAAGCCATCGAGCTCGGTGCCGGCCTGCGCGTGGCCGGCAGCGTCGCCCTGGGCGCCGGTACCCTGGAGCCGCAAGCCAAGCTGATGGCGTATCACGACTTCGCCGCTGACGAAGCAAAAAGCACCTCGACCTTCCTGCTCGGCAGCACGCCGTTCGTGACCAGCGGTGCCAAGGCGGCGCGTGACAGCTATGAAGCCGGCGTGGGCGCCGACTACAAGCTGGGCGCGGTAACCCTGGGCGTCAACTACGACTACATCGGCAAGTCGGGCTTCGATGCCGACGTGTTCTCGGCGAAAGTCCGTTACGACTTCTGATGAGTCAACACCTTGCCGGCCCACACCCGTGGGCCGGCGTCGGTCGAACCTTGGGGGCGCTGCTGGTCAGCGCCCTTCTTGGTGCCTGCCAATCCCCCTTTCAAGCGCTGCAGGAGCTGGCTGAACAGCACGGTCGCCACGTACAAATCGTGCCGGGCCAGGCGTTCCCGCTGGTCCTCTTGCCGCCGTCTGAGCAACGCCCCAGCGAGCGCCTGCGGGTGTACCTGGAGGGCGACGGCCATGCCTGGGCCACGGCTAGCCAGCCGAGCCTCGACCCCAGCCCGCGCAACCTGCTGGTGGCGCGCCTGGCGATCAATGATCCAGCCCCCAACGCCTACCTTGCCCGGCCCTGCCAGTTTGTCTCGGCTGCAGGCTGCACGGCGGCGCTGTGGACCGATCGGCGTTTTTCCCAGGAGGTGGTGACCAGCCTCAGCCAGGCCCTGGACCGGCTCAAGCAGCGCGTTGGCAATCGCCAGTTCGAGTTGGTGGGCTATTCAGGTGGTGCGGCATTGGCCGTGCTGCTGGCCGCGCAACGGGACGATGTCGCGCAGATCCAGACCCTTGCCGGCAATCTTGATCCAGGCTTATGGGTACAGCTTAAAGGCTTGTCGCCCCTGAACGGTTCGCTCGACCCGATGGTCTATCGCCAACGCCTTGTAGCATTGCCCCAGCGCCATCTGCTGGGCGGCCGCGACCAGGTGATCAGCGCCGAGATCAGCGCCAGTTTTCGCGGCACGCAGGCCTCCAGCCGGTGCAATCAACGGGTGATCATCCCGGCTGCAACCCACGAGCAGGGTTGGGAGACCGCCTGGGCGCTTTGGCAAGGCCAGGCGATCGGGCCCTGCCCCTGAACCCAGGCATCGCCTCACTGTGCCCAGCGCGCCTCGCTGTTTTGTAGCGCCGAGGCAATGGTCGCCAATTTGCCGTCCGGCAGGGTGTCCGGCAACAGGTCGGTACCGGAGCTGACGTACAACTGCGCATAGGCATTACGCAATTCGGCATACGACAGGTCGCGCTTCAACTGTGTCTGCAGGTTGTTCAGCTCGCCCTGGATCAGCTCCAGCTCACCAATGTTCTGGGTCTGGTAGCGGTTGCGCAGTTGCTCGGCGATCTGCCCGTCCAGTGCCGCCAGCTCTTCGCTGGTGCGAAACTGCCGCGCGGCCTCGTTGTAGTTGGCGTTGGCCACGTACAACTGCGCCAGCACCGCCATCGACATCGCCTGGCGGCGCGCCGCCGCGACGTCTTCGCCGGCCTTGGCGACCTTGATGGCCGCCGGGGCCGAAAGCACGTTGAACAGGTTCCAGGTCACCTTGACGCCGTAATCCGCCCAGCTCTGGTTGACCAGGAAGGAGTTGCTGTCGTAGTGCCCGCCGGCCGAGAACTCCAGCCCCGGCAGCAGGCGCAGCATGGCCTTGCGGGTTTCGGCGGCACTGATCCGCGCCTGGTAGTCCTGCTCGCGCAGTTCCGGGCGGCTGGCCAGGGCCTGTTGCTCCAGGCGCGTGAAGTCGCCCTTGAACTGCGGCACCGTGTAGCCCTCTTCCGGCGCCAGGCTGAAGTCGGTGTTCAGCGGCAGGTTGATCAGCGCCGCCAGTTCCGTCTTGGCCAGCGACAGCGCGCGGCGCTGCTCTTCGAGCTGGCGGGTCGCCTCGATCAACGCACGCTGGTAGCTGAGCGACTGCACCGGGTCGCCAATGCGCTGGCTGCTCATGTGCTGGCTGTTGTCCCGGGCCTGGGCCACGCGGCCCATCAGGCTGTCGATCTGGGTCAGCAGGCGCTGCGCCGCGACCGCCCGCCAATAGGCCGAGCGCACGTCCTGGGTGATGGTGTGGATGACCTTGCGGCGCCGTTCCTGGAGGATCAGGCGCTGGTCGGCCTGCTGCTTGGCACTGACGTAGCTGACACCGAAATCCAGGACGTTCCAGACCATGGTCAGGTCCGCCACTTCACGGTCGCGGTCCTGGGAGGTCGACGGCTCCAGGGACTGGGTGCCGGTCTGCACGCTCTGGCTGCTCGAAGCGCTGACATTGTTGCGCCCGGCGTAGCCGGCTTCCATGGCCATGCGTGGCAGCATGTCGAAGCGCGCCAGGTCGACCTGGCGCTTGGCCAGGGCTTCTTCCATGACCTTAAGGCGTGATTCGAGGTTGTACTTGACCGCCCGGGCCATGGCCTGGTGCAGGGTCAGCGGGCCGTTGAGCGGCTCCTGGTCCTTGAACATACTGACCAGGTCGGTGCGCGCGCGCTCCTCGCTGATGCTGCGCTCGATCGGTTCGCTGGTAACCGCACATCCGCTGATTGCCAGCGCCAGCAAGCTGGCGCTGAACAGTTTCTGACTTTTTTTCATCCTTGGGCCGCCCCCTGGTACGGCTCGATCATCTCTGAATAAGTGCTGGCGTTTCAGGTCCGGTTGCCGATCTGTGTCGGCTGTGCCAGAGCCATGGCCAATTCGCGTACAGGACGCTGTTCGGCGTCCTTGATGTCCTGCAACTGCTGCTCCAGCGAGGCGGCGCCAAACACTGCGCGCAAGCCTTGGGCAGGGTCGGTGGTGCGCCACTGCTTGCCGTCGAAAACCCGCATCGACTCGCCCTCCGGCGCCGCCTCGCGGGCAAACAGGGCGGCAAAGGTACTGGTGCCGAACACGCCCCCATCACCGCCGCCAAAGCCGAGAAAGCCCTGCCCCGATCCGTCGCCGCTGCCATCGCTGCTGGCAAATACCTGGGCGATGAAGCTCGGCGCGCTGAGACCGTTGTGAATGAAAATGCTGCCCAGGGTGTCGATGCCACTGCCCAGCGTGCGCTCCTCGAACAGCGGCGCGGGCAGCATCGGCGACGTGCTGGCAACCGACGGCAACTGCGGGACTTGTGGCTGCAGCAGCGGTACGCTCACCGCCGGGTTGCTGACGGGCGAATTGACCCGGAATTCGAGATCGCCGACATCCTGGTTCGGCAACTGATACAGCGGGCTGCTCATCGACACCGCCAGGGCATTGCCGGCGCCGTCGCGGATGCCGCTGTTCAGCGCGTTGAGGCTCAGCCCCAGGCCGCCCTGGCCGCTGATACTGCCCAGGGTTACCCGGTAGGTACGCGCATCCAGTTGCTGCACCGACTGCACCACCCCCGTGGCGCTGCCGCTGGACAGCACGCTGAAGTCAGCGGCATCGACGCCGCTGACCGCCTCGTCAAAGCTCAAGGTGTAGCTCAGCGTCCGCTCGCCAGGCGTTGCCGGAGTTTGCACGACGATCTCGGCAGGCCGCGGTGCCCGGGCATCGACGAGGATGCCGGCGGTGCTGGCGACGTTGCTCAGGCCAGTGCCGGCATCGTTGCCGCGTGCATCACGCACGGTGCTGCCATTAAGGTCCAGGCTCGGCGCCACGCTCAGGCCATTGCTGGCCTGCAGGCCCGGGCTGATGGTCAGGCGGAACACCAGGGTGTTGCTGCCGGAGCCGGAAACGTAATCGGCATACACCACCCGGCCATTGTCCAGGGTGACCGCCAGGCGCGGCGCGCCAGCGGCGGTATCAACCAGCACCGCTTCGTCCAGCTGCACGCTGAACTCCAGCCCCTGCCCGGCGACATAACTGCCCGCCGCCGGCACCGCCACCGCAGTCACGCTTGGCGCCACGCGGTCGATACTGTAGCTGCTGCCTTGCAGGCCCCCTGCAAGGGCATTGCCGGCCGCATCGGTGATGCCGGTGCCGGTCGGATTCAGGTCCAGGCGCAGGGTGCCGACACCGCTGAGGTTGTCGACCAGGACGCTGTAGGTGCGCCCGTCAAGCTGCGTCACGCTGCTGATCCGCCCGCTGGCACTGGCGCTGAACGCCAGGCTGAAGTCGGCCAGATCGACGCCGCTGACGCTCTCGTCGAAGCTTACGGTGTAGCGCAGCGAACCGCTGTTGCTCGGGCTGACATCGACGCGAACGATATCCGCCACTTGTGGCGCTGCGGTATCGATACGCACCCCTGTGGTGCTGGCGAGCCCGTTCAGGCCCAGGTTAAGGGGGTTGCCTGCCGCATCGCGCACTGTGCCACCGTTCAGATCCAGGGTGCTGCCGACCTGGATGCCATCGGCATCGTTGTTACCGGCTTGCACGCTGTACTGGAACACCAACTGGCCGCTACCAGAGCCGGACACATAGCTGGCATAGCGGGTCAGCCCGCCAATAGTCAGCTGCAGGCGCGGCGTGCCGGCAGAGGTATCGACGATCAGCGCTTCACTGGCGTTGACCGTGAAGCTCAGCACGTCGCCAGCGTTGTAGCTGCCTGCTGCCGGTACCGACACGCTGGCCACCGTCGGCAGCACAGCGTCGACCAGTACGCCACTGGTGCTGGCGACGTTGTTGAGGCTGATCAGCGCGTCATTGCCAACGCTGTCGCGCAGTGCACCGCCATTGAGCACCAGGTCGCTGCCCAGGCTGATGCCGGTGCTGTCGAGCTGGCCGTTGCTGACCGTCAGGCGGAACACCAGCGCGCCAGTGCCAGAGCCGGACAGATAATCAGCGAACACTGTGCCGCCAGTGTCGAGGGTGATTTGCAGGCGCGGTGTACCGGTGACCATCACCGCCTCGCTGAGGTTGACGGTAAAGTCCAGGTGCTGGCCAGCGACATAGTTGCCGTCGGCCGGCACCGTAACGCTGTTGACCGTCGGTGCCACCCGGTCAATCTGGTAGCTGGCGCCGCTCTGCCCATTGCTCAGGCTGTTGCCGGCCGCGTCGCTGATGCCTGTGGCGCTGCTGTTGAGGTCCAGGCGCAGGCTGCCAACGCCGCTCAGGCCGGACACCAGTACGCTGTAGGTGCGCCCGTCCAGCGAGGTGACGCTGCTGATGCTGCCATTGGCCGTGCCACTGAACACCAGGCTGAAGTCGCTGGCATCGACACCGCTGACCGCTTCGCTGAAGGTCACGCTGTAGCGCACGCTGCCGGCATTGCTCGGGCTGGCATCGATGGCCAGCAGCGCTCCAGCGCTGGGTGCCAGGGTATCGACCAGCACGCCGGCGGTACTGCCCAGGCCATTGAGGGCCAGCACCAGGCCGTTGCCGGCGGCGTCGCGCAGCGTACCACCGTTGAGGTCCAGGGTGCTGCCGAGCTGAATGCCGTCGGCATCGTTGACGCCGGCATCGACACTGTACTGGAACAGCAACTGGCCGCTACCGGAGCCGGACACATAGCTGGCATAGCGGCTCAGCCCGCCAATGGTCAGTTGCAGGCGCGGCGTACCGGTGGAGGTATCGACGATCAGCGCTTCGCTGGCGTTGACGGTGAAGCTCAGCACGTCGCCGGCCTTGTAGCTGCCCGCAGCCGGTACCGCGACGCTGCCGATAACCGGCGCCACGGCATCGACATTGACGCCCGTGGTGCTGCCGACGTTGTTGAGTGTCGCGACTGCCAGATTGCCCGCCTGGTCGCGAACCGATCCGCCGTTGAGCACCAGGTTGCTGCCAAGGGTGATGCCGTTGCTATCGAGCTGACCGCTGCTGACTGTCAGGCGGAATACCAGCGCGCCGGTCCCGGAGCCGGAAAGGTAATCGGCGAACACGCTGCCGCCAGTGTCCAGGGTGATCTGCAGGCGCGGTGTACCGGTCACCGTCACTGCCTCGCTGAGGTTGACGGTGAAGTCCAGCTGTTGGCCGGCGACGTAGGTGCCATTGGCCGGCACGCTGACACTGGTAACCTGCGGCGCGATGCCGTCGATGACCAGGTTGTGGTTGGCCCCCAGCGAGTGGGCGGTGCCCGGCGTTGGCAAGGTCAAAACGGCATTGTCGAAGGTGGCGTTGCGAATCACGGCACCATTGAGGGCCAGGGCGGCGCTGCCGGCGTAGTCGAGGTCGGCGCTGGTATCACCGGCCTGCACGGTGTACTGGAAGGTCAGGGTGTTAGTGCCCGAGCCGGCCACATAGGTGGCATAGCGATCGATAAGGCCGGTTTCCAGCAGCAAGGCCGGGATGCCGCCAGTGGTGTCGACGCTGACCATCTGGTCGAAGGTCAGGGTCAGGGTAATGCTGTCGCCGGTCTTGTAGCTGCCATTGGCGCTCTGCGCCGAGACATCGGTAACCCGCGGGTTCAACGAGGCGACGTTGATGCTAACGGTGTCGGTGTCGGTCTGCGCCCCGCCGCTGCCGCTGCCGCCCAGGTCGCTGGTGGTGATCTGCAGGCTGGCCGTACCGTGATAGCCGGCCACCGGGGAGAACACCAGGCCGTTGAGCGCGGCATTGATATCGCTCTGCGAGCCGGTGAAGGTCATGCTCGCATCGCCCGCGCCGCTGCCGACGGTAAACACCAGGCCGCTGAAACTCGATAACGTCAGCAGGCCGTTGCTGGCGGTCAAGGTCACCTGCAGGGCGGCGCCGCCGACGTCAACATCGCTGATGCTGATCAGGTTGCCGTTGCCGTTGTTGAAGGTCAGCGAGCCGTCCTGAAGGACGTTCTGGCTACTCGGTACCTGGTTGACCGGCGCATCGTTGACCGCACCAATGGCCAGCGTCACCACCCGCTGAGTGAGCTGCGCCCCGCCGCTGCCCGTGTTGCCGCCATCGTTGTAGGTCACCGTCAGGTTGACGTTGCCGTTGCCGTTGGCGGCGCCGATGTAGGAGACCCCGTTGGCGGCGATAAAGGCGTTGATGTCCGCTACCGAGCCGGCCAGTATCAGACCGCTGCCAAACGGGTTAACCGTGACGCCGGCGCCGCTATTGGCGCGCAGTTGCCCGAAGACCACGCTCAGAGTCAGGGTGACCTGCCCGCTGCCGGCATCGGCATCGCTGATGGAAATGCCCGACACCGTGCCAGAAGCATCTTCATTGAAGTTCAGGCTGCTCGGTACGCTGAGGATCCCGGCGTCGTTGACGGCCTGGATATTGACGGCCTTGCTGGCGACGGCGCTGTCGCTGTTGCCGTCATTGACCGAGAACGACACGGTGCGTGTCGAGGTGTCGGGGTTGTCGGAAACGTTGCGATAGCCCACCGATTGCAAGGCGACCTGCCACTGCCAAAGGGTCGCGGTGGCCCCCGCCGAAGTCAGGGTCAGGACGCCGGTCGCGGCGTTGTAACTGGCGTTGATGTTGCCCGTAATCGGCGAACCGGAGCTGAACTCCAGTACATCCTGGCCGGCGCGGAAGTTGCCGGTGATGCTGATGGTAGCGCTGGCCAGGGTGTTGCTGTCGACGTCGCTGAGCGTCAGCCCGCTGTCGATTGCCACGGGCCCTGCGTTCTCGAAGTAGGTTTCGCTGCCGCCGCTGGTGGCGATCACCGGCGTGTCGTCTACTGTCGCCACGGTCAAGGTGCGCGTCGCGGCCGGGCTGTCCAGGGTGCCGTCGTTGACCACGAAACTCAGGGTCCGGGTAGCCGTGCTGGGCGATTCGCTCTGGTTGCTGAACGTCACCGAGGCCAATGCCGCCTGCCACTGCGCGAGGGTGGCAGCGGCGCCTGCGGAGGTCAGGGTCAGCACGCCGGTGGAAACGTCGTAGCTGGCGCTGATGTTGCCCATGGTTGCCGGGTTATTGGTAAATGCCAGCACGTCGAAACCGCCCTGGAAATTACCGATAATGCTGACCCTGGCGCTGGCCAGGGTGCTGTTGTCGGAATCGCTCAGGGTCAGGCCGCTGTCGATGACTACCGGGGTCGAGGGGCCGTTGTTGCCCTCGACGAAGTGCGCGCTGCCAGCGCTGGTGCTCAGGTTCGGCGCGTCATTGACCGCCGTGACGGTGATGCTGGCAGTGTCGCTGGCGATGGAAAACGCCGTGCTGGCGCCGCTGGCCGTGGTGTCGACCTTGCTGCCCTGCTGCCCTGCCGAGGCGCCAGTCTGGTCCCAGGCCTTGTAGGTCAGGGTTGCCACCATGGCGCTGGCGCCGTCGGGCACCAGGCGCAGCTTGTCGCTACCGCGCAGCAGCAAGGCGCTGTTGCCGGCCACGGCGCCGATATCGCTCCAGGTGCTGCCATCGGTGCTGTACTGCCAGGTGCCGGTGCCGCTGTTCAGGCCGGTGATGGCGATACCGACAAGGGCGCCGGTGTCGACATCGGTTACGCCACTGAGGAAGCTGGCAACGGTTTGCCCGGGGTTGTTCAGCTGGCCATCAGTGATGCCGATGAGCACCGGTGCAGTCGGGGTCAGCAGCGGCGCGTCGTTGACCGCGCTGATTGTGATCTGCGCCTGCGCGGTGCCGACCGAGAAGCTGCTGCTGCCGCCGTTAATGGTGGTGTCGCCAGTGTGGCGTACTGAGCTGCTGGAGGCCGTGCCGCTGGTCTGGTCCCAGGCCCGCAAGGTCAGGCTGGCGCTACCGGCATTGGCGCTATCGGGGACGAAACGCACTTGCGTAGTGCTCGACAGCAGCAGGCCGGCGCTGCTGGAGACCACGCCGATGTCGGCCCAACTGAATCCGTTGCTGGAGTACTGCCAGAAGCCATTACCGCTGCTGCCGATCACGGCGACGCCGCTCAGCGAACCGGCGCCGTCGACATCGCCATGGCTCAGCCCGGCGAGAATGCTTGCAATCAGCTGGCCGCTGGAACTGCTGTCTTCATCGGTGCCCGGCAGCACGAACGGCCCGCCCGAGAGGCTGGGCGCATCGTTGCTGGCCTGCACCGTGACCGTTGCGCTGATGGCCAGCGAAGTGCTGTCGGCACCGCCATTGCCGGTGCCGCCGGTGTCCGCCACGCCGCTCAAGGTGATCACCCGGGTGCCGATGGTCGGCGCATGGCTGAGGTTGCTGTATTGCACGCCATCGATCAGCGTCTGGGTCAGGCCGCTGCTGATGCCGGCGGCCTTGGTCAGGGTCACCGTCGCGGTCGCGCCGCTGAGCGTCACCGAATAGCTGAAGCCGTTGATGGCCGTGGTGCCCGAGGCGCCGTTGACCAGGTCGATGTTGCTGCCGTCGAGGGTCAGGCGCTCGTTGCCGGGATCACTGACATTGCTGACGGTGAAGGTCAGCTGCTTGATGCCCTGCCCGGCCTCGACGGTAGACACCACCACCGCGCTGAACAGGTCGACCGGCGCGCCACCTTCGGTGAAGGTCGGGGTGCCGCCGCTGGCGGTTACCGTCGGTGCATCGTTGACCGCGCTGACATTGACGCTGACCAGGGCGCTGGCGTCGCTGGCGCTGTCGCCATCGTTGATGCTGACCTGCACCGTACGCGCCGCGGTTGAGATATCGCCATTGTTGCTGTTGCTGTAGGTCAGGTTGCGCACCAGCGCCTGCACCGCAGCGGCGGTCGCGTTGCTGTTGAGCGAGATCACCAGGTTGCTGCTGGCGCTGCCGCCGGCAAAGCTGCCGATGATCACCCCGGCATAAGTCACGTTGCTGCCCGAGACACCGATCTGCCCGGCCCCGCTGCCCTGGTTGAAGATCCCCAGCAGGTCTTCGCCGCTGACCCGGTTGGCGGTGATCGCCACAGTGACGTTGCCGCCGTTGAAGTCCGCCGAGTCCAGGTCGGTGAGCAGCGCATTGCCGCCGGCATCGAGCAGCACCGGCGCCCCACCCTCGATAAAGGTGTTGCTGTCGCCATTAAGGTTGCTCAGCACCGGCGGGTCATTGGACTTGGTGGTGAAGTTCAGCGTGGTGTTGTTCTTCACCCCCTTGAAGATCGCGCCATCGCCATCGACGAAGGTCTTGGCGTCCAGGCGGATGGCATAGCCGGTGCCCAGTGCCAGGGGGACCGGCAGGGCGATGGTCCAGGTGGTGCCGGAGCCGCTGATCTGCGCACTGCCAATGGCGATGGTCTGGACCACGACATTGTCGAAGGTGCGCACGATGTAGATGTTGCCGCTGCTACCCTTGCTCACCGCTTCGTTGAAGGTCAGCACGATGTTGGCGTTGGTGTCGACGTTGCTGGCGTTGTCGCTGGGCGTCGAGCTGACCACGATCGGTGGGCGGTCGTTCTGTACATACAGGTTGCCGGCGGTGCCGTTGAACCCACCATACAGGTCGATATCGCCGTCGCCGTCGAAGTCGGCGGCGCGATAGGTGGTGCCGGTATGATCGACCAGGCTCAGGCCGGCCAGCGGCGACTGGGCCAGGGTCTGCAGGGTGAAGGTGCCGTCGCCGTTGCTGCGCGCATAGGCGAAGGCTGTGCCGTTGCCGCCAGTCTGGTAGAGGATGTCGGCATCGCCATCGCTGTCGAAGTCGGCCAGCACCATGCGGCCGAACGCTGCCGGGGCCGGGAACGAGGCGGTTGACTGGCTGCTGAAGGAGGCGCCGTCATTGCGCAGGTAGACCCCGGTGGTGGCGTTACTGCCGGCCAGTACGTCGATGTCACCGTCGCCGTCGATGTCGGCGGCGTAGTAGTTGCTGCCGTTGTGGTCCGGCAGCGTCAACCCGGCAAAGGGTGATTGCGCCAGGGTCAACAAGGTAAAGGTGCCGTTGCCGTTGCTGCGCGCATAGGCGAAGCCGGTGCCGTTGGCGCCGGTCTGGTACAGCAGGTCGGCGTCGCCGTCGTTGTCGAAGTCAGCGGCGAGCATCCGTGAGCCGGCCGCTGGCGCCGGGAAGCTTGCCGTCGACTGGCTGCTGAAACTGCCGCCGTCGTTGCGCAGGTAGGTGCCGGTAGTGCCGTTGACCCCGGCCAGCACATCGAGGTCGCCGTCGCCATCGAAGTCGGCAACGTGGTAGTTGGAGCCGGTATGGTCCGGCAGCGACAACCCGGCAAAGGGCGACTGCGCCAGGCTTTGCAGGGTGAAGCTGCCGTTGCCGTTGCTGCGCGCGAATGCCCAGAGCGTACCATTGCCCCCGGTCTGGTAGAGGATGTCGGCGTCGCCGTCGTTGTCGAAATCGCCCACCACCACCCGGCTGCCGGCGGCGATGGTGGTGCCGCTCAGCGGCGCGCTGCCGGTACTCCAGGAGGTGGCCAGCAGCCCCTGGTAATCGTTGAGCGCCAGGGCCGTGGTTGCCAGCGGGCCGCTGCTGCGCTCCAGGGTCCAGTTGCCGCCCAGCGCACCGCTACCGGTGTCGTCGCTGGAGGCGCCGATGTCGGCACCGGTCAGGCTTGCCAGCTGGCTGACAAAGGCCTGGCCAGCATCGTCCTTGCCGACCTGGCAGCCATACAGCATCAGGTCGCCGTCGGCCTTGAGCGACTGGCCGATGGACTGCAGCGTCTCGCCGTGATCGGCAAGGTTGCTGCTGCTCAGCCAGACATTGCCCAGCTGCACGGTACCCGACGCACCGTGGGAAAATACATGGATGGCATCCAGGTCGCTGCGGCCCTTGAGGTAGTCGGCCATTTGCTGCAGGCCGTCCTTGCCCGGGTCGAGCACCACCACTTCACTGCCCGCCGGCAGGCCCTTGAGGGCTTCCTGCGGGTTGCTGATCTGGCCATCGACAAACACCACTTCATGGCGTTCGCTGGCACTGGCGCCACGCGTATCGGCCGTGGCCAGCGCGGCCTTGTCGGCCTGCGCGGTATCGCTTGCGCTGTCTTTGCCGGTGTCCTTGGCGGCCTCGGCAGTTGCCTCCTGGGCAACCACCGCAACCGAGGCGTCGAACATGATCCGCGGTTCCAGGGCAAACAACAGCGGTGCCTGAACGGCAGGGGTGGGCACTGGCCGGCCCTGGCGTTTGAATCGGTCGATGAACTTCATGTTGCACCTCAGGCTGTACGGGTTGTTGCCCTAAAACTGCTATGGAACGGCTATGGCAGCGGTGGCGCGCATCACGCGCCACCGCGCCGGCTCATCAACCGCGCGAAGGAAAGATGCCTTCGGTGGCGATGATCATGCTCAGGCCCAGGTACGGGCTGAGGTTGTTGAAGGGCTGATTGCCACCGGCAACGCCACAGCTTTGCGCTGCCAGGTTGGTCAGCGCCGTGGGGTTGCCATAGATGTTGACCGTGCCCAGGTTGGCATCGCCGCTCTGCGCCAGAACCAGGCTTGCCGTGCCTTTGTCGGCGCCGGCAGCTTCCGTCGAGACCATTAGCGGATGGCTGTGCATCGGCATTTGCTGCACGGTCAGCGTGGTGTTCTGGCTACCTCCCGTTTCACCGAGATCGACTTCACCCAGGCCCGGGCCCTGGCCCCAACCGACGGGCGAGCGGCCGCGCAGGTCGGGCAAGCCGAAGGTGACCCGGCCGTCGCCGCCATAGATCGTGCCTAGGATCGAAAACAGCGCGGCGTTTTGCGATATCGCCATCAATTGCCCACTGCACATTGCATAACCACGGGGCGCAAAGTTGCCACCGAACATCTTGATCTCACCGAGGAAGGGATCACTCATCTGGCATTACCTGTTTTTGGGTTGTGGGTGTGAACAGATCAGTTCAGGGCGCTCAGGCCTGCGGCTCCCGCTCACGGTGCAGCACCGCCTGCAGCACATGGCGGCCATCGGGCTCGGGCTGCACCGGGGTCATCAGCAGCAACCATTCCTGCTGCTGCGGACCGATAACGCGGTACACGCCCTGCTGCGGCAGCAGGCCGGCGGGCAAGGCGAAAAACACCAGGAAGCATTCGTGGCGGGCGCTCATGGCCACGCCCTCACTCAGTTGCACGCGTTCGACGGCTACGCGCTGCTCCGGCCCCAGCCAGAGCGCAAAGGCATGGCGGTCGGCCGCTTGCAGCTCGGCGAAGGTGGGCATGGGGAACTGGCCGGCGGCGCTCATGAGGCCTGCGCCATCAGGCAGCCAGGCACCGGCTCACGCCGCAGGCGGCGGTAGACCCCCGACTCGCCGACCGGGATAAAACCAAGCCTTGCATACAGCCGTTGCGCCGGATTGTAGTGCTCGACACACAGCTCGCAGGCCAGCCCGCGCTGGTCGGCGCGGCGCAGCAAGTCGTCGAGAATGGCGCTGCCAGTGCCGTGGCCAATGCAGGCGGGCAACAAGGCGATATCGATGAGGTTGAGTGCAGTCTGCCCCCAGAACAGGTACAGGCGGCCGATGGCCTGGCCCTGGCGTTCGACCAGGAGGAACTCACCGTCCGGGTAATGGGCCTGGTAATACTGGTGCTGGGCATTGAATTGCTGGCGCAGAAACTGCGCAATCTGCGCGGCCGACCAGCCGCTGTGGCGCATTTCGCCGGCGCGGGTGGTGGCGTACAAATGCTCAAGGAAAGGCAGGTCGCCTTGGCCGATGGGGCGGAAACTCAAACCGAGTGGGTTCATCGTGTGTAGCGTCCCTGCGAGATGCTGAGCATTGATCCGTCCGCCCCAATGCCCCACGCCTGGCGTGAGATCATTGTGATGGCATTTTATTCTAATTGTCTGACAATCGCACTATCAAAATCCGCTTTCTCTTACCCCCAGCGCAGCCATTCGTCGCCATGCCGATGCCAGCAACGATTGACCCTTGCCTTCGAGCACCACCAGCCCGCGAACCGGGCGTTGCAGGCCCCCAGGCGGGCTGTTTTCGAGGGCAAAGCGTACGCCGTATTGCCCCTGCAGCGGCTGCGCCCGGCGGTTCTCGTCGCGGCGGATGGCGATGGGGCCCTGGTGCTCGGAAACCAGCGCCTCCTGATCGATGGCGCTGACCCCGGTGGTGTCGATATCGCTGAGGCTGACCCGCAGCGAATCGCGCAGCGGATCATCGGCAACAAAATGCCCGGGCGCGCCGGCCTCGACCCGCCACAAGTCCGCTTCGGCCAGGTAACCACGCAGGCGCAGGCCCTCCTCGACCACTGCAGCCAGCGGCAACTGCGCGGCAATCCAGCGGCCCGGTGCCAGGCCCACGGCCAGGTCGCGTATCACCCCGGCGTGCGGCGCGCGCAGGTTCAGGCGCTCGCGCTGGGCGGCCAGGCCGCGGTATTCGGCCACCGCCTCGGCCAGGCGCTGCTCGAGGATGCCGCTGTCGGCGGCGGTTTCACTGCGCCCGGCCTGGCGACGCAATTGCAGCTGCAGGATCTGGATTTCGCGCCGCACGATCTGCAGGCGCGATTCCAGGTCCGGTGACTCCAGCACCACCAGCAACTGATCGCGGGCCACGCGCTGGCCGTCCTGCACATGCACCTCGCGGATACGCGCTGCGGTCGGTGCATGCAGGGCACTGACCCGCGACGCTTCGAGCAGCGCCGGCACCTCGACATCGCTGCGCCACGGCAACACCAGCACCAGCAGCACCGCCAGCAGGCCGAGGCCCAGGCCCAGCACCTTGCGCGGTTGCGCTCGCTGGCGTTGCTGCCACCAGTGCTGGCCCTCCTTATAGACCGGCAAGGCGATGAACCAGGTCAGCTCGACCAGCATCAAAAAGATGCCCAGCGCCTTGAAAAACAAGTGATACACCGCCAGGGCGATGCCGAAAAACAGCACTGCGCGCCACAGCCAGGCGGCGTAACCCCAGCTCAACAAGCGCCGGCGCATGGCCGCCGACCACGGCTCGGGCGCCGCCTCGCCATAACCGAACAGCGCCTCGCGCAAGCGCCAGCGGCACAGGGCGAAGGCCCGGCCCTGGAGGTTGTCGACCGCCCACAGGTCGCTGAGCAGAAAGTAGCCGTCAAAGCGCATCAACGGATTGAGGTTGATCGCCAGGGTGGTGATCCAGGTGGCGCTGGCCAGCATGAACGCCGCCGTGCGCCCTGCCCCGTCCGGCAACAGCGACCAGGCCAGCAGGGCCAGGCAGGCCAGCAGCAACTCGGCGAGCACCCCGCCGGCGCCGATCAACAGGCGGGTGCGGCGGTCCTGCACGCGCCAGGCATCGCTGACATCGGTGTAGAGCATCGGCAACAGCACCATGAACGCCAGGCCCATACTCGGCACCCGGCAGCCGGCGCGTTTGGCCATGTAGGCGTGGCCGAATTCGTGGCACAACTTGGCAAAGCCCAGGGCGATGGCAAAGGCTGCAGCACCGCCGAGGCTCAACAGGTGGGGAAAGGTTGCGAGAAAACGCTGCCAGTCGCGCATGACCAGAAACAGCCCCAGGCACAGTACCGTGGGCAGGCCGTAGCGCAGCAGGTTCGGGCCGAACCGCGCCAGCCACGGCCAGGTACGGTTGAGAAAGGCATCCGGGCGCCACAATGGAATACGAAAGAACAGGTACTTGTGCAGCAACTGGGTCCACAGCCCCTGTCGCTGGCGGGCGGCCTTGTCGGCGTAGCTGGCCCGTTGCTCGTCATCACTGGCGGTGACCAGGTCATGGCCACGCAAAAAGCGCAACAGCTCCTCAATGGCCGTGCCCGGCAGCGGCATGCCCGGTTCGCGATTGGCTGCGGCCAGCACCCGCGCCGGATCGCCCAGCGCCCAGTGCCGCAACAGGCGCATGGCGGGCGCGCCGAGCTTGAAATAGCGCCCGCGCAGCGGGTCGGCCAGGGTCCATTGCGCAGCGCCGTCCAGCCCTGGCGCGGCGGGCGACAGTTGCAGGTCCGGGCGCAGTGCCGGCAGCATCAAAGGCCCACCGTCTGGCGCAGGGCCGCCAACGGCCGGCGCAGCAGGTACAGCGCCAGCGGTGCACGCTGGCCAAACAGCTTGGCGGTGCCACGCAGGCCGATGCGCGGCGGCGCGTCGGTAAAGCGTGCGTCCAGGCGATAAGCCAGTTGCCCGGCCGGAGTGTTCTGCGCTTCGTAGGCGGCGCGTTCGAGCTCGGCGCCATGACGGTGCAACGGGTCGCTATCAAGAAACAGCGCCACTTCGGCGCCGGGCTCAAGGCTCAAGGCATCGGCCACCGGCAGCTCGATGCGCAACTCGGCCTGGGCCGGGTCGGCGATTTCCAGCAGGCGCTCGCCGGTCTGCAATGGCTTACCGGTCAGGCGCTGGGCGTCGGCGAACACGGCAATACCGGCACGCTCGGCACGCACCTCGGCGCGCGCCAGCAGCTCGCGGGCATAATCGCGCTCGGCGCGCTTTTGCTCGACACGGGCGGCCAGCAGGTCAAGCCGGGCGCTGGATTCAGCATCGGAAAAGGCTCGCTGGGTGTTGGCCTTGAGCTCGGCCTCGGCGACTCCGAGGGTACGCTCGGCAACATCGGCCTGGGCCTTGAGGCTGGTGGCGTCGAAGCGCACCAGCACCTGCCCGGCCTGCACCGCCTGGTTGGGCTTGATCAGGAACTCGGCGATCACCCCATCCAGCGGTGCGGCCACCACCTGGCCGTTGCGTGGCACCACTTCGGCCGGCGCCAATACCGACTGGCGCACCGGCACCAACAGCACCAGCAGGGCTGCGGCGCCGATCGCCCAGCGGCTGCGTGCCGGCCAGCGCAGGCGCCATGGTTTGCCCGGCTGCAAGGCCAGCCAGGCATGGCTGTAACACTCGCCCAGGTGGTTGAGCAAGCTGTGCTCGGCCTCGACCCAAGGGTTGTCGCGGGCCAGCCACAAACCGCCAAAAACCACACCCTGGCGGTCCTTGAGCGGCAGCCAAAAGGCGTGGGCAGCTGACAACGACTGCCAGTCATCGCGGCTGGCCTGATCGAAACTGTCCGGGTTCAGCGGGCCGCTGGTGTCCAGGCGGGCACTGTTGCCCAGTTGCGCGGCGGCATGTTCGATGAAGGCCACGAACGGCGCGTTCGCCTCGACCACGCTGATCGCGGTCAACGCCCGCACCTTGCCGGCGATCAGCAGCGCGGCGTGGCGAAAGGCGAACAGTGGCTGGGGGTCGTTGACCATGCTGAAGGCCAGCGCCTCGACCGAGGCCGCAGCACGGGCCTGGTGCTCCAGGCGCAGGTAATGCGCCAGCAGCTGCTCCATGCCATTGGCTACTGGCGCGTTCATGGCTGGCCGGCGAAGTGCGCGGTGCCGCTCATGCCGGCCAGCAGGCCGCGGCTGTCGGCCGGCAGCGTGCCGATCAGCAGCAGGGTCTGGCTGCCTTCATCGATGCGCGCGCCCAGGCGCTTGACCACCGCCTGCAGCGGCGCGCCGGTTTCATCGGGGACGAAGCTGAAGGTCTGTTCCGGCTTGAGCTTGCCCAGCCAGCGCGAAGGCACCAGCAGGTGCACCTCCAGCGAACGGTTGTCGACGATTTCCAGCAACGGCGCGCCGCTGGCCACGCTTTCGTGGGCCTGGACCTTACGGGCAACCACCTGGCCGTCGAACGGGGCCTTGACCTGGCAGCGCTGCACCTGCACCTGATAAACCTGCGCCTCGGCCTGGGCCTGAGCCTGGCGCGCTTCGGCCAGGGTCACTTCGAAGCGCCCGACCGAATTGAGCGCCGCCAGTTGCTGCTTGTTGCGCAGCTCTTCACGGGCCGCACGCACGGCAGCGCCGGCGGCATTCTGCTGGGCCTGGTAAGCGCTGCAATCAAAACGCACCAGCACATCGCCCTTGCTGAACGACTGGCCTTCGGCGAACGGCATGTCCACCACCCGCCCGGCCAGCTCGCTGGCCAGCACCGCCTGCGAGCGCGCGCGCAGCACGCCGCGCACTTCGCTGACGCTCGAGGTCGCGCCCTCGAGCAGCGGATCGCTGTCGGCAGCCGCCTGCGCCAGGCTTGCGACCATCACCAACGCCAGGCACCAGGCTCCGTGCTTCATCTCGCTGCATCCTTTCATTATTGGTTGTATGCGTTGTGTATCGGTTGCAGCGGCGCGAACCTGATTACCGTTGGTCAGCAGCCGCTGGCTGGCAACCCAGGCACCGCCCTACGTGCCAGGCACAGGTGGCATGGCGAGTGTAGTAGCGGGGAACATGCGCGATGAAATGCGCGAACTGCAATCAAGGTAAGTGGCAGGATGCTATCAGTGTTTTTCGAGGCGCGGTAGCGGGTGCGAGGGGGTAAACACTATATTTTTTTGGCCCGGCGAGCTGGCCTTCGTCAGCGATGAGAACGATGCTGCTTTTGCGCACGGTTCTCTACCAGCAGCACGCTCAAACACGTCTGAATACATACTCCATAAAATACGAACTTACATCTTGTCAAAACATTTGCATTGACGCTTCAGCCCCTCTGGCGAAAACAATAAACCCAGACCGAGCGATACACAGAAGTTTGAAAAGCAAACATTAAAGATGCTTCCTACAAACAATAAAAAACATTAAACAACTTCCCCCAATACGTTGAATGTAAACGTTCACGCAGGGCCGCACATGCCATTAAAAAGTCGCTATATGGAAGAACGCCGGCGCCTGCGCGAACTGGCCGACGAATTTGCCGAAGACGATCCGCGCCTGGCGCACTTTCTCGGCAGCGAAGCCTCTGACCCCGACGTCGAGCGATTGATGGACGGCTTTGCATTCCTGACTGCAAAGCTTGCGATGAAGATCGACGACCACCTGCCGGAAATCACTCAGCCGCTGCTGCAACTGGTCTACCCCAATTTCCTTCGGCCCTTGCCCAGCGTCACCCTGGTGCGCTTCGACCCGATCGACCATGCGCTGAGCGAAAGCCAGCTGATCCCCAAGGGTACCACGCTGTTCTCCAGGCCGGTCGACGGCGTGAACTGTACCTTTCGCACCTGTACCGACGTGACCCTCTACCCCTTGGTCATCGATGAGATCTGCCACATCGACAGTGCCGACAAATCCATCGTCCACATCGACCTTGGCGCGCTGACCGAGCAACCGCTGCGCCAGCTCGACTGCGACCGGTTGAGCTTTCATCTGGGAGGCGCTGCAAGCAACGCCCTGACGCTCTACCAATGGCTGTCACAGCACCTGCACAAGGTGGTTTTGCACATCAACGACCATCGCTATTCCCTCCCGCCCGCGACCTTGACCTTTGCCGGTTTCGAACCCGGCGAGGCACTCCTGCCAAGCCCGGGCGAGCACCTGGATGGCTACCGCCTGATACAGGAGTACTTTTACTTCCCGCAGCGCTTTCACGGCTTCAACCTGACCGAACTGCGCCGCTACTGGCCGGACGCCGCAGCCGAGCATATCCGCCTGGAACTGCGTTTTGACGCGCCCTTCCCCAACGGTTTCCAGCTCGACCGCGACAGCCTTTCACTGTACTGCACACCGGCCATCAACCTCTTCGACCACCCGGCCAGGCCCATCCCGCTTGACGGGCAGGCCGTCTGCGAAGCCGTGCAACCCAGCGGGCGGCAAGCGCAGGCCTATGAGATTTTCAGCGTTGACAAGGTCGCTACCCGACGCCGGGACACGCAGACCTCGCAGGATCAACAAAGCCTGGAGTTCGCGCCCTACGAAGCACTGCCCCGGCGTGTCGAACGCGCCGAAGAGCGTAGCGCACACTATTACAGCGTGACGCTCGAACAAGACCTGATCAAAGAGCGGGCGCGCCATGTCATCCGCCTGCTGCACGGTGATCAACGCCCCTACCGGGGCCAGCAGCAGACCCTGAACATCGACCTCACCTGCTGCAATGGCAACCTGCCCCTGCAACTGGACATCGGCGATATCAACCTCACCACCCAGGCCACGCCCTCGTTTGCCACCTACCGCAACCTGACCCGCCCGACCC
The DNA here is from genome assembly GCF_000955865.1 of Pseudomonas sp. 2(2015). Taxonomy (NCBI): domain Bacteria; kingdom Pseudomonadati; phylum Pseudomonadota; class Gammaproteobacteria; order Pseudomonadales; family Pseudomonadaceae; genus Pseudomonas; species Pseudomonas sp. 2(2015). Next base: position 29,978 of record NZ_JYOF01000003.1, read on the forward strand.
GCTGTTACCCACCGGCGCTGGATGACGACCTGCACGGGGATGTGCAGTGGGTACTGCTTTCCAACCTGGCCCTGAATGACCTGTCGCTGTCCTGCGCCGACGCGCTCAAGGCGGTGCTGCAAGTCTATGACTTCGTGGCGCCCTATGACCTGCAGCACAAGCGCGCAACCCAGCGCCGCCTTAACGCTATCGAACACGCCAGCACGGCGCCGACTGACTGGTTGATCAAGGGCCTGCCCGTGCGCGGCATGCTCACCACGCTCAGGGTCAACCCCAACGCCTTCGACAATGAGGGCGACCTGCAGCTGTTTGGCAGCGTGCTCTCGCACTTCATGGCGCTGTATGCCAGCAGCAACTCCTTTCACCAGCTGGAAATCATCAACAGCGTGCGTAACACCAGCTTCGTCTGGCCCGCACGCACCGGCCAGCAGCCGGTGATGTGAACCCGGCAGGCCGCCACTACCTGAGTATGAGCCGGGAAAAACTACGCGTGCGATGCGCTTAGTTGCGTTCAATAACGTGCACTTAAACCGCTCTGTAATCAGCAGAGCAAACGACTACGCCTGCAAAAAACACCCCAAAAACAACAAGTGACTTTTCCCACAAGCATTTAGGAAGCCCAACAAAGACAAGGCAGTAAGTTACCTCTTACTGTCTCCCCCCTCTGTAAGAACAAATCTTGTTGGACGTTCCATCCACGTCCATTCGACCTGCCCGACGCAATGAACAGCAGGAGTTGCCATGCCCGGCCAGCGCGATGTGCGTTTTACCTTCAGCTCGACGGCTGACATTGACTTTGATGTGGTGTCTTTTGAACTGAACGAGGGTATTTCCCAACTCTATCGTTTGACCATCGAGCTGGTCAGTGCAACCGCCGACGCCGACTTTGCCACCCTGCTCGACCAGCCTGCGGCTCTGACCCTCTGGCAGGGCAACCAGGCCGTTCGCCATGTGCATGGCCTGATCAGTCGTTTCGAACAGGGCCAGACCGGCTTTCGCCGCACCCGCTACCGCGCCGAGATCGAACCGCAGTTGGCCCGCGCGCAACTGCGCTCCGACTGGCGAATCTTCCAGAAACGCAGCGTGCCGCAGATCCTTGAGCAACTGTGCAAGGAGCGTCAATGGGGCCAGGCCCGCCAGCACCTGAGCGAAACCCACCTGCCCCGCGAGTACTGCGTGCAGGCGGGCGAACTGGACCTGGACTTCTACCTGCGCCTGGCGGCAGAAGAAGGCTTGCTGTCGAGCTTCGAGCACAGCGAAGCCGGCCATCGGCTGATCCAGGCCGACCATATCGCGACCTTCGGCGCCATCGAGGGCGGGCCGGTGCTGTATGAGGCCAATCCGGGCGGCGAAGCCTGGCAACCGTCCCTGCGCCAGTTCACCTACCGCGAACAGGTACGGACCAGCTGCCAGACCCAGCGTGACTACACCTTCAGCCATCCGCGCTACAACCTGGAGCAAAACGTGCTGGCCGCCGAGATGGGCAGCCAGACCGTCGACTACGAGCGCTACGACTACCCCGGTCGCTACAAGCACGACGACGCCGGCAAACCCTTCACCCAGACCCGCCTCAAGGCCCTGCGCGGTGATGCGCGCACCGCCGAGGTCGAAGGCGACGATGCGCGTCTGCTGCCGGGCAAGGCCTTCACCCTCAGTGGCCATCCGCGCGAAGACCTCAACAGCGGCTGGCGGCCAATCCAGATCAAGCACCAGGGCCGCCAGCACACCGCCCTGGAAGAAGAGTCTGCCGAAAGCGAACACGGCACCTGGTACAGCCTGACCGCCACCTTGATCCCCGATACCGTTGAATGGCATGCCCCGGCGCGCCCCAAGCCATGCATCGAAGGGCCACAGATCGCCATGGTGGTCGGCCCGGCCAAAGAGGAAATCTACTGCGACGAGCATGGCCGCGTGCGCGTGCAGTTTCCCTGGGACCGCGAAGGCTGCGAAGACGATCGCAGCTCGTGCTGGGTGCGCGTCGCCCAGACCTGGGCCGGGGCGGGCTGGGGGCATGTGGCCCTGCCGCGGATCGGCCAGGAAGTGGTGGTGGGCTTTCTCCACGGCGATCCGGACCAGCCAATGATCATGGGCCGCAGCTATCACGCGATCAACCGCACACCGTACCGCTTGCCCGAGTTCAAGGCACTGAGCCCGCTGCGCAGCAAAGAGCACCACGGCCAGCGCCACAACGAACTGCGCCTGGACGACACCAGCGGGCAGATCAGCGCCACCTTGATGAGCGATCACGCCGCCAGTGCCTTGAACCTGGGCTACCTGACCCACCCCCGGCCCGGTGGCGGGCAGCCCCGGGGTGAAGGCTTCGAACTGCGCACCGACGCCCACGGCGTGGTGCGTGCCGGCGGCGGCCTGCTGCTGACCAGCGAACTGCGCGCCCGCGCCGCCTCCCACCACACCGACCTGCCGCAAACCGCCGAACGCCTGAAGACCGCCCAGCAATACCACGCCACTTTCGCCAGCGAAGCCCGCGACCACCTGGCCCAGGAAAGCGGCGACCAGGACGAAGTCGCCGATGCGCTGCAGGCCCAGCACGACGGCATACGCGGCCGCGGTACCGGCAACCCCAATGCCAATCAATACCCCGAGTTCAGTGAACCCTTCCTGGTCCTCGACAGCCCGGCCGGGATCGCCAGCAGCACGCCGCAATCCACCCACCTGGCCAGCGGCGAACACCTGGGCCTGAGCAGTGGCGGGCATACCAGCCTGGCCGTCGGCAAGCGCCTGCTGATCAGTGTCAGCCGAGGCCTGCGCACCTTCGTGCAAAGCCTCGGCTGGCGCCTGGTCGCAGCCTCCGGCGATATCGACATCCGCGCCTTGAAAGACAGCATCAACTTGCTGGCCAAACTCAAGGTCACCGTCAGCGCCGAACGCATCATCCTCAGCGCCAAGGAGGAACTGGTGATCCAGGCGGCGGGCAGCAGCACCACCTACAACGCCGGCGGCATCAGCCACGCCACCAGCGGCGTGTACACAACCCACGCCACAGACTTTGTCTACAAAGGCGCAAAGAGCCAGGCGGCGGCCTTTCCTGAAGGGCCAAAAGCCGGCAAAGGCAATCTTGAGCTGTTCCAGCACTACGCCAATGGTTTTGCGTTCAAGGGCTCGGAGTATCAGGTCGAGGATGCACTCGGGCAGGTTTTCAAGGGCACGCTGGATGACAACGGGTTTGCGGCGGTGGCAGGCCTGGCGCCAGGACCGGTCAAGGTGCTGTTCGGCACAGACCAGACTCGCGCCGCCTCGGCAGCGCCATTTGCAGAGCAAGCAGCACGATCAGCCGCGACGCCAGGCGCCATGACTACCTTGCGGCCGTCGCAGGTCATCCAGCAGACGCTGGACCGCCTCTTCGCAATGGAGTCCGCAGATAAAGGACTGCCCCTCTCCCTTCCCGCTATTCCCGCAAATCGAACCAGTAACGGAGGCGGCCCGAATGGCTCGATGTGAAGGTGCGGTCGCGCCCAAGAATACTTTTACCGAAGAGGATGTAAGGGCTGGCACCGACAAACTGGCGCAGTGGCTGACCGGGCTCACCGGTGATGCCGTCAACTGGCGCACTGTTATTACTGTCGGTGAACTGCTACCCGTCGCGGGCTCGATCTTCGCTGCGGCCGATGCGATCGGCGACATCATTGAGCTGGCCCAGGGCGACGCCACCTACAGGGCCGATCTCTACAATTGGGTCGGCCTGGGGATCAACCTGTTCGGCCTGGTTCCGCTCCCTGGAGTCGGAGCAGCCCGAGCGGTCATGCGCCCTTCACTGAAGACCCTCAGAACCACCAAAGGCGACATCAGCCAGGCGCTGCTGACCACCATAGAAAGCGCGCTGGCCGATGTCTGCCCCGGCGATCTCGAGGCGTTCATCAAGGAGGTTGAAGCCACCCTGCACAGCATCCTCAAGGCCTTTGCACAAAAGGTCATCGAGGTTTGTAAATTCCTTGCTGACCTCATCCGCTCGGTGGCAAGCGGCGCTGTACAGGACGTGGCACTGACCGTGCTCTTTCCCGGAATCAGCCTGGTAGTTGAAGCGGCCGATGCCTTCAAGAGACGCACCGGCTTCGGCTTTGGAAAAGACGATATCGGCTTAGGCGACAGACAAAAGCAACAGTTGCAGAAAACCCTTGAGCCCGTTGCGGCGAGCATCGAGCAGATTGGCAATATCGCCAGCGACAAGATCATCCAGACAGGCAGTGAAACCAATCCGGACAGCCTTCTTAGCATCATCAGGGCGCTTTCCAGTGCCTTGCAGCGACGCAAGAATGCCCCACGCCAGGCCAATATGGCGCCTGGCAGAACCAACGAAGCCAGAAGGCCACAGCCGCAAAATGGCACTCAAGCCAGTCCGGCCCAGCGCTCTGCCCGTGCTGACGGTAACTGCCAAAAGCAGGGAAGCAAAGCTGGCACCCAGTGCAGCATCAGCTTCGCCATGGGCAGCGAAACTATTGTCCATACCGACTTCGAGCTTCCCGGCACCTTCCCCCTGGTGTGGAACAGGACCTACCGCTCCTCACTCTCAGCCTTCGACAACAACCCGTTCGGTGCCCGCTGGATCACGCCGTTCTCCAGCCGCTTGGATCTGAGCGAAGATCAACTCACCTACCATGCGACCGATGGGCGTAGCCACCACTACCCGCTTCCCGACGTTCACCATCACCATCTCGACCCGATTGAAAACCTGGTCATTGCGCGCACCAGCAAAAACAAATTGGTACTGCTTCGGGGGCATGACAGCCAGGAGCACTACGAACGGGTAAGCAATCAGTTCCGCCTGACAGCCATCAGCCTGCGCGGCGGTGCCCGCATTGCCTTGCACTACGAGCACCAACACGCTGAACACAGCGTGCTCTCGGATTTGCTCACCTACCAGAACGACACCCCGCACCAACACATCCATACCCAGATCGACGACCAGGGCCGAATCAAGGCACTTTGGCTCATGCATGACGGCCAAGCGCTTCGACAGTTGGCACGTTATGAGTTCGACCACCAGGGTGACCTGCGCGCCGCCCGCGACGAGCACGATGCTCAATGGAACTATGACTACCAGCACCATCTGCTAACCCGCTACACCGACCGCACCGGTCGCGGCATGAACCTGCAATGGCAAGGCAACGGGCCGGATGCCAAAGCGGTTCGAGAATGGGCCGACGATGGCAGCCAGGACACCCGCCTGAGCTGGGACCCGAACATCCGCCTGACACGCCTGCTCGACGCCAACGGTCAAGAGACGCTGTATTACTACGATGTCCTCGGCTACACCTACCGCATCATCCATCCCGATAGCAACGAGGAGTGGTTCTATCGCGACGACGCCAAGAACCTCACCCAGCACATCCACACCGACGGCAGTGTCGACAGCTACGCCTACGATGACCGCGGCAACCTGGTCCAGCACACCCGCCCCGACGGCACCAGCGTCCACCATGCCTACGACGACCAGGACCTGCGCTTCAAGACCCGCGATGCCGAGGGCGGGCTGTGGAAGTACGACTACGACCCGCGTGGCAACATCATCGAAACCCTCGATCCGCTGGAGCACAAGACCCAGTACAGATACAACAGCGACAACCTGCCCGTTGCCATCATCGACGCCAACGGCGCAGAGAAAAAACTCGCCTACAACGCCGACGGCCAGCTGATCCGCTACACCGACTGTTCCGGCAAAACCAGCCAATGGCGATACAACGCGCTGGGGCAACTGTCCCAAGTCACCGACGCCGCGGGCATGGTCACCAGCTACCATTACCAGGCAGGTCAGCTCAGCCGTATTGTTCACCCGGACAAGACCGAGGAGCGTTTCGAGCGCGATGCCGAAGGCCGTCTTCTCGACCACATCGACGCCCTGCAGCGCCGCACCGTCTGGCAATACAACGAAGCGGGGCTGATCCAGCAACGCCGGAACGCCGATGGCAGCATCCTCAACTACCGCTGGGACCGGCTTGGCCAGCTTGTCGAGCTGCGCAACGAGAACAACAGCACGGCTACCTTCAAGTACGACCCGGTTGGCCGCCTGCTGAAGGAAACCGGTTTCGACCAGCAAACCACCCACTACCTCTACGACAACGGCAGCAACCAGCCTACCCGCCGCCTTGATGGCGATCGCGTCACCTGTTTCGAATACGACCCCCTGGGCCGACTGCTAATGCGCCAGGCAGGCCAGAGGACGGCGCAGCAATGGCAAACCGAAACGTTCGCCTACGACGGTAACGGCAATCTGCTACTCGCCGAGAACGACGCCTGCAAGCTGCAATGGTTCTACGATAGCGCTGGCAACAACACGCGCGAACACCAGTACCTGCGTTACCTGAAAAAGCCCCATGTTGCCATCTGGCGGCACGAGTATGACGCGCTGAACCAGCGGGTTGCCACGGTCCGCCCTGATGGCCATCGGGTCAGTTGGTTGACCTATGGCAGCGGCCACCTGCTGGCGCTGAAGCTGGACGATCGGGAACTGCTGAATTATCAGCGTGACGACCTGCACCGAGAAATTGGCCGCGAGCAAGGCAACGGCCTGCAACAACGCCAGAGCTGGACACCGAACGGTCACTTGCAGGAACAGACCGTCGCTCGACGCGGTGAGTCAAGCCGCTTGTCAGTGCGCAACTACCGTTACGACGTTGCCGGTCAGCTCACCAACATCCAGGACCTGCGCCGTGGCGCCATCAACTACCGCTACGATCCTGTTGGCCGCCTGCTCGAAGCAGGCAGTTTGGCAAATAGCGAACATTTCGCCTTCGACCCGGCCAGCAACCTCCTCGACCCGCAGGCACCCCAGGAGCGCAACGGCTACCCGCGCAGCAAACTGCTCGACAACCTGCTGCGCGACTACTGTGGCAAGCACTACCTCTACGACGAACGCGGCAACCTCAAGGAGCGCATCGAGAACGGCAAGAAAGCCAGCTTCAGCTGGGACCTCTACGACCGCTTGACGCACTACGAGGATGATCGGCTGACTGTCTACTATGCCTATGACGCCCTCGGCCGGCGCCTGTGCAAGCGCTCCCGCGCCAAGTACCAACACCGCCGCGAGGCCGGTCCCGCATGGAACCAGAACGAACAGCGCAAACTCGATCAACAGTACGGTTGTGGCAACACCCTCTACGGCTGGGATGGCGACACCCTGGCCTTCGAAAACCGCACCCATGACCTTGGCGCCCGCCTGACCCACTACGTGTACGAGCCCGGCACCTTCGTGCCCGTTGCTCAAGCGGTGGAGCACCGCTCCATCAAGTTGCTGCTCGAGCCCGTCTACGACTTTCCCTACGACATCGAGCGTGACCCCGTCTGGCAGCACAAGCCCGCGCCAGCGCCCTTCGATGCGTTTGCCTGGTACCAGTGCGACCACCTGGGCACGCCCATGGAGCTGACCGACGAACAGGGCGAAGTGGCCTGGAGCGGCACCTACAAGGCCTGGGGCGCGACACAGGAGAAGCGCAGCGACACCGCCAAGCGCGCGGGCATCCACAATCCGTTGCGCTTTCAGGGGCAGTACTTCGATGTCGAGACAGGGCTGCATTACAACCGGTATCGATACTATGATCCGGGGGTCGGGCGGTTTGTTGGGAAGGATCCGATCGGGTTTGCGGGTGGGTTGAATGTATTTGCTTATGCGCCGAATCCAACCCATTGGACAGACCCATTAGGATTAAAGGCAAAGATCAACTGCCCAATATGTTGTGATGGATCACACGGAAGATCAAATAAGCAGGAGCGGCTTCTAGAGCTTGCAAACGACCCTAATCAGCCCAGACATGTTCGCGGATGGATACGCAATGAAATTCGTCACATTGAAACAGGGAACCGCACATCAATTCGCCTCCCTGGGAATTCGAGGAACTCCAGAGCTCCTGGCCGAGAGCTCGCCCATGGACGCAACACTCCCGCGAAAACAGGACACTGCTATCGTCACTCAGCTCTCCAGGACGCCGACTTGCACAAAGCACAACACAAAATAGGAGGTTATTAAGTGCAACACCACCCCAAAAAAATCAGCAACATCGTATCTCTATCAAAGAAAGAGCGATACGAGTATTTCCTTCGAAAAGTCACTGACTCCATGAAACTATGGGGACTATTCGATGCTGGATGGGCAACCCTCCAAGCCGAGAATTCGACTATAGTTCCTCTCTGGCCCGAGGAGTGCTTTGCCAAAATTTGCGCCACCAATGAATGGAGTAACCTAGAACCCCAACACATTGATCTGCAAAGTTTTATAGACAAGTGGATTCCAGGACTAGAAGGTGATACCCATTTGTGCTTAATATTCCCTACCCCTAGCGATCAAGGAATGATAATCACTGCCCACTCTCTACATCACGACTTGAAGAGGGAACTTTCCCAATATGAATAACCCGACACTACGATCATGGGTAGTTTGTTGTTGAAACGCAAACTGTTGAGAATCGCTCCATCAGCAGTACCTTTGCCTGGAACCAGTGCAATCACCTCGATACGCCGATGGAAGTTACCGACGAACGATGTGAAGTCGCCAGCGCCGCAACACTCTGACTGGCTGAATGCTCTTTAAAACCCAATCGACTTACCTAATTCTAGCGCGGCGCCGAAACCGACTAGAAGGATCAAACCATAACCCCACCGTAAAACAACTTAATTCTAGCTTCGAAAATAAAATGCAACTGAAAACGACCTACCGAGGTTCAATTCAGACCATAATGCCCCTGCAAAACCAAAGGACAACCTTAAGTGGACATAAATATATTCATGACACTCGATGAATTCATTGAAATAGTTACGAAATTAACATCAAGCACCCAGCTAAATCTATATGCATCCGATGACTATTCCAAACCGTACACACCAATCGAAACCACCACGCTACCTACTAGACATCATCAAACTTCCTTCCTTGTTGGCCCAAAGGACAAAGACGAAAATACACTGGGGCCTGAGCAAAAAAACCTAACCAGAGAGAACAAGGTTGGATTTGTAACAGCTACATTTGGCGGAGAGGACGAGTTTGCCATTGGCGCATCGCACTTTGGGGCTGACTCTTCTCAAACCGCAACATTAATTAATCGCGAGCTAAGAAAGCTACTCAAAACTCTCGCACACAAAAATCTAATTGACGCTAACGGCAATACAATTCACAACCACTACTGGACGAACTCCGCCCTCGCTAGCGGAAAGAACTGGCATCGCTTCTTACGTAAAGGTGAGCAAAAGCGACACAACTTAAACTTAGGGTACCGCCCCGGACCAACCTAGCCCTACAAACAGTATATATTCTATTGTTGAGCACTGAATGAGATCCATAATAAGAATTGACGATATAACGGACCACGGCGGTTCAGTTATTAGCTCTATCCCTCACACCAGCCTTGGCGGTCGCTCGATGGCCGGCAAAGGCAACCTAGTCTCCTGCCCGCTCTGCAAAGGCATCTTCCCCATCATAGAAGGCAGCAGCACCTACAGCGTCAATGGCATCCCCGTTGCGCTCGACGGCATGAAAACCGCCTGTGGCGCCAGCCTGATTGCCAGCGCCTCTCACGGCAGCGTGCATCAATAACCCGAAACCAAAGAGCACTTTGTTTCGCACGGATTGCGACCACACCTCAGCGTCATGGACCAACTGAAAACCCGAATTGCCGAGCTGAAGCAAGCCCTGCATCAGCTTGTCGAGCACAACGTCCACAACCCGGACGACGATGACCACTGGAGCGGCGTGCTGTTCTTCTGCGCCACTGACGAACGTACCCGTACATTTGTCAAAAATACCAGGAAAGTCCATCGATTTATCCGGAAACTGCTCCCCCCTAAAGGGAACCACTGCAAAGAGATACGCAAACGCATCTCAAGAGATTTTGATTATTGGAAACGTCCCACCATCAGCGATACGGTTAGTAAGGTGACCACAATGGACATAGACGAAAAATGGGAAGAAGCCATAGTTTCTTTAACTTTAGCCGCAAGAACCAACGCGGGTGTATCCCAAGACAGGATTGACCAAGCACTGCAATGCACAATTGAGCTTTGTCACAAATACAAAGGAAAGAGAGGCATCCCAATGAAAATTGTGAATACATTAATTGACATGCAGTCCAGCCTAATTACTTGTGGGGATAGACACCTTAACGAACTAAACAATGAGGACCAAGCTAGAAAAATTTACGGTGTAGCGACGAACCTGTCCTCCATTGCTCGAGAGATGACCACATGACCCACGTTTGTCGTGCATGTTAGTGCAGCGATTTGCCTGCATTTATTTGATAAGTAAACTAATTGCGCGACGCAATTCCTCCGAACAATAACACTCAGTTGGGCAGCGCGTAACGAGAAAGATAGTTCGCCTTGGAGATTCCACAGATCACGGAGGCTCAGTCATTGAGTCCTTATCTCCCACCAACCTCAACGGCAAACCAATAGCCGGCAAAGGCAATCTAGTTTCCTGCCCACTCTGCAAAGGCATCTTCCCCATCATCGAAGGCAGCAGTACCTACAGCGTCAATGGCATCCCGGTTGCTCTCGACGGCATGAAAACCGCCTGTGGCGCCAGCCTGATTGCCAGCGCCTCTCACGGCAGCGTGCATCGATAAACAGAAACCAAAGAGCACTTTGTTCGCACGGATTGCGACCACACCTCAGCGTCAACGGAGGATGAGGCCATGGGCCAACTGAGAACCCGAATTGCCGAGCTGAAGCAAGCCCTGCATCAGCTTGTCGAGCACAACGTCCACAACCCGGACGACGATGACCACTGGAGCGGCGTGCTGTTCTTTTGCGCCACTGACGAACGTACCCGTACATTGGTCGAGCAAGTTGAAATCCTCGCCAGCGAGCTGTTCTTCGAACATCCTCGACAACCTTTTGCGCGACTATTGCGCCAAGCACTACGTCTACGACGAACGCGGCAACCTCGGGTGACCACTCAACCAATTTGCAAGACAATGTGTCCAGGCGACCGGTCAGTCGAGTGTATGAAATGTCGTTGAGGCGCGTACCAGAGCCTTGGCTGAAAGCATTTAGCAAAACCGGCAGGCTTCGCGCCCTGACCACTTGCGATTTCTCCCCATCCCGCCGCTTGCCCTGTGCACGCTCCTTGCCCGAAGATCCAGCCTGGCGATAGCAGATCGTCGAAACAACTCAGGCAAAGGACTTACCGTGAACAACAAGAAATCGCCAAACTCAGGCGACAGCCTCTCACCGCCCTGGACCACCCATATGCCGCGCGCACTGCACCAGCTGGAGCAGTTTCGCCGCGAGTACACCCGCAATTGGCGGGTCAATGCCAACAGCCACCGCAACCAGGGACACTATGCCTGGATGACCGCTCAGGTTGAGGGCTACCTGCGCCTCCTGGAGATTGGTTGCGGCGTCGGCCATTCCACCCTGGCGCTGCTGAAGAATGGTCACAGCGTGGTCTGCGTGGAAGAGAACCCCCACTGCATTGCAGCCACTCAGGCCCTGCTCTCAGAACACGGCTACTCGGTCGCGGTCATTGCACGCGAATCTGCCCAAAGCCTGGACGACAACGCCTACCGACTCGACTACTGCGCGCCGGGTGATGCGCCCAAGGCCGACTGCCTGCTGATCGAAGGCGATGCCCTGGGTGACCCGCAGCTTGAGCAGTGGCTCAAGGCCCAACCTCGATTCGACGCAGTGGCCTGCTGGCTGCTCGGCACCCACAACGCCCGAGGCCACAACGTCGCGGTGGACACTCGCCTGATGCCAACCGCCTTCGAGCACCGAATTTTCGTGCAGAACAGCGTCTATGAACTGGCCGATGAAGTGCTGCGTCCCGGCGGATTGTTGAGCGTGATCGACCGTGGGCAAACACCCGACACGGACGTTCTCAAGCACGCCGTCCTTGGCGGTCACCGTGATCAGGCCAGTGTCACCTCATTGCAGGTCGAGAAGCTGGAGCACACGCCCTACATGCACACCCGCGAGGAAGGTGCGATGGGGATGCAACTGACAGCCCCCGTAGCCTCTGCCGTAGCGACCGGTCCCGTGACGCTGTCGCTGACGGCGGTGACTTCGCGCAAACCCTGAAGCGGCTGCCCCGTCCTGCGTGGGCGGGCACTGCCACTTCACAGACCGTCAATGGAGAGCCAATGGACAACCCGCACCGAAACCTCAAGGCCGCTGCCGATATCCGCCAAACCCTGAAGGCCCTGCAAGAAAGCCTGCCACTTTTGGTAGCCAAAGGCTTTGCCAAGGAAGCGCATCGAATTGGCGAAATCGTCAAAGACACGCAGAAGACGATGGACCGCATTGCCGTAGACACGGATGGTGAATTCACCTCAAGGCACTGATGGTTCACCGATGCGTCAGAGCCCTGGACCAGACACCTGCCCAGCACCGAACAGCAGAAACGAAAAAAGGCCCCGAAGGGCCTTTTTTCTATCACCACAGCACTCTGCTGAATGCTGTAGCGCCATATTTGGAGCGGGAAACGAGACTCGAACTCGCGACCCCGACCTTGGCAAGGTCGTGCTCTACCAACTGAGCTATTCCCGCGTCGTGATGGGGGCTATTGTAACGATTCAATAAATCTCGTCAAGCCCTTGATTCAAAAAAGCTTTATTTCTGCTCCGAGCCTTCGCGCAGGTGCGGCCAGGCGGCGCGCAGGTAGTGCACCATCGACCACAGGGTCAGGCCGGCAGAAATCATCAGCAAGGCGTAGCCAAGAATCACCCAGAAGGTCAGCACCGGCGGGTTGGCCAGCAGGATCACCAGGGCGAGCATTTGCGCTGCGGTCTTCCACTTGCCCAGGTTCGACACCGCCACGTGCGCCCTCGCCCCAAGCTCGGCCATCCACTCGCGCAGCGCCGAGACCACGATCTCGCGGCCGATGATCACCGCCGCCGGCAGGGTCAGCCAGAAGTTGGCGTGCACTTGCACCAGCAATACCAGGGCCACCGCCACCATCAGCTTGTCGGCCACCGGGTCCAGGAAGGCACCGAACGGCGTGCTCTGCTGCAGGCGACGGGCCAGGTAACCGTCCAGCCAGTCAGTGGCCGCGGCGATGGCGAAGACACTGCTCGCTGCGATATAGCTCCAGTGATACGGAACATAGAACAGCAAAATGAAGATCGGAATGAGCAGGACACGAAGAACGGTAAGCAGATTTGGAATATTCATCGGCACAACTGGCTGCAAAGTGAGCGGGCATTCTACTCGCTATGCAGGTTGGCATAAATCGACTCGGCAAGCTTTTTACTGATTCCCGGTGCTTTGGCGATTTCTTCGACGCTGGCGCGGGTCAGCTCCTGCAAGCCACCGAAGTGTTTGAGCAGGTCGCGGCGGCGTTTCGGGCCGACCCCGGCGACGCCTTCAAGGGTCGAGGTGCGGCGGGTCTTGCCGCGGCGGGCGCGGTGGCCGGTGATGGCGAAGCGGTGGGCTTCGTCGCGAATCTGCTGGATCAGGTGCAGCGCTGGCGAGTCGCCCTTGAGGGTGAACTCGTGGGCCACGTCGTTCAGGTACAGGGTTTCGAAACCGGCCTTGCGCGTGGTGCCCTTGGCCACCCCGAGCAAAATCAGGTCGGGCACCGCCAGTTCCTGCAGCACTTCACGGGCCATGTTCAGCTGGCCCTTGCCGCCGTCCACCAGCAGCACGTCGGGCAGCTTGCCCTCACCGTCCTTGAGCCGGCCAAAGCGCCGGGTCAGGGCCTGATGCATGGCCGCATAGTCGTCGCCCGGGGTTACGCCTTCGATGTTGTAGCGGCGGTAATCGGACTTGAGCGGCCCTTCCGGGCCAAACACCACGCACGAGGCGACGGTGGCTTCGCCGCTGGAATGGCTGATGTCGTAGCACTCCAGGCGCTGCGGGGTTTCGTCCAGGGCCAGCACCTGGGCCAGGGCCTCGAAGCGCGAGGCCATGTGCTGGCGGTTAGCCAGGCGCGCGCCCAGTGCCTGCTCGGCATTGGTCACCGCCAGTTGCTGCCAGCGCGCACGGGTGCCGCGCACCCGGTGGCTGATGGTCAGCTCGCGGCCGCGCAGGGTTTCGATCGCGGCGGTGATGGCGGCAAAATCCTCGTGGACGACGTTGACGATCAGCTCGCCCGGCAATTCGCGCTCGGCGTTGCCCACGTAATACTGCGAGAGGAATGCGGCCATGACCTCGGCCACCTCCTCCTCGATGCCCACTTGCGGGAAGAAGTTCTTGCTGCCCAGCACCCGCCCGCCGCGCACGCTGATCAGGTGCACGCAAGCACCGCCGGGGTTGACGAAGGCGGCGACGACATCGACGTCGCCGCTGCCGCCTTCCATGCTCTGCTGGTCCTGCACGCGGCGCAGCAAGGCGATCTGGTCGCGCAGCTCGGCGGCCCTCTCGAATTCCAGAGCCATGGCCGCCTGTTCCATCTCGGCGTTCAGCTCGTTGGTCAGCTGGTGGCTACGGCCTTCAAGGAACATCACCGAGTGGCGCACATCCACCGCGTATTCTTCGGGTTCGACCAGGCCGACACAAGGCGCCTTGCAGCGCTTGATCTGGTACTGCAGGCACGGCCGGGTGCGGTTGCTGTAGTAGCTGTCTTCACACTGGCGGACGAAAAAGGTCTTTTGCAGCAGGCTCAGGCTTTCGCGGATGGCGCCAGCGCTGGGGTACGGGCCGAAGTATTTGCCCTTTTGCTTCTTCGCCCCACGGTGGATGCCCAGGCGCGGGTAGTCGCCGTCGGAAAGAAAGACATAAGGATAGGATTTGTCGTCGCGCAGCAGGATGTTGTACGGCGGCCGCCATTCCTTGATCAGGGTCTGCTCGAGCAGCAGCGCCTCGGTCTCGTTGGCGGTGATGGTGGTTTCGACCTGGGCGATGCGCGCCACCAGGGCAGCCGTCTTCGGCGCCAGGCCAGCTTTGCGAAAGTAACTGGCGAGGCGCTTCTTGAGGTTCTTGGCCTTGCCCACATACAGCAGCCGGGCCTCAGCGTCGAACATCCGGTAGACGCCCGGGCGACCGCTACAGGTCGCCAGGAATGCGCTTGAATCGAACACAGGTGTCATGAATGCGCTCAGAGACTGGCGTCAACCATGCCGTGGCGGACCGCCAGCAGCGTCAGCTCGACGTCGCTGGTGACCGAGAGTTTTTCGAAGATCCGGTAACGGTAAGTATTGACCGTTTTCGGTGACAGGCACAGCTTGTCGGAGATGATCTGCACCTTCTGGCAACCGACGATCATCAGTGCGATCTGGATTTCCCGCTCCGACAACGCATCGAACGGCGAGCCTTGCGGCTGGAACGACTTGAGCGCCAGTTGCTGGGCAATCTGCGGGCTGATGTAGCGCTGGCCGGCAAACACCAGGCGAATGGCCTGGACCATTTCGTCCAGCCCGGCGCCCTTGGTGAGATAGCCGGCGGCGCCAGCCTGCAACAGGCGGGTGGGGAACGGGTCTTCTTCGCAGACGGTCACCGCCACCACTTTCACGTCCGGGTGGCTGCGCAGCAGTTTGCGCGTTGCCTCCAGGCCGCCGATACCGGGCATTTTCACATCCATCAGGACCACGTCGGGCTTGAGCTCGCGCGCAACCTTCAGCGATGCCTCGCCAGAGTCGGCCTCGCCCACCACCTGCAAGCCATCGATATCGGCCAGCATGCGCGTGATGCCCGTACGCACCAGATCGTGGTCATCGACCACCAGCACCCTAATCAAGCAGACACCTCGCACTGCGGCGGTAATTGGATCCCGCCACCTTAGCAAAAAATACAGCCGTAGACCTAACGGAAGACGTCATTTACCTGACGTCATTTTTTCATTTACCCGACAGTCGCCCGTACATCCCGCGCTCATAGCCGCCCGCTCTCGCCGGCGGCATCTGGGCACGCTCGGCCAGGCTGCCGAGCAACTGCCGGACGGCAGCCTGGTCGGCCTCTTGCAGCAGGCGAAAACTGCTGAGCAACTGTTCTTCCTGGGTGTTCAGGCTGCTGTGTTCGACCGGCGTGTGCACTCCGCTCAATACATACAACGCGTCGACCCCGCGCGCCGCCACTGCCGCCAGGTAGTCGGCCTTGGGCGTGCGCTCGCCGCTTTCATACTTGCCCTGGGCGTTGGGCTCTACCCCGCCAATGTCGCCAAAGGCGCGCTGGGTCAGGCCCAGCCGTTCTCTTTCTTCCCTGATACGCGAACCGATTCCGTTCATTTGCTTGGCGTCCTTTATCCAGCATCCGGATGGATGAGCACACAGCCGTCAATGGCGTGCCTCGAACGAAGCCCGAACTATGCCGCGATCAGCCGCGCGGCACAAGTCAAAGCCCGCCCTACCTGTCCGGGGTTGTCTGGACAACCTGCAACTCTGCCCCACACTTGTTACTCAAGGCGCTAATAAGCCAACAACTTTGCTTAATAGCTAAAGTGCCATCACCGACGAAATCAACCGCCACTAATACAACAGCGCGGGGAGAATAAAGAAGTTCCATAGCGCATGCAAAAGCCCCGTCAAAAAAACCGTGAAAATCGTCAAAAGCCACAGATGCAACGGCTTTCTGGCGCCATTTTCTCGGCAAAATGCCGATATCGGATTTTTGACGCCGAACTAACCACAAACTTTATCTTATTGATTTATAAGGGTTTTTAAACTTTAACAGAGCAGATTTAAACTTTATCCAAGCAAGAGTTAGAGACTGCTTGCCGAAGTTAAAAAAACTCCCTTAGGATGTAATAAGACAACGAAAAAACGCTTGCATCGCCTCCTTTTAGCGCGCTGCTTTTTCTTGCGCGTCTGCCGCGTCGACCATGCCGTTTAACTGAGTATCTCGGTCAGCTTTCGCTGCACCTTGGGAGAGGGAACTATGAATATCAGTATTTTTGGATTGGGTTATGTAGGCGCTGTCTGTGCCGGTTGTTTGTCTGCACGGGGCCATCAGGTGCTGGGCGTGGATATCTCGCCGGCCAAGATCGACATGATCAACCAGGGCAAGTCGCCCATTGTCGAGCCGGGCCTTGAGCAACTGCTGCTCGATGGCGTGCGCCATGGCCGCCTGCGCGGCACCACGGATGTCCAGGCTGCAGTACTGGCTACAGAGATGTCGCTGTTGTGCGTGGGTACCCCAAGCAAGAAAAACGGCGACCTGGACCTGGTCTACATGGAAGCGGTGTGCCGCGAAATCGGCACCGCCATGCGCGACAAGGCCAGCCGTCATACCGTCGTGGTGCGCAGCACCGTGCTGCCCGGCACGGCCAAGAACGTGGTGATTCCGATCCTCGAGAAGTACTCCGGCAAGCGCGCCGGCATCGACTTCGGCGTGGCGGTCAACCCCGAGTTCCTGCGCGAAAGCACCGCGATCCAGGACTACGACTTTCCGGCCATGACCGTGATCGGCGAACTGGACGCGCAATCGGGCGACCTGCTGCAGTCGCTGTACCAAGGCCTGGACGCCCCGGTGATCCGCAAGTCGATCGAAGTCGCCGAGATGATCAAGTACACCTGCAACGTCTGGCACGCGACCAAGGTCAGTTTTGCCAACGAGATCGGCAACATCGCCAAGGCCTCCGGCGTCGATGGCCGTGAGGTGATGGATGTGGTCTGCCAGGACTACAAGCTCAACCTGTCGCGCTACTACCTGCGCCCCGGCTTCGCCTTCGGTGGCTCGTGCCTGCCCAAAGACGTGCGCGCCCTCACCTACCGCGCCGGCCAGCTGGACGTCGAGCACCCGCTGCTGGCCTCGATCATGGCCAGCAACCGCAACCAGGTGAAGAACGCCTTCGAGCTGATCACTCGCCAGGACAAGCGCCGCATCGGCCTGCTGGGCCTGAGTTTCAAGGCCGGCAGCGACGACCTGCGCGAAAGCCCGCTGGTGGAGCTGGCGGAAATGCTCATCGGCAAAGGCTACGAGCTCACCATCTACGACGCCAACGTCGAGTACGCGCGGGTGTTCGGTGCCAACCGCGAATACATCGAGTCGAAGATCCCCCACGTTTCGTCGCTGCTGTGCAACGACCTGCAGCAGGTGATCCGCGACGCCGAGGTGGTGGTGCTGGGCAACAACGATGACCGTTTTGCGCAAGCCCTGGATGCCAGCGACGGCAAGCAGATCATCGACCTGGTCGGCTTCATGGCCCACGGCAGCGATGCCCGGCGTGAAGGTATCTGCTGGTAAGGCCCCGTACTCCAGCACAGAGCACTCCAGCCAGAAAGTACTCCATCCAGAGAGTACCCGGCGATTGACCCAGGCGCCCCGCCTGACTGACTGCCCACCTGCCTCCTGCCCGGCCGGCCTTGTCCTGGCCAGGCGCGAACAGTGCGCATGTCATTCAGCCGGGTGCGGCCCGAACACAGGAGCAACGACTACATGGAACGACAGCAACAGCCGCCCTCGGGCCGGCCGGACTACCTGCAGGCAGGCGCGCGGTTTTGCGCCTGGGCCTGCCTGTTCGGCCTGATTGCGCTGGCGTCGGAGATGGTCGCGCCGCAGTACCTCGACCCTGCGCACCATAAGTTCATCTTCATCATCGGTGCACTGGGCATGTGGCGCTATGGCAACGCCATCGTCCATTACCTGCGCGGCATGTACTTTCTGCACTGGAAGTTCCCGCGCATGCGCAAGGCGGTCGAGCGCATGGGCGATGCGGCGCTGCCGGCGCACATGTTCATGGTAGTGACCAGTTTTCGCATCCCCACCCACACCACCTTCAAGGTTTACCAGTCGGTGTTTCAGGAGGTGCAGCGGCTGAAGGTGCCGTGCACGGTGATTGCCTCGATCGTCGAGAAAGGCGACGAGCAGTTCATCAAAGAGATCATGCGCAACGAGGTCAAGGACCGCGATGACATCAAGCTGGTCATCGTCCGCGCCCGTGGCACCGGCAAGCGTGACGGCCTGGCCCATGCCTTTCGCGCCCTGTCACGGCAGATGCCGCTGGAGGATTCGGTGGTCGGCGTGGTCGATGGCGACACCATGATGCTGCCCGGCTGCGTCGAGCGTGCAGTCAAGCTGTTTGCCTACCTGCCCAACGTCGGCGGCCTGACCACCAACGAGTTCTGCGAAGTCGAAGGCAGCAGCCTGATGCGCCAGTGGCACTCGATGCGCTTCGTCCAGCGGCACATCAACATGTGCTCGATGGCCTTGTCGCACCGGGTGCTGACCCTGACCGGACGGCTGTCGTTCTTTCGCGCCAGCGTCATGACCGACCCGGACTTCATCCGCGACGTCGAGGCGGATTTTCTCCAGCACTGGCGCCTGGGGCGCTTTCAGTTTTTGACCGGGGACGACAAGTCGTCGTGGCTGAGCCTGATGCGCGCCGGCTGGGACACTTTCTACGTGCCCGACAGCAACACCCTGACCGTCGAGCATCCACCAGACAACAGCTTCTGGCGCGCCACCCGCCAGTTGATGTTCCGCTGGTACGGCAACTCGCTGCGCCAGAACTTTCGTGCCACCGCCCTGCTCGGCCGCGCTCGCCTGGGCCTGTTCACCCTGTATGTGCTGCTCGATCAGCGGGTGTCGATGTGGACCTGCCTGATGGGCCTGACCGCCTCGGTGGTCGCCGGCATCGTCTTCGGCATCCAGTACCTGCTGGTGTACCTGTTCTGGGTGCTGCTGTCGCGCAGCATCGTCACCGTGCTGTTTCTGTTCGCCGGCCACCCGGTCAGCCCGGTGTACCCGTTCGTTCTTTATTACAACCAGATCATCGGCTCGCTGATGAAAGTCTACGCCCTGTTCCACATGGACCAGCAGAGCTGGACCCGGCAAAAAACCACATTAAGCAACGGCGCCGTCAACTTCGATGCCGCCCTGAACCGCTGGTCCTCGAAGGCGATGCTGTTTTCATCCATCGCGATTTTCTTCGGGGTCATCTCGGTTCTTCTCGAACTCACGCAACGTTAAGGAAAGGCGCCTGCCATGAGTAGCTCAAGCACACCCGCAGTACCGGCCAACGTAGTCCACGAAGCCATCGACGAACGCCAGTACGTGCGCACCAAACTCAACGCCCGGGTCAAGCTCAGCGCGGCCGGCCAGCCGCCGTTCGACAGCACCCTGCAGGACATCTCCCTGGGCGGCATCGGCCTGGTCCACCCCGAGCCGCTGAAGATCGGCAGCCTGTACCACGCCTCGATCCAGCTGCGCCTGAACCAGGTCGACCTGAACATCGACAGCCAGATCAAGATCGTCTCCCAGCGCGGCCAGGAAGTCGGCGCCCAGTTCGTCGAGCTCGATTCGCAAAAGCGCGACATCCTGCGCTACATCATCAGCGCCTACCTGTCGGGCGAAATCGCCGACATCAATGGCCTGTTCAACGTGATGCAGCGGGAAAACTACATCAAGGAACGCAAGCACAAGTACGCCAGTGCGCGCAGCTCCAGCGAGCGCCTCAAGGCCACCCTCGGCACCCTGCTGTATGCCGCCGCCGGCCTCGCCGCGCTGGGCTTTGTCGCCTACAAGTGCTACCTGCTGTTCTTCCGTATCCCGGCAGTACAGGCCCAGGTCTCGGCCAATGCCCAGGTCATCAGCATGCCCGACAACGGCTATGTGAAGTTCCTCCTGGCGCCGGGGCAGACCGAGGTCAAGGCCGGCGCGCCGGTGGCGAGCATTTCCACCCAGCTGGCCACCAGCTTCACCAGCCCGGCCGACATGAAGGCCCTGGCCGATCTTGCGCCCGGCGACCTGCAGACCCTGCTCGGGCGCGCCACCATCGAAACCGTGATCAACAGCCCGTGCGACTGCGAGCTGTACTTCCCGAGCAAGCCCCTCGACGGCTTTGGCTACAAGCAGGCGCCACTGGTGCATCTGCTGCCCAGGGATGAAGGCCTGTTCGTCACCGCCAACGTGCCGTTCGACAAGCTCGCCGACATCGGCCGGGTGACCTCGGTGGACCTCAAGGTGTTCGGCCTGGATGAGACCTTCAGCGGCAAGGTCATCGACTCTCGCGTCGATGAAGCCAACAAGAACCTGGCCCTGACCATCGCCCCCGACAGCCCGCTGCCACGCGCCGCGTACCAGAAGCCGGTGGCGGTGGACCTGTACCTGGGCCTGCCGTTCACGGCGTCGCGCTAAGCACCCCCAAGGAAGGAATAGGCAATGAATGCGAAGACGCCCTCCCGCCTGCTGCTGGCAGGCTTTGGCCTGGCCTGTGCCGGTAATGCCCTGGCCGGGCAAAGCCTGGAGCAGATCCGCTACGCGCTGTACAAGGATCCGAGCGCCAATGTCAGTGCCGACCTGCGCATCCTGGCCGAGCGCGGTGACCTGGCGTCCAAGCTGTTGCTCGGTGATGTGCTGGCTAACAGCGATGGCGCCAGCCGCGCAGACGTCATCGCCCTGTACAAGGAGGCGTTTGCCGACGGCCGCGGCCAGGTGCCGGCGCTGGCCTCGCTGGCGCGCCTGCTGGACCGCACCCCGAGCCTGCAAAAGGGCCAACAGCAGTGGATGGCCCAGGCCCTGACGCGTTACCCGGCGACCCTCGACCCGCGCAATGCCAGTACCACCCTGGAGGTGTTCCTGGTGTACCCGCAGCTGGTCTCCAGCGAACAGGCGGCGCAGTTGCTGGCGCTGTACCAACAGTCGTGCCTGCTCAACTGCCGTCCCGAGCTGTACCAGGCGGTGCTGGCCGAGCGCCAGGGCGACCGCGCCGGCGCCGAGCGCTGGTACCAGCAGGCAGTGCGTGTCGATGTGCGGGCGATCGACCGCTACTACCGCTTTCTCGGCGACGACCAGGACCGCACCTTCGCGGCCTTTGCCCGCAGCCTCGAAGCGCTGCGCCCGACCCTGGCGGTTGAAATCGTGCACCGCATCGGCTCGCTGCTCGACAGCATCAACAGCGTGCAGCGCGCCGAGCAGGAAGCCGACCGCTACCAGCGCCAGGCCAGTGCCATGGGCCCGGCGCGGGTGCAGCCGGACGCCGCGCAACTGGCCCTGGAGAAACAGCGCAGCGATGCCCTGGACCTCGCCCGCGGCGAAGCCCATCGCTGGCGTGACAACGCCGTCGAGCGCGGCTTCGTGCCGGCGATGGTGTCCAAGGCCAACTTTATGATTTCCAACCCCACCGAGCACAACGCCGAAGAGACCCAGGCGCTGATCGACCAGGTGCGGGCCCGCGAAGCGACCCGGGCCAAGGCGCTGCAGGCCTCGTTCTACATGGTCAACAACTGGCTGACCCTGGACCCGGACAAGGCCCGCGTACTGATCGACGAGCTGGTTGCCAGCCGCTACCCCGACGCCGAGCTGCTGCTGGCCGAGTACTACAGCAAGGGCGTGGCCGACCAGCCCGACCAGGACAAGGCCCTGCAGATCTTCCAGGCCCAGGCCCGGGCCGGCTCCACCGCCGCCTGGTACCGCATGGCCACCCTGCACGCTTACGGCCGTGCCATCTGCCATGACCCGGTCAAGGCCTACACCTATGCCCAGGTGGCCGTGGCGCTGGGCGAGAACGGTGCCCGCAGCCTGGTCACGCGCCTGGAAAAGACCCTGAAAAAGGATGACATCGCGCGCGCCCTGGCGGCACGCAACGATCTGTTGAAGGAGGCAACCCTGTGAAAGCCCACCACACCCTGTTCGGCGCCCTGCTGGCCCTGGCACCGCTGTACCCGGCGCACGCCCTGGAAGAAGTCACCGGCCCCGAGGCCGACAGCAGCGAGCCGGTGCGGGTCGCCGATGGCAGCGAGCCGGTGATCACCTCGGAGTTTTTCAACAAGCTCACCGTGCAAACCGGCTACGGCCCGGAAAACTCCGAAGTCGGCCGCAGCCGCGAGATGTTCTACAGCTTGCGCTACGAGCCGTCGTTCGCCTGGTACTCGCCGGAAAAACGCTGGGCCAAGTGGATGGTCTATGGCCGCCTGTGGCTTAACTACGACTCCAGCGAGTCGGCCAGCGTGCAGAACGAAAACGCCAACAACCTCGACCGCGAACAGCCCGAAGGCTGGTACGCCGAACTGCGCGAGCTGTATGTGAAACGCAACCTGCTCGGCGACGACCCGCGTTTTTCGCTGTCGGCCGGGCGCCAGCGCTATTTCGACGATTACGGCATCTGGTGGGACGACAGCATCGAGTCGCTGCGTTTCAACTACAACGACACCTTCTCCCGTGGCTTTGTCGCCGTGGCGCAGAAGTTCTACAACTACAACAGCGACGTCAATCGCCTGGCCGACAGCGAGGAGCGCACCACCTACCTGATGGGCGAGTACGCCTACCGCTGGAGCGAGCACAACTGGGCCGGCGTGCGCCTGATGCACGAGAATGACCACAGCGGCCACGACGCCGAAGACCGCTACGACTTCAAGGGCATGCGCTACGGGCTGTTCTTCAAGGCTGACGATCTTGACCTGACGCCGCTGTTCAGTGACTACCACCTGGAACTCGCGGGCCTGGACGGCAAGGTCGACAACACCGATGTCAACGGCCTCACCAGCAGCGGCCACAACGCCAGCGGCTGGGCGGCCCTGGGCGAAATCGGCAAGCGCTTCCACGACCTGCCATGGACACCACGGGTGGCCCTGCGCGGCGGCCTGACCGACAAGCCGAGCAACGACAACGACGGCTTTCGCCTGAATGCCATCCAGTCCGACCGCATCACCCGCCAGGGCAGCTACAGCACGCGCCTGGCCAGCTCTTTCGTCAGCCTCGACCTGCGCAACCTGAGCTACTACGGCATCGCCCTGGAAACCAACCCGACACCGCGCAGCGCCCTGGATTTTCGCCTCACCGAGCTCAAGCTGCGCGATGCCAACGGCACCCTGCCGATTCGCCTTGAAGGCGACCAGCGCAGCGAGCGCAACCGCGCCATTGCCCAGGGCAACCACGGCGGCGGCAAGGACGTCGGGCAGATGCTCGACCTCAACTACTACTGGAAGATGTTTCCAGTGGCCATCGACGGCAAGCACCTGGACGTCAACGCCCTGGTCAGCGCCAGCTACCTCAACGCCGGCAACGCCCTGGACAGTGGTGATGACTACCAGCTGACCTTCGGCGTCGTGGTCAGCTACTAAGGACGGAACCCGAGATGATCTTCGCCTCCAACGTCTTCCTGTTCCTCTACCTGCCGTTGTTCCTGGCCGTGTACTTCCTCGCCCGGGCGCCGTGGCGCTCGACGGTGATCGTCGCCGCCAGCTACATCTTCTATGCCTGGTGGCGGCCGGACTTTTTGCTGCTGTTCGTCGCCATCACCTACTGGAACTACTGGTTCGGCCTGCGCATCAAGGCGCGCCTGGATGCCGGCGACAAGCGCTGGGCGTTCCGCCTGCTGTGGATCGGCATCATCGGCAACCTGTCGACCCTGGGCTACTTCAAGTACGCCAACTTCGGCGCCGAGGTGCTGGCCGCCCTGCTCGCGCCGCTGGGCATCAACACCTTCACCCTGGAGACGATCTTCCTGCCGCTGGGTATCTCCTTCTATGTGTTCCATGCCCTGAGCTACATCGTCGACATCTACCGCAAGGACGCCACGCCGACCAACAACTTCATCGACTTCGCCGCCTTCGTCGCGCTGTTCCCGCACCTGGTGGCCGGCCCGATCCTGCGCTACAGCCAGCTGGCACCGCAGCTGCGCCAGCGCACCCATTCGCTGGAGCTGTTCTCGCTGGGCGTGTGCCGGTTCATGCTCGGCTTCATCATGAAGGTGCTGATCGCCGACCAGCTGGCGCCGATCAACGTGCTGTTCATCAGCGAAGGCACCCTGCAGTTGAGCGATGCCTGGTTCGGCCTGGTGGTCTCGACCCTGCAGCTGTACTTCGACTTCGCCGGCTACAGCCACATGGCCCTGGGCCTGGCCTTGATGATGGGTTTCCGTTTTCCGGAAAACTTCAACCAGCCGTATGTGTCGCAGAGCATCACCGAGTTCTGGGCGCGCTGGCACATGACCCTGGCGCACTTTCTGCGCGACTACGTGTACATGCCGCTGGTGCGCAAGCGCATCGCCGGGGCGCTGCCGGCGCTGGTCTACACCATGCTGCTGTCGGGGCTGTGGCACGGCGCCAGCTTCGCCTTTATCTGCTGGGGGCTGTTCTTTGGCTTGGGCATGGTCATCGAGCGCAAATTCAACCTGGCGACCAAGATCACCACGCCCTATCACCTGGGCCGCAACCTGCGCACCTTCGTGCTGATCATCCTGAGCATGCCGCTGTTCTTCACCAACGACCTGCGCCACAGCATCGACATCTACCAGGCGCTGTTCGGCCTCAACGGCCTCGGTTCGCTGGACCTGTACGTGCTTGGCGCCTCGAAGATGGCCATGTCGTTCGCCGCCATTGCCCTGTGCTGGCTGGTGCTGGCCGGCAGCAACAACGTGCGCTTCTACGCCGGCAACAAGGAGCAGTACTTCATGCGCCATGTCGGCGGCCTCAAGGCCCTGCTGCTGTGGGCCGGCTTTGCCCTGGCGCTGAGCAGCCTGGCGGCGCATTCGTTCTCGCCCTTTTTGTACTTTCAGTTCTAGGAGACCGCCATGTACCCGGTCATGAATTCGGCCAGCAAGGTCAACGGCATTGCCTTCGGCGTCCTGCTGGCAGGCATGTTTGTCTACTCGCTGCCCCCGGTGTTGAGCTTTGCCCGCAACCAGAGCGACGCCTGGAACCTGTTCGTCGACGGCAAACTGCTGCGCAAATTCGAGCAGGTCTACGACAAGCGCTTCTTCCTGCGTGAGCCGTCGGTCGAGCTGTGGGCCAACGCCCAGTACCGACTGTTCGAGGAAGGCACCAAGGGCGTGGTGCTGGGCAAGGACGGCTGGCTCTACACCAACCAGGAATACCGCGTGCCGAACAACCTTGAGGCCAACCTCGACGGCCAGCTCAAGCAGATCGCCGAGGTCGAGCAGCAGCTCAAGGCCCACAACAAGCGCCTGATCGTGCTGCCGCTGCCGATGAAGGTCGATGTCTATGCCGCGCACACCCAACGCGCCGTCGACCCACGGGCGATCAGCCTCTACGACCGTTTCGTCGAGCGCCTGCAGGCGCAGGCCATTGCCGTCACGCCGTTGCGCTCGGCACTTCTGGCCAACCTTGCCGGCCCCGAGCTGTTCCTCAAGTCCGACACCCACTGGAGCCCGCAGGGCGCGCGCCTGAGTGCCTACGAGCTGGCCCGCCAGCACCCGGAACTGCTCGGTGACCAGCGTTACCTGTCGCACAAAGTCGCCGACAAGACGGTCAAGGGCGACCTGATGAACTACATCCAGTTCAACCACGCGCAACTGGCGCCGCAGTTCGGCCCCAACCAGATCGCCCTGTACGAAACCCTCAAGGCCGAACAGAGCGCCAGCGACCTGTTCGCCAGCGAAACCCAGAGCCTGATGCTGGTGGGTACCAGCTACAGCAAGATCGATGACTGGAACTTCGTCGGCTTTCTCAAGGAGGCACTCAATCGCGATTTGCTGAGCGTGTCGGTGGAAGCCCGCGGGCCGTTCGAGGCCATGAGCCAGTTCCTTGCCAGCGACCAGCTGAGCAACCCCGAGATCGACACCGTGGTCTGGGAATTCCCCCTGCGCACCCTGCTCGCCCACCGCCTCGGCTCGCTGAGCCGCCCCGGCCAGACCCAACATTTCTAAGGAGAGACTGATGAACACTGCACTGCAACGCCTGCTCGCCACTTCCGCCCTGCTGCTGGGCAGCGCCGCCGTTCATGCCGCCGAAGGCAACGCCGACCTCTACGACGCCGTGGCCCCGGCCGACTCGGCCTTCGTGCGCGTGCTCAACCTGTCCGGCAGCAACATCGATGTGACCCTGAGCGGCAAGATCACCGCGCAACGGGTCGCCGCCGGCCAGCTCAGCGGTTACCGCTTCACCCCGGCCGGCGCGCACAAGATCGCCGTCGGCGGCTATGCCATCGAGCCGCAGCTCAAGGCTAACGCCGCCAGCACTGTAGTCTTTGATGGCAGCAAGCTGACCCTGATCGCCGACAAGTACGTCAACGAGCCGAAGAAGGCCCAGGTCGCCTTCTACAACCTGACCCCGGCCCAGGCAGCGCTGAAAACCGTCGATGGTAAGCACGTGATCGTCGACCCGCTGGGCAAGGACCAGACCGGCAGCCGCATGGTCAACGAGATCAAGATCGGCTTTGCCGCCTACGTCGATGAGCAGAACGTTGCCCAGTTCGACGAACTGTTCCTGAAAAAGGGCCGCTCCTATAGCTATGTGCTGCTGCCCAAGGGCGCCGGCTACCAGAGCATGAGCCTGGCCAACAGCATCGACCCGAGCGAGTGATCATGAAGCGCATTCTTCCCCTTGGCCTGGCGGCGCTGCTGGGCCCTCTGCTGAGCGCGCCGAGCGTGGCCGCAGAGCCCGCCAAGGCCAGCTGCACGAGCCTTGAGTGCATGGTCTGCCCGGGCCTGAGCAACCCGCAGAATTACGCCGAAGGGCGCATGAAGCTGATGCGCGAAATCGTCCCGGCCAAGGACCGCTGGCTGTTCCGCTCGGCGGTCGACCTGACCAACGACTTCGGCATCCCGGCGCCCATGCGCCCGGAGTTCGCACGTTTGATGGCCGCCTTTCGCCAACAGGGCATCCACGTGGCCATGGCGGTGCAACCGACCCGTGGCCTGATGCACCGCGACAAGCTTTACGCCGACAAGCTGCATGGCTTCGACTTTGCCCGCGCCAGCGGCAACCTGGAGAACTACCTGCAGCAATTGCGCGCCGGTGGCGCGGTGGTGCCGCCGTTGATGCAACTGGTGCACACCCCGCCCAAGGGCGAGTTCTTCTTTCGCCGTGACCACCACTGGACCCCGGCCGGTGCCCAAGCTACGGCGCGGCTGGTTGCCGAAGAAATCCGTCGCCAGCCGTTCTACGCCGACCTGAGCAAAAAAAGCTACCGCACCGAACCCGGGGTCATGGTGCCCAAGGACGGCACCCTGAACCTGGCGCTGAGCTATATCTGCGGCAACAACTACGGTTTCCAGTACGTGCGCGGCTACCAGACCATCCCCGAGGCCGCTGGTGCCGATGCGCTGTTCGACGACGCGCCGGACCCAGAGGTGATCCTGGTTGGCGACAGTAACGCCGCCGCCCGTGAAGACGAGAGCAAGCAGTTCAACTTCGACGGCTACCTCAAGCAGTACCTTGAGGTCGACATCCTCAACTACGCCCTGCCCGGCGTCGGCCAGGACGGCTCGCTGCTCGAATACCTGCTGTCAGAGAACTACAAGCCCAAGGCACCACCGAAGCTGATCATCTGGGAGCTGCCGGCCAACTACCAGCTGGAATCCGAGCAGATGTACCGCCAGCTGATCCCGGCGATCAAAGGCGGTTGCCCGGTGTCGACCGAAGTCCTGGCCAACCGGGTAGAGCGCCCGCCGCTGCGGGTCAACGAGCGCATCGAACTGCTCAGCAACGCAGGCGAAAACCGCAAGCACCTCGGCAACGGCCAGGGCTTTCTCGATATCCGCATCAGCGACAAGAACGTCAAGGATTTCTACGTGATCGTCTATTACGACAACGGCGCCCGCGACAAGGTCTGGTTTCGCCGCGAGGCGGTGGTTAGCGGCGGCCAGTACTACCTTGAATTGAGCCGGGCCAAGGAATTTGCCGGGGCCAACCTGCTGTCGGTGTTCATGGAGCCGACCAAGCCCGGCACCGCCGCCACCCAAGTGGAAACCCGCGTATGCCTGTAAAGACCTGGACTGCGCTGGGCCTGGGTCTGTGCGCCAGCCTGCAGTTGGCCGACAGCCTGGCGGCCAGCTCGATCTGGCCACCGCGGGCCACCGCGCAATCGGCGATGATCGCCGACTACCGCACCTTGAGCTGCAGCAAGGAAGTACCGCCGCCCTACACCGGCAGCCTGCAGCTACAAAGCAAATACGACCAGCGCGACGCCAGCAAGTCGACCCTGCGCAGCAGCCCGGACGCCAACAGCGAACAGATCGGCAAGCAGGTCAAACAGTTCATCGGCGGCCTGATCTACGCCAGCAAGCGCTTCCAGCGGGCAAAAAATCCGCAGGAGGCGAACATGGCCCTGGCTTGCCAGGACCAGTGGCTGGAGCGCTGGGCCGAGGCCGGTGCGCTGCTCAACCCCGACGCCAGCAGCACCGGCATGGCCGCGCGCAAATGGGCGGTGGCGGCCATGGCCTCGACCCTGCTGATGACCCAGGCCGCCAGTGACGCCAAGCTGCAACTGTCACCGGCGCAGCAGGCCTGGTTCAACCAGTTGGGCGAGCGCATCATCGCCGAGTACCAGCCGCGCCGCACCCCGGGCTTTACCTGGTTCAACAACCACGACTACTGGGCGGCCTGGGCGGTGGCGGCGACCGGCATGCTGGTGCAGCGCGACGACTTCATCCAGTGGGCCGACGGCAACCTGCGCCGCGGCCTGCAGCAGGCGGTGAAGTCCGCTGACGGCAGCTACGCCTACCTGCCGCTGGAAGTGGCGCGCAGCAAACTGGCCGCCACCTACAGCCAGTACGCCCTGGTGCCGCTGGTGTTGCTGGCCGAGTCGGCGCGGGCCAACGACCTGCCGTGGAGCAGCGACGATCAGCAGACCCTGGAGCTGCTGGCCAACTTCGCCGCCCGCAGCATCCTCGACCCCGACGGCCTGCCCGAGCTCAAGGGCAAATCGCAGAGCGACGTCGCCCCGTACAAACTGGCCTGGCTGATCCCCTTCCTGCAGCGCGCCCCGGGTAACCGCCTGGCCCGCCAGCTGTATGACAGCGAGGATGGCGAGGTCGACAACTACAGCCAGATCGGCGGCCCGCTCAAGCCGTTCTATCCCACACTGCCGTAACCCAAGGACGAACCGTCATGGCCATGCTTGCCCGCCCGCTTACCCTTTCCTGCCTGGCGCTGCTGTTCAGCGCCCTGACCCAGGCTGCCAGCCAGAGCTTGCCGCTGCAGCAAACACTGAGCGCGGTAGACAGCGCCGAACACCAGCGCGACCTGCAGCAGTTGCAGCAACAGGTCAGCCAGGCCGTGCAACTGCAGGTCAGCGAACGCCTGCGCCCGGCCGGCCGCGCCAGTGTCAGCCTGCAACCGATGTTCTCGTCACAGGCCGGCAGCTGGCCGTTCGAGCCGTTCGTCAACAACGGCCTGTTCCGCGCCATCGCCGGCTACCAGGCGCATCACCCGCAAGCGGTAATGGTGCGCGGCGGCAGCATCAGCCTGGCGCAACTGCACGAGGCCCTCAACGACCCGAAGATCATCAAGCGCTACAAGGACGGCTACCTGCTCAGCTACCCGCTGGTGATCGCCAGCGATGGCGGCCTGCTGCTCGAAGGCACCAGCCTGTACCTGTACAGCTACTCCGGCACGGCGCTGATCAACCAGGGCTGGCTGGGCCTGAACCAATCGCGCCTGGAGAGCGTCGCCGGCGACAAGCCGGGCAGCACCGAGCGCGCCTGGCGGCCGTTCGTGGTGGCCTGGGCCGGTAGCCACACCCAGGTGATCGGCTCGACCCTCAACCGCCTGGGCTACAACGCCAACCTCTCGCGCGGCCTGAGTACCTCCCTGAGCAGCCAGCAGGCAGCCTCTACCGGCCCGGCCACGCTGATCATCCGCGACAGCCAGTTCAATGAACTGTCCAGCGCGGTAGAGCTGCAACACAGCCAGGCGCAGATCGACAACAGCCAGTTCGGCCAGTCCCAGCAGTACGCCATCGACGTGCGCGACAGCCAGGTCGTGGTACGCAATAACCAGCTACGCGGCATCGACAACAACAGCGGCATCCGCCTGCGCGGCCAGACCCGCGCACGTATCGAGCACAACCTGATCCTTGGCGCGCACAAGGCGGCCATCGAGGTCAGCGAGCAACAGGGTGCCCTGCTACTGAGCGGCAACTTGATTGGCGATAGCCGGGGCAACGGCATCCAGCTGCGCAACCTGACGCCGAGCGCAGCCGCACCGCTGCTGATCAGCGACAACCTGATCGGCAACAGCCAGGGCAGCGCCGTGGATGCCAGCGAGGTCGGCGCCGTCAGCCTGATCGGCAACCGCATCGGCAACAGCCCGGAATACGCCGTCAGCCTGCGCAATGCCACGCCGCTGGCCGGCCCCCTGACCTTGAGCGGCAACACCCTGGGCAAGGTCGGCAAGGCGGTGGTGCGGGTCGAGGGTGTGCAGCAGGTGGTGCTGGGGCCGAATACCTTCGAGGGCAAGCCGATTTTGCAGAACCTGCTGATTGGCGACCTGTTGCCGGTGCAGGGCAAACTGCTGGAGGCCACCGTTGGTCAGCAGGGGGTCGTCCTTATGACGACACGGGGAGCTCGCTAGCGAGATTATTGCTTGTCACGGAAGCTGACGTCAGCGTGGAAATACTCATCACCGATAAAAGCCTGGAGGGTGCCCTTGCCCCCCAGGCCGGGTTTTATGGGCACAGTGCCATTTCTCACTTCACAGGTCGCCCGGCCATTGGCGTCAGTGGCATTGGTGGGGTTTTCAATCTCGATTTGCTTTTTACCATCACGCTCACTCCATTCCACTTGAACACCCGGTACCGGTTGGCCATTGGCGTTGCGGATAGTCAGGGTGGCGTGAATGACAGCGTCGTAATCAGCTTCTGCTGGCGACACGTCCAGGCTGGAATTAGATCGAGAAAACGGTTTGACAGTGCTCATTTGAATTCACCTTGAGTCAGTTGATCCGGTTACTGCCATGCCCGGTCGACTCTATGCCCGAGGTTCACTCAGCCGCTACTGGTAAAAATGTCAGTTCGCCGCTGCATGCGTACGAAACATTCGTCCTCGCCAACTGCCTCGAAGCCATGACGCAAGTACAACGCCTGCGCCGGGTTGCTCCTGAACACCATCAGGCGCAGCAGCGGCAAGTGCCGTTGGCCGGTCCAGTCGGCCAGTTGCGTTAATACCCAACTGCCGATGCCGCGGCCGCGAAAACCTTCGAGCAGGTGCAGTTCACGGATGAACAGGGCCTGGCGGTCCTGGCTGAGGCTGAAGTAACCCAGCGGCTGTTCGGCGTCGCTGATCAGCCATTGCTCGCGCCACCCCCAGGCCTGGTCGAAGGCGTCTTCCTGCCAGAGCAGGTCGAACTCGCAGTAATAGGGCAGCATGGCCCGCCGGGTGAGGTCGCGGGCGAAGGTGCGGTGCTGGTCGCTGGCGGGGGTCAGTTGCACAGTCATAGTGGTTCTCTTCGCGGGTCAAGGTTTGAACTCGTCGGCATAACACACCGGCGAACTCCCCGGCCCTTGGCGCTCCAGCTCATCCTCAAGCCATTGCGCCAGCACCATGGCATTGTTGTGCCCGGTGTCCTTGCCGGCATACAGCAAGGTCAGGTCGCCCTGCCCGGCCATGCCCAGCAGTTTCCACCAGTGCGCCGGCTGCGCCGTCAGTTCCTGGCGATAACGCTGGGCAAAGCCGGCATAATCCACTTCACCCTGATGAAACGCCTGGCGCAACGCCGTTGACGGCGCCACCTGCGGCAGCCACAGGGCCTGCAGCTGGTCCTTGCGCGTGTTGCGCGGCCACAGGCGGTCGACCAGCACCCGCTGGCCATCGGCAGCGTCCTGCGGGTCATAAACGCGTTTGCAGCGGATCATCGTTACCCTCCATCGGCAGGTTCCTTGATCCTAGGACTTTCCTTGACCGAGGTCACGGTGCTGTCACCGATTGTTTTTATCATGGCCGGGCAAGGCTAGACCCTTTCTGGTAACCCGGACCCGTCATCATGACCACCCCGACCCTGGCTGGCAGCCCATCGCTGGCCAACCACGATCCACGCCCACGTCTGGATCACAAACCCGGCCGTACCACCCTGACCCTGTTTTTCGGCCTGCTGGTGGCCGGCCTTGTATACACCGCCTGGAGCGTGTTGCGCGACATCGACGCCACCGGCACCGTCGTCACCACCTGGACCCCCTTCCTGCTGCTCGGCCTGGCGTTGCTGATTGCCCTGGGCTTCGAGTTCGTCAACGGTTTTCACGACACCGCCAACGCCGTCGCCACGGTGATCTACACCCATTCATTGCCACCGTCGGTGGCCGTGGTGTGGTCCGGCTGTTTCAATTTTCTTGGCGTGCTGCTGTCCAGCGGCGCGGTGGCCTTCGGCATCATCGCCTTGCTGCCGGTGGAGCTGATTTTGCAGGTTGGCTCTTCGGCCGGCTTCTCGATGGTGTTCGCCCTGCTGCTGTCGGCGATCATCTGGAACCTGGGCACCTGGTGGCTGGGCCTGCCGGCTTCGTCCTCGCATACCTTGATCGGCTCGATCATCGGCGTTGGTATCGCCAACGCACTGATGCACGGGCGCGACGGCACCAGCGGCGTGGACTGGGCCCAGGCCAGCAAGGTCGGCTATTCGCTGCTGCTCTCGCCGCTGGTGGGCTTTACCTGCGCGGCGCTATTGCTGCTGGCCCTGCGCATGCTGGTCAAGCGCCGCGAGCTGTACCAGGCGCCGGTCGGCAACACGCCGCCGCCCTGGTGGATTCGCGGGCTGTTGATCCTCACCTGCACCGGGGTGTCGTTCGCCCATGGCTCCAACGACGGGCAAAAAGGCATGGGCCTGATCATGCTGATCCTGGTCGGCACCCTGCCCATGGCCTATGCCCTGAACCGGACCATGCCGGCCGACCAGTCGCTGCAGTTCGCCGCCGTCGCCGAGGTCACCCAGCAGGCTTTGCAGCGCAGCGCCCCGCAAGCAGCGCCGGCGGACCCACGACAGACCCTCAGCGCCTTCATCCGCCAGCCACAGGCCAGCGACGAACTGCTGCCGGCCCTGGCGGCGCTGGCCGGGATGATCGGCAGCGAAGTCAAAGGCTACGGTTCGCTCAACCGGGTGCCCGCTGAGGCCATGGCCAACGTGCGCAACGACATGTACCTGACCTCCGAGGCCATCCGCCTGATCGACAAGCACCAGCTGGCGCAGTTCGATGCCGATACCCGGGCCAAGGTGCAGCTGTTCAAGCAACAGATCGACAGCGCCACCCGCTACATTCCGTTGTGGGTGAAGATCGCCGTGGCCATCGCCCTGGGGCTGGGCACCATGGTCGGCTGGCGGCGCATCGTGGTGACCGTCGGCGAGAAGATCGGCAAGACCCACCTGACCTACGCCCAGGGCGCCTCGGCGGAGCTGGTGGCGATGTGCACCATTGGCGCGGCGGACATGTACGGGCTGCCGGTGTCGACCACCCACGTGCTGTCGTCCGGGGTGGCCGGGAGCATGGTTGCCAATGGCTCGGGCTTGCAGATGCGCACCCTGTTCAACCTGCTGATGGCCTGGGTGCTGACCTTGCCGGCGGCGATTGTGCTGGCCGGGGGGTTGTACTGGGTGTTTCGGCAGGTGTTCTGATTTGAATGTACCGGCCTCATCGCTGGCAAGCCAGCTCCCACAAGGACTGCTCCAATCCTGAGAACAGCGCTAATCCTGTGGGAGCCGGCTTGCCGGCGATAAGGCCGGCAGGGGCAGCATACAAATACCGGAGACTACCCCGGGATCTTCAGCCCCCGCTCCACCGCCGGCCGCGCCACAAACGCCGCGAGCACGCGCTTGACGTTGGCAAAGTCGTCAAAGCCGACCAGCTCGCCCGCCTCATAAAAACCGATCAGGTTGCGCACCCAGGGCACAATGGCGATGTCGGCAATGCTGTACTCGTCCATCACCCAGTCGCGCCCTTCAAGACGCTTGTCGAGCACCCCGAGCAAACGCCGCGACTCGGCCACGTAGCGGTCACGCGGGCGCTTGTCTTCATAGTCCTTGCCGGCGAACTTGTTGAAGAACCCTAGCTGGCCGAACATCGGCCCGATGCCGCCCATCTGGAACATCAGCCACTGCAGGGTCTGGTAGCGCTTGGCCGGGTCGGCCGGCAGCAGCTTGCCGGTTTTTTCCGCCAGGTAGATGAGGATCGCCCCGGACTCGAACAGCGCAAGCGGCTGGCCGCCAGGGCCGTTGGGGTCGAGGATCGCCGGGATCTTGTTGTTGGCGCTCAGGGAGATGAATTCGGGGGTGAGCTGGTCATTGCTCTCGAAGCTGACCTTGTGCACCTCGTAGGCCAGGCCGATCTCCTCGAGCATGATCGACACCTTGACGCCGTTGGGCGTGGGAAGCGAATACAGCTGCAGCAGCTCGGGCTGTTTGGGCGGCCATTTGCGGGTGATCGGGAATGCGCTGAGATCAGTCATGAACACAACCTTGAGCAATAAGAGGTGAACGCCACTTTAACCAGTTTTATCAACGCCGCGCGACCATCACCCAGTCGCGGTGGCGCTCCGGGCCGCATTCGAACACGGCCTCGCCGACCTTGTTAAAGCCATTGCGCTGGTAGAAGCGGATCGCCCGGGCGTTTTGTTCGTTGACGGTCAGGCGAATGGCGCCGCTCACCTGCGCCAGGGTGTCGTCGAGCAGCCGCTGGGCGCCGCCGTGGCCATGGTGCTCGGGTAGCACGTAGCAGCGGCTGAGCTCCGGCAAGCCGTCCGCTTCAGCAATTCCCAATACCTCGGGTGTGCTGTCGACCAGGCTGTAGCCCACCACCGTGCCCTGGTGCTCGAGCACGCGCAGGCGCTTGCGCCGATTGAGCAGGTGCAAGACAAAGTGCTCGGGCTGCAACTGCGTGTCGATGTACGCCTGTAATGCCGGCGCGCCAGCGTCTGGCGGGCTGGCCAGGGCAAAGGTCTGGCCAGCGATGATGCTCAGCGCCTCGGCATCACTGGGCCGGGCAACGCGGGTAGTGAATGGCATGCAGCAACATCCTGTCGAACGGGCGATCCGGCATGGTAGCCCGAACCCGGCGACGGCGTCAGCGTCGACGAAACAGCGGCCGTGGTTCGATCACCGAACGCCCGTACAGCACGCTCATGCCGGCCAGGCCCTTGAGGGCATCCTCGGCACACTTGTCTTCGCGCACGGCATAGCTGTCAAAACCGCACTGGCGCATATGGCTGAGCTGGTCACGCAGCACGTCGCCCACCGCGCGCAGCTCGCCATGCCAGCCCAGGCGGCTGCGCAGCAGGTAGGCCTGGCTGTAGCCACGACCGTCGCGAAAGCTCGGGAAATCCACGGCAATCAGTGGCACCTGGGGCAGCCACGGGCGCAGCGGCTCAAGCTCGTCATCCGGGCCCAGCAACACGCCATCACGGCCGAAGGGCCGCTGGGTACGGCGGGCAATCCAGCTGGCCAGGGGCAAGATCACCAGGCCGTCAGGCAGCAGCTCGCCGGGTTCGCGCAACAGCTGCCAGGAATCGTCCTCGATCAACTGCGCTTCACCGTTGCGCAGGCCAATCACATTACGCATATCAGCTCCTCCGGGCGCTTGGCATAGACACGTTCCTTGAAGGGTTCCAGGCCGACCCGGCGCACGGTGTCGACAAAGGGTTCATCCTGCTCGCGATAGGCGCAGTAGGTGGCGATGATCTGCTCGATGACCTGGGGGATCTCGGCGGCGCTGAACGACGGGCCGATGACCTTGCCCAGGGTGCTGTGCTTGCCCTGGGCGCCACCGAGGGTCACCTGGTACCACTCGCTGCCGTTTTTATCGACGCCGAGGATGCCGATGTTGCCGATGTGGTGGTGGCCGCAGGCGTTGATGCAGCCGGAGATATTCAGGCTCAGCTCACCCAGGTCGTGCAGGTAGTCAAGATCATCGAAGCGGCGCTGGATCGACTGCGCAATCGGGATCGAGGTGGCGTTGGCCAGGGCGCAGAAGTCGCCGCCCGGGCAGGCGATGATGTCGGTCAGCAGGCCAATGTTGGCGGTGCCCAGGCCGCGCTCGCAGGCCAGGCGCCATAGCGCGTGCAGGTCGCGCTTGCGCACGTCGGGAAGGATCAGGTTCTGCTCGTGGGCAATGCGGATCTCGCCGAAACCGAACTGCTCCGACCAGTCGGCCACCGCGTCCATCTGCGCATCGGTCAGGTCGCCCGGTGGCGAGGCATCGCCCGGTTTGGTCGAGAGCACCACGCTGGCATAACCCGGGACCTTGTGCGCCTTGACGCAGCAGGCCACCCAGCGGGCGAAGGCGTGATCCTGGGCCAGGTGGGTGTCGTAGGCCAGCTCATCATCGATGACGCTGTCGTAGGCCGGTGGTTCAAAGGCGGCGGCGACACGCTGGAATTCGTCCTCGGTCAGTTGCGCCGGGCCGTCCTTGATGTGTTGCCACTCCTCCTCCACCTCGCGGGAGAACGCCTCGATGCCCAGCGCCTTGACCAGGATCTTGATCCGCGCCTTGTACTTGTTGTCGCGCCGGCCATGGCGGTTGTACACGCGCAAGATGGCTTCGACGTAGGACAACAGGTGTTGCCACGCCAGCCCTTCGCGAATCTGCAAACCGAGGATCGGCGTGCGCCCCAGGCCGCCGCCGACCATCACCCGCAGGCACATCTGGCCGCGGCCGTCGCGGTAAAGATAGAGGCCGATGTCATGCATCATGATCGCTGCGCGGTCTTCGATGGCCGAGCAGATGGCGATCTTGAACTTGCGCGGCAAGAACAGGAATTCCGGGTTGATGGTCGACCACTGGCGCAGGATCTCGGCCAGCGGCCGCGGGTCGAGCAACTCGTCGGCGGCCACCCCGGCGAAGGCCTCGGTGGTGATATTGCGCACGCAGTTGCCGGAGGTCTGGATCGCATGCATCTCGACCTCGGCCAGGCGCTGGAGGATGTCCGGCACCTGGGCCAGTTCGATCCAGTTGAACTGGATGTTCTGGCGCGTGGTGAAGTGGCCGTAGCCACGGTCGTACTCGCGCGCGATCTGCGCCAGGGTGCGCAGCTGCCGGGCACCCAAGGTGCCGTAGGGAATGGCCACGCGCAGCATGTAGGCATGCTTTTGCAGGTACAGGCCGTTTTGCAGGCGCAGGGGCAGGAACTCTTCTTCACTCAGTTCGCCTGCAATGAACCGGCGCACCTGATCGCGAAATTGCGCCACGCGCTCGAACACCAGCGCACGGTCATACTCGTCATACTGATACATGGTTCGGACCTCATCAGGGAGGCCGTTACTATGGCTTTTGGGTGTACTGAGTTACAGATTCAGGTTGGCGGTATTTATACGGATCAGATGCTCGAATTGCGCTGACCTCATCGCTGGCAAGCCAGCTCCCACAGGGACTGTATGCACCGGACCCTGTGGGAGCGGGCTTGCCCCGCGATGAGGCCCTAAAGGGCGACACCGTCCGCGCGCTTCAACTCACCAATTTTCTCCAGCCGCGCCCGCACGATGTTGCGGCTGATATTCAGCAAGCGCCCGGTCTGCAACTGGTTGCCATGGCAGAAGCGGTACGCGGTACGAAACACCGTCTCCTCGATATGCTCGTACAAGTCCGGGATGTTCTGCTCGAACAGCGCCGTCAGCGCCGCTTCAAGGCTTGGCGGCTCGCTGGCGATGCGCAGCGGCTGGCTGTGTTCTTCCTGGCGGATGCCCACCGAGCGCATGTCCACCAGGTGCAGGTCGGCCGGCTGCACCACTTGTTGCCGGCACACCAGCAGCGCATGGTGAATGGCGTTTTCCAGCTCGCGGATGTTGCCCGGCCAGCTGTGCGAGAGCAGCTTGCGTTCGCTTTCCAGGCTCAGGCTGGCGCGGCTGTAACCCAGGCGCTGGCAGTGCTCTTCAAGGAAAAACTCAGCCAGCGGCAGGATATCCCCAGGCCGTTCGCGCAGCGGCGGCAGGCGGATG
Organism: Pseudomonas sp. 2(2015); assembly: GCF_000955865.1. NCBI lineage: Bacteria > Pseudomonadati > Pseudomonadota > Gammaproteobacteria > Pseudomonadales > Pseudomonadaceae > Pseudomonas > Pseudomonas sp. 2(2015). The sequence goes on from NZ_JYOF01000003.1 coordinate 68,383, forward strand.
GTTGCCACGTGCAGGCGGTAGAACAGGTCTTCACGAAAATGCCCGGCCACCACCGCATCGGCAAGGTTGACGTTGGTCGCCGCCACCAGGCGCACGTTGATCGGGATCGGTGTGCGCGAACCGAGGCGCACCACTTCGCGCTCCTGCAGCACGCGCAGTAATTTCACCTGCATGTTCAACGGCAGGTCGCCGATTTCATCGAGGAACAGCGTGCCGCCATTGGCCGCTTCGAACCAACCGGCCTTGCTGTTGGTGGCACCGGTAAAGGCGCCCTTCTCGTGGCCGAACAGTTCGCTCTCGACCAGGGTTTCGGCGAAGGCGCCGCAGTTGACCGCCACGAACGGCTCGCGCCCGCGGCGGCTGAGTTGATGGATATGGCGGGCGACCAGCTCCTTGCCGGTGCCGGTCTCGCCGATGATCAGGGTGTTGGCTTCACTCGGCGCCAGGCGTTCGATGCGGCTGAGCAGTTCCTGGGAGCGCGGGTCCTTGAACACCAGAACGGTGGCGCGTACGGATTTGGTCAATTCCCGGGCGTGGGGATGGGTTATCAGCGACATGGTGCATTCCTGGCAGTGAAAGCGCAGGGCCATAGTGCCCGAAACAAATTAGAACAAATAATTATTAATTAGTATTTATATATTCCAATTAGAGATATGAACTTGACGCTGCTGCCACAGCAGCAGTCGCCCAGCAACCCGTGGCTGCCAGCCAGCATCGACGCGCCGCCAGGATTGCCCTTGAAGGCATTTCGGCCCCGCAAAACCGGGCCCTGCAGCGCCCTGGCACGCATTTCGCTCAGGCCTGGCAAACGCACCGTGCAAGGACCTCTCGATGAAACTGGAAAAAACCTTCGCCTTTGGCCTGAGCCTTTTGGCCCTGTCGCTCAGCGCCGTGGCCGCAGAAACCTTCGCGCCAAAGCCCGACCCGCTGCAAGGCGATGGCCGGGTCTCGGCGTTCTACAGCTGGAGCCAGGCGATCCCTGGCAAACCGGGCAAACTGCTGCGCAGCGAACCGCTGGAAAAGACCCTGAGCCTGCCTGGCGCCGCCTCGCAACTGCGCATTCTCTACAGCTCTACCGACGGCATCGACGGCAAGACCCCGGTGGCGGTCTCCGGCGCGCTGTTCATTCCCAAAGGCCAGGCGCCGGCAGGCGGCTGGCCAGTAGTGACCTGGGGCCATGGCACGGTGGGCGTGGCGGATATCTGCGCGCCGTCCTGGGCCGGGCGCTCGTACCGCGACGTGCAGTACCTGACGCGCTGGCTCAACGAGGGCTACGCCATCGTCGCCACCGACTACCAGGGCCTGGGCGTGCCCGGCGGCCATCCGCTGCTGAACAACCGCATGGCCGCCTACGGCATCCTCGATGCCGCCCGCGCGGTGATCGCCGGGGTGCCGGGGCTGGCCAACAAGGTGCTGGTGGTCGGCCAGTCCCAGGGCGGCGCCGGCGCCTTCGCCTCGGCCGCCTATGCGCCCACCTATGCCCCGGACCTGGGCCTGAAGGGCAGCGTCGGCACCGGGGTGATCTACACCGTCGGCGCCAAGAACGTCGGCGAACAGGACCAGGACAAGGTCGACGCCTCGCTGGCCTACGGTTTCTACACCCTGCTGGCGGCGCAGCAGTACGACCCGAGCATCGACCCACGCGACTTCTACACCGACAAGGCCCTGCCGCTGTTCGAACAGGCGCGCAGCACTTGCCTGTCGTCGCTGGTGGCCGATGTGCTCGGCACCGGCCTGACCCCGGCCAACACCCGCAAGGCCAACAACGGCGAGCAGCTCAAGCCGTGGCTGGCGCAAGTCTCCTACCCGACCCTGAAACTCGCCCAGCCGATCTTCATCGGCACCGGCGCCGAAGACAAGACCCCGGCGGCTGCCACCCAGGTGGCGCTGATGCAGGACGCCTGCAAGACCGGCTCGATCGTCGAAGGCCACCTGTACAAGGGGCTGGGCCACAGCGAGACGGTCAACGCCTCGCTCAAGGACTCGCTGCCGTTTGCCCGCAAGGTGTTCAACGACCAACCCATCGCCCCCCTCTGCAACCCCACCGTGCAATAAGGACGCTGACCGTGAGCATTGAATTCTTCACCCGCCTGCCCTTGCACGGCGAAACCCAGTTCCTCCCCGGCGATCCGCGCAACCGCGGCGACTGGCATGCCGGCGGCGACAGCACCGGCGCCGTGTCGAACTTTGCCGTGGGTGATCACTTCACCTACATCGACTACCTCGGGCAGATCGCCCGCGCCGCCGAAATCAACGGCTTCGGTGGCGCGCTGATGGTCAACGCGCCGTCCGGCGAAGAGCCCTGGACAGTGTGCTCGCTGCTGGCCCGCGAAACCCGCACGTTGAGCTACGTCACCGCCTTCCAGCCCTTCCACTACACGCCCTGGGTCGCGGTGCAGCAAGCGGCGACCTACCAGCGCGCCAGCGGCAACCGCCTGGTGTGGAACATCATCAATGGCGGCTCGGATAGCGTGCAGCGCCAGGTCGGCGACTTCAGCGACCACGATGAACGTTACGAGCGCGCCACCGAGTTCATGGACGTGGTCAAGGGTTACTGGCACTCAGAGAACTTCCACTACCAGGGGCGCTTCTACAAGGCCGAAGGTGGCGGCCTGCGCGGCCCGCAGAAAAAGGCCGAGTTGCCGCTGATCTGCACCGCCGGCTCGTCGATCGCCGCGCGGGAATTCGCCGCCCGCCACGCCGACTTCTACCTGATGCGCGCCGAGCACCCGGACGAGATCCGCGCGCTGATCGCCGACATTCGCGAGCGCGCGCTCAAGCATGGCCGCAGCCATATCCGCTTCGGCCTGTCGATCGATGTGATTACCCGCGAGACCGAAGCCCAAGCTTTGGCCGAGGCCAAGCGCTTTTTCGACGAAGGCGTGGCCAAGGGTGCGGTCAAGGCTGTGGCCGCCCATGCCGGGCTGCGCACCGCGCGCAAGCTCAGTTACGAAAACGAGTACGCGGCCAAGGACGAAACCCGGCCGTTCGACGACTTTTTCATCTACCCCAACGTCTGGGCCGGCTTCGGCTATATCGGCATTCCGCCGGGCCTGGCGCTGGTCGGCAGCTATGAGAACGTGGTGGCGCGGATTCGCGAGTACAACGCGCTGGGCATCGACTTGTTCTTCCTCGCCGGCTACCCACACCTGGAAGAAGCCTACCGCCTGGGCGAGCACATCCTTGCGCACTTTCGCGGCGAGCGCGCGCCGCTCAAGCGCATCGACACCCAGGCGCCAGCCCTGCGTGCAGCAGGAGCCTGAAGCCATGGACCTTTTCGATCAGCAGCGCCGACGCTTTCTCGGCTACAGCCTGGCGCTGGGCGGCGGCCTGCTGCTCAGCGGCTGCGGCCCTGACGCACCGGCCGCCAGCAGCCCGGCCAGCGACCAGCCGCACCATGGCGGGCGCCTGCGCCTGGGCGTGCTGGCCGGCGGTCAGGTCGGCAACCTCGATGCCCACAAGCCGATCGGCAGCGGCATCGTCCGCGGCTTTGCCCTGTACAGCAAGCTGTGGGAATGGGACGAGCAGATGCAGCCGCGCCTGGCCCTGGCCGAAGAAGCCGAGGCCAGCGCCGACGCCAGCAGCTGGACCGTGCGCCTGCGCCAGGGCCTGGAGTTTCACAACGGCAAGAGCATCGATGCCGACGACCTGATCTTTTCCATTCGCCGCCTGACCGACCCGCAACTGGCCTCGCCCTATGCCGCGCTGCTGCACTGGGTCGATCGCGACAACCTGGAAAAGCTCGACGCGCGCACCGTGCGCATCCGCTTCAAGGACGGGCGCAGCTACCTGCCGCTGGCGGAAACCTGGGTCAACTTCGGCGGCATCGTCCCGGTCGATTACCACCCGGTGACCAACCCGGTGGGTGCCGGGCCGTACAAGTTGAAAAGCTTCAGCCCCGGCCAGCGCTCGGTGTTCAGCCGCTTCGAGAACTACTACAAGGACGGCAAACCCTACGCCGACGAGCTGGAGATCATCGACTTCAAGGACCAGGTCTCGCGCCTCGCGGCCCTGCGCGCCGGGCAGATCGACATGGCCAACGGCCTGCCCAGCGAGCAGTTGCAGATCATCGAACGCGACCCGCGCCTGCAACTGGTGACTTCGGTCAGCGGCAACTGGTTGTCGTTCGAGATGAACACCAGCAAACCGCCGTTCGACAACCCCAAGGTGCGCGAAGCCTTTCGCCTGCTCGCCGACCGCCCGGAGCTGGTACGCCGTGCCTTGAACGGCCAGGGCCGGGTGGCCAACGACCTGTACGCACCTGATGACCCGACCTTCAACCACAGCCTCGGCCCGCGCCCCCATGACCCGCAACGGGCGGCGCAATTGCTGCGCGAAGCCGGCTACGAGCAGTTGCAAGTCGAGCTGGTGACCACCAGCGGCCCGGCCCTGGCCTCGGCGCTGGTGTTCGCCGAACAGGCCAAGGCCATCGGTGTGAACCTCAAGGTGCGCCAGGTCGACCAGGCCACCTTCGACGGCCCGCAGCACGACCAGTGGCAACTGAGCACCGGCGGCACCATCGGCGCGCCGTTCCTGGCCAGTGCCATGCACATCGATGCGCCCTTCGCCGTGGCCAACAAGACCCACTTCAACGACCCGCAGTTCAGCGAACTGTTCCTCCAGGCCATGGCCCAGCCGGACCTGGCCAAGCGCAGCGCGCTGGTGCACCAGGCCCAGCAGATTCAGTATGAGCGCGGCGGCTTGCTGATCTGGGGCTATGTGAATCTGCTCGATGCGTTTTCGCGCCAGGTCGGCGGCGCCGCAGCCGAGCAGACACTGTTCAGCACCTGGCGTTTCGACAACCTCTGGCTGCGCGGCCAGGCCTAGCGCAATCCAGCCTGACGCTGACGGTACTCCCCCGGCGTCAGCTGCGCATAGCGCAAAAAGAACCGGCTGAAGTACGCCGGGTCTTTGAAGCCCAGGCGGTAGCAGATCTCGTTGGCCGAGCTGCCGGTGTACAGCAGCAGGCGCCGTGCTTCCTGCATCAGGCGTTCGAGAATCAGGCGCTTGGACGGCAGGTCGGCGATGCGCCGGCACACTTCGTTGAGCCGCGCTTCGGTGACGCCGATGCCCTGGGCATAGCGCGCCAGCGGCCAGTGCTCAAGGTAGTGGGCCTCGATCAGTTCATTGAAACGATGAAACACCTGCAAGTCTTCATGACGGGTTTGCCGCGCCGGCAGCGAGCGCGCGCACAGGCGCAGCAGGCTGGTCATGATCAGCCGCGTCAGGCTTTCCAGCGCCGCCCCGCGCCCGGCGGCGCTGGCGTTGATTTCACTGTGCAGCTCATCGAACAGCAGCGCCAGGCGCCGCGCCTCGGCGGCGTAGCTTGGTTCCAGGCCGCTCAAGGCCACACAGGCCGGCGCCACCTGCGGCCCCGGCGCCAACCCGGGATCGGCTTCAAGTAGCTGCCAGACCAGTTGCTGGCGCACGGTCAGCACATGGCCGTCGGCATCGGGTTCGGTTACGAAGGAATGCGGGATGGTCGGTGGCGTAAGGAAAAACATCGGCCCCGATTCGACGTACTGCTGGTCGTCCAGGTACACCCGCACCGTGCCGCTTTTGACGTAATGCACCTGGAAAAACCGGTCATGGCGGTGCACCGGCATATTGCGGCCGAAAAACCCGGCGAGGTTGCCGAGCTTGTCGTAGTGCACCTCGGCATCGCTGTAGCGCTGATCGTAGACCTGGCCGATGTTGATGTTGGGGATTGGTTGTTGCTCGCGCATGGCCCTGCTCACGCTTGTTGTTATGCGGCCAGCTTACTCCTGCAGCAAGCCGCTTGCATTTCGTTAACATCTTAATTATAACGTTAACACATTAACAATTATTCGAGCAGGGACCCTGCCCCTGCCCCAGCCAGGAGAACCCCATGAGCCGTGCCTTGCACGATGCTGCCAGCGGTACCTTGTTCGGCGTTGCGCTGAACTACCAGGGCCTGCTTGACCAGCGTCTCGCCGAATTCGAACAGCCGCCCTATCAAAAGCCACCGGTCAAGCCGGTGCTGTTCATCAAGACCCCCAACACCCGCAATGGCCATGGCCAGCCGGTGGTCTACCCGCAAGGCATCGAGCACCTGCAACCGGGCCCGGCCCTGGGTGTGGTGATCGGCAAGCGTGCCACCCGGGTCAGCGTCGACGAGGCCCTCAGCCATGTCGCCGGCTACACCATCGTCAACGAATTCAGCCTGCCCGAAGACAGCTACTACCGCCCGGCGGTCAAGGCCAAGTGCCGCGACGGTTTCTGCGCCCTGGGCCCTGAACTGGTGCCGGCCGCGCAGGTCGCCGACCCCCAGCAACTGAGCATCAAGCTGTTCGTCAACGGCGCCCTGCGCCAGCACAACAGCACCGCCAACATGGTTCGCAGCGTCGCCCAGCTGATCGCCGAGATCAGCGAATTCATGACCCTGCACGAAGGCGATGTGCTGATTACCGGCACCCCCGAAGGCCGCGTCGATGTGCTGCCCGGGGACCAGGTTGAAGTCGAGATCAGCGGCCTCGGACGCCTGACCAACAGCATCGTTGCCGCGCAGGAGAAGCGCTGATGAAACACGCACGTATCCGTTACCAGGGCGAAGTCCACGCCGTCACCGTCGAGGCCGACAACGCCGTGCGCCTGGCCGATGGCCGCTTGCTCGCCGAGCAGCAGGTCGAGTGGCTGCCACCGGCCACCGGCAATATGTTCGCCCTGGGCCTGAACTACGCCGACCACGCCGCCGAGCTTGCCTTCACGCCGCCCACCGAACCGCTGGCGTTCGTCAAATCGGTGGGCACCTACACCGGCCACAACCAGGTCAGCTGGCGCCCGGACAACGTCGCCTACATGCACTATGAGTGCGAGCTGGTGGCAGTGATCGGCAAGCCTGCGCGCAACGTCAAGCGCGAGGATGCGCTGGAGTACCTGGCCGGCTACACGGTGTGCAACGACTACGCGATTCGCGATTACCTGGAGAACTACTACCGGCCCAACCTGCGGGTGAAGAACCGCGACGCCACCACCCCGGTCGGGCCGTGGATCGTCGATGTCGCCGATGTGCCGGATGCTTCCAACCTGACCTTGCGCACCTGGATCAACGGTGAGCTCAAGCAGCAAGGCAGCACCAAGGACATGATTTTCGACATCCCCTACCTGATCGAATACCTGTCCAGCTTCATGACCCTGCAGCCGGGCGACATGATCGCCACCGGCACCCCTGAAGGCCTGGCCGACGTGGTGCCGGGCGATGAAGTGGTGGTCGAAGTCGAAGGCGTCGGGCGCCTGGTCAACCGTATTGTCAGCGAAGCCGAGTTCTTCGCCCTCAACCGCCAAGAGGCATGAGCAGCATGATCAAACACTGGATCAACGGCCGTGAGGTCGAAAGCAAAGACGTGTTCGTCAACTACAACCCGGCCACCGGCGAGGCCATTGGCGAAGTCGCCAGCGGCGGCGCCGAAGAAGTGGCCCAGGCGGTAGCGGCAGCGAAAGAGGCGTTCCCGAAATGGGCCAACACCCCGGCCAAGGAGCGCGCGCGGCTGATGCGCAAGCTCGGCGAGCTGATCGAGCAGAACGTGCCGCACCTGGCTGAGCTTGAAACCCTCGACACCGGTTTGCCGATCCACCAGACCAAGAACGTGCTGATCCCGCGGGCCTCGCATAACTTCGACTTTTTCGCCGAAGTCTGCACACGCATGGACGGCCATACCTACCCGGTCGACGACCAGATGCTCAACTACACCCTGTACCAGCCGGTGGGCGTGTGCGGGCTGGTGTCGCCGTGGAACGTGCCATTCATGACCGCCACCTGGAAGACCGCGCCGTGCCTGGCCCTGGGCAACACCGCAGTGCTGAAGATGAGCGAACTGTCGCCGCTGACCGCCAACGAACTGGGGCGCCTGGCGGTGGAAGCCGGCATCCCCAACGGCGTGCTCAACGTCATCCAGGGCTACGGCGCCACCGCTGGCGACGCCCTGGTACGCCACCCCGACGTGCGTGCCATCTCCTTTACCGGTGGCACCGCCACCGGCAAAAAGATCATGCAGACTGCGGGCCTGAAGAAGTACTCCATGGAGCTGGGCGGCAAGTCGCCGGTGCTGATTTTTGAAGACGCCGACCTTGAGCGCGCCCTGGATGCGGCGCTGTTCACCATCTTCTCGCTCAATGGCGAGCGCTGCACCGCCGGCAGCCGTATCTTCATCCAGCAGAGCGTCTACCCGCAGTTCGTCGCCGAGTTTGCCGCGCGGGCCAAGCGCCTGATCGTCGGCGACCCGCAAGACCCGCAAACCCAGGTAGGCTCGATGATCACTCAGGCCCACTATGACAAGGTCACCGGTTACATCAAGATCGGCATCGAAGAAGGCGCGACCCTGCTCGCTGGCGGCCTTGAGCGCCCGGCCAACCTGCCGGCGCACCTGGCCCGCGGGCAGTTCATTCAGCCGACGGTGTTTGCCGACGTGAACAACAACATGCGCATCGCCCAGGAAGAAATCTTCGGCCCGGTGGTGTGTTTGATCCCCTTCAAGGACGAAGCCGAGGCGCTGCGACTGGCCAACGACACCGAGTATGGCCTGGCCTCGTACATCTGGACGCAGGACATCGGCAAGGCGCATCGTCTGGCCCGCGGCATCGAGGCCGGCATGGTGTTCATCAACAGCCAGAACGTGCGCGACCTGCGCCAGCCGTTCGGCGGGGTCAAGGGTTCAGGCACCGGCCGTGAGGGCGGGCAGTACAGCTTCGAGGTGTTTGCCGAGATCAAGAACGTGTGTATCTCGATGGGCAGTCACCATATTCCGCGCTGGGGCGTCTGACGTCATCGCTGGCAAGCCAGCTCCCACAGGGCTGCCTCAATACCTGTGGGAGCCGGCTTGCCGGCGATAGCGATGGCACTGACAGCACACAAGAACAACAATTTCCAGGAGTTCCATCATGGGCGAAGTCGTCCTGGCAGCCAAAGTCTGCCACGTACCCTCGATGTACCTGTCCGAACTGCCCGGCAAGCACCATGGCTGCCGCGAGGCAGCGATCGCCGGGCACAAGGAAATCGGCCGCCGCGCCCGCGAACTGGGCGCCGACACCGCCGTGGTGTTCGACGTCCACTGGCTGGTCAACAGCGGCTACCACATTAACTGTGGCGAACACTTCAAGGGCACCTACACCAGCAACGAGCTGCCGCACTTCATCAAGAACATGGACTTCGAGTACCCCGGCTGCCCGCAACTGGGCGAGCTGATCGGCCTTGAAGCCAACGCCGCCGACGTGCGCACCCTGGCCCACAACATCCCAAGCCTTGAGCTTGAATACGGCACCCTGGTGCCGATGCGCTACATGCACATGGACGTGCCCGACGCGCACAAGTTCAAGGTCGTGTCGATTGCCGCCTGGTGCGCCTGGCACCGCCTGGAAGACAGCTTCGCCTTCGGCGCCGCGGTGCGCCGGGCCATCGAAAAGAGCGACCGCAAAGTGCTGGTGCTGGCCTCCGGTTCGCTGTCGCACCGTTTTTCCGATGACCGCAACGCCGAAGCCAACATCCACAACTGGACCCGCGAATTCGACAAGCAGATGGACCTGCGCGTGGTCGAGCTGTGGAAGCAGGGCCGCTTCAAGGAGTTCTGCGCGATGCTCCCGGACTACGCCAACCACTGCTACGGCGAAGGCGGCATGCACGACACGGCGATGCTCCTGGGCCTGCTTGGCGGTGCCGACTACAACAAGCCGGTCGAGGTCCTGACCGAGCCGTTCGGCAGCTCCGGCACCGGGCAAATCAACGCCATCTTCCCGCTGTAGCGCGAAGGCAGCAGCCACAAGCTTCAAGCCACAAGCTGCAAGCGAAGAGCACGCGCTCTTGGCGCTTGTAGCTTGCCGCTTGCCGCCGTTCAAACGGAGATCTTCATGCCGCATTTCATCATTGAGTACACCGACAACATCGAGCAACAGGCCGACCTGCCCGGCCTGTTCGCCAAGGTCCACGCCAGCCTGGGCGCCAGCGGCGTGTTCCCCCTGGGCGGCATCCGCAGCCGTGGCGTGCGCCTGGACAGCTGGCGCATGGCCGATGGCAAGCACGACTACGCCTTCGTCCACATGACCCTCAAGGTCGGCCACGGCCGCGATCTGCAAACCCGCACCGAGGTCGCCGAGGCGCTGTTCGCGGTGATCACCGCGCACTTTGCCGAGCTGCAAAGCCAACGCCTGCTGGCGCTGTCGTTCGAGATGATCGAGCTGCACCCGCAGCTGAACTTCAAACAGAACAACGTTCACGCCTTTTTGCAAAACCAGGCGGGCTGAACCACAGCCACCCGCCCTCCCCAACGGCCCTCTGACAAAAAGTACAAGATCATGAGCACAGCCAATACTGCCCAACACGCTGCCCTTGCCCAACATGACTCGACCCACAGCAAGATCACCTGGCGGCTGATGCCGCTGCTGCTGATTTGCTACCTGTTCGCTCACCTGGACCGCATCAACATTGGTTTTGCCAAGATGCAGATGAGCAGCGACCTGCACTTCAGCGACACGGTCTACGGCTTTGGTGCCGGGCTGTTCTTCATTGCCTACGCGCTGTTCGGCGTACCCAGCAACATGGCCCTGGACCGCGTCGGCCCACGGCGCTGGATCGCCACCCTGATGGTGGTCTGGGGCACGCTGTCGACCAGCATGCTCTGGGTTGAATCGGCCTCGGGCTTCTATGTCCTGCGCTTTTTGCTCGGCGTCGCTGAAGCCGGCTTCTTCCCCGGCATCCTGGTTTACCTCAACCGCTGGTACCCGGCCCGCCGTCGTGGGCAGATCACCGCGCTGTTCGCCATCGCCGTGCCCATGGCCGGGGTGGTCGGCGGGCCGCTGTCGGGCGGCATCCTCGAGCTGTTCCACGACGCCGCCGGCCTGCGTGGCTGGCAGTGGATGTTCCTGATCGAAGGCGCGCCGGTGGTGTTGCTCGGCCTGGTGGTACTCAAGTGCCTGCCCGACAGCTTCGAGAGTGTCAGCTGGCTGAACGGCACTGAAAAGCAGCAACTGCGCGAGCAACTGAACCAGGAAGAGCAGCGCAAATCCATCACCTCGTTTGCCGGCATCCTGCGTGACAGCCAGGTCTGGCTGCTGGTGGCGGTGTACTTTGCGGTGATGCTGGCGGTCAACACCTTGGCATTCTGGATGCCGACCCTGATCCACGGCGCCGGCATCGGCAGCGATGGCCGCGTCGGGCTGTTGAGCGCCGTGCCGTACCTGGCCGGGTGCTTCTTCATGATCGCCTGTGGCCGTTCCTCCGACCGTCAGCGTGAACGCCGCTGGCACCTGTGCGTGCCGCTGCTGATGTCGGCCACCGGCATCGCCGTGGCCGGCCTGGCACCCGGCAACCCGGTGATGGTGCTGGGCGGCCTGATCATCGCCGGCATGGGCGCCAGCGCTGCCTTGCCGATGTTCTGGCAGCTGCCGCCGGCATTCCTGTCGAACACCACCCAGGCCGCCGGTATCGCCCTGATCAGCTCGTTCGGCAGCATCGCCTCGTTCCTCGCCCCGTACCTGATCGGCTGGATGCGCGACACCACCCAGAGCGCCAGCCTGGCCCTGTACGTACTGGCAATGTTCATCACCCTCGGCGGCTTGCTGGTGCTGCGCACCAAGGCTGCCATCGTCAACCCTCAGTAAGAGATTTCGCCATGCTTGACCACAGCCAGATCCTGCAAGCCGCCGCCCAGCTCGAGCGCGCCGAACGCAGCCGCGAACAGGTGCGGCAGTTCTCCCTGGAGCACCCGGGCATCAGCATCGAGGACGCCTACGCCATCCAGCGCGCCTGGGTCGCACAAAAAATCGAGGGCGGGCGCAAGCTGGTCGGCCACAAGATCGGCCTGACCTCACGGGCCATGCAGGTGTCATCGAACATCACCGAACCGGACTACGGCGCGCTGCTCGATGACATGTTCTTCGACGAAGGCAGCGACATCCCCTTCGAGCGCTTTATCGTGCCGCGGGTCGAGGTGGAGCTGGCGTTCGTCCTCGGCAAGCCGCTCAAGGGCCCGAACGTGACCCTGTTCGACGTACTCGACGCCACTGAATGGGTAATCCCGGCGCTGGAGATCATCGATGCGCGCATCCAGCAGATCGACCCGCAGACCCAGGCCACCCGCAAGGTCTTCGACACCATCTCCGACAACGCCGCCAACGCCGGCGTGGTCATGGGCGGGCGCGCGGTGCGTCCGGGCGATATCGACCTGCGCAAGGTGCCGGCGGTGCTCTACCGCAACGGCGTGATCGAAGAGTCCGGGGTCTCGGCGGCGGTGCTCAACCACCCGGCCAAGGGCGTCGCCTGGCTGGCCAACAAGCTGGCGCCGTACGACGTCACCCTTGAAGCCGGGCAGATCATTCTCGGCGGCTCCTTCACCCGCCCGGTGGCGGCCAACCCCGGCGATACCTTCCATGTCGACTACGACATGCTCGGTTCGATTGCCTGCCGTTTCGTTTGAGGAATTGCCCATGGACATGCCCGTCAACCGCTTCAAACAACGCCTGCAACGCGGCGAGGCGCAAATCGGCCTGTGGCTTGGCCTGGCCGAGCCGTACTGTGCCGAGCTTGCCGCCAACGCCGGTTTCGACTGGCTGCTGATCGACGGCGAACACGCGCCCAACGACCTGCGCGGCATGCTCGGCCAGTTGCAGGCCATCGCCCCCTACCCGGCCCAGGCGATCATCCGCCCGGTGATCGGCGACACCGCGCTGATCAAGCAGGTGCTGGATATCGGCGCACAAACCCTGCTGGTGCCGATGGTCGAAAGCGCCGGGCAGGCCCGCGAACTGGTGCGCGCCATGCACTACCCGCCCAAGGGCGTGCGCGGCGTCGGCAGCGCCCTGGCGCGGGCCTCGCGCTGGAACAGCATCCCCGGCTACCTCGACCAGGCCGATGAGCAGATGTGCCTGCTGGTGCAGATCGAAAGCCTTGAAGGGCTGCGCAACCTTGAGGCGATTGCAGCGGTCGAGGGCGTTGACGGGGTGTTCATCGGCCCGGCGGACTTGAGTGCCTCCATGGGCTATCGCGGCAACCCCGGGCACCCCGAGGTGCAGGCGGCGATTGAACAGGCGATCGTGCAGATCCAGAAGGCCGGCAAGGCGGCGGGGATTCTCAGTGCCGATGAGGGCCTGGCGCGGCGCTACCTGGAACTGGGCGCAGGCTTCGTCGCGGTGGGGGTCGATACCACGGTGTTGATGAAGGGCTTGCAGGGGTTGGCGGGTAAGTTCAAGGGGGATGTGCACGTGTCATCTGGGCCCTCGGTGTATTGACTGTACCGGCCTCATCGCTGGCAAGCCAGCTCCCACAAGGTCCTCTGTACACAGGTCCGGTGGGAGCTGGCTTGCCAGCGATGCAGTCACCGCCCCACCTGCTTCAACTCCTCCAGCAACCCCAGCAACGCCTGCAGCTTCTGCTCGCCGAACTGCTCCTGAATGCGCCGGTAATTGCTCTCCATGCACTGGCTCATCGAAGCAAAAATCTCCTCGCCCTTTGGCGCCAGGTTGACCAGCACCCGGCGCTGGTCCTGTTCGGCCTTGCGCCGGCTGACCAGGCCGGCCGCCTCCATGCGCACCAGCACCCCGGTCATGCTCGGCTTGAGGATGCAGGCCAGTTCCGCCAGGCGGTAGATCTCCATTTCGCCCTGTTGGCGCAGGATACGGATCACCCGCCACTGCTGCTCGGTGAGCCCGTGCTGGTTGAGCGAGGGGCGAAAAAAACGCATGGCCGCTTCGCGGGCTTGCAACAAGGTCAGGGTCAACGACGGGCGCGGCTGGGGCATGGGAAGGCTAATCATCAGGCTACTTTGTTAACACTTTAACAAAATCAACGCCTTGCCACAGCCCTGGCACCGGCAGTCAAGCCCGGCGGCACGCAGGGTCAAGACGCAGGCGCCGGGCAAGGCCTTAATAGAGCCCATCAGTACTTCACTTTTCAGGCTGCGCCATGATCAACATCGAAACGCCGACCTACTACACCGCCACCAAAAAATACAACCTGAGCTTCCCGACCCTGGAACAGGACGTGGACGCCGACGTGGTCATCATCGGCGGCGGCTTTTCCGGGATCAACACGGCCCTGGAGCTGGCGGAAAAAGGCATCACCAACATCGTCGTGCTCGAAGCCCGCTACCTGGGCTTTGGTGGCACCGGGCGCAATGGCGGGCAGATCATGGCCGGCATCGGCCATGACCTGGAGAAGATCAAGCAGCACGTCGGCGACGATGGCCTGCGGCAGATCTTCGAGATCAGTGACCTGGGCGCCGACATCATCAAGAACCGCATCGCCAAGTACGCCATCGACGCCGACTTCTGCCACGGCTATGGCTACATGGGCTTCAACGCCCGCCAGGAAAAAACCCTGCGCGCCTGGGAAAAGGACTTCAAGTCGGTCAACTCCCAGCATGAGATCCGATTTCTCGGTGGCAGCGAGGTCAAGCAGATCATCGGCTCCGACGCCTACAGCAGCGCCTTGCTGCACATGGGCGGTGGCCATGTGCACTCGCTGAACCTGTTGCTCGGTGAAGCCAAGGCGCTCAGCGAACACGGCGTGCGCATTTTCGAGAACAGCCCGGCGCTGCAGGTGCAGTACGGCGAGCGCATCCGCGTGCGCACCGGGCGCGGTTCGGTGACCGCCAGCAAGCTGCTGTGGGCTTGCGACAGTTTCCTCAACAAGCTGGAGCCGGAGCTGCACCGCTCGACCATCAACACCTACGCTTTCCAGATGATGACCGAGCCACTGCCGGACGAGCTGATCCAGCGCATCAGCCCGATTCGCGGGGCCTACAGCGACATCCGCCCGGTGATCGATTACTACCGGGTGACCAACGAGAACCGCCTGCTGTTTGGTGCCGCCACGCCGCTGGTCGAACACATCCCGGGTGATCTCAAGGCCTGGAACCGCAACCTGATGCTGAAGATTTTCCCCTACCTCAAGGACGTGAAAATCGACCTGGCCTGGGGCGGGCCGATGGCCTGCAGCCCCAACCTGTTCCCGCAGATCGGCACCCTGCCCGGTCGGCGCAACGCTTTCTACGTGCAAGGTTATTCCGGTTTTGGCGTCACCCCCAGCCACATCATCTGCAAGGTCCTGGCCGAAGGCATGAGCGAAGGCTCGGCGCGCTATGACCTGATCAGCTCGGTGCCACGCCCGACCATCCCGGCCAAGGATCAACTGCGCTCGCTGCTGCTGACCGCCGGCAAATCCTGGCACCAGCTGTCCGGCTACTGGAATGGCCGGCGCTAAGCCCTAACGCTTTCAACCCTCAAGGAACACTGCCATGACCCTGACTGCCGTCACCCCGAACCTCCAGCTCAGCCAACTCGACGCCTGGGGCACCGTTGCCGACCTGGGCTCGGAGATACTCGAAGGCGAAGTACGCGCCTTCGGCAAAATGACCTTCGGCGCACCGACCGACCCGGTCAGCAGCGCCTACTTTGGCACCACCACCGGCAAGTTCCGCATGGTCTACCCGTTCAACGAACAGGCCGTGGTAGTCACCGGCCAGGTGCGCCTGACCGACGAAGCCACGGGTGTGAGCCGCACCTACAACGTGGGTGACAGCTGGTTCGTGACCAAGGGCACGCCGGTGCTCTGGGAGATTCTCAGCGAGAGCTTTGTGAAGCATTACTTTGCGGTGGTCTGACTGAAAGCATCGCTGGCAAGCCAGCTCCCACAAGTACTGCATGCACCGAACCTGTGGGAGCTGGCTTGCCAGCGATGAGGCCCTAAAGCCTCGCCAACGATTCCCCAAACAAGCGCCACAATGCCGCCAACCGCCGCTCAAACGCCTCCGCCCCCGCATAGATCAACTCGACATTCAAACTGTCGACGATCCCCAGGTAGGCATCGCCATACAAGCGCTGCTGCCCCTCCTCCAGCCCCGGCGCGAACGTGCGCAACGCCTGGGCAAACAACTCGCCCAACCTTGCCAGGTAGGCCTCGAAGCCGGCACAGATCACCGGCCGCAGTTCACTGGGCGGGAAGAACGCCGTGCGCAGCATGAAGCGCAAATGCGCCGAGGCCTGGTAGCGCGCGTTCAAGCGCTCGGCAAAACGTTGCCCCGGCAGCTCGCCGGTCGGCACCTGCTCGGCAAAGCACGCCTCCAGGTACTCGTGCTCGGCGTGCAGGGCCCGGGCATAGACCACCTGGAACAGGTCGTCCTTGCCGGCAAAATGCGCGTACAACGACGGCTTGCGCATGCCCGCCGCGGCGGCGATATCGTTGAGCGACGAGGCGTCGTAACCCAGCTCGGCAAACTGCTCGACGGCAATCGCGCAGATCTTTTCCGCCGACGGCGTCAGGCTTCTCATAGCGGTGTCTCCCCCAACAAATACGGATCAATGCCCAGCCAGGCTGTGCACCTGCGGCTCGGCATGGCGGGTGCTGATGTGCACCAGCAGCGCCACGCACAGCGCCGAAAGGCCGAGCAACAACGCCCAGTGCGCCGCGCCCAAAGGCGCCATGATGCCCGACAATGGCGTGGCGAACGACGAAATGATCAACTGGAAGGCACCGAGCAACGCCGCAGTCGAGCCCAGCGCGGTGCTCTGCGAAGACATCACCAGCGACATCAGCGTGGCCTCGGCAATGCCCAGGCCGAACATGGCAACCGCCATGCCGGCAACGATACCCACCAGCCCCGCCGCACTCAGCGCACCGGCCAGCACCAGCACGGCGCCGACCAGCATGCACGCCGCGCCCCAGCGGGCCAGGCGCACCAGGCCCTTGCGCGCCACCAGGCGGCCCGCGGTGATGGCGCCGAGCAGAATGGCCACGCCGGTGGCGCCGAACAGGGTGCCGAACGCCTCGACCGACAGCCCGAAGTGATGCTGGTAAACGAAAGCGGCCCCGCCGATGTAGGCAAACAGAAAGAAGAACACCGCCGACAAGGCCAGGGCCGGGCGCAGGAACTGGCGGTCGCGGGCGATCCGTACGTAGGTGCGCAAGAATTCCCGAGGCTGCCAGGCCATGCGTTTGTCCTCGGGCAAGGTTTCCTTGAGCATCAGCGCCGAGTTGATCAGCACCAGCACGCCCAATGCCGCCAGCACCAGCATGATCGCCCGCCAGCCAAAGTGCGCACCGACAAAGCCGCCCAATGCCGGGGCGATCACCGGCGCCAGGCCTTCGATGGTCATCAGCAAGGCGAAGATCTGCGCCGCCCGCGCGCCTTCGGCAACGTCGCGGACCATGCTCATGATCACCACCAGGGTCAGGGCGCTACCCAGGCCCTGGATGAAACGCGCCAGCAGCAGGCTGTTGAGGTCGGGCGCGGCAGCGGCGGCCAGCGAGCTCAAGACAAACACCAGCAAACCGGCGAGCAACGGCCGGCGCCGACCGAGGGTGTCGACCAACGGCCCGAACAACAACTGCCCGGCGCCCATGGCCAGGAGGAACACGGTCAGGGTCAGTTGCACCCCGGCATAGGAGGTGGCGAACTCGCTGGCGATGCTCGGCATGCTGGCCAGGTACATGTCGACCGCCGAGGGCCCGAGGGCGCCGATCAGGGCCAGGGAAATGGCGAAGCCGACCCGGGCGGTCGGCGTGGAGGCTGCACTGTGCATAGGCTTGATTCCAGATAAAAACGGGACCTGGCTGGCGCTTGGCGCTCTACCTACCTATCGGTAGGTAGCCAGGTCGGACGAGCCTATACAGACCGCATCCTGCGGTCAAGCCAGCAACGATCAAACGCTGATCAGGCCAGGCTGCTGGCGCGGTAGTCCTTGGGCGACTGCTCGAACTGCTTCTTGAACGAGCGGCTGAAGTGCGCCGAGTCGGTGAAGCCCCATTTGTAGGCAATGGTGGTGATCGACTCGCGCTTGAGCACCGGGTTGGCGAGGTCGGCGGCGCTGCGTTTGAGGCGCGCGCGCTGGATGTAGCGGCAGACGCTGTCGCCCTGCTCTTCGAACAGGCGGTAGAGGTGGCGCACGGAAATGTTCAGGCGGTTGGCGAGGTTGACCGGGGTCAGGTTGGCCTGGCCGAGGGAGTCATCGATGACTTTTTGCACATAACTGCGCAGGTTGGCGCCCTGCAATGAGGCCGGCAACGCGCAGAGGTCGTCGCTGCCTTCAAGGGCCGAACCGAGCAGCGACAGGAAGGCGCTGTGTAGCGCCTGACCTTCGCCCTGCTCGTCTTCGCCGGCGCTTTGCTCTTTGCACAGCTGGTCCATCAGCAGGTGCAGCATGCGCCCGCAGGCGCGGGTCTGGGAGATCTTGCCGAAGGTGCGGCTGTCGCTGCCCAGTTGCTTGCACACCTCGGCTCGCGACAGCGACAGCGAAGCGTGCTCGATCAGGCCGAAGGGCATTATTTCGCAGGCACCGGCGGCGTCCATCAGGAGCATTTCGCCGGGTGCCAGCTGGATGCTGACGCCGTTCTGGGTGATCTGCGAGAAGCCGGTGCGCTGGCTGACCAGAAAGCAGTGCTGGTCGTTGTCGCGGTCGCTGTTCAGGCCCTTGCGGCGGATCAGCCCGGCGTTGGTACGCAGGTTGGCCAGGGCCAGGCCGCCGCGCGACCAGGTGGAAATCTCGCCGATGAACAGCGAGGGGTTGAACGCCAGTTCCGTCTCGTACACCCCGCAGATGTTCTGCATCGTTGCGTTCCAGCGTTCCAGCGCAGGGCTGCTGGCGTGATGGATACTCATGGGTACCTCCACAATGGCATCTTGTTTTTGTTGGGCAATAGTTAACATGTTATCTATGTGCGCGCAACTTGCGTGAAGCAGCCAGAGTGAAAGCAGGTTTGATGCCAGATGGCCGGCTCAGAGCCCGGCCAGCAGCCCCGGCACGCCTTGCAGGGTTGCCAGCAGGTGCTGGCATTGTTCGGGGCTCAGGCGAATGTAGCGACGAAAGGCCGGCAGGCGGTTGACCACCTCGCTGGCGCCGATGTGTTCGAGGGTCAGGGTCCATTGGCCGTCGCTTCTGTGCAGGCGCAGGCGCTTGAAGTCCAGCGGCATCAGCGCCTGCAGCAACGCGCTATCGGCCAGCAGGCGCCGTTGCAGTTCGGCCTGCAACGCCGGCTCGCCCTGACGCAGCTGAACCCGCAGGCCGCTGCGGCGCAACGACCCGCTGTGGTGCAGTTCAAGGTGGGCGCTGCCCTGCCCTGTGGCAGGCAGGCTCAGGCTGAATTCGCTCAGCACCAGGTGCATGAGCAACTGCGCTTCGCAGCGCTCGCGCACCTGCACCGCCTGCCCGGCCCAGTTGAAGCGACCAAGGCCCGGGCCGAGCACCTCGAAGCTGTCCAGACCGAGGTTGCGTTGCAGCTTTTCAAGGGTCAGCCCCGGCCGATAGCCGGCCGGCGCCCGTTCAGACAGCCTTTGCCACAGTTGGCGCAGGGCAATAGCCATGTGCAGTCCCCGGTTGATGAGCGAATTCGCGCGCCAGCACCTCTTCCACCGAAGCCGGCTTGAACGGGTTGACCTTCTGCACCAGTAGCGTCCAGAACAGCGCATACACCGCGGTGCCGGCCAGCATCAGGCCAAAGGGCACGTAGATGTCGGCCGGGTCCATGCCCGGCGGGGTGATGAACCACATGCCCAGGACAATACCGACGCTCGAGAGGATTTGCGGCAGCGGGAACCATGGCGAGCGATAGGCCCGTGGCAGGTCCGGGCGACGGATGCGCAGGATCACCACCGACAGGGTCACCAGCAGGTACGCGGTGCTCCAGGCGCACACCGCCGCCAGCACCAGGTGCATGATGCGGTCGGTGTTGCCGCCCAGCCACAGGGCGTGCAGGCATGGAATCAAGGCGGCGACGAGGATACACAGCAGCGGCGTTTTAAAGCGCGGGTGCAGGTAGGTGAACACCTTGGGCAAGGCGCCGTCCACGGCCATGCCGTAGAGGATCCGCGGCACCCCGGCCATCAGCGTGTTGATGGTCGCCGCACCGGCGAACAGAAAGCCGATGCCCAGCCACAGCGGGCCGATATCGCCCATCACCTGTTCGGCAAAGCGCGGGATGGCCATGGGCGTGTCGAGCAAGTGCACGCCGCTGGCGGCATCGAGCAGCACGTTGTCGACCTGGCGCTTCATCGCCGCGCCATAGATGAACATGCACGTCGCCACCCCCAGCAGACCCAGGGCCATGGCCCGCGGCATGCTTTTCGCCGACTGGCGCAAATCCGGCGCCAGCGGCGTAACGAACTCGCAGCCGACGAACATGAACATGGCCATGCCCACCAGCGAGAGGATGGTCACCAGGTCCGTGCCGACCAGCGACACGCCGAACCAGCCCTCCAGCTCCACCGCCGGCGCGGCCATCAGGCCGAGCACGCCGAAGACCATCAGCGTGGTCCACATGCCGAAGGTGAGGATGATCTCGGCCTTGCCGAAGGCGCTGACGCCAAAGGCATTGAGGATGGCGAAGATGATCACGAAGCCGACACCCAGCAGCCACGAACCACCGGCCGATTCGGCCAGGGTGTTGAGGTGCTCGAAGTTGACCAGGGCCATGACCCCGGCCAGCATGGTCTCGGCGGTGCCGGCAAAGACGTGGACGATCAGGTAGGCCGACAGCGTGCCGGTGATGGCGAAAAAGCGCCCCATGCCGCAGTTGATGTAGTCGTACACCGCGCCGGTGGTCGGCAGGATCGACGCCGCCTCGGCAAAGGTGGTCGCCTGCGCCAGCATCATCACCACCGCGATCAGCATGGCCACGGCGAAGGCACTGCCGCCGATACCGAAGCCCATGGTCGCGGTGAGGATCACCGGGCTTGCCATGATCAGGCCGATGGTACTGGCAAGGGCGGTGGGAAAGCCGACCGTGCCGCGATTCAGGTGCGCACTGAGCGTGTCGTTGAGCGACATGGCAAAAGACCTCGAGCAGAAGGATGACAGTGGTCCTACTCTGCGCGCGCTGGCAATGGCCGTCTTGCCCGTGGCTGCCGTGAAGGTTGTAGCTGGCTGCCAGGCTCAGCCCCGGGCCGGCAGGCGCACGCAGTCGTGCGGGCCGAGCAGGCGGCCGTCAGCGGCGCGCAGCTGCAGGGCCTGGACCGGTTTGCCGTGTTCGCGATCGACCAGTTGCGAATGGGCCTCGCCCTCGGCGAAGTAGAACGCCTCGCCCCATTGGCGCAAGCCGACGATCAACGGGAACAGGCCCAGGCCTTTCTCGGTGAGCACGTATTCCTGGTAGGCGCTGCCCTCGGACACCGGCACCAGTTCGAAGATCTGGTGCTCGACCAGTTGCCGCAGGCGGGTGCTGAGGATGTTCTTGGCCATGCCCAGGTTGCGCTGGAACTCACTGAAGCGCTTCAGGCCATCGAAGGCATCACGCACGATCAGCAGCGACCACCAGTCACCAATGGCATCGAGGGAACGCGCCACCGGGCATTCGGCGTCTTGCAGGCGGGTACGTTGGACCATGGGAAATCTCGCCAGTGAAAGTGGTTGCAATATAAAACCAGTTTCTCTAGCGTACAACTGGTTTCATTATGCAACCAGAAGGATCGACCCCATGCAGCCCCAACACCGAATGTCATCCGCCGTCATCTTGCTGTTCTCCGTGGCCTGCGCCCTGGCGGTTGGCAATGTCTACTACGCGCAACCCTTGCTCGAAGCCATGGCCCGGGAATTTGCCATCGACCCCGGCCTGGTCGGCCTGGTGGTGACCCTGACCCAGGTCGGCTATGGCCTGGGCCTGTTGTTGCTGGTGCCGTTGGGCGATCGCCTCAACCGCCGGCGGCTGATCGTCGGCCAGTCGCTGCTCTCGGCCCTGGCCCTGGTGCTGATCGCCTGGGCGCCGAGCACGCCCTGGCTGCTGCTGGGCATGGGCCTGACCGGCCTGCTGGCGGTGGTCACCCAGGTGCTGGTGGCCTACGCCGCGACGCTGTCGGCGGCCAGCGAGCGCGGTCATGTGGTGGGGGTGATTACCAGCGGCATCGTCATCGGCATCCTGCTGGCGCGTACCTTGTCCGGGGCCATGGCTGACCTCGCCGGCTGGCGCTCGATCTACTGGCTGTCGGCGGCCTTGACCCTGGTGATTGCCGCCCTGCTCTGGCGCGTGCTGCCTCGGCAACAACCGGTGCAGGCGGCGGGCAGTTACCGCGAGCTGCTGCATTCACTGGCGTTGCTGCTGCGCGATGAACCGCTGCTGCGCCGGCGCTCAGTGCTGGCCCTGCTCAGCTTCGCCTCGGCGATGGTGCTGTGGACGCCGCTGGTGTTGCCCCTGAGCGCCCCGCCGCTGTCGTTGTCGACCAGCGAAGTGGGCCTGTTCGGCCTGGCGGGCGCAGCAGGTGCGCTGGCGGCGGCGCGGGCCGGGGCGCTGGTGGATCGCGGCCTGAGCCAGTGGGTCAGTGGCGGCTCGCTGTTATTGATGCTGGCGTCCTGGGCGGCCGTCGCCCTGACTGAATATTCGCTGTGGGCGCTGCTGCTCGGCGTGGTGGTCTTCGACCTGGGCCTGCAGGCCGTGCACGTCGCCAGCCAGAGCCTGATCTACCGCCTGCCTGAAGCCACCCACAGCCGGCTGACCGCTGCTTACATGCTGTTCTACTCGGTGGGCAGTGCCTTTGGCGCGCTGACCTCGACCCTGGCCTATGCCTGGGGCGGCTGGCTGCTGGTGTGTGCCTATGGCGCGCTACTCAATGCCGTGGCCCTGGGTTACTGGTGGCTGAGCGAAGGCGCACGGGCTCAGAACTGCACGTCGAGTATTACGTTGTCCAGGTAAGTGCCGGCGGGCGGTGTGGCCTGGTCGGTGTAGACCTTGGCGTTGTAGTTGAAGATCTGGCTGCCGGTGCCGGTGCCCACACCGGGGTTGATATCGGCGTCGCTGCTGGCCCGCCGGGCCGTGGTGACGCTGCCCCAACGCACGCTGCCGGCGCTCTTGAAGATGTCATAGGCCATATAGTTGTTGGCCGCCGACTTCATCCGCCGGCGCCCGGCGGAGACATTCTGGCCATCGTCCAGGCCCACGGTGTAGTTGCTGCCCTTGGTGCAGGAGACATTGACGTTGCTGTTGACCGTGCTGAAGCCGCCGACCACCGGCGCGCTACCGAAGCTGATGTTGGGGCTGGTGATCTGGCAGTCATTGGTGACCGTCAGGCTCACGGTCAGGCTGGTGGTGCCGGTGAGGTTCTGCCGGCCCAGGCAGATGCTGCCGATGCCGATGCCCCAGCAGTAGCTGATGTTCCAGTACACCGTCAGGACTTCCTGATAAAGGCCGGCGGCGACGTTGCTGCCGCTCAGGCTCTTGAGGTAGAGCGGCACCGACTTGGGCGTAGTGCCGTTGAGCAGGCCGAGGGCATCGAGGATGCCGTTGCGGGCAAAGTCGTAAGGCAGGCTGCGGGCAATCGGGTAGTTGCTGGTGTTGTTGGCGTACAGGGTGTAGCCGATCACATCGCCCGTGGGGCCGAGCAGGCCGGTACTGCCGGCCGGTGGGGTGAAAGTGGCGTAGAAGTGATCGTCGCTGGCCAGCAGGCTGACCAGCGAGCCGGTGCATTGCAGCCCGCCATTGAGGGTCGAGGCCGACTGCACGGTGGTGCGCACCAGGGTCGAGCTGACACTGCCAAAGCTTGCCGGCGCGGTATCGATCACCGAGCACAACGCGTGCACCTGGGGGCTGGCGAGCACGGCCAGCAGCGTTAGCAGGCGCTTCATTGGCACACCAGCGGGCCGATCAGCGGCACCTGGTCCTGCTCGGGCGCCAGCTTGAACTGCACCCGGCAACTGCCGCCATTGGCAATCTGCACCTGCAGGCTGTTGTCCGCGGCCAGCCCTTCCAGGTACACCAGCCCGTCCCAGCCGACCACCGCCAGCGCCCCGCTCTGCTCATGGCGCACCTGGCTGCCCAGCGGCAGCTCCTTGTGGTTGCCATCGACCAGGACAATGCTCGCCGCCACCACCCGTTGCAGCGGGAATTCCAGCAGGTAGCCGCTGCCCCGGCGCACCGCCACCCGCTGCTCGACCTGCGGGCTCTGGACGTTGGCCGGCAGTTCCATAGGGTCGATCTCGTACTTGGCGCGGTAGTAGGCGCTACTCCAGGGCACCAGCAGGTGGCCATTCTTGTCGGTGCGCCCGACCAGCTGGTTTTCGTAGCGTACCGGCACTTGGGCAAAACCCTCGGTGCTGACCACCACGAAGGCATCGTCGATACGGTTGGCGGCGAACAACCCGGCGTCCATCCACACCAGCGAACCGCTGGCATCGGCCCAGCGGGTCATGCTGTCGCTGCTGCCATAGGCACCGGCCTGCAGTTGCACCGACTGCAGGCGCCAGGTGACGTCGGCCTGGCGGTAAGCCTCGCGATCGCCATCGGCGTAGCCGAGGTTGAAGCCCAAGCCGCCTTCGCTGGGCACCGCGCGGCTGTAGTTGACCCGTTGCTGGTTCTGGCCCTCCTTGTTGCGCTCAACGCTAAAGCTCAGGGTGCCGCGCAGGTCGAACGGAATCACCAGTTGCGCCTGCACCGCCCACTGGCTGTCGCCGATTTCGCGGTTGGCCGACAGGTACAGGCTGCTGTTGCGCCACAACGGCTTGCTCCAGCTGAGGTTGAGCAAACGGGTGCGCGAGTTGTCACCGGCGCGCACATCGAAGTAACCGGCGCCGAGGCTGCCGTAGCGTTCGAGGTTGACGCTCATGGTCACCTGTTCGCTGCGCTGGCTCAGGCGCGTGTAGGGGCTGTCGACCAGCGACAGGTCGGCATAGTCGCCGCGCCGTTGCAGGCGCTGGTAATTGAAGCCCAGGCGCTGGCTATTGTACTGGTAGCCGACGCTCAGTTGCTGGCCGCTGCGGCTGTCGAAGCTGCTCTGGCTCAGCGCCGCATTGACCACGCCCCAGTTGCCCACCTGCCAGTTGCCGCCCAGCCCGCCAAGGGCCAGGGACTCGGCCGCCTCGGCGTGGCTTTCGAGGGTGAAGCTGTCGCTCAGGCCGTAGCGCAAACTGGCGGCGGCCACCCCCGGGCCATAGGCAAAGTCGCGAAGCGCGTAGTCCCGGCGCAGGCTGCCGGCGGCCAGCGAGAAGTCCGCCAGGCCTTTTTGCAACAAGCTGCTGGTGACATAGAACGGCAAGGTGGTCGACACCTGCCGGCCGAGGGCATCGGTGGTCACCACCACCGCTTCGCCGGCGCCGTTGATGAACGGCACGTTGGTCAGGGTGTAGGGGCCTGGCTGCAAATCGGCGCTGGAGCTTTTGTAGCCGTTGATGAACAGATCCACCGAGGACGGCACCGCCGCTTCCCCGGCGAAGGCCGGCAATGGATAGGTGACCAGGTCCGGGCGCACGGCAAAGTCGCGCGACAGTTGCAGGCCGCCCAGGCGCACCGAACTGGTCCAGGGCAAGGCGCCGCTGAGCACGTCGCCGACTTCCAGGGTCAGCAGGCGCGCCTCGTCGGTGTACCGCCAGGTGGTGTCGTAGCGGCGAAAGCCTTCCTGGCTGTCGGCGTAGTCGTTGCCGCCCAGGGACTGACGCCACTGGCCGGTGGTCGACAGCGTGCCCCAGCTGTCGAACAGGCGCAGCTCGTTCCAGGCCGCCAGGTAGCGGCCACCGTCGTCGGTATCGTTGAAGTACAGGTCATAGTTGAGCAAGGCGCCAAAACTGCTGCGCGCTTCGCTGGCCGGGTACAACTGGCGGCTGCCGATGCGCTGGGTCGGCAACCAGGCCGGTGGCACCTGCAGCACCAGGCGCTGGCCCTGGCTGTCGTAGTCGCTGTGCAGGCCGGGGATGCTGTCCAGCGCCACTTCGTCACCGTACTCGCCGGGCAGCTCGATGCCAGCCGCCTGCAGGTCGGCGGTGGCCATGTACAGGCGCCCGGCGCGCTGCTGCACCGCCACCAGTTCAGGGCTGCTCATCTGGTTGACCAGCAGTTCCAGGAACAACGGCGCATCGGCGACCGCCTCGAGGCTGGCCGGGGGCGGCGGCAGTTCGCCAGCCAGCAGCGATCCACAGCCCAGCACGGTCAGGCCACAGGCCCGCAGCGCCGAAGAGATGCTCACACACAGTATCCGACCATTACCGGGTCCTCCCTGGCCCCTGTAGTGCTGCTAGCTGTCGTTCATTGCCCCTGGCTCAGGGTTTGCGCAGGCTCCTGGCCATTGACCCGGCCCTTGAGCACTGAAGCGGCGCCCAGCGGCTGCGGCGCCGGCCAGCGCATGCTGGCGCCGGGCAGCACATAGCCGAGCAAACCCTCCACCAGCGGCCGGCTCTGGCTGCCCTGCTGTAGCACCACGTCAGTCAGGCGCGCGTGCACCGGGCCGCTGTTGCGGATTTCCACATAGGGCTTGCCTTGTACAGAGACCTGACGCCAGCTCAGCAACGGCTTGCCCACCGCACTGTCACCGCGCTGGCCACTGGGGTCAGGCTTGCCCCACAAGCCTTCGCCATAGACGAACAGCGGCACCGAATAACGCATCTGGAAGCGGATCGCCGCCTGGGCCTTGTCGGCGCTGGCCGCAGCCGGCAAGGCCGGGGGAATTTCATCGATGATGATCCGGTAGGCCTGCTCCTGGCCCACCGGCGAGCTGCCGGTGCGGGTCAGGCGAATCAGCTGCTTTTGCCCCGGGGCGATATTGGCCACTGGCGGGCTGCCGATAATCTCGCGCTGGGCCTGGTACTGGTCGTCGAACTCGCCCTGGCGCCAGGCGAACACCCGCACCTGCAGGTTGGCCGGCGCATCGCCACGGTTCTCCAGCCACAGCGCGCCGGCTTTCTGATTGGCCTCCAGCACCGGATCGATCGGCCAGATCAGTACCGAGGTGGCGGCCTGCAACGGCGCACTGCACAACAGCGCCAGGGTGTAGCTCAACAGGGTGTAGCTCAAGCGCGAACTGCCGGCGCCTACTTCCATGCACACTCTCCTTATTGTCAAATTCATCCGGCGGCGCCGATCAAAAGGTCAGCACCACCTGCACCACATCGGTGTAACTGCCGGCCGGCAGGTTGCCGGTCAACTGGGCCCGGGCGTAAACCGGCAACTTGATCGTGGTCGGATCGCTGTAGCTCACCGCCACGCTCTGGTTGATGCCCAGGCTCTGGCTGAAGCCGGCGTCGCGAAACAATTGGTAGGCCACCAGCGAGGTGCCGCTGCTGCGCTTGAGGTTGCGCGTGCCGCTGGCGCTGTTCAGCCCGGCATCGACGCTCATGCTCAAGCTCACCCCCGGCGTGCATTGCAGGGTCACCGTGGTGCCGCCCAGGGCGGTGGTGACGCTGCTGGTCGACAGCGCCGAATAGCTGCCGAAATTGAGGTTGCCGTAGTTGCTCACGCCGCCCACCACCAGGCAGCCGGCCGCCACCGTGGCGCTGACCTGGAAAGTGCTGGTGGTGACCGCCGCCAACGGCAGCGGCAGGCAGCAGGCAACCATGGCCAGCAGCCCGGACCAGGTGCGGCTCACGGTTCAGAAGCTCAGCTCGACCGCCACCGTGTCGGTGTACACCCCGGCTGGCAGGCCCGCCTTGCCCTTGGCCTGGCCATACAGGTTGACGGTCTGGGCCACGCCGGTACTGGTCGGCAAGGTGATGGTGCCGTCGATGACCAGCAGTTGGGTATGCCCTGAATCGGTGTAGAAGTCATACGGCACGTAGTTGGCCACGCCGTCGTAGAGCGCACGGCTGCCGCCGGGCGACTGGCTGTCGTGGGCGCCGGCACGCACCTTGATCACCGGCACCGTGCCGCTGGAGCAGAGGATGCTCATGGCGCCACCGCCGCCGCCCAGCACCTGCCCGCCGGCAGTGGTGAACAGCGCTTCCTGGGTGCCGAAGTTCAAGGTACCGAAGTTCAGGCCGCTGGCACCGCCGCCACCGTTGACCTGGCAACTGGCGATCAGCGTCAGGGTGGCGGTGATGTTGCCGGTTACCGTGGCCGCCTGGGCCTGGGTGGCAAGCGCCAGGCCTAGGCCTGCGAAAATCAAGCGTGAGAGGTTCGGGTGCATGAGTCACTCCTTGCGTATTACCAGTCCAGGGTCACCATCAGGGTGTCGCGGTAAATGCCGGCCGGCAGCGCCTTGGGATGGGCGACTACTGCACCGTAAATCGGAATCGGAATCTGCGCGGCGCTGCTGACCGAAAAGTTGCGGGTCTGGCCGATGTTGTAACGGGCCCGGCCCGACGGGTCGGCGGACAGCTCATAGGGGATCAGCTCGCGGCCATTGCTCAGGCGCCGGGTGGCGCCATCACCGTTGGCGCCGCCGTTGATGCTCACGGTAAAGGCGCGCACCGCCGGGTTGCAGCGCACTTGCAGGCGGCTGTCACCGGCGGCTTCTTCGAGGCCGGAGCGCAGCGGGTTGGTCCAGCTCGGGCCCTGGCTGCCAAAGTCCAGTACACCGCCGCCTGGGGTTTCCAGGGTGCCCGGCCCGCCGCTGATCTGGCAGGCGCTGCTGATCACCAGGCGCGCCTGGACATGCCCGCTCATGGCCGCGAAGGCATCGGGGCTGATCAACAGCAGCGGGCCAAGCGTCAACAGCATTATCCCTTTCATACTGCCAGTTCCTTTAGCAGGCGCCGCCCCGGTTACCAGGTGACGGTGACTTTGAGCAGGTCCGAATAACGCCCTACCGCCGGCACTTCGGCCAGGCGCTCGATACGCGCATACAACGGCAGCGCCACCGAGCCCGAGTCAGGTACCCGTGCATGCTGGGCAACATTGACCGGCAGCGGCAGGCGCCAGGCCGGGTCCTGGTACAAACGGTAGGGGATGGGTTTCGCCGCAGGCTGGTTGCTGGCCAGGTAACGCACCTCGCCGATGCCGCCGTGCTGGCCACCATCGACCTGCACCTGGTAAGCGGTGTCGGGGTTGCATTCCAGGCGTGGCGGGCGTAGCGCGAGCAACTGGCTGCTGAGCGGGCCGGCCGGGTCGTCCAGCCGCGCCGTGCGGCCGAAATCGAGCACACCCAAGGCCTGGGCGCCGGCATCGCGGGGCTGGTGGATGAGCAGGCAGCCGCGCTCCACTTGCACTTTGACTTCAACCATGAAATCGGCGGCGCCTGCGGTGCTGGCCATGCTCAGCCCGAGCAGCGTCGCCAAAGAGCGTCCCTTCACCTTGTCATCCTTCAACGCAGGAGTGATCTGACCTTGAGGGTAGCAGTGAAGGAAAAACCTGCCAGTTTGCAGGGAAATGTATAAGCCCCGTACAAGATCTATCTGTAGGATCGGGCTTGCCCCGCGATAGAAGCCATCACTTATCCCGCTCAGAGATCGCTGGCCGGCCTTATTCATATTGGTTAAATTAGCCGCCCTCGCTCAAGCTGGCCCTTGAGTGCCGTTGCCCCGAGGAGCCCGGTTTGCCTGCCCTGCCCCCTTCCTGGATACGTTCGCCGTTGCGCGCCTGGCGTCGCTTGCGCACGCCGGTGGCCGAAGACAACAGCGTGGCGGCGACCGTTCGTCAGCATTTTGCCGCCAAGGCCCAAGCCCGCGGCTACACCCTGAGCGCCGGCCAGCTGCGGGTCATCGAGCATATGGCTACCGAGGCGGCGCGGCTCGACAGTGGCCAGGCGCGCAGCCTGTACCTGTACGGCGCGGTCGGGCGCGGCAAGAGCTGGCTGCTCGACGGTTTCTTCCAGGCCCTGCCCCAGGCGCGCAAGCGCCGCCTGCACTTTCATGACTTTTTCGCCCGCCTGCACCAGGGCATGTTTGATCATCGCCAGCAGGACGACGCCCTGGCCTGCACCCTGGATGAGTTGCTCGACGACTGCCAGGTGCTGTGTTTCGACGAGTTCCACGTGCATGACATCGGCGATGCCATGCTCATCACCCGGTTATTTCAGGCCTTGTTCGAGCGGCGTATTTTTCTCCTGGTAACCTCCAACTACGCGCCGCAAGGCTTGCTGCCCAACCCGTTGTATCACCAGCGTTTCGAGCCGGTGATCCGCCTGATCAACAGCCGGATGCAAGTGCTGGAAGTCGGCGGTGAGCAAGACTTTCGCAGCCTGCCCGGCGCGGCTGGCCAGCAGCGCTTTACCCAGGGCCATTACCTGTGGCCGGGCAGCCGCGAACAGCGCCAGGCCCTGCAGTTGCCCGAGCCGGGTGACGTGCCGGTTGTACTGGAGGTAGGCAAGCGCACCCTGCGCGCCCGCCTGAGCGAGCAGCGCACCGTGGGCTTTGACTTTGTCGAGCTGTGCGAACAACCCACGGCGGTGATCGACTACCTGGAGCTGGCGCGGCGTTTTGACCACTGGATCATCGACTGCTTGCCGAACCTTGAAGACTGCTCGATTGCCGCCCAGCAGCGCTTCGTCAACCTGGTGGACGTGCTCTACGACCAGGACAAGCACCTGGTGCTGATCGGCAGCCTGCCGCTGGCCGCAAGCCTGGGCGGCAGCGCCAGCGACCTGGCCCGCACCCGTAGCCGGTTGGGGCAGTTGCGCCAGGCTGGCTGCTGAGATCTGTGGGCGCTGGCTTGACCCGCGATGAAAGCCCTACCCAACCCGCGCCAGGCTCGCCAACACCGCTTCAATCTCCACCAACACCGCCGGATCATCCAGGGTCGAAGGCGGTGTATACGGCTGCTGATCGGCAATCTTGCGCAGCACCGCGCGCAGGATCTTGCCCGAGCGGGTCTTGGGCAGGCGCTTGACCACCCGCACCTGGTTGAAACAGGCCAACGCACCAATCTGCTCGCGCACGCTGGCCACCAGCTCGCTCTGCAACTGCGCCTGGGCAATGTCCTGGCCGTCCTTGAGCACCACCAGCGCCAGCGGCACCTGGCCCTTGATCTCGTCGTGCACGCCGATCACCGCGCATTCGGCCACCGCCGGATGGCGGGCCACCAGGTCTTCCATCTCGCCGGTAGACAGGCGATGGCCGGAGACGTTGATGACGTCGTCGGTGCGGCCCATGATGT
Organism: Pseudomonas sp. 2(2015); assembly: GCF_000955865.1. NCBI lineage: Bacteria > Pseudomonadati > Pseudomonadota > Gammaproteobacteria > Pseudomonadales > Pseudomonadaceae > Pseudomonas > Pseudomonas sp. 2(2015). The sequence continues at coordinate 99,101 of NZ_JYOF01000003.1, forward strand.
AGACGAAACCGTCTTCATCCAGATAGCCGCCGTCGCCGGTGTGGTAATAGCCGGGGTAGGTCTTCAGGTAGGCATCCAGGTAGCGCTGGTGGTCGCCCCACAAGGTCTGGCTGCAGCCAGGCGGCAGCGGCAAGGCAATGACGATCGAGCCTTGCTGGTTGGCGCCGAGCAGATGCCCGTCATCATCCAGCACCTGTACGTTGTAGCCCGGCACCGCCCGGTTGCTCGAGCCCGGCCGCGCTGCACTGCCCTCCATACCCACGCACGGTGCGGTCACCGGCCAGCCGGTTTCGGTCTGCCACCAGTGGTCGTGGACGGTCTTGCCGCTGGTCGCCTCCAGCCATTGATGGGTGCTGGAATCAAGCTTCTCGCCGGCCAGAAACAGCTGGCGCAGGGAGCTCAGGTCATAGCGGCGCAGCAATTCGCCGCCGGGGTCTTCCTTGCGGATCGCGCGCATGGCGGTGGGCGCGCAGAACAGGCCGTTGACCCGGTACTGCTCGACCACCCGCCAGTAGGCGCCGGCATCCGGGGTGCGGATCGGCTTGCCTTCGTAGAACACCGTGGTGCAGCCATTCATCAGCGGCCCGTAGACGATCAGCGAATGGCCAACCACCCAGCCAACGTCGGAAATCCCCCACCACACGTCGCCCGCCTGCATGCCATAGATGTGGCGCATGGCAAAACTCAGGGCCACGGCGTTGCCGCCGTTTTCGCGCACGATCCCCTTGGGTTTGCCGGTGGTGCCCGAGGTATACATGATGTACAACGGGTCAGCGGCGGCCAGTTCCACCGGCGCCACTGCTCTGGCCGTGGCCACCGCTTCGAGCCAGTCGAGGTCGCGGCCTTCGACCAGGGTTGCGGTGGCTTGCGGGCGTTGCAGCACCAGCACCTGGCGCGGCTGGTGTTTGGCCAGCTGCAAGGCGCGGTCGACCAGCGGCTTGTAGTCGACGACCCGGTCGAATTCCAGCCCGCACGAAGCAGTCAGCAGCAGGGTGGGCCGGGCATCGTCGATGCGCAGCGCCAGCTCGTTGGCGGCAAAGCCGCCAAACACCACCGAATGCACCGCGCCGATACGCGCGCAGGCGAGCATGGCCATGGCCGCCTGGGGCACCATGGGCATGTAGATGATCACCCCGTCGCCCTTCTCGACCCCAAGCTCGCGCAGCAAGCCGGCCAGGCGCGCCACTTCATCGCGCAGCTGGTTGTAGCTGAACTGCTGCTGGCTGCCGGTTACCGGCGAGTCGTAGATCAGCGCGGTCTGCTCACCACGGCCCTGTTCGATCTGATGGTCGAGGGCCAGGTAGCAGCTGTTGAGGCGACCGTCGGCGAACCACTGGTGGCTGCCATCGGCATTTTCAACAAGGGTTTGCAGGGGCTTGCGGTACCAGGCCAGGTGATCGGCCTGTTCGGCCCAGAAGGCGGCAGGATCGGCGATGGAGCGGGCGTAGCTGTGCTGGTATGTCATCGAATGTAGAACCCTGAACTTGTTGTTATTAATAAAGGGCGAGCTTCGAGTATGGACCGCAGTTGTCAGTCTGCCATGGGACTTAAGTCGCATCTTGCCGGTATGATGACCGGCGTTTATTTACGAGCCTGCCGCCAACCCCATGCATACCCTTGAAGACCTCAAAGCCGGCCGTCTGGCGGGCATTACCCGCCTCGACCTGGCCTGCGGGCTGGAACACTTCCCCCGGGAAATTTTCGACCTGGCCGACAGCCTGCAGGTACTCAACCTGACCGGTAACAACCTAAGCGACCTGCCCGGGGACCTGGGCCGGCTGCACCAGCTCAAGGTGCTGTTCTGCTCGCAAAACCGCTTTCGCCACCTGCCCGAAGGCATCGGCCAGTGCCCGATGCTGGAAATGGTCGGGTTCAAGAGCAACCAGATCGAGCAGGTCAGCGGCGCGGCGCTGCCACCACGGCTGCGGGCCCTGGTGCTGACCGACAACCGCATCGAAACCCTGCCCGAAGCCCTGGGCGATTGCCCGCACCTGCAAAAGCTGATGCTTGCCGGCAACCGCCTGCGCGAACTGCCGGCAAGCCTTGCGCGCTGCACCAGGCTTGAACTGCTGCGCCTGTCGGCCAACCGGCTGCCGGCCCTGCCCGACTGGTTGCTGCAGATGCCGCGCCTGGCCTGGCTGGCCTACGCCGGCAACCCCATGGCGGCGGGCTACTGCACACCGCAAGATCCTGGCCATTGCCAGGTGATTGACTGGCAGCAGATCGACCTTGAACAGGTATTGGGCCAGGGCGCGTCCGGGGTCATTCACCAGGCCCGCTGGCAGCAGCAGAGCGCACCGGTGGCGGTCAAGCTGTACAAGGGCGAGATCACCAGCGACGGCTTGCCGCTCAACGAAATGAGCGCCTGCATTGCCGCTGGCGATCACCCGCAACTGGTGCGCCTGGCCGGGCGTATCGACAACCACCCGCAGCAACTGCCGGCGCTGGTGATGCAGTTGATCGAGCCGAGCTGGTTCAACCTGGCCGGGCCGCCGAGCCTGGATTCATGCACCCGCGACTGTTATCCGCCCGAGCGGCGTTTGCGCCTTGCCAGCGTGCGGCGCCTGGCCGCTGCCATTGCAGCGGTAGGCGCGCATTTGCACGGGCACGGCATCACCCATGGCGACCTGTATGCGCACAACGTGCTGTGTGACGAGCATGGCGACTGCTTGCTGGGGGACTTTGGCGCGGCGTCGTTCCATCCGCTGGATGGCAGCGTGACGACTGAAGCGCTGCAGCGGATCGAGGTGCTGGCGTTCGGGGTGTTGCTGGGGGAATTGCTGGCGTGTTGCGAGGGCGATTGCGAGGTGTTGAAGGCACTGCAGCGGGATTGTGTGCAGCCTGAGGTGATGCGCCGGCCAAGCTTCGACGAGGTCTGTCAGCAACTTCGCGGCGTTTGAATCGCTGGCAAGCCAGCTCCCACAGGTCCGGTGCATGCTGTACCTGTGGGAGCCGAAGGCTTACATCAACCCGCCAGACCTACATAGACGTTCTGCACGTCATCGTTATCGTCGATGGCTTCCAGGAAGGCTTCAACCTCTGCCATCTGCTCATCGCTCAGGGTGCTGACCGGGTTTTTCGGGGTGTAGCCGATTTTTGCCGAGACCACGGTGAAGCCTTGACCCGGCAGGGCTTTCTGCACGGCGTCGAGGTCGGTGGTGTCGGTGATGAACAGGGTCGCGCCCTCTTCTTCGCCTTCGGCAAAATCCTGGGCGCCGGCTTCGATGGCGGCCATTTCCGGGTCAGCGTCAGGGCTGGCCGGCGTGGCTTCGATCAGGCCGACATGGTTGAAATCCCAGGCCACCGAACCCGAAGCGCCCAGCTGGCCCTTGCGGAACAGCACGCGGATTTGCGCCACGGTGCGGTTGACGTTGTCGGTCAGGCACTCGACGATCAGCGGCACCTGGTGCGGGGCAAAACCTTCGTAGGTGACGGCGGTGTACTGCACCGCGTCGCCGTCCAGGCCGGCACCCTTGCGGATGGCACGTTCAAGGGTCTCGCGGGTCATCGAAGCCTTCTTGGCTTGCTCGATGGCCAGGCGCAGGCGCGGGTTCATGTCCGGGTCGGCGCCGGACTTGGCCGCGATCTGGATCTCTTTGGACAGCTTGCCCATGATCTTGCCTTTGGCGTTGGCTGCGACTTCTCTATGCTTGGCTTTCCACTGTGCGCCCATCTCGACTCTCTTGTTTCAGGTGCCGGTTCAGGTAGCGACCGGCCAAAGTGGCAAGCAGTTTATACGCTCCGCAGGCCATCGACAAAAAAACCCTTCAGCCCTTGTCGGCCTTGCCCGCAGCAGCGGCAAAACGCGCCAGGCGCACGTCAAGGTGGCGCGGGCGGCGGCCGTTGTCTTCGGCCTGCTCCTTGCGACGGATGGCATTGCGCACCATCAGCGAGCCCAGGTAGCGGATCGGCTCCGGCGGGAAATAGCCCAGCGGGCCGTTGACCAGCGGCGAGCGGGTCCATGGGTTGTCCAGGCCCAGGGCCAGCGACGAAAGGATCTGCCCGCCCATGTGGCAGGGGCCGACGCCGCTGCCCGAGTAGCCAAAGCCGTAAAACACATTGCCCTGGCCATTGAGCCGGCCAAAAAATGGCAAGCCGGTCACCGAACGGTCCGACGGCCCGTTCCAGGTCGCGGCAACCGGCACCTGGGCCAGGGCCGGGAAGAACTCGCCAAGGCTGCGGCGCAGCAACGGCTCATAGGGCGAAGGCTGGTCGAACACCGGCAGCATCCGCCCGCCATAGGCGAAGGTATTGCCGCCCTTGCCGAGCATCAGCCGGCCATCACTGGTGTTGTGGTAGTAATGCACGAAGATCCGCGAATCGAGCACGCTGATGCCGCTGGTCAGGCCGATCTGCTCGAGCAACTGCGGTTGCGGCTCGGTGATGATCATGTCGCTGGAGACGATCGCCACGCTGCGCTCGAACTGCGGGAAGGCCCGCGCCATCCAGGCGTTGAGGGCCAGCACCACGCGACCGGCGCGGATGTTGCCACGGGCGGTTTCGACCAGCGCCTGCGGCCCTTGCTGCAAACCGCTCATGGCCGTGCCCTCATAAATGCGCACGCCCTTTTGCAAAGCGATCCGGCGCAGGCCGCGCACCAGTTTGCCCGGCTGTACCGTGGCAGCGGCCGGCGAGAACCAGCCTTCCAGGTGCTTGGCCGAGCCTGCCAGACGCTGCACCTGCGTAACCGCCAGGCGCCGGAACGAGTTGATGCCCTGGCGCTCAAGCGCTGCAATCACGCCATCGGTGGCGCCGACCTGGGCGCGACTGGTGGCCGTGTACAAGGTGCCGTCCAGGCGGTAGTCGGCGTTGATGCCATGGGCCTGGCAGAACTCGCCGATGGCGTAGATGCTCTGCTCCGAAGCCTTGACCAGGCGCACCGCCTCCTGCGCCCCGAACAGCCGTTCGAGGGTGAAGTACTTGGCCGACCACGACAGCGCGCAGCCGCCGTTGCGCCCGCTGGCGCCGGCGCCACAGATGTCGGCCTCGATCAGCACCACATCCAGCGCCGGGTTGTGCTCCTTGAGCATGAGCGCCGTCCACAGGCCGGTGTAGCCGCCACCGACGATGCACACCTGGCAGTCGGTATCAGCCGCCAGCGGCGGGCACGCGGGTGCAACTTCCTGGTCCAGCGCCTGTTGCAGCCAGAACGGTCTCATGTCGGTTTCCTTATAGGTTCAAGTACGCAGCGGTTTGATCGCCATGGCCGTGTTGGGGGCAACGGCCGGGGTGTGCTCGGGGCTGGCCGGGCGGCTGTTCCAGTGCGGCAGCAGCACCAGGGCGGAAAACAGCGCGCAGCCGGCAAAGACGATGAACACCGTGACGCTGTCGAAGTAACCCGGCAGCAGGCCGCCGAGAATCGCCCCGACCGAACCACAGCCGTTGACGAAGCCTGCGGCAGTGGCGCCGGCCTTGGCGGTGCCGAAGTCGATGGCGGCAGCGCCGCTGATCATCGAGTCTGGCCCGTACAGGGTCAGGCCCATGACAAACAGCAAAGCCACCACCAGCAATACGCTGCCGGTATGCAGGGCGGCCATGAACAGCCCGAGCACCACGGTCAGCACCACCAGGCTGATCACGCAGGCCGGCATGCGCCGGGCGCCGAAGAGTTTGTCCGAGGCCAGGCCAATCATGATCGGGCCGAGCAAGCCGGCCAGCTCGAAGGCGGTGGGGATGATTGCCGCGCCAACCTTGCCCACCGACGGCATCTGTTCGAAGACGATTACCGGGCCCCAGAGCAGAATCGCGTAGCGCGCAGGTTTTAACAGAAAGTACGCCAGCCCCAGGGTCAGCACCGTGCGGTTGCGCAGGATCTCGCGCAACGGCGCCCAGATGCTGCAGATCGTCGAGCCCGGCAGCATGCTTTCGGGCTCCGGCTCCACCGCCGGCAAACCGACGTCTTCAGGCTTGTTGCGCTGGAAGATGAAGAACAGCACCGCTACCAGCGCCACCACCGCCGCGCTGGAGATGAACGCCGCATGCCAGCTGCCGATCAGGGTGTAGGCCCACCAGCCAGCAAACGGCGAGGCCACCAGGCCGCCAAAGGCATAGCATGAACTCCACAGCCCCAATACCCGACCGCGCTGGGAGGACGGGAAGAAGCTGCCGATGTTCTTGCACAGCCCGGCCCAGCCGGTCGATTGCGCCAGGCCCTGGACCAGCATGCAGGTAGCAAAGATCGGGAAGGTCGCGTAACTGCCCATCACCACGGCAGCGGCGGCAGAAATCACCAGGCCGCCGAGCACCACCACCCGCGGGCCGAAGCGGTCGGCGAGCATGCCCCAGGTAAATTGCCCGAATGCGTAGGCGGTCAGGTAGATGGCGTCGAGGTTGGCCATGGCCATTTTGTCGAGGGTAAAGCTTGGGTCTTCGGCGATGCCGAGCTTGGCCACCGAAAAGGCTTTGCGGGTGAAGTAGAACGCGGCGTAGGCCAGCCAGGTGATGGCAAAAATCTGCACGCGCCAACGTTTGATATCTGCAACGTGTTTGTTCATGGTGGGATCTGACCTCGAGAGCTGAGTGTGCCGGCAGAATTTGAAAAAAAACGCCTGTCTTGTTGTTGTGTTGCGCACTGCGTGACGGCCGGTCGAACCCGTCACCTGCTCAGATAGAAACAATTACTGACTGATAAATAAAATCGATTTATCGTATTTCACAAATAAGCTCAGCTTGTAACAGGTGCTGCGATGTCGGTGTCCCACGCTCAGTTGAAGGCTTTTCACGCAGTTGCCCTGCACGGCAGCTTCACCCGCGCCGCCGAACGGTTGTTCCTGACCCAGCCGGCGATCTCCGACCAGGTGCGTAAACTCGAAGAACGTTTCGGGGTTTTGCTGTTTCACCGCAACAAGCGTTCGGTGCAACTGACCGATCTGGGCGAGCGTTTACTGGCGATCACCCAGCGCTTGTTCGTCTGCGAGGCCGAAGCCCATGAGCTGCTGCAGGATTCGCGCGCCTTGCAGACCGGCACCCTGGTGCTGGCGGTGGATGCGCCGGTGCACGTGCTGCCGCAGATTGCGCGCTTCTGCCAGCAGTACCCGGGGATCAGCGTCAAGGTCGAGACCGGCAATACCGACGAGTCGCTGCTGCGGCTGTTCAACTACCAGGCCGACCTGGCCCTGCTCGGCCGCGACGTTGATGATGACCGGCTGCTGTGCGTGCCGCTGCGCAGCGACCCGATGGTGGCCTTCGTCTCGCACAACCACCCCTGGGCCAGCCGTGGTTCGATCAGCCTGGCCGACCTTGACGACACGCCAATCGTGCTGCGTGAACCGGGTTCGGTCACCCGCCAGACCCTGGAAGAAGAAATGGCCCGCGCCGGCCTGCGCATCCGCGCGGCGATCCAGGTCGAAGGCCGCGAAGCGGCGCGCGAGGCGGTGGTGGTGGGGATTGGTGTGGGCGTGGTGTCGGCCGCCGAGTTCGGCGCCGATGCGCGGGTGTGTGCGTTGCCGATTGTCGATTGCCAGCGGCGTTTGACCGAGACCCTGGTGTGCTTGCGCGAGCAGAGCTCACGGCGGCTGGTGGCGACGTTTTTGCAGATGGTGCAGGACAGCCTCTGAAACCACGGCGCGGCTATCGCCGGCAAGGCCAGCTCCCACAGGTCCTGGTGTGCACCGATTCATTTGACTGCCCCCAAAGATTGGCTTGGTGATCCACTTCTTGGATAAAGTCCACCATTCGATCGCTGGCTTAACCAGCGATCGAATGGTGAGAAGCGCCCAACACATGAAAATCGTGAAGTCATTTGGCTTCGCGATCAGCGGCACCAAAATTAAAAAGCTTATCAACTTACCACGCCACTGCGGCAAGTTGATCGGCGATTATTCAGAGCGGTAAAATAAGTCGCCCCCTCTTCCTTTTCATCTTGAAGGTGGCCTGGGGCGCTTACAGTGGCGTGACATTTTTTGCTACCCGCCCTTTAGGTCCAGCCTCGATGGTGTAAGTAACTACCTGGCCTTCGCGCAGGTCCTCAATTCTAACAGAGACTACGTCCGCGCTTGAGAAATAAATATCGCCATCAACGTCTTGAATAAATCCAAAGCCTTTATCTGTTAAGCGTCGGATACGTCCGTTATGCCTTTCAGTATCAGCAGAATCCTCGTTCATTTTGAAACCTCCTGATTACCTCACGTAGTGCCCGCCCAGAACGGATACCTTCACTGGCAACACTAGTGCCTCATGGCGCGCAGGCACAACTAACAAAAATGTCAGCTCTCAAGAACAAGAGGAAATATTGCTTATTTGAAAACAGCTAAACTTTATATATCTCGACTACTTAATCGGCACTGAAGCGGTGTAAAGGTATTGCCGCCTGCCAACCAAATCCAAAGGCCTTTTATTCGATACTCGCAAACTCGCTTAGGGCACCTACAAATGCGAGCGGGAGCCGTTCAACCCGGCACCCGTTCGCATATTCATGCACAAAACCACCGGCAAGGCTCCCACAATGGATCGGTGTACACCAAACCCTGTGGGAGCCGGTGTTGCCGGCGATGAGGCCAGCAAAAGCGCCTGCAGTTCAGCTCAAGCCGCCTCCCTGCCCCGCGCCAGCGCCTGGGCCGCCGCTAACATCGAGCGCAACAGCACCGCGCAGCCATCGGCCAGGTCTTGCGGCGCGGCATTCTCGATTTCGTTGTGGCTGATGCCGCCCTCGCAGGGGACGAAGATCATCCCCGCCGGGCCCAGTTCGGCGACGAAGATCGCATCATGCCCGGCGCCACTGACGATATCCATGTGCGACAACCCCAGGCCCTGGGCTGCGCTGCGCACCGCCTGCACGCAACCCTCATCGAAGTACAGCGGTGGAAAGTCTGCGGTCGGCGTCAGGCTGTAGGTCAGCCCATGCTGCTGGCAGGTGCTGCTGATCACATCCTTGACCTGGGCGATCATCGAGTCGAGCCGCGCCGGCTCCAGATGCCGGAAATCCAGGGTCATGCGCACCTCGCCAGGAATGACGTTGCGCGAGCCGGGATAAGCCTGCAGGCAACCGACCGTGCCGCAGGCGTGGGGCTGGTGCTCCAGGGCCACGCGGTTGACCGCCGCCACCACCGCGCTGGCGCCGACCAGGGCGTCCTTGCGCAGGTGCATCGGCGTTGGCCCGGCGTGGGCCTCGACGCCGCGCAGGGTCAGGTCGAACCACTTCTGCCCGAGCGCGCCAAGCACCACGCCGATGGTCTTGTGCTGGTCTTCAAGAATCGGCCCCTGCTCGATATGCGCTTCGAAATAGGCGCCCACCGGATGACCACTGACCGCCCGCGGCCCGGCATAACCAATGGCGTTAAGCGCCTCGCCGACGCTGATGCCGTCGGCGTCGGTCTTGGCCAGGGTCTGGGCCAGGGTGAATTTTTCGGCAAACACCCCCGAACCCATCATGCACGGAGCAAAGCGCGAGCCCTCTTCGTTGGTCCACACCACCACTTCCAGCGGCGCTTCGGTTTCGACCTTGAGGTCGTTGAGGGTGCGCAGCACTTCCAGCCCGGCCAGCACGCCAAAGCAGCCATCGAACTTGCCACCGGTGGGCTGGGTATCGATATGGCTGCCGGTCATCACCGGCGGCAATTGCGGGTTGCGCCCCGAGCGGCGGGCGAAGATGTTGCCGACGCCATCAATGCTGACGGTGCAGCCGGCCTCTTCGGTCCACTTGACGAACAGGTCGCGGGCCTGGCGATCGAGGTCGGTCAAAGCCAGCCGGCAAACGCCACCCTTGACCGTGGCGCCAAGCCGGGCCAGCTCCATCAGCGACTGCCACAGGCGTTCGCCGTTGATATGCCGTTGGGTCGATTGCAGAACATCCTGAGCGGTTTGCATGTGCGTCTCCTGCATCACGTGCCTGGCCTCTGCGGGCCATGGGCTTACACGGTGGGTTTGAGGTTGGCCGTGCGGGCGGCCCTGAGGCTGCCGAGGGCGTAGTAGATCAGCCCGCCCAGGGCAGAGCCGGTGAACCAGCCAAAGTCGTAGAACCAGCTGAAGGCGCTGCTGTGCAGCGACAGCAGGGTCAGCGCCACCGGCACGCCGAAGGCAATGAAGCCAGCGGCGTTCCAGGCCGGGTAGACGTCGTCGCGGTACAGGCCGGCGAGGTCCAGGGTCTGTTTGCGGGTGATGAAGTAGTCGACCACCATAATCCCGGCTATCGGCCCGAGCAGGCTCGAATAGCCCAGCAGCCAATTGGAATAGACGCTCTCCAGGCTGACGTCGCTGACGATCCAGCCGAGCTTTTTCAGCAGCTCATGGCCCATCAGCAGCAAGCCCACCAGGCCGGTGAGCAGCACCGCCGTGGTGCGGCCGATCCATTTGGGCGCCAGGTTCTGGAAGTCATTGGTCGGCGAGACGATATTGGCTGCGGTGTTGGTCGACAGCGTGGCGATGATGATCAGGGCCATGGCCAGCGCCACCCACATCGGGCTCTGGATATGGCCAATGAGGCTGACCGGGTCGGACACGGTTTCACCCACCAGCGAGGCAGAGGCTGCGGTCAGCACCACGCCGAGGGCGGCGAACAGGAACATGGTCAGTGGCAGGCCGAAGATCTGCCCGAGGATCTGGTCCTTCTGGCTTTTGGCGTAACGGCTGAAATCGGGGATGTTCAGCGACAGGGTGGCCCAGAAACCGACCATCGCAGTGAGCCCGGCAAAGAAGTAGCCGTAGACGCTGGCGCCCTCGGGGCGCTTGGGCGGCTGGGCCATCAACTCGCTGATCGAAACGTTGGGCAAGGCCCACACCAGCAGGCCCGCTCCCACCAGTACCAGCAGCGGCGCCGACAAGGTTTCCAGCCATTTGATCGACTCGGCGCCGCGCAGCACCACCCACAGGTTCAGGCACCAGAACAGCATGAAGCCGATCACCTCGCCGGTGCCGCCGAGGGCTTTCCAGTCCGCCGACAGCGAGCCGAGAAACAGGTGAATGGCCAGGCCGCCGAACATCGTCTGGATGCCGAACCAGCCGCAAGCCACCAGGGCGCGGATCAGGCACGGTACGTTGGAGCCGATGATGCCGAAGGACGAACGCAGCAGCACCGGAAAGGGAATGCCGTACTTGGTACCGGGAAAAGCGTTCAAGGTCAGCGGGATCAATACCACGGTGTTGGCCAGCAAAATCGCCAGCAGCGCCTCGCCCACGGTCAGGCCAAAATAGGCGGTGAGCACGCCGCCCAGGGTGTAGGTCGGCACGCAGATCGACATGCCGACCCACAGCGCGGTGATGTGCCATTTGTTCCAGGTGCGCTCGTGCACCTTGGTCGGGGCGATGTCGTGGTTATACCTGGGGCTGTCGAGGACGTCGCTGCCGGCGTCGAGTTCGAACAAGCCGTCGCGTTCGCTCACCTGCGATCTGGTCTGCTGCATGGCCGCTCCACTGTTGTTGTGTTTTTGGGAGTTGGTTGCATTGCACGGGCATGTGGGCAATCACGGTTGCCCATGAGAAATCTTGACCATTTCTACAACCTGTCAAGAACGACAGGACCACTGGTCGTTTTCCCTCAGCACCACTCAAATCATATAACTCTTATAAATCAGTAAGTTAACCTTGTTATATGCATATAAATTAAATATTTTCCCTATCTGAAATCGCCGACTAGATTCATTTCCTGACAGCGATGCCAGGTTTTCGCCTACGCTGAAAAAAGTACAAAACCTAGAACCGGTAACAACCGGTCAAGCCTGCGAGGAGCATCTGATGACGCTTATGATTCGTGGCGCCACCCTGATTACCCATGAAGAAAGCTACCGCGCCGATGTCTTGTGTGCCGCCGGTGTGATCAAGGCCATCAGCCCTGACCTTGAGGTGCCAGCCGGCTGTGAAGTGCTCGACGGCAGCGGCCAGTACCTGATGCCCGGCGGCATCGACCCGCACACCCACATGCAACTGCCCTTCATGGGCACCGTGGCCAGCGAAGACTTCTACAGCGGCACTGCCGCGGGCTTGGCCGGCGGTACCACCTCGATCATCGACTTCGTGATTCCCAACCCGCAGCAGTCCTTGCTCGAAGCCTTCCACCAGTGGCGTGGCTGGGCCGAGAAGTCGGCCAGCGACTACGGCTTTCACGTCGCCGTGACCTGGTGGAGCGAGCAGGTGCGCGAGGAGATGGGCGAACTGGTGCGCCTGCACGGGGTCAACAGCTTCAAGCACTTCATGGCCTACAAGAACGCGATCATGGCCGCCGACGACACCCTGGTCGCCAGCTTCGAGCGCTGCCTGGAGCTCGGCGCGGTGCCGACCGTGCATGCCGAGAACGGCGAACTGGTCTATCACCTGCAACGCAAGCTGATGGCCCAGGGCATTACCGGGCCGGAAGCGCACCCGCTATCAAGGCCCTCGCAGGTCGAAGGCGAAGCCGCCAGCCGCGCCATTCGCATCGCCGAAACCCTCGGCACGCCGCTGTACCTGGTGCATGTTTCGACCCGCGAAGCCCTGGATGAAATCACCTACGCGCGCAACAAGGGCCTGCAGGTCTACGGCGAAGTGCTGGCCGGGCACCTGCTGCTGGATGACAGCGTCTACCGCCACCCCGACTGGCAAACCGCCGCCGGTTACGTCATGAGCCCGCCGTTCCGCCCGCGCCAGGACGGCCACCAGGAGGCGCTGTGGCACGGCCTGCAATCGGGCAACCTGCACACCACCGCCACCGACCATTGCTGCTTCTGCGCCGAACAGAAAGCCGCCGGGCGCGACGACTTCAGCCGCATCCCCAACGGTACTGCCGGCATTGAGGACCGCATGGCAGTGCTGTGGGACGAAGGGGTCAACAGCGGCAAGTTGTCGATGCAGGACTTTGTCGCCCTGACTTCGACCAACACCGCGAAGATCTTCAACCTGTTCCCGCGCAAGGGCGCCCTGCGCGTCGGTGCCGACGCCGACCTGGTGCTCTGGGACCCGCAAGGCACACGGACCATCTCGGCGGCCACGCACCATCAGCAGGTGGACTTCAACATCTTCGAAGGCAAGACCGTGCGCGGCATCCCCAGCCACACCATCAGCCAGGGCAAGCTGGTCTGGGCCAACGGCGACCTGCGCGCCGAGCGCGGCGCCGGGCGCTACATCGAACGGCCGGCGTACCCGGCGGTGTTCGACCTGCTCAGCAAGCGGGCCGAGCATTCCCGGCCGGTCGCCGTTAAGCGCTGAAGAGCATCGCGGGTCAAGTCGGGTCGCCGCACCGACTTGACCCGCGATGGAAGGCAAAGCCTTCCCCAAAAAAAATAAAAAAATGAGGAACCCACCGTGATCGATTCCCTCAACCACCTCCCCCGACCGTCCGAAAGCAACGCCACCCTCGCCGAACACTTCAGCGACCTGGCGCCAGCGTTGAACGCCCGCCAGGCCGCGCTTGAAGCCTCACGCTGCCTGTATTGCTACGACGCGCCTTGCGTCAACGCCTGCCCCAGCGAGATCGACATCCCCTCGTTCATCCGCAACATCCACCAGGAGAACGTCCAGGGCGCGGCGCAGAAAATTCTCTCGGCCAACATCCTCGGCGGCAGTTGCGCGCGGGTGTGCCCCACCGAGATTCTCTGCCAGCAGGCCTGCGTGCGCAACAACCACCAGGAGTGCGCGCCGGTGCTGATCGGCCTGTTGCAGCGCTATGCCGTGGACCACGCCGAGTTTGCCCAACACCCGTTCCAGCGCGCCGCCAGCACCGGCAAACGCATTGCCGTGGTCGGCGCCGGCCCGGCGGGGCTGTCGTGCGCTCACCGCCTGGCCTGGCACGGCCATGACGTGGTGATCTTCGAAGCCCGGGACAAAGCCGGCGGCCTCAATGAATACGGGATCGCCAAGTACAAGCTGGTCGACGATTTCGCCCAGCGCGAGCTGGACTTTGTCCTGCAGATCGGCGGCATCGAAATCCGCCACGGCCAGGTACTGGGCGACAACCTCAGCCTGGCCGAGCTGCAACTGCAGTTCGACGCGGTGTTCCTCGGCCTGGGCCTGAATGCCGTGCGCCAGCTAGGCCTGGCCAACGAGGCAGCACCGGGCATGCTCGCCGCCACCGAGTTCATCCGCGAACTGCGCCAGGCCGATGACCTCACCACCCTGCCCGTCGCCGACCGTTGCATCGTCCTCGGTGCCGGCAATACCGCCATCGACATGGCCGTGCAGATGGCCCGCCTCGGCGCCCGCGACGTCAACCTGGTGTATCGCCGTGGCGTCGAGGACATGGGCGCCACGGCGCACGAGCAACACATCGCCAAGGACAACCAGGTACGCCTGCTGACCTGGGCCCAGCCCGAACAAGTGCTGCTCGACGATCAGGGCCGGGTGCGCGGCATGCGCTTTGCCCGCACGCAGTTAAGCGATGGCCGCCTGCAGCCAACCGGCGAGACCTTCGAACTGGCTGCCGACGCGATCTTCAAAGCCATCGGCCAGGCCTTCGATGCCAGCGCCTTGAGCGACAGCAGCGGCCAGCAGCTGGCCCGCGAGGGCGAGCGCATTCGCGTCGACGAGCAGCTGCGCACCAGCCTGCCCGGCGTCTATGCCGGCGGCGACTGCACCCAGCTCGGCCAGGACCTTACCGTCCAGGCCGTGCAGCACGGCAAGCTGGCCGCCGAGGCCATGCATGCGCACCTGATGCTCAATGTGGAGGCTGCATAATGGCTGACCTTTCGATCGAATTCGCTGGCATCAAGGCGCCCAACCCGTTCTGGCTGGCCTCCGCACCGCCCACCGACAAGGCTTACAACGTGGTCCGTGCCTACCAGGCCGGCTGGGGTGGCGTGGTCTGGAAAACCCTGGGCGAAGACCCCGCCGCAGTCAACGTCTCGTCGCGTTACTCGGCGCATTACGGGGCCAACCGCGAGGTCATGGGCATCAACAACATCGAGCTGATCACCGACCGTTCGCTGGAAATCAACCTGCGCGAAATCACCCAAGTGAAGAAGGACTGGCCAGACCGCGCACTGATCGTCTCGCTGATGGTGCCCTGCGTCGAAGAATCCTGGAAAGCCATTTTGCCGCTGGTCGAAGCCACTGGCGCCGATGGCATCGAGCTCAACTTCGGCTGCCCCCACGGCATGCCCGAACGCGGCATGGGCGCGGCGGTCGGCCAGGTGCCGGAGTACGTCGAACAGGTCACCCGCTGGTGCAAGACGTACTGCTCGCTGCCGGTGATCGTCAAGCTGACACCGAATATCACCGACATCCGCCAGTCGGCCCGCGCCGCCCATCGTGGTGGCGCCGACGCAGTGTCGCTGATCAACACCATCAACTCGATCACCAGCGTCGACCTCGAACGCATGGTTGCCCACCCCATTGTCGGCGACATGAGCACCCATGGCGGCTACTGCGGCTCGGCGGTCAAGCCGATCGCCTTGAACATGGTTGCCGAAATCGCCCGCGACCCGGCCACCCACGGCCTGCCGATCTGCGGTATTGGCGGCATCGGCAGCTGGCGTGACGCAGCCGAGTTCGTCGCCCTCGGCTGCGGCGCGGTGCAGGTGTGCACGGCGGCGATGCTGCATGGCTTTCGCATCGTCGACGAGATGAAGGACGGCCTCTCGCGCTGGATGGACAGCCAGGGCTACCGCAGCCTCAAGGAGTTCCAGGGCCGCGCCGTGGGCCACACCACCGACTGGAAGTACCTGGACATCAACTACCAGGTGGTGGCCAGGATCGACCAGGCGGCGTGCATCGGATGCGGGCGCTGCCACATCGCCTGCGAAGACACCTCGCACCAGGCCATCGCCAACCTCAAGCAGACCGACGGCAGCCACCGCTACGAGGTGATCGACGCCGAATGCGTGGGCTGCAACCTGTGCCAGATCACCTGCCCGGTACAGGACTGCATCGAGATGGTCCCGCAGGACACTGGCAAGCCGTTCCTCGACTGGCTGCATGACCCACGCAACCCCTATCGCGAAGCGTCCTGAGGCAGGCAGCAAAAACAGCGAGGGAGGCCTGGCGGCTCTCCCTCGCTGAAGGCAATCGTAGCGCTGCACGAATGCCTATATCATGACGGTTACAGGAATATCCCCACGAGGAAGGAATCGTCATGCTTTACCGCCTGGGCGCCGATGGTCTGGTGCTGTTTCACTTGTTGTTCATTGTCTTCGTGCTGTTTGGCGGTTTGCTGGTGCTCAAATGGCGCGGTGCGATGTGGTGGCATCTGCCGGCGATGAGCTGGGGCATGGCCGTGGAGTTCTTTCACCTCACCTGCCCGCTCACCGAGTGGGAAAACCGCCTGCGCCAGGCCTCGGGCCTGGCCGGTTATGAAGGCGGCTTCATCGAGCACTACATTTGGCCGATCATCTACCCGGCGGGGCTGACGCCTGGCATCCAGCTGGTGCTCGGCTCGGTGGTGGTGCTGGTTAACGGCCTGGTCTACCTGCACGTAATGCGCCAGTGGCAGGCGCGGCGTCAGCAGCGCATTGCCTAGGGTTTGTACGAAAAGTCGCCGAGCGGCGATCAGGCAAGGCGAAAACAGGCGAGGAACGGCCGGGGTCGCGCACGACTTTTCGAGTTGTAAATGAGCATTCCGAGCCTGTTTTCAACGCAGCATGATCGTCGCGCAGGCACTTTTCGTACAAAGTCTAGCGTGTAGCAACGATAAACAGGCGCGGAAACGGCAACAGCACCGTGCCATCGGCGGCAGGCGGATACGCCTGCTCCATCGCCTGCAGGTAATACTGCAGAAAATCTGCCTGCTCCTGGGCATCCAGCGCCGCCAGATACGGCCGCAATGCCGAGCCCTTGAACCACTCCACTACCGCCGGCGCGCCGCCTGCCAGCGGGTGGTAATAAGTGGTGCGCCAGACGTCCACGCGCCGGCAATGGGGGCTGAGCACATCGTAGTAATAGGCCGCAGTGTGCCGTGGCGGCAGTTTCAGGTCACCGACCTTGCCGGCCCAGCTACCCAGTTTGGCGATCTCGCGAAGCTGGCGGTGGGCCGGTTCGTCGAGGTTGTCCGGGGTCTGGATCGCCAGGCTGCCACCGGCCGTCAGTTGACGTACCAGCTGCGGGTACAACAGCGCGTGGTCGGGCAGCCATTGCAGCGAGGCGTTGGCGAGGATCACATCGACACCCTCATCGACGCTCCAGCTAGCGATATCAGCCACTTCGAAGGCCAGCTGCGGCAAACGCTGGCGGGCGGCGGCGATCATGTCTTCGCTGCTGTCCAGGCCGGTCACCTGCGCCTCGGGATAGCGGCTGGCGAGCACTTGCGTGGAGTTGCCCGGGCCGCAGCCCAGGTCCACGGCGCTGGCGACTGTGTGGTTGGGCAGCGCCGCCACCAGGTCGCGCACCGGGCGCGTGCGTTCGTTCTCGAAGGTGCTGTATTGCGCAGCTGACCAGGTCATCGCAGGTTCCTTTAGTGGCCTTGGGAAATCGAGCGTGTCCTAGCATGCCGGTTACCCGCCGATTAAGAAACCTCGCGCAGCAATGCCGCCAGTTTGCGCCCGGCAAAACGCAGCTGCGCATCGCTCAGGGCGGTGAAGCCGATCATCACCGCAGGCCGCAGTTGCACCTGCTGGCAGAAGCTGCCGATCGGTTGCAGTTGCAGGCCCTGGTCGGCGGCGCGCTGGCAAAAATCCTGCTCATCCGCCCCTGCCGGCAACCACAGGACAAAGTGCAAACCGGCTTGCTGGCCGCTGACCTCATAACGGCCCGGCGCATGCTCGGCCAGGCAGGCGAGCAGCAGGTCGCGGCGCTGCTGATAGGCCTGGCGCGCCTGCCTCAGGTAGCGTACGAAGCTGCCATTGGCCAGGTACTCGGCCAGGCCCAGTTGCTCGGTAACCCCGACCGCGCCGCCGGTGCCCTGCAGGGTCGCCAGCAACGGTGCGCGCAGGCTCGCCGGCACCAGCATGAAACCCACGCGCAGACCGGCGAACAGGGTCTTGTTGAAACTGCCGCAGTAGATCACCCGGTCGCCGTGATCCAGGGCCTTGAGCGCCGGCAGCGGTGCGTTGTTGTAGTTGAATTCACTGTCGTAGTCGTCTTCGACGATCCACGCCTCGGCACGCTTGGCCCAGTCCAGCAGCATCAGCCGCCGCGACACCGACAGGGTCACGCCCAACGGCGACTGGTGCGCCGGGGTCACGCAGGCCAGGCGGGCATCCAGGTGACGCTCAAGCGCTTGCGCGTCGATGCCCTCGGCGGTTACCGGCACCGCCACCACCTGCGCCCCGGCCCGCGCAAACAGCGACCTGGCGGTGCGGTAGCCGGGGTCTTCGACACAGGCCTTGTCGCCCGGGCGGATAACACTGCGCGCCAACAGGTCGATGCACTGGCGGATGCCGCTGGTGACGATCAAGTCCTGGGCAGTGCAGCGGATGCCGCGATAGCGGCGCAGGTAGTCGGCGATCTGCTCGCGCAGGGCCGGCAGCCCGGCCGCATCCGGCGAGCTGAGCAAGGCTGCCGGCGCTGTCGCCAGGGCCTTGGCCAGCGACTGGGACCAGGCCTTGAGCGGGAACAGCGCCGGGTCGGCCAGGCGCGCGACAAACGGCACACCCACCTGCACACCGGCGCCGCTGGCCGTGCTCGGTGCGCTGAGCGGCTGGCACGCCGGCGCCGCTGCCGGCTCACTGCCAGCAGCGATAAAGGCGTCAGGCACCACTGCACACACCCGGGTACCGGAGCCGGCCACCCGGTTGACATAGCCCTCATCGCGCAGACGCTCGAACACCAGCTCCAGGGTGCCCCGCGACAGCTGCCAACGCTCGGCCAGGGTGCGCGTCGAGGGCAAGCGGCTGCCGGCCGCCAGGCGCTTGTCGAGGATCGCATCGCGCAGGGCGGCATAGGCGCCTTGCTGCTTGCCCTGGGCCAATGCCGTGGGCAGCGGGAGATCGAGGGCGATGGCGGCTTTGCCTGTGCGCATAGTGGTCCAATCAGGTTTGTTCTTAATGGCGCTGCCGATTAAACCACATTGGCCGTTAAGGTCTGCGCATCGATCACAAGGAACCGTTCAATGCCCACCCCCTCCTCGCCCGGCCCGCGAACCTGGCTTCTATTGCTGCTGATGATTGTCTGCCTGCCGCGGGTGGCCCTGGACATTTACCTGCCCGCCCTGCCCGACATCGCCATCGCCCTGCACGCCAGCGACGCTCAGTTGCACCTGACCCTGACCCAGTACATGCTCGGCTACGCCCTGAGCATGCTGATCAGCGGCCCGCTGTGCGACCGTTTTGGCCGCCGCCCGCTGTTGCTGCTCGGCGGCACGATCTACCTGCTGGCAAGCCTTGCCTGCAGCCTGGCCAGCAGTGTCGAGGTGCTGATTGCCGCGCGCCTGTTCCAGGCCCTGGGCGGTTGCTGCGGGGCGGTGATTGGCCGGGTGATGGTGCGTGATCACTTCGACCGCCAGCAACAGGGCCAGTTGCTCGGCTACCTGTCGATGGGTATGGCGCTGTCGCCGATGATCGCGCCCGTGCTGGGCAGCCTGATCGAAACCGGCCTGGGCTGGCGCTGGATCTTCCTGCTGCTGACCTTGAGCGCTGCCCTGAGCCTGCTGCTGATCGCCCTGCGCCTGCCGGAAACCCGCCCGCCGCAAGTGGCCGGGCTGCGTCAGCAACCGGTGCTGAAGGTCTACCTGCGCCTGCTCGGTGACGGCTACTTCATGCGCTATTCACTGGCGATTGCCTGCGTTTACTGCACCTACTTCCCGTTCATCGCCGAGTCCTCGACCCTGCTGCAACGCCGCCTGGGCCTGAGTTCGGCGCAGTACGCCGCGGTGTTCGCCGTCACCGTCGGTGGCTACCTGGTAGGCTCGCAGCTGTTTCGCCGGCGCAGTGGCCGTTACAGCGCCGATGCCTTGCTCGGCCAGGCCCTGGTGCTCAACCTGGCTGGCGCGCTGCTGCTGATGCTCGCCACCCGGCTGTGGCCCGACGCGCTGCTGGCGATCATCCTGCCGATGCTGCTGATCATGCTCTCGGTGGGCCTGGCCATTCCGGCCTGCCAGTGGGCGGTGCTGCAGCCTTATGCGGCCATCGCCGGCAGCGCCTCGGGGTTGTTCTTTTTCATCCAGATGGCCTTCACTGCACTGTGCAGCCTGGTCATCGGCCAGCTCTCCGATGGCAGCGCCGGGCCCCTGGCCGGCATGACTGCGCTGGCCAGCCTGGCCTTTGCCCTGTTGCTCAAATGGCTGCGCAGCGAAGCGATGACGCTCAAGGCCGGTTCCGGCTAACATGGGCGATTACCTCACCCGCCGGAAGCCTGCCATGAGCCTGACCATCCGCCCCGCGCGGCGCGAAGACGCCGCCCAGATCCTCGCCTTCATCACCGAGCTTGCCGACTACGAGCGCGCCGTCCACGAAGTAATCGCCTCCCGGGCCGACATCGAACGCACCTTGTTCGACGACGGCGCCAAGGCCCTGAGCCTGATTTGCGAGCGCGACGGCCAGGCCATTGGCTATGCGGTGTACTTCTACAGCTACTCGACCTGGCTGGGGCGCAACGGCATTTACCTCGAAGACCTGTACATCACCCCCGAGCAACGCGGTGGCGGTGCCGGCAAGCAGTTACTGCGTCATATCGCCGTCGAAGCCCTGGCCAACGGCTGCGGGCGCCTGGAGTGGAGCGTGCTCGACTGGAACGAGCCGGCCATCCAGTTCTATAAATCCCTGGGCGCCCTGCCCCAGGATGAATGGGTGCGCTACCGCCTCGAAGGCGCCGGCCTTGAGGCTTTCGCCCGCGGTTGAATGGCTGGGCAAGTGCGGCGCGATCGGCTAAGGTGCGCGCCTTGCCCTTACCTCGCCTTGCCAAGGAATGCACTGAATTGAAGGCCCTCTTTCGCTCCCTCCCGTTACTGTGCCTGGGCGCTGCCCTGGCGGCCTGCAGCGCCACCCCCGCCGACCCGGTGAGTTTCAAGGAAAATGACCTGTATGGCCTTAAAGACCCCAGCGGCAAGGTCATCGTTGCGCCGTCCATCGAGCTGCAACCGGTTTACCACGAAGGCATGGCAGCCGTTCGCATCAACAACAAATGGGGCTACATGGACCGCAAGGGGCAGTTGCTCATCCCGACCCTCTACAAGCGCCCCGGGCCGTTCAGCGATGGCCTGGCAGGCGTCTGCCTGACGTATTCCGAGTGTGGCTACATCGATACCCGGGGCCGCACCGTGGTGCCGTTCGAGTATGACTGGGTAGAGGGTTTCGACGACGCCAAGGATGGCCTGGCGGTAGTCGCCAAAGGCAACCTGTTCGGCATGATCAACCGCAAGGGCGAGCAGGTGATCCCCGTGCGCTTCAGCTCGCGGCCCATTACCGAGAAGGGCTATGTGCTGCTGAACGACAGCGCCAGCAAAAAAAGCGGCCTGATGAACACATCCGGCAAAGTGGTGCTGCCTTTCGAATACGACGGCTTCGCCTACAATACCTGGGGCGGACGGCTGATCAACGACAATCTGCTGAGCGCGGCAAAAGAAGGTAAATGGGGCTTTATCGACCTTAATGGCAAGGTGGTCCTGCCCTATATCTATGACAGACCCGGTTTTTTTCGCGACGGCCAGGCCATCGTACAACGCGATGGCAAGCACTACCGGATCGACCGCAAGGGCAACGAAACGCCCTTGGAATACGAGCCATTGAAGCTACCCTGAGAGTATTTCCAATGATGTAAGCCTGGTGCACAGGAGTGCTGCCCATGGTCGTCAAAGCCAATAGCCAGACCTTCACCATCCTCGCCCAGGACCCGGCGGTGCGTGATGCCCGCGGCCAATTGCTGTTCGCCCGGGTCAGCGTGCCGCTGGAAACCCTCGGCCTGGGCCCCACCGGCTACCGCCTGAAGGTGGTCGACTTCGACGCCTCGCGCAACCAGCTGTACCACGCCCACGCCTACCAGCAGGACGCCACCAGCGGCGCGATGATCGACCCCTTCGATCAGCCCGGCGAGGCGCTGCTGGGCAATCCGGCGTTCCACTGCCAGCACGTCTACGCGGTGGTCATGCGCACCCTGGCGCGCTTCGAGATGGCCCTGGGGCGCCGGGTCGGCTGGGGCTTCGAGGGCCACCAGTTGCATGTGGTGCCGCATGCTTTCGTCGAGGCCAATGCCTTCTACTCGCGGGCCGACCGCGCCTTGATGTTCGGTTATTTCAAGGGCCTCGACGGCCGGCACGTGTTCACCTGCCTGTCCCACGACATCGTCGCCCACGAGGCCACCCACGCGATTCTCGACGGCCTGCGCGGCGGCTTCATGAATGCCTCGGGGCCCGATCAGGCAGCCTTCCACGAAGGCTTTGCCGACGTGGTGGCGCTGCTGTCGGTGTTTTCCCTGCGCGAAATCATCGAGTACGCCCTGACCAATGGCGGGCGTATCGAGCTCACCGTACAGGGCGATCGCCGGCTGCTCAACGGCGACCAGCTGAGCCCGCAGAACCTTGCCGAGTCGCTGCTGTTCGGTATCGGCGAAGAGTTCGGCCAGCAACTCGAAGGCCTGCGCGCCAATGCCCTGCGCCGCTCGGTGATGCTGCCGCCGTCGGCGGATTACCTGAGCGACGAGCAGTTCGCCGAAGCCCACAACCGTGGCGAAGTTTTCGCCGCCGCCATGCTTCGGAGCATGCTCGCGCTGTGGGTGGCGCGCCTGGGCGAGCTGGGCAATTTTGGCGACAACCTGTACAACCTGCGCGAAGTGGTTGAAGAAGGCGCCAAGGCCGCCGACCAGTTGCTGACCATCGCCATCCGCGCCCTGGACTACTGCCCGCCGCTGGACCTGGAGTTCGGCGACTACCTGGCCGCCCTGCTCACCGTCGATGCCCAGGTGGCCCCGGACGATTCGCGCTACGACTACCGGTTGATCATCCGCACCACCTTCGAAGCCTTCGGCATCAATCCGCCACCAGCGCGCACCGACAGCGACGGCTGCTGGCACGGCTTTGCCGACAACGGCCAGGTGCAATACCGCAACAGCCACTTCGACTCGATGCTGCGCGACGACGAAGAGGTGTTCCGTTTTCTCTGGGAGAACCGTGCGGTGCTGGGCATCGACGAGCGCGCCTACACCGAGGTGGTGTCGGTGCGCCCGAGCATCCGCCTGGGCACCGACGGCCTGCTGCTGCGCGAGAGCGTGTGCGAATACATCATGAAGGCCAACATCTTTGGCGCCGAGCTCAAGAGCGTGTGCAACATCAGCCCGCGCCCGGCCTGGATCAAGACCACCGACGCGCTCACCGTCTACGGCGCCGGCACGCTGATTTTCGACCAGTACGGGCGCATCAAGTATCACGTCCAGCGCCCGCTCAACGACGGCCAGTGGCAATTGCGGCGCTTGAGCTACCTGGCAGGTCTCGATACCAGCGAGCTGGACCTGCGCAACCCGTTGGCGCAACTGCACCGCCAGCGCGCCTGGCAGGTCGGCCCATTGCGCGAGGAGCAAGCATGAACCCGACCAGCCTGACCCTCTATGCCTACCAGGTCGGTTTTGGCGACTGTTTTTTGCTGCGTTTCAACTACCCCGGTGACGTACGCCGCCATGTGCTGATCGACTTCGGCTCCATGGGCATGCCCAAGGGCGTTGCCCAGGGCCAGCGCCTGTTAGCGATCGCCGAAGACATCAAGGCCAAGTGTGCGGGCAAGCTCGATGCGGTGGTCGCCACCCACCGGCACGCCGACCATATCAGCGGCTTTGCCAGCAATCGCGCCGGCACCGCCAGTGGCGATGTTATTCGCAGCCTGGCACCGGAGCTGGTGCTGCAACCCTGGACCGAACAGCTGGATCTGGCCGAAGACGCCATTGCCCCCGAGCAACCGGGCCTGCGCGGCGCGCGCAGCATGGCCAAGACCCTCAAGAGCATGAATGCCCTGGCCTGCGCCGTGGTCAAGCTGCTCGACCAGGGCAAGCATGGGTTGTCCGCAGAGCTGGCCAGGCGCCTGGGGTTTATCGGCGAAGACAACATCTCCAACGCCAGCGCGGTGAACAACCTGGCGAGTATGGGCAAACGCAACGCCTATGCCTTTTTTGGCAGCGACGATGCCCTGGCCGAGCTGTTGCCCGGTGTGCGTACCCATGTTCTCGGCCCGCCCACGGTCGAGCAGAGCACCTCGATCCGCAAGCAGCGCAGCCGTGACCCGGCCGAGTTCTGGCACCTGCAGCGGCAACTGGTCGATGCCCAGGTCACTGCGCCGGACGACGACCCCGGGCCCTTTGCCGACTACCCGGCGACCCGTGGCAGCAAGCTGCCGATGAGCACCCGCTGGATCGCCCGGCGGGTGCGCGAAGCCCGTGGCGAGCAGTTGCTGCAGATCGTCACCGCGCTGGATAAGGCAATGAACAACACCAGCCTGATCCTGCTGTTTGAAGTGGCGGGCAAGAAGCTGCTGTTCCCGGGCGATGCGCAGATCGAGAACTGGAGTTACGCACTGAGCCAGCCGGACATTCGCGCGTTGCTGGCAGACGTCGACCTGTACAAGGTCGGCCACCACGGCAGCCTCAATGCCACGCCAAAAAGCCTCTGGGGCGGCTTCAACAAACGCGGCAAGGCTGGCATGCCACAACGCTTGACCAGCGTTCTGTCGACCATGCCCGGCAAGCACGGCAACCCCGAGGCCGGCACCGAAGTGCCACGGCGGCCGTTGCTGGAGGCGCTGGGCAAGGAGAGCGAGTTGCACAGCACCGATGGCTTGGAGCCGGGAAGCTTGTACGAGGAGATCGAGTTCAGCTTTTGACGATCAGGGCCCTATCGCTGGCAAGCCAGCTCCCACAAGATCAGCATCCACAGTACCTGTGGGAGCTGGCTTGCCAGCGATGCTTTTGATCAGGGCTCAAGCCCGATCCCCCTGAGGATCACACTGGTCACCGTCTGTACCGCCCGTTCGAACTGCAGCTCCGACAGCGGTTGGTGATCGTTGAGCAGCCCGACCTGGTGGCTGAAGTCGGCGTAGTGCTGGGTCGAGGCCCAGATCATGTACAGCAGGCCCGAGGGCTCCACCGCCAGGATCCGCCCGTCTTCGATCCACTGGCGGATCTTCGCTTCTTTCATTTTCGCCCAGTCGTACAGCGGGTCGTCCAGCGCCGCGCCGAGGTTCGGCGCACCATGGATGATCTCGTTGGCCCAGACTTTGGAGCCATGGGGCCGGGTACGCGAATGGTTCATCTTGGCGCGGATGTAGCTGCTCAGCACGATGCGCGGATCGTCATACAGTTCAAAACACAGGGCATCCTGCTTCCACACATCGAGCAGGCCGAACAGCACCGCCTGGTACAGCTCGGCCTTGGTGCTGAAGTAATAGTGCACGTTGCTGCGTGGAAGCTGCGCGGCCTCGGCGATGTCGGCCATGGCGGTGCCGGCGAAGCCTTTTTCGGCAAAGACCTTTTCCGCTGCCAGAAGGATGTTGTCAACGTTGCGTTGACGAATGCTGAGCTTGTGCTGGGCCATGGCCAAATCCGTTGCGACTGACCCTGCAAGGCTACCACTGCCGGAGCATTCGTGCGCTGCAAGCAAAAAGCTTGTGCGGCAACGGGCATTTTTCTGCGCGGGCACAGTCGCAATACTGCACGTCTTGTTTATCAACGCCCGCACCGGAGGAACCCGCTCATGACTATTCCCGCCCTTGGCCTTGGCACCTTCCGCCTCAAGGATCAGGTCGTGATCGATTCGGTGGCCACCGCCCTCGAACTCGGTTACCGCGCCATCGACACCGCGCAGATCTACGGCAACGAAGCCGAGGTCGGCCAGGCCGTGGCCGCCAGCGGCATCGACCGTGACGAGCTGTTCATCACCAGCAAGATCTGGACCGAGAACCTGGCCGCCGACAAGCTGATCCCCAGCCTCAAGGACAGCCTGCACAAGCTGCGCAGCGACTACCTCGACCTGACCCTGATCCACTGGCCATCGCCCCAGGGCGCAGTGCCGGTCAGCGAGTTCATGGGCGCCCTGGCCGAAGCGCAAAAGCAGGGCCTGACCCGGCAGATCGGCGTGTCCAACTTCACCATCGACCTGCTGCGCCAAGCCATTGAGGTGGTCGGCAAGAACGCCATCGCCACCAACCAGATCGAGCTGCACCCGTACCTGCAGAACCGCAGGCTGGTGGACTTCATGCACCGCCAGGGGATTGCCGTGACCTCGTACATGACCCTGGGCTACGGCAAGGTCCTGCACGACCCGGTGATCGAGCAGATCGCCGCGCAGCACGGCGCCACCCCGGCGCAGGTGACCCTGGCCTGGGCCCTGCAGCTGGGTTATGCGGTGATCCCGTCCTCGACCCGGCGCGAGAACCTGGCCGGCAACCTCAAGGCCCGCGAACTCAAGCTCAGCGCTGACGACATGGGCAGGATCGCCGCCCTCGACAGCGGCCTGCGCCTGACCAGCCCCGAGAGCCTGGCGCCAGCCTGGGACTAACCGCGGTCGGTGCAGACCCGGGCCAGTTTCAGGTACTGCAGGCTGTGTTGCCGGCCCGCGGAGTCGACATAGACCATGCTGGCCAGCACCACCTCGCAGGTGTCGCTGGCCGGTTCGCTCAGTTGCAGCACCCGGGCGACATCCACGGGCATACCATAGTGATAGACCGGCACCGGTGTGGCGGCCTGGGCCGTCGCCGCCAGCAACAGGCTCAAACCCGGCAGATAACGCAGGCTCATGGTGATTCTCCTGTGCACGCAAGCGGTTCGCCGCAGTGCCGGCGAACCTCGACCTGTTGAGTGTGGCGCGCTGCGGGCATAGGCGTTGCACCAGGGGATCAACGGCAGCGAATCAGGTAACCTGAACGCCAGACAAACGCCTGCGGATACGCCCCTCACCATGGAACTCCACATCAGCCTGCAGGGCCGCAAGGGCCTGGCCGAGCAGCTTTACCAGCAGTTGCGCGACGGCATCGACAGCGGCCGCCTGGCGGCCGGCACGCAACTGCCCCCCAGCCGCTTGCTGGCCGAGCAGTTGGGGGTGTCACGCAAGACCGTGGCCGAAGCCTATTCGCGCCTGACCTACGACAACCTGCTCAGCGGCCAGGTCGGCAAAGGCAGCTTTATCACCCCTGCCGCCACCCGCAACCCACCACCCAGTACCAGCATCCCCCTGGCCAGCGCCGCCACCCTGGCCAAATGGCAGGCCCGGGCCAACCCGCTGGCTGACCTCAAACTGCCGATGTTGCGCTACGACTTTATCGGCGGCGCCTCGAGCAAGGTGCAATTCCCCTTCGATGACTGGCGCCGCTGCAGCCAATACGCCCTGCGCCAGATCCGCCACAGCAGCGCCCGCTACAGCGCCCACCAGGGCCTGCCGGAGTTGCGCGAGGCGATCGCCCGGCATATCGCCTTCGCCCGCGGCGTGCGTTGCAGCAGCCAGGACGTGGTGGTCTGCAACGGCGCCCAGCAAGCCCTGGACCTGATCACCCGGGTGCTGGTCGAACCCGGTTGCCAGGTGGCCATGGAAGACCCCGGCTACACCCCGGCGCGCCAGTTGTTCCTGGCCCAGGGCGCCGAGCTGCAATGCGTGCCGGTCGACGCCGAGGGCATGTGCGTCGAGCAGATCGCCGAGGGTACGCGGCTGATCTACGTCACCCCGTCGCACCAGTTCCCGCTGGGCATGCCGATGAGCCCGGCGCGCCGCCAGGCCTTGCTCGAACGTGCCGCAGCGCTGGGCGCGATCATCATCGAGGACGACTACGACAGCGAGTTCCGCTATGAAGGGCGGCCCACCGACTCGTTGCAAAGCCTCGACCGCCACGGCCTGGTGGCCTATGTCGGGACCTTCTCCAAAACACTGTTGCCGGAGCTGCGCCTGGGTTACTGCATCGTCCCCGAAGCGCTGCGCGAGGCGATCTGCATCGCCAAGCAACTGACCGACTGGCACACCCCGACCCTCAACCAGTGGGCGCTGGCGCAGTTCATCAGCGAAGGCTCGCTGCAAAAGCACATCCGCCGCGTGCATGAAGTCTATGCCGCGCGCCGCGAATGCATCCTGGCCCGCCTGCAGGGTGATCTTGCGCCCTGGTTCGAAGTGGTGCCGGCCACTGCCGGTTATCACCTGAGCGCCCTGGCCCGGGGCGAGCTGGACGTGGAGTTTCTGATCAGCATGGCGCGCAAGGTCGAGGTCGGCCTGTATTCACTGGCGCCCTTCCATGCCCGCGTGCCGGTGCGCCAGGGCCTGCTGCTGGGCTTTGGCGCCATCGAACGGCTGGACATCGACCCGGCCCTGGACCGCCTGCGCGACGTGCTCCAGGCCCTTGACTGATTGGCCTCCTGACAAAGGGCAAAATTGGCTATTCGAGTACGCCGTACCTGGCGCTAAGGTAGCGCCATCGCCGCCTGTGGCGGACCTTAGCGGAGAGCAGCAATGAGCAATCGTATCGAATGGGCCAAACACTCGCCTGAAGCCTACAAAGCCATGGTCGGCCTGGAAATGGCCCTGGGTAAATCGGGGCTTGAGAATTCGCTGCTGGAACTGGTGCGCCTGCGTGCTTCGCAAATCAATGGCTGCGCCTACTGCGTCAACCTGCACGCCAACGATGCACGCAAAAGCGGCGAAAGCGAAGCGCGCCTGCAGACCCTGAGCGTCTGGGACGAAACCGAATTCTTCAGCCCGCGCGAGCGGGCGGCGCTGGCCTGGGTCGAAAGCCTGACCCGCCTGCCCGACCAGCGCGCCCCGGAGCACCAGTACCGCGCGCTGCTCGAGCACTTCAGCGAAGCCGAAGTGGTCAACCTGACCCTGGCCATCGCCACCATCAACGCCTGGAACCGCTTCGGCGTCGGCTTTGCGATGATTCCTGGCTGATCAACCCGCAGGCGTCGGCATCACCGGCGGCGTGTACTGCAAGGTGGTGCCGAGGATCCACAGCAGGAACAGCACCAGCGGCACGTGCACCAGCAACTGCACGAACGAGAAGCCGATCAGGTCGCGCGCCTTCAGGCCCAGCACGCCCAGCAGCGGCAGCATGTAGAACGGGTTGATCAGGTTCGGCAGCGCCTCGGCGGCGTTGTAGATCTGCACCGCCCAGCCCAGGTGGTACTGCAGGTCGTTGGCCACCAGCATCACGTACGGCGCTTCGATGATCCACTTGCCGCCGCCCGAAGGGATGAAGAAGCCCAGCACCGCCGAGTACACGCCCATCAGCAAGGCATAGGTGTCGTGGGTGGCGATCTGTACGAAGAAGGTCGAGATGTGGTGCGCCAGGCTCTGCGCATCGGCGCCCTGGACCTGGGTCAGGATCGCCGCGATCGAGCCGTACAGCGGGAACTGGATCAGCACCCCGGTGGTGGTCGGTACCGCACGGGCCACGGCATCGAGGAAGCTGCGCGGGCGCCAGTGCAGCAAGGCACCGGCCATGATGAACAGCAGGTTGTAGGTGTTCAGCCCGGAAATCGCGGTGATCGCAGGTTTGGTCGAAAACTCGTTGTACAGCCAGCCAGCGGCCAGGGCCACCAGCAGCAGGATCAGGATCGGGCTGTACTCCAGCCACTCGCCCGGGCGGGTGCGCTGCGGTGTTGGCGGTGCCGAGAAGCTTGGGTCGACGCCGCAGGCTTCGGCGCTGCGGGCGCTGTTGGGGCCCGGCGCAGTGGCATAGGCCACGACCAGCGAAACCACCACCAGCGCGGCGAGCATCACCCCCGACTGCCAGAGGAAGATGGTCTCGGTGAACGGGATCACCCCGGTGATCGCCAGGATCGACGGCGGCAGGCTGGCCGGGTTGGCCTGCAGTTGCGCGGCCGAAGACGACAGGCCCAGGGCCCACACCGCACCCAGGCCCAGGTAGGCGGCGGCACCGGCGGCGCGGTAGTCCATTTTAAGGTCGCTGCGCCGGGCCAGGGCGCGCACCAGCAAACCGCCGAACACCAGCGACAGGCCCCAGTTGAGCAACGAGGCGACCATCGAGATCAACGCCACCCAGCACACCGCCGAACGACCGTTGTTGGGGAGGCGCGCCAGGCGGTCGATCAGCTTGACCGCAGGTGGCGAGCTGGCCACCACGTAACCGCCGATGACCACGAAAGCCATCTGCATGGTGAACGGGATCAGGCTCCAGAAACCGTCACCGAAGGCCTTGGCGGTATCGGTGGGTTTGCCGCCCATGGCGAGGGCAGCGACCGACACCAGCACCACGGCCAGGGCGGCGAACACCCAGGAGTCGGGGAACCAGCGTTCGGCCCAGTTCGAGCAACGCAGGGCAAAACGGGCGGAGCGGCTGTCTTGGATATCAGCGGCCACGGGATTTTCCTTTTATTGGTTTTATTGGAACGGCACAAGGCCCCATCGCGGGTCAAGCCCGCTCCCACAAGGTCCACTCTGTGGGAGCTGGCTTGCCAGCGATGAGGCCAGCAAGAACTACGAAAAACTCAGATCAGAAGGTCATTTCTTTAACATCATCCGCCACGATCAGCTTGCCCGCGGTCTTCTCGATGATCTCTTCAACCGTCACCCCCGGCGCAGTCTCGCGCAGGATGAAGGCGCCGTTCTCGATCTCAAGGTATGCCAGGTCGGTGAGCACCTTGCGGATGCAGCCGGCGCCGGTCAGCGGCAGGCTGCAACGCGGCAGCAGCTTGGACTCGCCGTCCTTCGAGGCGTGGGTCATGGTGACGATGATGTTGTCGGCACCGGCCACCAGGTCCATCGCCCCGCCCATGCCTTTGACCAGCTTGCCGGGGATCATCCACGAGGCGATGTTGCCTTGCACGTCCACTTCAAAGGCGCCGAGCACGGTGAGGTCGACGTGACCGCCGCGGATCATGGCGAAGGATTCGGCCGAGTTGAAGATCGAGGCGCCGGTGCGGGCGGTGACGGTCTGCTTGCCGGCGTTGATCATGTCGGCGTCCAGCTGCGCTTCGGTGGGGAATTCACCCATGCCCAGCAGGCCGTTTTCCGATTGCAGCATTACGTCCATATCGGCCGGGACGTAGTTGGCCACCAGGGTCGGGATGCCAATGCCGAGGTTGACGTAGTAGCCATCCTTGAGTTCACGGGCTACACGTTGGGCCATTTGTTCGCGGGTAAGTGCCATGGTCAGGATCTCTTTATTGTTCTGGGGTCGGGTCAGGCTTTGACGGTGCGTTTTTCGATACGCTTCTCGAAGGTGCCGACGATGACCCGGTCGACATAGATGCCCGGGGTATGGATTTCGCTCGGCAGCAGCACGCCCGGCTCGACGATCTCTTCGACCTCGACCACGGTGATCTTGCCGGCGGTGGCGGCCAGCGGGTTGAAGTTCTGCGCGGTGTTGCGGTACACAACGTTGCCGTAGTGGTCGGCCTTCCAGCCCTTGACGATGGCGAAGTCGCCGGTGATGGACTCTTCAAGGATGTACTTGCGGCCGTTGAATTCGCGCACCTCTTTGCCTTCGGCGACCGGGGTGCCGTAGCCGGTGGCGGTGAAGAAGGCCGGGATGCCGGCGCCGCCAGCGCGCATTTTCTCGGCCAGGGTGCCTTGCGGGGTGAGTTCCACTTCAAGTTCGCCGCTGAGCAGCTGGCGCTCGAACTCGGCGTTTTCGCCCACGTAGGAGGCAACCATCTTGCGGATCTGGTGCTCTTCAAGCAGCACGCCCAGGCCAAAGCCGTCGACGCCGCAGTTGTTGGAAACCACGGTCAGGCCCTTGACGCCACGGCGCTTGATTTCGGCAATGAGGTTTTCCGGGATGCCGCACAGGCCGAAACCACCGGCCAGTACCGTCATGTTGTCGGTCAGGCCTTCAAGGGCCTGTTCATAGGTTGCTACGCGCTTGTCCAGTCCGGCCATGCTGATCCGCCTTTTGTAGTTGTTGATCCGACAGGGGTGTCGGCGAGCGTTTGAACCATCTTCACCCCTGAGCACTTATTTGTTAATTTTGTTTTTATGATCGATTGATTAACTTTTCAAAAGAATAGCCTAGCCCGATGAACGTCAAACAGCTGCGCGCCTTCGTCACCGTCGCCAAATACCAGAGCTTTGCCCAGGCTGGCGAACACCTGCACCTGTCGCAGCCTGCCCTGAGCCTGACCATCAAGGCCCTGGAGGACAACCTCGGCGGCGCCCTGCTCAGCCGCACCACCCGCAGCGTCAGCCTGACGCCGGAGGGCGAGGTGCTGCTACCGCTGGCCCGGCAACTGCTGGCCGACTGGGACAACACTGAAGAATTGCTGCGCCAGCGCTTTACCCTGCAGCTTGGGCGGGTGTCGATCGCCGCCATGCCGGCCTTTGCCGGCAACCTGCTGCCGGCGGCGCTGAAGGTATTCCGCCAGCGCTACCCGAGGGTCAACGTCACGGTGCACGACGTCATCAACGAACAAGTGCTGGAACTGGTGCGCCACCGCCGCGTCGAACTGGGCATCGGCTTCGAACCCGAAGCCAGCGAGCCGCTGCGTTTCACGCCGCTGTACCTGGACCGCTTCGTCGCCGTGGTGCCGGCCGACTCGCCGCTGGCGCAACAGCCAAAGGTAAGCTGGCGTGAACTGCTGGGCGAAGACTTCATTGCCCTGCAACGCCCTTCGGCGGTGCGCCTGCTGCTGGAGCAGCACCTGGCCGCCGAACACGGCAAGCTGGCGGTAGCCTTTGAAAGCCATCAGCTGTCGACCATCGGCCGCATGGTTGCCAACGGCCTGGGCGTCAGTGCCGTGCCGGCGCTGTGCATCGGCCAGATGCAGGAGCTGGGTGCGCGTTGCGTGCCGCTGGTAGAACCGAGTATAGAACGGCGTATTGGCGTGACCCTGCTGGCCGACCATAAACTCTCGGCAGCGGCGCAGGCGCTGCTCGATGTATTGCTTGAACATATCCGCCCACAGGAGGTGACATGCGTACCGTGAAACTTGCCGAACACAACATCCCGGCCATCGGCCAGGGCACCTGGTACATGGGCGAAGACCCGGCCCGCCAGCACGCCGAAGTCGCCGCCTTGCAGCACGGTATCGAGCTGGGCCTGAACCTCATCGATACGGCCGAAATGTACGCCGAAGGCGGCGCGGAAAAGGTCGTTGGCAAGGCCATTGCCGGGCGTCGCGAGCAGGTGTTCCTGGTCAGCAAGGTGTACCCGCACAACGCCAGCCTCAAAGGCATTCCCGCGGCCTGCGAACATAGCCTCAAGCGCCTGGGCACCGAACACATCGACCTGTACCTGCTGCACTGGCGTGGCCAGTACCCGCTGGCGGAAACCGTCGAAGCCTTCGAGCGCTTGCGCGTTGAGGGCAAGATCGGCCGTTGGGGCGTGTCCAACTTCGATGTCGACGACCTGCGCGAGCTGTATCGGCTGAGCGGTGATTGCGCGGCCAACCAGGTGCTTTACAACCCGTCCCAGCGCGGCATCGAATACGACCTGCTGCCCTGGAGCCACAAGCGTAACCTGCCGACCATGGCCTACTGCCCGCTGGCCCAGGCCGGGCGCTTGCTCAAGCACCCGGCCCTGGCCGAGATTGCCGAGCGCCATGGTGCGACGCCGGCGCAGGTGAGCCTGGCCTGGGTGATTCGCCAGGACGGCGTGATTGCCATTCCCAAGGCGGTGGACCTTGAGCATGTGCGCCTGAACGCGGCGGCGGCCAACCTGGTGCTCAGCAGTGAAGATTTTCGCGCGATTGACCGGGCCTTTGCGCCGCCGACACGCAAGCAGCATCTATCGATGGTATGAGGGCCGCGATGCTGTTCAGTGAAAATCCCGGCTCCGCACATCCAGCCCCTGCAACAGCGGGCTCAGATCCTCCAGGCGCTGGGCAATCAGGTGACGCACCCCGCTCTCGCACTCCAGCTTTCCGCTCACCCGCAGCAGTTGCGCGCCCACCAGCACCCGCCGCTGGCGCTCGGCCAGGTCGCGCCAGACCACCACGTTGACGTTGCCGAACTCGTCTTCAAGGGTGACGAAGGTCACCCCGCTGGCGGTCCCCGGTCGTTGGCGCCCGGTCACCAGCCCCGCCACGCTGACCCGATCGTTGTGTTCGGCCTGCTCCAGCGCTTGCGAACTGCGGCACCCCAGGGCATTCAGGCGGCGGCGCAGCAAGGTCAGCGGGTGCGGGCCGAGGGTGGTGCCGACACTGGCGTAGTCGGCAAACATGTCCTCGCTCAGCGACGGTTGCGGTAAATCCACCGGTGCTTCCACTGGCGCCTCGATACCAGCGAACAACGGCAGTTGCGCCTGCACCGCGGCCACGCTCCAGCGCGCCCGGTAACGGTCGCTGGCCAACCCGCGCAAGGCCCCGGCATCGGCCAGCAGCTCACGCGCACGGGCATCGAGCTGCGCCCGCAGGCACAGGTCACTGACATCGCGCCAGCCGCACTCGGCCCGCGCCTGTTCGATGCGCAAGGCGTCCTGCTGGCGAAAGCCGCGCACCTGGCGCAGGCCCAGGCGAATGGCCAGGGCGTCCCCTGCCCCCGGCTCCAGGCTGCAGTCCCAGTCGCTGTGGCAGACATCCACCGGGCGGATCTCGAGGTGATGACGGCGGGCGTCCTGCAGGATCTGGTCGGGGCTGTAGAAGCCCATGGGCCAGCTGTTGATCAGCGCACAGGCAAAGATTGCCGGCTCGTGGCACTTGAGCCAGCAACTGGCATAGGTCAGCAAGGCGAAGCTGGCGGCGTGGGACTCAGGGAAGCCATAGCTGCCAAAGCCCTTGATCTGCTCGAAGATGCGCTCGGCAAATTCTGCGCTGTAGCCGTTGTCGAGCATGCCCTGGGTCAGCCGTTGGCGGTGCGGTTCCAGGCCGCCGTGGCGCTTCCAGGCGGCCATGGCCCGGCGCAGCTGGTCGGCCTCGCCGGCCGAATAACCGCCGGCGACCATCGCCAGTTCCATCACCTGCTCCTGGAACAACGGCACGCCGAGGGTGCGCTCGAACACCTGCTTCAGCGCATCCGACGGATAGCTCACCGGCTCAAGCCCCTGGCGCCGGCGCAGGAACGGGTGAACCATGTCGCCCTGGATCGGCCCGGGGCGAACGATAGCCACCTCGATCACCAGGTCGTAGAAGTTCTTCGGCTTGAGCCGCGGCAGCATGGCCATTTGTGCCCGCGACTCGATCTGGAACACACCGACGGTGTCGGCGCGGCCGATCATCGCGTAGGTCGCCGCGCAGTCGGCCGGGATGCTCGCCAGGGTCAACCGGCGGCCACGGTGGCGATACAGCAGGTCGAAACAGCGGCGCAAGGCGCTGAGCATGCCCAGGGCAAGAATATCGACCTTGAGCAGGCCGACCAGGTCGAGGTCGTCCTTGTCCCACTGGATCACCGTGCGCTCGTCCATGGCGGCGTTTTCCACCGGCACCAGGCTGTCCAGCGGCTGCTCGGAAATCACGAAACCGCCCGGGTGCTGGGACAGGTGGCGGGGAAAGCCGATCAGCTCGCCGGTCAACGCCAGCACCCGGCGCAGCAACGGGCTGTCGGGGTCGAAACCGGCTTCGCGCAGTTGCTCGGGCGGCGGCAGGCGGTCGCTCCAGCGCCCGCAGCAATCGGCCAGGGCGTTGATCTGCTGCACCGGCAAGCCCAGCACCCGGGCGATATCGCGCACTGCACCGGCAGCGTGGTAGGTACTGGCCACGGCGGTGAGCGCCGCGCGATGACGACCGTAGCGGCGGAACACGTACTGCAGGACTTCTTCGCGGCGGTCGTGTTCGAAGTCGACGTCGATGTCCGGCGGCTCGTCGCGCTCGCGGGACAAAAAGCGCTCGAACAACAGGTGGCTTTTCATCGGGTCGAGCTCGGTGATGCCGAGCACGAAACACACCACCGAGTTGGCCGCCGAGCCGCGCCCCTGGCAGAGAATGCCCTGGCCCCGGGCGAAGTTGACGATGTCGTGGACGGTAAGAAAGTAGCTTTCGTAGTTGAGCTCGGCAATCAGTTGCAGCTCGTGTTCCAGGGACTGGCGCGCCTTGTCGCCAATGCCCCCGGGCCAGCGTTCACGGTGGCCGCGCTCGCACAGATGGCGCAGCCAGGCGCTGGCCGTCTGGCCTTCGGGCACCAGTTCGCGAGGGTATTGATAGCGCAACTGGCCCAGGTCGAACTGGCAACGCGCGGCAATGCGCAGGCTTTCTTCGAGCAATGCCGGCGGATACAGCTCGGCCAGTTGCGCCAGCGGGCGCAGGTGCCGTTCGCCATTGGCGAACAGGCGCTGGCCGGCCTCGGCCACGCTGCAGTGATGGCGGATGGCGGTCATGCTGTCCTGCAGGGCACGACGACCACGGGCATGCATGTGCACATCACCGCTGGCCACGGCCGGAATATTGAGGCGCTCGGCCAGGGCCAGCAGCTGTTGCAGGCGCCGCGGGTCATCGGCGCCACGGTGCAGCTCGACCGCCAGCCACAGCCGCTCGGCGAACACCTCGCGCAACCAGTGGCCGCTGGCCTGGTCAGCCTCGCTGCCGTCCGGCACCCACAGCGCCAGCAGGCCGTCCAGGGGCGTGGCGAAGTCTTCGCGCAGCAGTTGGTACTCGCCCTTCTTCGCCCGTCGCCGGCCCAGGGTGATGAGTTTGCACAGGTGCTGGTAACCGCCGAGGTTCTCGGCCAGCAACACCAGCTTGGGGCCGTCGTGCAGGCGTACTTCGCTGCCGACGATCAGCGCCAGGCCCGCCGCCCTGGCTGCCTGCCAGGCACGGACGATACCGGCCAGGGTGCACTCGTCGGTGATCGCCAGGGCCTGGTAGCCCTGCTGGCGGGCACGCTGGAACAGCTCCTGGGCACTGGAAGCGCCGCGCTGGAAGCTGAAGTTGGACAGGCAGTGCAGCTCGGCGTAGCCCGGGGTGTTCATGCGAACCAGCCCTGTAGCCACAAGCGGCCGTCTTCACCGAGGGTGCGGTAGGCCCAGCCGTACAGACCGCTGGCGGTACGCACCCGGTAGTAATCGCGGCGCACATCGCCGCCGTCCCACCAGCCGGACTCGATGCGCTCGGCGCCGGTCAGCAACTGCACGCCGACGCCGGGCAAGGCCTGGGGCTCGGCCAGCAGCCAGCCCGGGCGTGGCGCACCTGGTAGCGCCAGCGCCTGGCGCGGCCCGTCGCCCGCCTGCCAGGCGCACTCGGGGCGGTGATCGGCCTGGGCCGCAAGCCCCCGTACCGCTTCGTCGCCCAGCCGCGCGCGCAGGCGTTCGCGCAGTTGCTCCCAGGGCTGGTTCTGTTGCGGGCGCGGGTCGAACAGTTCGGCGCGCTGCGGCACGAAGGCCGGCAGGTCTTCGGCCAGCAGGCGCAGGTTGCGCACCGGCGCGGCAATCTGCAGTTGCTCAAGGCGGCCACGGGCCAGCTCGAACAGCAGCGACGGATCACGCTCGGCCGCCAGCAGGCCGACCGGCACGCAGGTGTCGGGCCCTTCGCCGTGCTCCAGCTGCAGGGCAAAGCGCTGCACGCCGCTGTCGCGCCCGGCGAGGAAGGCGGCAAGGTCGTTGATCAGCCGGCGCAGGGGGAACAGCAGGGCTTGATGGGATTCGACATCGAAGTTCAGCTCCAGGCGTGCATCGAAGCGGTCCGGCGGCAAATAGAATTCCAGGGCCATAGGCCGGCGCCCGAGCAGGCGGTCCAGGTGCAGTTGCACCGCTGCGGCAAAGCGCCGGGCCAGGGCGTCACGGGGCAAGGCCAGGACCTGGCCGAGCTGGCGCAGGCCCATGCGCGCCAAGGCGTTGGCGGCCTCGGCGGGCAGGCCGACGCGGTCGATGGGCATCTGCTCCAGCGCCGCGCGGGTTTGCTGCGGGCACTCAAGGGCCAGGCCGTCGTGGGCATTGGCGAGCATGCGCGCCGCCACCGGGTTGCTGGCCAGGACGATACGGTGACGAAAACCCAGCGCCTTGAGCTCTGCACGCAGCCGCGCTTCAAAGGCCGGCCAGGGCCCGAACAGGCCGAGGCTGGACTCGACTTCAAGCAACAGCACCCGTGGGTAATGCAGGCTGACCTGGGAGCTGAAGCGATAGGCCCAGGCGGCCAGAAACTGCTGCAATTGCTCGACGGCTGCCGGGTCGTGCTCGACGCAGGTAAAACTGCCGGCCAGGGCCTGGGCGGTGGTCAGCGCCTGCCCGGCGCGCAGGCCCAGGGCAGCGGCTGGCGGGTTGACCGCCTGCAAGACCCGGCGCTGGGCCGGGCCGCTGAGCAGCACCAATGGCGTGTCGGCGTCGTCGCGGGCGCGCAGCACCGCGTCGAGTGCCAGTTGCGGCAGCAGGATACAGGCCCAGAGCATGATCCATCAGCCTCGCCCGGGGCAGGCAATAGGCGTGGCCGGAGCCAGGCCGCCGCGGCACTTGAGCACCCGCCACTGGGCCGGCCGGGCATCGACGGCAATGCGCAGCGCCGCCGGTGACGGGTTGAGCGCAGCCTGTTGCGGGCGACAGGCAAAGGCCAGGGTCTGGCCGCTTTCGGCGGCAACCTGCAAGCGGCGCAAGGCGCGATCATCGGCCTTGTGCGGCCAGCACAGCACGGCGCCGCAACTGCCCGAGCGCAAACACTGCTCGGCGGCCCAGAGCACCTCGCCGGCAGTGGCCTGAACCACCGCCAGCCACTGCAGGTCGACCCCGGCCGCCTGCCAGGCCGGTGGGTAGGGAATGAACGGCGGCGCAATCAACACCACCCGCTCGCCGGCCTGGGTCAGGCGCGCCAGGCTCGGCCACAACAATTGCAGCTCGCCACAGCCTTCGGCCGCCAGCAGCAGCTCGGTCAGCGCCCCGGGCGGCCAGCCGCCACCGGGCAGCGCCGTGTCCAGAACGGCATGGCCAGTGGGCTGCAGGCCCTGGGGCAAAGCCTGCGGGCGGCCCTTCCAGAGCCGTTGCTGGTCGAGCAGGCCGTCGAGGCTGACCACCGCGCCCATCAGCCGCGCCTCACCAGGCCGCAGAACACCCCTTCGATGACGAAGTCGTGCTCCGGGCCGACCTCGATGGGGGCATACGCCGGGTTGCGCGGCAGCAGCCGGTAATGCCCGCCGGCGCGTTCGAAGCGCTTGATGGTCACCTCGCCGTCCAGGCGCGCGACGATGATCTGCCCGTCACGGGCCTCGGCCTGCTGCTTGATGCCGACCAGGTCGCCATCGAGGATGCCGGCGTCGATCATCGAGTCGCCGCGCACCTTGAGCAGGTAGTCCGGGGAGCGGCTGAACAGGTGTGAATCGAGCATCAGTTGTTCGTGGATATCCACGTCCGGGCCGATCGGCCGGC
Source organism: Pseudomonas sp. 2(2015) (assembly GCF_000955865.1). Classification (NCBI taxonomy): domain Bacteria; kingdom Pseudomonadati; phylum Pseudomonadota; class Gammaproteobacteria; order Pseudomonadales; family Pseudomonadaceae; genus Pseudomonas; species Pseudomonas sp. 2(2015). Next base: position 138,001 of record NZ_JYOF01000003.1, read on the forward strand.
CGGCGGCGACCTGGCCGAGCACCGGGATCTCCAGCACCTCGGGGCGGCGCAAGGCACCGGCCAGGCGGATGCCACGGGCCTGGTTGGGGGTGACCTCGATGAAACCCGCCTCGGTCAGCGCCTGGATGTGCTTGCGCGCGACACTGCGCGAGGCAAAACCGAAGGCCGTGGCGATGTCGGCCAGGCTTGGCGGCTGGGCCTGATCGGCGATGCGCTGGCGAATGAAATCGAGAATAGCGCGGCGTTTGGGCGATAGTTTATTCATGGAGTACATTTGTACTCTTTTCCTGTGCATCTGACCAGCCCCGCTGATCCGGTTATCATGGCCGGCCACCGCAGCGGAAGCCGACCATGCTTGATGCCCTGTTGTTCGACCTCGACGGTACCCTGACCGATACCGACAAACTCCACCTGCTGGCCATGCAACAGCTGTTGCGCGAAGAAGGCCGGGTGTTCACCGAAGCCGAGTTCGATGCCCACGTCAGCGGCCGGGCCAATGCCGACCTGTGCCGTTACCTGTTCCCCGACCGCCCGGTGAGCGAGCACCAGCTGTTCGCCGAGCGCAAGGAGGCGCGCTTTCGCGCCCTGTCGCCCACCTTGCAGCCCACCGCCGGCCTGCTGCGTTTGCTTGAACATGCCGAACGCCAGCGCATCGGCGTTGCCGTGGTCACCAACGCGCCACGGGCCAACGCCGTGCACATGCTTGGCGCCATGGGCCTGGAGCAACGCTTCGAGCATGTGCTGGTGGCCGAAGAACTGGCCCGGGCCAAGCCCGACCCGCTGCCCTACCTCACCGGCCTTGAGCGCCTGCAGGCGCGGGCGACGCATGCGCTGGCGTTCGAGGATTCGCTGCCGGGAGTGAAGGCGGCCAGCGGCGCGGGGATCTTTACCGTCGGATTGTCGACCAGCCAGCGGCCTGAAGCCTTGCTGGAAGCCGGTGCGCAGTTGGTGGTGAAGGATTTCGACGATGAGCGCTTGTGGGCGTTGATCGGGCGGATGTCCGGCTGAAAGTGAAACCTGATCGCGGGGCAAGCCCGCTCCTACAAGTCTGTGGGAGCGGGCTTGACCCGCGATGAATTCACCACCGTTCATCAGCCCTGCACTCACCTCTGTCGAATCCCCCACCCGACAATCGACCATGAGTACATTCCCCCAGCGGAGCCGTACCCATGGACAACCATCAAAACCCCCAGGTGGTCTCGCGCAGCGAATGGCTCAGCGCCCGCCGCCAATTGTTGCTGCATGAAAAGGCCCTGACCCACCAGCGCGACGAACTGAGCAAGGCCCGCCGCGCCCTGCCCTGGGTGCGGGTCGACCAGGACTACCGCTTCGAAGGCCCCGAGGGCCGCCTGAGCCTTGGCGACCTGTTTGCCGGCCACAGCCAGCTGCTGGTCTATCACTTCATGTTCGGCGAAGGCTGGGATGAAGGCTGCCCGGGCTGTTCGTTCCTGGCCGATCATTTCGACGGCGCCAACCTGCACCTGGCCCACCACGATGTGTCGCTGGTGGCGGTGTCGCGCGCGCCCTACGTCCAGTTCCAGGCGTTCAAACAACGCATGGGCTGGAAGTTTCCCTGGGTCTCGTCGCATGCCAGCAGCTTCAACCAGGACTTCGGCGTCGGCGCCAAGGGCAGTGATCAGTACAACTATGAGCCGTATTCGGGTGAAGAAACCGAGCTGCCGGGCCTCAGCGTGTTCTACCGCTATGCCGATGGCACGCTGTTCCACACCTATTCCAGCTACGCCCGCGGCCTGGACATTCTGGTCGGTACCTACAACTTTCTCGACCTGATGCCCAAAGGCCGCAACGAGGAAGGCACCATGGACTGGGTGCGCCACCATGACCGTTATGAAGGTGCCGTCCAACCTCCCCACTGCTGCCATGAATAGCCGCGCTACCTAGTATTTTTGCCAGTAGCCAGTACGCCCTGGCGGTGCTCGAATGCACCGAGGCCTGTCGACCGACAGGCACCACCCCGGAGGCAGGGCGTATGGGACTGTTCATTGATCACACCAATTTCGAACCCGGCAATGCTCCATGGAATGGTTGGCAGAAAGGCCCTAATGGCCAGGCGCTGGCGCTGACCTCCGATGGCAGCAACCACTGGGCGTACTTCGAAGGCTTTGTGGGCAACCTGCTGGGCAGGGTGATGCGCAAGGAACTGGCAGGCCTGACACCCGGCACCGACTATCGCCTGTCGATGCGGGTAAAACGCAACGGCAACAGCTCCAAGACCCCTCACCTGTCATTCGAGCTTGATGGCACCCGACTCGAGGGCGAGTTTGCCGTCACCGCGCCTGAATGGCAGACCCTGCGCTGGCAGTTCCGTGCCCGTGAACACTCCCACGCTATCGAACTGATCGGGCGTGACGATACCGGCAACGGCAGTGATAACGGTGCTGACTTCAGCTTTGACGATATCCGTATTCACCCCACCACCATCACGGAAAACTTCGACGATCAGACCAGTCAACTGATCGACCCCGGGCAAAGCATTCAACTGCCGACCATGACCATTACCCTGCTCGAAGGCCCTGCTGGCATCAAGGCCGGTGTCGAGCGCTACGCCTTTCCAGAGGCCGGTCTACTGGAGGGCGAAGCGATTGTCCTGCAACGCGGCCAGAGCAACCCACCTTCAGCGCAACGGCTGTGCATCGACCCCATTGTACCGTGCGATAAAATCAAGTTCGCCTGGACCTGGAGGCAACGCCCGGGCGAAGTCGAGTTCCACGATGAGCAAGGCCAACTGCTCGAAAAATTGAGCTTTGACGGGGAGCCGAAACATCATTGGGTGGAGTATCAAGCGCCAACCAATCGCCCGATCGCCTCGCTGGTGATTACCTCGCGCGACTACGCCTTCCTCGATTTTTTCACCTTCTCTCAACTACCCGACGAGGCCGCGACAACACTCAACACTGTGTTCATCGATCACACCGATTTTGAACCCGGCAATGACCCATGGAATGCTTGGCAGAAAGGCCCCAATGGCCAGGCGCTGGCGCTGACCTCCGATGGCAGCAACCACTGGGCGTACTTCGAAGGCTTTGCGGGCAACCTGCTGGGCAGGGTGATGCGTAAGGAACTAGCAGGCCTGACACCCGGCACCGACTATCGCCTGTCGATGCGGGTAAAACGCAACGGCAACAGCTCCAAGACCCCTCACCTGTCATTCGAGCTCGATGGCACCCGACTCGAGGGCGAGTTTGCCGTCACCGCGCCGGAATGGCAGACCCTGCGCTGGCAGTTCCGTGCCCGTGAACATTCCCACGCTATCGAACTGATCGGGCGTGACGATACCGGCAACGGCAGTGATAACGGTGCTGATTTCAGCTTCGATGATATCCGTATTCAGCCCGCCATCGTTCACGAGGATTTCAATGGCCACCCGCAAACAATCATAACGGCCGGCCAACATATCGACCTGAGCACCTTGCGTGTGACGCTTTTGCCCGGTTCCACAGGAGAAGCCGCCATTCAAAAACATACCGGCGAAGTGCCCGGCCTGCAGGAAAAGGAAGGCTTGGCAATATGCCGTAACCAGGGTATTCAGCAACCACAAGTACTACGATTTGACTTGGTCGGTATCTATGCATCCTTGAAGTTTGCCTGGACCTGGCATGACCACCCTGGCCACGTCGCGTTCTTCAACGCCAAAGGCGAATTGCTTGAACGACGTGACGTCCAGCCACCCGCTGGCCGCCACTTGTGGATAGAGTTCACTGCCCCGACAGACAACCCAGTTGCCAGCCTCGAAGTCAAAAGCCAGGACTTTGCCTACCTGGACTTCTTCACCTTCACCAGCGCTTGACCCCATCAGACTGTATCCCGGTCCGGCTTTGCCCTACAGTAACGCGCGTCAATACTCGCGTTACTGTACAGGGCCTGCCTTGATGATCATCCAGCCACAAAAACCCTCCATCCGCGTCCTGCTGTTTTCGCTCAAGGGCTCGATCATCCCGGCGATCTGGCGCAAGGTGCTGTACACCGTGCTGATCAGCTCGGCAGTGGTCGCCACCCATGGCACCCTGTTCGAGTACAAGGTCATCCTCACCGCCACGCCCTTTACCCTCTGGGGCCTGACCCTGGCAATCTTCCTCGGCTTTCGCAACACCGTGGCCTACCAGCGCTTCTGGGAAGCGCGCACGCTGTGGGGCGAGCTGCTGATCGTCAGCCGCAACCTGACCCGCCAGAGCCTGAGCCTGCTGCCGAGCCTCGACGCCAACCAGCGCCGCGCCCTGCTCGACCCCTTGATTGCTTTCGCCTATGTGTTGCGTGACCAGTTGCGCGGCACCCCGGCCTGCGCCGACCGCCAGCGCCTGCTCGACACGCCGACGCGCACCACCCTGGCCAGCAGCGATGCGCCTGCCAGCCGCCTGCTCGGCCTGCTCGGCCAGCGCTTCATGGCCCAGGCCCGCGATGCCGGCGCCGGCGAGGTGATCCAGGCCAACCTCGACCAGCAGCTCAACCGGCTGTCGTACGTGCTGGGCGGTTGCGAGCGGATCAAAAACACGCCCATCCCCTACCCCTACATCCTCATGCTGCACCGCATCGTCCACGTCTACTGCTTCCTGCTGCCGTTCTGCCTGGTCGACAGCATCGGCTGGTTCACGCCGTTTGCCGTGTGCGTGCTGGCCTATACCTTCTTCGGCCTGGATGCCCTGGGTGACCAGATCGCCGACCCGTTCGACACCCAGCCCAACGACCTGGCCCTGGATGCCATGTGCCGCAACCTGGAAATCGCCGTGCGCGAGCTGGCCGATGAGGCGGCGCCGGCACCACTGCAACCGGTCAAAGGGGTTCTGTTGTAAGCGAGGGTTCTTCAGTACGCGCGGCATAGTGCTGGGCCAGTACCGCGCAGACCATCAGCTGGATCTGGTGGAACAGCATCAGCGGCAGGATCATTGCACCGATACCGCCGCCGACGAACAGCACCTGGGCCATCGGCACGCCGGTGGCCATGCTTTTTTTCGAGCCGGCAAACAAAATGGTGATGCGGTCTTCGAGGTTGAAGCCCAGCCAGCGCCCAAGCGCGCCGGTCAGCCACAGCACCAGCGCCAGCAGCAGGCAGCAGACCAGCGCCAGGCCCAGCAGGCGCGACGCAGGTACTGCATGCCACAGGCCGCTGACCACCGCATCGCTGAAGGCGGTATAAACCACCAGCAGGATCGAACCCTGGTCGACGCTCTTCAACCAGCGGGCATTGCGCGCCACCCAGGCGCCGATCCAGCGCCGCGCCAGTTGCCCGGCCACGAACGGCACCAGCAGTTGCACAACGATTTTCAGCACGGCATCGAGGCTCGAGCCGCTGTCACCCTCGACGCCCATCAGCAGCACCACCAGCAACGGCGTCAAGACGATGCCGAGCAAACTCGACGCCGCCGCGCTGCAGATCGCCGCCGGTACGTTGCCACGGGCCAGCGAGGTAAAGGCGATGGCCGACTGCACCGTGGCCGGCAAGGCGCACAGGTACAGCACGCCCAGGTACAGTTCATCGCCCACCAGCGGCAGCAACAGCGGCTTGAGCAGCATGCCCAGCAGCGGAAACATCACAAAGGTGCAGGCAAACACCAGCAGGTGCAGGCGCCAGTGCCCGGCACCGGCGGCGACCGCCTCGCGCGACAGCTTGGCGCCATGCAAAAAGAACAGCAGGCCGATGGCGAGGTTGGTCAACCAGCCGAACAGCACGGCGCCACTGCCTTCACAGGGCAGCAGCGTGGCAATGAGGATGACCCCGAGCAGCGCCAGGGTGAAATTGTCGAACAGCATCCGCAGGTACTTCATGGCCGCTCCCGGCTTGTTATTGTGGCGCCGCAGACGTTAAGGTCTTTGCCCGATCTTGACTAACGCCAGCGCCCCGCCAGTGTCGCCAAAAGGACAACCGCCCGCCTTCACCCCGCAGTCACTGGAGCAGCTGACGGCACTGCCGCGCCCGGTGTATGGCCATGTGCAGGCGCTGCCCAACGTGGTGCTCGGCTACCGCCATAGCCATCCGTGGGGGCAGTTGTCCTATGCCATTCGCGGCGTGCTGGAGGTGCACACCGACCAGGGTTTCTACCTGGTGCCGCCGCAGCGCGCAGTGTGGCTGCCGGCGCACGTGCCGCACCGGGTCAGTTGCGCCGACGATACCTGCCTGCGCAGCCTGTACCTGGAGCAAGCACCGGCAAGCTGGCGCGAGCCGCAATGCCGGGTAGTCGCGGTCAAGCCGCTGTTGCGCGAGCTGATCCGCAGCTTCAGCGAACTGCCGGTGGAATACGACAGCGAGGGCCCCGACGGGCGCCTGGTGCAGGTGCTGCTCGACCAGCTGAACAATGCCGAAGAGCAGCAACTGATGCTGCCACTGCCACTGGACCCTGACCTGCGCGCCCTGTGCAGCCACCTGCAGGCACAACCCGATTCGCCGACCGGGCTGGCCGACTGGGCGCGGCAAGCCGGCGTGTCGGAGAAAACCCTGAGCCGGCGTTTTCAACGCGAAACCGGCCTGAGCTTTCGCCTCTGGCGCCAGCGCATGCGCCTGCTTTGCGCCCTGCCGGCCCTTGAGCGCGGCGAGCGGGTCACCGACGTGGCCCTGGCCTGCGGCTACGAATCGCTGTCGGCGTTTATCGCCGCCTTCGGCAGGCAGTTCGGCCTGCCGCCGGGGGAGTTCTTTCGCGCACGCAACGGCAGTGATGGTTGAGCGCCTGCACGTCGAAATCCGCCGACCAGCCTGATACTCTTGCGCCCATTGCTTTTTGCCTCTTGCCAGAAAAGGAGTTCCCATGGCAACGCTCACCGTCCGCGACGAGTCGGTTTCGGGCGAAGTCTTCGACGATTTCGCCCTGCACTTTGCCACCGACACCATCACCGTGCGCCAGCTGATCCGCGAACGGGTCCATCAGGAAGTCCTGCAGCGCAGCACTGAAACCGGCCACAGTCGGCGCCAGCGCCTGGTCAGCCCCGAACCGCTGGAAGCTGCGCTCAATGGCGAGCCTGTCGTCGAGCGCCAGAGCATCGACTGGCGCAAGCAGGTCGACATCGCCTGCGAGGCCTTCGAGCGCAATGGCTTTTTCATCCTGCTCGACGAGCGTCAGGCTGAAAACCTCGACGAAGTCCTGACCATCCGCCACGACAGCGTGGTCAATTTCATCAAACTGACCCCGCTGGTAGGAGGCTGAACCATGGCACTGGAACAACTTCAGGCGTTTCGCCACGACCGCGCGCAAACCGAACTGGGCCCGGTCGAGCACATCGGCCCGGACGGCTACCCGCTGCTGGCCGGCTCCGAACTGCGCCACGAGCATGAGCTGATCAGCGAACTGCTGCCGCTGCTGCAAAAAATTCACGGCCGCCCCGACGCCATGGTCTTCGCCCTGGGCAAACTGCCGGCAGTCATGGCCCTGGATACCGACCCGGCGCTGCGCACACGCCTGGTGCTGGCGCTGATCGAACGGGTGGTGGCCTACAACGGTGAGCTGAGCACCGCCAGTGCCGGGCATGCCTTCTCGCACATTTTCGACTACGGCGTACTGCCGGCGCTGATGACCTGGCTGATGGAAAACGGCGCCGACGTCGGCCAGCTGGCCGAGCCTGTGCTGCAGTGGTTCACCAGCTACCGCTTTGCCTATTACGGCACCCTGCCAACCCTGACGGTGACCGACTGGGTCATCGCGCAACACTTCAGCACCGTGCCAACCGACCTGCGTGACCTGCTGATCATGCTGCGCAGCCAGTGCGCCGACCTGGGCCACTACGGCAACTTCGGCGAACAACTGCTGGCCAAGCTCGACCCGCTGCTGGGCAGCGGCGCCTGGCAGGTGCTGGCGCCGTGCGAACACTGGACCCAACTGGCCCTGGAAGACCTCGAACAACTGAGCCCCGAGGTGCGCGAAGACTGGCTGGCGCTGTTGCGTCAGGCCGCTGCGGCAACTTCGGCGCGGCCCTCGGCGAAATGGTTGAAGAACGCCCAGGCGCTGTTGGCCAAGGTCGGTGAAGCACCGCTGCGGGCGGCACTGCTGCGCTGGTTTGCGCGGGTCGATGCCGGGCGCTGCGGCGCGCTGCTCAACGTCGGCTGGGAAAGCACCGATGACCGCGCACGCATGCACGATGGCAACGCCACGGTGCTGCGCGGCCTGTTGTGGATGTGCGCGCCGCTGGCCGACAGCGAACTGACCCGGGCCATCGCCCGCCTGGCCCTGAGCGCCTACCGCAAGGTGCGCGGCATCGGCCCACGGGCGCCCAAGGTCGGCAACGCGGCGGTGTTCGCGCTGTCGTCGATCCCAACCAGCGAAGCAGTCGGGCAACTGGCCCTGCTCAAAGTGCGGGTCAAGTTCGGCACCGCGCAGAAGGAAATCGAAAAAGCCTTCACCAGCGCCGCCGAAGCACTGCAACTGCCCCGTGACCAGATCGAAGAACTCGGCGTGCCGACCTACGGTTTGGAGCAGGTCGGCCTGCGCCGCGAAAGTTTTGATGACGGCGCCTTTGTCGCCGAGCTCAAGGTCGATGGCAAGGCCGCTACCCTGAGCTGGTTTCGCGCCGACGGCACGCCGCAAAAATCGGTGCCGGCCAAGGTCAAGGCCGACTACAAGGACGAGCTCAAGGAGCTGCAAGGCGCGCTCAAGGACATCGGCGCCATGCTGCCGGCCCAGGCCGAGCGCCTGGACAGCCTGTTCCTGCTGGAAAAGCACTGGCCGTACGATCAATGGCAGGAGCGTTACCTCGACCACCCGCTGATCGGCACCCTGGCGCGGCGGTTGATCTGGGTGATCAGCGACGGCGGCCAGCAGTACGCCGTGGTGTTCAACGAAGGCTGCCTGCAAACCCTGGACGGTAAAACCATCAGCCCTTCCAGCGCGGCGCAAGTGCGCCTCTGGCACCCGATCGGCCGCCCGCTGGAGGAGGTCCTGGCCTGGCGCGAGCGCATTGAAGCGCTGCAGATCACCCAGCCATTCAAGCAGGCCCACCGCGAGGTCTACCTGCTGACCGAAGCCGAGCGCAACACCGCCAGCTACTCCAACCGCTTCGCCGCGCACATTTTGCGCCAGCACCAGTTCCACGCCCTGGCCGCCGCCCGCGGCTGGCGCAACAAGCTGCGACTGATGGTCGATGACACCTACCCGCCGGCCACCCGCGAGCTGCCGGCCTGGGGCTTGCGTGCCGAGTTCTGGATCGAGGGCGTGGGCGACGACTATGGCGTCGATACCAACGAAGCCGGCGCCTTCCTGCGCCTGAGCACCGACCAGGTACGCTTCTACCCGATCGACGCCGCCCAGCGCAGCGCCCATGCCGGTGGCGGCGGTTATGCCTTGAACCGCTGGGATAACGCCGTGGACGCTGCGCCCTTGCCGCTGGACCAGGTGCCGCCGTTGGTGCTCAGCGAAGTGATGCGCGATGTCGACCTGTTTGTCGGCGTCGCCTCGCTGGCCAACGACCCGCTGTGGGCCGACGGCGGGCCGGACGGCCGCTACCGCGATTACTGGCACAACCACTCGTTCGGCGAGCTGGGCGCCACCGCGCAAACGCGCAAGCAATTGCTGGAAAAACTGCTGCCGCGCATGACCCGCCTCAAAGACAAATGGACCCTGCACGGGCGCTTCCTGGAGGTCACCGGCAAGCTGCGCAGCTACAAGATCCACCTGGGCTCGGGCAACATCCTGATGCTGCCCAACGATCAGTACCTGTGCATCGTCCCCGACGCCAAGGCGCGGCAGAAAAACACCCCGCAGTACCTGCCGTTCGAGGGCGACGCGCTGCTGTCGATCATCCTCTCCAAGGCCTTGCTGCTGATTGACGACGACAAGATCAGCGACCCGACCATTACCCGGCAGTTGGCTTTGAAGTGAACGTGAAAAAGGATTGCCCCGTGTCCGCCATGAGGCTGTTGCTGCTGAGTCTGTTGCTGGTCGGCACGGTTTGCGTAGCCGATGACGAGGACTATCCGGACCCGCTGTACGGCTTCGTGGTCGGGCCTTATGCACTGATCGGCAAAGCGCCGGACAACGGCGTCACGTATTCGGGCCGGGCCACGCTGCGCTATGCAGGCGGGCAACTGCAGCTGGCAACGACCATTGACGGCAAGACCCGCACCGCCATCGGCCAGGTCGAGGTCGCGGCCATTGCCAAGGCCAAGGTGCTGCGTTTCACTTGGCCCGGTCACCGTTCGACCTGCCTGATCCACGGCGACCTGGACAACTACGCGCGCCTGACCTGCTACTGGCAACGCGACGGCGTCGAGCACAAGGAGCCGGGCATGGAAAGCTACTTCCCGACCGCCACCTGGCCGGAGAATCGCCAATGACAGCCGAGGCCGAGCGCCCGCACGTGGTGGTCATCGGCGCCGGAATCGTCGGCGCCTCGATTGCCTACCACCTGAGCAAGCACACCCAGGTGACAGTGATCGACAAGGGCCAGCCGGGCCTGGGGGTCACCTCGCGAGCCTTTGGCTGGATCAACACCACGGCGCCGCAGCCTGGCGAATTCGCCGCCTTGCGCACTCTGGCGATTGGCGAGTATCACCGCCTGCAAGATGAGCTGGGCACGGCGCCGATCAACTGGAGCGGCGCACTGTCGTTCAGTCCAGCGCCCTCGCCCGCCGCTGGCGTCGAGCCGATCGACCCGGCTCGCGTGCGAAAGCTTGAGCCGCAGTTCAAAGCGCCACTGCAACAGGCGCTGTTTGCACCGCAGGAAGGCTCAATCGACCCGCTGGCGATGACCCGTTTGCTGCTGGAACGCGCCCAGGCCAACGGCGCCAGGGTGCTGAGCGACACACAGGTGCTGGCGATTGAATGCCGGGACGGCGCCGTCGCCGCGCTTGTCAGCGCAGAGGGACGGATCAGTTGCGAGCGCCTGGTCGTAGCGGCAGGCACCGCGTGCAAGGCCTTGCTGCAGCCCTTGGGCGTCAGCTTGCCACTGCATCCGTCGCCGTCGATCCTGATCCGCCTGCGGGCGCAACGGCGGCTGGTGCACACCCTGATCGCCAGCAGCGAACTGGAAATCCGCCAACCGACGCCGGAGCTGATCCTGGCCGCCGAAGACTACCTCGACGCCGACGGCGAAGACGGTCCCGAGGGCATTGCCCAGCGGGCGCGCAATACCATCCGCAACAGTTTGCACGGCGGCCAGGGCCTTGAGCTAATCAGTACCGAGGTTGGCTTGCGACCCATGCCGGATGATCGCATCCCCATTATCGGTGCCTTGCCAACTGTCAGCGGCCTGTACCTGGCGGTGATGCATTCGGGCGTGACCCTGGCGGCCGTGGTCGGCCGGCTGGTGGCGCAAGAGCTGATCGACAGCCGACTGGCGCCCGAGCTGCAAGGCTGCCGGCCTTCGCGTTTCAGCCTGTAGCTGCCTTCAACAGCCAGGCTTTGAACGCCGCCATCGCCGGGCTTTCGGCCTTGGACTGCAGGCGCGTCAGCCAGTAGCTGCCGGTACTGATGCCCAGGGCAAATGGCTGGCGAATGGCATCGCTGGCCAGCAGGCGTTCGAACATAAGCGGTGGCGCCAGGGCCACACCGGCGCCTTGCAGGGCGGCGTCCATCATCCCCAGCGACGAATCGAAGACCATGGTCCGCGACGGCTGTACCGCGCCCGGCAGGCCAGCGGCCTGGAACCATTCGGACCACTCATCGCTGCGGTAGGAACGCAGCAGGGTGTGTTGCAGCAGGTCGGCCGGGCTGTGCAACTGCACGGCAATCGACGGCACGCACAACACCGACAGCGGCGCCTCCAGCAACGGCTGGGCATCGATGCCATGCCAGGCGCCGCTGCCAAAGCGGATGGCGTAGTCCAGGCCTTCGGCGGCGATATCGACGCGGTTGTTGTTGGTCGACAGGCGCAAATCGATAAACGGGTGCAGGGCCTGGAACTCGGGCAGGCGTGGCAGCAGCCAGCCGAGCGCAAAGGTGCCCACCGCGCCGACGGTGAGTACTTCGCGGTAGTGGCCGCCGTCGAAGCAGTCGAGGGTCTGGGCGATGCGGTCGAAGCATTCGCGCAGCACCGGCAGCAAGGTTTCGCCTTCACGGGTGAGCATCAGCCCGCGCGGCAGGCGCTTGAACAGGGTGACCTTGAGCTGGGCCTCGAGGCTCTTGACCTGATGGCTGACCGCCGCCTGGGTCACGCACAGCTCGATGGCCGCGCGGGTAAAGCTCAAATGCCGGGCCGAGGCCTCGAAGGCACGCAGGGCATTCAGGGGCAGGTGTGGTCGGATCATGCAGACTCCCAAATTTTTCTAATGGCTGCTGCGAAATATCATCGTTTGTGCAACCTGGGCAAAGCGCCTAGATTGGCGCTCCCTGCTGCAGCCAGGCTCACAACAGTCCACTTAAGGAAAGGTTGCCGATCATGCACCAAAAAACCAACCTCAAGCCAGGGATTCTGGCTGCCTTTACCCTTTGCCTGGTTGCCGGGCAAAGCCTTGCGCAGACGCCGCTGGAGTCAACGGTAAGCGCCGCCGTGCGCCCGCTGATGCAGCAACAGGCAATCCCCGGCATGGCCGTGGCTATCAGCGTCGATGGCCAGCAGCACTACTTTAACTACGGAGTGGCCTCGAAACAGAGCGGCCAGCCAGTCAATGCCGACACCCTGTTCGAGATCGGCTCGGTGAGCAAAACCTTCACCGCCACCCTTGCAGGCTTTGCCCAGGCCAGTGGCAAGCTGAGCCTTGGCGATACGGCCAGCAAGCACTGGCCCGCACTCAAAGGCACCGCGTTCGATGGCATCACCCTGCTCAACCTTGGTACCTACAGCGCGGGCGGCCTGCCCTTGCAGTTCCCTGACGCGGTCAAGGGCGAAGCCGACCTGGCCGGCTACTACGGCCACTGGAAAGCCGACTACGCGCCGGGCACTCAGCGCTTGTATTCCAACCCCAGCCTGGGCCTGTTCGGCTACCTCACGGCGAAAAGCCTGGGAACGCCGTTCGCCCAGTTGATGGAACAACAGCTGCTGCCGCAACTGGGCCTGCAGCACAGCTACCTGCAAGTGCCTGGCGCGCAGATGGGCAACTATGCCCAGGGATACAACAAGCAGGACCAAGCGGTGCGCGTCGGCCCCGGGCCGCTGGATGGCGAGGCCTATGGATTGAAAGTGACTGCCGTGGACCTGCTCCACTACCTGGACCTGAACATGCAGCCGCACAGCCTGAGCAAACCGCTGCAACGGGCCATCGCCACCACCCAGGCCGGCTATTACCAGGTCGGTGCCATGACCCAGGGCCTGGGTTGGGAGCAGTATGCCTACCCGGTCAGCCTTGAGCAGTTGCAGGCCGGCAATGCGCCGTCGATGGTGCTGGAGCCGCAACCTGTGAGCTGGCTGAAACCGGCGCGGCCGCTGCCAGCCGACACCTTCTTGAACAAGACCGGCTCGACCGATGGTTTTGGTGCCTACGTGGCGTTCGTGCCGTCAAAACGCATCGCCATTGTGTTGCTGGCGAACAAGAACTACCCGATTGCCGAGCGGGTGAAGGTGGCGCATCAGATCCTCACGGCTCTGGCCAAGTAGAATCGCGGGGCAAGTCGAGGCGTCGCCCCGCCGCTCCACAGTGGATTTGTGTACGCCGGACCTGTGGGAGCTGGCTTGCCAGCGATGAAGCCGGTGCAGCCAGCACACACAGTGTTGCCTGAATTGCGACCGCTGCGCGCTCGATCGCCGGCAAGTCCGGCTCCCACAGGTCCTACGCAGTGCTTAAAGTTGGCCTCACGGCAACCCGTTGCGCCCATGCAAGCGATAGCCTTCACGCTCGTTCAGGCGCTCATAGTAAGCCTCGACCGCCGGCAACGCCGGGCGCTCCATGGGGGTCTGCAGCCAGCGGTTGACCGACAGGCCGATGGCGATGTCCGCCAGGGCAAAGTCCTGGCCACTGACATAGGCCCCGGTACGTTCCAGCTGACGTTCGAGGATGGTCATGTGCTTCGCCCAGTTGCGGCAACCCGCCGCCAGCGCTTGCGGGTCCTGGTGGGTCGGTGCCTTGCGCACCAACGAGACAAAGGCGTAGCTCCACGAACCGTTGAGGTCGGTGGCCTGCCAATCCAGCCATTGATCAACCCGCGCCCGCGCCTTCGGTTCGGCCGGGTACAACGCCTGGCCGCCATACTGGGCGGCGAGGTAGCGGATGATGCTGTTGGACTCCCACAAGACAAAATCGCCGTCGACAATCACCGGCACCATGGCGTTGGGGTTCAGCGCCAGGAACGCCTCATCCTCGGTCGAGCGAAAGCCCGAGCCCCAGTCCTCGCGCTCGAACGGCAGCTGCAATTCGGCGCAGGTCCACAGCACCTTGCGCACGTTGATCGATGAAGCCTTGCCGAGTATCCGTAGCATCATTCACTCCTGATGGTCATGTTGTCCCAGGTGTTGCAAAAACAGGCTGAACAGCTCCGATTGGGACGAGACCCCAAGCTTGCTGTAGAGGTTGCGCCGGTGCACCTTGACCGTCTCCTGGGAGATGTCCAGGCGCTTGGCGATGGCCTTGCTGGAGTTGCCGCGCAGCACCAGGCGGGCGGTTTCCAGCTCACGCGCCGACAGCGTGTCGCTGCCAAAATGCTCCAGCGCCCGCTCGACCGGGGTCGAATGCTCGGCAACCTGCCGGGGATGCTGCTGGTGCCAGTGCTGGCGCATCAAGGCCAGCAGCCACGGCGCCAGCAGGCTCAGCTGGCCTATGGCCGCGGTGTTGTAACGCTGGTTGGCGCCCAACGAGATGGCCAGGACCTTGCCCGCATCGAGGTTGAGGATCAGTTGCAGCTCGTCCTCGCCGACCAGGGCACGAAAGTAGTTGTTGAAGTAGTCGCTCTTGCGAAACTCGTCCGGGGCGACCTCTTCCATGCGGTACACGCCATCGGCAAGGCCGTCGCGCATGGCCTGGATGAACGGGTCGAGCAGGTACAGACCGCCCAGGTACAGGGGCGCTGCCGCCGGCGCATCGCGAAAGCCGCGGTCGAATTCCTCCAGCACCTGCGGCGCGCCCTCGCGCTCCACCAGCAAGGCCAGGGCGGTGTCGCACGGCAGCAGTTGATCGAGCAGCACGATCAGCTGATGCCAGAACCCCGGCTTGCCCAACTGGTCGATGACCCGGGCCAGGCCATGGTGGTGGGCAGCGGCTTCGAATAGCAGGTTCACCGGTAACTCCTAGGGGGTAACGATTGGGGGGAATCGCCAGCGGCAGGTCGGGCTCCTAGACTCTGCACACCGGCACGCAGTATTGCCGTTGCTCAAGCACTTGTCATGCGCTGCGAACAACGGCCCTTGCGCGCCCCTCGAACCTTCCAACAGGAGCTGTGAATCAATGCGTGTACGTGATCTGGGCATTCGTATCGGCGTCGGCACCCCTGGCGCGTTCAACGCCATTACCGACGTGCCGGGCGTGCGTGTCGGCCATCACACCGTGCAGCGCGGCAGCGGCGACCACGCGGTCAATACCGGCGTCACGGTGATCGAACCACGGGCCCAGGCCGCCAGCCTGCAGCCGTGTTTTGCCGGTGTGCACGTGCTCAACGGCAACGGCGATGCCACCGGCCTTGAGTGGATTCGCGAAGCCGGCCTGCTGACCACGCCGATTGCCTACACCAACACCCACAGCGTCGGCGTGGTCCGCGATGCGCTGGTGGCGGCCGAGCGCGAGATGGCCAAGGCCCGCACCTACTGGTGCATGCCGACGGTACTGGAAACCTACGACGGCGTGCTCAATGACATCTGGGGCCAGCACGTAACGGCCGAGCATGTCCACGCCGCACTGGCCGCGGCGCAATCGGGGCCGGTGGCCGAAGGGTGCGTCGGCGGCGGTACCGGGATGATCTGCCACGAGTTCAAGGGCGGTATCGGTACCTCGTCGCGGGTCCTGGACCGCGCGGCCGGCGGCTGGACCGTCGGCGTCCTGGTGCAGGCCAACTATGGCGTACGCGGCGCCCTGCGGGTGGCCGGCTACCCGGTCGGCCAGGTGCTGGGCGAGGTGCATTCGCCGTTCAGCGCGCCGCGCAATGTCGGCGAGCCGGGCATGGGCTCGATTGTCATCACCCTGGCCACCGACGCCCCGCTGCTGCCGCACCAATGCACGCGCCTGGCGCAACGGGCCAGCGTCGGCCTGGCCCGGGTCGGCGGCGGCACCGAGGACTCCAGTGGCGACATCTTCATCGCCTTCTCTACCGGCAACAGCCTGCCGGCAGCCAACTTCGGCCACCCCGGCGCGCCGACCAGCACAGTTGAGATGGTCAACAACGACCATATCTCGGCGTTGTTCAGCGCAGCGGCGGACGCCGTCGAGGAAGCCATCGTCAATGCCCTGCTGGCTGCCACCGACCTCGAGGCCCATGGCAGCAAGGTCCTGGCGCTGCGCCCCGAGCGTTTGCTTGAGGCCCTGCAGGCGGTCGGCTGGAAGGCCTGACAGCGAAAGGCACTCGTTGCTGCGACAATTTGTCGGTATGGTGGTGTTCTGAAGATGGACGTTTACCCGCTCACAGGAAACCCAGAATGCCCCAACGTGAAGTTATCAATGCATCTGTCAGCCCAAAAGGCAGCCTGGAAACACTGTCTCAACGTGAAGTACAGCAACTGAGTGAAGCCGGTTCCGGCAGCCTGTACACCCTGTTCCGCCAGTGCGCGCTGGCAATCCTCAACACCGGCGCGCACGTCGACAACGCCAAGACCATCCTCGAAGCCTACAAGGACTTCGAGGTACGCATTCACCAGCAAGACCGCGGCGTGCGCCTGGAACTGCTGAACGCCCCGGCCGATGCCTTCGTCGACGGCGAAATGATCGCCAGCACCCGTGAAATGCTCTTCAGCGCCCTGCGCGACATCGTCTACACCGAAAGCGAACTGGCCAGCCAGCGCATCGACCTGGAAAGCTCCCAGGGCATCACCGACTACGTCTTCCACCTGCTGCGCAACGCCCGCACCCTGCGCCCTGGCGTGGAGCCGAAAATGGTCGTGTGCTGGGGCGGTCACTCGATCAGCACCGAGGAATACCAGTACACCAAGAAGGTCGGCCACGAGCTCGGCCTGCGCAAGCTGGACGTCTGCACCGGCTGCGGCCCGGGCGTGATGAAAGGCCCGATGAAGGGCGCGACCATCGCCCACGCCAAGCAGCGCATGAGCGGCAGCCGTTACCTGGGCCTGACCGAGCCTGGCATCATCGCCGCCGAAGCGCCGAACCCGATCGTCAACGAACTGGTGATCCTGCCGGACATCGAAAAGCGTCTTGAAGCCTTCGTCCGCGTCGGCCACGGCATCATCATCTTCCCTGGCGGCGCCGGTACCGCCGAAGAGTTCCTGTACCTGCTCGGCATTCTCATGCACCCGGACAACCGCGGCCTGCCGTTCCCGGTCATCCTCACCGGGCCCAAGAGCGCCGCGCCGTACCTGCAGCAACTGCATGCCTTCGTGCGCGCGACCCTGGGCGACGAGGCGCAGGCGCACTACCAGATCATCATCGACGACCCGGCCGAAGTGGCCCGGCAGATGGTCGACGGGCTCAAGGAGGTCAAGCAGTTTCGCCGCGAGCGCAACGACGCCTTCCACTTCAACTGGCTGCTGAAGATTGAAGAAGGCTTCCAGCGCCCCTTCGACCCGACCCACGAGAACATGGCCGGGCTCAAGCTCAGCCGCGCGCTACCGCCTCACGAACTGGCCGCCAACCTGCGCCGGGCGTTTTCCGGGATTGTCGCCGGCAACGTCAAGGACAAGGGCATCCGCCTGATCGAAGAGAAAGGCCCGTACGAAATCAAAGGTGACAGCGCCGTGCTCGAACCCCTCGGCCACCTGCTGCAGGCGTTCGTCGACCAGCACCGGATGAAACTGCCGGGCGGTGCCGAATACGTGCCCTGCTACCGGGTCGTGAGCTGATTCAAGCCCCGCCCCCGCTTGCGGGCACAGCCTGTGCCCGCAACATTTGCTGCTATTTTCCTACCCCCTTCAGTGAACCTGCCCGCAGAAATATGGTCTTTCAGCAGGCGGCCTGCGCGCACGCCGACTGTTCACCGGCCCAGTCATCGGGCTTTTATTGTTTATTTCACGCGAAGACCATCATGCCTATCTCTCGTCCCGTTTCTGCGGCGCCCGCGCTGTTTTCCTCCTGCAACCCGGGCGCGCGCCGCCTGCTGACCGGCAGCCTGATAGGCGCCCTGCTGGTTTTGGCCAACCCGCTGCATGCCGAAGAGGCCGCGCCCAGCAGCGAGCGCTGGGTCAGCGACAGCTTGAGCACCTACGTGCGTAGCGGCCCTACCGACGGCCACCGCATTGTCGGCAACCTCAAGTCCGGGCAAAAGGTCACACTACTGACCACCCAGGGCAACTACAGCCAGGTGCGCGGCGAATCCGGCGACACCGTGTGGATCACCAGCAGCGACCTGCAGGCCGTGCCCGGCCAGGCCGAGCGCCTGCCGCAACTGACCGAGCAGGTGACCCAGCTCAGCGAACAGCTCAAGACCATCGACGACAGCTGGAAGACCCGCGTGCAAGGCATGCAAGAGACCCTCGACTCGCGCAAGGCGCTGATCGACGAACTGCAAGCACGCAGCAAGGCGCTCAATGCCGAGCTGAGCGACGCCCAGTCGGAACTGCGCAGCACCCAGGCGCGCCTGGGTGACGAGAACAAACAGGTGTTGATGCGCTACATGGTGTACGGCGGCGGCATCGCCGGTGCCGGTTTGCTGGCGGGCTTGATCTTGCCGGCCTTGAGCCGTGGGCGCAAAAAGAATGACCGCTGGTTCTGATGGATAATCCTGAGGTGCTCAGCGATCCCCGTGGGAGCTGGCCTTGCCAGCGATCGGCCGCGCAGCGGTCGTGATCCGCAGCATCCAGCCAAAGGTCATCCCCGCCGCCGCCAGCAATATCAAGCCGGAACCGGCCAGTTGCAGCGCACTCAGCGGATGTCCCAGAGCCAGCCAGTCGACCAGGATCGCCACCACCGGATAGATGAACGACAAGGCGCCGACCAGGCTGGTGGGGATTTTCTGGATGGCGCTGTACAGCAGGGTCGACATCAAGCCGGTGTGGACGATGCCGATCGTGGCCAGCAGTGCCCAGGTAGCAGGCGCCAGGGCCAACCCCGGCAGCTGCGCAAACGGCGCCAACAGCAGCACCCCGACCAGCATCTGGATCAACACGATCAGGTGCGGCGCCACCCCCTGCAAACGCTTGGTGATAGCGGCAGCGACGGCATAGAAAAACGCCGCGCCCAGGGCCATCAGCACGCCCAGGCGGTAGTCTCCGGCAACGCTGTCAACGCTCGATCCGGCCATGACGATCAGCAGCATCCCGGCGAACGCCGCCAGCAACCAGCCGGCCTTGTTGACGGTCATCTTCTCGGCGAACAGCAGCATGCCCAAACCCACCAGCATGAACGGCTGGGTGTGATAAACCACGGTGGTAACGGCAATCGAAGCATGGGTATAGGCACTGAACAGCAACACCCAGTTCAGCACCAGCGCGACCCCGCCCAACACCGCCGCCAGCGCCTGGCGGCCGCTAATCACCCTGCGCCGGAGCAAGCCCAGGCCGGCACAGGCCAGCAGCAACGCCAGCGCGCCAAACAGGCAACGCCAGAACACCACAGCCGCTGCCGGCTGGTCTGCGGCCAGCACGAACCAGCCCACCGTGCCGGAGATCACCATGGCCGCGGTCATCTCCAGGGTGCCACGTGTTTTCAGGTGCATGCTGTATCGACTCCTGTCATATCGAACAAAGGTCCGCTATGCTGAACAGATGAGTAGCGTTCGTCAAGACGAACAAATGACCGGTATAAAGAACATATGATCGAAGCCCATTCCCCTATCCTGCTGCTGGCCAGCGCCATCCGCCGCGAGCGCGAGCGCCTGGGCCTGTCGGTGACCGAGCTGGGCAAGCGCGCGGGCCTGGCCAAGTCGACCCTGTCGCAACTGGAGTCCGGGGTCGGCAACCCCAGCCTGGAAACCCTCTGGGCCCTGGCCACTGCGTTGCAGGTGCCGGTCAGCCGGCTGATGGGCCAGCCGCGCCAGCACGTGCAGGTGATTCGCGCCGCTGAAGGCGCCGCCAGCCATAGCGAGCAGGCCCACTACGCCGCCACCCTGCTCGCCGCCTGCCCGGCCGGGGCGCAGCGCGATATCTACCGGCTGCGGGTGCAGCCGGGTGAACCGCGGCGGTCAAAACCGCATCCACCGGGTACCCTTGAGCACGTGATCCTCTGCAGCGGCCGCGCCCGGGTCGGCCCGCTCGAGCAAGCGGTGACCCTGGAGGCCGGTGACTACATGAGCTATTCGGCCGACGCCCCGCACGTGTTCGAGGCCCTGGCCGCCGACACCCTGGCGGTGATGCTGATCGAACACGGCTGAAACGAGGACTGCCCATGAGCGAACTGCTGCTGCGCCGCCTGCACGTGCCGGAGCCGATTGGCCAGGTGCTGATCATCGGCGATGACCAACGGCTGTTGGCGCTGGAATTCGATGAGCCAGAAAAACGCCTGCTGCGGTTGCTGCGCACCCGTTTCGGCGCCGCTGTGCAATTACGCGAAACCGCTGGGCTGACGGCGCTTGCCGATGCTGTGCAGGCTTATTGCTCAGGCCAGTTGCAGGCGCTTGATGCGCTGGCAGTTGATGCCGGCGGCACGCCGTTCCAGCAACGGGTGTGGGCGGCGTTACGGGAAATTCCGCCAGGCACTACCCGCACCTACGGGCAGATTGCTGCACAGTTGGGTAACCCGGCTGCCGCGCGGGCGGTAGGCTTGGCCAACGCGCTGAACCCGGTGAGCCTGGCCATTCCCTGCCATCGGCTGGTGGGCAGCAATGGCGCACTGACAGGTTATGGCGGCGGTATTGAACGCAAGCGCTGGTTGTTGCAACACGAACGCCACGCCTAGTTATATTATTTATAGATGTTATAATCGTCAGTTAATTGTTTTGGAGGGCAGTTTATGACTACATTTCAATTCATTGCCGGCATGGCCTTCTGCTTTGCAGCCCTTGCGCTAAAAGCCTACCTGATCCTGAAGCCGCCCGTAGAAGCCGGGCCTGACGCTCGATAAGCATATGTAAGCCGGAATAACAGAACGCCCCCTTTTTTATAGATCAAGGGGGCGTTTTTTATTTAGCCGATCAGAAATCCCAGCGCGTGGTCAGCATCAAGTTACGCGGATCACCGTACGACATCGAGTTATAAAAACCGATGTTGGTGTAATAACGTTTATCGAACAGGTTATTGGCATTTACCGTGGCCGAAAAACGCTCGGTGAACTGGTAGCGGGCCATCAGGTCCACCAGCCAGAACGGGTCCTGGGCGAACTCCTCGTCGATGCCCTTGGGGCGGTTGCGCAGTACCTGCCAGCCCTTGCCCTGCCAGCGCGCACCGCCGCCGACCGTCAAGCGATCAAGCGCGCCCTTGAGTTTGTAGCTGGTGTAGAAGCTGACCTGGTCTTCCGGCTCCCAGGTCGACACCTTCCGGCCCTCGTCATCGCGAATCACTTTGTGGGTGTAGCCGCCCTGCAATTGCCAGCCCGGCGCCAGCTCACCCGAGACTTCAGCTTCGAAGCCCTTGGTCTTGGCTTTGACGCCCATCCAGGCGAAGCCCACCGCCGGGTTGGTCGGGTCGCCGTTGTACTGGTTGTCCTCGACGGTGCGGTTGCTCTGGTGGATCTCGAAATAGGCAAGGCTGGCGTTGACCCGGCCATCGAGGAACTCGCCCTTGATCCCCACCTCGTAGTTCTGCCCTTCGTCCGGGTCCAGCAGGCGGTCGGTGCGGTCGCGGAACCAGCTGTCCTGAGGCATGAAGATGTCGGTGTAGCTGGCGTACAGCGAATAGGTGTCGTTGAGGTCATAGACCGCGCCTACGTAAGGGATCAGGCGGTCGTTTTCCTTGTTGTCGGCGTCGATGCCGTCGTAGCTGTAGTTGACCAGGCGCCCGCCGAGCAGCAGGGTCAGGTCGTCGATCGGGTGCAGGCGCGCGGTGAGGTAAGTGCCGTTCTGGCGAACCTTGTCGTCGGTGCGCGCCGACACCGGGCCCCAGTCAGGTTCGCCGATGTCGCCGTCCCAGTTGGGAAAGTCGAGGATGTTGTTATTGGCATGGGTAACGTCGCGGTAGTCGTTGCCCTTCCAGCGCGAGGCGGTATAGGAGTTGCCGATCACCAGTTCATGCTCGCGACCGAACAGCTGGAACGGCCCGCTCAGGTACAGGTCGAGGGAGTCGCTCACGGTTTCGCCGGTGTACTTCTGCGCATAGATGCCGGCGGTGCCGTCCTTGCGTGGCTGGTAGCCCTGGATCGAGCCGAGCGGCGCGTGGTAGCCGTTGATCTTGTGATCGAACTGGGCCTTGGCCACCCAGCCGTTGTCCAGGTGATGCTCAAGGCTGGCGAACACGGTGCGGGTGTACTGCTCCCAGCTGCTCCATTTCGCTGCGTTGTTGAAGTGGTGCGAGACATTGTTGGTGTCGCCATTGCCATCGTATAGCGGCACGGTGCCCGACCAGCTGGAGCCTTTGGGGTTGTTGTCCTGGTAGTCGGCGCCGACGGTCAGCAGGGTGTCGGGGTCGAGGTCGAACTCGAGGATGCCGTAGTAGACGCTGGTCTTGCGCTGGTAGTGGTCGAGGAACGAGTGCTTGTCCTGATAGGCCGCCACCGCCCGGCCACGCACGTTGGCGCTGTCGGTCAACGGGCCGCTGACGTCCAGTTCGCTGCGGTAGTTGTCCCAGCTGCCGGCGCCCAGATCAAAATGGCCCTTGAACTCGGCGGTGGGTTTCTTGCGCACAAGGTTGATGGTCGCGCCCAGCGAGCCTGCGCCGGTGAGCAAGCCGGTGGCGCCCTTGAGCACTTCGACGCGGTCGTAGATGGCCATGTCGCTGAGGCTGTTGCCAGCCGAGTAACCGACGTTGCGCGAAGTCGAGGGAATGCCGTCGTACTGGAAGTTGCTGATGGCAAAGCCGCGGGCGTAGTAGCTGTTGCGCTCGGTGTCATAGGCCGAGACGGTGATGCCCGGGGTGTGGCGCATCACATCGTCAATGTTGTTGAGGCCGAAGTCATCCATGTGCTGGCGGGTCACCACGGTGATCGACTGCGGCGTCTCGCGCGGGGTCAATACCAGGCGTGTGGCGGTGGCAATGGTGCCGGGGGTGTAGGAGTGGCTTTCTTCGGTGATGGTCCCCAGCTGGTTGCTGGTGACCTCGGTGGCGCTGAGGTTGATCGCACCCGCCTCGTTCACTTCGCGCACCAGGCTGTAGCGCCCGTCGGCCTCCTTGATCAGTGCCAGGCCCTTGCTGGCGAGCAAGGCGCGCAGGCCTTCCTCGACCCCGTACTGGCCGTGCAGGCCTTCGCTACGCTGGCCCCGGGTCAGCGCCGGGTCAAATGACAGCACCACGCCGGCCTGGGCGGCAAAACGGGTCAGCACCTGGCCAAGATCGTCCTGGGCCAGGTCGTAGCTGCGCGCGGCCGATTCGGCCTGGGCCATGCTCAAGGGCAACAACAGCGCGCAACAGCGCAGGGCGTGGTGAATCGGGCGGGTTCTCATTCGATGCGTTCTCTTCTGGTTGGCATTCAGGCAGTGGGCCTGCCTTCCATAAGTCGAACGACAAGACGAATTAATATCATTTGCATGAAAAATACTTTTATTTGCGTGCCTCTACCGTCACCCAATACGGCGTGCGCTGGCTGACCCGCACCGGCAACGTGCTTTCAAGGGCGCGGAAGATCTGTGCCTGGTCGTCGAGCCTGAAGGTGCCGCTGATGCGCAGCCCCACCACTTGCGGCGCGCAACGCAACCAGCCGCGGCGGTAGCGCGCCAGGTCAGCGATAAAGGCCCCCAGGTACTGCTCGTTGGCGATCAGCAGGCCCTTGCTCCAGGCATCCAGGTTGCCCTCCAGTGGCGAACTGAGCACCAGCGCCGGGTTGGCGAAGCGGCATTGCTCGCCCGCCTCCAGCAGCGCTCCGCCGCCCTGCTCGCCCGCCAGCACCTGTACGCGGCTTTCGAACACTGCCAGGCGTGTGGTGTTCTCGCCGGCCAGCAGCGAAAAGCGCGTGCCCAATGCCTGCACGGTGCCGTGGCGGGTTTGTACCAGGAAGGGCCGGTTGGCCGGGTCCTTGGCGGTGGTGATCAGCACCTCGCCATCGCGCAGCACCAGCAGGCGCTGTTGAGGGTCGAAGCGCACATCCAGGGCGCTGGCGGTGTTGAGCTGCACCTGGCTGCCGTCGTCCAGGGTCAGGTTCAGGCGTTCGCCGGTGCGGGTGTGGTAATCAGCGAGCCAGGGGCCCTGGCGCGCCTGCTGGTAACCGCCCCACCCCACAGCACCGGCTCCCGCCGCCAGCACCAGCCCCTTGAGCACACCGCGACGGCCCAGCGCCGGTTGCTGGCCGGCCAGTTCCAGGGTGCGCCCGGCCAGGCGCGTGGGCATTTGCTGCAGGCGTTGCTGCACCCGCTCGACCTGCTGCCAGGCCCAGCGGTGCTGCTCGTCGGCCTGCAGCCAGGCGTGCCAGGCGGCATGTTCGGTGCTGCCGGTGCTTTCATCACCGAGGCGCGCACGCCAGGCGGCGGCCTGCTCAAGGGCGGCGAGCTGGCGCGAATCGAGGGTGGCCATCAGTCAGCCTCGTGTTGCAGGCTGTACAGCGTGCAATGGTGCAGGGCCTTGGCGATGTCACGATTGACCGTGACCACCGAGATGCCGAGGGTTTCGGCGATGGCCTTGTAGGTCATGCCGTCCAGTTGCGAGAGCAGAAAAGCCTTGCGCACCCGGGCGCCGAGGCCGGCGAGCATGGCATCCAGCTCGCACAGGGTTTCCAGCAGGATCGCCCGCGCTTCAGCGGAAACATCCAGGGCTTCAGGTTGCTCGGCCAGCGCCTGCAGCCAGGCGCGTTCGAGCCGCGCACGGCGAAAATGGTCGATCATCAAGCGCCGGGCGATGGTCGCCAGGTAGCCCCGCGGTTCGCGTACGGCGCGCAGGCGGTCGACGGCATCGTCGGCGCTGAGCACGCGGACAAACACGTCCTGCATCAGGTCGGCGGCCAGGTCATGGCACGCCACTCGCGGGCGCAGCCAGCCGGTCAGCCAGCGGTGATGAGCCTGGTACAGGTGGCTGACCTGCTGGCGCAGGACGGGGTTGGAATCGCTCATGATGACTCGAAAAAGTAAATGAGAATTTCTATCATTCTATGCGAATGATAGAAGGCGTTGGAAGAGCGCCGCACTCAAGCTGGCCAACAGGCCTCATCGCTGGCAAGCCAGCTCCCACAGGTTTTGCACAAACCCTGAGAGCGACGCGGACCCTGTGGGAGCGGGCCTTGCCCGCGATCGAGCGCGCAGCGCTCGCAATCCCGGTGAATTTACGTCAGCCTGGCTATCATCTGTGCTCTTTCAGGAAGGAACCGCCCCTCATGTCCCTCGTCACCACCTACCTCGCCGGCCTGCGCCAGGCGCTGCCAAGCGAAGAGCTTGAACAACTGAACCTCGCCCACGGCGCTTCGGCCGCAGACCTGCAAAAACTCAGCGCCCACTACCCGCTGTGCCCCGACAGCCTGTTGCGATTGCTCGGGCAGATCGACGGCACTCATTTTCGTGATTACCCGGGCGGCACGGTCATCGTCCTGGTGCTCGGTTCGGACGTGTTCGAATACCCCTATTACCTCAGCGCCAGCGAGCAGATCCTCGAAGACGCCCGGGGCTACACCGACAGCATTCGCGGCATGTACGGCGAGTACCTGGAGGAATACCCGGAAACCGTCGGCGCGGGCATCGACAGCGACCTGGCCATGAACCAGCGCCTGTGTTTCTCCCATTGCATGAACAACGGCGGCAGCTCGAAGCTGTACATCGACTTCAACCCCGCCGCCGGTGGCACTGTCGGCCAGGTGGTGCGCTACCTGCACGACCCGGACAGTTATGAAGTGATCGCCGACAGTTTCGATCAGTACCTGCAGCAACTGATCGACGATGACTTTGCCTTTGTCGAACGCGAGATCTGAGCGCCATTACCCATTCAGGGTTACTCCATCAACGTAATTAACGCCCACGCCGTCGCGCCGCATACTCGGTTCCAGCCCCCCGCAAGGAACCCCGATGAAGATCGAACTGATACAACTCGCCGGCCGCGACGGCGATACTGCCTACAACCTGCAACGCACCCTTGAAGCGATCGCCAGTTGTGCGGCCGACACCGACCTGCTGGTGTTCCCGGAAACCCAGCTGATGGGTTTTGCCAGCGCCGAACAGCTGCCAAAGGTTGCCGAAACGGTGGACGGCCCCAGCGTCCAGGCGGTGCTGCAGGCGCTGCGCAAACGTGACGTGGCGGCGGTGATCGGCCTGGCCGAAAAGGCCGATGGCCGCTTCTACAACACCTCGCTGCTGCTGACCCCGGAAGGCATCGCCCTGCGCTATCGCAAAACCCACCTGTGGCCCTCGGAGCGCGGCCTGTTCACCCCCGGTGATCGCTACGCCACCACCACCTTCAAAGGCCTGCGTATCGGCCTGCTAATCTGCTACGACATCGAGCTGCCGGAAAGCAGCCGCGCCCTGGCGCAACTGGGCGCCGAGCTGATCGTGGTCAGCAACGGCAACATGGACCCCTACGGCCCGGTGCACCGCACCGCGATCATGGCCCGCGCCCAGGAAAACCAGGCCTTCGCCCTGATGGTCAACCGCGTCGGTGCAGGCGATGACAACCTGGTGTTCGCCGGTGGCAGCGCCCTGGTCGACCCGCACGGGCGCCTGCTGTTCGAGGCCGGGCGCGAGCCCTGCCGGCAGCTCATCGAACTGGACCTTGGGCAACTCGAACTGGCTCGCCGCGACTACGACTACCTGGCCGACCGACGCCTGCACCTGCCTGGCCAGCGCCTTGAACACGCCGATGGCCGCCGCGAACTGCTGATCCCCTGAGCGCTACCCCTATAACAAGAATCCGGAGTGCCCTTCATGAAGTCGATCCGTCGCCTGCCCCTGGCCCTGGCCGCGCTGCTAAACCTGGCCGCCGCCCAGGCCGCCGCGCCCAGCGTGCACATCTATAACTGGTATGACTACATCGCGCCGAACACCACCAAGGAGTTCCAGCAGGCCTCGGGGATCGCCCCGGTGTATGACGTGTTCGACAACAGCGATGTCATGCAGAGCAAGCTGATGGCCGGGCGCAGCGGCTATGACGTGGTGTTTGCCAGCGCCGACCTGCTGCCCAACCTGATCAAGGCCGGGGTGCTGGCCGAGCTCGACCGCAGCCAGTTGCCCAACCTGGCGCACCTGGACCCGCAGATCCTCGCCAAACTGCAGGGCAACGACCCCGGCAACCGCTTCGCCGCCCCCTACTTATGGGGCACCACGGGCCTGGGCTATGACGTCGACAAGGTCAAGGCGCGCCTGGGCAAGGATGCACCGCTCAACTCCTGGGACCTGATCTTCAAGGAAGAAAACCTCGCCAAGCTGGCCGACTGCGGCGTGGCCATGCTCGATGCACCCGGCGAGATCATCCCCATCGCCCTGCACTACCTGGGCCTGCCCTACAACAGCAAGAACCCTGAGGACTACCGCAAGGCCGAGGCGCTGCTGCTCAAGGTGCGCCCGCACATCGCCTACTTCGACTCCTCGCGGTTCATCTCCGACCTGGCCAACGGCAACGTGTGCGTGGTGCTCGGCTGGTCTGGCGGGGTGTTCGATGCCAAGCTTGCCGCCAACAACGCCAACAATGGCCGCGACATCCGCTACAGCATTCCGCACGAAGGCGCACCGTTCTGGCTCGAAAGCATGGTCCTGCTCAAGGACGCGCCCAACCCGCAGCAAGGCCTGGCCTTCATCGACTACATGCTGCGCCCCGAGGTGATCGCTGCCTCGACCAACTACCTCGGCTACCCCAACGCCAACAAGGATGCCGCGCCGCTGGTAGACGCAAAAATCCGCGACAACCCCTCGGTGTACCCGCCCCAGGCGGTGCTCGACACCCTGTTCGCCCTGGAGCCGCTGCCACTCAAGTACGAACGCATCCGCACCCGGGTATGGAGCAAGGTCAAGACCGGCAGTTAGCCTGGAGCAGGATCCCGGCGATCGCCGCGCCTCAGTCCTCCAGCGGCTTGGGCGGTGGCAAGGGCTTTGGAGGTTTTGCCGGTTTGGCCGGTTTGTCATGCTTGCCGGGCTTGGCGTCTTTCTTGCCCTTTTCGGGCTCGTTCTTCAGGTCGGCAACGGTCGGCGGCACGATGGCCTTTTCGGCCGCCGGCAACTGGTCGACCGCATCGAAAATTGCCTTGGGTTCGAGGGTGCCGGTGTGTTCGAGCCGGTGCAGTTCGCCGTCCTTGCCTACCAGTACCACCGGGGTGACCATGGTATCCCGGGCGCTGAACTTGAACTTGCGGATCAGGGCCATGGTCTCCTGCTGCTCCAGAAACTTGTCATCGCGTTTGCCGACCATGCTGGCGACGCTATACAACACCAGTTTTCGCTCCTCAAAGGCAGCCTTGGTGGCCGGGTCTTTGAGGGCCTCTACCAACTTACGCAAGGTCGGGTCGGCAGTACTGGGGGCAAGGACAATCAAGGGGCGGGCCTTGTACAGATCCTGGGCCAGAGGGTCATCGCTATCGGCAGCGAGGGCGGGGCCGGCAACGAAGGCCAGCAGGGTGGCGAGGGTCAGTGACCGGACAAGCATGCGCATCTCCTTTCAATTTCCATGCATCAAAGACTACAAGTCGCGACGAAAGATCCGGGTTGCGAGCCTAAACTACAGGGCCAGATGAGTGGGCAAAGCAAAGGTAACTTCCGATTACCAAGTGCGACCTTGGATGCATACCGAAAGGTCTGTCATCCGATTCTGAGGATAGCTGAAGGCCGCCTGCCATGCCCGTCGACCACCCTGGAAAAAGGCCTGAACCATGAGCATTGCCGATACCCTGCTGTTGCTGCTGATCCTTGTTACCGCGTTGGGCTGTGGGTTGATGGGCGGGTTGTTCTTCGCCTTCTCAAACTTTGTCATGCAGGCCCTGGAGCGCATCCCGGCGCAGAGCGCGGTCACCGCCATGCAGTCGATCAACCAGGTGGTGCTCAACCGCCTGTTCCTGTCGTTGTTTCTCGGCACCGCCGTCACCTGCGCGATCCTGCTGACCTGGGCCTGGCTGCGCTGGCCACTGCCCGGCAGCTTGTGCATCGGCATCGGCAGCGGCCTGTACCTGCTCGGCAACGTACTGGTAACCCTGCTGTTCAACGTGCCGCGTAACCAGAGCCTGGCGCGCCTGGACCCGGCCAGCAGCGAAGCGGCCAGTGCCTGGCCAACCTATGCACGGGTGTGGAACCGCTGGAACCATGTGCGCACCATCACCGCCCTGGCGGCGACGGCGTGGTTGATGGTGGCCTTGCTGCGGGTGGTGTGGACTCAATAGCGGCTGCTACGCAGCCATCGCTGGCAAGCCAGCTTCCACAGGGTCGGTGCGTGCAGGTCCGGCTAGAACAAGCCCATCTGCCGATCGATCAGCGCCGTGAAGTCATCCTCCACGAACGGCAGGATCGCATCCGCCACCGGCTGCAATTGCCGGGTCAGGTAGTGGTCGTAATCGATCGCCGAATGCCGCGTCTCCAGCGGCTCCGGCCCCGCCACGGTTATCACGTAGCTGATCCAGCCGCCGTTCTGGTACTGCCGCGGCCGGCCTTGACGGTCATTGAAGTCATCGGCCATGCGCGCCGCCCGCACATGCGGCGGTACGTTGCGCTGGTAGTCAGCCAGCGGGCGGCGCAGGCGCTTGCGGTAGATCAACAGTTCATCCTGCTCACCGGCCAACGTCTTGCGCACATACTCACGCAGGTACTGCTGGTAAGGCTGGCGCTTGAAGATGCGCTCGTACAGCTCCTGCTGAAACTGCCGGGCCAGCGGCGACCAGTCGGTGCGCACGCTTTCCAGGCCCTTGTAGATCATCTCTTCAGTGCCCTGGCCGCGTTGCACCAGGCCGGCATAGCGTTTTTTGCTGCCTTCCTCGGCGCCGCGAATGGTCGGCATCAAAAAGCGCTTGTAGTGGGTTTCGTACTGCAGTTCCAGGGCACTGTCCAGACCATAGCTGTCGCGCAGGTGCTCACGCCACCACTGGTTGACCTGCTGCACCAGCTCGCGGCCGATCTGCGCCGCGTCCGCCTCGTCATGGGCACGCTTGAGCCAGACGAAGGTCGAGTCGGTGTCGCCATAAATCACCGTATAACCCTTGGCTTCGATCAACTCGCGGGTACGGCGCATGATCTCGTGGCCGCGCATTGTGATCGATGAAGCCAGGCGCGGGTCGAAGAAGCGGCAACCGCTGGAACCGAGTACGCCGTAGAAGGCGTTCATGATGATCTTCAGCGCCTGGGACAGCGGCGCATTGTGCTCGCGCTTGGCTGTCTCGCGGCCCTGCCAGACCCGCTCGACAATCGCCGGCAGGCAATGCCGGCTGCGGGAAAAACGCGCCCCGCGAAAGCCTGGCACCGAGGTCTCATCGCCCGGCTCGCGCAAGCCTTCAACCAGCCCCAGCGGGTCAATCAGAAACGTGCGGATGATCGACGGATACAGGCTCTTGTAGTCGAGCACCAGCACCGACTCGTACAAGCCCGGTCGCGAATCCATGACAAAACCGCCCGGGCTGGCCTCCTCCGGGCGCTCGCCCTGGTTGGGCGCGACGAAGCCCTGGCGGTGCATCAAGGGCATATACAAATGACAGAACGCCGCCACCGAACCGCCGCTGCGATCAGCCGGCAAACCGGTGACCGTGGCCCGTTCGAGGAGGAAGGTCAGCAGTTCGGTCCTGGCGAAGATCCGCGTCACCAGCTCGCAGTCCTTGAGGTTGTAGCGGGCCAGGGCCGGCTTGTCCTCGGCGAACATGCGGTTGATTTCATCCATGCGCTGGTACGGGGTGTCGATCGCCTTGCCTTCGCCGAGCAGGGTCTGGGCGACGTTCTCCAGGCTGAACGAGGGGAAGCTCCAGGTCGCCGAACGCAGCCCTTCGATACCGTCGATGATCAGCCGCCCGGCCGCCCCGGCAAAAAAATGCGCGCGGCTGCCGTGCTCGCGCCAGTCCATTGCCTCACCGCCACGGCCCAGGCGCAGCGGCACCTTGAGCTGGGTGGCGTGCTGCTGCAGTACGCGCAGGTCGAACTGCACCAGGTTCCAGCCGATGATCGCATCGGGGTCGTGCACGGCCAGCCAGTCGTTGAGGCGTTCGAGCAATTGAGCGCGGCTGTCGCAGTATTCGAGGTCGAAATCCACGCCTGCGGCGTCGCCATTGGCCGGGCCGAGCATGTACACCTGGCGCTGGCCACAGCCTTCGAGGGCAATCGAATACAGCTCGCCGCGTTCGGTGGTTTCGATGTCCAGCGACACCAGTTTGAGCGTGGGGCGGTAATCGGCGGCGGGCTTGAGCTGGGCGTCGATCAACACGCCGCTGGCATCCGCCGTGCCACTGAAGCTGACCGGCGCGGTAATGAAGCGCTCCATCAGGTAGCGCTCCGGCGGGCGCACATCGGCTTCGTAGATTTGCACCCCGGCGGCGCGCAGGCGCTTTTCCAGCTGGATCAACTGGCGGTGCTGACGGCAGTACAAGCCCAGCACCGGCCGTTGTTCGAAATCGCGCAGGGCCAGCTCGCGCAACTCGACCTCGCGCTCGCCGCGCAACACCGCCTCGGCCTGGCGCCGCTGTTCGGCGGGGATGAACGCCACTGAAGTCTGCAGCGGCAGACGCAAGCGCCGTGGGCCCTGGTCGGTGGCCAGCCAGAACTCGACAACGGTACCGGCCGGGGTATCGCGCCAATGCCGGGTCAGGACAAAGCCCTGCTGTAACTCCACCGCTGCAACCTCGAAAACGCCTGTGTATGCGCCGATTCTACCCGTCTGCGCGGCGGCCTGGCGAACTTAGCTCGGCACCCGTGCGCCCGGGGCGAAACCGTGGCCATGGGCGCGACCGGCAATCAGCAGGGCCAGGGCGATCAGCGCCAGCAACACCCAGGGGAAACTGCCCACGCCCCACTGGCTGAGCAACACACCGCCAAGCAGGCCACCGGCGGCAATGGCCGAGTTCCATACCGTGACGATCATCGACTGGGCGACATCGGCGCCCTCCCCGGCGGCATCGGCGCTGGCGGTTTGCAGCAGGGTTGGCGCGCCGCCGTAGGTCAGGCCCCAGAGCGCGACACTGACATACACCAGCGGCGCCGACTGGCTGACAAAACCAAGCACAAGCGCCACCACGGCAAAACCGAACAAACTCAGCAGGACCATGTTGCGCAGGTGCTTGTCGATCAGCGCACCCACCACGCCGATGCCGGCCAGGGCGGCAATGCCGAAGGTCAGCAGGACCATGCCGGTGCTCGCCGCCAGGCCCACCGAGGCCAGGTACGGCACGATGTAGGTGTACAGCACGTTGTGCGCCAGCACCCAGGTGAGGATCACCAGCAGCACCGCCAGCACCCCGGGTGTGCGCAGCACCTGAGCGATACCGGGGCGTTGGCCCGGGGCATGGCCGTCGAAATCCGGCACCTTGCACAGCACCCAGGCCACCAGCACCAGGGTCGCGCCGGACACCAGGGCAAAGGTCATGCGCCAGCCCAGCAACTCGCCCAGCCAGGTGCCGGCCGGCACCCCCAGCGACAAGGCCACTGGCGCACCAATCATCGCCACCGCCATGGCCCGGCCTTGCTGCTCGGGGCTGACCATGCGCCGTGCATGCCCGGCAATCACGCCCCAGGCCAGGCCCGCGGCAACACCGGTCATGAAGCGCGCGACCAGGGTCAGCCAGTACGAACTCGACAACGCCGTCACCGTGTTGAACAGCAAAAAGCCGATAATCGCCAGCAACAATACCGGCCGCCGGCGCCAACCCTGGGTCAGGGTCACCAGCGGGATGGCGGTCAAAAGCGAGCCCAGGGCATAGACGCTGACCATCTGCCCGGCCATCGCCTCACTGACCTGCATGCCGCTCGAGATCTGCCCAAGCAGCCCGGCCGGCAAGGTTTCGCTGAGGATGGCGATAAAGCCGGTCATGGCCAGGGCCAGCAGGCCGCTGACCGGCAAGGGCTGCTCCAGTGCGGCCGGCCCATCGGCGCTGCAACTGATGTGGGTCATGGTGAAACTCCTGTAGGAAAGATGGGCGAACCTTAAGCCTGCGCGCACTGCGGAAAAAGCCGGGTACAATTCCGCTCATAACGGACACGGGTGTCCGCAATCGGGAAATGCAGATGGATAGCCTCAGCGGTTTCGTGGTGTTCGTGCGGGTGGCAGAAACCGGCAGTTTTGTCGGCGCTGCGCAGTCGCTGGGGGTCAGCGCCTCGGCCATTGGCAAGCGCGTGGCGCGCCTGGAGCGCCGCCTGGGCGTACGCCTGTTTCACCGCAGCACGCGCAGCATCACCCTCACCGCCGAGGGCAGTCAGTTTCTGGAGCGCAGCCGGCGCATCCTTGCCGAAATCGAGGCCACCGAGCTTGAGCTGTCCCAGGCCAGTGAAGTGCCGCGCGGGCGTTTGCGCATCAGCCTGCCGCAAGTCACTGCGCTGGTGATGCCGGCCTTGAGCGAGTTCATGGCGCAGTATCCGGAGATCGAGCTGGACCTGGATTTCGACGACCGCATGGTCGATATCATCGGCGAAGGTTTTGACGTGGTAATGCGCGGCGGCACGCCCAGCGACTCACGCCTGAGCGCGCGCTTTCTTGGCCATTTTCACCATGTACTGGTGGCCTCGCCGGCGTACCTGGCGCGCAATGGCAGCCCCGCGCACCCCGCCGAGCTGGCCCGCCACACCTGCCTGCACTACCGCTTCCCGAGCACCGGCAAGCTCGAACAGTGGCCGCTGCGTCAGGAGCCCACCGGCCACGCCTATGAGATCCCGGTGTCGATGGTCTGCAACCACGTCGACACGCGCATCTGCTTTGCCATGCGCGATCGCGGCATCACCTGCATTCCCGACTTCACCGTGCGCCAGCAGTTGCAGCGCGGTGACCTGGTGACCGTGCTCGATGACTACATGGAGCGCCGCGGCAGCTTCTACCTGCTGTGGCCCTCAGGGCGGCAAGTGCCGCCACGGCTGCGGGTGTTCATCGACTTCATGAGCACGCGGCTGCTGCCCGATGCTGGCGCGCCGCAGTATTAGTCATATAAATAATCAAAGCCCTGGGCAGGCAATTGTGGCACCTGCTGCACCAGGAACGCCCCCAGTTGTTGCACCTGGCGGGCCTTGGGGCTGGCCTGCAGCCAGGCCAGATAATAGCCCTCGCCGGTGGCCACCGCCTGCGCAAACGGCGTGACCAGGCGCCCGGCGGCGAGCTCGGCGCTGGCCAGCAACAGGTCGACCACGGCCACACCCAGGCCTTGCTGAGCCGCCGAGATGCCCTGGTCAAGGGTGTCGAACAGCTGGCCGCGCTCAAGGCTGATGGCCGCAGCCCCGGTGCGCTGCAACCAGCGCCGCCAGTCGCGCCGGTCGGGAGATGGGTGCAGCAGCTCGCAATGGGCCAGGTCTGCCGGGTAACCGGGCTGGCACACCGGTACCAGCCATTCGTCAAACAGCTTGAGGCTGGTGATGCCGGCGCCGAAATGTCCGTCGCTAAGCAGGATCGCGCAGTCGTAGGGCTCGCTGTAAAAATCCACCGTATCGATGTCCATCCACACGCTGCTCAGTTGCACCTGAGCGTGTTCTTCACATTGCTTGAACAGCGCCAACTGGCCAAGCAACCAGCGCACGGTCAGGGTCGAGGGTGCCTTCAGGCGCAGTTGCTGGCGGTCCTGTCTGAGCAGGCCACAGGCGCTTTCGATGATCTTGAAGCCGATTTTCAGCTCCTGGGCCAGCAGCCGGCCCGCTTCGGTCAGCGCCACTTTCGGCCCGCGGCGCTCGAACAGCGCGCAGTCGAACAGGCCTTCGAGGGTTTTGATGTGATGGCTGATGGCGCCCTGGGTCAGGGCCAGTTCTTCGCCGGCGCGGGTGAACGAACCGTAGCGCGCGGCCACCTCGAACGCCCTGAGCGCCTGCAATGCGGGAATGCGTTCGGTCATGGCCGCCTCTAGCATGAGTCAAACTAATAGAAGGCCACAGTAACAGGCGTTTTACAACCGGACCGAGCCTGCCGAGAATTGCGCTCCCGCCAAACGCCCTCGAGACCCGCCCGTGAACAGTGCCCTGCTTGCTACCTACGCCCTGACCGTTGTGCTGCTGATCGCCAGCCCCGGCCCGGTGGTGGCGCTGGTGGTCAACACCACTGCTCGCGCCGGGCGCAAACAGGCACTGCTGACCGCCCTGGGCACCAACGGCGCGTCACTGGTGCTGATCGCCCTGGCGGCGCTGCTGATCTTCAGCAGCGCCGCGATCAACCCGCTGCTGCTTAGCGCCTTGAGCGTGTTTGGCTGCCTGTTCATCGGCTTTCTGGGCCTCGGCGCGCTGGCCGAACTGCGCCGGCCCGCGCACGCCGCAGCGCCGCATGCGGTGCGCCAGGGCGGGCTATGGCAGGGGTTTGCCATTGGCCTGTCGAACCCCAAGGACATCCTGTTTTTCGTCGCCTTCTTCCCGCAGTTCATTCAGGTCACCGAGCAGTTCAGCCACAGCCTGATGCTGTTGGCGCTGGTCTGGCTGGTGCTCGACCTGGGCATTCTGGGCCTGTACATCCTGGTCATCGGCCGCCTCGCCGAGCGCCTCGACCGGCGCCTGATCAGCGCCATCAGCGCCGTGGTACTGCTGGCCATCGCCGCCGTCGGGCTGGCCTACAACATCCGGCAACTGTTGCCCTGACGGGCTACGCTTTCGGGCGCGGGCCCGGAGCGGTTAGAATGGCGCGCTATCACCCAGGCCAGCCACACTATGGACAGTCGGATTGAACCCTGAACAGCGCAGTCGTCTCCAAGCCAACATGCATACCCGCCCGGCCCCGAATTCCAGAGGCACTTCCTTGATCCGCTCGCCCCTTTTGCACGGCCTGCTCGCCGTCGTGCTGCCGACTTCGGTACTGGCTGCCGGCGTACAGATCGACCCGCATGCCGACCTGCTGTACCGCCAGGCCGTGAGTTTGCTGGAACAGGCCGACAACCAGAGCGCCAGCTTCACCCTCAAGACCAGCACCACCGACCAGGATCTTGCCCAGCAAGGCCAGGCCCTGGGCCGCACCCTGGCGCCTGCGGTGAGCCTGTTGAAAAAAGCCGTGGAGCTTGACCACCCGGCCGCCCAGTATCGCCTGGCGCTCTACTACATCACCTACCTGCCGGCAGCACAGATTTCCGCTGCCGCCTGCCCGCTGCTCGAAGCCAGCATGGGCCAGGGCTTTGCCCCGGCGGCCCTGGGCATCGAGAACTGGTGCCCCAACTACAGCCGTAGCGACTACCGCAACGCGCTCGAAAGCGTGCCGAACCTGGCCAGCCTGTACGCCCCCTACTACCCGCAACCGGCCGTGCGCCTGTTGTGCCATCGCGAGCAACCGCAGGGCCTGGCCATGCAGTGGGGCCGCCAGCGCGACTACCAGGCCGAGGTCTACCGCCTGCTGGCCAGCGCCGACCCGGCGCAGAGCAAGGCCTACTGGCAAAAAGCGGTGGACATCAATGGCTGCATCGCCGCGCAGCGCCGCCTGGCCAGCAACCACTACTGAGCGCCAAGCCCTCTGCCGCGCCGCTGACAGCAAGATCGTTCAAGTCAGCGGCGCCCGCCTCTGGCATGCTGTACAACCTTGTTCATTGGTTGTTGCTGCCGTCCATGTCCAGTCCGCCGTTCGCCCGCCAGGCCTTCATCCGTGGCGCCATCGCCATCCTGCCGTTGTCCCTCGCCGTCGCTCCCTGGGGGCTGCTGGCCGGTTCCATGGCCATCGAAGCCAACCTCAGCCCCTGGGAAGGCCAGGGCCTGTCGGCGATCGTCTTTGCCGGTGCCGCGCAACTGGTGGCAATCGGCATGCTCAAGGGCGGCGCCAACCTGTTCTCGATCCTGCTGACCACCCTGTTGCTGACTTCCCAGCATCTACTCTACGGGCTGTCGATGCGCCCGGTGCTGTCGGGCCTGCCGACCCGCTGGCGGCTGGGCCTGGGCTTTTTGCTCACTGACGAGTTCTTCGCCCTCACCAGCCAGTACGACCAACAGCAGTTCAATCGCTGGTATGCCCTGGGGGTCGGCCTGACGTTCTACATTGCCTGGAACCTGTTCACCCTGGCCGGGATCATCCTTGGCCAGAACATTCCGCACCTCGACCAGCTAGGCCTGGATTTTTCCATCGTCGCCACTTTCGTTGCCCTGATCGCGCCGCTGGTGCGCAACCTGCCCACCGTGGTGTGCGTGGCGGTGTCGCTGTTCTGCTCGGTGCTGTTCAGCGCCTGGCACTGGGACATCGGCCTGGTGGCCGCCGGGTTGCTGGGCATGAGCGCCGGCTTTGTCTGCCAGAAATTCAGTGGAGCACGCGCATGATCTTCGCCCTGATTATCGGCATGGGCCTGCTGGTGTTCCTCAACCGCTATGCCTTCCTGGAACCGCGCCTGCCCTTGCGCCTGAGCTCCAATGCCCGGCAGTTCCTCGGCTTTGCCGTGCCGGGCATGCTCACCGCCATTTGCGGGCCGATTGTGTTCTTGCCCGGGCACCAGCTCGACCTGAGCCTGAGCAACCCTTACCTGGCCGGTTCAATAGTGGCGGTGGTGCTGGTGCTGTTGACCCGCAGCACCTTGATCAGCATGCTGCTGAGCATGGCCTTCTTTTTTGTCTTTCGTTGGTGGTTGAACGGCAGCCCATGAACCCTGCACACAAGGAACAGACCCGCTTCTGGCAAGCCTCGGCGCTCGGTGATACCGAGATGCTGCACGCGCGTTATTTTCAGCAGCGCTTCGCTCCCCATGTGCACGAAGGCTACGTGATCACCATCATCGAGTCCGGTGCCCAGCGTTTCTGGCACCGCGGCAGCGAACACCTGGCGCCGGTGGGCAGCATGGTGCTGATCAACCCCGACGAACTGCACACCGGTGCCAAGGCCAGCGAAGATGGCTGGCGCTATCGCGGTTTCTACCCCGACAGCGAGCGCATCACCGGCGTGCTCGACGAGTTGGAGCTCAAGCGCGACGGCCTGCCGCGCTTCGACGCCAGCGTGCTGCACGACCCGCAACTGGCCAAGGCCTTCAGCTGGCTGCACTGCTCGGCCGAACACGGCGCCAGTGCCCTGGAACAACAAACCGCCTGGCGCGAAGCGGTGCTGTTGCTGGTGCAACGCCATGCCCGTGCCGGCACCGCGCGCACGCCCGGCAACGAACCCTGCGCCGTGGCCCGGGCCAAGGAACTGATGGACAGCCGCCTGGCCTACCCGCCATCGCTGGAAGAACTGGCCACGGCAGTCAACCTCTCGCCCTTCCACTTTGCCCGGGTGTTCCGCCAGGCCACCGGCCTGCCGCCCCATGCCTGGCTCAAGCAACGGCGTCTGAGCCGCGCCCGCGAACTGCTGAAAAACGACTGCCTGCCGTTCAACGTCGCCTTCGCCCTGGGCTTTTCCGACCAGAGCCATTTGAACCGGCAGTTCAAGCAAGCCTATGGCGTAACGCCAGGCGAGTACCGCCGCGCCTGCATTCACTGACGGACCAACCCCATGCCCTACCCGCTTGCCTACCGCTGGTTCATCCACAAAGGCCTGACCGACTGGGAGCCGTGGTATTTCTGCGACACCCCGGCGTCACTGCAACAAGGCCCGGACCTGAGCAAAAACGCCTTCGCCGCCCGGGCCTTTGCCAAGGAGACCGGCGCGAACTTCGAGGTCTACCTGTTCGCCCGCCGCCAGGACCGCGAAGACTTTGCCTTCTTCGTGGTGCGCGACGGGGTGATCGAAGACAAGGTAATCACCGCGCACCTGTCGTTCGCCGACAAGCTGGAGCTACGCTCGCGCCTGAGCTATGAACAGGTGACCCGCAGTTTCAGTGAGTGGGTGGCCGAAGTGGCGCTGGCCGATGCCGTGGAGTGGATGAGCGAGGACGACCTGCAAGATTGAGCCTGGGCTGCTCTTCTGCTCAGCGGCAATACGCCCGCGGCGTGCTGCCGGTCATGCTTTTAAAGAAAGCGATGAACGCACTGTCGCTGGCAAAGCCCAGCTCCAGCGCCACGTGGGTCAGCGGCTGATGGATCGCCAACTGCTCCACCGCCCGCACCAGCCGCCACTGCTGGCGCCATTGCTGGTAGGACATGCCAGTGTCGCGGCGAATCAAGCGACCGATGGTTTTCTCGCTGGCGCCCACTGTGCGGGCCAGCTCTTGCAGCGGCGGCGGTAACTGCTCAAGGTTCTCGACCAGGCGCGCCAGGCGCCGGTCCCTGGGCAGCGGCAAGCGCATCGGCTGCTGCCCGGCAGCCTGCAGTTCGGCGATGCACAGGCCGGCCAGGTGCGCGGCGGCGCCTTGGCTCCAGTCGGTTTCGAACGGCGCCAGGGCGATGCGTTCGAGCAGTTCGCGCAGCAGCGGGTTGACGTCGAGGATCACCACTTCATCCGGCAAACGCGGCCAGTGGCGGGTGTCCAGGTACACCGAGCGATAGTCCACGGTCGCCCGCATTCGCGCCCGATGGGCTACGCCGGCGGGAATCCAGGCCGCGCGGGTCGGCGGCAGCAGGCAGAGCAGGTCCGGCGCCTGGGCATCGATGCGCACACAGCCCTGGCGGGTGAACAGCACCTGTCCCATACGGTGCTGATGG
This sequence comes from Pseudomonas sp. 2(2015), assembly GCF_000955865.1. NCBI lineage: Bacteria > Pseudomonadati > Pseudomonadota > Gammaproteobacteria > Pseudomonadales > Pseudomonadaceae > Pseudomonas > Pseudomonas sp. 2(2015). The sequence continues at coordinate 177,495 of NZ_JYOF01000003.1, forward strand.
ACGCCGGAATCGTGCTCGCCCAGGGCCGAGCAGATGCCGACGATGGGCGCATCGACGTGCTCGGGGTTGAAGAGGGCGGTAGGTTCCAGCCAGGCCATGCAGGTTGTCCGATTTTCACTATTTCTAGACCAGACCGCGACAATACACCCATCGCCCGCCGCCTACCATGAGCGCCCTTTTACCCACGGGACCCTGCTCATGACCCAACGCACCTGGTTGCCCCTGGCCACGGCCCTGCTGATGTTCCCGCAGATCGGCGAAACCCTCTACAGCCCCGCCCTGGTGGATATCGGCCAGGGCTTTGGGGTAACGCCTGCACAGGCGGGGCAAACCCTGTCGCTGTATTTCGCCGCCTTTGCCGTCGGCGTGCTGGTCTGGGGCCGCCTGTGCGACCTCTGGGGCCGGCGCCCGGCGTTGCTCACAGGCTTGCTGCTGTACGGCCTTGCTTCGCTGGCGGCCCTGTTGGTCACCACTTTCGCCGGCCTGCTTGGCGCGCGCATCGTCGCCGCGTTCGCCGCAGCGGTCGGTTCGGTGGTCACGCAAACCGCGCTACGCGATGCATACAGCGGTGCGCAACTGGCGCGGGTGTTTTCCCTGATCGGCATGTTCCTGGCCATCAGCCCGGCGATTGGCGTGCTCAGCGGCTCGCTGCTGACCCAGGCCTTGGGTTACCGTGGCGTGCTCGCCGCGCAGTTGCTGATGGCCCTGGCGTTATCGCTGTGGAGTTGGCAACTGATGCCGGAAACCCGCCCGCAAACGCCCCACCACGCCAGTGTGATCGGCACCTTGCGGCGCATGCTCGGTGATCGCCGGGTGCTGCTGGCGACGCTGCTGGTGGCGTTGTTCAACATCGGCGTGTTCAGTTGGTACAGCCTGGCACCGTTCATTTTCCAGCGTTTGCAGTTGCACAGCCTGTTTGGCTACAGCGGCGTACTGCTGGCGCTGGGCTCGCTGCTCGGCGCGCGCCTCAATGCGCGATTGCTGGCACGGGGTGTCAGCCAGGCAACCCTGCTCAACCTGGCATGCGCGGTGAACCTGCTGGCGGCGCTGGCGATCCTGCTGCTGGGCGAGCACTGGCTGATCGCGGTGGCCATGGCCTTCATGCTCGGCGCCTTCGCCATGGCGATTGCGCTGCTGCTGGGTTCGGCGCTGATCGAGTATGGCGATTGCCGGGGGACGGCGGGGGCGTTGTTCGGGTTGTTGTATTACGCGTTGATTGGCGCGGGCTTGAGCCTGGCGAGTGAGTGGCAGGCATTGGGGGTTAGCCTGATGTTGTGTGCAGCGCTTGCCAGTGTTGCGGCGCGGGTTTATGGCCGACGGCGCTTATGAGTGCATCGTGTTGCCCATTGAACTGAAGCCAAAGCATCCCAAGAACCCGATCATCAACTTGCCGCACCCAGGCGGCAAGTTGATGGGGGTAGCGTGCTGACCTGTCAGGGGCTGACGGGATCAAGCGTGAACTGTTGCATTGGCGTGCCGTTCCAGCGGTCCAGCCAGGACATTCCCAGGTCGTCGAGAAAAGCGGTCAAGGCTTTATCAGCCGCGCCCGGGCCCTGAGGAAAGAGGCCCTTTCGCCGACTGTTGTACGTCCAATGTTGGAAGGCCTGTGCCTTTGAAGTGCGCGGGCGGGCCCAAACAGCGGCTCGGCCAACCTCTATATTTTCCCCCTCCAGCAGCAATGCCCCGCCCTTGCTGTCGGCCACTGCGGAAATCATTTCGTTATCTGCAGTGTGGCGCCATTGCTGCGCTGGATCGGTAGCGTTGCAAGTAACCAGGCCGACACGGCGAGTCGCGAGCGATTGCGAAGCATCAAGCTCCCCTACGGCCAGGCAGTGGCCATTACTCTGTTTGATTTGCACCCACGGAGCGACGGGCTGTTGAATCGGTGCAATCGTAAAGTTCTGCGTCACACGGCCACTGACCCAAGGGTCCAGCCAAGCGCCACCCGCGCCAAACACGGTCAACGCAAGCCCTGCGTGGCTAGGGTTTTGCGTCGTCAGTCTGTTTCGCTGGGCGTCATGCTCCCAGCGGTACTGGGGCCTCATTGTCGAAGGTCGTGAACGCGCCGAAACGGACGATCTGCCACCGACTATATCCATCCCGTACAGCATCAATCGCTCGCCATTCGGGTCGGTGATCTCGGAAAGCAGTTCCTTGTCTTCGTTGTATTGCCATTGCTGTGCGGGGTCCCGGTCATTGCACATGGCCAGCTCAACAACACGGAAATAATAGGGCGCCTCTGAACCGCGCGTCCCCACCGCTAGGCAGTAATTGTCTATTCGCTTGATCTGTACCAAGGTTGCGAGCGACTTTTCAGGGGGCTGGGCAACAGGCGTTGGTGGGTGCTCGGCACACCCTGCCAATAGTGCTAAAGCGATTGCCACTATCGGGATCTGGAATACGATTGCATTGAATAATCTGAGGCTCATGACATTCTCCGACGACGCTGTCAGCAGGATAAGTTCGATCTACGGCACGCATTTCCAAACAGCGGCAGTAAGGCGACCTTGAGTTATCCACTGGCTTGCGCACCTGACGTCGGCGAAGGTCAATTGCTTCATTGAAAAACTGAACGTGGTCCGAATGAGAATCTAGACGGCCACAGGCAATTTGCAAATCAATCGCTAAAGCACTGCAACTTGCCCACGATCAAGCATGCACCCATCGCCGATGCAGGCCACGGGCAATGGCATCGAGCATAAAGCCCAGCACACCGATCAGCAGCACCATCGCCATCAGCTCCGAATACGCCAGCCGGTCACGGGTATCGAGGATGAAGTAGCCCAGCCCGGCACTGACTCCGAGCATCTCGCACGGCACCAGCACGATCCACAGGATGCCGATGGCCAGGCGCACGCCGGTCAGTACATGGCCGAGCACGCCGGGGATGATCACCTTGCACAGGGTCTCCCAGCGTGTGGCGCTGAGGCTGCGGCTCAACTGCAGCCAGCGCGGGTCGAGCTGACGCACCCCCGCAGCGGTGTTGAGCAGGATCGGCCACAGCGCGGCGAAGGCCAGGAGGAAGTAGATCGGCTGGTCGCCCACCCCCATCAGCATCACCACCACCGGCATCCACGACAGCGGCGAGATCATCCGCAAGAACTGGAACGCCGGGGTAGTCGCCGCCTCCAGGTGACGGTAGCTGCCCACCAGCAAGCCCAGCGGCACGCCGATCAGCAAGGCCAGCAGCAAGCCGACAAGGATACGCTTGAGGCTGACCCAGATGTGCTCGTAGACCTCGCCCTGGCCCAGCAGCTCGATCAGGCTGCTGAGGGTCGCCTGCGGCGAAAAACGCGCCGACAGGCCATCGGCCTGGCCGAACGCATGCACGCCCAACCACCACAGCAACAACAAGCCGAGCAGGCCGGCGACGCCCAGGGCGCCATGGATTGCATGCTTGCCCATCAGATCGAAAACTCCTCGCTACGCTCGAAGCTCTCGGGCAAACCGAAGGCCTTGAGCCCGCCAACGGCGGCGATGCTGTTGCGCACGAAGCGGTCGTCGACCAGGTCGCGGGCAGTCTGCTGCGGGTCGAGGCCGGCAAGGAAACCCTTGTCGCCCTCGATCAGGGTGTTCTGCAGGCGACGCACCAGTTCTTCGGTGTAGCTGGGGAACGGATAAGGCTGAAAATCGATGCGCTTTTCGTCCCACTGCGCATGCTGGATCGCGCCACTGGCGATGTAGGCGTCGCGGGCCGCGGCCGCCGGCGCCAGCACCTGGCTGAGCACCTGCGGGGTGTGCGGGGTGTATTTGTTCGGCCCGCTCTTGGACAGCAGCGCGGCGGCTTCGGCGCGGTGCTCGCGGGTCCACAGCTGGGCCTTGACGATGGCGTTGACCACCTTCTGCGACCACTCGGGGCGGTTGTTCAGGTCGTGCTCGTGCATGAACACCACGCAACAGGCATGGTTACGCCAGATGTCGCCGGTAAAGCGTTGCACGCGGCCAACCTTGAGGTCTTCGGCCAGGGCGTTGAACGGCTCGGCGACGATGTAGCCGGCGATGCGCTTGCTGGCCAGGGCCGGCGGCATGTCTGACGGCGGCAACACCACCAGGTTGACCTCGTTGGCGGCCAGCTGGGCTGTGGCGGCCCTGGACACCGGGGTCAGGCCATGGTCGCGAAACAGCTGCTGCACCACCACGTTATGGATTGAATACCAGAACGGAATGGCCACGGTCTGCCCGCCCAGTTGCTTGACCTCGGTGATGCCCGGGGCGACGGTCAGGCCCGAGCCGCCAACGTGGTTCCAGGCCACCACTTTGGCCGGCACCTTGCTGGCATAACGGGCCCAGACGGTCATCGGCGACAGCAGGTGAATGACATTGACCTGCCCGGAGATGAACGCCTCGATCACCTGTGCCCAACTGCGTAGCAGCACCGGCCGCTCGGCCTTGATGCCTTCGGCTTCGAACAGGCCATTGTTGTGCGCCACCAGCAACGGCGTGGCGTCGGTGATCGGCAGGTAGCCGATACGTACCGGGGCGTCCGGGTCGCTCGCGGCGCGGGCCTGCAGGCTGCCGAGCAGCGGCATGGCGCCGCCGGCGGTGAGCAAGGCGCTGAGTTTGATGAAGTCACGACGAGTGTGGGTGAAGTCGTCCAGGCACATGGGCAGTCTCCGACGGCAGCGGCATAGGTTCAGAAGAAGGTTCGGGTGTGCGGCTGGCCCGCCGAAGGGTTTTGAGTATGTCGATGCGCAGCGCGCCCAGTTCCTCGACCCGCTGCTCGCGGGGTTGCGGCAGGTCGATGAGCCATTGGCCGAGGGTGCGCGCCGGGTGGTTGCCCAGTAGCAGCACGCGATCGGACAGCAGCAGGGCTTCGTCGATATCGTGGGTAATAAGGATGGCCGCGGTGTTGTGCCGGGCAATCAGTTGCAGCAGCAGTTGCTGCATGTCGGCGCGGGTGACTTCATCCAGCGCACCGAAGGGTTCATCGAGCAACAGCACTTGTGGCTGGCGCGCCAGGCAGCGGGCCAGCGCGGTGCGCTGGGCCATACCGCCGGAGAGCTGCGCCGGGTACTGCTCGCGTGCATGCTGCAGGCCGACCGCCTCGATGGCATGGTCGATGCGCGCCCGTCGCTCACTGGCAGCGAGCTTGGGCTGGCGGGCGAAGTCCAGGCCGAAGGCAACGTTGCTTTCCAGGCTCAGCCAGGGCAGCAGGCTGGGGTCCTGGAAGGCCACCGCCAGGCGCGGGTGCGGGCCCTGCAACGGCTCGCCGAGCAGGCTGACGCTGCCGGCGCGGGCCTGCTGCAAACCGGCCAGCACCCGCAACAGGCTGGATTTGCCAACGCCACTGGGGCCGAGGATGGTGATCACCTCGCCCGGCGCCAGTTGCAGGTCGAAATTTTCCAGCACGCTTTGCCAGCCTTGTTCACGCGGGTAGCCGAGGCTGATGCCTCGGGCGTCGAGCAACACTTCGGTCATGCTGACGACGCCTGGCGCTGCAGCTCGGCGCGCAGTTGCACCAGGCTTGGGGTGACGATCGGCACGAACGCCGACTCGCGCCAGCGCCGGGCAAAACCTGCGCCGTAGGCGGTCAGGTAAGCCTTGCCGCCACTGGCTTGCAACTCAAGCTGCACGGCATCGGCAGCCGTTTCGGCAAGGGTGATGCGCAGCTTGAACAAGGCCGCCGGCTGGCTCAGGAAACGGCCGTCGAGCAAGCCCTTTTTCAGTTCGGCCACGGTGTTTTCCAGGCGCTCGCGCAGCACCTGCAGCGCCTCGCCAAGGAACGAGCGCATGCCCTGAAGGTGCCCCTCCACCTCGCTCAATGAGCGCCGCGCCAGGCCGATGGCCATGCCGCATTGCAGGCCCAGGAACGACGGGCGCACGGCAGGCAGAAACTGCTTGGCGTTGTCGTGCAGCAGCCAGTCACGGCTGATCGACACCTGTTCGAAACTCAAGGCTGCGGTGTTGCTCGACTGCAGGCCCATTAACTCAAGGTCGTCAGAGCGGCTCAGCCCGGTAGCGTGATCGGGAATCGCCAGCACAAACGGCGAGGCGCCCTCTTCTTCAATCGCCGCCGCCACCACGAAACCGCCCTTGCGCAGGTTGGTGACCCAGTGCAGGCGCCCGGCCAGGGTCCAGCCCTGGTCGTCGCGCAGGCCCTTGACCTGCAGCGCTTCGATACCCGAGAGGTACTTCATGGCGTTGGACAGGCCGGTGGCGCCAGCCAGTTGGCCGCTAAGCAGCTCAGGCAGCAGGCGTTCACGCAGCCCGGCGTTGGGGCTGTGCAGCAGGTATTCGATAAAGGCGCGCTGGCCCCAGAACACGAAGGCTGCCGCCAGGGAATGGCTGGCGACCGTGGCCAGCGTCTCGACCGCGTCGGCGACCGTGCCGCCACTGCCGCCCAGGTTCTGGTCAATACCGACGCGCAGCACCTGCGCCGCCGCCAGTTGCCCCAGCACCGCCTGCGGGTCGCCGTGGCCCTGGTCGAGAGCTTCAGCCTGGGCGTCCAGCCACGCGACCAATGCGGGATCGAGCATAGGGTTTACTCCTTTAACAATGCGCCAGCCTGCGCTGGCGCCGAGGGTCGTTATGCCGAGGGCTGCCAGCGGTACTTGCTCAGCTCGTCATTGAGCGGCGTCTGGGCGAACACATTAGCAAAGTTGCACAGGGTTGCCAGACTGACACCGAGGATCACCTCCAGGGCATTGCCTTCGCTGTAGCCGGCTTCGCGAAACGCACCGTAGCCGGCTTCGCTGACATTGCCGCGGGTGGCGATCACTTCGCGGGTGAACGCCGCCAGGGCTTCGAGCTTCTCTTCTGGCAGCTCGCCCTTGGCGCGCAGGGCGTCGACCACCTCCTGCGCCAGCTTGGCCTTGTTCAGTGCCACGGCGGTGTGGCCGGCCACGCAGAAGTCGCAGCCATGATTGGTGGCGGCCACCAGTTGCACCACTTCACGCTCGGCCAGGCTCAGCTCGGCCTTGCCGTTGAGTGCCGAGACGGTGACGTAGGTTTCCAGCGCCGCCGGGGCGCTGGCCAGCACGCCGAGCAGGTTGGGGATGAAGCCCGAAGCCTTCTGGGCGTTTTCCAGGTAAGGGCGTGCAGCCTCTGGGGCGCTTTGCAGAGTATGGACAGTGACGCGCGACATGGAGTGGACTCCTGCTGACTGAGGGTGTGCCACAAGTCTGTTGGTTATAAGAATTACCTGCCATATTCTGCAGTCGCTATTACTTGCTCCTGAGTCTTTTCATTAGATGATTTCATCCAGCCCAGTAGTCGATTGGTTATTAGAAAGCCTTGAGCTAGACGCCAGCCTGTTCCATGTCGGGCGTTACTGCGGTGGCTGGCACGCCAGCACCCACGGCCTGGCGCGGGCCAGTTTCCACCTGATCGTCCAGGGCCACTGCTGGCTGCATATCGATGGCCAGGCCGAGGCCATTCGCCTGCAAGCGGGCGATGCGGTGTTCCTGCTGCGCGACTTCAACTATCGGCTGTCCAACGCCGAGGAGTGCGAGCTGGCCCAGCAGCAACCGCGCCAGGTCATGCAGCCGCTGGACAGTACAGCCGCCGATGGCGTGGGCCTGGTGTGCGGCTTCTTTCATTTTCAGCCGGGCTTGTCGTCGCTGATCATCGATGGCTTGGACGACTGGATCATCCTGCGCGCCGGCGACCCGGCGCTAAGCGCGGCGCGGGCGCTGTTCGAGCTGATCCTGGCCGAGTGCCAACGCCTGCCTGCGCCCTCCTCGGCCTTGCTCGAACGCTTGAGCCACTTGCTGTTCTTGTACGTGCTGCGCCAGCGGGTCAGTGACGACCAGGGCATCCGCGGCCTGGTCGCCCTGGCCCGCCACGGCAACTTTGCCAGCCTGCTCGAGCAGTTGATCGAACACCCCGAGCAGCCTTGGTCGCTGGAAAGCATGGCGGCCTGCACCGGGCTGTCGCGCTCGGCGTTTTTCAAGCGTTTCAGCGAACTGGCCGGGCAATCGCCGGGGCAGGTATTGCTGGCCCTGCGCATGCGCCATGCCTGCCAGTTGCTCAAGGCCAACAACACCGTCGAGCAGGTGTGCGCAGCGGTGGGGTATCAGTCGATTGCCGCGTTTACCCGCGCCTTCAGCAAGGCCGTCGGCGTGCAGCCGGGGGCCTATCGGCGCCAACATGAGGGGCGCTGAGGCAAACAGCGTGCGGTAATCGAACACAAGCAGGCTAAGCGCCCTCAAGTCCGCCGCCGGCGACTCCGATAGCAGACCACCCACCGCCGTTGCCGCGGCAAAGCGTGGTGCTGATAACAACTCAAGGAGTACTGCCCGCATGTTCGCCGACCTGAAAATCCGCACCGGTATGTTCTGGGTGCTGTCGCTGTTCAGCCTGACCTTGCTGTTTTCCACCGTCAGCGCCTGGCGCGCGGCGGTGGGCAGCGACCAGCAGATCAGCGAACTGGACCAGACCGCGCACCAGTCGGATCGCCTGAACAACGCCTTGCTGATGGCGATCCGCGCCAGCGCCAATGTCTCTTCGGGCTTTATCGAACAGAGCGGCGGCCACAGCGACAGCGCCAACAAACGCTTGAAGCTCTCGCAAGAACTGCTGGGCAACAGCGCGCAACTGATCAGCGAGCTGGTCAGCAATGCCCAGGAGCCCACCTTTAAAGGCCTCGCCGTCGAGCTGCAAACCACCTTCGGCGACTACGCCAAGGCCGTGGCCGGCCAGCGTGAAGCGACCGGCAACAACGACCTGCAGCATTACTTCAGGGTCAACACCGACGCTGGTAACGCCATGGGCCGCTTGCAGGCGCTGCGCCAGCAACTGGTGGCGGCGTTGAGCGAGCGCAGCCAGCAGATCATGCTCGAATCCGATCGACGCCTGAGCAGCGCCCAGGTGCTGAGCGTGGCGCTGGGGCTGCTGACCTTGCTGCTCGGGGCGTTGTGCTGGAGCTTTATCGCCCAACGCGTACTGCGCCCGCTGCAACAGGCCGGCCAGCACTTTCAGCGTATTGCCGGCGGCGACTTGAGCGTGCCGGTGGCGGTGCACAGCAGCAACGAGATCGGCCAGTTGTTCAGCGAACTGCAGCGCATGCAGCACAGCCAGCGCGACACCCTGGGGCAAATCAGCAGTTGCGCCACACAACTGGCCGAAGCTGCCGGTGCGCTCAACGGCATCACCGAACAGAGCTCGCACAGCCTGCGCCAGCAGGACCAGGAGCTGGAACAGGCCGCCACCGCCGTCACTGAAATGACCACCGCGGTGGAAGAAGTAGCGCGCAATGCCGTGTCCACCTCCCAGGCCGCCAGCGCCTCGAATGACCTGGCCGAACAGAGCCGCCGCCAGGTCAGCGACAACCTCGACGGCACCCAGGCCATGGCCCGTGAAGTGCAAACCAGCAGCGAGCACCTGGAGCAACTGGCCGGGCAGATTCGCGATATCGGCCAGGTGCTGGAAGTGATCCGCTCGGTGTCCGAGCAAACCAACCTGCTGGCGCTCAATGCCGCCATCGAGGCGGCCCGTGCCGGTGAAGCCGGGCGCGGCTTTGCCGTGGTCGCCGACGAGGTACGCACCCTCGCCTACCGCACTCAGCAATCGACCCAGGAAATCGAGCAGATGATCGGCCGCGTGCAGCACGGCACCGAAGCGGCGGTGGCCTCGATGCATGCCAGCACCCAGCGGGCGCAATCAACCCTGGGCATCACCCAGGCCTCGGGACAGGTGCTGGAGGGGATCTACAGCGCCATTGGCGAGATCAACGAGCGCAACCTGGTGATTGCCAGCGCTGCCGAGGAACAGGCGCAGGTGGCGCGGGAAGTGGATCGCAACCTGCTGAACATTCGCGACCTGTCGACCCGCTCGGCGGCCGGGGCGCAGGAAACCCGCGAAGCCAGCCAGGCGCTGGCGGGGCTGGCCGGGCAGCTGACAGCGCTGGTGGCGCGGTTCAGGGTGTAATCAAAAGCAGCAAGGCTTTGCCTTGCATCGCTGGCAAGCCAGCTCCCACAGGGTCAGCGTTCACAGTTCCCTGTGGGAGCCGGCCTTGCCGGCGATGGGCTGCAAAGCAGCCCAAAAACCTCAAGCTTCCACCAGAATCTTGAACCCACCAAAAATCATCCGCATGCCATCAAACGGCATCGGATTCTTGTCCGGCTGCAAGCGCGGGTCTTGCATCATTTTCTGCATCCCGGCATCGCGCACCTCGCGCGACGGCCAGAGGATCCAGGAAAACACCACCGTCTCGTCGCCCTTGAGCTTCACGGCCATGGGGAACGAGGTGACCTTGCCATCCGGCACATCGTCGCCCCAGCATTCGATGACCTTCAAGGCACCGCATTCCTTGAACACTACGGCTGCTGCTTCGGCGTGCTTTTTAAAAGTGTCGCGGTTGGCGGTGGGGACTGCGAGGACGAAACCGTCTACATAGGACATGGGGGCACTCCTGCACGTGGGGTATGTGCAGGATGGTCGATTGGGCCGGGGGTGGATCGACAGGCTTGCACGCAAGCCCGACCGATGGTCATCGCACCCTGTGGGAGCTGCTTGCCAGCGATGAGGCCGGCAGCCCCGGCTCAAAACCGCGTAGTCGCACTCACCCCGAAGGTACGCCGATCCCCGCGCGCATCCCAGGCAATATCAAACGGCAGCGGCACGCTGTCGGTCTTGTACTGCTTGTCAGTCAGGTTGTTCACGTAAGCGGTCAGGTCCAGGTCATAGCGCCCGCCCAGGTGATAAGTGGCACTGGCATTGCCCAGGGTGTAGCCGCCCTGGGACACGCTGTGATCCTGCTGCGCCGTGGGCAGGAAGAAGATCCGGCTCTGGTAGCGCCAGTCCGTGCCCAGGCGCACTTCATCGCCATTTTCCAGCGGTATCCGGTAACTGCCGCCCACCGCCAGGGTCCGCGACGGCGAGCGGGCAATGCGGTTACCGGAGTAATCCACCCCACCCGACTCGAAGTCCTGCAATTCGGTATGCAGCAAGCCGAGCGAGCCATGCAGCTCCAGGTTGCTGAACGGCAAGGCCTGCAGCTCGAACTCGGCGCCGCGAATCACCCCCTGGCCGCTGTTGGTCAGCAGCGACACCACCTGCCCGTCGCGCACCGACACGGCGTTGACCTGGATATCCGAGTAGTCGTAGTAAAAGACGTTGGCGTTGGCGATCAGGCGCTCATCGAACCACTCGCTCTTGACTCCCAGTTCATAGGCATCGACGTTCTCCGGCGCCACCACCGAGGCCTCGGCCTGCACCTGCGCACCGCCGCTGAAACCACCGGAGCGAAAGCCCTTGGCATAACGGAAATACACCCGCGCGTTGTCATTGAGCTGGTACTCGGGGGTGAAGTCGTAGGTTAGCTTGTTCCAGGTGCGCTTTTCGTCCTGTTCAACGCGGGTCACCAGGTCGCCGCTATAGTGCTTCCACCAGTCGCGTTCGCTGCTGTAGCTGACCCCGTCGGCATCCGGCGCGGCGACGCGGTGCAGGTCGATGTCCTTGGTTTCGCGGGTCCAGCGCAGGCCGGCGGTGAGGCTCAGGTTGTCAGTGGCCTGCCAGGTGCTGCTGCCGAAAATCGCGAAACTGTCGGTGCGCTGATCGATATCGGTACGGCCATAATCGGCCACGCCAAAGGCCTGATTGTAGGGCTTGGGCAACAGGCCGTTGTCGTTGCGGCTGTCGAGCTGTTCATGGAACAGGTGGGTGCCGACGATCCAGCTGAGCGGCTGGTTCTTCGCCGAAGACAAGCGCAACTCCTGGGACACCTGCTTCCAGCGGTCATCGTTAAAACCGCGGCCGAACTCGTAGATGCTCATGTTCGGGCTTTCAGCTTTTTCGTGAATATCGTCGAAGGCGGTGATCGAATCCAGTTGCAGGTCGCCCAGGTCCCACTTCAGCGCCAGCTGCACACCGTTGTGCTCGATGCGGTCTTCGGCCTTGCCGGTAAATGCGGCCTCATCGGTATCCGGCTTCGGCGCCGGGCCAAACAGCGTGTTGCCGCCCGGCCCCGAGCCCCAGGCGCGGGTGGCAATGCCCTGGCCTGTGTAGTCGCGGCCATGCACTTGCAGGGTGGCCTGCAGGTCGTCGTTGATCTGCGCCAGCAACTGCAGGCGCAGGGCCTGGTCGTGGATATCGCCGACGGTGTGGCCATCAACCTGGTTCTCCAGTTGGCCATCGGCGCTCTGGTCGACAAACGCCACCCGTGCGGCCAGCTTGTTGTCGATCAGCGTATCGCCATAGGCACCTTCGTACAGGCGCGAATTGTAGTTGCCCAGGTCGAGCTTGAAGTAACCGTTGGCTTTCTCGAAATCCGGCTTGCGCGAAACGAAGTTGATCGCCCCGCCGGTGGTGTTCTTGCCCCACAGCGTGCCCTGCGGCCCGCGCAGCACCTCGACGCGCTCCATGTCGTAGAGCGGAAAACCGGTGGCTACGTGAGGGTCGATATACACGTCATCGGTGTAGATGCCCACCGGGTAAACCGTGGTCGAGGCCATATCCCCCGAGCCCATGCCACGAATGTACCAGCGCGGCCGCTGGTGCCCGGCAAACTCCGGGGCGATGGCGTTGGGCACGTTCTGCAACGCCTTGCCGGCACTGAAACCGCCGCCGCTGTCGGCGATCTGCCTGGCGCTGACCACAGAGATGGCCGAGGGCACGTCCTGCACCGACTCTTCGCGCTTTTGCGCGGTGACGGTAACAGTCGGCAGGGCTTCGGGGGCTGGCTCGGCGGCGAAGCCGGGGAGCGTGGGCAAGGCTGCGGCGATGGCCAGTAACAGGGGCACGCGGGCGAAGGGAGCGGTCATGAACGTCTATGTTCCACAGGGGGGAAAGAGACGGGGGGCTTCGCAATGGTTGTGCCAGATATGTAGCTTGTTGATTTATAAGATCTTTATCTATTACCGACTGATTAGATGTTGCCTGGTGAGCAGTTGGGCAGCACAGTTTGCGTGAGCATCAGCAATGGCCTGAGCCGCAACTACGAGCACATTCCAATCTCCCCTTGAATCCCTTCTGCAACCCCGCTACCCTCCCCCTGTCGCTGTAAATCCAGCGGCCGGGTTTGGTAGCCCGAGTACTCTAAGGCGTGCAGACGCCGCTCCCGATCAGCCGGCGTTTTTTTGTGCCTGCTGTTCGTGCTATGGCGGCTGTGCGTGGGGCGCATTCGTGCGCGCTGGGTTCCTAGAGTCCCGGTCTACCAACCTGCGTACAGCCGTCACCAATCGTTTGGTAGCGATTGATGCTGGCTCCACCACTCTAGGAGCACAACAATGACAAAGCCCGTCCCCGACCCACCCCTCGTCACCCAAACCGCCACCACCTTCGGCTCCTGCAACGGCAGCCACGCCCCTCTGTTCGCCGTGCGCACAGGCGCTTCAGCCGAAGATGCCCTGGTGCATGCCACCGTTCTGCTCAAAAGCGCCTACCAGACCAACGCCCAGGCCTGTGAAAAGGTCGACCCCGACGTGCGCGGCCTGCTCTGGGCTACTCAGCACTCGCTGGAAATGAGCATTGCGCTGGTCGAAGCGTGCCTGGACGAAGTCGAGGCTCACGCCATGACTGCAGCCTTGCAGCGGCGTGTTGCGCAGCTGGATCAAGCTGCGCTGAAGTGAAGACTGCAGGCTAACCCCGGGCCGCCGACGCGGCCCACCGAGCGCATGCTCATCCGCTGAAAATTCATCTTGAGCAAACCCGGCTAGGCGCAGCCACGCGGGTATAGTCGATTCTATGCCGACCGTACTTCCAAGAGCCTGAAGCCGTGCCCGACCTGCCGCCCAACGCCGCCTACACCCTGCGCTTCAGCGCTGTACTGGCCTACATCGACGCCAACCTCGACGGTGATCTGTCGGTAAAAAACCTGAGCCAGGTGGCGAACTTTTCGGTGTTTCACTTTCACCGCCAGTTCACGGCGTACGTCGGCGTGCCGGTTTCGCGTTATGTGCAGTTGATGCGCTTGCGCCAGGCGGCGCACCGGTTGGCGGCCAATGCCGAGCTTTCGGTGCTGGAGGCCGCCCTCGCGGCAGGTTTTGAAAGCCCCGAGGCATTCAGCCGGGCGTTTCGGCGGGCGCTGGGGATGTCGCCGAGCGGCTTTCGCCGGCAGCCGAACTGGCAGGCCTGGAATGCGGTGTTCGCTATCCCTCACTTTTCCAGGAGCGTCATCATGCAGGTACGTATTGTCGAGTTTGCGCAAACCCGGGTCGCGGCGCTGGAGCACTGCGGGCCGCCCGCGCAGGTCAGCCAGAGCGTGAACCGGTTCATCGCCTGGCGCAAGGCCAGCGGGCAGTCGCCGGTGGCGTCGAGCCGTTCTTTTGGCATCCCCTATGGCAACCCCGATACCACGCCGGCGGAGGACTTTCGTTTCGCCATTTGTGGCGAGATCGACGAGGCGGTGGCGGCGAATGAAGCCGGCGTGCACGAACGACTGATTGCTGGCGGGCGCTATGCCGTGGTGCGGCATGCGGGTTCGCCCGACCATATTGGTGAGTCCATCTATCCGATCTATCGCGACTGGTTGCCGGACAGTGGTGAGGAGCTGCGCGATCAGCCGCTGTTTTTTCATTACCTGAGCGTGTATCCAGAGACGCCGCAGGCGCAGTGGCAGACGGATATCTACGTGCCGTTACGCTAGAGAGGTGTATTGGGGCCTGTGGGAGCGGGCCTTGCCCCGCGATCGAGCGCGAAGCGGTCGTAACTCAGGCGCCGCCTTATGTGCTGGCTGGGCTGGCCTGATCGCGGGGCAAGCCCGCTCCTGCATGAAAACCAGCGACTAACTAGCCGCAACGCTGATTCGCGCTTACTATAAGCCCAACTCGTATTACCGCGGCTGCTGAACCCGGTACTCACGAGGAAATGATCATGCACAGAACCCGCGCCTGGAGACGTTCACAGGCCCGCAAAAACGCCAAGAGCAAAGCGCCAGACCCGCTGGTGTTCAAGCCTGAAAAGAACTGGAAGCTGCTCTACACCCGTGGCGACAAGTTGCTACGGGCACGCCAGCTTGGCCTGAGCTATCCCGTTCGCTCCACCCGCCAACTGTTGGATCAAGAGTGACTAACCTCCTGTTCGTCTGCAGCCGCAACCAGTGGCGCAGCCCTACCGCAGAAGCGCTCTGGCGCCGCCGCCCAGGCTTCGATGCCCGGTCGGCGGGCACCAGCCCGAATGCGCGCAAACCCATCGGCCCGGCGGACATTCGCTGGGCCGATGTGATTTTTGTCATGGAACGCAAACACCACAATCGCCTGCAGGCGCAGTACGCGCGGCTGCTTGAGCACAAGCGGCTCCATACCCTGGATATTCCCGACGATTTTCAGTACATGGACCCGGAGCTGGTGGCCTTGCTCGAAGACAGCGTCGGGGCTTTTCTAGCCGCCCAGGGTTGATGTACAAACGCTGGCAAGGGCAGTGTAACTGCACTAGCAATGCGGCGATCGCGCTATGATCCGCCGACACCCACCGGACGTGCCAGCCTATGCCCGTTGACCTCCAAGCGCTGTACCCGAAACTGATCCACCTGATGCTGGACACGGTCTTCGTGGTCGACAGGGATCACCAGATTGTCTTTGTCAGTGATGCCTGCGAGGCGCTGCTGGGTTACCGCGCTGGCGAGCTGACCGGCACGCCGATCACCGACTACATTCATCCGCACGACCTTGCGGTGACAAAGGCCTCCATTGTCCGGGTCATGAACGGCCAATCCCACGTCGATTTTCGTAACCGCTACATCCGCAAGGATGGCGGCATCGTGCACATCCTCTGGGCGGCGTTCTGGTCCGAGGAGGTGGGTGCGCGCATCGGTGTGGCGCGGGACGTGACAGCGCTGCACGAGGCCGAAGCGGAGTTACGCTTTCTGGCCCATCATGATCCGTTGACGGCACTGAGCAACCGCGCGCTGTTCAATGATCGGCTGGAGTCGGCCGTGCGCACGGCGCAGTGCCAGCAAAGCGCACTGGCGTTGCTGTTTCTCGACGTCAATGATTTCAAGGGGATCAATGATGTTCATGGGCATGCCATGGGTGACCGCATCCTCTGCATGATTGCCCGGCGCCTGGAAGACTGTGTGCGTGAGGCTGGCACGGTGGCGCGGATTGGTGGCGATGAATTCACCGTGCTGTTGCCGGGTATCGCGTCGCAGGAAGCCGTCTACGCCAAGGTGGGGCAGATTCTCGCGGCCATGGCCGAGCCGCTGGGTGCCGAGTTCGGCGCTGTCTCGATGCCGTCGTGCAGTGTCGGCGTAGCCTTTTACCCTCAGGACGCGGAGAATGCCGATACCCTGCTCAGCCATGCCGATGGCGATATGTACCGGATCAAGAAGCACCGCGCCGCGCAGCGGGTAGCTCTCAAGCAATTACCAGTCGAGTGACAACGTGAACCGTCAAAAGAAAATCAAGCAGCTGTTAAAGGCCCACGCGAAAAAGGCCAGCGCCAAACTGGCGCCCAAGAGCAAGCCTAAATACATCAGCAAGGCTGACCGGTTGAAACTGGAAGCTGAGGCCAGTGAAGCTATTGTCACGCCTTCAGAGTGAGAGCTGCGTATCCCGAAGCATAGGCAACGACTACTGCTACAGACTCAAGCATCAAGCTCAGCAATCACCTCTGCCCGGGTCGTAACCTGACGAAAGTGATGCTTCCACAGACTGATGCCCAACTGCCCCGAGCGGTCCAGCGATGAGCCCACCGTAAGGTCGGTCACCAACGTCGGCGAGAGCCCGGCATCGAACAGCGCAAAGCCGGCGGCGAGCACGCAGGTTTCGGTCTGGATGCCGCACACCAGCACGCGCTCGACGCCGAGTTGCTTGATGTACTCGATGGTTTCAGCGGTCTGCCCGTAACCGTGCTTGATAAACACTTTATCGGCCTCGACCAGGCTTTCGTCTTCGGCCGCAGGATGCCAGCCGAGTTGCTGTTCAAACGGCGTCACCTGCTCATCGTGCAACTCGACCGAGGCAATCGTCAGGATCCGTTCTGACAACGCCCGCACGCCATCGACCAGCCACTCGGGCGGGCTGAAGGTGGACTGGACATCTACGATAAGCAAAACCTGGCGCATAACGTTCTCTTGAGCATCAATCAATGGCGCGGAGTATATCGTCCTGCAACGGCTGTTCGCCTGCCCAATGACCGCGCGCGTTCAGGCTTGCCGATAAAAACTGCAGCGCGCGCTGAAAGACCGGATGGCAATCGGCAAGGGGCAAATGCTCGAGCGCAGCCCAGAAGAATTCGAACCTGTGGCCGTGGTCGTCAAGCGTCTGATGCGTCCATTGCTCCGGCAAAGGTCCGCTCGCCTGGCACAGGTGGAACGACCAGACCTGCCCCAGATGCCCGGCGTCCCAACAGCCAAGATCATCGGCAAGGGTCGCGGCATTGATGCCAGACTCTTCGGCCAGTTCCCGCAGCGCTGCCTGGCCCGCCGTTTCGCCTTGTTCAATCGTGCCCTTTACTAGCTGCACACCCGCCAGCGGATGACGAAACAAGAGGATTCTGGGGTTCGGGGTGGCGGCAACAACCACGGCGCAGGCCTTGTTGGGGAGCATGGCGATATCCTTGTCGGCAAAGAGGGCTGCGCATCATACGCCAGCGCTTTAGCCGCGCAGCCATAGAACTTTTCTCTGTTTACCGGTCTATTGGGATACGTTCAATGGTCATTCAGAGGTTGTCTTCGCTCATGAAACTCCATGCCCCACGGATGCTGCTCGCTGCCCTGTTCGCACTCGCGGCAGCGGGCTCGGCATCCGCCACTCAGATGAAGACGTCCACCCCGCTGCTGGCCCCCGAAGCCCGCGCTGTGCAACCTGCACCAAGCCCCTGGCCGAGCCTGGCGAGCATGACCGAGCAACAGCGTGGGCCATTGCTGGCCCATGACGACCGCTACCGCGATGACCACCGCTGGCACGACCGCAGGGACGACTGGCGCCGGGAAAACTGGCGCAGAGAACAATGGCGCAGGGAGCAAGCCCGACGCGAGGCCGAGCGCCATCGTTATTGGGAACGCCACCATGACCGGGCCATGCGTTACCGTTACGAGGACGACCGCCGCTACTATCGTCGTTAACGTGCCGGGCGACAACTGAACGGGATTGCGGGCCAGGCTCGCTCCTACACACGCTCAAGCTTGGGAGTTCACCGCCGATACCCTTGAACAAGAATGGAATCTACGGGTACCGAGCATGACCACAATCAACGCAGGACTGCGCATTGCCCCTGCATACGCCGCCCCCCAGGCGACACCGGCCAACGCTGTCAGCAGTCGCACCGATCAGCTCGCGACGCCGCCCAGTACCTCCGTCAACCTGGGCCAAAGCCCTCGTAGCGAAGATACAGCGACTTATTCGTCGCGCGGGACCCTAGCGGTGCCGTTGCGCTATGTGCTGGAAAACGACAACCTGAACAAGCTGAGCATGAACATGATGGTGGGTGTTCAGGCCAGCGCTATCGGTTCGCGCTTCCACGGGCTCGGCGCAGCCTTGGTGAATCAACTGGTAGCCAACGGCGGCCAGTCGTTTACGCAATCGGTGTTCGCCTTCGCCGACGGCGCCCAGCCAAGCGCCGAAGCACTCAAGGTGCAGAGCAACAACCTGCGCCAGCACCCGGCCAATGCGGTAAACCTGAGCTTGACCACCGCTTCCGGTGCCACCGTGAACCTGTCCCTGGCCAGCAATGAGCAAGGCCTGGCGGTCAGCGCCGAAGTACAGGGCGGCCAGCTCAGCAGCGATGAGCTCAAGGGTCTGGCATCGCTGGCCGAAAGTTTCCAGGGCGCCATCAACGGCCTGAGCGAGCAACCACCACGCCTGCAACTGGGCAAGCTGGCCACGCTCGACCCGACCCTGTTCAGCGCGCTGCAGATGAACGCCAAGCTGGACACGGTAAATAGCGAACAGTTGACGTTCGACCTGACCCTGGATGACAGCGCGCGCAAGCTCAGCCTGCAGGGCCCGGCCGGTAACGTGCAACTGAACCTCGATACCCGTGACACTTCGCTGCTGGGTAAAAGCGCCCAGCGCCAGGCGGCGATCAGTAATTACCTGAGCCAGTTCGATGCGGCGCAGAGCCGCGGCAAAGGCGACGAGAATCTGGTGGGCCTGCTCAAGGACGCCTTCGTCCAGCTCAACAGCGCCGACGATATCGCCAGGCCAGCGACCGGCAGCATCCCGCTGCTGGCAGCCAAAGACACCGCCCTGCTCAGTGGCCTGGCCGACTTCAGTGCCTCGATCAGCCAGACCAGCCAGCAGCCCAACCCGCTGCGCCCCACCGAGCTGGATCGCTTCGACTACAAAGTGTCCCAGTCAACCACGATCAGTGGTGCATCGCCGGCGAACCGCGCGGTGCAACAGGATCAGCAAGCGAACCTGTCGGCCGCCTACCACACCAGCCTCAACCCGCAGATGGCGCTGGTCGACGCCCTGGCGACGCAGAACTACCGTTACCA
The DNA here is from genome assembly GCF_000955865.1 of Pseudomonas sp. 2(2015). Classification (NCBI taxonomy): domain Bacteria; kingdom Pseudomonadati; phylum Pseudomonadota; class Gammaproteobacteria; order Pseudomonadales; family Pseudomonadaceae; genus Pseudomonas; species Pseudomonas sp. 2(2015). The sequence goes on from NZ_JYOF01000003.1 coordinate 196,813, forward strand.
CGAGATCAGCGACCAATCGAGCACCAGCACGCGTTTGCGCTACGACAAGAACATCCTGGTCGAAGCCAGCGTCAGCCAGCAGGCCAGTCGCAATGAACGTGTGCGCTCTTACGCCGATGGCGTGCTGCAAAGCGACGTGAGCACACCGGCGTCGGTCTCCGAATCACGCAACCTGCTTGGCCTGCTCACTGACCTGTTCGAGCGCGAGCGCATCTCCCAGCGCGACCGCGGCGTATCGATCCTGGAGGCACAGTTGCAGTCGCTGCGCAGCCAGTGGCAGTTGCAGTCCGATCCGGCGCTGGTCCGCCCACAGGATCCCCAGCAATAGCCGTGACATTACTGGCCTCATCGCCGGCAAAGCCGGCTCCCATAATGGATCTGTGCACCCCGGACCGGTGGGAGCGGGCTCGACCCGCGATCGAGTGCACAGCGCTCGCCATACAGCCGGCACACGCTTTATCCTTGCGCCTCTTTGCCCAATGGCCTTCGGAGTTGCAATGTACATTGATGTACCCCGCCGCCTGGTGTTCTTCGATAAAAGCGACAATATTCGCCCCGCCTGCCTGACCCAGTACGATCCGGACACCGGTGCATTGACCCACCCCGTCGGTACCCAGGCCGACGACAGGGTTTGCGACATCTCCCACGATGGCCGGCGCATGGCCCTGCAAGGCACCGATTGGCGGGTGGTGCGCGGCGCCAGTCGCTCGCGCCTGAGCTTTCTTGAAGATCGCACGGCGCTGCATGAAACCGACAGGTTCCTGGCGTACTGGTCGCACCTGGACCCCAGCGGCCGGTACGCGCTGGTCGGGGTCGGCAACGATAAAAAGCGCCCGGTGGTCATCGACCTGGACAGCGGCGAATGCAGCGAACCGATCGCCCGCAATGTCGATGCCCGGTTTGGTTGCATCGACCCCGTGCAAGGCAAACTCTGGGCACCCGATGAGCGGGCCAGCAACAGTGTGCTGACGGTTGATTGCGCCAGTGGCGAGATCAACAAGATCACCCTGGTGCTGGACGCCAAGGTCAGAAGCCTGCGTTTTTCCCGTGATGGTCAATACCTGTTTGTCACCGGTGAAAACAACCGCCTGCTATGCTGCGATCGCAACGGCGAGACATTGTGGTCCAGGAACATCGACGAATATGGTCAGGTAGGCGCCGGGACAATCCTGTTCAATGAATCTGCTACTCACCTGTGCCTGCCGATCTCGGCGACGCAGCGTTCGAACTGGGGTGAAGACATCATCCTTGCGGCTGACAGCGGCCAGATCGAAACCACGGTTGTACGCCACAAAGGCCCACCCGGCCGGCTCGCCGCTGACTGGTTTGGCGATCAGTTGCTGACCCACCGTCTGGAGGTCGTGGACTTTTTCAGCGGTGCAGTCGTCGATGTGCTTGATCTGACCAGCCCCCTCTCCCCGGATAGCCCCATTTGAGAACGCCCAGCATGCTTGTACTGCCAAAGGGAGAGCGCCACGGGATACGAGTATCCCCGCGCTGGCCGTCCTCTGAAGTAGCCATCGATGAAGAAACTTTCCATAAGTTGATTGAGGCCCAATCAACGCTGCCACCCGACATTGAGCTGTTGCTGGTACGCGGGTATGAAAACAAAAACAGCCATCTGGGTTCGTTCAGAACACTCTCACGCTGGCTGGGCATCAAGGTGTTCTGCGCCTGCTACCCCGGTCGCAAGGATGAAGTCGGCGAGATATTTGGCGCCAATGGCCATGACGTGGATGGCTCACATGTCGATGTCTCCATTGTGTTAAAGGGAAAAAGGCTGCGCTTTCTGCCCTTTGGCGTCTTTACCTCGCTGACTCGCCAGCACGCACGCGCAGCGCACTACCTGGTGGTTATCGACAGGGTCAAAGACGCATTGAAACAATGCGGCTTTGACATCCATCGAAACGAAACAGAGAGCATGCAGATCCATTGCGACTACAAACCTCAGAAGTCGTAACGCACATTCATCATCACATTGCGCGGCGGCCCGTAGTGCCCGTAGCTGCCAGAGAAACCGGCGTAGTACTTCTCGTCCAGCAGGTTGTTGAGGTTAAGGGTGGTGGAAAGATGATCGCTGAGCCGGTAGCGCGCCATCAGGTTGAACACCGCGTAGTCATCCTGGCTGACGCGGCTGTTGTAGCGGCTGAAGTACAACGAGTTGCTGGAGTTCCAGCTGGCGCCGCCGCCGAGGGTCAGGCGCTGCCATTGGCCGGGTAGCTGGTAGGTGGTCCACAGCCGGAAGGTGTCCAGCGGCAGCTGGCTGGTCAGGCGCTGGCCTTCGGCGTCTTCGGTGCGCGAGTGGCTAAAGCCCGCTTGCAGCTCCCAGCCCGGGGCGAGCTCACCGGCCAGTTCCAGGTCAACGCCCTTGGTCTTGGCCCCGCTGACCGCGCGGTAGGCGTCCTGGTCGGTGCCCGGCACGGTGTAGCCGGCATCCAGCTCGGCGACGTTATCGCGCTTGATCACGTAGGCGGCGACGTTGGCGTTGAGGCGGCCGTCGTAGAACTCGCCCTTCCAGCCCAGTTCATAGTTTTTGCCGACCACCGGCTCCAGCACCTTGCCGCTGCGGTCCTGGCTCGACTGTGGTTTGAAGATATCGGTGTAGCTGACATAGATCGACTGCTCGGGCGTCAGGTCATAAACCACCCCGGCGTAGGGCGTGACTTCGCCGCGTTCGGTCATGCTGTAGTCCAGCACGTAACCGGAAGCCAGGCTCTTGGAATAGTAGTGATAGCGGTAGTTGCTGGCCCGGGCGCCGAGGATCAGGTGCAGGCTGTCGCTGAGGTTGAAGCGCCCGGCGACGAAGTAGCCGCTCTGGCGGGTGTCGACGTCGTAGTCCAGCGCCGGGGCGAAGCTGCCCTTGTCGGGCTTGGGCAGTTCGTTGTTCCAGGTATTGAAGTCGACGATGGCCGAACGCCCGCTGGTGGCGTAGTGGTGGTTGACGTAGTCGAGGTAGTTGGCGCCGACGATCAGTTCATGGGTTTGCCCGAATAGCTCGAATGGCCCCTGCAAGGTGGCATCGACGGCTTTCTGGTGCTGGGTGGCTTCGGACCAGCCCTGGCTGATGGTGGCATTGCCCTCGGGGGTGATGTACGACATGCCGGTGGAGCTCTGGTAGGAGCCGCTACGGGTGTCGCGATCGACATCCATGAAGGTACCCGCGACCTTCAACTGCCAGTCGTTGGCCAGCTGCTGTTCGAGCGCCAGGCTGTAGTTGTTGGTGTCGAAGCGGTCTGACGCCCAGCGCGCGCCGGAACTGGCATCACGGGAGAAATCCGTTGGCTGGCCGTTGCTGAACAGGATCGGCACCCCCTGGCCGCCGGTGGGCCGGTAGCGCTGGTGATCGATGCTCAGGCGCACCAGGGTGGTGTCGCTGAGGTCGGCTTCGAGCGCTGTGTAAAGAATGTCGCGGTCCTGCTGGTACCAGTCCATGAACGTGTCGTTGAGCTGCTTGGCCGCCACCATGCGCCCACGCAGGTTGCCGGTGGGGGTCAGCGGCCCGGAGACATCTGCCTCCAGGCGCTTGAAATCCCACGACCCGATGCCGCCTTGCACATAACCCTGAAACTCGCGGGTCGGGCGCTTGCGGATGACGTTGACCACGCCGCTGGGGTCGCCCGCCCCGGTCATCAGCCCGGTGGCACCGCGCACCACCTCTACCCGGTCGTAGATGGCCATGTCCAGCAGGGTGCTGGGCATGGTGCGGGTCTGGTTTTCCTGGTAGGTGGTGACGCCGTCGAACTGATAGGTGTTGATGGCGCTGCCGCGCGAATAGATGTTGAAGCGCTCGCCGCCGTCCTGGGACATGGTCACGCCGGGGGTCTGGTTGAGCACATCGGACATGTTGCGCAGCTGCTGGTCGTCCATGCGCTGGCGGGTGACGACACTGATCGATTGCGGTGTTTCGCGGATCGACAGGTTCATCTTGGTTGCCGTGCTGGTCGAGCCGCTGGTGTAGGAGCCCGTGCCTTCGGTAGTGGCGCCCAGGCCGGCGGCGCTGACACTGGTCGCTCCCAGTTCAAGGGCACCGGCATCCGCGGCGCGGGGTATCAACCGGTAACGTCCCTGGCCCATGACCACAGGTTGCAGGCCGGTGCCGGCCAGCACTTGCGCCAGTGCCTGGTCGACGGCGAACTGGCCGCGCAGCCCGGGGCTGTGCAGGCCGTTGGACACCTGCGAGTCCACCGCGACCATCACCCCGGCCTGCTGGCCAAACTGGCCGAGCACGCTGTCCAGGCTCCCCGGGGCGATGTCATAACGGCGCATACCGGCCTGCTCCGCGCTCGCCTGGGCAGCCATTACGGTTGGGTTGAAGGTGACCAGGGTAACACCCAGCATCAGGGCGCGAACGGCAGTGGCAAGGGGGGTAAGGCGACAACGCATCGAGACAGTCCTTGGAGAGCAGAGGTGGGCATGGCGCTGGCTGTTCAGCGCTTTCCCTTGTCTTGATGCGCGAAGCAAGAAAACCTGCCAACGCCAATGAACATTATTTCAGGCCGGGACAACGCTGGCCCAGTAACCCAGCAGCCGCTGCACGCGAACCGGCAACACCTGGGTGATCAGCTCAAGGCTGGCATCGGGTTGATCAAGGGAGAACGAGCCGCTGACCTGCAGCCCGGCAACCTGCGGATCACAACGCAGCACGCCGGGGCGGTAGCGGTCGAGCTCGGCCAGCAGTTCGGCCAGCGGCATGCGCTGCGCCACCAGCAGGCCCTGGGTCCAGGCCTGCGCGCCCGCTGCCAGTGGCAGCAACGGCCCGGCCCGGGTGCTGCTGTAAAGCTGTTGCCAGCCGGCCTGCAGGGTCAAGCCTGAGTCCTGCCCATGCTCGACCTGCACGGTGCCCTTGAGCATCTGCACCAGCGTCGCGCTGGGTTGCCGGCTGACCACCAGCCGCGACAGTGCCGCTGGCCGTACCCGGGCCTCGCCCGTGCGCAGGCTGACGCTGGTGCCCTGCCCCACCTCCAGCAATACCCGCCCACGGTTCAAAGTCAGCACCCGGACGCCATCGAGCAAATCACTGTCCAGGGCGCTACGGGTATCCAGTTGCAGCGCCAGCCCCGAGGCCAGGGTCCAGTTGCGGCGCTCGCCGGTGGCAGTGGCGTAATCGCTGAACAGGCCCGGCAGCACACTGCGCTGCTGTACCCCGTAGCCACTGGCGATCAGTACGCCACCGGCGACCAGGCTCTTGAGGACTGCCCTGCGCGAAGGCAGCGAACGCGCCTCAAGCAGGCTGCGCGCCCCCGCCGCCGACAAACCGCAGGTGCCTTCTCGCAGGCCTTGGCCGATACCACTGAGCCGCTGCCAGGCCAGTTCATGGGCCGCGCTTTCCTGGCGCCAGCGCTGGCAGGCGAGTTGCTCGGCATCGCAGCTCAGCCCCGATTGCAGGCGCACCATCCACAGCATCGCCTGTTCCAGAACGTGCGGGTCAAGGCGCGGCTCGGCTGCGGGCATCGGCTTCATTCGCCGTGCACGGCAGCGTAGCAATGCCGATAGGCCTTGAGCATGGCCTTCTGCACGACATTGACGCTCAGGCCCAGGCGCTCGGCGATCTGCGGGTAGGTCAGGCCATCGAGCTGGGACAGCAAAAACACCTCCCGCACCCGGCTGGCCAGGCCATCGAGCACCTGGCCGACGGCGTCCAGCGCCTCGAGCACCAGCACCCGGGTTTCTTCCGAGGGCTGATGCTGCGGCTCAAGCTGAGCCAGGCTTTGCAGGTAGGCACGTTCCAGCGCCTGGCGGCGAAAATGCTGCAGGCACAGGCGGCTGGCGATGGTGCCAAGGTACGCCCGCGGCTCGCGCAGCAGTGGCGGCACCTCGCTGCGCAGAAGCTTTACGAAGGTGTCCTGGGCCAGGTCCAGCGCCTGCTCGCGATTGCCCAGCTTGCGCCGCAGCATGGCCACCACCCAGCTGTGATGCTGCAGATACAGCGCGCCAACATCGTGAGGGCTGGACGGGGGCATGGACGGGATCTCCTGGCAGCTAAGGAAAGCCGTGCATGGTAATACTTCTCATTCATTTACTACTACTGGTTTTGCTTTGCTCGGCCATGAAACAACACAACCGACCGTTTCGCGGGGCAAGGCCCGCTCCCACAGCTTGCGCGCAGGACCCGCGATGATTTCAGCGGCGGCTGATGACCACCTCAAGGTACTCGCTCGGTACCACCAGCGATGCACCTCCCGCCACGTTGTTGTCGTTCAGCAGTTGGGTCAAGTCGCTTTCCAGCGCGCGGGCCTGGTCGCTGTCGAGCGAGGCAAACGCCTTGTGCACCGGCCCGTACCAGGTTCTGAATACGTCGATGAAGTGCGCCGGCGAACGATAGCGAAAGTTGAAGTGTTCGCGGCTGACCTTGATCGCACCGATGTCGTCGCCGAACAAATTGTGCAACTGCTCTTCATCGCCCCAGCGCGACGGCGGTTGTGCACCGGCCGGTGGCGGCACGTGACGGCCGAGGGTCTTGAACATCTGCCCGATAAAACCTTGCGGGGTCCAGTTGGCCAGGCCGATGCGCCCGCCCGAACGACATACGCGACCCAGTTCCCTGGCCGCCTGCGCCTGGTCGGGGGCGAACATCACGCCAAAGGTCGAGACCACGGCGTCGAAGGCGCCATCGGCAAACGGCAAGGCTTCGACATCGGCCACTTGGAAGGCCACGTTGAGGTGCTCGGCCCGGGCGCGCTCCTCGCCGCGCTTGAGCAGTTCGGGCACGTAGTCGGTGGAGGTCACCTGGCAGCCACGGCGGGCGGCGGCCAGGGTGACATTGCCGTTGCCGGCGGCGACATCCAGGACCTTTTCGTCCCAGCGCAGGTCGCAGGCTTCGGCCAGGCGCTCGCCAACCAGTTGCAAGGTGGTGCCAATCACCGCGTAGTCGCCGCTGGCCCACGCCGCCTGCTGGCGCGCCTTTAACGCATGCAAATCCAGGGGTGTGCTCATGGTCTGCACCTGATGAGGTTGTTCACACGAACGCTCAGCTAAACGCCAACCCTCGCCTGCGGCAAGCGCCGGCGTTTGAGCGGCAAGACCGGTTGGCTACATGGCTATAACCTGTGCGCATAAACCAAAACAGCACCCGAAGGTGCTGTTTTTGCTGGCGCCTTTTAGCGCGACAAATTGGCCACTTTGGCCCGCGCCGCGTGCAGTTTCTTGTAGCTGTCGATCAGACGCTGGTGACGGTCTAGGCCTTCGAGCTTCATGCTGGTCGGCGTCAGGCCATGGAAGCGCACGCTGCCGTCCACCGAGCCGAGCACCGCGTCCATGCGCGGGTTGCCAAACATACGGCGGAAGTTGGCTTCGTAATCGGCCAGCTCCAGCTCGTCGTCCATGGCCACTTCGAGCACCACGTTCACCGCCTGGTAGAACAGGCCGCGCTCGACGGTGTTGTCGTTGAACTGCAGGAAGGTTTCGACCAGCTCCTTGGCCGGCTCGAACTGCTGCAGGGCCAGGTGGATCAGCAGCTTCAGCTCGAGGATGGTCAGCTGGCCCCAGGCGGTGTTGTCGTCGAACTCGACGCCGATCAGGGTGGTGATGTCGGTGTAATCATCAAGCTCGCTTTCTTCCAGGCGCTCGACCAGCGACTGCAGTTGCTCGTCATCCAGGCGGTGCAGGTTGAGGATGTCCTCACGGAAGAACAGCGCCTTGTTGGTGTTGTCCCAGATCAGGTCGTCCACCGGGTAGATTTCCGAATAGTCCGGCACCAGGATGCGGCAGGCGGTGGCACCCAGGTGCTGGTACACCGCCATGTACACCTCTTTGCCCATGTCTTCGAGGATGCCGAACAGCGCCGCGGCTTCTTCGGCGTTGGCGTTTTCACCCTCGGCAGAGAAGTCCCATTCGACGAACTCGAAGTCGGCCTTGGCGCTGAAGAAGCGCCACGAGACCACACCGCTGGAGTCGATGAAGTGCTCGACAAAGTTGTTCGGCTCGGTCACCGCGTGGCTTTCGAAGGTGGGCTGCGGCAGGTCGTTGAGGCCTTCGAAACTGCGGCCCTGCAGCAGCTCGGTGAGGCTGCGCTCCAGCGCCACTTCAAAGCTTGGGTGGGCGCCGAACGAGGCGAACACGCCGCCAGTGCGCGGGTTCATCAAGGTCACGCACATCACCGGGAAGGCGCCACCGAGCGAGGCATCCTTGACCAGCACCGGGAAGCCCTGCTCTTCCAGGCCCTGGATACCGGCGAGAATGCCCGGGTACTTGGCCAGCACCTCCTGCGGTACGTCCGGCAGGGCCAGCTCGCCTTCGAGGATTTCACGCTTGACCGCGCGCTCGAAGATCTCCGACAGGCATTGCACCTGGGCCTCGGCCAGGGTGTTGCCGGCGCTCATACCGTTGCTCAGGTACAGGTTCTCGATCAGGTTGGAGGGGAAGTACACCACCTCGCCGTCGGACTGGCGCACAAACGGCAGCGAGCAGATGCCACGCTCGATATTGCCCGAGTTGGTGTCGTACAGGTGCGAACCGCACAGCTCGCCGTCAGGGTTGTAGATCTCGCGGCAGTATTCGTCGAGGATCTCCGTCGGCAGCGCATCTTTACGGCCTGGCTTGAACCAGCGCTCGTCGGGGTAATGGACGAATTCGGCATTGGCGATGTCTTCGCCCCAGAACTGATCGTTGTAGAAGAAGTTGCAGTTGAGCCGCTCGATGAACTCGCCCAGCGCCGAGGCCAGCGCGCCCTCCTTGGTGGCGCCCTTGCCGTTGGTGAAGCACATCGGCGACTGCGCATCGCGAATGTGCAGCGACCAGACATTGGGCACGATGTTGCGCCACGAGGCGATCTCGATCTTCATCCCGAGGCCGGCGAGAATCCCCGACATGTTGGCGATGGTCTGCTCCAGTGGCAGGTCCTTGCCGGCGATGAAGGTGCTGGTGTCCGAGGACGGGTCGAGCATCAGCAGGGCCTGGGCGTTGGCGTCGAGGTTTTCCACTTCTTCGATGACGAAGTCGGGGCCGGTCTGCACCACCTTTTTCACCGTGCAGCGGTCGATGGAACGCAGGATGCCCTGGCGGTCCTTCTCGCTGATATCGGCCGGCAGCTCGACCTGGATCTTGAAGATCTGCTTGTAGCGGTTCTCCGGGTCGACAATGTTGTTTTGCGACAGGCGGATGTTGTCGGTGGGGATATCGCGGGTCTGGCAGTACAGCTTGACGAAGTACGCCGCGCACAGGGCCGACGAAGCCAGGAAGTAGTCGAACGGCCCCGGTGCCGAGCCATCGCCCTTGTAGCGGATCGGTTGATCGGCCACCACCGTGAAGTCATCGAACTTGGCTTCAAGTCGAAGGTTGTCGAGAAAGTTAACCTTGATTTCCATGCGGGAATACCATACGAGCAAAACGATTTGGCCGCCATTATCCGGGTTTTCGCCGGGAAGTCTTGTGCCTGACGCAATTACTCGGGCAAACCCGCCAGGCGCAGGCCCTGGGCAAAGTGTTCAAAACGCTATTCGGAATTGGCTGAAGCTCAGCTACCGTCGCGGCAGGCCGCCAAAATGCCCTCTGCAACTACGCCCGAATAGCTCAAGGTGACCGGCCCGGTGAGAATAACCGGGCCGGCGCCCTCCCATTGCACGGTGACCGTCCCGCCATCACACTCCACCTCCACGCAAGGGTCCAGCAGACCGCGACGGATGCCGTTGACCACCGCGCCACAGGAACAGGACCCAGACCCCAACGGGATGCCGCCCCAACGCTCCCAGATACGCAAGCGAATGTGCCTGCGGTCAATGACCCGGACGAAATGCACATTGGTCCGTTGCGGGAACAGCGCGTGGGTTTCGATGCTCGGGCCGCGGGCCACGAGGTCGATGGCCGCCAGGTCATCGATAAAAAAACTGCAGTGCGGGTTGCCCATGCTGCAGGCACTGGGGGCCCCAGCCAGAGGCAATTCAAGCGTGTCCATTGCTTCGCTCAGAGGAACATCCGCCCAGCCGAACAGAGGCACACCCATGCTGACGGCAATGGCGCCCGTTGCCGTTCGCTCGCATGTCAGTAGCCCACGGTTGGTACGCAAGGTGATCGAGGTAGTGTTCGCTTCGCGCATCAACATCTGCGCAGCGCCCCGTGTTGCGCTGCCGCAAACGTCCAGCGTGGAGCCATCGGCATTCCAGAACATCAGGCGCGCCGCAGCGTCCTCACAATCGAGCAGCAGCGCAAGCTGATTGAAGCCGATACCGCGACTGCGGTCCCCCAGTCGTCGGGCAATGTCGCCGGTAATCGGGTTGGCTGCGTTTCGCCCGTCGACGATAACGAAGTCATCGCCATTGGCGTGCATCTTGTGGAAGCTCAGCGGCATGGACCAACCCTGTCAGTGAAACAGATTCAACGTCGATCTAGCCTAAATCCCACAACCATTGCAAGCGCGAGAAAGGCAGCCCGGGCTCCCGGACCACCTCCTTTCTCACACGGGTTTACGCATTTTCCAGCTGACCAATCGCCGCCTGCAGGCGGCTGCGGCTACGTTCGCTGACGTCCTTCTGGCTCTGGTGGGTCTCGGTCGGTGCCTGGCGTACGTTGGCATGCGCTACCACTTGCCAGCCGCCGCCATCCAGGCGCAGGTAGCGATAGCTGGCGGTGCCGCTGGCCCACTTGGCGTCGAGGATTGCGTGCAGATGGAAAGTCTGCTCCAGGGTACTGAACGGGCCGCTGGGGCTGCCGGTGAGGTTGATAACAATATGGCCCTCACCTTTGAGGCCGAGCTTGAGGTCCGAATAATCCCCCCAGACATCGGCATGGAAGTTCAGCGGCGGGTAGGTGGCAGCAAAGATGCTGGCCACGCCGGTGATCTTCTTGTGCACGGTATTGACCAACAGATCGAGGGTCAGCACGGGGGCGCCGAGCAGGCCGGTGCGTACGTTGAGACGAGTGTGGAACAGTCCGATTGCGGGCATGGTACGACTCCTTGTCTGGTCAGGCGCGGCTGGACTTGCCGGCTTTGCCGGAAGCGCTCTTGGTCGAATCGATGGCGGTGTTCAGGGCTGCGCCCGCATCACCGGCCGCCAGGGCCTTGAGGTGGGCGACATCGCCGGTGGCAATGGCCGCCTCCAGGGTCGCGGTGTGCAATAGCGCCTGGATGTCCTGATTTCCGAAGGCCTTGATACGGGTGTCTTCGCGGTGCGCTGGCGCCTCGACCACGATCCATTGCCCCTGGTTATTCAGGTAGCGGTAACCGGCCTGGCCTTTTTGCCAGTCCGAGCCCACTGCCAGGTGCAGGCTGAAGATGATCGGCGAATTAGCCGTCGGGCCGCCGTGGTTACCTTGCAGGGTGATGAGGATATTGCTCGGGCTCGGCGGCAGGAACAGCTGATAGCTGTAGGTGCCCCAGACGTCCAGGTGCAGGTCCAGCGGCGGGTTGGTGGCCTGGGTAAGCTGGGCGCTGCCGCGCAGGGTACGATCAGACGGATGCACCAGCAGGTCGAGAATCAGGCGCTGAGCGCCGGGTGCATCGCTGCCGATGACGTAGGACAGGGGGAAGAGTCCTATTACGGGTGCTTGTAGTGAGTCAGTCATGGTGCCTCCATTGCAAACAATGAGTGGAAACAAGCGCGTGGGCTGTTTCTGGCGGGCGACTTCCTTGGCGCACAGTTGGATGCAGGCGAACGGCGTTGCGACCTCCGCGCTGGCGTCACGCGCAGATTGCCTGCGGCGAAGACGCTGCGGTCCGGCACGGCCATGCCCGGTTGGGCAAGGTTTACCGAGGTGCAACGGGTATGAAACCCTCCCTGGGCGCATAACTGCCTGCCTGGCAGCCCAGATCAGTTAAGCAGGGAAAAACGGGCTGGCCAGAGCGTGGTGGCAAAAGTGCATTATGTCCGACAAATGGTTGGCCAGCCCTGAGTAAAGCGCCCTGATATCCCCCATATGGGTCACGCCGCTGTCACGTCCAGCTGCTAGCCTCTTGACGTTTTGCTGCCCCGAAACCTCTCGCACGCCAGGTGACCCCGAAGGTGTACTCAAGCATGACCCGCAAACAGATCATCCTGCGCTCAGACAGCATGCACAGCGACGACTTCGGTGCAGTGTTCAGCAGCCTGTTCGGCAACCTGTACGCCGATACCCCACCGCTGCCCGGTAACATCAGCATCGGTGGCGTCTATGGCCGCCATGACGGCGTGAGCTTTCGGCGCATGCACTACCGCGGTGACTTCACCTTCCGTTTTCCCGAGTCCCAGGATGAAATCACCTTCGTCATTCCCTCCTCCGGCACCCTGATCCTTAACCCCGATCGTCACGCGGCGGGTTTTCGGCACATGGGCCTGGCGATCGACAAGGCCGATGTACGCTCGATGCGCTTGATGGATGATCACGACCAGTGCGGTATCTCGATCCGCCGGGCGCTGTTTACCGAGCGGCTGGCAACGCTGCTGGGCAAGCCGATTCTCGGCAGGTTGTATTTTGAGCCTGTGGTGCCGCTGGCCCACCTGCAGGGCATCAGGGCCCTGGTGGAGCTGGCCACCGGCAGCCAGTTCGACCTGCTGCTGCACGCCGGGGCGCTGATGCCGGCGCGCCTGCAGGAAATGCTCGTCGATGCGCTGCTCGAAATCTGGCCGCACAACTTCAGCCAGGCCCTGCAGCGCCCGGCGCCGATGATCGCGCCGCGACATGTGAAGCTGGCCATCGAGTACCTTCAGGCCCATCCGCACAGCCAGGTGAGCGGCACCGAGCTTGCGCGAATGTGCAACGTCAGCCTGCGTGCCTTGCAGGACGGTTTTCGGCGTTTCATGGGTTTGTCGATCGTCGCCTACCAGCGCCAACTGCGCCTGGAACACGCGCACCATGCACTGCGCCAACGCGGCGCGGCGTCGGTCACCGAGGTGGCGCTGGCGTTTGGCTTCAGCAATGTCGGCAGGTTCTGTCAGTACTTTCACAGTGCCTTCGGCGTCAGCCCGGCCGAGGTGCGCAACGGCGCGGGCCAGCGGCGCAGGGCTGGCCCGGCTGGCAGTCAGAACAAGTAGCTGGCCTTGAGGCTGCCACTGGCGCCGTGGCTGTCACCGCCGCTGCTGGCGCCGGCTTCGGCAGCGAAGCTCAGCGCCCCCAGGCTGACCATCAGGTTGACCCCGGCAGTGAACTGGTCGCGGTTGTCGAAGGCGGCGCGCTGTTCGATGTCAAGGCCCAGCAGGTGGCCCTGGCTGTCGACCTGGTGATCGCCCAGCACATGCTCGTAGCCCAGCTGCACGCCCGGCACCAGTTGCCAGCCCGCCAGGTCAATGGCGCCGAGTGCAACATCGAGGTTGGCGAATGCGCTGCGCCGGGTTTGCTGGATGCCATCGACCTCAAGGACCAGTTCGCTGCCTTTTTCGTTAAAGCCCGAGAGGTCCAGGTGACTGATGCGCAGGCCCAGGCTTGGCTCCAGCATGATGGCACTGGATGGCATGCGATAGCCCAGGGCCAGGCTGGCGCCGCTGAGGGTGCCATGGCTGTCGCCCTTGGCCGCGCCCAGCCCACCGCCAAGCTCGCGCTTACTGGTGTAATCGAGCCAGCCGGCACTGAGGCCGGCATCGACGAACAGGCCACGCTCAAGCCCCGACGGAGCGTAGCGCGCACCGGCCTTGAACAAGGTCAGGTCGGTGTCCGCCTCACCGCCCGCGCCGCCGACATTGCCACGGCTGTAGCCAAAACCGGCGTGGCCGCTGAACTGCTCGGAAAAGCGCTGGGTCAGGCCGATCATCAGGCCCTGGCTGTGCTCGTTGCTGCTGGCGGCATGGCTTGAACCGTCGGTGCCCAGGTAGCTGGCCAGGGCAGTACTCCACAACCGGTACTGGCCAACCTTAAGCTCAATGCCGCGGCTGTAAGGCGCGGCGGCGCGGTCGATCAGCGCGCCCTGGCGCAACAGGTAGCTGGCGGCGTCGGCATGCACCTGGCCGCCGACGGTCGACTCGACGCCAGCCAGGTCACCGGCATCGATGGCCGACTGCAAGTAATAGTTGTAGGCACTGTAGGTGCCCGACAGGCTGCTGTCCTGCAACTGCTGCAACAGCTGCGCGCCGGCCGCGGCGTTGCCGAGCAAGCCCAACTGGCCGGGCAGGCTGTTGTAGGACACCATCTTGGCCCGCAGTACGTAGAGGGTCTGCTGAGACAAGCCCAGGCCCTCCTTGAGATAGTTGTCCATGCTGCCGTACTGCGCAATGACCTGGTCGAGGCCGGCTTGCAGATAGCTGGCGTCCACCGCCAGCAGCGGCGCATAGATCGCCGCCATGCTCGCCGGCATGTGCGCCAGTGTCGCCGCCACGCGTGCGGCGGTGTAGTCGTTGGTGGCCAGGTAGTTGTCCATGATCGTCGCGCTGTCGACCCCGGCAATGCTCAGCAATACTGCGGCGGTCCAACCGGTGCGGTCCTTGCCGGCGGTGCAGTGGAACAGCGCCGCACCATCGCCCGCCGCCAGCTCATTGAACAGCGTGGTGAACTGCCCACGCATACCGGCATCGTTGACGAAGGCGCGGTTGGTCTCCTGCATCATGGCAATGGCATCGGCAGCACTGGTGAAGCTGACGCGGGTGATGTCGGCGCCGGAGGTGTTGTTGCCGATGATGTCGATGTTGCGATAGCGCGCGCCCTCGATCAGGGTGTCGGGGGTGGCGGCGATCTCATCCGGCGTGCGCAGGTCGTAGATTGCCTTGATGCCCAGGCCGTTGAGCGTGGCCAGGTCTGCGGCCGACGGCGTCAGGGCGTTGGAGCGGTAAAACACGCCGCTGCGCATCGTGCCGTCGTGGGCAGTGGAATAGGCATGGGTGGTGCCGGCGATATCGCGAAAGTTGTCGATACGCGCCAGGCGCGGGGTATCCAGCGGCACACTTTCTGCGGCTTGGGCGGCGATGGACAGGCTCAAAACGGACAGCGAACACAACAGTCGTTGATACACGATGCAGCCTCATGGAAGTCACGTTGGGCTGGCTACTATTGCGGGCTGATCTGCGACTTAATATTGCAAAAAGCCCGGATTGGCGAATCGCTGCGCGATCTGTCCGGGGCATGCGTTTTTTGTCCGTGTTGCGTCGTACTTGCGTCGCTTTATCGCTGCAAACTGCCTGTTCTGGCACAATCGCCGGCCTGTCAGCGAGCACTTACGAATGGAAGAAAAGTGAACTACCTATGAAGCGGTATTACATTGTTACCCACGGACAGGCGCAACATCACATCGATAACCTTGTCGGCGGCTGGTTTGATTCCAGGCTAACCCCTAAAGGCATTGAACAGGCCCAGGCTCTGGCCAGGTTTTTTTCCGCTCAGGGGTTTGCAAAAAGCCCGGCAATTTACTCTTCTGACCTGCTGCGTTGTAAAGAGACCGCAACAATAGTTGCCGATGCCCTTGGGCTTGAGCCAAGCCTCGACGCACGGTTGCGCGAGATGTCGTTCGGCAGTCATGAGGGCATGGACCAGGCGCTGCATGACAGCATCATGAAACCTTGCGCCGAGAAACCCGGCGAGCGCATGGACCATGCCATCTGCGACGGGGCTGAAACCCGTCGGCAATTCGCACGTCGAATTTACGACTTTGTCGCAACGCTGGATGCTGAGGTTGAATGCGCAATTATCGTAACCCACGGCTTTGCCGCCAGTTTCCTGATTAGCGCGTTACAACGCGTGCCGGTCGAGAGCATGGCGTTTATCTCGTTCAAAATGTCTGCAGGCGGTGTGTCGGAATTGATAGAGGATGATCTGTTCAAGAACGTCACCCTGACAAAGTTGAATATGCAGGTTTAGTTGTTGGCCAGACATTTTCGTTGGCTTTAGGAGCTGGCTTGCCAGCGATCGAGCGCGCAGCGGTCGTAATCCTGAACATCGATCACTGGTAACCTGCAGCCCCTTTCCGGCCAGCCCGCAAGGCAGATTATGGACAATCCAGACTACTACCCCTTCCACCTCTTCGCCGCCACCTTCGAAAGCGAAACGCACGCCCGCCAGTTCGCTTTCGAGCAATGGCAACCCGAGCCGCCCGCCAGCGCGAGTGCTGCCGAATTCGCCGCCTGGGAAGATCGCAATCCGTCCTGGCAGCTTGCCCAGGAGCTTGAGTGGTTCATGGATTCGGACTTCGTCGAGCTGGATGAGTCGCTGGAATATGTGCAGAGCCTGATGGCCGACGAGGCGCAGAAAGCGCAATTGTGTTCCCGGTCTCTGGACGCTTTCAGTCACTTCATCATCGTCGGCGACAACGCCATTTACGGCGACCGCCGCTCAGCAGATCACTCCCATTCGCGCCAGCCACAAAGCACCGCCACGCTCACCTACCTGGGGCATTTCAATTGAGCCGGGTGCGGGTGGTAAGGATTGATCTGGGCCAGGTGACCAGCGCCAGGCAATTGCATCACCTGTTAAGGGATGCCCTCGGTTTTCCCGAATGGTATGGCTGTAACTGGGATGCCTTCTGGGATGCGATCACCGGACTTGTACAGATGCCTCGACAGTTGCAGCTCAGTGGCTGGGAGGCTTTTGCCAGGCGCTTGCCCAGAGACGCCGAACTGATGCAGAAGTGCCTGGCCACGCTGCAGGCCGAGTATCCGCAGATGGCCTCTGAAATATTGTTCGAGTGAGCAGGCCATCGCCGCCAGCCACCCACAGGACGATAAATCCTATTTTACCGTGGGACGTTTCCTGTTCCGTCCAGCGGTGCGTCAAGGCGTGAATGCCAGTGCTAGGTTCCGGGCCTCTTTGCCCAAGGAACCTGCGCATGACAAGGACGCCATCATCTGCCGTTTTTTCCTCGCCGCCTGCGATGACCGCCACCGGCGGCACGTTGCAGCCTGGCTTCTACATCGTGCCGCAGAGCATGAGCGGTGCCCAGGTGCTGGCCTTGCTGACGGCGCAACAAGGGCCTCAACTGATCGCTCGATTACAGCGGCTTAACCCGACCTTTGCCACAGGCTTTAAAGCCGGGGAAATCTTCGTCATCGGTGACCCGGACATCACCAGCGCCTGCACCCGCGAAGAGGCCGACCTGATGACGGCCGCCGCGCAGGTGCGCGAAAGCCTGGCTGCGCTGAGTGCTGAGGAAGCCAATTTCATGATGCGTCATCAGGCCGAGATTGCCGGGCTGTCCGCCGGCGCAAGCCAGGCCATGGGCGTGGGCAAGGACATGCTGGAAAAGGGCCTGCGCCAGGTCGAAGCAACCTTGCGCAGCATCGAGCAACTGCATCAGCGCGAATTCAGCCGCAACGGCAGATTGAACAGCCCGGACTTCTTCAATGCCCGCCGACGTCTGTACTTGCAACTCGACGCGCAGCTCAAGAGTGCCTTTTTGAACAAGCAACTGAACCTTGGCAGCTACGACAGTTTGCGCAAGGACCTGGGCATTTCGACCCGCAGCCTGGTACATCACTGGAGCCGTGCCGGCGGGGCTGGGCAGATTCCCGGGTATGCGACGCATCTGGAGCAGGTGGCGAAGTCGGCCAAATACCTCAAGTATGGCGGGTATGTCGGGATTGGCCTGGGTGGGACGGCGTCGTGGTTGACGGTGCGCGATGCTTGTCGGGCTGGAGAGACGGATGAGTGCAAAAGAATCCGCTTTACCGCGTCGGGTAGTTTTGCCGGGGGGCTTGCTGGAGGTGTGGCTGGTGCCTACTTCGGAACACAAGCAGCGCTATCCGTTTGCGTTGCTTTCGGGCCTCTGGGGGCCGCCGTTTGCGTCATAGTCCTGGTGGGTACAGGCTCACTCATAGGCGGTTATGGAGGCGGTCTGTTTGGAGAACACATGGGTGAGATGATCTACGAGGTTCGTCTATGATCGACCTGAAAGCTTGGCCTCTGGAGGCTCAAATTGCTTTTGGCCTGACCCCCTTCGTATTGTGTTTATCTGGCATAGGCATTGGCGTCTATATCGCATGTAGCCGACACTTCAAGGTCATGCTTAAGGCTCTTGAAAATAGCCCCTGGCTTCATCAGCAAGTCAACATATGGGGAATCACCAGCGTAAAGTCACGTACGCTTGTCGTCGGTAGCATTTGCGGTGCCCTGCTTAGACCGCGTCTCGGCATCCGCAAAGGGGTTCTGGACCCGGTAGAGATTTCGGAATTTCCACTTTATCTAAAACGTAAAATGATCATCTCGTCCTGGTTGTCAATTATTGGCTTCGCATGGCTGATGATGGGCGCAGGACTGCTGAAACTCAGCAACGGATAAATAGGCGCTGGACTGGCCTCATCGCTGGCAAGGCCGGCGCCCACAGGGTTGGGAGCTGGACTCGAGCCAATCAAACTGATAGCAAAGTGGATATCCAGACAAACCTGATTATGCTTCAAGAAACCTTGCAGCAATGCGAGGCCGTCAGTCTGTGTTCATGATTTGCGCAATCCGATGACATCACCCTAAGGCCTGGGTGCGGCAAGGACAGTGGGAACTCCGGCCTACAAGCACAAGACGGAGAAGACTCATGGCGGCAATCGACAATACAACCACGGGCAGCGCGCCCAAACGCGGGATCACCAAGGAAGAGCGCAAGGTGATTTTCGCCTCCTCCCTGGGCACGGTGTTCGAGTGGTATGACTTCTACCTCTACGGCTCGCTCGCCGCGATCATCGCCAAGCACTTCTTCGCCGGGGTCAACGAGACCACGTCGTTCATCTTCGCCCTCCTCGCCTTCGCCGCAGGCTTTGCCGTACGGCCGTTCGGCGCGATTGTGTTCGGCCGGCTGGGGGACATGATCGGGCGCAAGTACACCTTTTTGATCACCATCGTGATCATGGGTATCTCCACCGCCGTGGTTGGTTTGCTACCCGACTACGCCACCATCGGCGTGGCCGCGCCGGTCATCCTGATCACCCTGCGCCTGCTCCAGGGCCTGGCCCTGGGCGGTGAGTATGGCGGTGCGGCAACCTACGTCGCCGAGCATGCGCCCAAGGGCAAGCGCGGTTACTTCACCTCGTGGATTCAGACCACCGCCACCCTGGGGCTGTTTCTGTCGCTGCTGGTGATCCTCGCCTGCCGAACCATTCTCGGCACCGAGGCGTTCGAGGCCTGGGGCTGGCGGATCCCGTTTTTGCTGTCGATCCTGCTGCTGATCGTCTCGGTGTACATCCGCCTGCAACTGAGCGAGTCGCCGGTGTTCCAGAAGATGAAGGCCGAGGGCAAGGCCTCGAAGGCGCCGCTGACCGAGTCGTTCGCCCGCTGGGACAACCTCAAGATCGTCATCATGGCCCTGCTCGGCGGCACCGCCGGCCAGGCGGTGGTGTGGTACACCGGGCAGTTCTACGCGCTGTTCTTCCTGTTGCAGATGCTCAAGATCGACCCGCAGACCGCCAACCTGCTGATTGCCGGCTCACTGCTGATCGGTACGCCGTTCTTCATCCTGTTCGGCAGCCTCTCGGACCGCATCGGCCGCAAGGGCATCATCATGGCCGGCTGCATCATCGCCGCGCTGACCTACTTCCCGATCTTCAAGGCGCTGACCGAATACGGTAACCCCGACGTGTTCATCGCCCAGGAGAAGAACCCGGTGACAGTGGTGGCCGCCCCTGACCAGTGCTCGTTCCAGTTCGACCCGGTGGGCAAGGCCAAATTCACCAGCTCCTGCGACCTGGCCAAGAGCGTGCTGGCGAAAAAAGCCATCCCCTACGCCAACGTCAAGGCAGAGCCGGGCAGCGTCGCGCAGATCCATATTGGCGACAAGGTGCTGCAAAGCTTTGAAGGCACCGGCATGCCGGCCGCCGATTTCAAGGCGCAGAACGACGCCTTCATCGCCACGCTGGGCACGGCCCTGAAAGATGCCGGCTACCCGGAAAAAGCCGACCCGGCCAAGACCAACTATCCGATGGTGTTGCTGCTGCTGACCATCCTGGTGATCTACGTGACCATGGTCTACGGGCCGATCGCCGCCTGGCTGGTGGAGCTGTTCCCGACGCGCATCCGCTACACCTCGATGTCACTGCCTTACCACATCGGCAACGGCTGGTTCGGCGGCTTCCTGCCAACCGTGGCCTTTGCCATGGTCGCCGCCACTGGCGACATCTACTACGGGCTCTGGTACCCGATCGTCATCGCGGTGATGACGGCAATTCTCGGCACCTTTTTCCTGCCGGAAACCAAGGACCGCGACATCACTGATACTTAAGTCTGATACCCGCCCTCTCCCCCAGCGGGAGAGGGCATTTGCCCTGATTTCAGCGCCAATGCAGCCCTGGCCAAATTATGTACCAACTTGTTAATTAGCTTGCTAAGGGTATAAAATTCGGCCACTCCCCCCTTCGAGTTCTTTTCGATATGACGCACTCACCGCGCGCCACTGGCGCCTCAACATTCATCCTGGTTGGCCTGGGCGTGATCATCGCCCTGCTCGGCCTTGCGCTCGCCGCCGGTGGCGTGAAGCTGGTCAGCCTCGGTGGTTCCTGGTACTTCCTGCTCGGCGGCCTGTTGATGGCCCTCTCCGGGCTGCTGATCGCCCGCCGCAAGCTGGCCGGCGCCTGGTTGTTCGCCGCCTTTTTGGTGGCTACCGCGATCTGGGCTGTGGCCGATGTCGGCCTGGTGTTCTGGCCGCTGTTCTCGCGCCTGTTCATGTTCGCCGCGATGGGCCTGGCGGTGACGCTGGTGTACCCGCTGCTCAAGCGTGCCGCCGGCGCCACGCCAGGCCGTGGTGCCTATGGCCTGGCCGCAGTGCTGGCAATCGCCCTGGCGGTGGCGGCCGGCAATATGTTCGTCGCCCACCCAAGCGTTGCCCCCACCGGTGACGGCCCGGGCCTGACCGCGGTCGACCCGGCCAACGCGCAAAAAGACTGGGCCCACTACGGCAACAGCGAAGGCGGCAGCCGCTTCGCCGCCCTGGACCAGATCAACCGCAGCAACGTCGACAAGCTGAAAGTGGCCTGGACCTACCACACCGGTGACGTCGCCATCAGCGATGGCAACGGTGCCGAAGACCAGCTGACGCCGCTGCAGGTTGGCAACAAGGTGTTCATCTGCACCCCGCACAACAACCTGATCGCCCTTGATGCCGACACCGGCAAAGAGCTGTGGAAGAACCCGATCAACGCCAAGTCGGCAGTCTGGCAGCGTTGCCGCGGCATGGCCTATTTCGATGCCAGCGCGCCGATCGCCCAACCGACCCAGCCCAACAGCACCCCGATCATCGCCGCCAGCGTGCCGGCCGGTGCCAACTGCCAGCGCCGCCTGCTGACCAACACCATTGACGCCCGCCTGATCGCGGTCGACGCCGACACCGGTGAGTTCTGCCAGGGCTTTGGCAACAATGGCCAGGTCGACCTCAAGGCCGGCCTGGGCAATGTCCCGGACGCGTTCTACCAATTGTCTTCGGCGCCGCTGATGGCCGGCACCACGGTGGTGGTCGGCGGCCGGGTTGCCGACAACGTCCAGACCGACATGCCAGGCGGCGTGATCCGCGGCTTTGACGTGATCAGCGGGCAGATGCGCTGGGCCTTCGACCCGGGCAACCCGCAAGATCGCAATGCGCCGACTGGCGACAACACCTACGTGCGCAGCACCCCCAACAGCTGGGCACCGATGTCCTATGACCCGGCGATGAACACCCTGTTCCTGCCGATGGGCAGCTCGTCCACCGACATCTATGGCGTCGAGCGTACCGAGCTGAACCACAAGTACGGCGCTTCGGTGCTGGCCCTGGACGCGACCAGCGGCGAAGAGAAGTGGGTGTACCAGACCGTGCACAACGACCTCTGGGACTTTGACCTGCCGATGCAGCCCAGCCTGATCGACTTCACCAAGGCCGACGGTCAGTCGGTGCCGGCGCTGGTCATCGGCACCAAGGCCGGGCAGATCTACGTGCTCGACCGCGCCAGCGGCAAGCCGTTGACCGAAGTAGTCGAGACCCCGGTCAAACCGGGCAACATCCCCGGCGAGCCGTACTCGCCGACCCAGCCTAAATCGGTGGGCATGCCGCAGATCGGCGCCCAGCAACTGACCGAGTCGGACATGTGGGGCGCCACCCCGTATGACCAGCTGCTGTGCCGCATCGACTTCAAGAAGATGCGCTACGACGGCCTGTACACCGCACCGGGCACCGACCTGTCGCTGAGCTTCCCGGGCTCGCTGGGCGGCATGAACTGGGGCAGCATCTCCACCGACCCGGTGCATGGTTTTATCTTCGTCAACGACATGCGCCTGGGCCTGTGGATTCAGATGATCCCGTCGCAGAACAAGGGCCAGGCCGCCTCCGGGGGTGAAGCGCTGAACACCGGCATGGGCGCGGTACCGCTCAAGGGCACGCCGTATGCGGTGAACAAGAACCGCTTCCTGTCGGTGGCCGGCATTCCGTGCCAGGCGCCGCCCTTCGGCACCCTCACTGCCATCGACATGAAGACCCGCAAGGTTGCCTGGCAAGTGCCGGTCGGCACCGTCGAAGACACCGGCCCACTGGGCATCCGCATGCACCTGCCGATCAAGGTTGGCCTGCCGACCCTCGGCGGCACCCTGTCGACCCAGGGCGGCCTGGTGTTTATCGCCGGCACCCAGGACTTCTACCTGCGCGCCTACAACAGCGCCAACGGTGAAGAGGTGTGGAAAGCCCGCCTGCCGGTCGGCAGCCAGGGCGGCCCGATGACCTATGTGTCGCCGAAAACCGGCAAGCAGTACGTGGTCATCACCGCCGGTGGTGCGCGTCAGTCGACGGACCGTGGCGACTATGTAATGGCCTACGCGCTGCCGTAAATCGCATCGCCCCCATCGCGGGTCAAGCCCACTCTCACAGGCCTTTGTGGGAGCGGGCTTGACCCGCGATGAGACTTTTACCGACCTCCCAGGAATACCCCGCAATGCCCCGCGCTTCTCGCATCACCCCTGCCCTGCTCCTGGCCCTGGCCAGCACCACGGCCCTGGCCGACGACCTGATGACCCGCAACACCCTGACCGGCGACTGGGGCGGCCTGCGCCGTCAGCTCGACGAACAGGGCATCAAGTTCACTGGCGACTACAGCGGCGAAACCGCCTACAACGCCGATGGCGGCCTGCACCGCTCGGCGCGTTACTCGCAGAACCTCAAGCTGGGCGTGCAGTTCGACCTGGGCAAGCTGTACGGCCTGGACAACGGCGGCAAAGTCCAGCTGACGATCAACGACCGCCGCGGCAACAGCGCCTCCGAAGACCTGGTGGGCAACCGCCTGCCGATCCAGGAAAACTACGGCGGCCTCTACACCCGCCTGACTGAACTGAGCTACGAGCGCACCCTGTTCACCCCGGCGCTGAACGTAAAGCTCGGCTACATGGCCATGGGCAACGACCTCGGCGGCCTCGACAGCGGCATCCTCTGCAACTTCATGAACGCCGGTTTCTGCGGCCATCCGCTGAACATGTCCGGCGGCAGCGGCTGGACCAACTACCCCAACGCGCACCTGGGCATGCGGGTCAAATACGACCTGTCGCCGGCCTGGCAACTGCGCGTGGCGGCGTTCAACGTCGACCCCGAAAGCAACGGCAACTCCAGCCGCGCCTGGCACCTGGGCCCCAAGCACACCACCGGCACCGTGGTTCCGGTGGAGCTGGTGTACAAGCTTGCCGGCGAACTGCCGGGTGAGTACAAGCTCGGTTACTACTACGACAGCTCCGATGTGAAACGCATTGGCAGCGACAAAGAGGTGTCCGGCCGCAGCGGCCATTACCTGCTGGTGGACCAGGCCGTCTGGGCCTCGCAGAGCTCCGAGGGCCGCAGCCTGCATGCCTTCGGCCAGTACTCGGCCGCCAGCGCCGCCGCCTCTCCGTTCAGCAAGTGGTATGGCGCAGGCGTGGTGCTGTACAAGCCGTTCGAAGGCCGCCCGCGTGACACGCTTGCCTTCGGCTATGGCCGCGCCGTGCCCAACCCGCGCAGCCGTGATGTGCAGCAAGACGCCGCCGTGGCCGCAGGGGTTGCCTACCCCAACCTGGACAGCGCCGAGCAGTTGGTTGAGCTGAGCTACGGCTACCAGGCCACCCCGTGGCTGACCCTGCGCCCGGATGTGCAATACATCATCGAGCCGGGGGCGTTTTCCGCTGAGAACATCGACAACGCGCTGGTGTTCGGCCTGCAGGTCAAAGCCACGTTCTGAGCCTTGCTGACACCGGTGAGTGCCGGTTGGTCTATACGCGCCCGGGCAATCCGGGCGATGATCGCGCTCCCGGTTTTCAAGGATTGAAGATGAATACGCTGCTTTCCATCTACGCGCTGTGCGTGGTCGTGCTGTTTGTGAAGATGCTGGCGATCTCCTGCTACCAGGGCTTCTATCGCATCAGCCGCCTGACCTTCAAGAACCCCGAAGACGCCGGCCTGGTCGGCCGCCCGCCGAGTGCCGAGGAACTGCCGCAGGTCGCCCGTGCGGCTCAGGCCTGGGCCAACGATCTGGAGAACATTCCGCTGTTTTTCGTGCTCGGCGCGCTGTGCCTGGTATTCAACCCACCGCTCATGCTCACGGCCGGGCTGATGCTGTTGTTCACCGTCGCCCGCCTGCTGCACACGCTGTGCTTTCTGGCCCGCTGGCAACCGTGGCGCACGATCGCCTACGCCGTGGCAATCGTCTGCCTGTTGGCGATGGCGGCGCTGGTCAGCATGGGCGCCCTGCGGCATTTCTGATCGGGCTTGCCAGGAAGTTCTTAAGTATTGGGAATTTGCAACGAGAAAATGGCAGGGGCGGCTGGATTCGAACCAACGCATGGCAGGATCAAAACCTGCTGCCTTACCGCTTGGCGACGCCCCTGTAGCTGTAGCGATGAGTGCCTGGCACTCGCTTGCGATGATGCAGCGTGGTGCAACCTGAGAAGTTGCGGGCTTGCGCTGCCAGCCGGTGAAGGCCGTTGCAAGAATGGCCGGCAATTTAACAAACTTGATTGCATCTGGGAAGCCCCCAGGCAAACAAATTGTTGTCAAAACAGCCACTTACTCTGAATCGAGGCGCCAGATCGGCGCCTCGAGCGTTCACCGGCTACGCCCGACAAGGCGCAACCGGTGTTTTACCGCCGCAAGAAACTCAGTTCCACGGACGGTCGCCGTTCTCGTCTTTAACCCGAGTCGGCAGGCCCATTACGTCCAGCGCCTTGAGGAACGGCTCGGCTGGCAGCTCCTCGACGTTGACCATGCGCTGCACGTCCCACTCGCCACGGGCAACCAGCAGCGCCGCGGCCACAGGCGGTACGCCTGCGGTGTAGGAAATGCCCTGGCTGTCGGTTTCGGCGTAAGCCTCTTCGTGGTCCGCTACGTTGTAGATGAACACTTCACGCGGCTGGCCGTCCTTGGTGCCCTTGACCAGGTCGCCGATGCAGGTCTTGCCGGTGTAACCCGGCGCCAGCGAGGCAGGATCCGGCAGCACCGCCTTGACCACTTTGAGCGGTACCACTTCAAGGCCTTCGGCGGTCTTGACCGGTTGCTCGCTGAGCAGGCCAAGGTTTTTCAGCACGGTGAAGACGTTGATGTAGTGCTCGCCGAAGCTCATCCAGAAACGCACGTTCGGCACGTCGAGGTTCTTCGACAGCGAGTGCACTTCGTCGTGGCCGGTCAGGTACAGGTTCTGCGAGCCGACTACCGGCAGGTCGTCGGTACGCTTGACTTCGAACATGGTGTTGCTGGTCCACTGGCTGTTCTGCCAGCTCCACACCTGCCCGGTGAACTCGCGGAAGTTGATTTCCGGGTCGAAGTTGGTGGCAAAGTACTTGCCATGGGATCCGGCATTGACGTCGAGGATGTCGATCGAATCAATGCTGTCGAAATACTGTTGCTTGGCCAGGGCGGCATAGGCGTTGACCACGCCCGGATCGAAGCCCACGCCAAGAATGGCGGTAACGTTCTTTTGTTGGCACTCTTCGAGGTGTTTCCACTCGTAGTTGCCATACCAGGGCGGCGTCTCGCAGATCTTGCCCGGTTCTTCATGAATGGCGGTGTCCAGGTAGGCCACGCCAGTATCGATGCAGGCACGCAGCACCGACATGTTGAGGAAAGCGGAACCGACGTTAATGACGATTTGCGATTCGGTTTCGCGGATCAGCGCTTTGGTCGCTTCGACGTCCAGCGCATTCAGCGCGAAGGCCTTGATTTCTGCGGGCTGCTTGAGGCTACCCTTGGCCTTGACGCTGTCGATGATGGCCTGGCATTTGGAGATGTTGCGCGACGCGATAGCAATACGACCGAGTTCGTCGTTGTGCTGCGCGCACTTGTGGGCCACCACCTTGGCGACACCTCCTGCACCAATGATAAGAACGTTCTTCTTCAATTTCTCTTGCTCTCCTTTACTGCCAGCTTACGACAGGCTGGACAAGTAGTCTTCGAAACCAAACTCACGAACCAGCTCGACACTACCGTCGAGTTGTTTCACTACGATGGACGGCATTTTCAGGCCGTTGAACCAGTTTTTCTTGACCATGGTGTAACCCGCTGCGTCAACAAACGACAGCCGATCGCCGATGGCCAGCGGACGATCGAATTGGTATTCGCCGAAAATGTCACCGGCGAGGCAGGATTTGCCGCATACCATGTAGGTGTGTTCGCCCTCGCTTGGCGCCAGCTTGGCGTTCAGGCGGTAGATCAGCAGGTCGAGCATGTGCGCTTCGATCGAGCTGTCGACCACGGCCAGGTGCTTGCCGTTGTAGAGGGTGTCGAGCACGGTAACTTCCAGCGAGGCGCTCTGGGTGATCGCCGCTTCGCCCGGCTCCAGGTAAACCTGCACGCCGTACTTCTCGGAGAAGGCTTTCAGGCGCGCGCAGAAGGCGTCGATTGCATAGCCTTCGCCGGTGAAGTGGATACCGCCGCCAAGGCTGACCCACTCGACCTTGTGCAGCAGGTGGCCGAAGCGCTCTTCGATGGTGCACAGCATCTGGTCGAACAGGCCGAAGTCGCCGTTCTCGCAGTTGTTGTGGAACATGAAACCGGAGATCTTCTCGATGACGGCCTCGACCTTCACCGGGTCCCACTCGCCCAGGCGGCTGAACGGACGCGCCGGGTCGGCCAGCAGGTAGTCGGAGCTGCTCACCTGCGGGTTGACGCGCAGGCCGCGGACCTTGCCTTCAGACTGTTCGGCAAAACGCTCGAGCTGGCCGATGGAGTTGAAGATGATCTTGTCGCAGTTGTCGAGCATCTCTTCGATTTCATCGTCGGCCCAGGCCACGCTGTAGGCGTGGGCTTCGCCGGCGAACTTCTGGCGGCCGAGCTTGAGCTCGTACAGCGACGACGAGGTAGTGCCGTCCATGTACTGCTCCATCAGGTCGAACACCGACCAGGTGGCGAAGCACTTGAGTGCCAGCAGGGCCTTGGCCCCGGACTGCTCGCGCACGTAGGCGATCTTTTCCATGTTGCGCAGCAGCTTGGTTTTGTCGATGAGGTAGTACGGCGTTTTGATCATTTCGAGGCCCCCGGCCAGGCCGGCCAAAAAAAGGACACGCATTGTGCCTTCCCTTGTCTCAAGTCGAAAGAGCAAAAGCGCTTTTCCCTGGATCGGCGGTCAATTTCGGTGCATTCACCCGTGACCGAGCCATTGCTCGAGGAGCAAAACCGCAGCAATCACCACCATCGCCAGCCCCGACACCCGGCTGACCACCTGCGCCGCCGCTGGCCGCGCCTGCAATACCGCCTGGGAGCCAAAGCCCACCAGCAGGTAGACCACCGCGCAACTGCCGGCATGCACCAGGCCCAGGGTGACGATCTGCACCGGCACGGGCCAGGCGGCCATGGCATCGGTGAACTGCGGTAGCAAAGCCAGAAACAGCAGGAACACCTTGGGGTTCAGACCACTGACGCAGACGCCCTTGAACGCCCAGCGTGCCCACGACGCCGACTGCTGCGCCAGCCCGGCCTGCGGCGCTGAAGGATGAACAAGCATGTTGATGCCCAACCACAGCAAGTAACCGCAACCGGCCACAGTCAGCAGGGTCAGGGCCATGGGGTTGCTGGCCACCAGCCCTCCTACCCCGGCGGCGACAATCAGGGTTGCCAGCAGATGGCCGAGCAGCAACCCGGCCACTGCCGGCACCACCACCCGCCCGCGCAACCCGGCGGAAATCGCGTAGGCCCAGTCCGCCCCCGGGGTAATCACCAACAATAACGACACCGCCCAGAACGCGGCCAGCATGTTCAAGGTCATGGCCACAGCTCCGGGCGCTGAATCTGGAATTTTCTTGCCTGCATGCTTGCCTCCGCTCGCTGATCTGACGTTGAGCGGAAGATTAGAGAAAAGCTGATAGGATTATCTTTCTAATATTCCAGAACTAACGGTCAGAACAGAAAGGTTCTTCCCCATGGACAGGATTGACCGCAAGATCCTTGCGCAGCTGCAAAACGACGGGCGCCTGTCGCTGACCGAACTGGCCGACCGGGTGGGCCTGAGCCTGTCGCCCTGTCACCGCCGGGTGCGCGCGCTGGAGCAATCCGGGGTGATCCAGGGCTACCGCGCGCAACTGGCGCCGGGTGCCCTGGGGCTGAATTTTTCGGCCATGGTCTTCGTCACCTTGCGCGAAGGTGATCGCCAGGCGGTCAGCGCCTTTGAGGCGGCGCTGCAGGAGATTGCCCAGATCGTCGAAGCGCAGCGGCTGTTTGGTGATCCGGACTACCTGCTGCAGGTGGTCACCCGCGACCTGCCAGCCTTCCAGCAGTTGTACGACGAGCGACTGTCGGCCCTGCCCAATGTGCAGCGCCTGACCTCGACCCTGGTGATGAAACGGGTGATCGAGAACCGCTCGTTGCCGATAAGCTGAGCGCACTGCGCCTGGCCGCCGCGCAATACCATGACAAAACGCCACCACGGCGCTGAAAACCTTCTACGCTGCACAACAAGATCCAGCCTGAATGACCGCGGCGCCGCGAGGCGCCAACGCAAACGCTAACAGAGGTAATGCCCCTTGACCTGATGTCCTAACAACACCGTTGGCTAAGCCACGAAGGATCGCAGCAATGACAATGAAGTCTGTGTTGGCAGCAGTCAGCATCAGCGTCGGGTGCCTGGCATCGATCGGTGCCCAGGCCGATGAGCCCGTTCTGGACCAGAACTGGAGCCCCAAGGACCTGGCGCTCTGGCAGAACACCTCCCAGGGTTCACGCCTGGTGCCCTTGAGCTGGTTGATGGCGCTGGAGGTCGCCGGCCAGCCCGAAAGGTTTCTAAGCGATAAAAACATCACGACGTACGGTTACACCCCCCACCTTCTGCCCTTCAACGGCGAGGTCTACCGATTGCCTCGCGGTTTTGTCATCGATCAGGGCGACGACCGCACGCTGACCTTCTCGCGGCTGCGCTGGTACACCGATCAACGCGACCAGGAGCCTTGGGTCGGCTTGAACTGCGCGGCGTGCCACACCGCCAACATTACCCACGGCGACAACACCTGGGTGATCCAGGGGGGGCCGACCAATGCCGATTTTCAGGCCTTCCTCGACGCCTTTCGCGCAGCCCTGTATGCCACCGCCGACAACGAAGAAACCTTCGACCGTTTTGCCCGAAAGGTCCTCAAAGACGGCTACACACCGGCCAACCGACTGCAATTGCACACAGCGCTCAACAGCCTCGCCCAGTTCCTCAAGACCGGTGCCTCGCTCAACGCCACCAACCTTGAATACGGCCCCGGCCGCGTCGATGCAGTGGGACATATCCTCAACCGGGTGGCGCAACTAAACGGCGCCATGGCCCAGACGCCCAACCCCTCGGACGCACCAGTCAGCTACCCGTTCCTGTGGAATACCCCGCAGCACGATGTGGTGCAATGGAACGGCGTGGCGCCGAACAAGCGCCTGGGCAAGAACGGCCTGGATATCGGTGCCCTGGCCCGTAACGCCTCGGAAGTGGTCGGCGTGTTCGGCGATGTGGCGATGCAACAGGGGCCTCTGCTCAAGGGGTTCATTTCGAGTGTGCGGGTCAAGAACCTTGACCAGCTGGAGCGAACCCTGCAAAAGCTCAAGCCACCCAAATGGCCGGAGAAACTGGGGGCAATCGATCGCAGCAAGGCCAGCCTGGGCGCTGAACTGTTCAAACAAAAGTGCGTGAGCTGTCATCTACCGTTGGCACGCGACAACCTGACAGCCCCGATCACGGCCCAGATGATTGCCATCGCCGCAGAGGAGTCACCCTCCACTATCGCTAGCGATCCGTGGATGGCCTGCAATGCCGTGCAGTTCACCAGCGCCCCAGGCAACCTGCTGGGCGAGCACCTGAATGCCAAAAAAGGCCATATCGACCACAGCTCGCCGCTGGTCACGCAATTGGGTGTCGCCGCGCGGGAAATACTGCTGAACCAGAAAAGTGAAATCATCGACCTCGCGCTGCGCGGGGCCTTTCATGTCGAACCGCTCGTGCAACTGCAGGCAAGCAAAGACAAGCAGTTGAGCATGGTAGAAACACTGCTCCCGGCAGATAAAGCCTACCGCCTCGATCAGTGCTACACGCTGGCGAAAATGACCACGGTCGAGGACGGCAAAACCGTGCAGAAGTACCCGTTGGCCTACAAGGCCCGCCCACTGACCGGCATCTGGGCAACTGCGCCCTACCTGCACAACGGCTCGGTGCCCACGCTGTACGACCTGCTGCCCGCCGAGCAACGGCCCTCGCGCTTCAAGACGGGCTCGACCCGCTTCGACCCGCAAAAGGTCGGGTTTATCGATGCCTTCGGGCCCGGCAGTCCGTTCACCTATGACACGTCCTTGCCCGGCAACTTCAACGTCGGCCACGACTACGGCGCATCATCGTTCAGCGATGACGAGCGCTATGCCCTGGTCGAATACATGAAGACCCTCTAGCCCGATCGAAGGCGGGGCCTTGCGCCCCGCCCCGCACCCTCAACTGAAGGCGTTGATGAACCAGGTAATCAGCGGCAAGGCGACGATGTCGATCAGCACCGCCCCGCACAGCGGCACGATGATGAAGGCCTTGTACGAGAACACCTTGTAGTGGTCGCAGATCGCGCCCATGTTGGCCACCGCGTTCGGCGTCGCGCCCAGGCCATGGCCCATGTAGCCGGCGCACAGTACCGCCGCGTCGTAGTTGCCGCCGAACAGGCGGAACAAGACGAAGATGCACAGCAGCACCATGATCAGCACTTGCACCACCAGGATCACCAGCAGCGGCAGGCCCAGTTGCTCCAGCTCCCAGAACCTCAGGCTCATCATCGCCATGGTCAGGAACATGCCCAGGCTGATGTCGCCCAGGGTGCTGACGGCATTGTCGGGAATCTCGATGACCCGTGCGCGGTCGTTGAAGTTACGCGCCAGGATGGCGACGAACATGGCGCCGACGTACACCGGCAGGACGATACCCAGGTGAGCCTTCAGCGCATCGCCGATCCAGAAGCCGAGCACCATGATCACCAACATGCAGGTCAGCAAGCGCAGCAGCACCGGCGTATCAATGCTGACAACGGGGGTTTCATTGGCTTTTTCCAGGGCTTGCAGGGCATCGACCTGGTCTGCCTGTACCACCAGTTTCTTGCGCTCGATCAGGTAACGCGCCACCGGGCTGCCGAGCAGGCCACCGGCAACCATGCCGAAGGTCGCCGAGGCCAGCGCAGCTGTAGTGGCGCCGACCGTGCCGAGGCTCTCGGCGATCGGGCCAAAGGCTGCGGCGGCGCCAAAGCCACCTTCCAGCGACACGGCGCCGGCCATGATCCCCAGCAGCGGGTCGATGCCCAGGGCCTTGGCCATGCCCACGCCGACCAGGTTCTGCAGCAGCGCCAGGCCCCAGCAGGCACCCAGGTAGATGAACAGGATCTTGCCGCCCTGGCGCAGCAGGCCAAGGCTGCCGCCCAGGCCGACGGTGGTGAAGAACGCCACCATCAGCGGCGTTTGCATGGCGGTGTCGAGCTTGATGTCCAGCCACTGCTGGTCACGCAGCAGCCACACCACCAGGGCAAAGCCAAAACCGCCGATGACCGGCGCCGGGACACAGAGCTGGCGCAGCCAGTAGCTGTGCTTCTTCAGTTGCGCACCCATCGCCAGCAGCAGGAGCGCCAGGGCGACGGTGGTCAGAGCATCGAGTTGCAGGGTCAGCATGGTTAACACTCTTCTTTTTATAGTTGGATAGGGGTTGTGGGCTTCAGTCGACCAGGCTGGCCAGCAGCCGCGCAGCGATGCGCGCGGTGCGTTGGTCCTGGTCAAGACCGGGGTTGAGTTCGGCGATGTCGGCCATGCGCAACTTGCCGCTGGCCTTGGCGCGCCGCGCCAGGTGCTCGACCACCATCAGCTCGACGCCATGGGCCGAAGGCGCACTGACGCCGGGCGCCTGGCTGGCCGGCAGGACGTCCAGGCAGAGGGTCAGGTACAGGTGGTCGATGCCGCTGAGAAAGTCATCGACGAAGGTCTCCAGCGCGGCGATATTCCACGGCTGCATCTGCCGGTCGAGGCGATAACGCACGTTCAGGCGCTGGGCCTGGTCGAACAAGGCCTGGGTGTTGTTCAGCTCGCTGACGCCCAGGCAGCAGTATTCAAAGGCCATGCCGGCCTGCTGGCAGTACTCGGCAACCTGCCGGAACGGCGTGCCGGAGCTGCTCTGGGCGCTGTGGCGCAGGTCGAAGTGGGCATCGAAATTGAGAATGCCGATGCGCGGCTGCGCCTCTTGCTGGCGTAAATGGCCAGCCAGGCCGAGAAAACTGGCATAGGCGATTTCGTGCCCGCCGCCCAGGCCCAAGGGCAGATGCCCTTGCCCCAGCAGTTGCGTCACCCGCTTGGCATAGGCCTGCTGGGCACCTTCCAGGTCAGTACCGAGGCAGACGAAGTCGCCGCTGTCATAGACCGGGCGCTGGCCACGCCAGGCCAGGTTGGCCAAGGCCTTGCGCAGGGCCGGCGGCCCCTGGCGGGCGCCGCTGCGGCCCTGGTTGCGGATCACCCCTTCGTCACAGGCCAGGCCCACCAGGGCGTTGCCAGCCGGTTGGTCATCAGCCCAGGGCTGCACCCATTGGTGCCAGCGCAGGGCCGCCGTGCCTTCTGCGGCGTCGACGCGGCCCTGCCAGAGCGGCAGTGCGGTAGTGCTATTCATGCGGGTACTCCAGTAGATTCAGTCCAGCCGCGCACCGATGCGCAGGGCCACGTCGCAGGTCCAGCGGGTCAGGCGCTCGCTGTTCTGCCGGGCGCGAATGGCCGGGGCCATCAGGCTGATTGCGCCATGCAGGCGGTTGCGGCTGTCGAGCACCGGGGCACTGACGCCCCAGATGCCGTCGTCGATTTCACCGAGGCTGATGGCATAGCCCTGGTCACGGATCTGCACGAAGCTCTGGCGGTAACTGTCCAGTGCTTCGGCTTCCAGGCCCTGCTCTTCAAGAATCGCCAGGCTGCGCGCCGGCTCCATGTGCGCCAGCAACACCCGCGCCGACGCGCCGACCCGCAGCGGTTGCGCCAGGCCCTTCTGGTAACAGCAGCGCAGCGGCTGCGGGCTGTCGATCAGTTCGATGCAAATGGCCTGGCCGTTGCTCGGCACCATCAGTGCCACGCTTTCCTGGCTGAGTTCGGCCAGGCGCTTGAGCTCGGGCTTGGCCAGCGACACCAGCAGTGCTTCGCGGTCGAACTTCTTCGCCAGTTGCAGGCAGGCCGGGCCCGGCAGGTAGCGACCATGGCCATTGTCTTCGGCCAGGCCCCAACGCAGCAGGGTCTTCAGGTGCCGATAGGTGCTGCTCAGGGGCTGGTCCAGTTGCAGGCTCAGCTCCTTGGCCGACACGGCCTCGTTGGCCTGGCCGAGGGCGACGAGGATCTGCAGCAGGCGATCGGTGGGCGTGGTGTAGGTCATATGTGCTCCTTGGCGCCATGGTGCACAGTCTTTCTCAATAGGTGAAACTCGATTCCCATTGAGTGGGAAATATCCTACTTATAGCCCCTTGGCCGCCCACTGCAGGCAGCGTGTTTGCAAAAAGCCCTGCAACGCCTTGACCCGCTCGGTCACCTGCGCCCGGTGCGGGCACATCAGGTACACCGGGGCGTGCTCGCCCTGCCAGTCGCCGAACAAGCGCTGCAAACGCCCGGCCGCGACGTCCGCGGCCACGTCCAGCCAGGCCTTGTAGACCACGCCATGCCCGGCCAGGGCCCAGCGCCGGGCCACTTCACCGTCATCGCAGCGGTATTCGCCGTGCACCCGCACTTCGTTCACTTCACTGCCACGCGCAAAGCGCCACAGGTCATAGGGCCGGCCGTTGCGCTGGTAGATCACGCACTGATGGTCAGCCAGCTCCTGGGGCATAGAGGGCGTGCCGTGGCGCGCCAGGTACTCGGGGCTGGCGCAGGCCACGCGGTGGTGATCGAGCAGAATCGGCAAGGCGACCATGTCGGAATCGGCCGGCACGCCAAAACGCAGGGCGACGTCGACTGGTTCGCGGTACAGGTCGCTGGCCTGGTCGTTGAGCAGCAGTTGCAGCTGGACCCGCGGGTATTCGCGCTTGAACGCATCGAGCCAGGCCAGCAGCACGCTGCGGCCAAAATCCGAAGGCGCCGCCAGTTGCAGCAGCCCGCCCATCTGCAGCGCCTGATCGCGCAAGGCTTGCTCGCCTTCGGCCAGCGCGCCCAGGGCCAGGCGCACGCTGTCGAGGTAGCGCCGGCCTTCGTCGGTCAGCCGTTGCTGGCGGGTGGAACGGGCAAACAGCCGTACCTGCAAGCGCGTTTCCAGGCGCTTGAGCGCAAGGCTGGCGGCTGCCGGGGTGATGTCGAGGCTGCGCGCGGCGGCAGACAGGCTGCCCTCGTCGGCCACCCGCACGAACAGTTCCAGGTCGAAAAGCGTGCTCATCAGTCCTGCCCGAACACCGGGCGCAAGAACGAGCGCTCATAGCTGAGGATGCAACGGGTGTCCTGGGCGTACTGGAAGGCGGCCAGGCACTCGGGGTCGTTCATCGAGTCCTGGCGGTAGCGTTCGTACGCGGCAAGGCTTGGAAAGGTGAACATCGCCATGGCGATATTGTTGGCACCTTCCGAAGGCAGGAAGTAGCCGTGGTGCTGGCCGCCGAAGCGCTCCACCAGCGGGATCCAGAGTTTGCCGTAGTGTTCGAACTCGGCGAGTTTGTAAGGGTCGAGGACGTAGCGCAGGTAGCAGGTGATCATCGGTGGCTCTCGCTGAAGTTGCTCGGCAGCCGAGAATGCACGATTCCAGCGCTGCCCGCATCAGTCTTGAGGGCCGCCAATCTCATCCATGAAACCTTGCACAAACAGCTCAAGCCGCCGATGCCGCTCGGCCGCCAGGCGTGCGCCCTCCCCGGTTTGAAAGCCCGAGGCCAGTTTCAGCAATTTGGTGTGAAAGTGCTCGAGGCTGAACTGGTGGTCCAGGTAGTCGCGGCCTGCCGCGCTGGGATTAGTGAAATCGTACAGGGCCGAGCCCATGCGCCCACCGACGTAGAAGCAGCGAGCCACACCGACCATACCGATGGCGTCCAGACGGTCACTGTCCTGAAGGATTTTTGCCTCGAGGGTTTCCGGCGCCAGGCCGGCTGAAAAACTGTGCGTAGCGACGGCATGAGCGACAGCGCTGATGCGCTCGCCGGGCCAGCCAAGATCGGCGAGTATCCGGGCAGCTTTTTCAGCGGACAGGGTCGAGGCCTGGGCGCGCAGCGGCGAGTTCTTTTCGACCGCGACGCAATCGTGCAGCAGCGTGGCGGCCAGGAGGATGGACAGATCGCCACCCTCCCGGGCCTGAATCCGCCGGGCATTGCTCCAGACCCGGTGGATATGCGTCAGGTCGTGAGAGCCATCGCCGTTGTCCGCCGGCAGGTGCGGCAACAGCAGGTCAGCGAGGGCTTGGCAGGGATGGAAAGGTTGGGTAGTCATCAGCAGTGGCGCCTTGGAACAGGTCATTGAAAATACGCCAGCGATGCCCGTATTGCGACCGCTGCGCGCTCGATCGCCGGCAAGCCGGCTGCCACAGGGACCATAGGCGCCTTCAACCCTTGTGAGTTCCCTGCAATTCGCCCAGGGCCCGCTGGGTCACCGCCTTGAAGTAGCTCATGTCGTCATGGATCCGTGCCAATAGAATCGCCCCTTCGTAATCCGCTACCAATTGCCGCCCTCGGGCCTGCGCCTGTTCATCATCCAGCAGGCCCTGATAGAGCCGGGCAAACGCCTTGGCCCAGGCGGCAAAGAATTCGCGAATCGGCACCATCAGCTCATTCTTGCCGTAACTGGCATCGATGGCCACCACCGCCATCAGGCAGCCGATGGCATCAGCCTCAAACACCCGACCTGCCTTGCGGCCCATTTCCTCCAGACGTTGAACAGGGCTCAGGCTCAAGTCGTCGGCAATACTGAACAGGTGCTTCGCAAGCCCTTCGTGGGTCCAGGCCAGCACGTCGCGCAGCAGCGCTTCCTTGTTCGGGTAGTGATGATAGAAGGACGCCTTGGTCAGGCCGCAGGCCGCCGAAAGCATGTCCATTGTGGTGCCGTGATAGCCGTAGCGCTTGAAGGTGTTGGCGCAGCGCTGCAGCAGTTGGTCTCGGGGAATTTTCAGCGGTCGCACGGCCAGTCCTGCAGTCGATCAATGGCGCTGATTCTATGCCATAAGCCTGGCCAGCTCCACTTGATAGTTACCGAACGTTTGGTTAGCTTAATCAAACCGAACGAACGGTAAGTAACCCTTCTAACCTCTTTGCCGGAGTGCAAGTCGATGAGCGAAGCCAATAGCGGCCCCGATCGAGTCAGCCGCGAACAGCGTGGCCACCTATGGCTGGTGGGCCTGGACCGCGCCGCCAAGCGCAACGCCATGGACAGCGCGCTGCTGATGGACCTGGCGCTGGCCCTCGGTGAATACGAGGGCAATGACGAACTGCGCTGCATGGTGCTGTTTGCCCATGGCGAGCATTTCACCGCCGGGCTCGACCTTATGGAGTTGGCACCGAAGCTGGCCAGCGGTGGCTTGCACTACCCAGAGGGCAGCATCGACCCCTGGGGCACCCGCCTGCCTCGCCGGAGCAAGCCGGTAGTGGTCGCGGTCGAGGGCATCTGCTGGACCGCGGGCATCGAATTGCTGCTCAACGCCGATATCGCCATCGCTGCCAGCAATGCGCGCTTCGCTCACCTGGAGGTGCTGCGCGGCATCCCGCCATCAGGCGGCTCTACTGTGCGCTTCACCCAGGCCGCAGGCTGGGCCAACGCCATGCGCTACATGCTCACTGGCGATGAGTTCGATGCCGATCAAGCGCGGGCGATGAATCTGGTCAATGAGGTGGTGGCTCCAGGGCAAGCCCTGGCCCGCGCCATCGACTATGCCGAACGCATTGCCAGGGCTGCGCCGCTGGCGATCAAGGCTACCCTGCAATCGGCCTTCCTGGCCCGGGACGAAGGCGATGCTGCGGCATTGGCCAGGCTCGAGGAAACGTTGCTGGAGCTGATCGGCAGCGCCGATGTGCGTGAAGGGGTGATGGCGATGATGCAAAAGCGCGCCCCGCAGTTCACCGGGCGCTGACCACCATGACCCAGATGATCTCCCCGGCCCCGCCGCACGCCTTCACCTTGCATGCCCGCGACGGTTACCCGTTGTCGGCGTACCGCTACCCGGCTGTGGGCGAAGCCCGTGGCAACCTGATCCTGGCCGGCGCCACCGGCGTGCAGCAACGCTTCTACCGGCGCTTTGCCGAGCATGCGGCAGCTCAGGGTTTCAACGTGCTGACTGTCGATTACCGCGGCGTCGGCGAGTCGCGGCCGGCGTCGCTCAAAGGCTTTGAGATGTCCTACCTGGACTGGGCTTACCTGGACTTGGCCGCGGCCGTCGACCTGCTCGGCGCCGAGCCATTACCCTTGTACTGGGTCGGCCATTCCTTCGGCGGCCATGCCATTGGCCTGCTGCCCAATCATGCCTGTATCAGCGCCTGTTACAGCCTCGGCAGCGGCGCCGGCTGGGCCGGCTGGATGCCCTGGCCGGAGGCGCTGAAGGTGCGCCTATTGTGGCGCTGGGTCCTGCCGCCGCTGGTAGCCCTCAAGGGTTACATGGCCTGGAGCCTGCTTGGCATGGGCGATGATCTGCCGCGCGGGGTCTACCGTGACTGGAAGCGCTGGTGCGCCTACCCGCACTACTACTTCGACGACCCGCGCATGGCCCATCTGGCCGGGCAGTACGCCCAGGTGCGCATGCCTTGCGTGTTCGCCACCTCGCTGGATGACCCCTGGGCGCCACCGCGCTCGCGGGATGCCTTCGTCAAGGCTTACTGCAATGCGCCAGTGACTCGCCGTGACCTGCAACCGGGCAATGGTGCCATTGGCCACATGGGGTACTTCAAGGCTCAGGCACAACCGCTATGGGACGAGATACTGACCTGGCTCGGCCACTACCCTCGCGCATAAACCAGCAACTCGCCGCTGGTGGCGATCACCAGGCTCAAACCGGTATAGGAAAACCCGAAGGCACGCACTTCGGTCTCGATTGCCAGGGTATGAAACCTGGCGGGCCGGTTGTAGCGCGCGCCATGCAGCCAGGAACCCGGCTCGACCAGCAGCAGGTGCTGCTCAGGCCAGGCCAGGGTGATGTTCTCCACCACCCAGCCATCGCTGGTGCTGATCGGCAGGCCGCCGCCCTGGATGCCCGACATGCGGATCACCCGCTCGTTGAGCGGGCCGATGCCGCGGGTTTCCAGATAATGGTCGCTGCCCAGGTTGTCGGTGCGGTCGCGGGCGATTTTCTCGCCGCTGCGACAGTCGATCACACTGCGGCCTGAACTCGAAGCCACCAGCAGCCGCTCGCTGTCACGGTCGAAGCCGATTTCCAGCAGGCCGGCGACGGTGAACTGGCCAGTCAACCGCCACGGCGCAGGTGCGGGTGCAACCGCTTGTTGGCGGATGACCTGGCGCAACGGGTCGAGGTGTCTGCTGCTGGTCATGGTGCCTTCCAGTGCGGATGCGTCAGCCGATACACCCGCACCGGCCGCTCGTGAAACTGCACAGTATCGAAGGCATTGAAGCCGGCTTTTTGCGCCACGCGCAAGGAGGCAATGTTGGCCGCTTCAATAATTGCAATCACTGCCGCCAGCCGCTGCTCGTTGAACGCGTGCTCAAGCACGCCGCGCACCGCTTCGCTGGCCAGTCCCTGACCCCAATAGCGTGTAGCCAGACGATAGCCCAGGCTGGCCTGCTCTACCCCTTCGACCTGCTCCGGGCTGACGCCGCAAAAACCGACCAGCTCGCCGTTGGCCTTGTCGACCAGCGCCCATTGGCCCATGCCGTAGCTGGCGTAGCACTGCATGCACCAGTCGATAAAAGCCCCGGTCATCTGTTCGTCGCAGACACCGCGCACCGAGAATTTCATCACCTCAGGGTCGCTGAGAATGGCGGTCAGGGCGGGCAGGTCTTGACGCGAGAGTTCGCGCACGAGCAGGCGTGGGGTTTCAAACAGCGGCATGAAGTGCTTCCTTGGGTCATGCAGGCGCGACGATGCGCCGTCGCCCCTACAATCCCTGTCGCCAGCCGCCGGGTCAACCCTCCCGCGAAATCGGCACCCCCGCGCTGGCTTTCGGCCCGGCCACGGCCCAGGCAATCAGGCCCAGCACGGGTACAAAGACGATAAACACGATCCACAACATCTTGCGATCCGCCCGGCTCTTGCTGCCGATGATGCGTTTGATAGCCCAAAGTTCGACCAGGGTGAGCAATACGGCAAGGGTGATCCAGATATGACCGTTTTCCATGGGTAGCCTCCAGAGGGGTTCTGAAGGTTAGGTGTGCGCAGCCAGCCGGGGTTCATTCTGATTGCCATTGCGGGCCGGGCAATATCTGGCATCATCGCCTCAACCTGCCAGTTCGCGGAGCCGCGCCTTGCCCACCCCACGCCAGTTCAGCAAGAAATCCAGCACCAGTAACATGCTCAACCTCAAGCACCCCGAGGCTGCCTCGACCCCGGCGTACCAGGTGGGCTTTTTGCTGCTGGAGAACTTCTCCATGGCCAGCTTTACCGTGGCCATGGATGTACTGGTGACGGCCAACCTGCTCAAGAGCAACCTGTTCTTGAGCACGCCGTTCTCCCTGGGCAGCGAGCGGGTCACCAGTGACCTGGGCCTGGAGATTTATGCCGCGCACCTGGACCGCGCAGCACTGGACAACCTCGACATGCTGATTGTTTGCGGCGGCCTGCGCACCCCGCTCAAGTACCCGCAGCTGGACAAGCTGCTGAGCGATGCTGCCGCCCACCAACTGGCCCTCGGCGGGCTGTGGAACGGTGCCTGGTTTCTCGGCCGCGCCGGGGTGCTGGAGGGCTACAACTGCACCATCCACCCTGAACAACGGGCAAGCCTGGCCGAGCGCAGCCCGCAGTGCACCATCACCCCGGCAAGCTTTGTGCTCGACCGCGAACGCCTGACCGCCGCCAGCCCCAACGGCGCGCTAGAGATGATGCTGGCGCTGCTCAAGCTGCAACATGGCGAGTCGCTGGCCGAGGGCGTCGAGGAGATCCTGGCGTTTTCCAGTGCGCGCTTTCGCCGGGTCGACAGCAGCCAGAAGAAAACCATGAGCGCGCCACTGCGCACCATCGTCGAGCTGATGGAAAGCAACCTTGAAGAAACCCTCAGCCTCGATCAACTGGCGGCCTACAGCGGCCGTTCGCGCCGGCAGATCGACCGCCTGTTCCAGGCGCAACTGGGCACCTCGCCGAGCCGCTACTACATGGAACTGCGCATCACCAAGAGCCGGCGTCTGTTGCAGTATTCCGACCTGCCGCTGATGGATGTGGCGATTGCCTGCGGTTTTGTCTCGGTCTCGCACTTCAGCAAGTGCTACTGCGCCTACTTCGGCTACCCGCCTTCACGCGAGCAACGGCTGGGCGAGTAAGCGCGGCGGTTGCCGTTGAGGCTCAAACCGCCCTCCACCACCAGCACCAGCACCGCCAGCCAGATCGCAATATAGGTCGGCCACTGCGCCGGGGCGATGCTGTCGCCCAGCAGCACCGCGGCGACCACCAGCAGCACTGGCTCGACATAAATCAGCAGGCCAAACAGGGTCAGGTTCAGCCGTGGTGCCGACAGCGCCTGCAGGCCCAGGGCTGCGGCGCTGATCGCGCCGAGGCCGAGCACCAGCCAGGGCAAGCTTGAGGCTGCGCCGGTAAGGCCGAGCACTACCCCGCCTTTGAGCACGAAATACAGGCTCACCGGCAGGCTCAGGCTCATGTCGAACCACAGCCCGCCCATGTTGTTGGTGTCGGTCACCCGGCGCAGCCAGAAGTACAGCGGATAGCCCAGCGACACCACCAGCACCGGCCAGGAAATCGCCTTGGCGATGGCGATCTGGTTAATGATGCCCAGCGCCGCCAAGGCACAGGCCAGCAGTTGCAGGCGGCTGATCGAATCCTTGAACGCCAGGCGGCCGACAATCACCATCACCAGCGGCATCAGGAAATACCCCAACGACACATCCAGGCCGTAGCCGTTGATCGGTGCCCACATGAACAGCCACAGCTGCGCGCCGAGCAACACCGCCGAAACCAGGCGAATCGCCCAGAACCAGCGCTCTTCGAACAGGCGCAGGAATATCCGCCGCACCTGCGGCCAGTGCCCGCTGGCGATCACCATCAGGGTCAGGCACGGCACGGTCAGAAGGATCCGCCAGCCATAGATTTCGGCGCCGTCCAGGGGCGCGAGCAGACTGGTGTAGGCGTACATCACCGCGAACAGCACCGAGGCGAGAACATTGAGCACGACGCCCAACGTGGAGTTATGCGCGGTCATTGCAAATTCCTTAATGAGGACCAGCAGAGGGTGATAATTTATTCCGCAGCCACTGATAAGTGCCCTCGTTTTCACCCCTCAAGATGAGAAATTTTTGCATGGACCTGGATGAATTCGACCTTGCCCTGCTTGCCGCCCTGCAGCGCGATAACAGCCAGCCCCTGCGTGAGCTGGCCGAGCAGGTGCACTTGTCTAGCGCCTCGGTGCAGCGGCGGATCCAGCGCTTGAAAAAGACCGGGGTAATCCAGGCCAATGCCGCAGTGATCAACCCGGACAAAGTCGGCCAGGTGATTACCCTGATGGTCGAGGTGCACGCCGACCGCACCCAGTCGGCGGACTTGGAAGTGATGAAGCGTGCGTTCTCGGGACCTGAAATTCAGCAGTGCTACTACGTCACCGGCGACGCCGACTTTTTGCTGGTGCTGACGGTAGCGAGCATGACCGTGTTCCAGGACATCGCCCAGCGACTGTTTCATGACAACCCGAACGTGAAGTGGTTTCGTACCATCGTGGTGCTGGATCGGGTCAAGACAACCTTGCAGGTGCCGCTGTAAGATCTGCGCCTGCCTGCACTGGC
The DNA here is from genome assembly GCF_000955865.1 of Pseudomonas sp. 2(2015). NCBI lineage: Bacteria > Pseudomonadati > Pseudomonadota > Gammaproteobacteria > Pseudomonadales > Pseudomonadaceae > Pseudomonas > Pseudomonas sp. 2(2015). Next base: position 238,868 of record NZ_JYOF01000003.1, read on the forward strand.
TATGTGGGAGAGGCCGTGCGGCGACCCGACTTGCCCCGCGATGGGGTCAGTTCAGCCTCCCCATCAGGTGGCGTCTGGATTGCGACCGCTTCGCGCTCGATCGCGGGTCCAGCCTGCTCCCACAGCGTTGCGCTGCATTCAAATCCACTATGGCTGCGGCAACGCCTTGAGCGCTGTGGCCAACGCCTCGGCACTGGCATATTCCTTCTGCCCCGCCACAACCCCCTGCTCCAACTGAATCCACAGCACCTGGCCTTCAGCCCCCGGATAGCGCGCAACCACCTCGCCGTCGCGGTCCAGCAGCACCCGGTAGCTGTAGTCACGCATGGCCGGGATGGCGAACAGTTTGCTGATCAGTGCCGGCATGCGCTGGATGTCGGCGACGAACACCGCCTCGCGTGCTTGCAGGTAGCCCTTGGGCTGCTCACCGACGGCGGCCTGGACCAGCTTGGCACCGTCCATGTTGCGCGCCACCAGCAGCACGCGGGTCTGCGCGTTGAGGCTGTAGGGCTGGTCGTGCTGGTCAAGCAAGGTAAAGGGCGCCAGGCGTTCGCCGACTTCGGCGGCGCCAGCCAGCAACGGCATCAGGCTCAGTAGCAGGGCAATGGCGTATTTCACAGGTGACCTCATTGTCAGTGCAGAGCTGCTGATCCTAGCGTGGATGCGAGGGCTGCAGTACCCTTTGCGCTCATTTCAAGGAGGACCTCGCGTGCCAAGGATGCTGACATTGTTGCTCTGCTGTGCCCTGTTCCCGACCACCGCCTGGTCGGCGCTGAGCCTTGGCGAGTTCACGCTGGGCATGCCGCGCGCGCAGGTCGTGGAGGTGATGGAGCGGCATTTCACCCGGGTCTGGCTGATCAACGGCGTGCACTACAACGTGCCCCGTCAGTACTACCAGGCTGTCGACCCGGTACCGGGCATCGAACCCTACAAACTCGGCGGCGTCGAGGTCAGCCGCATCGAAGCGGCCTTCGACAAGGATGACCGCCTGCGCCAGGTTTCGCTGTCACTGGAGACCACCGACAGCGAACGCGCCATGCAACTGGTGCCGTTGATGCGTCAGGCCAAAGAAGCGCCGAACAGCAGTGGCCGCCACGACCTGCTGCTCGAAGACGGTGAACTGACCTACTGGACCAGCGCGTTCTGGGAGTGGACGGTGATCAATATCGCCGACAAGCCCACTTCGCTGGAGAACATCCCGGCACGGGCGCGCAGCGACGAGAATCAGCGCGCCAAGGCGGCCAAGCGCTGATCGCTGGCTTACCCCTCGCCATCGCTGGCACCGATCACCCCTGCCCGCTCCCGGCGCGGCAAGCGGCCATTGAGCACGGCATAAGCGCCCAGGCCGATCACCAGCCCCCAGAACGCCCCGCCGATACCGAGCAAACTGATATTGGCGGCCGCAGCCAGAAAGGTGATCAACGACGCTTCGCGGGTTTTCGCATCGGCCATGGCATTGGCCAGGCTGCTGCCAATGGTGCCCAGCAGCGCAAGCCCCGCCAGGGTGCTGATGAAAGTGGCCGGGAAGGCCATGAACAGCGCGGCCAGGGTTACCCCGAAGACGCCGACAAGAATGTAGAACACGCCCGCCGCCACCCCGGCGATCCAGCGCTTGGCAGGTTCTTCGTGGGCTTCCTTGCCGGTGCAGATCGCCGCGGTGATCGCGGCGATGTTGAAGGCGTGGGAGCCGAACGGCGCCATCAACAACGAGCCCAGCCCGGTAACGGCGACAATAGGGTTGGCACTGGCCTTGAAGCCGTCATTGCGCAGCACCAGCATGCCGGGCATGTACTGGCCGGTCAGGGTAATCAGGAACAGCGGCAGCGCCACGCTGAGCATGGCGTTGAATGAAAACGCCGGCGCGGTGAAGACCGGCGCCGCCAGTTGCAAGCGCAGCCCTGACAGCTCGACCTGCCCGCGCATCAGCAAAAAGCCCAGCCCCAGCAGCAGGATGCCGACCACCGCATAGCGCGCACTGAAGCGCTTGAAGAGCAGATAGGCCACGATCAGCAGCGCGGCCAGCAACGGGTCGACGCTGAGCCCGGCAAAGGCACAGATGCCGAATTGCAGCAGGATCCCGGCCAGCAGTCCCGCCGCAATGCCCGGCGGGATCAGGCGGATGAGCTTGTCGAAACAGCCCGATAAGCCCAGCAGCACAAACGCGGCTGCCGAGATCAGGTAGGCGCCCACCGCTTCGGCGTAGGGCGTACTGGCCAGGGCCACCACCAGGAAGGCGGCGGCCGGTGTCGACCAGGCGGTGATGATCGGCTGGCGGCTGAGCCAACTGAGCAACAGCCCGGTAACCCCCACGCCGATGGATACCGACCATACCCAGGAAGCCGTGAGGGCCGGGCTCAAACCAGCGACCTTGGCCGCTTGGAAAACCAGGATGAAGGTTCCGCCATAATTGACGATAACCGAGATGAGACCGGCAATGAGCGGGGGCATGAGGTCGCCGGGGCGTAGTGCTGAAGTAGACATGGCGGCAGGGTTCCTTGCGAAGAGGCAGTGACGAGCGACCGAGTGTACGAATAGACTGGCCTGCCCGTTCAGGCCAGTTTCTTCACTTGCGGCAGACCACATGGCAACCACGTTCGAGCTTGAAACCCTGAAGATGCGCGTCAATGACGCCGAGTTCGCAGCGCTGGACCTGCACCAGCGCATCCAGCGTGCGCTGCGCGCGCTGATCCTTGAAGGGGCGCTGTCCGCTGGCGTCAAGCTGCCGGCCAGCCGCGCCCTGGCCAAATCGCTGGGCGTCGCCCGCGACACCGTCGAGAACGCCTACGTGCAGCTGCAGCGCGACGGCTATATCGTCCGCCGCGCAGGCTCGGGCAGTTATGTGCCGGACAACCTCGGCGCGCAACTGCGTGGCAGCGGGCAACGGCGCATCAAAGCCGGGGCGCAAAAACGCAGTGATCTCGAGCCCGGCCAGGGCTTGAGCCTGCGCGGACGGGCACTGTTCGACAACGGCGGCGTCAGCGACCAGCAGGTGATCAAGGCCTTTGCCACCGGCCTGCCAGAAACCCGCTCGTTCCCCCTTGCAGTCTGGGAACGCCTGCAGCGCCAGGCCGTGAAGGACCATCGCGGCAACGTCCTGCTGCACGGCGACCCGCAGGGCAGCGAAGCCCTGCGCAAGGCCATCGCCACCTACCTGAACCTCGAACGTGGCGCCAAGGTGATGCCCGAGCAGGTACTGGTGCTCAGCAGCACCCGCCAGGCGCTGTTCCTGTGCGCACAAATGCTGGTGGATGCCGGCAAGCCGATCCTGCTGGAGAACCCCGGTTACTTCGGCGCGAAGAAGGCCTTTGAAGCGGCGCAGGCGCGGATCGTGCCGATCGACGTCGACGCCCACGGCATCCGCACCGACCTGCTGCGCGCCGACCAAAGCGGCGCCAGTTGCGTCTACGTCACGCCATCGCACCAGTACCCCACAGGCGCGACCCTGAGCCTTGCGCGACGCCTGGAGCTGATCGACTGGGCGGCGCAGAACGGCAAGTGGATCATCGAGGACGACTACGACAGCGAGTTCCACTACGACGGCCTGCCTACTGCCTGCGTGCAGGGCCTGGACAGCCAGCAGTGCACCCTCTACATCGGCACCTTCAGCAAGACCCTCTACCCCGGCCTGCGCATCGGCTACATGGTCTTGCCGCCGGAGCTGGTAGCGCCCTTCAGCGCGGCGCGCAGCATCATCGACGGGCACACCCCGCAGGTGCTGCAACTGACCCTGGCGCGCTTCATGGACGACGGCCACTACAACGCCCACATCCGCGCCATGCGCAAACTCTACGCCGGGCGCCGGGCCTGCCTGCTTGATGCGATTGGCAAGCACCTGGCGGGCGTCGTCACCGCCATGCGCCCGCCGGGAGGCCTGCAGATCCCCTGCGTGCTCGAGCCAGGCTGGACAGAGCAACACACCATGAATCTGGCCGCCCGCGCCGGCGTGCAGCTACCCGGGCTCAGCCGTTTGTATGCCGGTGAACATAAACAGCAGGGCTGGCTGCTGGGCTATTCATCGCTGACAGCCAGTGAAATCGAAACCGCAATCCGGCAACTGGCCAAGGCCCTCTGCAGGAGCGGGCTGGACCCGCGATGAGGCCAGCGCCACCCGAACATCTTCACCCCGCCTGCCCGTCACGCTCCTTGAGCAGTTGCTGGATGACTTGCTCCTGGGTGTCGTAGGCGCCTTCGCCAAAGTGCACATAGCGCACCTGGCCGCTGCCATCGACGATGTAGTGCGCCGGCCAGAACTGGTTGCCGAAGGCGTTCCATATCGCATAGTCGTTGTCGATGGCCACCGGGTAGTCGATATCCAGCTTGGCCACTTGCTCGCGCACATTGTCGACCACTCGCTCCTCGGGGTATTCCGGCGTATGCACGCCGATCACCACCAGGCCCTGGTCGGCGTAACGCTTGGCCCAGGTGTTGACGTGCGGCAGGCTGCGCCGGCAATTGATGCACTCGTAGGTCCAGAAGTCCACCAGCACCACCTTGCCCTTGAGCGCTGCGCGGTCCAGTGGCGGCGAGTTGAGCCACTGCACGGCGCCGGCCAGTTCCGGCATCGGCCCCAGTGTCTCAAGGCTTGCCGGCGTGCCGGCGAACAGGCGGTTGCCCAGGCCCGCCAGCGCCAGCAGCACGGCCAGCAGTGCGGCGATGCCCAGGGCCCGACGGCGATTTGTGTTGAAATTGATGTTCATGGACGAACCTCCCTGATCGATGGCTTAACCGCCTTCATGGCAGTCACTGGCAAATTTCTGGTACTGCAGGCGGTGTTCCTTGCCCTGGGAATCAAGGTAGTCCATCTGAGCGTTGACCACGCCGCAGCCAATTCGGCGGCAGCCTGACCTTGAGCAACCGCGACGGCGGCGGGCTCTGCGCGCAGGTCGAGCTGCTCAGTGGCGCCGGCATGCTCAGCCTGGATCACCTGCGGCGACGCTGCAACGACCCGGCGCCAGCACCGCAGTGATGCTGGCGAATGGAATGCAGCGGCATTCATCATCGCAGGCGAAGTACAGCTGCAACTGGTGGGTGCACCAGTCGATGCTGCGCACCACGCCTGACTGGGTTTCCATCACCCCGTACTCGGCGGCAAAACAGCCGTACAGCACCACGGTGTCTCCAGGTTGATACAGGCGAAGGCGCTCTTTGTTGTTCTCGTCCATGTCGGTATGGCTCCAGCCTTTGAACCGGCATCATCACCAACCGCAAGCCAGCGCGCTACTGGTAAAAATGTCAGGCGACCAACAGCACGGCACCGCTCACACGGTTTTCTCGCGGGCCACCAGGGTCACCCAGTAGCGGCTGCGCGCCTGTACCGCTACCGGCAGGCTGGCCGCCAGCAGGGCCAGCACCCGGTCAGTGTCATCCAGGCGAAACGTGCCGGTGACCCTCAGCGACTCCAGCGCCGGGTCCCAGCGCAGCCAGCCCGGGCGGTAACGCGACAGCTCATCCAGGAACTGCCCCAGCGGCTGGTTGTTGACACTCAGAACGCCATCGCGCCAGTCCGGCTGGTGGGGGTCGAAACGGTCCATGGCGCCACTGCCGTCGGCACCGATGGTCAACTGGTCGCCGACCTGCAAGGCCAGCGCCGGGCCCTGGCGCGGCTGCACCTGCACTGCCCCCTGGAGCACGGCGATGCGGCACTGCTCGGCGTCGCGCCGCAGGCACACCTGGGCCTGGCCGACGCTCACCCGGGCTATGCCAAGGTCAACGTGCAGCGCTTGAGCACGGCTGACGCTCAGGGCGATCTCGCCCTCGACCAGGGTCAGGCGCTGGTGAGCAAGGTCAAGGTTGACGGCGGTTGCCGTGTTCAATTGCAGCAGGCTGCCATCGGCCAGGCGCACGCCACGGCGTTCACCCACCGCCGTACGCAGGTCGGCGCGCAGGGCCTGCAGCGGCACCTGCTGGCTGAGCAGCCAGCCGGCGGGCAACAGCAAGGCCAAGGCCAGGCCACGCTTGAGCAGGGTTCGACGGTTGGCTTCGGGACGGTCGAGGCTGGCCATGGCCAGGGTTGGCGGCACGTCCTGGAAACGCTGGCGCAAGCCCTCGGCGCGCTGCCAGATCTGCTCGTGCTGGGCATTGGCCGCGCGCCAGTGCTGCAGACGCTGCAAATCCTCGGCGCTGGCCTGCCCGGAATCGAGCAAGGCCAGCCAGTGCGCGGCGGTGCGCGCCAGTTGCCGGGCTTCGCGGCTGAAGGTGCGGTTCATAGTTCAACCAGCAGGCAATGCTCATACGCCTGGGCCATGTAGCGTTTGACCGTACGTTCACTGACCGCCAGGCGCTCGGCGATCTGTGCGTAATTCAGGCCTTCAAGTTGCGACCAGAGAAACGCCCGACGCACCGCCGCCGGCAAACCGTCGAGCAGTTCGTCCAGGGCTTGCAGGGTTTCCAGCAGCAACCAACGCTGCTCTGGCGAAGGCATCAGGGCCTCGGGCAGGCTGGCCAGAGCCTCGAGGTAGGCACGCTCCAGGCTGCGGCGCTTGTGGAAATTGACCAGCAAACGCTTGCCGACGGTCAGCAGATAGGCCCGTGGCTCGCGTAACTCGCTCAGCACCTGGGGGCTTGCCAGCACGCGCAGGAAAGTATCCTGGCTGAGGTCGGCGGCATCCCAGCGGTTGCCCAGGCGCTGGTACAGCCAGCGCTCCAGCCAACTGCGATGCTCTCGGTAGAGGCCCTGCAGGGTCTGCTCGGTGGGGCCCGCCGCTTCGCTCATGTCAACGCACCTGGATGGATTAGACTCAAATGAGATTGATTCTAATTAATACCCTGATGCAAACCAAGCGCTATTACATGGCTTTTATCATCTGCCAGCGTTGCCGCACCTCGCGCACGGTGCCGGCCGACACCCCGCGCAGCTCGCGCGGATAGTCCACCTGGGGGTTTTCCTCGAAGCGTGTGGCGCAGAACTGGCCGTTGCTGGCACGCAGGATGTAGCCGCTGTCCTGGCAGTCTGCCGAAGCCAGGTACAACACCCCCGGCACGACCCACTCGGGCTTGAGGTCTTCGGGCTCGCCCTGCTGGCCCCACATGCGCGTGCGCGCCACCGGCGAAATCGCGTTGACCGCAATCCCGTGCTCGGCGCCCTCGGCGGCCAGGGCGTTCATGATCCCCAGTTGCGCCATCTTGCCGGCGGCGTAGGCACCCAGGCCGGTTTGTGCATGGCGCAGGTACATGGCCCGGTCCGAGGTAGTGAGCACGATACGCCCGCTGCCAGACGCCTTGAGCGCCGGCCAGGCGTGCTTGCTCAACCACAGCGGCGCGTGGACGTTGATGGCCAGGGCGCGCTCGATGAATTCGCTGCTGCAGTCTTCGATGTTCTGGTAACCGACCCAGCCGGCGTTATGGATCAGCGCATCGAGGCCGCCGAAGGTGTCGAGCACCTTGCTGATCAACTGTCGACACGCTTGCTCATCGCCAAGGTCGGCGCTGTGACCAATCACCTGGTGGCCTTCATTGCGCAACTGTTCAGCGGCGCCCTCGGCAATCGAAGCATCGTGGCCACAGCCTTCGCGGTCGGTGCCAAGGTCGCTGATTACCACCTGCGCACCGGTTTGTGCCAGGGCACGGGCATAGGCCAGGCCCAGGCCACGGGCGCCGCCGGTGATGAGTACGGTTCTGAATGGGGTCACAAGCAGTCTCCTGATGGCCGTTCAGCCTAGCCAGTCAGCGCTGCAAAGTTGAATACTATCGAACAGGGTCGCCGATATCCGTGGGATATCGGCGGCTCCCGGGCACTACTCGCTGCGGCGCGCCAGGCCGGAGACGATGGCAACCATCAGCAAGCTGATACCCCAGCCAACCAGAATTTCGAACCAGATCAGCAGGCGCACGAAATGCTTCCAGCCAAATGATGTGAACTCGTCCCAATACCCTTGCTTGGGTGTCGGCACTAGCGGCGCCCAGTCCGACTCCTGCTGCAGGTCGACCAGGGGCATCAGTACATCCAGGGAATAGGCCAGGGGGCTGAAGCCGGTGTATTCCTCACGCAGGGTTTGGCACAGGTACCAGTTGCCTTCACCACGGTAACTGGCTGGGAGTGGACTGCCTGGATTTAGCTTGCGCCAGGCATCTGCGCGATCAGGCCGACATTCAAGATAACTGTCGCTTTGGAACACTATCGGATTGCTGGGTGCGAACACCCCTTTTTGCAAAGCCGCATACCAGTAGATACCCCCGCAGAACAACCAAATGCAGACAAACCAGATCAACAGCTGCATGGGCCTGTAGCCAAAACCGGTCAGCTTTCCGTAAAGAAAATGCAAGCCTCTACCAAAGCCGGAATACAGGGTGCGGACCCAAGGATACCAGTGTGCCGCAGGTTGGCTGACATGGCCGATTTCTCGTAGTTTCTGTTCGTAGGCAATACCCATTTCCCGCGCTTGCTCGGTATGCCCCATTTCCCCCAGTACTTTCTGCAAATGCCGCCAGGGCTGCGGGCGAAAACTGCTCTCGGCATCCATCACATCCCCAACCCGCCGCAGGGTCGGAACTTGACGACTCAACCAATCAGCCCTGAACACAGGGCAAACAGGTGCTCGTGCAGAAAGGGCTTTATAGACCAGGCCGTTGAGCGCTATGTGTTCCCCCCAGCTATTCTCGTCATCATCCAACTCCCCTACTCTGGCCCCCACGAAAGAGGAACTGCAAAGCTTCCTGGCAATGTTACGCAGTGCCAGAGTGCCTTCTATCTGTGCGCCATCAAGGATCAGCGCTCGCCCTTGCTCTGCGCTCAGGCAAGCCCCCTCGCAATTGAAGTCGCCGGCAATTCTGGAACGGGAGAAGTTTACCGAGCGCCGTGCATCAAACCCTTTCCCCAGGTTGACTGTCCCGGTAATCACCGCACCGGAGGCAATGAGAGAATGCCCCTTGTCACCCTCGAGAACAGCGTCCCTGGCGATCAGGTCACCTTCAATTTGTGCGCTATTGAAGCGGACCAGACCTTTTGCCTTGAACCCGCTGGTGAGCAATGCATTTCCAGTCAATACAAGATTGCTGGCAGTCAGGGCAACGCCTCCATTGCCGTCAAATTCAGCCCCCCTGCAGTTGAATTGCCCGATGATATGCGCGGCAATAAACCGTACCTGTCCCACCATCACGCATCCATCGACCAGAAACACTCCTCCGCGGACGACTATTCCGTCCGCAGACAATGCAGTTCCGTGAGTAGACTTCAAGTGGCCCCTGCAGCTCAGTTGCCCTTCGATACGCGCGCAAACCAGACGGACTGCGCCGTTCGCGGTGAATCCCTCACCGATGGTGATATCGCCTTTGACCTGCAGGCCATCGGCGCCCAGCGCATACCCACCGCGACCGTCCAGCCTGGCCCCGGTGAGCTGGAACTGGCCTTCGATCCTGGCCCCGAGACAACGGATGGTCCCCTTTGCATGAGCAGCCTGTGTCAGAAACAGGCTACCGTTGATGTGCGCAGAGTCCAGGATCAATGCTTCATTGCCCTTGCCGTCAAACTTGGCATTGGAGCAATCCAAGGCACCTTGGGTTTTCATCGAAACGCATCTGACCGTTCCCTTAGAGCGAAACCCTTCGCTGAAGTACACATCCGCATTCACGGCAACCTGATCGAGGACCAGGGCAACCCCGCCCTTGCCATTGAATCGCCCCCCTCGACAGTTGATCTGCCCAGAGACACGCGCCCCTTCAAATGACACGCAGCCACGGCTTTTAAAACCGTCGTCCATTGATAGCGCGCCCCGTACATCCACCCGATCGGCCAGCAAGGCATCAGCGCCATTGCCATTCAGGTCGGCGCCGCTCAAGCAAAAGCCGCCACCGATCTGGGCATCTTCAAGATCGATTCTGTCACTGGAGCGAAACCCGCTCAGATCCAAGGCACCGCGTGTGATGAGTCGGTCTGCCCGCAGGCCCGGGCTTTGACAGTTGGCCAGTACCAGCGTCCCGCAAACCTGGGCGTCGGTGAAATCCGGGGCGTGCTCAAACAAGCAATCCTCCAAATTCAGTGGATACGCCAGCGTAGTTCCGCTCAGATCCAACTGCCCCTCGATGCACACGCCCTCAAGACGAACACCGCGTTCATGAGCCGGTGCAGCAGCATCCCCACCCAACAACAGGAATCTGAGTAGTTCTGCGCGTACGCACTGGCCATCTTCAGCACTGACAGGACGATGCTCGAGAATGCGGACAACCTCACCGTCGCGGCACGCTGCCAATAAAGATTCCTCCGCCGAGTTCAAATCGACGAAATCGCTCAGCGACCTCCCTGTAGCTTTCATCAACCCTCTCTCTGCACCGGCCAAAATAGACAGATGTTAGAGAAACCCTCGCATGCCATCAATATGACACTCTTGCGAGTGAGGCATAATCGCAAACTGCTCTGATTCAAGGACACGCTCCGTGATCGAAACCCGCCTGCTGCGCCAGTTCATCGCCGTGGCCGAGGAGTTGCACTTTCACCGCGCCGCCGAGCGCCTGCACATGGCCCAGCCGCCGCTGAGCCAGGCCATCGCCCGGCTTGAGCAGCGCCTGGGCTTTGCCCTGTTTACCCGACACTCCCGAGGCGTGGCGCTGACGGCCGCCGGCGCGAGCTTTGTGCATACCGCGCGGGCGACTCTGGCAACCCTGGAGCACGGCATCGTCCAGGCACGCCAGGTCGCCGAAGGCATCGCCGGCCAACTGCGTATCGGCAGCCTGGCGCTGGCGGGCTATCCGCTGCTGCTCAACGCGCTCAAGCAGTTTCGCAGCGACTGGCCCAAGGTACAGCTGGAGCTGCAGCAGGGGTCGTCGGCGCAGTTGGTCGAACAGTTGCTCGATGATCAACTGGATATTGCCGTGGTCCGCCAATTGCCACTGATGAGCGAACGCCTGAGCAGCCGTTTGTTGCTGGAAGAAGAAATCTTGCTGGCACTGCCGAGTGAGCATCCGCGCGCTGGCGAAGCGGCTGTCAGCCTGGCGGATTTTGCCGAGGAAGATTTTGTCTTCACCCCACAAGCCCTGGGCGCAGGCTATCACCAGCAACTGCTCGACCTGTGCCAAAGCGCGGGTTTTTACCCGCGCATCAGCCAGCAGGCGGCGCAGCTGCAAACGCTGATCAACCTGGTCGGTTGCGGCTTCGGCATCGCCCTGGTGCCGGCCGCAGCCGCCCAGGCCAATGCCCAGCCAGGGCTGCGCTTTTGCCGCTTGCGCGAGGCCAGCCCGCGCCTGGGGCTGTACCTGATGTGGCGCAGCGACGATCCCTCGCCGCTGCCGGGGCGCTTTATCGCGTTGACTGAAAACGCGGGCACTGACCTTCGAGCCGATAACGCAGGGTAACCAGCTGGCCACTGGAATCCTCGAAGGTCATCAGCATCGGCGCCGCTTCGCAGCCGCGGGCCATGGGCGTCTGTTCGATCAGACGGGCGACATCCACAGATTTGCCGTAGGTAAAGTCCTGGATAGTGGGGACGCTCTTGCCGGTTCTTGCTGCATAGGCCTGCACTGCCTGCTCATGGGCAACCAGACGCGCATCCTTTACCTCTGGTGCCGAAGCCTGCGCGCTTTGGCCGGCCAGCAGAACCACTGCGGCCATTACCAAACCTTGCATGCGCTTCATTGGCGGGTACCTCGAATGAAGTGAAATGACAACAGGAACAACGGTTTCGAGCTTACGCCGCTAATGGTATTCCAGCTACAAAGTGATACCGAGGGCCTGACGCAATTGCTCACCGCGGCTGTCAGACGCGGCGCTGACCAGGGCGTAGTTGTAGTCACCTCGCGACCAGTAGCGGGCCTGCAACTGGCCGTCGGTGCGCTCACCACTGGGCATGCGCACGTAGTGCTCACCCGGCGAGCGCAAGAACAGGCTGACCCGCTGACCCTGGGCGTCCTCGAACAGCAGCAGCGCCGCCGGCCCCTGCTCGTTGCTCAGCAGCCGCGCGCCCACCGGGGTGAAGCCGTAGGCCGAGAGGTCCGGCAGGTTGCCGACATGGGCAAAGTGCTGGCCCAGCCAGGCCTGCAGGCGCGCCGGGTCCTGGGCGCTGAGGTCGAGGGCCTTGGCGTCGGCGAACAACCGATGGGCCTGCACGGCATCAGCCATCGGCGGGTTACTGGCCAGCAGAATCGCCTCGCGCCCTTGCCAGCCGCCCAGGCCGCCGATGCCCAGGGTAACCAGCAGCACCGCAGCACTGGCCCAGCGCCGCTGGCGCCGACGGCGCAGCTCACGGCGTACGTTGGCCGGGTCCAGGCGCGGGTTGGGCGCCTGCCCGGCAAAGCCGGACAGCGCCGCGCGCAACTGGCGGGCATCGTTGCGCCAGGCTTCGACCCGCGCCGCCTGTTCGGGGTTGGCCGCCAGGTACAGCTCCACCGCCCGGCGCCGCTCGCTGTCCAGGCGCTCGTCAACATAGGCGTGTAATTCGTGATCAGACGGGATCAAGCTCATTTCAACCTCCGCAGCGCCGCGGGCGGGGTGTTGCCCTCGGCCAGTTCGCGCATGGCCGCACGGGCGCGCGACAAGCGTGACATCACCGTGCCAATCGGCACATCCAGGGCCAGCGCGGCCTCCTTGTAACTCAGGCCTTCGACGCTGACCAACAACAATAAGGCGCGCTGCTCGGTGGGCAACTGCGCAAACGCCGCCAGGCCCGACTGGGCAACAACGATGTCTTCGGTGTTGCTGCCCGCCTCCTCGCCACGGCCGAACCAGGCCAGCCAGCGCGCCTGGCGGCGTTCGCGGCGTTTGCCGTCGATAAACTGCCGGTACAGGATCGAGAACAACCAGGCGCGCAAGCTGCCCTCTTGCCGCTGTTGCCTGCGGCGGCTCAAGGCGCGCTCGACGGTGGCCTGGACCAGGTCATCGGCGCTGCTGGCCTCGCGCGTCAGCCACAGGGCGAAGCGGCGCAGGCGCTGAAGCATTTCGCGCAATTGTTCGTCGTCTAGTTCGTTCATTGCCGCAGTCTTGGCCTGTAGGCGATCAGTGTACGAGGCAGACGCTGGCGGTGAAGAATTATTCCCGGGCGTTGGAATAAATTTCTGCGACCGGCGTCGTACCGGCTCATTCACTGACCCGGATCACCGCCATGAGCACTCCGTTACACGGCCGCCCCCGCGCTCTGCGCCTGGCTGCCATTGGCCTCGGGCTGGCGGCCCTGGCCGCTGGCTTTGCCTACACCGCAGGCTGGATCGGCGCCGAACGCCTGAGCCCCAAGCGCTTTATCGACACCTTCGAAGACCAGGCCGGGCACTATCCCGGCTACCGTAAGAATCACGCCAAGGGCCTGTGCGTCAGCGGCTACTTCCAGAGCAGCGGCGCGGCGGCCAAGCTGTCCACCGCGCGGGCATTCAGCCAGGCCCGGGTGCCGGTGATCGGCCGCTTCGCCATCGGCGGCGCCAACCCCCACAGCGCCGATGCCAGCGTGCCGACCCGTAGCCTGGCGTTGCAACTGAGCAGCGACGATGGCCAACTGTGGCGAACCGGCATGAATACCCCGCCGGTGTTGGCGGTAGGCACGCCCGAAGCCTTCTACCAGCAGGTACTGGCCATAACCCCGGACCCGGCCACCGGCAAACCGGACCCAGCGCGCCTGCAGGCGTTTTTCGCCGCCCATCCGGAAAGCGCCGCCTTTCGCCAATGGGCCAAGGACTACCAAGCTTCGGACAGTTTCGCCAACTCAAGCTACAACAGCATCAATGCCTTTGCCCTGATCGACGCCGCTGGCAAGGCCCGCTACGTGCGTTGGAGCCTGCTGCCGCAAACGCCGTTCGCCGCATTGCCGGCCCAGGTCGATGATCGCGACTACCTGCAACACGACCTGCGCCAGCGCCTGGGCCAGGGCCCGCTGCGCTGGACCTTGCAACTGACCCTGGCCGAAGCCGGCGATGCCGTCGATGACCCCAGCCAGCCCTGGCCCGCGCAACGGCCCACGGTGAACGCCGGCACCCTGGTGATCGACCAGGTCGATGCCGCGGAGCAAGGCGCCTGTCGCGACCTGAACTTCGACCCGCTGATTCTGCCGAGCGGCATCCGGCCGTCCGCAGACCCGATCCTCGCAGCCCGCTCGGCGGCCTACTCGGAATCCTTCAACCGTCGCGCCCGTGAAGCCGCGCAGCTGGGAGCCCGCCCATGAAACCTGTTGCCTTCCACCCCCTGGCCCGCGCCGTGCACTGGCTGATGGCCGTGCTGATCCTGGCCATGCTGTTTGTGGGCGTGAGCATGGTCAGCGACCTGTCGCCGCGCCATACCTGGTTGATCAGCCTGCACAAGGCCATTGGCCTTGCGCTGTTGCTGCTGGTGATTGTGCGCATCGGCCTGCGCCTGAGCCTGCCGCACCCGCCGCTGCCCGCCGACGTGCCAGCACCGCAGCGCTGGGCGGCCAAGGCTTCGCACCTGTTGTTGTACGGGTTGATGCTGGCGATGCCGCTGCTGGGCTGGGGCATGCAGTCTGCCGGTGGCTACCCGCTGCCGTTGCAACTGCCGGCGCTGCTGCCCCACGACCTGCAGCTGTATGCCCTGCTGCGCCAGGCCCACGCTTGGCTGGCCTATGTGCTGTTTGCCACCGTGCTGGTGCACCTGGGCGCAGCGCTGGTGCACGGGCTGATCCGCCGTGATGGCGTGCTGCGCAGCATGTGGCCGGGGCCGCTACCCAAGGATTAATATATTAATTATTTTTCATTCCTGGCCATTTCCACCCTAAAGAGGTCTATTCAAAAATAAAGATAATATGTTAACAATATAGACAGAGACACCTGGCACCCGCCACACACAACAACAACAAAGGTAGCCCTAATGCTTCTGCCCCGTTCGCTGACGGTGAGTGCCGGCCTGTGCGCCGCATTCACCCCCTACCTGGCCCAGGCCGAGTTCATCAAGGACAGCAAGGCCAGCCTTGAGACGCGCAACTTCTATTTCAGCCGCGACTTTCGCCAGAGCGGTGCGCCGCAGAGCCAGGCGCGGGAGTGGGCCCAGGGTTTTATCCTGAAAATGGAGTCGGGTTTTACCGAAGGCACCGTAGGCTTCGGCCTCGATGCCCTGGGTGAGCTGGGGGTCAAGCTCGACTCCAGCCGCGACCGCCGTGGCACCGGCCTGCTGCCCTTTGGCGCCAGCCAGGAGCCGGTCGACGACTACAGCGAGCTGGGCCTGACCGCCAAGCTGCGCGTCAGCAAGACCACCCTCAAGCTCGGCACCCTGCAACCGATGCTGCCGGTGGCGGCGATCAACGACGTACGCCTGCTGCCCTCGACCTACAGCGGCGGCCTGCTGACCTCGCAAGACATCGACGGCCTGACCTTGAACCTCGGTCGCCTGGAAAAGCAGAACCTGCGCGACTCCTCAAGCAACGACGAGATGAGCTATGCCGGGGTCGAAAGCAACCACCTGGACCTGGCCGGCGGCACCTACGCGATCAACCCGCGCCTGGCCGTCAGTTACTACTACGCACAAATGCAGGACATCTACCGCCAGCACTACGCCGGACTGGTCCACGACCTGCCCCTGGCCGAAGGCATCAACCTGCGCAGCGACCTGCGCTACTTCGACACCCGCGAACAGGGTAGCCACGACCTGCGCGCAACCTCACGGGTCGATGGTGGCAAGATCGACAACCGCTTCTTCAACGGCATGCTTACCCTGGGCGTGGGCGCGCACAAGTTCGGCCTCGGTTACCAGAATCTTTCTGGCGACGGCGATTTTGCCTACCCGGGCCTGGACCCTTATTCGGTCAACCTGGTCACCGTCAACGTCTTCACCAAGGCCGAGACCGATGCCTGGCAAGCGCGCTACGACTACAACTTCGCCGCCCTCGGCCTGCCGGGCCTGAGCTTCATGACCCGCTACGTCAACGGCAGCCATATCGAGACCGCCAGTGTCAGCGGCGGCAAGGAATGGGAGCGCGATACCGACATTGCCTACGTGGTGCAAAGCGGGCCGCTGAAGAATGTCAGTGTGCGCCTGCGCAATGCCACCTTCCGCTCCAGTGGCGGCTTAACCACCGATATCGACGAGAACCGCCTGATCGTCGGCTATACCCTGGCCCTCTGGTAAACACGGGCGGCGGCAGTGTGAAAACAACCCTTTATTAGTTTTTTGGGAATGCTTATCATCTGCATCATTTTTTCGGGATGCAGCCAGGATGAGCGCACCGCCGTCACCGCCCAATGCCGAGCTCGGCCAGCTCTACCAGCACCATCACGTGTGGCTGCAACACTGGTTGCGCCGGCGCCTGAGCTGCCCGCAGCGCGCCGCCGACCTGATGCAGGACACCTTCGTGCGCATCCTCGCCTCGTCCGAGGCGCTGGAACTGGTGCGCCTG
The DNA here is from genome assembly GCF_000955865.1 of Pseudomonas sp. 2(2015). Lineage (NCBI taxonomy): Bacteria > Pseudomonadati > Pseudomonadota > Gammaproteobacteria > Pseudomonadales > Pseudomonadaceae > Pseudomonas > Pseudomonas sp. 2(2015). The sequence goes on from NZ_JYOF01000003.1 coordinate 255,121, forward strand.
CTGCGTGAGCCGCGCAATTACCTGGTAACTGTGGCGCGGCGGGTGATGATCGATCATTTCCGCCGTCAGCAACTGGAACGCGCCTACCTCGAAGCCCTGGCCGCGCAGCCGGAAGCCGAGCAGATCTCCACCGAAGAGCAGGTGTTGATTCTGGAAACCCTGCGGGAAATCGACCAACTGCTGGCCGGCTGTGGCGCCAAGGCGCGCAAGGCGTTTCTGATGGCCAATTGGCTGGGCATGACCTACGTGGAAATCGCCGCTGCCTTGGGCGTGTCGCTGACCACGGTGAAAAAATACCTGATCAAGACCACCGAGCGCTGCCTGCTGCTCGCCTTCGATGCCCAGCCATGACTGACCGCGAACGCCAACGCCAGGCCCTCAAAGCCGCCGCCCGCTGGCATGTGCAACTGGCCGCCGGCGATGCCCCGGCCGAACTGCAGCAGGCCTGGCAGGTGTGGCTGGCCAGCGCCGCCGAGCATCGCTGGGCCTGGGCACGGGTCGAGCAGTTGCAGGGGCGCCTGGCCAGTGTGCCGGGGGCGCTGGCCTTCGACACCTTGCAACGCAGCGAAGCCCAGGGCCTGCCCCGGCGCAGTGTGCTCAAAGGCCTGCTGCTGGCCAGCGGCCTTGGCCTTGGTGGCTGGGCCAGCTACCGCAGCCAGCCGGCGCAGCAGTGGCTGGCGGATGAGCACAGCGCCACCGGCGAAATCCGTCACCTGCGCCTCGCCGATGGCAGCCAATTGGTGCTCGACACCGCCAGCGCCGTGGACATCCGCTTCGACGATCAGCAACGCCTGATTCGCCTGCGCCACGGGCGGATTTTTCTTACTAGCGGCAAAGACGGCCGCCAGCGCCCGTTACGGGTGGAAACCGCCGAGGGCCTGGTCGAAGCCCTGGGCACGCGCTTCAGCGTTGATCAGCGCGAGGCCGCCAGCCGGGTCGAAGTGTTCGAGCATGCGGTGCGCATCAACCCGCGCCAGGCCCCGGCACGACGCCTCGAGGCCGGCCAGCGCTGCCAGTTCGACAGCCATGCGGTGCAGGCCGCGCAGGCCGTCGCCAGCAGCGAAGCGGCCTGGACCGGTGGGCACCTGATCGTCGAGGACTGGCGCCTGGGCGAGTTGCTCGACGAACTAGGCCGCTACCGCCCTGGGCTGTTGTCCTACTCCAGCGAGCTTGAAGGGCTACGGGTTTCCGGGACGTTCTCGCTCACCGACAGCGATGCGGCGCTGTCGGCCCTGGCCACCTCGTTCAAGCTCAAGGTGCGTCGTTACAACCGCTTCTGGGTCAGTGTCGACCTGAGTTGAATTTTTTCAGCCAGGGGGGTGCCTGTTTTTTTTCGTTCGTCCGCCTCTGTAGGAAATAATCTCATTTGCGAACGAAGAGGATTTCCATGCAACCCCGCTTCCCCCGTGCCCCCCTTCCCCAGTTGATTGGCCGCCATCTGCTGGCTGCCGCCCTGGCCCTGCCCCTGCTGCCCGTCACTGTTGCCCAGGCGGTAGAGACCGACAGCGCCAGCAGCGGCCAGGTCTTTGCCATCGAAGCAGGTTCCCTGAGCCGGGTGCTGGGCAGCTTTGCCGCAGCCGCCGGGGTCAACCTGTCGTATGACGCGCAGTTGACTGCCAGCCTGCACAGCCCGGGCCTGCAGGGCCGCTTCGGGGTGCTCGAAGGCTTGAGCCGGATCCTCACCGGCAGCGGCCTGCAGGCTTATCGCCAGGCCGATGGCAGCTACTCACTGCGCCCGCTGCCGGCCAGCAACGGTGCGCTGGAGCTGGGTGCAACCACCATTGGCGCCAGCACCTTGCAGGCGCCGATGGAAACCACCGACAGCTTCACCGCGCGCCAGGTCAGTTTCGCCAAGGGCGAGCATTCGCTGCGCGAAACGCCGCAATCGGTGACGGTCATCACCCGCAAGATGATGGATGAGCAGAACCTCACCACCCTCGAACAGGTGATGGAGAAAACCCCGGGGATCACCGTGCACGATTCGCCCATGGGCGGTAAATACTTCTACTCGCGCGGTTTCATGCTCGCCGGCCAGTACCAGTACGACGGTGTGCCGCTGGACCTGGGTGGCAACTATGTACAGGCCAACAGCTTCGCCAGCGACATGGCTTACTACGACCGCGTCGAAGTGCTGCGCGGCGCCGCTGGCATGCTCAAGGGCTCGGGCAGTTCCGCCGGCGGGGTCAACTTCATTCGCAAACGCGGGCAGGAAAAGGCCGCCACCAGTGTCAGCCTTTCAGCCGGCTCCTGGGACAACTACCGCGCCCAGCTCGACACCGGCGGCCCGCTGAACGAATCCGGCAGCCTGCGCGGCCGCCTGGTGGTCGCCGGCCAGGACCGCCAGTACTTCTACGACATGGGCAAGCGCGACGACCAGGTGGTTTACGGCGCCCTCGATTACGACTTCAACGACGCCACCACCCTGGGCATCGGCGCCGCCTACGAGAAGCTCAATGCCACCCCCTGCTGGCAGGGCCTGCCACGCTACAGCGATGGTTCGGACCTGAAACTGTCGCGTTCCACCTGCCTGGGCGCGACCTGGAACAGCTGGGAAAGCCGGCGGGTCAACCTGTTCGCCGACCTTACCCACCACTTCAATGACCAGTGGCTGCTGAAAGTCGCCGCCATGCACAGCCACAACACCCAGGACATGCAGTACGCCATGACCCTGGGCAGCGTGCCGGTCGGCAGCAGTTCGGCCAACAGCCAGCTGTACTCCGGCGTGTTCGACTACGACCAGCACGACTACGGCATGGACGCCTACCTGGACGGCAAATTCACCGCCTGGGGCCTTGAGCAAGAGCTGATCGTCGGCGCCAACGCCAGCCGCGCCAAGGGCAGCGACAGCTATGCGCTGATCAACATGACCCAGCTGATGGGCGTGACCATGAACCCCTTCGCCCCCGACCGCGACATTCCCAAGCCGCCAGACAGCCTGTACCAGACGGCCTCCTACCGTGGCGGCCCGCTGCCGGTGGAAAGCGACACCCGGCAGATCGGCACCTATGCAACCTTGCGCCTGAAACTGGCCGAACCCCTGACCCTGGTGCTCGGCAGCCGGGTCAGTTGGTACCGCAGCCAGCGCGACTCCTACACCCAGGCCTGGGACTACTGGCAGCACGACCGCAGCCAGGAAAACGGCCAGGTCACACCGTTCGCCGCACTGATCTACGATCTGGACGAGACCTGGTCGGTGTACGGCAGCTACGCCGACATCTTCCAGCCCCAAGGCACTTACACCGATGCCCAGGGCAGCCCGCTGCAGCCCAAGACCGGCGCCAACTACGAGCTGGGGATCAAGGGCGAATGGCTCGATGGCGGCCTGAACGCGGCGTTCAACCTGTTCCGCACCATCGAGGCGCACCGCGCCGAAGCCGATTACGACTCGGTGTGCGCCGGTTCCTCCGACGGTTACTGCTACAGCGACAAGGGCAAGGTCCGCGCCCAGGGCTTCGAAGCCGAACTCAGCGGCGAGCTGGCCGAGCGCCTGCAGGTACTGGCCGGCTACACCTACACCGAGCTTGAGTACCTCAAGACCAACAGCACCAGCCAGGACGCCACCTTCACCGCCAGCTACGTGCCACGCCATTTGCTGCGGGTCTGGGCCGACTACCAACTGGACGGCCCGCTGCAACGCTGGAGCCTGGGCGGCGGGGTCAATGCGCAAAGCGACAACCACTACCAGGACCGCGCGGCGAAAACCGAACAGCCCGGCTATGCGATCTGGAACGCGCGCGTGGGTTACAAACTGGACGACAACTGGAGCATTGCCGTCAACGGCAACAACCTGTTCGACAAGCACTACTACTCCAGCGTCGGCGCCCTGGCCTGGGGCAACTTCTACGGTGAGCCGCGCAACTTCATGGTGACCCTGAAGGGCGATTTCTGAGGCCGGCAATTTGCGGTCGACGCCAACCGATGATAATCGTTATCATCTTTTGCCGGTCGTCGACCGCTTTGCCCCTCACCTGCCCCGGATAGCCCATGACCACCGCAACGGACCCTGCCGTGCTCGACCATAGCGAGCGCTCCCCCTTTGACCTGCGCCCGCTGCTGGCGGCGAACATGGCCTGCACCATGGCGATGATGGCGTTCGTCTCGTTGATCGGCCCGATTGCCCGCACTCTCGGCCTGGCCACCTGGCAAGCCGGCGCGGCGGTAACGGTTGCCGGGGTGATCTGGATGCTCCTGGCCCGCCCCTGGGGCCGTGCCAGTGATCGCCTGGGGCGGCGCAAGGTGTTGCTGCTCGGCACCGCGGGTTTCACCGTCGCCTACTGGGCGTTGTGCCTGTTCATCGATACCGCCTTGCACCTGCTGCCCAGCGCCGCCCTGGCCTTTGCCGGGCTGGTGCTGGGCCGCGGCCTGATCGGCGCCTTTTACGCGGCGTTGCCGGTCGGTGGCGCGGCGCTGATCGCCGACAATATCGAACCCCGGCACCGCGCCCGGGCCATGGCTTCGCTGGGGGCGGCCAACGCTTTCGGCCTGGTCATCGGCCCGGCCCTGGCGGCGGTGCTGGCGCGCTTCAGCCTGAGCCTGCCGTTCTATGTAATGGCGGTGCTGCCGATGCTGGCGTTTGTGCTGCTGCTCAAGCTCAAGCGCCAGGAACTGCACCTCAAACAGCCGCCACGCCCGGTGCGCCTGGCCGACCCGCGCCTGCGCCGGCCACTGCTGGTGGCCTTCGTGGCGATGCTCAGCGTGTCGGTGGCGCAGATCACCGTCGGTTTCTTCGCCCTCGACCGCCTGGGCATGGCCCCGGCCGATGCTGCGCAAACCGCTGGCGTCGCCCTGACCATGGTCGGCGTGGCGTTGATTCTGGCGCAGATCCTGGTGCGCAAGCTCGAATGGCCACCGCTGCGGATGATCCGCGTCGGCGCCAGCATCGCCGCCGCAGGCTTTGCCGCCAGCGCCCTGGCCACCAGCGCCGTGGGCCTGTGGGCGTGCTTCTTTTTCTCGGCCTGCGGCATGGGCTGGGTGTTCCCGGCGTTTTCGGCGCTGGCGGCCAACGCCATGGACGCCTCCGAGCAAGGCGCCACGGCCGGTTCCATCGGCGCCGTGCAGGGCCTGGGAGTGGTCATCGGGCCGCTGGCCGGGACCCTGATCTACGCCGTCGATCCGCGCCTGCCGTACCTGATTGTCGCGGCGCTGCTGTTGTTGGTCGGGCTGTGGCCGCAGCCGAAAAAGCCCGCCTAACAGGTGGGCCGCTAAAGCCGGTTCGAATGTGTTTTAATGCCTCGCCCAAAATTTTTGACACATAAGGCGGCTATGGACACGGGGACACGACTCAAACTGGTGCGTGAACGCAACAAACTCTCCCAACGGGAGCTGGCTCGGCGCAGTGGCCTGACCAACTCGACGATCTCGCAGATCGAGCAGAATCGCGTCAGCCCTTCGGTCAGTTCCCTGAAAAAGCTGCTTGAAGGCATTCCGATGTCGTTGGCGGAGTTCTTCAGTTTCGACGAGCCGATCCGCGAAGAACGCTTTGTGTTCCGCTCGACCGAACAGCCCGACCTGGGCAACAGCGGCCTGCGCATGCTGCTGGTCGGGGCCAGTGTCGAAGGCCGGCAAATGCGCATGTTGCGCGAGCTGTACGCGCCGGGCGCCGACTCCGGCGAGCCGATCGTGCACGCCGAGGGCGAAGAGTGCGGCCTGGTGACCCGTGGCACCATCGAATTGCGGGTCGATGGCCAGGTCAGCATCCTCAACTCCGGTGACGGCTACTACTTCCCCACCACCCTGCCCCACAGCTTCAAGAATATCGGCCAGGATGAGGCCGAGATCATCAGCGCCAACACCCCGGCGAATTTCTAGATTCGGGGGCTGCTGCCAACCCATCGCCGGCAAGCCGGCTCCCACAGTAGATTTGTGTACACCGGAACTGTGGGAGCTGGCTTGCCAGCGATCGAGCGCGAAGCGGTCGCAATCTTGGCCCTTTACATCCAGCCCAGCCACTGCCACCAGGTCGCGGCAAACACCAGCATCAGCCCATAGCCGATCAAGGTCACCAGGATCCCCACCCGGGCGAACTGTTTGGCGGTGAAAGTCTCGGTGCCCAGGCAGACCATGTTCTGCGGCGCGTTGATCGGCAAGATAAAGCCGTAGCTGACCACAAAGCCCAGGGCCATGGTCATGCCCAGGCGGCTGAAGTCCCCCGGCAAGGTCTGCAACACCGCAATCAAAATCGGCAGCAGCGCCGAGGTCAGGGCGGTGGCGCTGGCAAAGCCCAGGTGAATCAGAATCAAAAAGGCCGCAAGGATCGAGAACACCCCCAGGGTACCCAATTGATCCAGCCCGGTATGGGCCACCACTTGCGCGCCCAGCCATTGCCCGGCCTGGGTGGTGAGCAAGGTAGTACCCAGGCTGATGCCCACCCCGAAGACAATCACCGTGCCCCAGGGAATGCGCGCCTGCACATCTTTCCAGGTCATCACCCCTACCCGTGGCAGCAGCAGGATCACCAGCCCGGCATAGGTGGTCGAAGTGGTGTCAAAGTGATGCAGCTTGCCCTCGGTGGCCCAGGCCAGCAGCAGCAACAGCGACACGCCCAACAGACGTTTCTGCGCGCCGGTCATCGGTCCGAGCTCGGCCAGGGTCTTGCTTACTGCCGCCTTGCCACCCGGAATCGCATCGCTTTCGGGCGGCAGCATTTTCAGCACCAGGACGATCAGCACCACCGACATGATCACTGCCCACGGCGCGCCAGCGATCAGCCAGTCGATCCACGACACCCGCGCACCGAGCATCTTGTCCATGAAGCCGACGGTCAGCAGGTTCTGCGCCGCGGCAGTCTGGATGCCGATATTCCAGATGCTGGTGCCCTGAGCGACGATGATCATGATCCCGGCAGCGATGTTCGAGCGCTTGTCGACACCAAAGGCGGCGATCACCCCCATCATGATCGGCACCACGCAGGCACTGCGCGCGGTGGCGCTGGGCACCACCAGGCTGAGCAGCACGGTGACGGCCACCGCCCCCAGAAGGATGCGCCGAGTGCTGACGCCGATGCTCGACAAGGTCACCAGGGCGATACGCCGGTCCAGCCCGGTGTGGGTCATGGCCGCGGCGATGAACAAGGCGCCGACCACCAGGGCCAGGGCACTGTTGGAAAAACCGGTCAGGGCCAGGGTGATGGCGGCCGAGGAGCCGTAGATCACCGAAGGGTCGGCCACCGTCGGCGCCGTGCCGAGCAAAAAGGCCATCAGCGAGGTGATCATGATCGCGCTGGCTTCGTACGACACCGCTTCGCTGATCCACACCACCACGGCAAAAGCCAGAATCGCCAGCACCCGGTGGCCGGCCACTGGCAGGTCGGCGGGCATCGGCAGCAACAGCACCCCGACCAGTGCTGCGATACCGACCAGCAGGCCAATCGGCACGCGGGCTCTGGCGGTTTGTGAGACAGGCACATTGGCCGGCGAATTCATCGGTAACTCCCTTTAGAACATGTGCGGCCATGATCGCGCAGATCGCTTTTGCGCAGACTGATACGCATCAATGCCCCGAATTCGAGGCATTGTCCGACAAGATGTAGTGCCTTGAAAAAAACACTACAAAACCTGTTGACGCCGTTCGTCGCCCCTTGCATGATGAGGTCGTCTCCCCGATCGGGGGTACTGGCAAGGGTGTTCCAGGCAGCTCGACAGATCCATGAGCTGTGTGCGGATGGGTACTGCCCAAAAGGCAGCGTGTAGAAGCCCCCAGTTGTGACGCTGCTGTAGCAGCTTTCATTTAACGCTACATGTTATGCGCCAAGTGCGAACAAACAACGAATGGTCAAGGGGGCTTTATGATGAATCTGAACAATCAACCGACTGTTGAAGAACTGGCCCGGCTGTTCGCCGCGCGCAAGGACACTCTCGACAGCCACATCCTCTGGGTCTGCAAAACCGGTGAAGTTCACCTGGACAGCCTGGAAACCATGAGCGACGAAGCCGAGTTCGAAGAACGCAAGCCGAACATGCGTGCCCGCCTGAAGATGTACCGTCGCGGCCAGGGCTACGTTGGCAAAAAGGCCGCCGCCGACACCCAGTATGTCGGTCGGGTTCTGCAGACCCTGCAAAGCGAGTGGGCTGCGCTGCAGAACAAGCCTGGCGTCGCGGTGATCGACCGTCTCTGCTAAGGGTCGCTGGGGTGCGGCACTGCCCCAGCCACGCTTGAGCCCAATCCACGCGGATTGGGCTTTTTTATTTATGGCGGTACAGGGCTAGAATGTCCCTCTTTGCGCCAAGAACCCGCTTATGACCCACCCCACTTTCGGAACCGACGATGCATCCTACCAGGCCGCCGGAGGCATCGACGGCCTGCGCCGCCTGGTCGATGACTTCTACCGCTTGATGGATGAAAACCCCGAGGCACGGACCGTGCGCCAGATGCACCCGCAAAGCCTGGAAGCTTCGCGCGACAAGCTGGCGTGTTTTCTCAGTGGCTGGCTCGGCGGCCCGCGGCTGTTCAGTGAGCGCTATGGCCCGATCGCCATCCCGGCCTTCCATGCCCAATGGCCGATCAATGAAAGCCACAGCGCTATCTGGTTGGGCTGTATGCAACAGGCGATTACCCTACAGGGGTATTCTGCAGAATTTGCCGAGTACCTGTTGCGCCAACTGCGCGTGCCGGCCGAACGCATCGTCCAGGCCAGCCGCGCCCGTCACCCTCAGGCCTGACGGCGCAGCGGCGCCTTCTCCAGCGGCAAGGCACCGGTGGCCAGCGCCCTGGCGCGGTCAACGCCCCAGACCATGGCGCGGGTCATGGTCTCGCCGGGGCGATTGTCGTGGTACTCCTCGACCAGCGCCTTGCCCTGGCGTGTATAGATGCCGAGGAACAACTGAGTGGCGCCGGTGCGCGACAGCCTCACCTGAACGTCGATACTGGTGCCGTCGCTGAGCTGTTCGTCATGGCTGCGGCTGTGCAGTTGTGCGTCAGCCCAGTTCCAGTAGGTCTCTTCCCTGATACGCATCGAATGGCTCCTGTATTGATGGCGGCATTAGTAAGGCACACAACCCGGCATCAGGCGAGCGCCAGCCGCGCAACCTTTGCGCAAGGTCAAACAATGCAAAAAAAACCCCGCCGTTGGGCGGGGTGGTGGTCGATTCGTTTACTTCTTCGCTGGCAAGCGCGGGGTGAACTTGCCCTTCTTGCTGCGCTGTAGCGCGTTCAGGCGCACCTGCGCATCATCCAGCGTCATGTTGGCAAAGCCCAGGCGATAACCACTCTGGCCACAGCGCACCACACTGTTGATGGGAAATTCGTCGCCCTGGTCCTCAATGTAGGATTCAATCATGCCCCAGTCTCCCTCCGATGGCGGACCAGTACCGGCAAGCAGATGATTGCCCAGAAAAGTACTGACCCTGGTGACTCTGAGACTAGCCGGTCATTTGTGGACCGCACGGGCAAGAACAAAAAAGCCCGACCAATGGCCGGGCTGTTTTGTCGCACCCCTGGCGTTTACCTGAGCTTCACCGCGGTACCGGTCACGAACACCACGACCATGCCGCCACGGGCCGAGGGCATGCTGATTTCATAGTCCAGGCCGACCACCGCATCGGCCTGCAGGCTGCGCGCGCGGGCGCGGATTTCGTCGGTGGCCTGGATGCGCGCTTCTTTCAACGCACTTTCCAGGGTTTGCGAACGGCCACCGAAAAAGTCGCGGAAACTGGCGAACATATCGCGAACCACGTTGATACCCTGAACCGACTCGGCGCTGACCACATCCAGATAGGCGGAAATTTCCCGGCCTTCGATGGTCCCTGTGGTGGTAATGATCATGCTGCTCTCCTTCGGCCTTGCCTGTCAGCCGCCCGCAGTTGAGCGGGCGGAAAAAGCGCGATGGTAACAAAACCGCCGGCTGCTGCGTGGCCATTTATACAAGCAATAGGTTGTGTAATACATGCCAGCCACCTAGACTCCCCTTCCATTGCCGCCTTACTTGCGAAGGAGTCGCCGATGAACACCGCCCACCCTCAGCCCGCGTCATGGGCCGAACTGCTCCACGGGCGCAACGCCCTGCGCTCGATTGCCCTGGCCGGCGGGGTCGCCCTGCATGCAATCAATGTCTATATCGTCACCACCATCCTGCCCACGGTAATCGCGGATATCGGCGGCCTGGCCTTTTATGCCTGGAGCACCACGCTGTTTGTCGCCACCTCGATCATCGGCTCGACCCTCTCGGCGCAATTGATCGAGCGCCTGGGCGCGCGGGCGGCCTTTCTCCTGGCCCTGGCGGTGTTCAGCCTGGGCTCGGTGATCTGCGCCGCCGCGCCGAGCATGCCGGTGCTGTTGATCGGTCGCAGCGTCCAGGGCCTGGGCGGCGGTATCCTGTTCGCCCTGAGCTATGCCCTGATCCGCTTGATCTTCGATGAGCGCCTGTGGCCCCGGGCCATGGCCATGGTCTCGGGCATGTGGGGCGTGGCCACCCTGTGCGGGCCGGCGGTTGGCGGTATCTTTGCCCAGGGCGGCCACTGGCGCTGGGCGTTCTGGTCACTGTTGCCGGTGGCGGCGCTGCTGGCGCTGATCGTCATCAACCAGTTGCACGGCAAGGTGGCTGCCAGCACCAGGGCCACTCGCCCACCCTATGGCCTGATTGCTTGCCTGGTCGCCTCGGTGCTGGCGATTTCTGCCGCCAGCCTGGCCCAGCAACTGCTGTGGAACCTGCTCGGGATTGGCGCGGGCCTGACCATCGCAGTGCTCATCGCCCGCCTCGACCACCAGCCCGAGCGCCGCTTGCTGCCTTCTGGCGCTTATTCCCTGGGCACCTCACTGGGCAAGTTGTATGCGGTGATGTGCCTGTTGATTGCGGCAGTGACCACGGAAATTTTCGTCCCCTACTTCCTCCAGGCCATTCACGGCCTCAGCCCGCTGGCCGCCGGCTACATGACCGCGGCCATGGCGGCGGGCTGGACCCTGGCCGCGCTGTGCAGCGCCAGCCGCACCGGTGAGGCTGCCGAGCGCATGATCCGCGTCGGCCCGGGCATTGTCCTTGCGGCCCTGCTGGGGCTGGCGTTGATGACCGGCCAGCAGGCCTGGCTGGGCAGCACTGGCGGCCTGGCCGTGTATTGCCTGGCGCTGGCCGGCGTGGGCCTGGGAATCGGCCTTGGCTGGCCGCACCTGCTGACCAAGGTGCTCAGCGCCGCGCCACCCGGTGAAGAAAACCTGACCTCGGCATCGATTACCACCGTGCAGCTCTACGCCACGGCGCTGGCGGCAGCCCTGGCCGGGGTGGTCAGCAACAGTGCCGGGCTGGTCGAGCCGGGCGGCGTCGCTGGCGCGCAACAGGCCGCGACCTGGCTGTTCGCGGTGTTTGCCATCGCGCCACTGCTGACCTGGCTACTGGTCTGGCGCCTGACTGGCACTGCACCCAAGGTCATGGCCCGATGAGCCTCAGCAACCTCGATAGCGCCTCAAGCGCCGAGCGCATCCTGTTCTTGCTCAAGACCCGCGGCGCGTTGAAAACCACCGACCTGGCCAGCCTGCTGCAGATCAGCTTCGAGGCCACGCGCCAGCACCTGCAGAAGCTGCAGGCCGCCGGGCAAATCAATGGCATCAGTGTCCCTAGCACTGGCGCCGGGCGGCCTTCGCAAAAGTGGATGTTGACCGACGCCGCCCAGCGGCGCTTTCCCGACACCCACAGTGTGCTGACCCTGCAACTGATCGACAGCGTCGAACAGGTGTTCGGCCCCGAGGGGGTCGACCAGCTCATCAGCCGCATGGAAGCCAGCAGCCGCGCCGAATACCAGCAGGCCTGCAACCAGGCCCAGGGGCTGGAAGACAAAGTGCGGGTGCTGGTGCAACTGCGTGAGCGGGCCGGCTACATGGCCCAGATGCAGGCCTGCGGCGACGGCTGGCTGATCATCGAAAACCACTGCCCGATCTGCGTGGCCGCCAGCCGCTGCCAGGGGTTTTGCCGCTCGGAGCTGCAGGTGTTCCAGGCCGCGCTCGGTGAGCAGGCGCAGGTAGAGCGCTGCGAACACCTGCTGAGCGGTGATCGGCGCTGTGTTTACCGGGTTATGCCGGCGTAATCGCCCACTGCTAGGCCATTCGCGCCAGCAACAACTGGCGCAGGCGCGGGCCGAAGACGTTGATCAACAGCCCGGCCATCACCAGCAGCGCGCCCCAGCCTTGCAGCGGGGTCAGGCGCTCGTCCAGCAGCAAGGCCGAAGAGCTCAGGCCCACCACCGGCACCAGCAACGAAAACGGCGCCACCTTGCCGGCCGGGTAGCGCGACAGCAGATGGCTCCACAGGCTGTAGCCGAGCATGGTGGCGATAAACGCCAGGTAGGCCAGCGCCAGCACCGAGCTCCAGCCGATGCCGCGCAGCGAGCTTTCAATCCGCTCGGGACCTTCCAGCCACCACGACAGCGCCAGAAACGGCAGCGGCGGTACCAACCCGCCCCAGATCACCAGGGCCACCAGGTCGATATTGCTGAAACGCCGGGTGATGATATTGCCCATGGCCCACATCGCGGCGGCGCACAGGGTCAGCAGCAAGGCAAAAAACGGCACGCTGGCGCCGTTTTCGCTGCCGATCAGGGCCAGGCCGCCGGCGGCCACCAGCAGGCCCAGTACGCTGGCCGCGCGCAGCCGCTCGCCGAGGAAGATCGCGGCAAAAAACAGGGTGAAGAACGCCTGGGATTGCAGCACCAGCGACGCCAGCCCCGGCGGCATGCCATTGCCCATGGCCTCGAAGAGAAAGGCGAACTGGCCCAGGGAGATGGTCGCGCCGTAGGCAATCAGCCAGCGCCAGGGCAACTGCGGGCGCTTGACCAGCAGCACCGCCGGAAACGCCACCAGGGCAAAGCGCAAGGCGCCCAGCAACATCGGCGGCAAGCCATCGAGGCCGACCTTGATCACCACGAAATTGACGCCCCAGGCGACAATCACCACCAGCGCCAGCAGTAAATCCTTTAACGGCATGCTTCCCTCAACGGCTTTGTAATATTTCGCAACAGCATAACCTTATGCACGAAATCATCGCAGCATCCATCGCGACGGATGGACGCCGCAAAGCCGACACCTCCACTTGACTGTATTTGTATATACATGCTCATATCTGTTTCAGTCGCCCGCCTGCGTTCGGCTGGCGACCCGACCGCGACAACACAACAATAGGCGGAGATCCCGAGCAATGACCCAGGCCAATGCCTCGCGCAGCAAGCCCCTGATCGAGCGGCGCTCGATCGACTACATCCCGGAAAACGAACGACACGGACGCCTCTACAGCCAGTTCACCCTGTGGCTGGGTGCCAACCTGCAAATCACCGCAATCGTCACCGGGGCCCTGGCCGTGGTGCTCGGTGGCGATGTGTTCTGGTCGCTGATCGGCCTGCTGCTCGGGCAACTGGTCGGCGGCGCGGTCATGGCCCTGCACGCCGCCCAAGGGCCGAAACTCGGCCTGCCGCAGATGATCTCCAGCCGCGTGCAGTTCGGGGTGTACGGCGCGGCCATCCCGATTGCCCTGGTGTGCCTGATGTACCTGGGCTTCACCGCCACCGGCACGGTGCTCTCGGGCCAGGCCATCGGCCAGTTGCTGAGCGTCAGCGACAGCGCCGGCATTCTGATTTTCGCCGGGGTCATCGTCCTTGCCACGGTGTTCGGCTACCGCATGATCCACTGGATCGGCCGGGTGGCCAGCGTGCTGGGAATCATCGCCTTCGTCTACCTGTTCAGCCGCATCATGGTCATCAGCGACATCGGCCAGTTGCTGGAGAACCGCCACTTCACCTGGGCCTCGTTCCTCCTCGCGGTGTCGCTGTCGGCGTCCTGGCAGATCTCGTTCGGCCCTTATGTCGCGGATTATTCGCGCTACCTGCCGAGCAACACCTCATCGTTCAAGACCTTCCTCGCCGCAGGCCTGGGCTCGGTGGTCGGCGCCCAGGCGTCGATGGTCCTCGGGGTGTTTGCCGCGGCGATTGCCAACGGCCAGTTCTCCGGCCGTGAAGTGGCCTACATCGTCGGCCTGGGCGGTACCGGCGCCACCGCCGCGCTGCTGTACTTCAGCATCGCCTTCGGTAAGGTGACCATCTCGACCCTCAACTCCTACGGCAGCTTCATGTGCATCGCCACCATCATCAGTGGCTTTCGCGGGCACATCGAAGTCACCCGCCGTCAGCGGCTGTTCTTCGTCCTCGCCATCGTTGGCGCTTCGACGTTGATCGCCCTGCTCGGCCAGCATTCGTTCCTGGCCGCGTTCAAGTCGTTCATCCTGTTCCTGCTGACCTTCTTCGTGCCCTGGAGCGCGGTCAACCTGGTGGACTACTACTTCATCACCAAGGAGCGCTACGACGTGCCGGCGCTGGCTGACCCCAACGGCCGCTACGGGCGCTGGAACCTGCCTGGCATCATCGTCTACACCATCGGCGTGCTGGTGCAGATGCCGTTCATTTCCACCAAGCTCTACACCGGCCCGATGGTTGCCCACCTGGGCGGCGTTGACCTGTCGTGGATCATCGGCCTGATCGTACCGAGTGTGCTGTATTACCTGGTGGCGCGGCGCAAGGCTGCCGATGCCCCGGCGCAGATGATCCTGCCGCAAACCAGCCAGTCCTGAAACAAAAAGGCCGAGCCCCATCACCGGGGCTCGGCCTGTTTTTGTTCCTGCCCTTCATAGCTTGGCGATCGACACCTCGGTGGATTTGACGAAGGCAATCACTTCGCTGCCGACCCGCAGCTCCAGCTCGTGCACCGAGCGGGTGGTGATCACCGAGGTGACGATGCCGGCGGAGGTCTGTACGTCGATTTCCGATACCACCGGGCCTTCGATGATCTCCTTGACCGTGCCTTTGAACTGATTGCGTACGTTGATCGCCTTGATGGTCATGTGCTGCTTCCTCGTCCTGGGGTGCACTGCCGCGCAGTGCTTGAGGTGCAGATTGCGCTCGAGCGAATAAAATTAAAAAGAATAAATACTTACGAATATAGAACAAAACGAAATATACAAATCGACATATCGAAAGACCTACAAGTTATTTATTTTCAGTTTTTTAGATCCTTTAGCATCGGTACCACCCTCATCGAGCAAGTGAGCGCCACCTTTGCACCGCACTCCATCGACCCCTTTGCACATCGCCCGGGAACTGGCCAGCGAGTTCGCCCGCAACGCCGTCGAGCGCGACCGCCAGGGCGGCACGCCCAAGGTTGAACGCGATGCCATCCGCAGCAGCGGCCTGCTGGCCTTGAGCATCCCCCGCGAGTTCGGTGGGCTGGGCGCCAGCTGGAGGCAAACCTTCGAGGTGGTTCGTGAATTCGCCCGGGTCGACAGTTCCCTGGCCCACGTGTTTGGTTTTCACCACCTGATGCTCGCCACCGTGCGCCTGTTTGCCACGCCCGCGCAGTGGCAGCCATGGTTCGAACTGACCGCGCGCAAGAGCTGGTTCTGGGGCAATGCCCTCAACCCGCTGGACACCCGCACGGTGGTCAAGGACCGTGGCAGCTTTCGCGAGTTCTCCGGTAAAAAAAGCTTCTGCTCTGGCGCCAGCGATTCAGAGATGCTCATCGCCTCGGCGGTGGACGAGAGCGCCGGCGGCAAGCTGCTGATTGCGGCGATCCCCAGCGGGCGCACCGGCATCACCCTGCACAACGACTGGCACAACATGGGCCAGCGCCAGACCGACAGCGGCAGCGCCAGCTTCGAACGGGTGCGGGTGGAAGAAAGCGATCTGCTGCTCGACCCCGGTCCCTTGAGCACGCCGTTCGCCTGCCTGCGGCCGCTGATTGCCCAGCTGCATTTCGCCAATATCTTCCTCGGCATCGCCGAGGGCGCTTTCGAAGAGGCCCGGGATTATGCCCTGCGCGAGTCGCGGCCATGGTTCAAATCGCTCGCCGAACAGAGCAGCGCCGACCCGTATGTACTCAAGCATTTCGGCGACTTCTGGGTGCGCCTGCAGGGTGCGCGGCTGCTGGTTGACCAGGCCGCCCAGGAGCTGGACCAGGCCTGGGCCAAAGGCGCGGCGCTGAGCGCCGAACAACGCGGGCGCCTGGCGGTGAGCATCGCGACCGCCAAGGTCGCCGCCAGCCGCGATGGCCTGGAGATTTGCAGCAAGGTGTTTGAAGTCACCGGCGCCCGCGCCACCCAGGCCTCGGTGGGCCTCGACCGGCACTGGCGCAACCTGCGCACCCAGAGCCTGCACGACCCGCTCGACTACAAGCTGCACGAACTCGGTGAATGGGCCCTGCGCGGGCAATTGCCGACTCCGACCTTCTACTCATAGTGTGACCGCCATGCAATTGTTGACCCTACCGCCCTCCCCGGCCCTGGCCACCTCGATCCGCGCCACCGCGCAGGTGTTCGAAGACCCCAAGTCACGGGCCTTGCTGGCGCACCTGCAGCGGGTCGCGCCGAGTGAAGCCAGCGTGCTGATCATCGGCGAGACCGGCACCGGCAAAGAGCTGGTCGCCCGGCACATCCACAACCTCAGCGGCCGGCGTGACAAGCCTTTCGTGGCGGTCAACTGCGGAGCGTTTTCCGAGTCGCTGGTCGAGGCCGAATTGTTCGGCCACGAAAAAGGCGCGTTCACCGGCGCCCTCAGTGCCAAGGCCGGCTGGTTCGAAGAAGCCAACGGCGGCACCTTGTTCCTCGACGAGATCGGCGACCTGCCGATGCCGATCCAGGTCAAGCTGTTGCGCGTGCTGCAGGAGCGCGAAGTGGTACGCCTGGGCTCGCGCAAGAGCATTGCCATCGATGTGCGGGTACTGGCCGCTACCAACGTGCAGCTGGAAAAAGCCATCAACGCCGGGCACTTTCGCGAAGACCTGTACTACCGCCTCGACGTCGTCAGCCTGGAACTGGTGCCACTGCGTGAACGCCCGGGCGACATCCTGCCGCTGACCCGCCACTTCATCCAGGCCTACAGCCAGCGCCTGGGCTACGGCCAGGTCAGCCTCAGCGGCGAGGCCGAAGCCAAGCTGCGCAGCTACGGCTGGCCGGGCAACATCCGCGAGCTGGAAAACGTCATCCATCACACCTTGCTGATCTGCCGTGACGGCGTGATCCGCCAGGAGGACCTACGCCTGTCGAACATGCGCATCGAACGCGCCGACGACAGCCCCGGCAGCGATGATTCGGCGGAAGGCTTGCTGGCGCGGGCTTTCCAGAAACTCTTCGAACAACCTGGCGGCGCCTTGCACGAGAAGGTTGAGGACGCACTGTTGCGCGCGGCCTACCGCTTCAGTCATTACAACCAGGTGCACACCGCCAACTTGCTCGGCCTGAGCCGCAACGTCACCCGCACCCGGCTGATCAAGATGGGCGAGCTGGCGGTGAATCGCCGGCAGCCCGGGGGCAGTACCCAGGGCGAGCGGGTGCTGAATTTGTCGATCTAATGGCCTTATCACAGGCCCTGCACCCATCCTGTGGGAGCGGGCTCGACCCGCGATCGAGCGCGCAGCGGTCGCAGTCCAGTCGAGAAAAGCTCAGCGGTAGATCTCACTCCCCGCATCCGCCGCCAGCGTGCGAAACACCAGCGCCGAAGCCATGCACAGCAGCGCCCCGACGCCAATCACCAGGGCGATATCCGCCACCGTCACTTGCTGCTCACCTTTCAAGCTCATCAACACACTGAGCAGTGAAGCAGCCACCCCCACCGACAAGCTCATGGTCAACTGCACCGTCGCCGCCGACAGGCTGCTGGCGCGGCTGTGCAGTTCGGCGGGCACGTCGGCATAGCTCAGGCCACCCATGGCGCTGAACTGCAAGGAGCGGATCAGGCCGCTGGCGAACAGGATCAACACCACCAGCCAGTACGGCGTGTCGAGGTTGAAACTGGCGCAGGCGCCCAGGCTCAAACCGGTGAACAACGCATTGATACTCAAGGTGCGGCGAAAGCCAAAGCGGCGCACGATACGCACCGCCAGCAGCTTGACCACAAAGGCACCGACACCCCCGGTGAAGGTCAGCAAACCGGCATGCAAAGGGCTTAAACCAAAGCACAGCTGGAACAACAACACCATCAAGAACGGCTGCGCCGCCGTGCCCAGGCGAAACAGGTTGCCACCCCAGAAACTCACGGCAAAACTGCCTACGCGCAAAGGCGAAAAGTCCAGCAGCGGCTGGGCGCAACGCCGGGCATGGCGCACATAGAGCAGCGCTGTTATTAGCCCGATCAGCAGCAACAGCAGCACCCAGCGCCGCGCCAGCAAACCATGGCCGAGCGCCTCGAAGCCGAACACCAGTGACGCCAGGGCCACACTGGCCAGCAGCAAGCCGTGCAGGTCCAGGCGTTGCTGGCTGTCGCCGGGGTAATCGGGAATATGCCGCAGCACCAGGTACACCCCGAGCACGCCGATGGGCAGGTTAACCAGAAAAATCCATTGCCACGACAGCAGCGTCACCAGCAGACCGCCCAGCGGCGGCCCGAGCATCGGCCCCACCAGTGGCGGGATGGTCAGGTAGGACATGTTGCGCAGCAGTTGCTCGCGCGGCGACCAGCGCAGCAGGATCATCAAGCCCACCGGCACCATCATCGCCCCCGCCGCGCCCTGACACAGGCGCGCCAGGCACAGTTGCAGCAACGACCCGGCCAGGGCGCAAGCCAGCGACGACAGGGTGAACAACACTATCGCCAGCACGAACACCCGCCGCGGCCCGTAGCGGTCCGCCGCCCAGCCGCTGACCGGCACTGCCAGGGCCGCGGCGAGCATGTACAGCGACACCACCAGGTTCATGCGCACACTCGGCGCGCCGAACTCGCTGGCCATCTGTGGCAATGCGGTCATGACCACGGTGGAGTCGATCAGCTCCATCAGCAACGCACAGCCGATGATCATCGGTACCCGCCGTGATTGCCCGGTGCTGTGGGTCAACAGCGGCGCCTGCAAACTGCCCACCTCAGAACAAGCCCGACGTCGGCGGCGGCGTGCCGGTCAGTTGCCAGGCACCCACCGCTGCGGCCTTCCAGTGCCGCGGGTTGTGGTTGGCGACCGTGCGTGCGTTGCGCCAGTGGCGGTCGAGATTGTGGCTGCGGCCGGTGGTCGAGGCGCCGCCGACGTCGAACAGCAACTCGGCAGCCTTGAGCGCGGACTCGGCGGCAATGTACTGGGCCTGGGCCACGTCGATGGCGGCCTGGTCAACCTGATGTGGATCAAGCCCGCTGGCCCAGGCGCGGTCGATCGACGCCGCCGCGCGCAACACCACGGCTTCGGCGGTAAAGGCACGGGCGGCGATCTCGCCGACGCTGAGCTGCACGTAAGGGTCATCCACCGAACGCGTGGCGCTGCTGTGCTTGATCGGCCGTGCGTGCTCGCGGGCAAAGCGGCTGGCATCGTCCAGCGCGTTGCGGGCGATGCCGGCCTGCACCGTGGCCAGGAACAACTGCAGGAACGGCGTGACGATGGTCCGCTTGCCCTCCTCCACGGTGCGCGTGCGGATCTCGTCGGCGTACACCACGACATCATTCAGGCGCGTGGTGCCGCTGGCAGTCAGGCGCTGGCCCATGGCGTCGAAATCGTCGAGCAACTCCAGGCCCTGGCGCTCGCGCGGCAGCACGAACGACACCGGCTGATCGTTTTCATCCAGAGCCACGGCGCTGACCCAGTCGGCGTACAGGGAGCCGGTGCTGTAGTACTTGCTGCCGCTGGCGCGGTAATGCTCGCCGTCACGCACGATGCGCGCACTGATCGCGCCATTGGCGCCGCCCACTTCCCAACCGGCATTGCCCAGCACCGCGCCTTGCAGGTAGCGGGCGAACCAGCGCTGGCGCTCGGCCTCGGCGCCGTCGGCGGTTGACGACAACAAGCCTTCGATAAAACCAAAGCCCGGGCGCAGCGCCTGGGCGACGTTGGAGTCCACCGAGGCGATGCGCAGCAGCAGGCCGATCACATCGCTGACACTGCCACCCGGGCCGCCATACTGCTCGGGGATGCGACAGGTGTAGAGCCCGGCCTGGGCAATCTGGCGCACCGCTTCATAGGGCAGCTGGCGTTCGCGCTCACGTTGCGCGGCGCCGGCGGCAATCAGCGCCAGCAGGTTTTCGGTATTGCCTTTGAGGTCGTCGAGGTTGCGACGCTCAATCGGGGGGACTGCGGATAAACCAGGCATGGACTTTCCTTGTGCAAATCAGGCGATCAGATCGCCAGGCGGAGAAATTCGAAACTGACCTTGCGACCGCTTTCCAGGTGTGGAATGGCGTCAAGCAAGGCACGGGTATAGGGGTGTTGCGGACGGTCGAAAACATCGCGCACGGCGCCGCTTTCCACCGCCACGCCGTCTTTCATCACCAGCACCTGGTCGCTGACGTGGTTGATCACCCCCAGGTCGTGAGAGATGAACAGGCAGGCCAGGCCCAGGCGCTGTTTTAGGTCGTCGAGCAGTTCGAGGATCTGCGCCTGTACCGACACATCCAGCGCCGACACCGGCTCGTCGCACACCAGGATCTGCGGCTGCGCGGCCAGGGCGCGGGCAATGGCGATGCGTTGCCGCTGGCCGCCCGACAGCTCGATCGGGCGCCGCTCCAGCAGGCTTTCGTCAAGGCGCACCAGGGTGAGCAACTCGACGGCCTGCGGGCGCCACTGCGCGCGCAGGTGCCCGGCTACTTGCAGCGCCTCGTACAACACCCGCTGCACGGTGTAGCGCGGGTCGAAGGAGCTCAGCGGGTCCTGGAACACCACCTGGATGCTGCGGCGAAGCGCGCGTTTCTCCTGGTCATCGAGTTGCAGCCAGGGCCGGCCCTTGATCTGGATCGCGCCGCTGTCGGGGGTTTCCAGGCCGAGGATCATCCGGGTCAGGGTGGTCTTGCCCGAGCCCGACTCGCCGACAATGCCTAAGGTGCGGCCCTTGTGCAGCTGCAGCGAAACCTTGTCGACCACGGTGCGCAAGGCGCCGTCCGGGCCCTTGAAGGCCTTGCTCAGTTGCTGCACCTGCAACAGCGGCGCGCTGGTTTCCACCACCGGCGGCGCCACGGCCGCAAGTTTTGCTGCCTGCGGTCGGCGAAAATGCACGGCGGCACCGGCCTTGAGCAGGTACTGGGTGTAGGGGTGCTGCGGGTCTTGCAGCACCGCCTCGACACTGCCCTGCTCGACGATCACGCCGTTGTGCATCACTGCCACGCGGTTGGCCAGGCGCGAGACCACCGCCAGGTCGTGGCTGACAATCAGCATCGCCGTGCTGTCGCCGCGCAGGGATTCGAGCAGGCTCAAGACCTGGGCCTGCACCGTGGCATCCAGCGCCGTGGTCGGCTCGTCGGCAATCAGCAGGCGCGGGTTGCAGGCAATCGCCGAGGCGATCAGCGCCCGTTGGCGCAAGCCGCCGGAGAGCTGCCAGGGGTACTGGCGGGCGCGCAGCTCAGGTTCCGGCACGCCGACCGCGCGCAGCAGTTCCAGCACCCGCGCCTGACGCTGCTCGCGGTTCAGTGCGCTGTGCAGTTGCAGCGGCTCGGCAATCTCCTTGCCGACCGGGCGCAGGGGGTCGAGCGAGCCCAGGGCGTCTTGCATGACAAAGCCGATTTGCGCACCGCGCACCCGGCGCCAGGCGCGCTCGTCGAACTGGCGCAGGTCCTGCCCGGCAAAGGCCAGGCGGCTGGCCTGCAACTGCGCATGGGCGCCGGTGAGCCCGGCCAGGGTGCGCGAAGTGACGCTCTTGCCCGAGCCCGACTCACCCACCAGCGCCAGGCATTCGCCCTGCTGCACGGTGAAGCTGATGCCCTTGAGCACCGGCACGCCCTGGCCGAAGCGCACCTGCAAGTCGCTGACCTCGATCAGCGGCGCGGGGTGTTGAAGAACAGCGTTCATAGGCGTTTACCTTCGTTGCGGCGCAGCAGTTCGCGGCCGATGGCGGTGATCGAAACCACGGTGAGGGTGATGGCCAGGGCCGGCCAGGCCACCAGCCACCAGGCGTTGGCCAGGTAGTTGCGGCCGATGGCGAGCATGCCGCCCCATTCCGGCTGCGGCGGTGGCGCGCCAAAGCCAAGAAAGCTCAGGGCGGCGCCGGCAACGATGGTGCTGCCGATGCCGATGGTGGCGAGAATCAAAATCGGTTTGATCGCATTGGGCAGCACGTGCCGCCAGATCACCTGCCGTCGTGGCAGGCCCAGGGTCGTGGCCGCCTCGACGTAGCCGGCATTGCGCACCACCAGGGTTTGCGCGCGCACCAGGCGCGCATAGCGCGGCACGCTGGCGATGCCCACGGCGATGATGGTGTTGAGCGCGCCCTGGCCAAAAAAGGTGATGATCACCAGCGCCAGCAACAGGTCGGGAAAGGCCAACAGCACATCGACCAGGCGCATCACCGCGCCGTCGACCAGCCGTGGGCCGAGGCCGGCCAGCAGCCCGAGCACGGTGCCCAGCAGCAATCCCAGCGCCGTGGCACTCAGGCCCAGTACCAACGACGGGCGCACCGCGTAGACCAACCGCGCGAGGATGTCGCGGCCGTTCTCGTCAGTGCCCAGCCAGTGCAGGCTAGCCGGTGGCTGGAACGCCTGGCGGGCGTTGGCATCAAGCGGGTCGGCGGCCACCAGCCAGCCTGGCTGCAGCGCCGCCAGCAGCAAAAAGACGACGAACAGCGCCGCCAGCACCAGCCCCGGGCGCACCGCCAGTGGCCGGCGCCTGGCAAAACGCGCCGGGGCCGGGATCAGGCCGCTGACCGGCAGCACCGCTGCCGTTGAATTGATCGGCGCCATCGGGCACCTCCATGAACTGAACGTTAGGGAGCCGGGTTAGGGATCTGCCGGTGGATCTGCTCGATGCGCGCCAAGGCTTCGCTACCCAGCTTCACCTGCAATGCGCCGAGGTTGTCGGTCAGTTGCGCCAGGCTGGTCTGCCCGGTCAGTGCGCTGCTGACAAACGGCTTGTTGATCACATAGGCCAGGGCCAGTTGCGCCGGGCTGATCGAAAGCTCCTGCGCCAGCGCCACATAGGCAGCGATGGCCTGATGGGCGCCGGGGCTGTCGTAGCGGTTGAAGGTGCGGTACACCGACGACAGCCGCGAGCCCTGCGGCAAGGCGCCGTTGAGGTACTTGCCGGTCAGGGCGCCGAAGGCCAGCGGCGAATAGGCCAGCAAGCCGATGTTGTCGCGCTGGCTGAACTCCGACAGGCCGCCCTCGTACAGGCGGTTGAGCAGGCTATAGGGGTTCTGGATGCTGACGATGCGCGGCAGGTTCTGCTCACGCGCCTGGCGCAAAAACTCGGCCACGCCCCACGGGGTTTCGTTGGACACGCCGATATGGCGGATCTTGCCGGCGGCGACCTGATCGGCCAGCACCTGCAAGGTCTCGGCGATGCTCACGGTTTCGCGGTCATCCTCGACATAAGGGTATTCGCGCTGGCCGAAAATATTAGTGGTGCGGTCTGGCCAGTGCAGTTGGTAGAGGTCCAGATAGTCGGTTTGCAGGCGCTTGAGGCTGCCGTCCAGGGCGGCGACGATATTGGCCCGGTTGTGGCGGGTGCGGCCCTCACGAATATGCGCGCCGGCCCCCGGCTGGCGTGCCGGGCCGATGATCTTGCTGGCCAGCACCACCTCGGCACGCCGCCCGCTGTTCGCCAGCCAGCTGCCGATGAAGCGCTCGGTGCTGCCCCAGGTTTCGCCGTGGGTCGGCGTTGGGTACATCTCGGCGGTATCGATCAGGTTGATACCAGCGGCCAGCGCCGCGTCGAGCTGGCGGTGGGCATCGCTTTCGCTGTTCTGGTGGCCCCAGGTCATGCTGCCCAGCCCCAGCACGCTGACCTGGATGTCGCTGTGGCCCAATCTACGTTTGATCATGCTCGCTCCGTATCGAAAGTAAAAAGGCTCAAACCGCTTCGGCGGCGCGTCGGTACTGGCTGGTCGGGTACGGCAGGCCCAGGTGCTCGCGCAAGGTGCTGCCCTGGTACTCATGGCGGAACACCCCGCGTTTTTGCAGCAGCGGCACCACCTGGTCGACGAACACCTCGACGCCGGAGGGGAACATGTCCGGCATGATGTTGAAGCCATCGGCAGC
This sequence comes from Pseudomonas sp. 2(2015), assembly GCF_000955865.1. Lineage (NCBI taxonomy): Bacteria > Pseudomonadati > Pseudomonadota > Gammaproteobacteria > Pseudomonadales > Pseudomonadaceae > Pseudomonas > Pseudomonas sp. 2(2015). The sequence continues at coordinate 279,012 of NZ_JYOF01000003.1, forward strand.
GCCGGCACGGAACCAGTGCTCAAGGCTGTCGGCGACCTGTTCCGGGGTGCCAACGATCAGCCGGTGGCCGACCAGGATGCGCCGCGAAAGCTCACGAATGGTCAGGTTCTCGCGCCGCGCCAGGTTCAGCTGGGCTTCGAGAAAACCGTGGGAGCCGCGCTCGAATTCCGCCACCGGGCCGATCCGTTCCCAGGGCAACGGCGCATCCAGCTGCAGCTCGCTGACCGCCAGACCCACCCGCGCCGCCACCTGGTTGATCAGCCCTTCTTCGCCGTACCAGGCGTTGAGCTCGTCGAAACGCGCCTGGGCCTCGGCCTCGCTGCTGCCGATTACCGTCGACAGCCCCGGCATGATTTTCAGGTGCTCGGGGTTGCGCCCCCACTGGCGGGCGCGCTGTTTCATTTCCTGATAGAACGCCTGGCCGTCGACCAGGGTGGTCTGGGTGGTGAAGATCGCATCGGCATAGCGCGAGCCGAGGGCCTTGCCGCCTTCGGAAGACCCGGCCTGCACCAGCACCGGCCGGCCCTGGGGCGAGCGCGGCAAGTTGAGCGGGCCCTTGACCGAAAAGTGCTCGCCGACAAAGTCGATCGCATGCACCTTGGCCGGGTCGGCAAAATGCCCACGGCGGGCATCGCCGATCACCGCGTCATCTTCCCAGCTGTCCCACAATTTAAGGGTGACATCGATGAACTCATCGGCCCTGGCATAACGGTCGACGTGTCGCGGCGCACCGGCCAGGCCGAAGTTCTGCGCGGCGGCATCACCGGCATTGGTGACCACGTTCCAGGCCGCACGGCCGCCGCTGATATGGTCCAGCGAACTGAAGCGCCGGGCCAGGTTATACGGGTCGTTATAGCTGCTCGAAGCGGTGGCGATCACGCCGATATGGCGGGTAGCCAGGGCCACGGCGGTGAGCAGCACGGTAGGTTCCAGGCGCCCGACCGGATGCTGGCCAACATCGCCGATCAGCGCCGGGCCGTCGGCGAGGAAGATCGCATCGAGCTTGCCGCGTTCGGCAATGCGCGCGATGTTGCTGTAGTACTGGTGATCGAGATAGGCATTGGCCGGCACCTCGGCCTGGCGCCAGGCACCGGAGTGGGCGCCGAAACCGAGGATGTTCATGCCGATGCTCATGTGTTTTGCAGGCTGGCTCATGGCAACTCCTTGAGTGGGGTCAGACCGCGCTGGCTTCATCGCGGGCGGCGTTATCCTGGGCGTGCAACTGGCGCCAGGCGGCACCAGGGCTGATGCCGTTGAGGTAGTAATTGCCCAGCGCCCGCTCGCGGTAGATCGCCGGGTTGTGCGAGGCCAGGGTGCGGGCATTGCGCCAATGCCGATCGAGGCGCCGGGCCTGGCTGGTGGCCGAGGCGCCGCCGACTTCAAACAGCAAGGTGGTGGCTTCGAGCACCTGCTCGAGAACAATCTGCTGGGCCTGGTAGGTGCGAATGTCGGCCTCGACGTAGTGCTCCTCGCCAATCGAACCGTCGAGCTCGGCTTCATGCACGGTCTGCAGCACTTGGGCGACATCCAGCACCAGGGCCTGGGCGGCATAGGCCAGGCTCGACAGACGACCGATCACCCGCTGCACCAGCGGGTCGTCCTTGGGGCTGGACTGGCCCGGCACGCCAAAGGCGCGGGTGCGGCCCTGGACGAAGGCCACGGCATCGCGCTGCGCGGCGCGGGCGATACCGGCCAGGGTCGCCAGGTGGTACAGCTGGTAGAAGGCCGACAGGTAGGATTCGGCGCGCAGCTCGCCGGGCTTGAAGCGCCGCAGCACCTGCTGCGGCGGCACCGCGACATTGGCAAAACGGGTAGTGCCGCTGCCGCTCAGGCGCTGGCCGAAACCGTCCCAGTCATCTTCCAGGCTGACCCCTGGCGCCGTGGTCGGCACCACCACGCTGACAAAATCCTCGTCGAGCATGGCCACCGCCGCCACCCAGTCGGCATAGATGGCGCCGGTGCAGTAGTACTTCTCGCCGTGCAGCAGCCAGCCGGCCTCGGGCGCCTGCGGGTCGGCAGCGCGCAGGCGCACCGAATTGCCGGTGGTGTCGGTGCGTTCGGCCATGGCCGCGCCCCACAACTGCCCCGCCGCCACCTTGGCCAGCCAGTGCTGTTGCGAAGCGGTATCGCCACTGGACAGCCGGCCTTCGACAAAACCGAAGTGGGCGCGAAAGATTTGCGGCAGGTTGGAGTCGGCTTCGGCCAGGTCGATCAGCAGGCGAAACAGCACCGGCAGGCTGACCTGGGCGCCGTTCAATGCCTGGGGCACGCGCAGGGCGCCAAAGCCGGCTTCGCGCAGCCAGGCCACCGGCTCATGGGCCAGGGTGCGCTGCTGCTCGCGCTCGACCGCACCTTCGGCAATGCGGGCAAACACCGGGGCAAAGCGCGCCTGCAGGTTTACGTAGTCCTGGCCTGCGGGGTTCGCAGCCAGGGCTGTTGGCAGTTCATGGGCACTCATGGCTGGTCCTTGAAATTCGGGTTCATAGGCTTTTGCTGCGCGGGTCGACCCAGTGGTTGATCAGGTCGACGAGAAAGTTGACGAGCACATAAATCGCCGCCGCCAGCAAGGTGATGCCCAGCAGCAAGGGCATGTCCTTGGTCACGGCGGCGTCGAGCATCAAGCGGCCGATGCCCTGGCGGGCGAAAAGCATTTCGATGATCACCGCGCCGCCCAGCAGGCTGGCGAAAACAAAGCCCGACAAGGTCACTAGCGGCACCAGGGCATGGCGCAAGGCATGCTTGAGGCGCACGCCGGTCTCGGACATGCCGCGGGCGCGGGCCATGGCGATAAACGGCTGTTCGAGGATGTCTTCCAGCTCCTGGCGCAGTACCTGGGTCAGCACCGCGGCAATCGGCAGGGCCAGGGCCAGGCTCGGCAAGATCAGCGCCTGCCAGCTGTTGGAACCGGATGGCGGCAGCAGGTGCCAGCCGAACGAAAACACCAGCAACAGCACGATGCCGATCACGAACGACGGCGCCGACGACAGCACCAGTTCAGTGCCGGACACCAGCGAGCGCACCCAGCGCGGCCGGTTGGCGGTGAGCACCGCGCAGCTCACCGCCAGCACAATCGACAGCAAGGCGGCGGCCAGCGACAGCTGCACGGTGGCGCCCAGCTGGCTGCCGATCACCTGCAGCACCGGAATGCGCAAACGGTACGACTCGCCCAGATCGCCCTGGGCCAGGCGCGCCAGGTACTGGCCGTACTGCACCCACAACGGCTGGTCGAGGCCGTATTCGGCGCGCACCTGGGCAATCAGCTCGGCGCTGGGCATGGCGTCGGGGCCGCCGAGAATCGCCAGGGCCGGGTCGCCGGCGCTGAGGTTGATGGCCAGGAAAGTCAGGGTCGCCGCGCCCCAGAGCACGCCGATGCCGGCCAGCAGGCGCCAGGCCAATCGCTTTAAGCTAGTCATTTGCCCTCCGGCTCGAGCCAGACACTGGTGAAAAACGGGGTGTTGTGCGAAGTGTCGAAAATCAGCCCCTTGACCTGTTTGCGGTAGGCCAGCAGTACATGGCTCTCGAACACCGGCACCGCCGGGATGGTCTGCGCCAGGCGCTGCTGGGCGATGCGGTAGAGGTCGCTCAGCGCCACCGGGTCGGTGGTCTGCCGGGCCGCGCTGAGTACCCGGTCGAGCTCGGCATCGCGAAAGCGCCCGGCGTTCTGGCCGATCAGCTTGGCGGTGCTGATTGCCTGGCTGTGATAGAGGATGTACAGGCCATCGGGGGTGTTGGTGTGCCAGTAACCGCCGCCGATCAGCTGGAAATCACTGGCGTAACGGCGCTGGGTGACCTGGGCCAGGGGCAGCAGGTCGATGTCGATCTTGAGGCCGATCTTCTTCAGGTCGGCCTGGATGGCCACGGCGATACTGCTTGGGTAGGCCGCGGTTTCGTAGGTCAGCAGGTGCGCGGCCAGGCGCTGGCCGTTCTTGACCCGGTAACCCTCGGCGTCGCGCTCACTCCAGCCGGCCTGGTCGAGAATGCGGTTGGCCTCGGCGACGTCATAGGCCAGTACATCCTTGAATGCCGGGTCGTAGTAGCGGGTGTTGGCGGCAAGAAAATCACCCTTGGCCAGGTACTCGCCAAAACCGGTGATCCAGGCCAGGCCGTCGCGGTCGATGGCCTTGGCCACGGCGCGGCGCACCTGCACGTCGTCGAAGGGAAAGCGCTCGACGTTGAAGGTCAGGCTGCGAAACGGGTTGGCCTTGCGAATGCGGCTGCGCATCTGCAAGTCCGGGTTGTCACGGATAGCCCGGGCGTTCTGGGTCGGGGCGTCGACGGTGAAGTCCGACTGGCCGGCTTCCAGGGTACTGAAGCGGATCATCGGCTCGGGGACGATGCTCAGCTCCAGGCGGTCGAGGTAGGCCTCGCCCTGGTGGCGGGTGACTGCGGGCGCCCAGTTGTAGCCCTTGCGCTTGACGAAGTTGGCGCCCTGGTCGCGGGTGTAGCTTTCCAGCACGAAGGGCCCGGAGCCGATCGGGTGCTCGGCGATGGTCTTCGGCGCTTCAAGGATCTGCCGGGGCGAGATCATGCTCAGCCACGACTGCGCCAGCACATCGAGGAACGGCGAATACGGCTCGCGCAGGTGCGCTTCGAAGGTGTACTCATCGACGATGCGCCCGTCGACATATGGGGCGATGTAGGCAGCGGCCAGCGGCGATTTGGTCGCCGGGTCGCGCATGTGTTCAAGGTTGACCTGCACGGCACGGGCGTTGAATTTCTCGCCATCGCTGAAGGTCACGTCGTCGCGCAGGTGAAAGGTGTAGGTCTTGCCGTCGTCGGAGATCTCCCAGGCCTTGGCCAGCCACGGCGAGATATTGCCCTGCTCGTCCTGGTACAGCAGGCAGTCGAACAGAATGCGCCCCAGCCACTGCACATTGCCGTGGGAAATCGAATGCACGTCCAGCGTCGTGGTGTCGGAGGCCGTCGACACCCGCAGGGTGCCACCGGGCTTGCCCGGGGCGGCCTCGTAATAGTCCTGCGCGCCATAGCTGAGGGTGCCGTTGTGCAGCGTGCCGTCGATGCCGCTGCTGCCCTGCTCCGGCGATTGCTCCACCGGCTTGCAGGCGCCCAGGGCCAGCAGCGCGCCAAGCACGGCGGGCGCGCCCAGCCTTGCGATTACTCTCATGCGGTTCTCCTGCAGGTGCCGCGCGAACGGCACCCGCCCCTGGCTCAGAAGTTGTAGGCAATCCCGGTGTAGGCGCCGAAGCCGTCACCCGGGTACAGCGAGGCGGTGTCCTGGCCCTTGGCGTCGTAGCTGGGCACCAGGGCGGTGACGTAGTCCTTGTCGGTGAGGTTCTTCAGGTCCAGGTACACCTGCCAGGTCTTGTTCGGCGCGTCGTAGCCCAGGCGTGCGCCCCACAGGGTGTAGGACGGCGCGTAGAAGCTGTTGGCGTAGTCCACCGCCGTGCTCGATGCCGAGCGCACGTTGATCCCGGCGTAAAAGCCGTTGGCGTACTGGTAGAACAGCTCGCCCTGGTAGATGTGCTTGGGCAGGCCCGGCAGCTCGTTCTTGCTGAACAGCGGGTCGTTGCGGTAGTGGAAGTCGTTGAGGGTGTAGGCCTGGCGCCAGCTCAGCACATCGCCGTTATCGCGCTGCCAGAGCTTGGTGGTCAGCCCCGCCTCGATGCCCTGGTGGATGGTCGGGCTGGCGTTGGAGGTCGAGACCACCGCGGCCGAAGTGTTGGTGGCCGGGAGGATTTCGACGTTGAGCAGTTCGTCCTTGATCCACGATTTGTACAGGGTCAGGCTGCCGTCGAAAATGTCCGAACGCCCGCGAATCCCCAGTTCAACCGTGTTGGCGCTTTGTGGCACCAGGGTCTTGGCGAAGTTGGTGGTCACCCCCGAGCCGGAACTGGACCAGGAGCTGGGCGGGTCGATCGAGCGGCTGACGTTGCCGAATACCTGTACGTCCGGGGTCAGGTAGTAGCGCAGGCCGAGCCGTGGCGCCAGTTTCCATTCCTGGTAGCGGTAGTGGCTGGGGATGCCGCTGGTGTTGGGCCGATCGCTGAAATTGACATCGACATTGCGCTTGACCTCAATGGCCGAGAGGCCCGTAGACAGGTACAGGTTGTCGGTCAGGCCGAGGTCGTTGCCCAGCGAGAACACATGGTCGAACGAGCCGTCGTACTCGACCTGCTTCTGCAACCGGCCCAGGTCCTTGTCGCCGCTGTAGGTGCGCACCCCGGAGCGGATGTGCTGGGTGCTGTTCCAGCCGACCGTGGTGGTGCTCGGCAGGCCAAACAGCTGGTCGCTGCGGGTGTACTTGAGCGAGTAGTTGATGTCGCGCCAGTCCCAGTAGTTGGGGTTGACCGTGCTCTTCTTGCTGAGGATCTGCGGGTAGTTGTGATAGACCAGCCCGGCCACCAGGGTCGAATCGTCATCGAAGGTGTAGGTGGTCTTGCTGCCGACCCAGGTCGAGCCTTCCTTGGTCGAGTCGCCGCGGGTGGCGCGGGTGCTGGGGTTGGTTTGCGAGGAGTTCTTCTTCAGTTGCGCCAGGGTCAGGGCCCCGGAGTTTTCGTGGTATTCCTCGCGGTAGCGGATGTACAGGCGGGTTTCCAGCTTGGGGTTGAAGCGGTAGCCGAAGTTGCTCACTACGCCCTTGGCCTTGGTGAAGGTGAAGTCCTGGTAACCGTCGCGCTTGGAGTTGTCGACACTGATGAAGTAGTCGGCATTGCCAGCCACGCCACCGGTGCTGAGGGTCTGCTTCTGCCAGCCGAAACTGCCGCCTTCGACCTTGATGCGGTTGCCCGGCGCAGTGAGGCCGGAGTTGGTAACGAAGTTGATCGCCCCGCCCAGCGACAAGGCGCCGTATTCGAAGGCGTTGGCACCGCGCAGCACTTCGGTGTAGCTCAGGCCCTGGGTGTCGAGCAGCTCATAGGGCGTGCCTCCGGCGCCGGTCAGGGCCAGGCCGTCGAAGAGAAACTTGGTGCCTTCGCGAAAATAGCCAGGCGAAGTGTTGGCGCCCGAGCCACGGATGGAAATCTTGATCGCATCGTTGCCGCCGGCCGCCTGCGCATACACCCCCGGCTGATAGGCCAGGGTGTCTTCGAGGGTGGCCGAGCGGCCCTTCTCCACCTCGGCCTGCTGGACCAGCCCGGTACCGCCGGGGATCTCGTCCAGTTGCGCCTGCGCCGCTTCTACCGGGGTGGCTTTGGCGGCCTGGACGGTAACCGTCTCCAGGCGTTTTTCAGTCTGTGCAGCGTCTTCGGCCTGGGCCAGCGGCGCCAGGCTCAACAGGGCGGCGCCGACGCTGGCCAGCTTCCAGTCCTTGCCTACTACTTTGGTCGAAGATTTGGATAAAACGGATGTTGCCCGAGGCACGAAATTCAAGGTCTTGCTCCCCACCTGATTAAAAAATAGGCGAGTTTCTATTGGTATAGTCAATCTCGAAGGGAGCTGTTGCAGCGTCCGTGCCAACCACAAAATCCCTTGAAATCCTTGGGTTTGAGCGGTTTCAACGGTTTAAACAATTGTTCGAATTGCGGGTATCTGTCCAACTGCTGTTGCCTGGCGAACAGTTGATCATGGCCCAGGCCTTGATAGATCCTGTCGATAGACCTATCAACAAGGTCGATTAGTCCCACATTCCGTACGGGAATACACTAGCGCGCATACGTCCGCTTAAAACCCTGCGCCAGACAGGGACCTGCGACACACCGTGCTTCGACACCCCAGCCAACTGCGCTTGCGACGCCTTGTTGCCGGGCATGCCTATGCCCGCAGCTTTGTGCAGCCGATAAGAATGAGGAGATACCCATGGGACTTGGCAGACGACAGTTTTTCAAGCTGTGTACCGCCGGCGTCGCCACCGCCACCTGTGCAAGCCTGGGCTTTGCCCCGGGCGTGGCCCAGGCGACCCAGTCGCGCCAGTACAAGCTGCTGCGCGCCAAGGAAACCCGTAACAACTGCACCTATTGCTCGGTCGGTTGCGGGATTCTCATGTACAGCCTCGGCGACGGCGCCAAGAACGCCAAGGCGCGGATCTTCCATATCGAAGGCGACCCTGATCATCCGGTCAGCCGTGGCTCGCTGTGCCCTAAAGGCGCCGGCCTGGTCGACTATGTGCACAGCGAACAGCGCCTGCTCTACCCCGAATACCGCGCACCGGGCTCGGACAAATGGCAGCGCATCAGCTGGGACCACGCCATCGAACGCATCGCCCGGCTGATGAAAGACGACCGCGACGCCAACTTCATCGAGAAGAACGCCAAGGGCACCACGGTCAACCGCTGGCTCAGCACCGGCATGCTCTGCTCGTCGGCGGCCAGCAGCGAAACCGGCTCGCTCGACCAGCGCTTCACCCGTGCCCTGGGCATTCTCGGCACCGACAGCCAGGCGCGGGTCTGCCACGCGCCGACGGTTTCGGCCCTGGCGCCGACCTTTGGCCGTGGCGCCATGACCAACAACTGGGTCGACATCAAGAACGCCAACGTTGTGCTGATCATGGGCGGCAACCCCGCCGAGGCGCACCCGGTGGGCTTCAAGTGGGTGATCGAGGCGAAGATCCGCAACGGCGCCAAGGTCATCGTCGTCGACCCGCGCTTCAACCGCAGCGCCGCGGTGGCCGACATCTACTCGCCGATCCGCGCAGGCTCCGACGTGACCTTCCTGATGGGCGTGGTCAACTACCTGATCAGCCACGACAAGATCCAGCACGAATACGTACGCCACTACACCAACGCCAGCCTGATCGTGCGCGAGGACTACCACTTCGACGACGGCCTGTTCAGCGGCTACGACGCCAACAAGCGCAGCTACGACCGCAGCTCCTGGACCTACGAGCTCGACAGCAAGGGCTACGCCAAGCGCGACCTGACCCTGCAGCACCCGCGTTGCGTGTGGAACCTGCTCAAGGCCCACGTCAGCCGCTACACCCCGCAGATGGTCACCAACGTCTGCGGCACGCCGAAAGATGACTTCCTGAAGATCTGCGCGATCCTTGGCGAAACCAGCGCCCCGGACAAGACCGCGACCTTCCTCTACGCCCTGGGCTGGACCCACCACACCAACGGCGCGCAGATGATCCGCGGTTCGGGCATGATCCAGCTGCTGCTGGGCAACATCGGCATGGCCGGTGGTGGCGTCAACGCCCTGCGCGGCCACTCCAACATCCAGGGCTACACCGACCTGGGCCTGCTGTCGCTGCGCCTGCCTGGCTACATGAACCTGCCGTCCGACGAGCAGACCGACATGGCCACCTACCTCAAGCAGGTGACGCCGGTGGCGCTGCTGGAGGATCAGGTCAACTACTACAAACACACGCCGAAATTCTTCGTCAGCCTGATGAAAAGCCTTTGGGGCGACAAGGCCACCAAAGACAACGACTGGGGCTTCGACTGGCTGCCCAAGTGGGACGACAGCTACGACGTGCTCAACTTCAGCAACCGCATGTACGAAGGCAAGGTCAACGGCTACATCGCCCAGGGCTTCAACCCGGTGGCGGCCTTCCCCGACAAGAACAAGGCCCAGGCAGCGCTGGCCAAGCTCAAGTTCCTGGTGATCATCGACCCGCTGGCCACCGAGACCTCGAGCTTCTGGCAGAACCACGGCGAGCAGCATGACGTCGACACCGCGGCGATCCAGACCGAAGTGTTCCGCCTGCCCTCCTCGTGCTTTGCCGAGGAAGACGGCTCGATCGTCAACTCCGGACGCTGGCTGCAGTGGCACTGGGCCGGCGCGGCGCCTCCGGGCGAGGCCTGGCACGATGGCAAGATCCTCGGCCACCTGTTCCTGAAGATCCGCGAGCTGTACGAAAAGGAAGGCGGCGCCAACCCGGCACCGATCCTCAATATGGCCTGGGACTACGCCGACCCGCTGGACCCCAAGCCCGAGGAAGTGGCCAAGGAGTCCAACGGCCGCGCCCTGGCCGACCTGCACGACGAGCAAGGCAAGCTGATTTTGCGCAAGGGCCAGTTGCTCAGCGACTTTTCGCAGTTGCGCGACGACGGCACGACCCAGTGCTTCAACTGGATCTTCGCCGGCTCCTGGACCGAACAGGGTAACCAGATGGCCCGCCGCGACAACGCCGACAGCGGCCTGGGTTGCACCCCGGGCTGGGCCTGGGCCTGGCCGCAGAACCGGCGCATCCTCTACAACCGCGCCTCGGCCGACCCGCAGGGCAAGCCGTGGGATCCGAAACGCAAGCTGATCGGCTGGGACGGTGTGCGCTGGAGCGGCGTCGACGTGCCCGACTTCGCCGTCAGCGCCGCCCCCGGTGGCAAGGTCAACCCGTTCATCATGCTGCCCGAAGGCCTGGGCCGGCTGTTCTCGGTCGGCGCCATGAACGACGGGCCGTTCCCCGAGCACTACGAGCCGACCGAAAGCCCGCTGGCGAGCAACCCGCTGCACCCGAACGTAACCTACAGCCCGACCGCGCGGCTGTACGAAAGCGACCGCCAGCGCATGGGCAAGCGCGAAGAGTTCCCCTACGTGGCGACCACCTACTCGATCACCGAGCTGTTCCGCCACTGGACCAAGCACGCGCGGCTGAACGCCATCGTCCAGCCCGAGCAGTTCATCGAGATCGGCGAGAAGCTCGCCGCCGACAAGGGCATCGTTCAGGGCGACCTGGTCAAGGTCAGCACCAAGCGTGGCTACATCAAGGCCAAGGCCGTGGTGACCAAGCGCATCCGCCGCCTGGCCGTCGATGGCCAGGATGTCGACACCATCGGCATTCCCTGCCACTGGGGTTACGAAGGCAGCACGCGCAAGGGCTTCCTGGCCAACACCCTGACCCCGGGCATCGGCGAGTCGAACACCCACACGCCGGAGTACAAGGCGTTTCTCGTGAACATTGAAAAGGTCTGAGGGCGAATACCATGTCCATGCAATCCCAAGACATCGTCCGCCGCTCAGCCACCAACGTGCTGACCCCGGCGCCGCACACCCGCGATCACCAGGCCGAAGTGGCCAAGCTGATCGACGTGAGCATCTGCATCGGCTGCAAAGCCTGCCAGGTGGCCTGCAACGAGTGGAACGACCTGCGTGACGAGGTCGGCCACAACGTTGGCGTGTACGACAACCCGGCCGACCTGTCGGCCGAAACCTGGACGCTGATGCGTTTTGATGAAGTCGAAGACGAAAGCGGCAAGCTCGAGTGGCTGATCCGCAAGGACGGCTGCATGCACTGCGCCGACCCCGGCTGCCTGAAAGCCTGCCCGCAACCGGGAGCGATCATCCAGTACGCCAACGGCATCGTCGATTTTCAGTCCGAGCACTGCATCGGTTGCGGCTACTGCATCGCCGGCTGCCCGTTCGATGTGCCGCGCATCAGCAAGAAGGACAACAAGGCCTACAAGTGCACGCTGTGCGTCGACCGCGTGTCGGTCGGCCAGGAGCCGGCCTGCGTCAAGACCTGCCCCACCGGAGCGATCAACTTCGGCAGCAAGCAAGACATGCTGCACCAGGCCAGCGAACGGGTCACCGAGCTGCAGGGCCGCGGCTTTGCCGGGGCCGGCATCTACGACCCGCAAGGCGTTGGCGGCACCCACGTGGTCTACGTGCTGCAGCATGCCGACAAGCCGCAGCTGTACCACAAGCTGCCCACCGACCCGCGCATCAGCAACGCCATCCAGGGCTGGAAAGGCTGGATGAAACCGGTGGCCGCGGCGGCGTTCTTCGCCACCCTGGCCGGCACCCTGTTCCATTACATCGGCGTCGGCCCCAACGAAGTCGATGAACAGGACCAGAAGATCGAAGAGGATACCCACGCATGAACAAGGACAAACTGATCCTGCGTACGCGCTTCATCGAGCGCGCCAGCCACTGGTTCATGGTGATCTGCTTCTTCGCCGTGGCGCTGTCGGGGCTGTCGTGGTTCTTCCCCTCGCTCAACGGCCTCAACGCGGTGTTCGGCACCCCGCAGCTGGCGCGCATCCTCCACCCGTTTTTCGGCGTGGTGGTGTTTTTGCTGCTGATGTTTCTGTTCGTGCGCTTCGTGCGCTACAACCTGCCGGAACGCGAAGACCTGCAGTGGTTCAAGAACGTCAAGCAAGTGCTGGCCGGCAAGCATGAGCCGGCGCTGAACATCGGCAAATACAACGCCGGGCAGAAGATCCTGTTCTGGGGCATCATGGCCCTGATCAGCCTGCTGCTGCTCAGTGGCGTGGTGATCTGGCGGCCGTATTTCGCGCCGCTGTTCAGCATCCCGACCATTCGTATCGGCTTGCTGGTGCATGCACTGGCCGGCATCAGCCTGATTCTGCTGATCATCGGCCATGCCTACCTGGCATTCTGGGTCAAGGGTTCGATCCGCGGCATGGTCACCGGCTACGTCAGCCGCAGCTGGGCCAAGACCCACCACGACCGCTGGTACCGCCAGCTGAACAGCAAGCAAGGCAAAGCCGGGAGCGACAAATGAGCAGCATCCAGATGACCCCGGTGCAGACGCCCAGCGGTGGCGTCAACGAGATCGTCGCGGTACTGCTGCCGTCGCTCAAGGACCGTTACTCAAAACGCGCGGCGCGCCTGCGCCAGCTGGCCGACGGCCACGCCATGGGCGATTACCTGGGGTTTTGTGCCGGTATCGCCGAGGCTCAGCAGCAACTGCTTGCCACCCTGGCGCTGCCTGAAGCGCTGGCGGCCGGGTTGGCGGCGCGCCTGGACGCCGGCCGGGCGCCGCTGGCAAGCGCAGAGTACCCGCGCGACGCTTACTGGCAGCAACTGCTCGGCGCCTTGATCGAGGCACTGTACGGCGACGCCACGCCAGCGGTGCGCAGCACCCTCGACGCCTTGCGCGGCTACTCGCCGGTGCAACTGGAAGAGCGCGCCAGCGCCCTGCTGGCCGGTAGCTACGAGCAGGTCGACAGCGGCCAGGCGCTGTTTCTCTGGAGCGCGCTGTCGCTGTACTTCACCCAGCTGGCCAATGCCCTGCCGGCTTCGGCCAGGGCCTCGCTGGGCGAACAGCGCCAGCACTGCCCGGTGTGCGCCAGCGCGCCGGTGGCCAGCGTGATCATGAACGGCGCCCAGGCCGGCCTGCGTTACCTGCATTGCAGTTTGTGCGAGAGCCGCTGGCACATGGTTCGGGTAAAATGCAGCAACTGCGAAGCCACCGGCGCCCTCGACTACTGGTCGCTGGAGCGTCAGGATGCCGCGATCAAGGCCGAGAGCTGCAACGACTGCCACAGCTACCTGAAAGTGCTGTACCCGGAAAAGGACCGCGACCAGGAAGTGCTGGCCGATGACCTCGCTTCGCTGGCGCTGGACGCCGAAGTGGAGCGCGAGGGTTATGGGCGCAGTGGTGTCAGCCCGTTTCTGTTTCCCGGCTGACAGCATCGCTGGCAAGCCAGCTCCCACAGAGTGCATACACCGGCCCCTGTGGGAGCTGGCTTGCCAGCGATGGGCTGCACAGCAGCCCTCTCACAAGCACCACCCCACCAAGAGACTCCCAATGGGCATCAAGAAATCTTCCGCCGAACTCAAGCGCGACCTCAAGGCCGTCGCCGGCAACCTGGAACGCACCGCCGGTGAAATCAGCAAGCTGGCCGAGCGCATCGACGGCGTCGACGTGGTTGCCGTGCTGCACCTGATGAATCGCCTGTACAAAGACTCCGACAAGCTCAAGGCCTACGCCGACGAAATCAAGGTCGGGCGCATCGTGCGTGGCAAGGCCGAGTAGCCGGGCCATGCGCCGACGACTGACTAGCAAAAGCTGCCAGGGCTCTTACACTTGATCTGAACGGTTGACGTCTGTAGACATGCTTGCAGCCAACCTTGACGAGATGGAGCCTGTCGCGATGCCGAGCCTGGATTTTCTCATTACCTCATTGATCGTCGTGCTGATTCCCGGCAGCGGCGTGATCCTGACCATCTCCACCGCCCTGGTGGCCGGCAAGCGCGCCAGCCTCTACACCGCGCTGGGCTGTACGGCGGGGATCGTCCCGCACCTGCTGGCCTCGATCCTCGGCCTGTCGGCGATCCTGCACACCAGTGCCCTGGCCTTCCAGGGCCTGAAGTTCGCCGGCGTCGCCTACCTGCTGTACCTGGCCTACGCCACCTGGCGCGACCGCTCGGCCTTCGCCGTCGACAGCAACAGCGCGGTGGGTAGCGCTGGCAGCCTGATCCTGCGGGCCTGCCTGCTGAACATCCTCAACCCGAAACTGACGATTTTCTTCCTGGCGTTCCTGCCGCAGTTTATCAGCGCCGAGGCGGGCTCGGTGAGCGGGCAGATGCTCAGCCTGAGCGCAGTGTTCATGCTCATGACCTTCGTGGTGTTTTTGCTGTATGGCCTGCTGGCCAACCTGTTCCGTCGCGCGGTGATTGAATCGCCGCGGGTTCAGAACTGGCTGCGCCGCAGTTTTGCTGCCTCTTTTGCCGGCCTGGGCCTGAACCTGGCGTTCGCCCAGCGCTGAGGAGCGCCTGCGATGAACCGCTGTGACGTACTGATTATCGGCGCCGGCCCCACCGGGCTGGTGCTGGCGCTGTGGCTGAGCAAGCTGGGCATCAAGGTGCGGATCATCGACAGAACCAGCGGCCCCGGCACCACCTCCCGGGCCCTGGCGGTGCAGGCGCGGACCCTGGAGCTGTACCGCCAGCTGGACCTGACCGAGGCAGTCCTCGCCCAGGGCCACCAGGTGCCGGCGGCCAACCTGTGGGTCAAGGGCGAAACCGCCGCGCGGCTGCCGTTCAACAGCATTGGCGCCGAACTTACGCCCTACCCGTTCCTGCATATCTACCCGCAGGACCAGCACGAGCAACTGCTGATCGAGCGCCTGCAGCGCTTTGCGGTGGCCGTCGAACGGCAAACCGAGCTGCTTGGCTTCAGCCAGGACGCCGAAGGCGTCACCGCCCGCCTGCGCCATGCCGACGGCGTCGAGGAAGTCTGCCAAGCCGATTACATCGCCGGTTGCGACGGCGCCCGCTCGACGGTGCGCAAGGTCCTGGGCATCGGCTTTCCCGGCGGCACTTACGAGCAGGTGTTTTATGTCGCCGATGTCGATGGCGCGGGGCCGGCGTTCAATGGCGAGCTGCACGTCGACCTCGACGAGGCCGACTTTCTCGCCGTATTCCCACTGGCCGGCAGCGGCCGCGCGCGGTTGATCGGCACGGTGCGCGACGCGCGTGCCGAATACCCCCGCGACCTGCGTTTCGAGGATGTCAGCCAGCGCGCCATGGAGCACCTGAAGGTCGAGATCCATCAGGTCAACTGGTTCTCTACCTACCGCGTGCACCACCGGGTGGCCGAGCAGTTTGGCCACCAGCGCGCCTTCCTGCTTGGCGACGCCGCCCACGTACACAGCCCGGCCGGTGGCCAGGGCATGAACACCGGCATCGGCGATGCCATCAACCTGGCGTGGAAACTGGCGGCGGTGTTGCAAGGCAGCGCCACCGAGGCCCTGCTCGGAACCTACGAAATCGAGCGCAGTGCTTTTGCCCAGCGGCTGGTGGCGACCACCGACCAGGTGTTCAACTTCATCACCGCCGACGGCCGCCTGGCCGCCCTGCTGCGCACCCGCCTGGCCCCCGTGCTGCTGCCGCGGGTGGCGGCGCTCAAAGCTGCGCGGACGTTTTTGTTCCGCACCGTTTCGCAAATCACCCTGAACTACCGCGACATGCCCCTGAGCGTCGGCAGCGCCGGCCAGGTACACGGTGGCGAGCGCCTGCCGTGGGTCAGCGACGGCGCCCACGACAACTTTGCCGGGCTGGCGCGGATGCGCTGGCAGGTTCAGGTGTATGGTGCGGCCAGCGGCAGCCTGGTGGCCTGGTGCAGCGAGCGCGGCATGCCGCTGGAAGTGTTCGAATGGTGCGACGCCCACGAGGCGGCCGGCTTGCAGCGGGACGGCGTGTACCTGCTGCGCCCGGACAGCTACGTCGCGCTGGCCCAGGTCGGCGCCGGGCCAGAGGTGCTCGAAGAGTACTTCAGTGCACGCGGGATGCGCGGATACTAGCGCTGTTGTGCGAGAATGCGCGCAGGTTTCGCCTCTCTATCTGCTAAGGAATGGCATCATCAGAATCCTCACTTCTTTGCTCCTGGCCTCGACCCTGTTCCTGGCCAGTTGCGGCACTTTTCTTGCGCGCGGCTCCAACAGCTACGGCAGCGGCGACTACTACAAAGGCACCCAGGCCAACGTCCAGTTGCT
Source organism: Pseudomonas sp. 2(2015) (assembly GCF_000955865.1). Lineage (NCBI taxonomy): Bacteria > Pseudomonadati > Pseudomonadota > Gammaproteobacteria > Pseudomonadales > Pseudomonadaceae > Pseudomonas > Pseudomonas sp. 2(2015). The sequence goes on from NZ_JYOF01000003.1 coordinate 295,088, forward strand.
GACCACGATTGGCGCCAGCGGCTACGAAGGTTATTCAACGATCTTCTGCTGGGTGACCATCGTCTGCCCGGTGGCTGCGATTGTCACCCTGCCGGCGGACATGGTGGTCGACACCGCCCTGCTGCCCTATGACTCGATGAACTGAAATGCCCCAGCTCGACTACCGCCGCGTGGCGTTTCTGAATATCTACATCAATGACTTCATCATCTATATCGGCGCGCCGCTGATGGTGCTGACCCTGTTCGACTGGATGCCGAAAAGCCTGGGCACCACCATTATCCTGGTGGTTCTGGGCCTTGGCTGCCTGACCTTTCCGTTGTCGATGCTGGTGCGCTGCCCACTGTGCAACGCAGCGATGATGCACTTGTACAAGGATGAGGTCGGCACCGCGCTGTCCCGCCGGGTCGGCTTCAGCGAAGTGCGCAAGCTGAAGAAGGTGCGTTGCCTGGGCTGCGATGGGCTGCTGAAGATTCGCGATTGATCGCGGGGCAAGTCGGGTCGCCGCACCGCCGCTCCCGCAGGTTTTGCGCAGTCCGTGTGGGAGCTGGCTTGCCGGCGATGGGCTGCAACGCAGCCCCTAGGCGCGGGCAAACCTGTAGGTCGTCACCCCGCACAACAGCAACCCCGCCAGGGCCAGTGATCCGCCGACATAGCCAATATTGCCCAGGCCCATGTGCACGCTGACCAGGCTGCCGATCAGCGCCCCGGCACCAATGCCGATGTTGTAGATGCCAGAGAACATGGCCATGGCCACGTCGGTGGCGTCCGAGGCGAGGATCAGCACCTTGGACTGCAACGCCAGGCTGAAGCACATGATCGACACGCCCCAGAACACGCTCAAGGTGCCCAGCAGGCGGAAGTCGGCGGCCAACGGCAGCAACAGCAGCAGACAGGTCGCCAGCATGGCGATCGCACCGATCAAAAAGCCCTGCGGGAATCGCTCGCTGTAGCGGCTGAACAGCACCGAGCCGAACACCCCGGCGCCGCCAAACAGCAACAGCAGCACGGTGGTCAGTTCGCCGCCGATCTGCGCGACGTTCAGGGCAAACGGCTCGATGTAACTGTAGGCAGTGAACTGCGCGGCAATCACCAGCGCCACCAGCACATACACGGTGACCAGCGCCGGGCGCTTGAACAGCACCGGTACGCTGCGCAACGAGCCGGAGTTCTGGCTCGGCAGCAGCGGCAGCGATTTGACCAGGCACAACAAGGTTGCCAAAGCCACCCCGGCAATCGCCAGGAAGGTGGTGCGCCAGCCCAGGGCCTCGCCCACCACCCGCCCCAGCGGAATGCCCATGACCATCGCCAGGGTGGTACCGGTTGCCAGCAGCCCCAGGGCCTTGGCCTGTTGCCCCGGCGGCGCTACGCGCACTGCCAGCGAGGCAGTAATGGCCCAGAACACCGCATGGGCCAGGGCGATGCCGATACGGCTGACCAGCAGCATGCCAAAGCTCTGCGCCACCCCCGAAAGCAAATGGCTGAGGATGAACAAGGCAAAGACGATGATCAGCAACTTGCGCCGCTCGATATTGCGGGTCAGCAGCATCATCGGCAGCGAGGCCAGGGCCACCACCCAGGCATAGATGGTCAGCATCAGGCCGACCTGGGCGGTGGACATGTCGAAGCTGCGGCCGATGTCGCTGAGCAGCGCCACCGGGACGAATTCAGTGGTGTTGAAAATGAAGGCCGCCAGGGCCAGGGCGATGACACTCAGCCAACTGCCGGTTCGCGCATCCACGGATGTATTCATGAGTAAAGCCTTGCTCCGAGTCGTTTGCGGTTGCCGGGAACGAAAACGCGCCCAGCGCCAGACACTCATGCCGGTCGGGCCTGAGTGAAGCGTGTGCGCTGAGGAAAGATTTATAAGTATGCGGGGTATCGCTTGCTGGCAAGGATAGTACGTCAGCACCGAAGCTGTCACAACCGCGCAGGCGTGGAGTACCATGGCCCGATTCGTTCATGGAAGACTCCCCGCTATGTCGCAACCCTCCCAGGCTTTGGCCAACATCCTCGACAATGACAGCCTGATCGCCGCTATCGACCAGGGCCTGGCGCCGCAGTACCTGTACTTCTGGGGCCACCGGCAAAAGGTCGAGGGCAAGCCGGACAAAAGCTGCTTCAGCCAGTGGTTCGAGGCCGGCTTCAAAGAGCAAGGCCTCCACTACCCCAGCGCCGAGCACTACATGATGGCCGGCAAGGCGCGGCTGTTCGACGACCAGGCAACGTTGGCGAAAATTCTCGCCGCGCGCACGCCGGCCGAGGCCAAGAAGCTGGGCCGCGAAGTCGCCGGCTACGATGACGCCGCCTGGGTGGCCGAGCGCTCGGCGATCGTCGAGCAGGCCAACCTGCTCAAGTTCGAACAGAACCCGGGGCTGCGCACATTTCTACTCTCTACCGCCGGCCAGGTGCTGGTCGAGGCCAGCCCGGTGGACAGCATCTGGGGCATCGGCCTGGACGCCAAGGCCGCGCAAGCGGCCGATCCACGCCAGTGGCAAGGGCTGAACCTGCTCGGTTATGCGCTGATGCGCGTGCGCGAGCGCCTGGCTGGCTGAGGGCCCAGCGCAGGATTTTTCTGCGCTGCTACACTTTATTCGCGCAGATGGAGGATTCCCTCATGTCCGATAAAGAGATCACCACAGCCCTTAACCTGATCAACCAACGCCAGGCCCGGCTCGCTTCGGCGTGCAAGGAGATTGCCGACTGGATCGACCGCCAGGGCGATGTGCCGGTGGCCGGCAAGATCCGCGACACCCTCAAGGCCGTCGAAGCCGATGATCAGCTGGTCAGAAAAACCCTCACTTCGCTGAGCGTCGAACGCCCGCTGCCGCGTTTCCGCTAGCCCGCAAAGGCGGGTGGCGGGTGCGCGACACGCGTGAGGTCAATCGCCCAAGAGCCTGGGTCGCCAGTGCCAGGTGCTGTTTATCGTCTACGATTTCCAGCAACTTCTGGCACATTCCGGTGACTGGCTGTCAATGAATATCCTTTACGACGAAAACGTCGATGGTGCCCTGCCCGCCGTCGACAAGCAGGCGCTGCTGCAGGCCTTGCAGGCACAACTGCCCGATCTCGATATCCTCCACGCCGAGGAAGACCTCAAGCCCTACGAATGCGATGGCCTCTCGGCCTACCGCACACTGCCGCTGCTGGTGTTGCTGCCGCATACCCTCGAGCAGGTGCAAGGCATCCTCAGGCTGTGTTTTGCCCGCAAGGTGCCGGTGGTCGCCCGTGGCGCCGGCACTGGCCTGTCGGGCGGCGCCCTGCCCCTGGAAAAAGGCGTGCTGCTGGTGATGGCGCGCTTCAACAAGATCCTCGCCATTGACCCCGCCGCGCGCACCGCGCGGGTGCAGCCGGGGGTGCGCAACCTGGCGATCTCCCAGGCCGCCGCGCCTTATGAGCTGTACTACGCACCCGACCCGTCGTCGCAGATCGCCTGCTCGATCGGTGGCAACGTCGCCGAAAATGCCGGCGGCGTGCACTGCCTGAAATATGGCCTGACCGTGCACAACCTGCTCAAGGTCGAGATCCTTACCGTTGAAGGCGAATGCCTGACCCTCGGTGCCGACAGCCTCGATGCCCCGGGCTTTGACCTGCTGGCGCTGTTCACCGGTTCCGAAGGCATGCTCGGGATCATCACCGAAGTAACGGTCAAGCTGCTGCCCAGGCCGCAGGTGGCCAAGGTGCTGCTGGCGGCTTTCGACTCGGTGGAAAAAGCCGGGCGCGCGGTTGGCGACATCATCGCTGCCGGGATCATTCCCGGTGGCCTGGAGATGATGGACAACCTGGCGATCCGCGCCGCTGAAGACTTCATTCATGCCGGCTACCCGGTCGACGCCGAGGCGATTCTGCTGTGCGAACTGGATGGCGTCGAAGCCGATGTGCACGACGATTGCGAGCGGGTACGTACCCTGTTCGAACAGGCCGGTGCCAGCGAAGTACGCCAGGCCCGTGACGAGGTGGAGCGGGTGAAGTTCTGGGCCGGGCGCAAGAACGCCTTTCCGGCGGTCGGGCGAATTTCAGCCGATTATTACTGCATGGACGGCACCATCCCACGCCGCGAGTTGCCCCATGTGCTGCAACGCATCGCCGTGCTATCGCATAAATACGATCTGCGGGTGGCCAACGTCTTTCATGCCGGCGACGGCAACATGCACCCGCTGATCCTCTTCGACGCCAACCAGCCCGGCGAGCTGGAGCGCGCCGAAGCCTTTGGCGGCGAGATTCTCGAACTGTGCGTGAGTGTCGGCGGCAGCATCACCGGCGAGCATGGCGTCGGCCGCGAGAAGATCAACCAGATGTGCGCGCAGTTCAGCAGCGACGAGCTGACCCTGTTTCACGCAGTCAAGGCGGCCTTCGACCCCCATCGCTTGCTCAACCCCGGCAAGAACATCCCGACCCTGCAGCGCTGCGCCGAGTTTGGCGCCATGCATGTACACGCCGGGCAACTGCCCTTCCCCGAGCTGGAGCGCTTCTGATGCTGGCGCACAACAACGATGCCAGCCAGGCGCTGCTCGAACAGGTCAACCAGGCCCGCGCCGAGGGCACGCCCTTGCGCATTCGAGGCGGCGCCAGCAAGGCTTATCTCGGCCGCCCGGTAGCCGGGATCGAGCTCGATACCCGCGAGCACCGCGGCATCGTCAACTACGACCCGACGGAGCTGGTGATCACCGCCCGCGCCGGCACGCCGCTGAGCGAGTTGGCAGCGACGCTTGAGGCCGCCGGGCAGATGCTGCCCTGCGAGCCGCCGCACAGTGACGACGGCGCAACCCTCGGCGGCATGCTCGCTGCCGGGCTGTCGGGGCCGCGCCGGCCCTGGGCCGGCTCGGTTCGCGACTACGTGCTCGGCACCCGGGTGATCAGCGGCCTGGGCCTGCACCTGCGTTTTGGCGGCGAGGTGATGAAGAACGTCGCCGGCTACGACCTGTCGCGGCTGATGGCCAGCAGCTTCGGCTGCCTGGGGCTGATCAGCGAGGTGTCGCTCAAAGTGCTGCCCAAGCCGCGCTGCGACGCGCACATCGCCCTGCAGCTCGACCCGCAGCAAGCCCTGCTGAAACTGGCGCAATGGGGCCAGCAACCGCTGCCGATCAGCGCCGCCTGCCATGACGGCACGGTGTTGCGTCTGCGCCTGGAAGGCGGTGAAGGTTCGGTCAAGGCCGCCCGCGACCGGCTCGGCGGCGAGCGCTTCAAGGCTTGCTGGTGGCAAGACCTGAACCACCAGCGCCTGGGGTTTTTCGCCGACCCGCGCCCGCTGTGGCGCATATCCTTGCCCAACCACAGCCCGCTGCTGGAGCTGCCCGGCGAGCAACTGCTGGACTGGGCCGGTGCCCAGCGCTGGCTCAAGTCCGAGGCCCCGGCCGAGGCCATTCGCGCGGCTGCAAGCCGACTGGGCGGCCATGCCACCTGCTACAGCGCCAGCGACAGCCCGTTCCAGCCGCTACCCGCGGCCTTGCTGCGCTATCACCAGCAACTCAAGCAGCGCCTCGACCCGCAAGGGATCTTCAACCCCGGGCGGATGTACGCGGAGATCTGAGCCATGCAAACCACCCTGAGCGATGCCGCCAAACGCCTGGCCCGCGCCGAAGAGGCCGAGCGCATCCTGCGCAGCTGCGTGCACTGCGGCTTCTGCAACGCCACCTGCCCGACCTATCTGCTGCTCGGCGACGAACTGGACGGCCCGCGCGGGCGCATCTACCTGATCAAGCAGGTGCTCGAAGGCCAGCCGGCCAGCGCCAAGACCCAACTGCACCTGGACCGCTGCCTGTCGTGCCGCAACTGTGAAACCACCTGCCCGTCCGGGGTCGACTACCACAACCTGCTGGACATCGGCCGCGCCGTGATTGACCAGGCGGTGGCCCGCCCGCCGCTGCAGCGGGCCTTGCGCAGCGGCCTGCGCAACCTGGCCAGCCACCCAGCGGCTTTCAAGCGCCTGGTGCAACTGGGGCGCAGCGTCGACAGCCTGCTGCCGGCAGCGCTCAAGGCCAAGCTACCGCGCTCGCTGACCGTGGCCCAGGCGCGCCCGCAAGCGCACCATGAGCGGCGGGTGTTGCTGCTTGAAGGCTGCGTGCAACCCGGCCTGTCGCCCAACACCAACGCCGCCACGGCGCGGGTGCTCGATCGCCTGGGCATCAGCGTCACCGCCACGCCCCAGGCCGGCTGCTGTGGCGCTGTCGACTATCACCTCGATGCCCAAGCCCGTGGCCTAGAACGTGCCCGGCACAACATCGACGCCTGGTGGCCGGCCATCGAGGCCGGCGCCGAAGCCATCGTGCAAACCGCCAGCGGTTGCGGCGCCTTCGTCAAGGACTACGCCAAGCTGCTGCACGGCGATGCGCAGTACGCAAGCAAAGCCCGGCGGGTCAGCGAACTGGCCAGGGACCTGGTCGAGGTCGTCGCGGCCGAGCCGCTGGATAAACTGGCCTGCCACAGCGGCCAGCTGCTGGCGGTGCATTGCCCGTGCAGCCTGCAGCATGCGCAGAAGCTTGGCGGCAGCGTCGAGGCCCTGCTCAAGCGCCTGGGTTTCAACCTCAGCAATGTGCCCGACGGCCATCTGTGCTGCGGCTCGGCGGGCACCTATTCGCTGACCCAGCCGCAACTGGCCAGGCAGTTGCGCGACAACAAGCTCGATGCCCTGGAAAGCGGCCGGCCGGATGTCATCGTCAGCGCCAATATCGGCTGCCAGACCCACCTCGATGGCGCCGGGCGCACCCCGGTGCGGCACTGGATCGAGCTGGTGGACGAGGCGCTAGCGAAGTCGCCAAGCCTGGCATAAGCTCAAACGGGCACCCCTGTTCGACAACCCGAGGACTCGTCATGCGTCATCTTCTGCTTGTCTCACTGCTGGTCATCAGCCCCGCCGTCCTGGCCAAGACCGAATGCAGCACTGCCGAAAAGAACCAATGGCAGGACCAGAACAACTTTCAGGAAGAACTGAAAAAGCAGGGCTACGAGATCAAGGAGTTCAAGGTCACCAAGGGCAATTGCTACGAGATCTACGGCAAGAACAAAGACGGTAAAAAAGTCGAGATCTACTTCGACCCGGTCACCGGCAAGAAGGTCAAGGAAGAGATCGACTGAGGTGAGCGACGATAGCCTGCGCCTCTGGGACCCGCTGGTGCGCCTGTGCCACTGGTCGCTGGTGGTGGTGTTTGTCGGCGGCTATTTTCTCACCGAAGAAGGCGATGGCTGGCACCGCTGGCTGGGCTATTACGGCCTGACGATCGTACTGCTGCGCAGTGTCTGGGGCTTTGTCGGCAGCCCGGCGGCGCGCTGGGCGCACTTCTGGCCAACGCCCACGCGCTTGAAGTGGCACTTGCAGGCCCTGTTCAGCGGCCAAGACTACCACCGCCTCGGCCATTCGCCGTTGGGCGCGCTGGTGATGGTGCTGATGTTGCTGCTGATGGCCGGCCTTGGCGTCAGCGGCTTCATGATGGAAGAGATCTACTACTTCTGGGGCGACGACGGCCTGCGCGATATCCATGAGCTGATGGCCGATGCCCTGTTGGCGCTGGTGTGCCTGCACATTGCGGCGGCGCTGTTCGAGAGCTGGCGGCTGAAGGAGAACCTGCCGCTGTCGATGGTCACCGGCAGGCGCCGGCGGCGCTGAAACGGTCGCGGGTCAAGCCAGCACCCACCGAACGGTGGAACTGGCTTGCCAGCGATGGGCTGCGCAGCAGCCCTCTATCAGTGCTGCATAGGCTGATGATCATGCCCCTGCATGACTTGCGCATTCAACGCCCGCACCGGCGCGTTCACTTCAATGCGCTGCTTGACGCCCTTGGCATCCTCGACCACCAGAGTCAGCGGCACGTGCTCGCCTTCCTTGAGTTGCTGGTTGAGGTCCATGAGCATCACGTGATAACCGTTGGGGTCAAGGCTCACCGCCTTGCCGGCCGGCAGCGGCAGGCTGTCGACCTCGCCCATTTTCATCACGTCGTTTTCCATGGTCATCTGGTGTACCTGCACGGTCCTGGCCACCGGCGAAGCGACGCTGAGCAGCTTGCTGTCGGTGCTGGCGGTGAGGGTCATGAAAGCACCGCTGGACTTCTGGTTGGGCACGGTAGCACGCGCCCAGGCGTCGCTGACAGTGGTTTCGGCCATGGCCGGCAGGGCCAGGCCGATCAGGGCCAGCGCGGCCAGGGTACGTTTGACAGGGTTGCGAAGCATTAACACACCTCCATGACAGTGAGCAGGTCTTCTGCGCACTCTTTTGCATTGAGCGAATGGGACAGGCCCAGGCGCAGCTGGCCGCGGGAATCGAAGACGTAGCTGGTCGAGGTGTGCGAGATGGTATAGGTATCGCCGGCTGGCACCTTCTCGTAGAACACACCGAACTCGCGGGCGGCGGCCGCGGTTTCTTCGAGGGTGCCGGACAACGCCACGAACGAGGGGTCGAAGGCCTTGACGTAGGCGTCGAGCACCTCGGGGGTATCGCGCTCGGGGTCGAGGCTGATGAACACCACCTGCAAAAAGCCTGCATCGCGGCCCATCAGCTTCTTGATCTGCACCGCGCGCGCCAGGGTGGTCGGGCACACCGCCGGGCACTGGGTGAAACCGAAGAACACCATCGGCATCGAACCCCAGAAACTCGAGAGGGTACGGACGTTGCCTTGGGTATCCTTGAGCTTGAACGAACGGCCGAGGATCTTGTTGCTCATGTCCTTGCCGTACTTGAAGTCCAGCGCGCCACCGGAACGGGGGTCGCAACCTGCAAGGGCGCCGAGGCCCAGCAGGCTGATCCCGGCAACAACCTGGCGCCGGGTCAGTAATTCAGTCATGTAACCATCCTTTCGGGAAGGTGCCAGCCCCTGGATAGAGGGCATGTCGAGAAACCTTCGCATTTTGTCATGGTGGCGGACGCAGGTTCCAGCGCGCAGCGCCCCGTACGTCTGTATCCCAGTAATTACGGGGTGCGGCCTGTTGTCGCAGGCAGTGACAAGAAACATCCGGCAACGTCTACGGTAGTAATGACGCATCCTGCTCGCCTCTCACTCGTGGAGCCCTCCCCATGCTCAGCAAGGCCGTACTGACCCAACACGAAGTCGCGCAACTGCTTGCCGCCGCCCGCGCCGAAGCCCAGGCCAACCAGTGGCCGGTAAGCATCGCCGTGGTCGATGACGGCGGCCACCCGCTGGCCCTCGAACGCCTGGACGGCTGCCCGCCGATCAGCGCCTACATCGCCCAGGAAAAAGCCCGCACCGCGGCTCTGGGGCGCAAGGACAGCAAGGTCTATGAAGACATCATCAACGGCGGGCGAACGGCCTTTCTCTCGGTGCCGGTGCTCAACGCCACCCTCGAAGGCGGCGTGCCGCTGCGGGTGGACGGTCAGGTGATCGGCGCGGTGGGTGTTTCCGGGGTCAGGTCGGAGCAGGATGCGCAGGTGGCCAAGGTGGCGATCGCCGCGTTGCTGGCGACCCTGGGCAGCTAAAACCCCCTCGATTTTTTTCGCCACGGTCGCCTGACTGGGAAAGCCTGCGCCTATCGCTATATAATTTTGTATATTACGAAAATTGTACGCGATCAGCAGGCCGCAGATGGACCAGTCAAGTTACCCGGGCGCCCCTGACCCTTCGCACCTCGAGGTCTACGAGCCGGCCAGCCCGGCACCGATCAAGCCCAACAGTACCGGGCGGCGCAACCGTGCGCGGATCCTGCGCGAGGCGGCCAGAAGCTTTGCCTGCAAGGGTTTCGCCGCCACCACCATTGGCGATGTGGCGCGCTCGAGCGGGCTGCCCAAGGCCAATATCAACTACTACTTCAGCTCCAAGCAGAACCTCTACCAGCAGGTGCTGGAGATGGTCGCCGTGCCCTACCTGCAGGCTTTCGCCCTGCTGCAGCCCGACAGCGAACCCGGCCCCGCCCTGGGCGGCATGATCCGCGCCAACCTGCGGCTGATCCGCAAGCAGCCCTGGGCGGCAAAAGTGCTGGCGGCTGAATTGCTGCACGGCGCGCGGCAGTTGCCTGGCAGCCATATCGAACATCTGCAGGGTGAGGTCGAGCGCAGCCTCGATTGCCTGCGCCAGTGGATTGCCCGTGGCCAGTTGGCGACGCTCGACCCGCAGCACCTGCTGATCAGCCTGTGGGCAACCACCTTGGCCTACGCTAATTTCGGCTCGCAACTGATGGCCGGGGGCGTCGGCAAGATCAACGAGAGCGAGCTGGAAGCGGGCGCGCAGACCCTCACGCAACTGTTGCTGCGTGGAGTGATAAACGCCTAAAACCGGATAAATTTCCTACATCAGTCACAAAACGGTACACATCCTGCTTACTGCGAGGCGACGCATCCTATGATGCGCCTTTCGTAACGACACATAAGGAAAAGTGCCGTGTTCAAACCGTTAGCAGTCGCTGTAAGCCTGGGTTGTGCAATGTTGTCCTCCGGCGCCAGCGCCTATGAATATGGGCAATATGCCGGGCAGACCCTGGACCGTCTGATCAACCACTACCCCGGACGTTACCGCGGTACCGCCAGTTTCGAAGGTGCTACCGCCCTGATGCAAACGCAACTGGGCTTCGGCTACCAGACCCGCCGCCAGGACTTCACCTGGGCCGGCAACCGCAGTTCGCAGAACGTCATCGCCTCCGCCGCGGGCCAGAACAGCACCTACGTGGTGCTCGGCGCCCACTACGACACCTACTTCGGCCGCCCTACCTTGCAAGGCCTGGACGACAACGCCTCGGGCGCCGCCGTGCTCACCGAGATCGCCCGCAACCTGGGCGGCGTGGCCCTGGAGAACGGCCTGGAAGTGGTCGGTTTTGGTGCCGAAGAAGAAGGCCTGCGCGGTTCGCGCGCCTATGTCGCGTCATTGAGCGACAGCCAGCGCGCCAACCTGTTGGGCATGATCAACCTCGACAGCCTGATCACTGGCGACAAGATGTACGCCCACGCCGCCAGCAACAGCATCGCCAACCCGGCCCTGGGCGCCTACCGCGATCAGTTGCTGCGCATCGCTCAGGAGATGAACATCGCGCTGTTCACCAACCCCGGCCTGAACCCCGAATACCCGGCCGGCACCGGCTGCTGCAGCGACGGCGAAAGCTTCAATAGCCTCAACGTGCCGGTGCTGTTCATCGAGGCCACCAATTGGGAGCTGGGTGAACTGGACGGCTACGAGCAGACCGACAACCCGGCGATCCCCGGCGGCTCGACCTGGCACGACCCGGCTGAAGACAACCAGCAAGTGCTGACCAACGCCTTCGGCCAGCAGCGCATCGACCAGCGCCTGAGCGACTTCTCGCGGTTGCTGACGCGCCTGGTGCTGGAACTGACCAACGCCGACCTGCTCGCCTCCACCGCCTCCGGCGGCGCCATGGCGCGGCAGATGGAGGACCAGTTGCAACGCCAGCACCAGGCCCTGACCCGCCTGCATGACCGCCGCTGGCTGAGCCTGCTGGACGCCACACGGGCGGTCGGCAGCTTTGATGGTGAAGTGGGTGTCGAAGGCGAAGTTTCGCCAGACAGCGGTTTCGATGCGCCGGGCAACCCCGAGTCGAAACGCGTGGGCGTTTATGGCGTTGGCGATTACCGTCTCAATGAAGCCCTGACTGTCGGTGCCAGCCTGAGCTTCCAGCGCAGCCGCGACGCCCTCGACCACGGCGGGCGCATCGAAGGCGACGCCTGGCAGGCCGGGCTGTTTGCCCTGCTCAACGACGGCGGCCCGCAATGGCTGGCCGGCGAGCTTAGCGCCGGGCATACAAGCTTTGATACCAAGCGCTCGGTGTACATCCAGGCCAGCAACGGCCCGGTGCTGCTCGACCAGCGCCTGTCCGGCGACACCTCGGCGTGGTTCTGGGGCGCGCGGCTCGACGGCGGCTACGACTTCAGCTTCGGCGCCTTGAAGACCGGCCCGGTGGCGGGCCTGGACTACATGCACTATCGCATCGATGACTTCCACGAAGACCAGGCCCTGCGCACTGCCCTGGGCTACGAAAAGCAGAACTACGACGCCCTCGAAGCCAGCCTCGGCTGGCGCCTGCATGGCAGCGTCGGCCTGGGGGCGAACATGGCCCTGCAACCCTACGCCAGCGTGCGCTGGGTACGCGAACTGGCCGATGGCCGCCTGGACGAGATCGACCTCACCAGCAATGCCGACGGCCGTGTGCGGGTAGCGGACATGGGCAGCGTCGACAAGGACTTTGGTCGCGCGCAAGTGGGCGCGCAGTTGATGTTCACCGAGCAGTTGGGGGTGTTTGCCGAGGTCAACAGCCGCTTTGCCCATAGCGAGGGTAATCAGGCTGGCTATTCCCTGGGTGTGCAGTGGCAGTTCTGAATCAATAAAATAAAAGGATATAAAAATAACAAAACAATCTAACAATTTGGAATAAACAAATTGAAGGGCCTGCGCGGGCTCCTTATATTTTCGGGCATGCCTTGCCCTTGAATCCCAGGAGTCCGCCCATGTCGCACACGCCCCATTCCCCTCTGCGTCGCCTGCTCACCGGCGGCCTGTTTGCCGCCCTGGCGGCGCTGATCCTGCCCGCCCCGCTGGCCCATGCCGAAGCGAGCAAGACCCTGCGCATCGGCTACCAGAAGTTCAACAGCATCAACATCCTCAAAGGCAGCGGCGCCCTGGAAAAAGCCCTGGAGCCACAAGGGGTGAAAGTCAGCTGGTACGAATTCGCCGCCGGCCCGCAGTTGCTTGAAGCGCTGAGCACCGGCGCCATCGACCTTGGCCATGCCGCCGATGCACCCTCGGTATTTGCCCAGGCTGCCGGCAAGCCGGTGGTGTACCTGGCTGCCGAGCAGCCCTACCCCAAGGGTATCGGCCTGGTGGTGCGCGACCAGGACCACATCGCCAACGTCGCCGCCCTCAAGGGCCAGCGCGTGGCCACCGGTCGCGGCTGGAACGCCCAGTACCTGCTGGCCGTGGCCCTGCAGGATGCCGGCCTGAGCTACAAGGACATCACCCCGGCCTACGTCAACAATGCCGCCGACGCCGTGGCCGCACTGCAGTCCGGCAGCGTGCAGGCCGTGACCCTGTGGGACCCGTTCCTCGCCGCCGCCGAACAGCAACCGGGCCTGAAGAACCTGCGCGACGGCAGCGGGCTGTCCAACAACCGCACCTTCTACCTGTCCTCGGCGGCCTTTGCCGACGACAACCGCGCGCTGCTGAAGACCTTCTTCAGCGAGCTGGCCAAGGTCAGCAACTGGGCCAACCAGAAGCCCGACGAAGTCGCTGCCCTGCTGGCACCGCAACTGGGTATCGGCGCCGACGTGCTGCAGGTGGCCAGCGAGCGGCGCAACTACAACGCCGTGGCCATTGACGCAAAAATCACCGCCGAGCAGCAGAAGCTTGCCGACACCTTCCAGGGCCTGGGCCTGATCCCCAAAGCGCTGAAGGTGGCCGATGCGGTCTACCCGGTGTCGGTCCTGCCCTGAGTACAGACCATGTCCAAGACCATCCGCTTCAACGCCTTCAGCATGAACGCCGCCACCCACCAGTCCCCCGGGCTGTGGCGCCATCCGCGCAACACCAGCGTCGATTTCAATCGCCTGGGTTACTGGACCGACCTCGCCCGCCTGCTCGAACGCGGGCTGTTCGATGCGCTGTTCATTGCCGATGTGCTGGGTATCTATGACGTCTACCAGGGCAGCGCCGACGGCGCCCTGCGCGGCGGCGTGCAGGTACCGGTCAACGACCCGCTGCTGATCGTCCCGGCCATGGCCGGGGTCACCGAACACCTGGGCTTTGGCATCACCTTTTCGCTGACCTACGAGCACCCGTACCCCTTCGCCCGGCGCATGTCCACGCTCGATCACCTGAGCGCCGGGCGGGTGGGCTGGAACATCGTCACCGGTTACCTCGACAGCGCCGCACGCAACCTCGGCCTGGCGCGGCAACTGGGCCACGACGAGCGCTACGAGCTGGCCGAGGAATACCTGCAGGTGCTGTACAAGCTCTGGGAAAAAAGCTGGGACGACGATGCCGTGGTGCAGGACCGCGCCAGCGGCCAGTTCCTCGACCCGGCCCGGGTGCACCCGATCAACCACCAGGGCGAGCACTTCCAGGTGCCCGGCATTCACCTGAGCCAGCCTTCGCCGCAGCGCACGCCGGTGCTGTTCCAGGCCGGCGCCTCGCCGCGCGGCCTGCGCTTTGCCGCCGACCATGCCGAATGCGTGTTTATCAGCGCGCCGACCCAGGCGGCGCTGAGCGGCTATGTAAAAAGCATCCGCAAGGCCACCCGCGACGCCGGCCGGCCTGAACAGGACGTGCTGATCTACGCCCAGGCGTTGCTGATCGTCGCCGACAGTCGCCAGGCGGCCGAGGCCAGGCTGCAGGAGTACCGCCAGTACGTGGACGTCGAGGCGGCGCTGACCCTGCTGTCGGGCTGGACCGGCATCGACTTCGCAGGGGTCGACCCCGACGCGTTGATCGAATACATCGACAACGACGCCGGCCGCACTGCCCTGGCGGTGTTCACCAAGGCCGACCCGAACCGGCGCTGGACCGTGCGCGAAGCGGCCGAGTTCGTCAGCCTCGGCGGCCGCGGCCCGGTGTTGCTCGGTTCAGCGTCAGAGATTGCCGATCAACTGGAAGACTGGCTCGACCACACCGGTATCGACGGTTTCAACCTCACCTATGCGGTAGTGCCCGACGACCTGCACGCGGTGGTCGAGCAGGTGGTGCCCGAGCTGCAACGCCGTGGCCGTTATCCCACGGCATATGAAGACGGAACCTTGCGCCACAAGCTGTTCGGCCGCGGTGACCGTTTGCAGGCCGAACACAAGGGCCGGCTCGTCCGGATCTGATCCCAGGCACTATGCTCTGAACAGTCGCCCAACCGCTGGAGCCTGTTCATGCGCCTTCGCCTTGTCTTGTGCCTGTTGCTGGCCCTCAGCAGCGGCGCCAGCGCCACTGAACAGTGGCACCTGGCGCAGGATGAAGACGGCATCCAGGTGTACCTCAGCGAGGTGCCGGGTTCGCCCTACCAGCAGTTTCGCGGCGTGGCGTTGATCAAGGCCAGCGTGTCGACCTTGAGCGAGCTGCAGGAAAACCTGCGGGTTGCCTGCAAATGGCTGTACGGCTGCGCCGACATGCGCCTGCTCAAGGTCGAGGGCGACAGCACCTGGGTCTACCTGACCACCGCCCTGCCCTGGCCGGCCAGCACCCGCGACATGGTCATCCAGGTGCAGAGCGAGCGCCGCGACGACGGCAGCCTGGTACGGCGCATCAAGGCCGTGCCGGGCATGGTCAAGCATGTGCCGGGGCAGATCCGCGTGCGCCAGCTCCAGGGCCTGTGGACCTTCGTGCCCAAGGGCGAGCAACTCACCGAAGTGACCTACCAACTGCAGGCCGATCCGGCCGGCGACATTCCCTCGTGGCTGGCCAACCAGTTCGTCCTCGATGCCCCCAGCGTGTCCTTGCGCACCTTGCGCGCGGTGGCCGAGCGCCAGGGTGGCTCAGCGCCCTGAACAGCGCCCTGCATGGTTTTTGTCGTCCGCGGCTTGTTGGCGGCCCGCACCCGAGCCTTAGGCTCGAAAGGGTGTGCCATAACGACAAAAAATGGAGTTGCCATGCCCTTCCCAACCCTGCACCCACGTACCCGCCTGGCCTGCCTGATCACAGCGTGGTGCCTGAGCCAGCCCCTGCACGCCGCCCAGGCCCCGGCCAGCGCCAGCGAACCGACGCGCAGCAGCAATGCCGCTGTGCTGAGCCAACTGCCGTTTGCCGACCGCGCCGATTACCAGGCCGCTACCCGTGGCCTGGTTGCGCCGTTCACCGGCAAGATCAGCGATGCCGCCGGCAAGCCGGTATGGAGCCTTGAGGACTACAAATTTCTCGCCGCCCAAGACAGCCCCGACAGCGTCAACCCCAGCCTCTGGCGCCTGGCACAGCTCAACGCCCATGCCGGCTTGTTCGAGGTCGCGCCACGTTTGTACCAGGTGCGCGGCCTGGACCTGGCCAACATGACGATCATCGAAGGCGACGACGGGCTGATCATCATCGACCCGCTGACCACCGCCGAAACCGCCCGCGCCGCGCTGCAGCTGTACTACCAGAACCGCCCGCAAAAACCGGTGGTGGCGGTGATCTACAGCCACAGCCACACCGACCATTTTGGCGGCGTGCGCGGGGTCATCGACGAGGCCGACGTCAAGGCCGGCAAGGTCAAGGTGTTCGCCCCCAGCGGCTTCATGGAACACGTGATGAGCGAGAACGTCTATGCCGGCAACGCCATGAGCCGGCGCGCCCAGTACCAGTTCGGCCTGTACCTGCCGCGCGGGCCCCAGGGCCAGGTCGACACCGGGATCGGCAAGGGCTTGACCACCGGTGGCACCATCACCCTGATCGAACCCACCGAGCTGATCAGCAAGCCCTACGAGACCCGCACCGTGGCCGGTATTGAACTTGAGTTCCAGCTGACCCCGGGCACCGAAGCGCCAGCGGAAATGAACCTGTACCTGCCGCAGTTCAAGGCCCTGGGCATTGCCGAAAACGCGGTGCAGACCCTGCACAACATTCTCACCCCGCGCGGCGCCCAGGTACGTGACGCCAAGGCCTGGTCGCAGTACCTGGACGCCAGCCTGAGCCGTTACGGCGACAAGACCGAGGTGCTGTTCGGCCAGCACAACTGGCCGACCTGGGGCGCAGAGCAAGTGCGTACGCTGATCGCCGACCAGCGCGACATGTATGCCTTCCTCAACGACCGCACCTTGCACTTGCTCAACCAGGGCCTGACGCCGATGGAAATCGCGCAGAACATGCAGACCCTGCCCGGGGAGCTGGCGAACAAGTGGTACGCCCGTGGCTACTACGGCTCGCTGAGCTTCAACGCGCGGGCGGTGTACCAGCGCTACATGGGCTTTTACGACGGCAACCCGGCCAACCTCAACCCGCTGCCGCCGGTCGAGAGCGCCCGGCACTATGTCCAGGCCATGGGCGGCGGCGAGGCGGTGCTGGCCAAGGTGCATGCGGCGATGGACAAGGGCGAGTACCGCTGGGCGGTGCAACTGGGCAACCAGCTGCTGTTTGCCGAGCCCGACAACGCCCAGGCGCGCAGCGCTCAGGCGCAAGCGCTGGAACAGCTCGGTTACCAGAGCGAGAACGCCACCTGGCGCAACATGTACCTGACCGGAGCCATGGAACTGCGCGATGGCCCGCCGAGCCAGGCGGGCAGTTCGGTGTCGGTGGACATGGTGCGGGCGCTGACCGCGGACATGTTCTTCGACTACATGGCGGTGCGCGTCGATGTCGACAAGGCGGTGGGCCATGACCTGAACCTGAACTGGAGCTTTACCGACCCGGACCAGGCCTACAACCTGACCTTGCGCAATGGCGTGCTGACCCACCGCGCGGGCCTGAACCCCAAGGCCGATGCCAGCTTGAGCATGAACAAGGCGACCCTTGAACAGATCAGCCTCAAGCAACTGGACTTCCCGACGGCGATGCAAAAAGGCCTGATCAAGGTCGAAGGCAACGGCAAGAAAATCGCCGAACTGCTGGGCACCCTCGACAGCTTCAGCCCGCAGTTCAATATCGTTACGCCTTGAGGGCCCTCATCGCTGGCAAGCCAGCTACCACAGGTCTGAGTACACCGCACCTGTGGAAGCCGGCCTGCCGGCGATCGAGCCCGCAGGGCTCGTGTGCTACTTGGCCCAGCGACGCAATTGCGAAGGGGTGTAATCGTCAGTCCTGGCAGTAAACCCTACGCGCATCGGCGCCTTCTCTTCGTTGCTCAAGCCACCGGCGTAATAACGCCCGGAGATCAGGTCGTACGAAGTCTCCAGCACGTTGTAGGTAAAGTCGTGATCATAGTGCTGGATCGCATGCAGCTCCGAGCTGCGCCACAACTCGCCGCGGCTGTCGTACTGATCCACCTGGGCGATCTGCCAGCTGTCTTCGTCCAGATAAAACCTGCGCTTGCTGTAGATATGCCGGGCACCGGGCTTGAGCGAGGCTTCGACCACCCAGACCCGATGCTTTTCATAGCGGGTATAGGCCGGGTTGATGTGGTTGGGCTTGACCAGTTCATCAAGCTTCACGGCGCGGCTGCCCAGACGATAGCTGTTGTAGGGAATGTACAACTCCTGCTTGCCGATCAGCTTCCAGTCAAAGCGGTCCGGCGCGCCATTGAAGCCATCGATATTGTCGGCGGTGATCAGGCCGTTGCTGTAGCGCGCGCTGTTGTCATAAGCCAGCATCGGCGCCCGTCGCACTCGCCGTTGCGCCGGCAGGTATTGCCAGGCCGCACGCGGCTCGACGACCTGGTCGAGCGGTTCGTGCACCAGCACGGTCTCGCCGGCCAGGCGCGCCGGCTCCAGCACCCGGCTCTTGAACATGAACAGCACATTGGCGTTGGGTTCAAGGCCGGTGACCGCTTGGGCAAAACTTACCAGCGACTGCGCGCGGATATAGCTGACCGCACCGTTCTCACGCACCAGGGCAATACTGCTGAAGCGCTCAAAGCTGCCACCACGCCAGCGGGTCATGTGGTTCCACATCACCTCCATGCCTTCGGTCGGCAGCAGGAATGGAATACCGCGTGTGTAGTCGTGCAGGCCGTTGCCGCCATCGGCGAGAGTGGTCTTGCTGGCGTTGCTGCGGCTGTCGGCAAGTATCGCAGCGGGCAAGCGCGCACTGCGATGGGTCGGGTACACCGGCATCTGGTAGCTGCCCGGGTAGCGCTTGAACATCGCTATCTGGCCGGGGCTGAGCGCACTCTGGTACTGCCCGAGGTTTTGCGCGGTGATGGTGAACAGCGGCTTTTCACTGGCGAACGGGTCACTGTAGCCGCCGTTGCCATCGAGGCTGCCGGCGGTTTTGTCGAGGCCGCCGGTCCAGGCCGGGATGCTGCCGTCGGCATTGCCGGCGCGCTCCGAGCCCATGGGTGTGAGGGTCTTGTCCAACGGGCCGAGGTCTGTGCTCTTGGCCTGGGCCAGGGCGCTGACGCAGGTCAGGGCCAACAACAGGGGATGGATACGCATTTTTATTGTTCTCCTTAGAAATCGACCTTGAAGCTGACCGAGGCAAAATCACGGTCATCAAGGGTGCTGTAGTGGTTGGAACCGAAGAAGCTGTTGTAAGCCAGCTCCACGCTGTAATCGTTGAGGTAGTTGGCAGTAAGACTCAGGCCCAGGGCCTGCTGGCCTTCCTGGAACGGCCCGAGCGGGTCGTAGGAATAACCCTCGACGTCATGGCGCCAGTTGACCGCCGGAATCAGGTTCACGCCGGGCAACACATCGCTGTATTCAAGGCTGGCGCGCAGGCGATAGCCCCAGGACCAGTCGGTGGCAAAGCCCTTGTCGGTGCAGTAGCGGTTGGTCACTCCAGAGGCGACGCTGTTGCAGGTGCTGCCGTTGCGCGGCGCGCTGCGGCCAAAGGCGGCATTGCGGCCCAGGCGCTCGTCACCGAGGCCGTCGATATGCACCACGCCGACTTCACCGAACAGGCTCAGGCGGGTGGCGCCGAGCACGTTGTCGATGGCCTGGGTCGCCGAGCTGGTCAGTTGCCACACGCCTTTGCGTTCCCAGCCATCCAGGCGATCGCCAGCGCGGATGTTGAAGCCCTCGGGCAACTGCACCCACGAGTTGCCGGCCGCTCCGGAGACCACCGCGGTGGTGACATCCGGGGCGTTGAAACTCAGCGGCATGTTCGGCCGATAACTGAGCTCGGCCGCCAGCGATATGCCGCTGTTGGGCTCGACGCCGTTGATGCTCAGCCCGTACAGGCGGATGTTCTCGGGGAAGGCCGCAGCGTACGAAGGCCCCTGCCCGCCCCCGGGAAAATTCCCTGGCAGCGCGGTGTTGCGCGCATCGAGGGTCAGGTACGGCAGGCGCGAGTGGTAGTTGATGAAGTACAGCGCCGCCTCGGCATCATTGAGCGCCGGCAGCATCTGGCGCAGGGCAAAACCGAACTGGCCGTTGTCGGACGGCGACTCGTTGCCACGCGCACTGGCGTACAGGCCGCTGGCCTGCATCTGCTGGTCAGTGAGCGCCTGGCCCAGGTACAGCGGCCCGCAGCCCGGCTGGATGACATCGCTGCCGGCAAAGAAGGTGCCGCAGCCATCGAGCACGCTGGGGCGCCAGTTGTACTGGTAGAAACCTTCAAGGTTGAGAGTGTCAGATACGCCGAAGCTGAACGAGAGCATCTCCACCGGCAGCTGGCCTTCCTTGATCTCGACCCCGGGGCGGTTGAAGGCGGTGATGTCCAGCGGGTTGATGACGTTGATACCGTTCTGGATCAGCAGCGCCTCACCCCACGACAGCACCTGCTTGCCAAGCTTGAAACTCAGCGGATGACCGGCCAGCTCGAAGTCTTTCCACAGGTAGGCGTCGAGCACTTCCAGGCCCTGGAACCTGGCCAGGTCATCCCAGCCGCTGTCGTCGAAATCCTTGAAGCGGCCGTCGCCGGTTTCATAGGCATGGTCGTACCAGTACTTCAGGCGCACAAAGGCGCCCTGGCCCTGGCCGTCGAGGCTGAAATCGGTCAGGCCCTTGAAGGTTTGCGAGATCGGGTCGCCCTTCTTGAAGTTCAGGCGGTTATCGTCGGCACTCACGCCCGTGCCATCGGCGTTCACGCCCTGGGCCTGCAGGGCATTGGCGCGGGTCATCAGGTGGCGGTCGGGGCTCTGGGTCGACCAGCTGCTGCCCAGGCTCAAGGTGCTGCGGGTGGTGAAACTCCAGTCTTCATTGATGTCGAAACTGGCGGCCTGTGCCGGTACTGCGCAGGCCGCCAACAAGGTCAGCAGCAAAGGTGATGGGGTTGAGCTTGTTGTTGTCATTATCGAGCTCCAATAGGGATCAAGCCCGATCAAGATGCCCAAGCGCCCGCCGCCACACGCAAGCGGCGCACGACAAAAAACGATCATCAAGGCGTTGCGAAAAATGCCCCTAGGCCGGTTGCAATCCGCTCAGGCGAAACTGCTTGGGCGTGACCCCGAACTGCTTGCGAAAGGCCCGGATGAAATTGCTCGGCTGGCGGTAGCCGAGGCGTTCGGCAATTCGCTCGATGGGCTGGTCGCCCGCCGCCAGCCAGTGGCGAGCCAGGTGCAGGCTGTCTTCGCGTACCTCGGCCAGGCCCGCGCCTTGCCACTGGCGCAGCATGCCCTGGTGCAGAAAAGCATTGGCACCGGGCAACGCCAGTTCGAGCGCGCCCGGCGCCAGTTGCAGGCTCAACCATGGGCCACTGACCACCGCCACGCCCCAGCCCTGCAACCAGCGTCCTGCCGCCTGCTGCGCTAGCACGCTGACCTGAGTGAACACCTGCGCCGGCGTGCGCCCGGCGCGTCGGGCGATGTTGCGCACCAGGCTCAGTACCACGGCGTCGAGCATGTAGTGATGGGGTTGCTGCTGATAGCGGCGCAGGTGCAGGCTCGACGCCTCCAGGCTGACCAGCAGGCAGTTGGTCACCAGTGGCAGGTAGCGGATAAAACACTCAAGGCTGTCGCCGACGGTGGCGGCCGAGTCGAGCAGGATGTTCAACCCCTGCAGCGAATGGGTGGCCATGCCCGGGACCAGCTCGCACCCGAACTCATGACCGGCGCCAGCGGCCTCGCATTCGCGCAACAGCTGCTCGACCTGCGCCGCCCCTATCCGGCTTTGCCCGTGCAACTGCGCAGGCTCCATGCCGGCCCGTTGCAACAGCAGGTTCACAGGCAGCCCGCAGCCCTGGGCATGAGCGACCAGGGTGCGGGTCAAGGCGGCGCAGACATAGGGCGAAGCAAGCATGGCAGGTCACGCAAAATGATCAGGCCCTGAGTTATGCCAGCGGCTACACTATCGATCAAATGCATAAAAAGTATCCGTAACATGCAAGGGGCGCATGATGGACCTTCGACAACTTCGCCACTTCGTGGCCCTGGCCGATTATCGCGGGTTCGTGCGCGCTGCCGATGCCGTCAACCTTAGCCAGCCGGCCTTCAGCCGCAGCATCCAGACCTTGGAACGCGATCTGGATTGCGCCCTGGTCGAGCGTGGCAGCCGTGAATTTCGCCTGACCGGTCAGGGCCAACTGGTGCTGCAACACGCGCGGCGCCTGCTGGCCAGCAGCCAGAGCCTGCACAACGAGCTGCTGCAATACAACGGCCTGGAAGGCGGCGAGCTGAGCTTCGGCAGCGGCCCCTACCCGGCCCAGTTGCTGGTGCCCGAGGCGCTGGCGCAGTTCATTCACGACCACCCGCTGGTGCGCGCGCGCTTTCACCAGGGCGACTGGGAGCAACTGGGCAGCTGGCTCAAGGAGCAGCAGATCGAGTTCCTGGTGGCCGACTCGCGCTACTTCAAGGACGACCCGCGCTACCAGGTGCAGGCGCTACGGCCACGGCGCGGGCGGTTTTTCTGCCGGGCCGGGCACCCGCTGGCCGCGCGCGCCGGGCTCACCCTCAGGGCCCTGCTCGACTACCCGATCGCCGGCACGCGCATCCCGCCGATGATCCGCAAGATCCTCGCCCGCGCCCAGGGTACCCAAGACTTTGTCACCAGCGTCGAATGTGCGCAGTTCGATGCCATTCGCCGCGTGGTGATGCGCTCGGACGCCATTGGCCTGGCCACCGCCGAAGCCCTGCACGAACGGGTCGAGGCCGGTGAGATCCAGCTGCTGAGCTTCGTCGATGTGGATGCCAACGACCCTGACCTGCAGCTGCAGTACGGCATCGTCAGCCGCGCCGGCGACAGCCTGACACCCGCGGCGCAGGCGATGATCGCGGCTATCCTCAGTGTCGATCAACAATTGCTGGTGAGCCGCTCATGAAGCCCGTGCCGCCCAATGCCTTCTACGCCCCGACCCTGCTGCCAGCCATCGAGGAACTGCAGCAACGCGGGGTGAGCCAAACGCTGATCGAGGCAGTGTTTCGCCGTAGCCTGTTCGAGTTGCGCACGCCGTTCCTGCGCGTGCCGTTGCTGCTGTCGCGGCGCTTCTGGACCCTGGCCCTGAGCGAAAGCCACGACCCCTTTATCGGCCTGGCCGCCGGCCGGCGTTTTGTTTCCACCGCCACCAACGGCCTGACCTACCTGTTCGATGTCGCCGCCTCGCTGGACAGCGCCTGCGCCTACTTTGTCGAGTACTTTCCGTTTTTCAACGGCCATTTCCGTGCCCGCATCGAGCGTAAAAATGGCCAGGTCAGCCTGCGCCTGCAGGACTGCGGCAGCCTCAAGGCCACAGCACCGATCACCGATTACATGCTCACCAGCCTGTGCAGCCTACTGCGCCGCAAACTGCTGGCCAGCGGCCTGGAGCAGGACCCGATCATCGCCATCGAGCTGGCCCACCCGGCGCCGGCCGACACCCGCGTGCATCCGCACGCCTGGCGCACGGCGGTGAGCTGGGGCCACGCCGAACATGGCATCGGCCTTGACCCAGGGGTGTTCGAACAGGCGCTGACGCCGGGCAACCAGGCACTGGAACAGTTGCTGGTGGAGCTGCTGCAACAAACCCAGCGCAACAGCCAGCCGACCCTGCTGGAACTGGCCAGCGACCACCTGGCCGTGAGCCTTGCCGACAGCGAGCGCTGGCCGACATTCTGCAGCCACCAGCACCTGCTCGAACGCACCGCGGCCCGGCGCCTGAAAGCACTGGGCTGGAGTTATACCGAGCTATTGGACGAATACCGCCGCTACCGCGCCGAAGACCTGCTGCACGGCAGTGAGCTTGAGTTGGTGCAGATCGCCGACCAGCTCGGCTACAGCGACGTGCAGAGTTTTCACCGCGCCTGCCTGCGCTGGTTCGCCTGCGCGCCCGGGGCCTATCGCGGGCGCTGAGGGTTTCAGAGCACTTCGAACAAGCCGGCGGCGCCCATGCCGCCGCCCACGCACATGCTCACCACCACGTACTTGACGCCACGGCGCCGGCCTTCGAGCAAGGCATGGCCGACCATGCGCGCGCCACTCATGCCGTAGGGGTGGCCGATGGCGATGGCGCCACCATTGACGTTGAGCCGCGCCGGGTCGATGCCCAGGGTTTGCGCGCAATACAGCACCTGGCAGGCAAAGGCTTCGTTGATTTCCCACAGGCCGATGTCATCGACGCGCAAACCGTGCTGACGCAGCAACTTGGGGATCGCCAGCACCGGGCCGATGCCCATCTCCTCGGGGGCCAGGCCGGCCACGGCGATACCGCGATACAGGCCCAGCGGCCTGACCCCGCTACGCGCCGCCAGCGCCCCACTCATCAGCACGCTGGCACTGGCGCCGTCAGACAACTGGCTGGCGTTGCCGGCGGTGATGCAGCCGCCTTCGCGCACCGGCGCCAGGTTTTGCAGGCCCGCCAAGGTGGTTTGCGGGCGGTTGCCTTCATCCTGGGTCAGCTGCACGTCCTGGTAGCTGATCGCCCCGCTGAGCTTGTCGACGACTTTCTTGCGCACGCTGACCGGCACGACCTCATCGGCAAACAGCCCCGCTGCCTGGGCTGCTGCCGTGCGCTGCTGGGATTGCAGGCTATAGGCATCCTGGGCTTCGCGGCTGATGCCGTAGCGCTTGGCGACGATCTCGGCAGTGAGCAGCATGGGCATGTAGGCATGCTCGGCCATGCGCACCACATTGGCGTCCTGCTCGGCCGCTGCGGCCTGCATATGGGCGTTCTGCACCAGGCTGATCTGCTCCTGGCCGGCGCCGATCGCCACCTGCATGCCGTCGACCATGATCTGTTTGGCGGCAATCGAAATCGCCATCAGCCCCGAGGCGCACTGGCGGTCGATGGTCTGGCCGCTGACCGACAGCGGCAAGCCGGCCGCCAGCGCCGACAGGCGCGCCAGGTTGGTCGAGGCAGTGCCGCTTTGCATGGCGGTACCCAGCACCAGGTCGTCGATTTCGCCGGGTTCGATGGCGGCGCGTTCGACCGCTGCGCGAATGGCCACGGCGCTCATCGACGGTGCCTTGAAGTCATTGAAGGCGCCGCGAAAAGCCTTGGCTATCGGCGTGCGCGCGGTTGAGACAATTACGGCGTCTTGCATGGTGATGTACTCCAGTCAGTCACAACGCAAACGGCCCAATGCCGCCCGCAGGGGTTCAGGGATGGTTAGCGGACGGTTGCTGGCGCGCTCGACAAATACGTGAACAAAGCGCCCCACTGCACTGGCCTGCTGCTGCCCGGCCTTGAAGATGCCCAGGCGGTAGTGCACCGAGCTGTTGCCCAGCTTGCTCACCGCCAGGCCGACCTCGATGCGCTCGGGAAAGGCAACTGAGGCGAAATAATCGCAGCTGGAATTGACCACCAAGGCAATCACTTCACCCTGGTGGATATCCAGCCCGCCGTGCTCGATCAGGTAGCTGTTCACCGCGCTGTCGAAGAAGCTGTAGTAAACGACGTTATTGACGTGGCCATAGACGTCGTTGTCGTGCCAGCGCGTGGTGATCGGCTGGAAGTGACGAAAGGCCTCGCGCCCGGGCTGCTCCATCAGAACGCCTCCCGATAAATCGCCAGGGCATCGGCTTCACTGACCTCGCGCGGGTTGTTGACCAGCAGGCGTTGCTGTTGCATGGCATCGCGGGCCAGTTGTTCGAGACTGCCCTCAGGCACACCGGCATCGCGCAAACGGCTCGGCAGGCCGCAGCGCGGGCTCAGTTCGGCCAGCTCATCGATCAACTGCGCGGTGAGGCTGTGCACATCGCCGGCGCGCAGGCGCTCACCCAGCAGCAGCGGCGCCAGCTCGGCATACAGGGGCGCCGCCGCTTCAGCGTTGAAGCGCAGCACGTGGGGCAGCACCAGGGCATTGGACAGCCCGTGGGGGATATGAAAATGCCCGCCCAGCGGATAGGCCAGCGCATGCACCGCCGCCACCGGCGCGTTGGCAAACGCCTGGCCGGCCAGGCACGCGCCGAGCAGCATGGCCTGGCGCGCCTCGCGGTTGCTTGCGTTGTGCACCGCCTGGTCAAGATTGCCCGCCAACAACCTCAACGCTTCGCGGGCCAGCAGGTTGGACAACGGGTTGCGCTTGAGCTTGCTGGTGTAGGCTTCGATGGCATGAACCATAGCGTCGATGCCGGTCGCAGCGGTAACGGCTGGCGGCAGGCCGAGGGTCAGGTCGGCGTCGAGCAGCGCAAGGTCGGGCAGCAACAGGTTGGAGACCACGCCCATCTTGCTGTGCTCGCCAGTGGTGACGATGGCAATCGGGGTGACTTCCGAACCGGTGCCGGCGGTGGTCGGTACCTGGATCAACGGCAAGCGCCGGCCACGGGCCTGGTCGACGCCATAGATATCGCTGAGCAGTTGCTGGCATTGCGGGTGCGCCAGCAGCGCCACCAGCTTGGCGACGTCCATGGAGCTGCCGCCGCCAAAGCCGACGATCAGGTCGGCGTGCATCGCCCGCGCCTGCAGCACCACCTCCAGCACACAAGCTTGCGGCGGGTCGGCCTGCACCTGGTCGAACACCTCTACGGCCAGGCCGTGCTGGGAAAAAGCGGGCAGCAGCGGTTCAAGCAAACCCAGGCGGGCAATGCCCGGGTCGGTGACGATCAACACCGCCTGCGCCCCGCGTTCGCGGCACAGGCTGGCCAGGCGCAAGGCGGCGCCGGCTTCGCAGAGGATCTGCGCGGTGGTAGCAAAACTGAATGAGTGCATGCGGCGTCCCTCGTTGTTGTTGTGATGCCCGCAGGTAAATCAGAAAGCGAAATCGGCCTCCGGCAGGCTCATCAGGCAACCAGCACCGGCCAGCAAGGCTTCGCGATGGGCGCCAGCACGGGGCAAAACTCTGCGCAGGTAAAAGTCCGCCGCCTGCAGCTTGGCCTGGTAGAACGCCGCCTCGCTGCTGCCGGCCGCCAGGGCCGCGCTGGCGCGCTCTGCCGCTTGCAGCCACAAGGCCGCCAACAACACATAGGCCGAGTAGGCGAGAAAATCCACCGACACCGCGCCGATCTCTTCCGGGTCGTGGCGGCAGGCCTGCAACACCGACTCGCCCAGCGCCCGCCACTGCTGCAGGCACTGCCCTACCCGCTCGGCCATCTGCGCCTGACGGGTAGCCTGGTTTACCTGCGTTGCCAGCTCATCGATCAGCGCATTGAGCTCACTGCCGCCATCGCCAAGCAGCTTGCGCCGAACCAGGTCCAGGGCCTGGATGCCGTTGGTGCCCTCGTACAGCTGGGTGATGCGGCTGTCGCGCATCAACTGCTCCATGCCCCACTCGCGGATAAAGCCATGCCCGCCGTAGAGCTGCACGCCGAGGCTGGCGACTTCCTGGCCGCAGTCGGTGAAGAAGGCTTTGACGATCGGGATCAGCAAGGCGGCGCGGCGTTTTGCAGCGCTGCAATGGTGTTCAAGATCGAGCTGGCGCGCGGTGTAGGCGGCGAGCATGCGACAGCCTTCGCTGAGGGTCTTCTGGGTCAGCAGCATGCGCCGCACATCGGGGTGGACGATGATCGGGTCGGCGGCTTTGTTCGGCGCCTTGGCGCCGCTGATGGCCCGCGACTGCAAGCGCTCGCGGGCATACACCAGCCCCCCCTGGAACGCCGCCTCGGCAATGCCCAGGCCCTGCAGGCCGACCTGAAAGCGTGCGTCGTTCATCATGGTGAACATGCAGGCCAGGCCCTGGTTGGCCTCGCCCACCAGCCAGCCGCTGGCGCCGTCGAAGTTCATCACACAGGTGGAAGCGCCCTTGATGCCCATCTTGTGTTCCAGCGCGCCGCAACTCAAAGCGTTGCGCGCGCCGAGGGTGCCGTCGGCGTTGACCAGCCGCTTGGGCACCAGGAACAGGCTGATGCCCTTGACCCCGGGCGGTGCGTCGGGCAAACGCGCCAGCACCAGGTGGATGATGTTGGCGCTCAGGTCCTGCTCGCCGCCGCTGATGAAAATCTTGCTGCCACTGAGCTGGTAGCTGCCGTCGGCCTGGGGCATGGCGCGGGTACGTAATAGGGCCAGGTCGGTGCCGGCCTGGGGCTCGGTAAGGCACATAGTGCCGGTCCATTCACCGCTGACCAGTTGCGCCAGGTAGCGTTGCTTGAGCGCGGCGCTGCCATGGCGATCCAGCGCCAGCACCGTGCCTTCGGTGAGCCCGGAGTAGATGCGAAACGACAGCGACGCGGCCATCAGCATCTCGTGAAAACTGGCCGAAACCATCTGCGGAAAACCCTGGCCGCCGAAATCCAGCGGCCCGGTCATGCTCGCCCAGCCCTGCTCGACGTAGCGTTTATAGGCCTGGCGAAAGCCATCGGGCGTGGTCACCTGACCGTCGTGCAACCGACAACCCTGCTCGTCGCTGTTGCGGTTCAGCGGTGCGACCACTTCGGCGGCAAAACGGGCGCCCTCTTCGAGCACGCCATCGATGGTCTCGCGGTCCAGGCCGTTGCCCAGTTGCTGGCAATGGCCACTGACATCGAACAGCTCGTGCAGCACGAACCGCATATCGCGCAGCGGTGCCTGATAGCTCATGCCCGGCCCTCCTGGACAACAGCAAAGTCTTTGCCGGCGGCGACCAAGCGGGCAATCAGCGGCGCTGGCCGCCAATGTTCACCCAGCATGCGCTGCAGGCGCTCCAGACGTTCCTGGATCGACGCCAGGCCCTGGCTGTCAGCCCAGCGCATCGGCCCGCCAACCGCGGCCGGGAAGCCGTAGCCATTGAGGTAGACCCGATCGATGTCGTGGCTGTTGGCGGCAATGTTCTCTTCGAGGATCTTCGCCCCTTCGTTGACCAGCGCCAGCAGGCTGCGCTCGACGATTTCCGGGGCGCTGATCAGCCGGCGGCGATAGCCCAGGCCGGCAGAAACACGCTCGATCAGGGCATCGACCTCTGGGTCGTGCTCGGCCTCGCGGCTGCCCTCGGCGTACTGGTAGTAACCCCGGCCGGCCTTCTGGCCGAAGCGGCCGAGCTCGCACAGGGCGTTATCGACCTGCACCAGCGGGCTGTCCATGCCCTGCCCGGCCAATTGGCGCGCGCGCCATTCAAGGTCGACACCCACCACGTCGTACATGCGAAACGGGCCCATGGCAAAACCGAACGCCTGCAAGGCGCCATCGACCTGCTGGGGCAGCGCGCCTTCGAGGAGCATCTTGCGCGCCTCGTCGGCATAGGTTTTAAGCATGCGGTTGCCGATAAAGCCGCGGCAGTTGCCAGCCACCACGGCGATCTTGCCCAGGCGCTGGCCCAAGATTTTGGCCTGCTCGAGCACGGCCGCCGAGGTGTGCTGGCCGCGAACGATTTCCAGCAGCTTCATGATGTGCGCAGGGCTGAAAAAGTGCAGGCCCAGTACCTGCTGCGGGCGCTGGGTGACGGCGGCAATGGCGTCGATATCCAGCGCCGAGGTGTTGCTGGCGAGGATCGCGCCGGGCTTGAGGGTACGGTCCAGGGTGCGGAAGATTTCCTGCTTGAGCTCGAGGTTCTCGTACACCGCCTCGATCACCAGGTCGACATCGGCCAGCGCTGCGTAGTCGTCCACCGGCCGAATGCGCGCCAGGTTCTGTTCGGCCTGCGCCTGGCTGATACGGCCCTTGACCACCTGATGGGCCCAGGTGTCGGCAGCCATCTTCAGGCCGGCGCTGACCATCTGCGCGCTGGCATCGAGCCACAACACCGGAATGCCGGCACTGGCCAGGCTGATGACAATCCCCCGGCCCATGGTCCCCGCCCCTATCACTGCGGCCTGCTGCACATCGAAGTCGTTGCTCACACCGGCACCCCTAAGTCGAAAAGAAGGATTGCCGACACCCTAAGCAGCTGCCTACTATTTGAGAAATTTCATTTTCATATGTGTGATATTTGCAATATGAATATATCCACCTTCGACCTCAACCTGCTGCGCATCCTCGACGTGCTGCTGCGCGAGCAGAACGTTTCGCGCGCCGCCGAGCGCCTGGCCCTCAGCCAGCCGACGGTGAGCAACGCCCTGGCGCGCCTGCGCGAACTGCTCGACGACCCGCTGCTGGTGCGCATCGGCCGGCGCATGCAACCGACGCCCAAGGCCCTGGCCCTGGAAGGCCCGATCCGCTCGGCGCTGCAGCAGATCGAGCAAACGCTGAATGTCGGTGAAAGCTTCGACCCGCACCTGAGCCGGCAGACCTTTCGCATTGCCATGACCGACTTCGTCGAACAGCTGTGCATGCCCGGCCTGCTGCGCCGCCTGCAGGAGCGCGCGCCAAACCTGCGCCTGGACATCGCCCCGCTGGCGCCGAGCCTGCCGGTGGATGCCCTCGACCGTGGCCAGCTGGACCTGGTGCTGGGGCGCTTCGATGAAATTCCGGCGCGCTTTGCCCGTCATCACTGGCGCAACGAGACCTTGCAGATTGCCCTGCGCCAGGATCATCCGCTGGTGAACGGCGCACTGGATCTAGACACCTTCCTGCGTCTGCGCCACCTCTGGGTGCATGGCGGCCAGACCCGCGGCATGGTCGATCAATGGCTGGGGGAACAAGGCCTGGCGCGGCAGATCGTCTACACCACGCCCAACTACCTGCAGGCGGCGCACCTGGTGGCGGCGTCGGACTTGTGCGTGGTGCTGCCGACGCAACTGGCACGTCACTTCGCCACGCTGCTGCCGTTGCAGCTGCATGACTTGCCGTTTGCGCTGGAGGCGTTCGAGCTTGAGCTGGTGCACCTGGCCCAGCGCGGGCAGGACCGCGCGCTGGGCTGGCTGGTGGGGGAGATTTTGCGGGTGGTTTGAGGGCCTCATCGCTGGCAAGCCAGCTCCCACAAGACCCGCGATCGGGTGCTTCAGGACAGCGCTTTTTTCGCCGCCCGCACGTGCAATACCGCGCCCATCAGGGCCACGACAATCGCCGCCGCACCGGTGGAGAACACCAGCACCTGGTAGTCCGGGACAAAGGCCATGGTTACCAGGCAGCCGATGATGAACACGATCACCAGGTAGGTCAGCCACGGGAACAGCCACATTTTCAGACGGATCGGCTTGCCCTCGGCTTCGAGCTTGCGGCGCATCTTCAGTTGCGAGAAGGCGATCACCAGGTACACCAGCAAGGCGATCATGCCGGTGGTGTTCATCAGCACATCGAGCACGTCTTTCGGGCGCAGGGTTTCGCTGAAGTTGATCAGGGCCACGAACACCGCCACCGAGCACGAGCCGATGATCGAGAACACCGGCACGCCGGTACCGGCACGGGTGATCTTGAAGAACGACGGCGCATCACCACGGGTCGACAGCGAGAACAGCATGCGCGAGGCGGTGTAGTGCGCCGAGATCAGGCAGCTGCTTACCGAAGTCAGCACCACGAAGTTCATCACAAATTCCGCACCCGGAATACCCAGCAGCTCCAGGGTACGACGGTACGAGCCGTAGCCCGAGGTGCCCATCAGCGGGTCGTTCCACGGCACCAGGGCGACGATCAGGAAGATCGAGCCGACGTAGAACAGGCACACCCGCCAGACCACCGAGTTGGTCGCCTTGACGATCTGCTCGGACGGGTTCTTCGACTCGGCGGCAGCAATGGTGACGATTTCGGCGCCGAGGAAGGCGAACATCACCCCGAGCATGGCCACCACCACCGCCTCCATGCCGTTGGGCATGAAGCCTTGGGCGGTGAGGTTGCTCAGGCCGTGGACTTCACCGGTGGGCCACAGGTTGACTACCGCCAACCCGCAGACCACCAGGAAACAGATGATCGCCACCACCTTTATCAAGGCGAACCAGAACTCGAACTCGCCGTAGTGCTTGACGTTGAAGAAGTTGACGCTGATCAGCACCAGGGTGGTGGCCAGGACGAACACGTTGACGCTGATCGACGGGAACCAGCCGTGCAGAATCTTGCCGGCGACGTAGGCTTCCCAGGCCATCAAAATCACCCAGAACCACCAGTACAACCAGCCGATGGTAAAGCCCGCCCAGCGGCCGATGGCGCGCTCGGCGTAGGTGGAGAACGAGCCGGTGTCGGGCGATGAAGTCGCCATTTCACCGAGCATGCGCATGATCAGCACCACCAGGATGCCGCCGGCCAGGTAGGCCAGGATGGCCGCGGGGCCAGCGCTGTGTATCACACTGCCGGAGCCGACGAACAATGCCCCGCCGATAACCCCGGCGATCGACATCATGGTCAGGTGGCGAGACTTGAGCGAAGCGCTGAGCTTGCTCTCGTGCTCCACCTTCGCTGTGGAAGTGGATGTGGATGTTGCGTCCATCAGTAGCTACCTCGTGTTCTTTTTATGCAAGGAAACTCGTGACACCGCCTGCTACAGCGGTCTCACCCATTCGAATCGGTAAAGGTGCGGGCAGCCGCAATCGCCCGGCCCAAGTCATGGGTCGGCGACGCTGCTCACAGGGCCAGCGGATTACCTCTGGTCGGATTGAACGGTGCAATGGCGCGATGGCGGGTCAGTGCCACCTGTGCGCAAGGAGCGGTTGGGCGATGCCCAAGGGTGAAAGCATGTGTGTCATTGTGATTATTCATACTGCTTCAACGTGCTTTAGCTAGCGATAACAGACCCCTAATGTAAAAATGTCCGACACATAGAGCCATGCACAGCGCGATGAAAAATCCACTGCACTGTACAGGCCGCCGATGCAGTACACCGCGTTTTCCTGCAGGCGCCCGGCGTTACGCACACCTGAAGGCACAGCTTCCCCATGCTTGAATTACGACCCGACGCATCGCCCCCGCTGGTCAACCAGATCATCAACGGGCTGCGGGAGTTGATCGAGAACCAGACCCTCAAACCCGGTGCCAAGGTGCCCTCGATCCGGGCCTTCGCCGCCACCTATTCGGTCAGCACATTCACCGTGGTCGAAGCCTACGACCGCCTGGTCGCCCAGGGTTTGCTGGTCAGCCGCGGCAATGCCGGGTTCTTCGTCAACCGCTCGGCCGTCGAGCTGATCGAAAGCCAGGCCAGTGAGCCGGCGCCGGGCAAGCCGGAATTCAACTCCGAGTGGTACCTGCAGCAAATCTTCGAAAGCCGCCAGCTTGCGTTCAAGCCCGGCTGCGGCTGGCTGCCCAACGACTGGATGTTCGAAGACGGCCTGCGCCGGGGCATGCGCCAGGTTGCCAGCAGCGTGCTGGAACTGAGCGGTTACGGCGACCCCATGGGCCTGCTGGAACTGCGCACCCTCACCGCGCAGAACCTGCAACAGGACCTGCGCATCGTCGCCAACCCCAACCAGCTGATGCTCACCCACGGCGCCAGCCAGGCCCTGGACCTGGCCGTGCGCACCCTGGTGCGCCCGGGCGACGTGGTGCTGGTGGACGACCCCGGCTACCCCAACCTGATGAGCATTTTGCGCTTTCAGGGCGCGACCCTTCTGGGCGTACCGCGCACGCCCAACGGCTACGACCTCGACCACCTCGAACGGCTGCTCGAACACCACCGGCCGACGGTGTTCTTCACCCAGCCGCACCTGCACAGCCCGACCGCCTCGCGCACGCCGCTGGCGCAACTGCACCGCCTGCTGCAACTGGCTGCGCGCCACGGCTTTCGCCTGGTGGAAAACAACCTCTACGCCGACATGATCAACGAGCCGCTGCCGTGCCTGACCAGCCTCGATCACCTGCAGCAGGTGGTGTACGTCGGCAGTTACTCGAAGAGCATCTCGCCGAATGTGCGGGTCGGTTTCATGCTGGCCAACCCCGAACTGATGCAGCAACTGCTGCAACTGAAAATGCGTTCGGGCCTGACCACCTCGCAGGTGATGGAACGGGTGGTGTACGCGGCCATCACCGACGGCCGCTGGCGTAAGCACCTCAAACGCCTGCGCCAGCGCCTGGCCGATGCGCAGCAGCAGGTCAGCGAACAGCTCACGCGGCTGGGTTTCGAGCGCTTTATCGAAGGCGATGAAGGCATGTACCTGTGGACCCGCCACCCGGCCATCGCCGACAGCGCGGCGCTGGTCGACGACGCCCTGGAGCAAGGCATCATGCTCGGCCCCGGGCAGTTGTTCATGGTCGACTCACAAGCGACCGGGTGGATGCGCTTCAACGTCGCGTTCAGTACCGAGGCGGCGTTGTGGGAGAAGCTTGAGAAGTTGCTGGTCAAGCATGGGCGGCGTCAGTAGGAGCGGGCTTGCCCCGCGATGGCGACAAGGTAATCGATATAAATCGATTACTTTGAAAAACACAAAGCTCAGCGTCTATTTTATTCAACACGCACTCTTACCCAAAAACCCCGCCATAGAGCCACACAGATCGCTTTTTCGAACCCCGCACCGTACCAACCAGAAATTTCTTGTAAAAATTTAATTGACACACCTCTGTCACTCTTCTTATTTTCCCTCCCTGCCTCACCTTCATAAAAATAATTTCAAACCCTACGGGCAAGCGCCATCCATGCCAGTCTCTTCGCGTGCAGCACACCAGCAGAACACAGGAACGGTTCTCGACTCCGCAGCGGACGCACACTTCAAAAAGACCCTGAAACTCTGGCAGGTGGTCATCATTGGCCTGGCCTACATCGCCCCGATGACCGTGTTCGATACCTTCGGCATCGTCTCCGGCATCACCAATGGGCATGTGCCCAGCGCCTACGTGCTGGCGCTGCTGGGCATCCTCTTCACCGCGGTCAGTTATGGCGTGCTGGTTCGGCGCTTTCCCGAGTCTGGTTCGGCCTATACCTACACGCGCCGGGCAATCAACCCACACGTGGGCTTTCTGGTCGGCTGGTCGTCGCTGCTCGATTACCTGCTACTGCCGATGGTCAACGCCCTGCTGGCCAAGCTCTACCTGTCGGTGATGTTCCCCGAGGTGCCGGCCTGGGTCTGGGTGGTGGGCTTCGTCACGGTGATGAGCCTGATCAACATGCGCAGCATCAACCTGGTGGCCAACTTCAACACCTTGTTCGTCGCCATCCAGGCGCTGATCATCGGCGTGTTCATCTACCTCACCCTACGCGGCCTGCACAGCGGCGAAGGCCTCGGCACTTCGTGGAGCCTGCTGCCATTTGCCGATCAAGGCACGCACTTCAACGCCCTGGTCGCCGGCGCCACCATCCTCTGCTTTTCGTTCCTGGGTTTCGATGCGGTGACCACCCTGTCGGAAGAAACCGAGAACGCGCAGAAAGTCATCCCACGGGCGATCTTCCTGATTGCCTTGATCGGCGGCCTGGTGTTCATCGTCGTGTCCTACTACATCCAGGCGTTTTTCCCGACCATGGACCGGTTCCAGGACCACGAAGCGGCCCTGCCGGAAATCGCCCTGTATGTCGGCGGCAAGCTGTTCCAGTCGATCTTCATCTGCTGCACCTTCATCAATACCCTGGCCTCGGGCCTGGCTTCGCAAGCCAGCGTGTCGCGCCTGTTGTACGTCATGGGCCGCGACAACGTCATCCCGCGGCGCTACTTCGGCCGCCTGCACGGTAAATGGAAAACCCCGGTGATCAACATCGCCATCGTCGGGCTGATCTCGCTGTCGGCGATCTTCTTCGACCTGGTGACCGCCACCTCGGTGATCAACTTCGGCGCGCTGGTGGCCTTCAGCTTCGTCAACCTCTCGGTGATCGTGCACTGCTACCTGCGCGAAGGCTGCAACAAGACCTGGCTGGACAAGCTCAAGTACCTGGTGGTGCCGACCATCGGCTTTTGTATCATCGCCATCCTCTGGCTGGACCTGGACAGCCACTCGCTGCTGTTCGGCGGGGTGTGGGCGACGCTGGGGGTGTTGTACCTGGCGTACCTGACCAAAGCCTTCAGGGTCGCACCGCCCAGCTTCATTGCCGAGTAACTGCCCGTAGGAAACAGCCCGTCGATACTGACGGGCTTTGTGCATTCAACAACCCGACAGAACAAGGACGCCCTCATGCTGCTGCGCCGCCTGCTGATTCAATGGAAGATCACTTTGCTCGCCGGCCTGTGCCTGCTGGCCATCGTGGTGGTGCTGATGGCGGCCACGCTGATGCAGTCGAGCCGCAGCGCCGCGCTGGTCAACACTGCCAACACGCAGATGCTCGACCACAACGCACGGCTGCGCCTGCACACCTCGGCCCAGCTGCAGGCAGCGAATATCCAGCGTTACTTTCGCGATGCGTACCTGTATGGCGATGGCGTCGCGCAACTGGTGATGTTCTTGAAGGCCCAGGGCAACGACAACCTGCGCCACGACCTGACCGAACAGACCCGCAAGGCCTTGGGCAAGAACCCCGACCTGCTCGGCCTGTACCTGGTGTTCCTGCCCAACGCCCTGGACGGCAAGGACAGCGCCTTCAGCGATCAGGCCGCGGTCGGCAGCAACGAGAACGGACGCTTCTCGCTGTACTGGTCGCAGCCCAAGCCCGGCGAGCTGGAGTCTGAAGCCATGCCCGAGTCGATGCTTGCCGACACCAGCCTGTCGGCCAACGGCTCGGCCTACAACCGCTGGCTCACCTGCCCGCTGGAAACCGGTGAAGCCTGTGTAGTCGATCCGTACTTCGACAGCGTCGGCGACCGTACGCCATTGATGACCAGCATCGCCTTCCCGCTCAAGCAGGACGGCAAGATCGTCGGCGTCATGGGCCTGGACATCAGCCTCGACAACCTGCAGCAACTGAGCCTGGACGGGCGCAAGGAGCTGTTCGACGGCAACGGCCAGGTCAGCATCGTCAGCCCCGCCGGTTTGCTCGCCGGGCATAGCCGCGATGCCGCGCAGCTAAGCAAGAAATTCGAGCAAGTGTTCGGCCAGCACGCCAGCGCCGTGGCCGCGCAGATGCGCGCCGGCAAGGCGGCTGAGTTCAGCGATAACGGCGTGCTGCAGGTCAGCCAGTCGTTCGCCCCGGTGCCCGGCGCACAACCGTGGAGCGTGCTGCTGGAAGTGCCCGAACAGGTGCTGCAAGCGCCGGCGATTGAACTCAACGCGCGCCTGGACGCGCACAACAGCAGCGCTAACCTCAGAAGCCTGCTGATGGCCCTGGCCGCGGCCTTGGTGGGCCTGGTGGTGATCTGGCTGACCGCCCGTGGCGTGACCCGGCCGATTTTAAGTGTGGCGGCGATGCTCAAGGACATCGCCAGCGGCGAAGGCGACCTGACCCGGCGCCTGGACTACGCCAACAAGGACGAACTCGGCGAATTGACCCACTGGTTCAACCGCTTTCTCGACAAGCTGCAACCGGTGATTGCCGACGTCAAAGCCTCGGTGCAGGACGCGCGCAGCACCGCCGACCAATCGGCGGCGATTGCCAGCCAGACCAGCGCCGGCATGCAGCAGCAATACCGCGAAGTCGACCAGGTGGCCACCGCCTCCCAGGAAATGAGCGCCACCGCCCAGGATGTCGCCCGCAACGCCGCGCAAGCCGCCGAAGCTGCGCGCGGCGCCGACCTTGCCAGCCGCGAAGGCCTGAGCATGATCCGCAACACCACCCAGGCGATCGAACGCCTGGCCAATGAAATGACCGCCGGCATGCAAGAAGTCCAGCAACTGGCCAGCCGCAGCGAGCAGATCGGCTCGGTGCTGGAAGTGATCCGCGCCATCGCCGAGCAGACCAACCTGCTGGCCCTCAACGCCGCCATCGAAGCGGCCCGTGCTGGCGAGGCCGGGCGCGGCTTTGCGGTAGTGGCCGATGAGGTGCGCAACCTGGCCAAACGCACCCAGGACTCGGTGGACGAAATCCGCGTGGTGATCGAAGGCCTGCAACAAGGCACCCGCGAAGTGGTCGACACCATGCACAGCAGCCACCGCCAGGCCCAGGACAGCGTCGCCCAGGCCGAACAGGCGCTACCGGCACTGCAGCGAATTGGCGAAGCGGTGACGGTGATCACCGACATGAACCTGCAGATCGCCTCGGCGGCCGAGGAGCAAAGCGCGGTGGCCGAAGAAGTGAACCGCAACGTAGCGGGGATTCGCGATGTGACCGAGTCGCTGTCGGGGCAGGCGCAAGAATCGGCGCAGATCAGCCAGGCGCTGAACCGCCTGGCCAATCATCAGCAGGGGTTGATGCAGATGTTCCGGGTGTAGCGCTCTCCTGTGGGAGCCGGCGTTGCCTGGATTGCGACCGCTGCGCGCTCGATCGCCGGCAAGTCCGGCTCCCACAGTTGATTTGTGTACGCCGGACCTGTGGGAGCTGGCTTGCCAGCGATGAGGCCAGTACAGCCAGCATATTCGGCGCTGCCTGGATTGCGACCGCTGCGCGCTCGATCGCCGGCAAGTCCGGCTCCCACAGGTTGATTTGTGTACGCCGGACCTGTGGGAGCTGGCTTGCCAGCGATGAGGCCAGCAGCCAATGCACCCCTCTCACCGCCGCCGATAACTCTTCTTGCCACTGGGCGTCAGGCAATACACCCCACCCCGCGGCCCCGTGCAGAAGCTTCCGGTCCCACAACCACAGCCCTCACTCGCCCCGCGCAACGGCTGCAGCGAAGGCCGCGCAGCACTGCCGCCCCTATACGCCGTGCAACTGCGTTTCGACGCACTGATCGACCCGTCATTACACAAAAACAGATCGCCATCACATCCAGCAATCCCACCCTTGCGCCCGGAGCAAGGCGTGTTACCCGCCAACGCCGTGGACGCCGCCAACACCAGTACCAGGGCCAACCCTAGCCGCCCGTAAAAACAACGTGCCACAGCATTCCCTCCGAAGAATATGGCCGAATGCTATCAGCGTTGCCATAGCTCAGCAAAACCCGGCCATCCGTGCTCCCAGGGCAAAGCTGATTGTCCCCGTCGACTATCAACCCGGTGGCGATCCGCTAAAGGCGTAATGAGTAACGTTCACAGCAAAGTCCAGTGAAAAATCTCACCTTAATCGCTAACTGATTGATCTATATCAATATTTAACCAGTTAACCTATCAACAGATGCCCGCAACTGCCCGGTTAATGCCGAGAATGTCTACACCATTCACGGTGGAGAGTAGAGTTGAAGCGCATCAAGATAGTGTTGTGGACGTTGTTCATCGGCTTGACCCTGCTATGGGCACTGGCAGATACCTTTGTGCCCACCCCACTGACTTACTTCTCGCTACGTTCAGTGCTGGTGCAATACACCGGCGTCATCGCCATCGCCGCCATGAGCGTGGCGATGATGCTGGCCGTGCGCCCGCGCCGCCCGGAACCGCTGCTGGGCGGGCTCGACAAGATGTACCGGCTGCACAAATGGCTCGGCATCAGCACCCTGGTATTCGCCAGCGTGCATTGGGTCTGGGCCAAGGGCACCAAGTGGGCGGTTGGCTGGGGCTGGCTGGTCAAGCCGGCCAAGGGCGGCGGCGCGGCGCCGGAACTCGGCGCGATCGAGCAGGCGCTGCGCAGCCAGCGCGGCCTGGCCGAAACCCTGGGGGAATGGGCGTTCTACACCATCGGCGTGCTGATCATCCTGGCCCTGGTCAAGCGCTTCCCGTACCACTGGTTTGCCAAGACCCACACAGTGCTGGCGGCGCTCTATCTGGTGCTGGTGTTCCACACCGTGGTGCTGCTCAAGTTCGACTACTGGCTGCAACCCATCGGCATCGTCACCGCACTGCTGCTGGTCGGCGGCACGCTGGCAGCGCTCCAGGCACTGTTCAAGCGCATCGGCAAGCAGCGCAAGGTCCAGGGTCAGATCCAGACCCTGATCCACTACCCGCAGGCGAACCTGCTGGAAACTCACATCGCCCTGCAAGCGGGCTGGCCCGGGCACCAGGCTGGCCAGTTTGCTTTTGTGACCTCGTCCGAGTCGGAGGGGCCGCACCCGTACACCATCGCCTCGGCCTGGGACCCGCAAGCGGCGCAACTGCGCTTTATCACCAAAGGCCTGGGCGACCACACCCGCCGACTGCCAACGCGGCTGAAAGAAGGCGACCCGGTGACGGTAGAAGGCCCCTACGGCTGCTTCACCTTCGAAGACCAAAAGCCCCGGCAGGTCTGGATCGGCGCCGGCATTGGCATCACCCCCTTCGTGGCCCGGCTCAAGCAACTGGCGCTGGAGCCGGACCGGCAACACAGTATCGACCTGTTCCATCCGTGCGGCGTGTATGCAGCCGACGCCATCGACAACTTGCGCGCCGACGCGGCCGCGGCCGGCGTGCGCTTGCATGTGTTGGTGTCGGGCCAGGATGGCCGGCTCAATGGCGAACGCCTGCGCCAGGAAGTTGCCGACTGGCAGCAGGCGAGCTTCTGGTACTGCGGCCCTGCCGACTTTGGCCAGGCCCTGCGTGACGACCTGGTGGCCCATGGGCTGAAGCCGAAAGACTTCCATCAGGAATTGTTCCAGATGCGCTGACGATCAGAGCACGTGGCGCGCCAGCAACCCGGGCACGGCCGCCACCAGCATCGCCACCCCGGACAGGGTCAACAGGCCCAGCACCACCCGGCGGAAGGTCACCTCGCTGATGCCGATGTACACCCGCGTACCGATCAGCGTCGGCAGCAGCATCGCCGGCGCCACCACCGCGAACATCGGCAGCATCGACGAGGTCACCAGGCCAGTGCCCAGGTACGTGAGCATGGTCACCATCAACATCGACAGATTGAAGTTCTGGATTACCGCTCGCTGCGCGTCGCGATCAAAGCCGCGCAGCGTGCACCACAGCGTCGGCACCGTACCGGTAAAACCACCGATGCCGCCCAGCGCCCCGCCCGCCATCCCCACCACCCCGTCTGCCAGACGCCCGCCGCGCAACCGCGGCAAGCGCGGTGCGGCCAACATCAACGGGCACCAGAGCACCAGCAAGGTGCCGAACACCGCCTTGAACCAGAGCATATCCAGGTAAGGCAACACCCACACCCCCATGGGAATGCCCGCCAGCCCGCCCAGCACAAACGGCCACAACAATCCCCAGCGAAAGCCCCGGCGCATGCTGAACGCCGCAATCAACTGCCCGGTCAGCCCGCCGAACACCGTCGACACCGCCGCCACCTGCGGCTCCAGGCTCCAGGCCCAGAACGACATCGCGACCATGCCGAAGGCAAAGCCCGACAGGCCCTGGACAAAGCCGGCGACCATGGCGCCGAGGGCGATCAGGTAAAGAGGGTCCATGAGGCGGTGGCGTCCTTTTCGTGGTGACGGAGAATCAGAACTGGCACACATGCTATTACAGTGGGAGCGGGCTTGCCCCGCGATAAGGCCGCCAGATCACTTACCAGCCTTACGCAACCGCAACCACCGCACCACCGCAAAACGCTTACAAAACTGCCGATGGTGATGACTGTTCAACAAAACCAGCGCCACCGAGGGCAGTGCAATCGACGTCGCGGAAAAAAACAGATGGAGACCGGCTCCCAAACTGGCGATGGCCATCAGCAGACTCGTCACCGCAACCGCAACGAGACACCATACCCCCCAGGCAAAACCGTTAGCGATCAGACCAGCGCCTACGCCACACACCGCCGCCCCGAGCAAAATCACAATCAGCACATACCCCATGTTCTCGAGATGCCCGGCAAAGTAGGCGTACTCCAGCTGCACCGTTGCCAGCGCAATAGAGGCCATGGTCAAGAAAAACGCGGCGCAGGAGCGGCCCATGTAACGCCCCAAGAACGCCGCCATCCCCGGATACCGCAACACATCCACAGGCTGCCCCGGCAAGCGCTTGGCCCGCGGAGCCTTGCTGATCTCGACAAACCTTGCATATAGCCGCCGATAGCCCTGGCTGTTGAACACCAGCAGGCCAGCCAGGGGACAGAAAAGCGCCAGGTAATAAACCAGCCCAGGTGGACGCTGGGCATACATTCCCAAAGCGACCAGCAAGCAGCACACCAGCAGTGCCACCAACCACCAGATCAACCGCGTGCTCCCCCACACCAGCAAGAGGTGCAGCAGGGTCGGGATAACCACGCCATTCTTCACGCCGCGCAAGATGTCGGATGAACTCATGGCGCTCAGAGAGTGTGCGCCGTTAATCACCAGCATCAGGCTCATGAGGGAAGCAACGGACAGCAACCAGCTCAAGGTC
This sequence comes from Pseudomonas sp. 2(2015), assembly GCF_000955865.1. Classification (NCBI taxonomy): domain Bacteria; kingdom Pseudomonadati; phylum Pseudomonadota; class Gammaproteobacteria; order Pseudomonadales; family Pseudomonadaceae; genus Pseudomonas; species Pseudomonas sp. 2(2015). Next base: position 336,707 of record NZ_JYOF01000003.1, read on the forward strand.
AGCAGCGGAAAATTGCGGCGCAGGCACGCGTTGATTTGTTCTTGGTGATTCATCCGTGAACCTTTGAGGGTGAGGGTTCGATTTTATCGTTTGCCAGACACAGGCTTGAAGTGATTGCGCCGGATATCCGACAGGGTTTTGCTCATTTCTCGATAACGGCGGCTGTTATACGCCAACAGCGCCAACAAGGGGGCAATTACTGAAGCCACTGCCAGGAGTGCATCGTGAGCAAAGGGATAGGTCAGCACGCCGGCAATCAGACAAACGAGCAACAGCCCGACTACTGCACGGTTTCCGGATGAGTAGCCGCGTATTACAGCGAATTGGCCGATGCCGAGGGTGAATGAGCCCAGCATGATAAAAGCGACGATGTATCCCGGCTCGGCGGGGTTGCCTACGAAGAGGGTCTCACCTGCGCGTATGGATGCGCTGGTGAGAGATATGACTGCTAGGAAAAATCCGGACCACAGCGTGGGGTAGTAGCGCCGTATGAAGGCCGGCAATTGCGCTAGATCTAGCACAGGGTCGCTCTCCTTGCCAGACCTGCTAAACGAACTCGTCCCTTCATCGGTTCTCCCTCTGCCGCAACCTCATCAACCGCCGTCGCATCTCGCGGTGTCGTTCGCTGTTGAACAAAAGCAGAGCCAGCAAAGGTGCCAACAGCGCCAGGGTAAAAAGTGGCATGGGCGTGCGGGGGCCATAGGTGGAAAGGGTTAGTAGCATGCACGCGCCAAGCACCATGACGACAAGCCATATGCCGGAGCGCCGCCCTCGAAGCTGAAGCATGTTGCCCACGCTCAGCAGCAAAGAGCAGACCACGAGTGAAGAAATGATGTACTCGGGTAAGTCGGGATGGGTCTTGAAATGAAGCAGGCTCGCGAGTGCTATCGCCAGTGAGAAGGAAAAACAGCTCAGCATCAATGCTGCGGCATAGACGGGGAAGTAGCGCTGTGAAAACCGCGAAGCCATGCTCATCTCAGCGGACTCTCCACTTTTTACGCTGCTTACGTATCACCACCAGGCGTTTGCACATCATCCGGTAGCGGCGGCTGTTGATCGTGAGCAGGGCAGATAATGCGGTGATCAACGACACTGCGAAAAACACACGGTTAGTCGATGCCTCGTATGTAGCAAAAGTTGCTAAAAGGCTAGTCAAAACAAGCGCAACGGTGATCCAGACAGCGTGGACAAAGCCTCTCAGTAACAAGATGTGAGCTAGGAACAATACAAACGAAGCCCCAAGTACCGACAGCATTACCTGCTCAACGTCATGCAGATAAACACCTAGAACATGTACCGACGCAAAAACCATGGAAAACAGCGCAAGAAAAAAGCCGTTTGCAAAGTACGAAAAATATCGCATCATTCGTTCGACGACAGCAGGAACGAGCATCATTCGTCTAATTCCTCATAAAGCCCCAAGACAATTGTCTGGACGTTAGTATTGCTACCAATCCCCAATGCCACACCCAGTGCGTCCTTGATTAAAGTGGTGGTGGAATGCTTGATCTCTGTTGGTGTATATCGCTTAGGTAGATTGCCTAAACGCTGCTGCAACCTGATCTGCTTAGCAGTTAACGAAGGGTGTTTGATCGATAGCAATTCTGCCGTCAAACTCTTGCGCTGTTGACGACTCAGCCCTCTCAACAGATCGAACCAACCTCTACCTGTAGCGTTCTTGCGAACCTGTAAAAGCCGAAAAATGCTCATAGAAGAAGTTGCCAATCCCGCAGACGAAATGGCTTCAAGCGATGACTCAATTAAACGCACAGCAACCATATCATCTAGGAAATCATTCAGTTCAGGCTTGGCAACTTCAATAGTGGTTCTCATGCCCCCGATAACACACAGTCCAATTCCTGCCACAACGGCCGCTGTGCTCACAACCGAAATCGCGACGCCAACCGGGCCGCCGAAAGCCACGGCAATGGAACCGCTGTATAGCACCCGCCAACTGATGTAGGTACTCACGCAGGTTGCAGCAGTACCCAATAGCCTCTCGAAAACTCTAGGCTCTCGTGGATCGCTGCTGAGCTGCTCCAGGTACTGTGCAGGAGCCAAATACCTTTTTACCTCCCGTAACACCACCCGCTTAGTCAACACACTACAAATCGGCCGAAACTCCCGCAACGTCACCACGTTGTAGTCCGCATCAATGTACACCACCCCCGCCCCGACGATCCCGGGGTCAGCATCAATCGCTGCAAACAGCCTCGGCACATTAACCAGGCTTTCAATCCGCTGGCGCGCGAAGTACTGCGACGGGCTCGCGCCAAGCCCGCTCATCCTTGAGTCGTTCATGAGGTCTCCTGAAACGTGAAAGCGCCTGCAAACCCGAAGGTTGCAGGCGCTCGAGCGGCCTAGTTTTAGCAGCTAAAAATCAACGTTTCAGAAGTGTATTTTTGCTGTGTGTGTCGTCCTACACGCTCAAAAGAGGAAGTAAACGAAGGGGGCGTAGGACGCATCTTTTTATGCTTGAATGATCGTGCCCCATCAGATTGCTAGTTGCCGATATCCTGGACCGGTGTACACGAGTGATACGACAAACGTCTGCTATGCACACGGTTTAAGTCGTGCCAATAGTCATGCCAGACACTCGATACAAATCTTAAGCGCGCAGCAGAGTGCCGTCTTGAATCGTCATACCGGTATAGCGGTATGGATCCTGACCTACCCCATACTGATCCAGAATTAGCCCTTGGCTTGTTGTCGATAGGCTTCGAGGATCGCTTCACGGGCAGGTAGCTTGCGTTCAGCATCATCCGGTGTGACATCGATGCCTGCGAGACGCAGGCTGGCCGAATAATTGGACTGACGTGTCTTGGCGCAATGGGCTTTCTTGGCGTGCAAGCTTGGCGCTTTCAAAGGACTGACCTCATGGCTGGGCAATGACGCTGGGCAACAACTCTAGGAACGACCATCCCCTCTCCATCTAACCTCTGTCGGCCAGAGTGGGAGCGGGCTTGCCCCGCGATGAAGCCTGTACTGCTTACCTTGCCAATCATGCTTTACCACCGCTTGCTAGCCATCGATTCCGCATCCTGCGTATGACCACCACACGTTTGCACATTTGGCGGTAACGTCGGCTGTTGATGATTAGCAAGCCGAGCGAGGATGCAGCCAATGAGGCCACAAACAGAAGCATATGAGATGACCGACCGTAGGTTGAGAGCGTGGCAAGGAAGCAAACAAACAGCAGCACAACAATCATCCATACCGCCCAAGTGCGACCACGAATCAGGATGAAGGTCCCTAACGTGATCGCCAGCGTACCGACCACCAGCATGCCCATCGCAAGCTCTGACTCGTAGGCGTGCTTCAAAAAATAGGTATTGATTACGCTTAATGTAGCCATTGCCGTAGCGAAAAGTGCCAATAGGTATGTACCGATCAAACACGGGTAGAATCGACGAATAAATACCCACATCTGGGCCTGACTGATCACGATTCACTTCCCTCGACTAGGCTAAGCGCTACTGACTGTACAGCACTGCTTCCCCCAACTCCCAATACCCCTCCGATCGACTCGCGAATCAACGCAGTGGTTCCTTGCTTGATCTGAGTGGGTGTATAGCGCTTCGAGATTGCTCCAAGCTGCTGCTGAAGCTTGAGTTGTTTGGCGGTCAACGATGGATGTTTTATGAGCAATAACTCCTTTGTCAGCGCCTTGCGCTGCTGGCGGCTCAAAGTTCGAGTGATGTCAAACCAACTAGCGCCCGTGGTGGCTTTCCGCACCTGAACAAATTTGACTGCTGTCGCCGTCGTCCCAGCTGTTCCCAAAAGTGAAACTCCATCAAGAAGCTCTGTGATAGAGCGATACCAAATTTTTTCATCCAGACGATCGAGGACCTCAGGATCAATCAGCTCCTGTCCTGTTCGGAAAACACTGTTGATGCAAAGCAACCCAGACGCAGCGGTACCTGCAACCCCGGCATAGAGGATCATCAAGCCGACAGGACCTGAGAACATCGTAAACAACCCCCCCGTCATAATCGCTGCCAGATTGAAGATTGCGCTGGCACAGGCTAGTCCCAAGTTAGCTATCTCCCCCCATAGACGTGAGTCTCGTGGTGCTTCCATTACCTGCTCAACATACTGCTCAGGCGTCAAATACCGCTTCACCTCCTGCAACACCACCCGCTTGGGCAGCACACTACAAATCGGCCGAAACTCCCGCAACGTCACCACGTTGTAGTCCGCATCGATGTACACCACCCCTGCCCCGACGATCCCAGGATCGGCATCAATCGCTGCAAACAACCTCGGCACATTGACCAGACTCTCAATCCGCTGGCGCGCAAAGTACTGCGACGGGCTCGCGCCAAGCCCGCTCATCCTTGAGTCGTTCATGGGGTCTCCTGAAACGTGAAAGCGCCTGCAAACCCGAAGGTTGCAGGCGCTTGAGCGGCCTAGTTTTAGCAGCTAAAAATCAACGTTTCAGAAGTGTATTTTTGCCGGTTATGTCGTCCTACAAACTCAAAATAAGAATGAAAACAATACCTTGTAGGAAGAAACCCTCAGAGCGCTTGTAGACCTGTTACCCAGCCATTGTTTCCACCGGGTCAATCACCTGTAACGCTACGTTTGAGCTCAGCTCGACCAGGCAGAGCAGGTGCGAAGTTCCATCACCGCCGAAGAACTTGTCCGCTCGATCGCCGGTCAGTTTTTCCTGGAACTTGAACGGTGTCGTGATAATTCGCTTGATATCTTCCTTGAAGCTCTGCGTATTGGCGTTGATCCATTCGGCTGCTTTGCGTCGCTCGGCAATCGGCGCTTTGGGCGTGTCTGTGCTCCTGAGCAAGACGGCAGGATCGATATCAAGGTCTTCGGTGTTGTAGCGCATGAACACATGGCACAGCTCATTACCCTGGTGGTCAGCAACCGCCACACGCAAGTTGTACCCGCCCCTCCTCGCCTTGCACGCCTGCTCGGTTGCATCAACGCCAACCTCCCACTGCACCTGGCCTCTGATTTCGCCCTTTTCCATATCGATCTGGTTTTCGATGAACGAGTACACCGTCCTGTTCACCCTGACCCAGCCGAGCTTGCCGGCACCGGATATACACAAATAGCGGTGCTGAGGTTTGAGCTCGTGGGGGGCCTTGCCGACGGACCAGGTCAACAGTTCTTCGCCTTTCAAGGAGTGTTGAAGCTTGGCGTTTTTTTCATCGTAACGCGAAACGATGGTGCACTTTCTGGGGTTGGACTGCGGCCGCTTGGCCAACTCCGAGCGAACCTCGGCATCGATTGCCCGCTCGCCGCGTTGCACACTTACGCGCGATTTTTCAGCAGCAATCAAGTCGCGATCCAGTTCTTCGGCCTGCTTGCGCAACGCATCGTATTTGCCAGCCAGCGCCATCGCAGCATTGTTAACCGACTCCAAAAAGCCCGACGTCAACAAAGTGGCCTTGCGCTCCATCTTCGCCACTAATGCTTCAACGCCCTTACTGACCCCACGAACGCGAACGTTGGTTTCAAAATTCGCGCTCGCACCCCGCTCGGTAAAATTCTGGCTGCCCAAGGTCACAAAGCGGTCCTTGGCAACGACCATCTTCGCGTGAAGATTGGGCAGGTAGTAAACCGGGATTCGTTTCTTCAGAAGGGCTTTGATGGCGCTGTAACTGGAGGCGCCAGAGGCAAGCACCTGCACATTGACCAACGTATAAACCTTGGCGCTTTTACCCAGCTGGGCAATTTCCAGCGCGGCCGAACCGGTCAGGTACGGCGAGAAAATCTTCAGATCAACCTTGTCGTTTTGCAGCTGTTCTTTTATCAGCGGCACGATATTGCTAGTGAACTTCAATCGTCGGCTTCCTTGTACGAATCTCTGCCGATAATACTACATTGCCACTATCAACCGATTAGCCCAAAATCCCACCCCTCGCACGCCCAAGCCGCCCTATAAGGAAACCGCCATGGCCCAGCCCCTGCTCGACGCCTTCATTGCATGGATGAGCGCCAACCTGGACAACGCCACCCTCGCCCACGGCTACCAGAACCGCATGAGTGGCGAGCCTTGGCACTGCAGCAGCCTGTTCAACGCCTATGAAACCTACCACTGGCCGCACCCGGCGATTGCGCACCTGGACATCGACAAGGGCAGCGACATCACCAGCAACACCCGCGCACTGACGGCGCTTGAGCAGCAACTGCAACGAGCCCTGGCGCCCGCGCCTGATGACCTCGCCGCCAGCCGCGCAGCCATTGATGTGATGATCTGGGGTGGCGTACAAAACGGTAACGTTAGTTGGCTGAGCAACAATGCCGAGGGCTTGGCCAAGTTGCTGATTGACACTCGCGACGCAATCGACAGCGGTGCTCTGAATCATCAACTGCTGCTGGACCCCGAGCTGCGCTTCAATGCCGGCATGACCAAGGTTTACTCACTGATCTGCAAGCAGCTGGTGATCTACGACAGCCGCGTTGCTGCCGCGCTGGGCTGGGCGGTGGTGAAGTTCTGCAAGCAGGTCGAGCCTGAACTTACCCAGGTTCCGCCCGAGCTGGCCTTCCCCTGGGCGTCGGCCAGGCCGAACAAGGGCATATCCAAACAGCGCGATCCGTCCCAGGGCAACTTGCAGTTCCCGCCGCTGCAGGCCGGTACGCTGCACGCGCAGTGGAACATCCGCGCCAGCCAGATACTGGCGGCGGTACTTGCCCATGACAATGCAAAGCACAGCGGCTTCAACCAAGACGACGGTACAGGCAGCAGCCCGTTGCGACGCCTGGAAGCGGCGTTGTTCATGATCGGCTACGACCTGGGCGGCGGTACGGTAACGAGTTCGCAGCCAAAGGCTACCAGCCAGAGCGAGGTAATCGTGCAAACTCTGGGCTGGACTGAAGGCTGGACGCCCACACAGCGCAAGGCTTTTCTCTATCGCCTGACCGACCAGGGCTTCGAAACCCAGGGCAAGAGCATCACCCGCTACCCGCTGCCGGTAATCAACGACACCCTCAACTACCTGTGGCAGCAGTTCGGTCGCGGGCAATTCCCCTTGGCCAACAGCGCCGACGGTGTGCCGGCCGGCACCAGCGAAGAAGGCATCGGCACCGCTTACTACCAGGCAATCAACCGGCAACAGCGGGTGCCGGAGTCGAGCCGCTTGGCTGCGATCCTTGAGGATCTCGGGGTGATTCAGCTAGTCAGCCGTGGGAAAAAGCACTGGGTGTTGAACCTGGAATTGCTGGACGCTACTGATAAAGGCACCTTGGATATCGAGCCGCTGGTGCTGCGTTTGCTTGAAGACGAGGCGCAGGACTAGCCCGCGCTGCCCGCCCGCAGTCATCGGCCCGGCCTCTTCGGCGAGCGCTGATTCAACAGCTGCGTCATTGCGGCCGGTCCAGCATGGCGTGAGCCACATCTTCCACCAAGGCTTTGGCCATGCCGCTAAGGTAATGCGCCGCCCAGGTCAGCTTGGGGTCGTGCTCGATGCCGGCTTGCAGGGTCAGCCGGTTTACGCAGCCCATCAGCAGCGACGACTGCTCCAGAGCGAACGCCGCACTGTGACCGGGCTCGACGCGGAACAGCTTTTGTGTGGAATGCCCACTTTCGCCTTCACCGAAGGCCGCGATGCCAGCGGTCTTATAGGTGCTGGCTGCTTTCAAATCCTCATCCATTGACAGGTCCTCCTGCTGAAATCGCTAGCCCGCGTTGCCAAGGGATTTCGTCAGCAACGCGGGCGTCTGCTTATTGGCAACTCAGTGGCGTGACTGCACCTTGCTCAAGGCCACTTCGACCAGAGCCCAGGCGTGTTCGATTTCATGCAGGGTCGCCAAGGTGAGTACCTGGTCGGGAGCTTTGGGATGGAGCAGGACGGATTGTCGGGCGATGGTCTGGGCGCGGACCAGGTATTCGGAGGTCTGGACCAGGAGGTCTTCGAGGAACTGGTTGGGGTGGTTAGGTGGGTCGGGGACGATTTTTAACATGGCGAATCTCCTTGCTGGTGGAGCCGCCACAGAGCTGCTGTCAAACAGAAAGGTGGCAGCTATACGCGGGTTGACAGACCGAGAGCAAGAAAACCCGGCGCACACGAATGTGCCCCACGTACAGCCGCCATAAGCGTGCCGAAGGGTACTTGCTAATCGGTCTGTCAAAACCGGCCGTTGAATTGGCAACGACTGGCGGAGACTAGAGCGCTCAAGGAACCACTGCAATGGCTTAAAGGCGGTGGGAGTATGATTGGGAAATGGACTACAGGGAATCAGGAAATTCTGAAGAATTTGAGGGGCGGATGTTCATCGGCAAGGTCATCGAAAAGAACGGCAAGCGCCTGCCAGAGTGCGCAGGCTATTCGCCATTCACTAGCGTTTTGCCATAAAATGGCCGGTTGCCGAAAGAACCGTCATGGCCATAGCCATGAAGGGCTTTCATTCTTTCCAAATAACTGTGGTGAAGATGAACAAGCCTTTCATTTCGCTGTGCCCGGAAATTACTCGGGCACACGCACTGACGCTCATGGATTGGTTGGAAGATGAGCGCGTTACCTGCTACTTGAGCGATTCGCGTCATGTCTCCCGCTCCATCGAGCAAGTTATCGATCGGACCCAATTGCCGATCCTGACCCATCTATTCAACCGGGGCGGCCGATTCTTCATGGCCTACGACCGGCATGACGCCCCGGTGGGCTTTGTCCGCCTGATCAAGACCGGCTCCAATTGCGAAATCGTCCTGGTCATCGGAGACAGCGACAAATGGGGCCGAAACCTCGGCGCCCGCACAATCCGCGAAGGCATGAAACTGGCCTTCCTCGACATGCGCGCCGAGAAACTCATCGCCAAGATCCACCCCGACAACACCCGCTCGCTGAAAGCCTTTGTGCGCAGCGGTTTTCTGCTTGAAAGCGAAACACCGACATTGCAGTCATTTGCCATGACGGCTGGGCGCTATCTTCAGTACCTGCGCGAAGGTGGCGTGGCCGACTCCACGGAGATCTACATCACCGAAATCGACAAGGCCAGGCTCGAGAGCCTGATCGCGCTCGAGCAAGGCCCGGCCGTTGTTGAACTCGAACATGAGCTTGAGCGCGCCATCGTCGTCACACCGCAGCAGGTGGCGCGCAATGTCGTCACAATGAACTCCAGGGCCTTGCTGCAGCTGGACGACGAAGAGATCGAAGTGGCCCTGGTCTACCCTGAAGACGCGGACAGCAGCGCCGGAAAGTACTCCGTGTGCTCCGACATCGGCGCCGCCATCCTGGGCTATCAAGAGGGGGACGCCATCGACTGGCGGGTTTCTGACCGGACCCGCCGGATCGGGATCAGGAAAGTGCTTTACCAGCCGGAGGCTGCGGGCGATTTTCACCTGTAATTGCGCCTTTAGCTGAGTGCTCCATCAGGCACGAAGATCCCCAACGATTTCCGTGCCTGATGCAGACATGCTGGACAAGATCAGGACTTGGCCAGAGGACCTCCTTCCTGCGCTCAATTTGGTAACAACAAGTAGGACCAATCCTTCATTTTCGTAGGATCTCGCGGTATGGTTGCTGGCGATATGCCAGACCTGTAAGGACGCGAGATGCAATTTTTCTGGGTGAACCTAGGTACAACGCACAAGGAGGCCAGGGCCGGCAATTTTCTCTGGGCCCCGCTGAGCTCGCGTACACAAGCCGGCAAGGTGCAAACCCGTCGCCACTGGGACAACGTCGGTAAAGTTAAAGCCGGAGACTTGATCTTCTGTTACCACGACAACTACCTACGCGCGATTGCCAAAGCCGAGCGCGATGCCTACCAAGCCGAACGCCCTCCAACTCGCTCGTTCAACGAGTGGAGCAACCAAGGGCACCGAGTCGATATCACCCTCACCGACCTCAAGCACCTCTTACGCAGCGACGACATTGCACCCACCTACAAGGCGCAATTCGATGCCCGCACAGAGCCATCGTTGTTCAACAACAAAGGCAGTGTGAATCAGATCTACATGGCGCAGTTGCCTGCCGATGCTGCGCTGTATTTGTTGGAACAAGCCGAGGTTGTTGCTGACTACGAAGACCAGCTCGTAGATGCCGGATCGCCAGGAAAAAGCCCTTCCGTTACGACTCGAGAAGCGCTCGTAAAGGCTCGAGTTGGCCAAGGTGCGTTTCGAACAGGGCTGCTCAAACGCTGGGAGAAAAAGTGCGCGTTGACCGGGCTAAAAAATCCCAACCTATTAGTCGCCTCGCACATTCAAGCTTGGGCCTTAGCCGACAACAAAGCCCGGTTGGATACAGATAACGGATTGCTGCTGGCCACCCACATTGATCGACTCTTCGACTGTGGATTGATTTCTTTTGGTGAGGATGGGCAACTGCTGATCAGCGACGAGTTGGCAGCGGAGGAACACAAAATTCTAGGGCTGGACCAGTACACATCGATTCCCACCTTGAGTGAGGGCAATCGACGCTATCTTGAGAAGCACCGCAAGCGATTTAGTTTTGCGTAGGGGGCGTTTTTCAGATCGAGTAAACTCCGCGTCATTGATCTACACGGTCCTTTTTGCCCGAAATCAAAATCAATTGACAAGGAAAAAGATCTGCAACCATAGAACCTCAGGCTTTAAGGGGACAATGGTTGGATTGCTTAGTATCTCGGACTTAATGTGCTCGACCAGCCCCTGAGGAAACCAATATTGAACAAGGGTGAGACGGGGGTTCAAATCCCCCTGGCTCCACCAACACAACATCTAAAGACGTCCACGGACGTCTTTTTTGTGCCTGAAATCCAGCAAATACGGGGCTTTCAGCGCCACTAGTGTCCGTGAGCGTCCCGCAGGATCCATGTCTTTTGGTATTCCAAATGGTATTCCAAGCCGGGCTCTTTCGGAGAGCCGTCATGACCCTGCTTCGATTTCTGCTGTGCCTGTTCATCTTCATCGGCGCACTGGCTGCGGCTGGAGTACTGGTTCTGAGCATTGTGCTGATGCTGCGTTTTCCTCCGTTGCTGATCGCCGTAATTCTAGCGTGCTGGATCTTGAACCGCCTGCTCAAGCCGCTACAAACTCGCTAAAACAATGGCGCACGGAGGGCCACAGCCCTGACTGTGAGCTCTCTATTTTCTGTCAGCCTTGGCTTAAACAGCGAACAAACTGACTATGCTCAGACTAAAGGACGGTCCAAGAGCTTAATTTCATATTTTTTAAACGCTCCCACCCACCCCTTTGAACTTCTCAACAAATGCTGCGATTTGCTGGAAAACACTTTGCTTTTTGGCCAGATATTGCGGATTCAATGGACTCATCTTGGGCAGAACGGCATTCAGCTCTGTACCGCTGTCGCTGGCAAACTCCCGCTTCAGCGAGGTGGTGATATAGCGCCTGGCTGGCTCGGCATTGAGGTTTTCGGAGGCGATCAACTTTTGCGCCTCACGCTGCTGTTCCGCCTGGGCAAAGGTGAAGAAGGCGTCAATCACACTGACCTTGTCACCAATCTGGTCCAGAGCGGTTTGGTTGATGAAATCGACCAGCAAGCTCTCTTTGGCGCGGTTGCCCAAGCTGGCACGAATCACCCGGCGCACTTCATCCACCAACTCCGCTTTGCTCTTGATCTTTTTGTTGTGCTCGAAGATCAGTTCTAGGATGTAGTCGAGGTTGATTTCCTGTGATTTGAGCAGGTCCACCTCAAAGACCACGTCATCCCAGTCGATGGTGGATTTATCCTTCTCCGCCCCCGCTTTTTCACGGCGCAACCAGTCGCGCACATCGTTATAGGTCGAACGATAATCCTGAATCTTCCGTTCGGCGGGGAGCGTTATCGCTTGCAGTGCGGTCAGGTCGCCATCGCTCAAATAGTGCTGGGCCTTGAATGCCTCCACCGCCGCCGAGTCGTTCATGTCCGCGCTTTGCAGCGCTTTCAGGCTGGCGAACTCGTCATAGTTCTGTAGCACGTTCTCCACACGCAAATACTCGCCAAACAGCTTGGCGAAAGCCTTTTTGTCGGCTTCTTTTTCGATGGCTGCGGGGTCGGGGAAGCGCTGTTCTAGCTCCTTCACCACCTCCACAAAACCACGTCGCGCTTCACCGGTGGCCACATCGGTGAAGCCTTCCATGTACTCCTTGTAGCTCTTCTCCAGCACCACGTTCTTGGTGTTCTTGTCGCCGAACAGGGTGATGGCATCAATAGTCGCCTGCTCCAGATCGCGGAAGGTGACGATGTTGCCAAAGGTCTTGGTGGCGTCGTAAATGCGGTTGGTGCGCGAGTAGGCTTGCATCAGCCCGTGGTAGCGTAGGTTTTTGTCGACAAACAAGGTGTTCAGCGTGGGCGCATCGAAGCCGGTCAGGAACATACCCACCACTATCAGCAGGTCGATCTCCTTGGCCTTCACCTGCTTGGCCAGATCGCGGTAATAATTCTGGAAGCCGTTGCTGTCCACGCTGTAGTTGGTTTTGAACAGCGCGTTATAGTCGGCAATTGCCGCGCTCAAAAACTCCTTAGCACTGCTGTTCATGGCAGTGACATCAAAGCACTCGTCCAGAATGTCACCCACCGCCTCCTGCTCCTCGTTCGCCGCAAACGAGAAGATAGTGGCTACCCTCAGTGGCTTGTCGCTGTTCTTCTGCAACTCACGGAAAGACTCATAGTACAGCTTAGCGGCGTCCACGCTGCTCACGGCAAACATGGCGTTAAAACCTTTGTTGCCCGCTTGCAGGCGGTGGGTTTTCTGCCGGAAGTTGTTCAGGATGTACTGGGTGATTTCGCGGATACGATCAGGGTGCAGCAAGGCCTGCTTGTTTTCCGCAGCGCTGAGTTTCTTCTCATCTTGCTCAGTTTCAATGGCTTTGAACTGCGGGCGCACATCGTTGTAATCGACCTTGAACTTGAGCACCTTTTCATCCCGAATCGCATCGGTGATGACGTACGAATGCAGCTCGCGGCCAAACACGCTGGCGGTAGTTTCCGCACCCAGCGCGTTCTCGGGAAAGATCGGTGTGCCGGTAAAGCCAAACTGATAGAACCGCTTGAACTTCTTCTTCAGATTCTTCTGCGCTTCACCAAACTGGCTGCGGTGGCACTCGTCAAAAATGAACACCACCTGCTTGCCATAAATCGGCAGGTCGCCTTCGCCCTTCATCAGGTTATTGAGTTTCTGGATGGTGGTGACGACGATCTTATCGTCGTCCTTATCCAGATTGCGCTTCAGGCCTGCCGTGCTGTCAGAACCATTCACGCTGTCCGGTGAAAAGCGCTGGTATTCCTTCATGGTCTGATAATCCAGATCCTTGCGGTCCACCACGAAGAACACCTTATCGATAAAGTTCAGCTCAGTGGCCAGCCGTGCGGCCTTGAAGCTGGTCAGCGTTTTGCCCGAGCCGGTGGTGTGCCAGATATAGCCACCGCTTTCCGTCTTGCTCCAGCTTTTGGTTTCAAAAGAGCTTTTGATCTTCCACAAAATGCGCTCGGTGGCGGCAATTTGGTACGGGCGCATCACCAGCAGCGCGTTGCTGACATCAAACACCGAGTAGTGCAGCAGCATATTGAGCAGCGTGTGCTTCTGGAAGAAGGTGGCTGTGAAGTCCTTCAGGTCCTTGACCAGGCTGTTGTCCGACTTCGCCCAGTTGATGGTGAAGTCAAAGCTGTTCTTGTTCCGCTGCGTAGTGTTGGCGAAGTAACGGCTGTCGGTACCGTTGGAGATCACGAACAGTTGCAGATACTTGAACAGGGAATACTCGCTGTTGAAGCTCTCCTTGCTGTAGCGATGCACCTGGTTGAAGGCTTCCCGGATCGCCACGCCGCGCTTCTTCAATTCCACCTGTACCAGCGGCAGGCCATTGACCAGAATCGTCACGTCATAACGGTTGGCGTGGCTGCCCGTCTGCTCAAACTGCTTGATCACCTGCACCTTGTTACGGGTGATGTTTTTCTTGTCCAGCAGGTAGATGTTCTGGATGCGCCCGTCGTCGAAGACAAAATCGTGGATGTAGTCATCGTGAATTTTGCGGGTCTTCTCGACGATGCCGTCGCTGGGCTTGTCCAGCCAGGACTCGACGAATCGCAGCCATTCACCTTCGGTGAACGCCACAGCGTTGAGCTCCTCCAGATGGATGCGCACATTGGCCAGCAAATCAGCAGGGGTCTTGATGGACGAGGCGAACTCGTAGCCCTGATTGACCAGGTCCTGTATCAACTCGCGCTCCAGGTCACTTTCGCTCTGGTAGCTCTCAGCGACCTTCCACTCGCGGGTGTACTGGTCCAGAACGATGAAATTCCTGGACTCGGCAATGGCTTTGTATTCAATCATTCTCGGCCCCTTGATTTTTGAAGCGGTAGGTGTCGCTCAAGAATGAAACCAGTTGAGCAAGCCTTTCCTTATCAGAGTCTTCGATCTCAGCTACTTCTTCACCAGCGTGCGCAGAATGACTAGACAGATTCAGGATTCTGTTTGCGAATGGGTCCGGGACACCATCCGCAGTCTTCTCAAGTAAGTCTTCCCATCGTAGATAGCCCAGGAATGTCGCCGTCTTTTCGAGTATGTTCCTCAAAAAGTTGAAGTGATATTTTTTAATCTGTCCATCTCTAACTGCGGATCGTAGTTCGGCCAGCAGAAACAAGTGGTAAGAGAAGGGGTGATCGTTTGATGTGGATAATTCAAACCCTCCATCCGCCTTCTTTTTAAGAAGATATTTTTCGGATTGGCCACGCTTATAAATCCATGACGAAGTGCCATCCTGGTTTACCCTCTTCAAATCATTACCGAGCTCGTTGTGCAGAACGTTGTAGAAGAGAGGGCTGTGTGTCGTTACAATAAACTTCAGTCCCGTGCCATTGGTGAACGAACTACGCTTTATTAATCCAGCCAAATCAACTGCAAGCGCAATGAGATGACTGTCATCCAAGGAAGACACCGGGTCATCAATAAATACATACTCAAGGCTGTTGAATTTTTCAGTAACTCTGTCACCTGCATTGGGTTCATCCAATGTGGACACGACTTGTTGGAGAAGAGTGAAGAAAACGCTCCAGATAAAATTACTCTCTTCGCCCTTGGATATCTTTATAGCCTTGTATTGCCCCTGAGCCACAAGGCGTTCGTCATTTTCAGAATCGGCGGTAGGGGTGGATCGTTCCGGCAAATTGGCCGCTACCTGGAAAACAACTTCCAAGAAGGCTGGAATGGTAATTTCCACATCCTTCCCATTAAAGCCCTTGACTTTCTTCTTGTACTCCTCATTGAAGACAGGGTTGGCATTGCTGCCCGTATATCGCCGGAAGTTTGCAACAATGTTCCCATCTTCGCCCAACTCTTTGAGTAAGGTAATGAGCCAGTCTGTGAATGTATTCGGCTGAATTTTCAGCTTTGGCTCAGAGTCGGCCTCCAAATCGTTATCCCAGTAGAACAAGTCCTCAGTAAATGCGCTGTAGTAAAGTATCTTATTACGTGAAAGACCTGCTTCGTCATCGTTCCGCTCCCCGTTATTCTTGGGGGCAATAAATTCCTTGAACGCACGGGATAGCCGTGTTTTTCCTGATCCATTGAAGGCATATATCAGTTGTACTTTCTTGTTGGCATCGTTTAGTTGCTTGGCGATGTCTTCCAGTGTTTTGCTCACTTTATGCCCCCACTGCCGCTGGTTTCGGGAAGTTCAGCAGCAGATTGCGGTAATGCTCGTATTGCTTCTGCCGCAGCTCGATTTCGCGCGGCAAGCCATCGCTGATGGAGCTAGTCAAGGCATCGAATTTGTCCAAGATGTCGACGATTCGCTTCTTATCTTCTGGAGATGGATTTGGGATGCGAATGCTTTCTAGGCTCTTCTTATTCAGTTTTGGCTGCGCTGATCCTGAGATGTAGGGCGTCAGGTCGATACTATTCAGGTAATATTCAACGTACTTGCGCTCAGCGTATGTTTTGAATTTCAGTACGTGAGCATGATTATTCACCCAGCTCTTTCCACTAATACTAAATGCGATTGGCGTGTTTCGCGCCAACAGATTCGCGCCATCTTCGGAAACAAGCAAAAGGTCGCAATCAAAGATGTAGTCTTTGACATAGTCAACGATTCCCGATGCTCCGTAATATGGAATATCACCTGGCTCTCTTAGTCCACTCGTGATTGGCTTTCGCATTGAATCGAGGTTTTCTGCAAGAACCCCAAGCGTCTTCCACTCCACCTCATCGTCTTCATAACTTAATAACTGATCACGATAGTAATTGTATTGTTTTTTGCGGATGGTAAGTTCGGTGGTAAGCTCGGTGGTAAGCTCGGTGGTAAGCTCGGTGAAGCTGTCCAGTATGCGGACGATTTCGGCTTGGATTTCAAGCGATTTTTTGGAGTTTTCCGGGCAAGGGACAGGGATTTTGAAATCTTTTACCTTTGCATCTGAGATGGCGGGGTATGCCGATCCACTTTGATTTTCTTCAACGTATTCTTTGAAACCAGAAGAAGCAATCCAATACAAGATCCACTTAGGCAATACCTCTGCTTTCTTAGCGCGCAGAATGCAGTATCCGGTGCTTGCAACCTCGCCAGCGTACGCATCATCAATTAAACAATAACGCTGCTGGGCTGGGCGAGTTGTTGCAAAAATAACATCATCCTTTTCGACAAGTTTTTGCGCCCGGCTTGGCGCATTGCTGCTTGTGATTTCGGATGTTTCGATTATTGCTTTAGCTTCAATACTTACAGAGGTGAGGTCAATATATCGGTAAGTTCTGCTCGCATCGCGCCATTTGATATTTTTCGTGGATTGAGTAACGTCACCCAGCGTTTTCCATTCGACCGCTACTCCGTCCATCAGTCTTTCAAAAAAGTTCACGCAGCTCATGCATCCAGCTCCTCGCCTTCAATCTCAGCGACGATGGCATCAATGTCTTTGCGCAACTGGTCGATCTTTGCAACCGTGGTTTTCAGTTCGGCATTGATATGGGCAATGTCCACCACCTCGCGGTTGTCTTTGGCTTCGACATAGCTGCTAACCGACAGGTTGTATTCTTTGGCAACCACTTCCTCTAACGGTACCGACTTAGCAAAGTGATCGACGTTGGCCTTGCTGTCGAACACGGCCATGATTTGCTCGATATGCGAATCCAGCAGCACGTTGGTATTAGTTTCTTTCTTGAATAGGTCGCTGGCATCGATGAACTGGGTGGTGGTGTCTTTCTTATTCTTAGCCAGCACCAGAATGTTTACGGCGATGGTGGTGCCAAAAAACAGGTTGGGCGCGAGCGAGATCACGGTTTCGACATAGTTGTTATCCACCAGATACTGGCGGATTTTTTGCTCGGCCCCGCCTCGGTAAAAAATACCGGGGAAGCAGACGATGGCAGCGCGGCCTTTGCTGGACAGATAGCTGAGCGCGTGCAACACAAAGGCAAAGTCGGCCTTGGATTTAGGCGCGAGCACGCCGGCGGGGGCAAAGCGATCATCGTTGATCAGGGTAGGGTCGTCCGAGCCCTTCCACTTCACCGAGTAGGGCGGATTGGAGACGATGGCGTCGAAGGGTTTGTCGTCGTCAAAATGCGGGGCGATCAGGGTGTCGCCCAGCTGGATGTTGAATTTGTCGTAGTTGACGTTGTGCAGGAACATGTTCATCCGCGCCAGGTTATAGGTGGTGTGGTTGAGTTCTTGCCCATAAAAACCGTCGTCAATAATGTGCGCGTCAAAATGTCTTTTGGCTTGCAGCAGCAGCGAGCCGGAGCCGCAAGCAGGGTCGTAAATCTTGTTGACGCTTGTTTGCTTGTGCATGGCCAGTTGGGCAATCAGTTTGGACACATGCTGCGGGGTGAAAAACTCGCCACCGGATTTACCGGCATTAGCGGCGTAGTTGGAGATGAGGAATTCATAGGCATCGCCAAACAGGTCGATGTGGCTGGCGTCACTCTTTTCATAAAACGCATGGCCAAAATCCAGCTCGGCCACGCCCTTGAGCACGGCGGCCAAGCGCAGGTTTTTGTCTTTTACAGTATTGCCGAGGCGGTTGCTGGTGGTGTCGAAATCGGCAAACAGGCCTTTGATGTCCTGCTCGGAGGGATAGCCGTTGGCGGAGTTTTCGATGGCGGCAAAGATGGCGGCCAGATCGGTGTTCAGGCTTTCGTTGCTGTTGGCGCCGGCAGCCACCTTGGCAAACAGTTGGCTGGGGTAGATGAAGTAGCCCTTGGTTTTGATGGCATCGTCTTTGATGTCTGCGGTAATGACGCTGTCGGGCAGTTCGGCATAGTTGACGCTGTCGTCACCGGCTTCGATGTAGTTGGCGAAGTTTTCGCTGATGAAGCGGTAGAACAGTGTGCCGAGCACATACTGCTTGAAGTCCCAGCCATCGACGGCACCGCGGACATCGTTGGCAATGGCCCATATCTGGCGTTGCAAAGCGGCGCGTTGTTGGGTGCTGGTCATACATTTTCCCTGTTAAATTTCTAGTTTCAGTCGTTGGTTGGATGCCGTTAAGGCGCTTGCTGTGTGATCCAGATCTATGACAGCAGCGCTGTCTATGCTGGCGTCAGCTCAAGCAGGTCGCCTACTTGACACTCAAACAGTAGGCACAGCTTCTCAATGGCTTCCAGATCCACTTTCTGTGCTGTTTCTTTGTAGAGTAGGGTTACCGTGGCGCGGCTGAGCCCCGTTTCTCTGGCAACGTCAGCAATACGCATTTTGTGCTCACCCATCATGCGAGCGAGATGGCAGCGGATCATGGCTGTGCCCCTGGAAACTGATCTTCTCGTGAAGCTCTAGGTTAACACGGGGGCTTTTCTTAGCGTGATTTTGCTAGTCAAACTTAAATTTTATAGCCAAAACTAACTTTTTATCGGCTTTGGATTTGCCTGGAGATTCGCGCGAGATCGAGCCCAAGAAGGAGATCCGCTCCAGCCGCTATTCGGCAAGCGCCTTCGAGGGTTATCCCCTATCCACGAAGCCGTAACCAGCCATGCCATGCAAGTCGCTGGAACCTGCGCATGCAGGGTCGCTGCGCCGCGTATTTTTGGCGTGAGAGTTCACGCTTTCGACGAATCGTCCGAGCACTCCAAGGGCTAAAGCGATGCCCCACACTCAGCAGACCAAACCAAGCCCCCCTTCCTTGCGCTAACAAATGCTGCGCCAAAGCACATCGGACTCGACAGGTTCTACAAAGCGCTCGGCAGTAAACCCGCCTGGGAAAAATGAGCTTTGATCATCCTCAACAAGCTGGTCTAAAGGCCGCAGAAGATGCTGCTCATCACGCAGTATGACCTCAAGCGCTTCACGGGATACTGTAGTGGTCTAATTATTCCGGACACCCATTTAGGCGAGAATGCTCGCCAGAGAGAGGTGTCCGATGACCAAGCAACATCGTCCCTTTACGCCCGAGTTCAATCGCGAAGCTGCCCGTCTGGTGCTCGACCAGGGCTACAGCCATATCGAAGCAGCCCCTTCGCTTGGGCTGGTGGAGTCGGCCCTGCGTCGATGGGTTAACCAGCTTCAGGAAGAGCGAAACGGTGTGACTCCGACCAATAAAGCGCTGACGCCCGAACAGCAGAAAATCCAGGAGCTGGAAGCTCGGATCAATCGCCTGGAACGGGAAAAAGTATATTAAAAAAGGCCACCGCGCTCTTGATGGCCGAGGAACACGAGCGTTCGCGTTAATTGATCAGCTTCGTTCTGAAGAGCCTGTTGATCTGTTGTGCTCGGTATTCGAAGTCACCCGATCCTGCAATTACGCGCACTGTCGCAAGCACCGATCTCCAGACATTTAGCGGCTGATTTTGCGCAGCCGCGTGAATGAGCTGTTCACCCAAAACCGCAGCGCGGCGGGCAGCCGAAGCATCATGTTCATGATGCGCGAGGACGGCATAGCAATTGGCCGATTCAAGGTACGCAAGCTGATGAGCGAGATGACGTTGATCAGCAAGCAACCCGGCTCACATGCCTACAAAAAGGCGACGGTGGAGCGGCCTGATATCCCGAACGTGCTGGATAGAGAGTTCGCCGTGTCGGCACCAAATGAGGTCTGGTGCGGGGACATCACGTATGTCTGGGCTCAGGGTCGCTGGCACTATGTGGCGGCCGTGATCGATCTGTCCACCCGCCGCGTGGCGGGCTGGGCGTTTTCATCGAAGCCAGATGCCGACCTGGTGATCAAGGCCTTGGACATGGCCCATGAACAGCGTGGCCGGCCTCAGAATGTACTGTTTCACAGCGACAGTAAGAATGTGATTGCCAGTGTTTCCGGATGGCCTGACCCACACAGCGATGGACCAATAAGGGATGATCTGGCGTCGTGAGGTGCCCTGGTTGGCCTGACCCTCACTCCGATTGGCCTTGTGTCTTTCCTTGGACCTGTCGGCCAGCCGGGAGCGCTGCACGTCGAGGTTTCCGCCTCACCGATGCCTGTGACCCTAGAAGGGCCTGACGTTACGTCACTTTACTGTCTTATCCACGTACTCGGCTCGAGCGGATTGGTCTGTGATCCCAAATTTGGAGCAACCAACTATGCGCGACGTCGAAGCCGAAGGATTTCAGTAACGAGTCGTAGGTGGCGTGGATACCCATAAAGACTTACATGTAGCGGCAGTCGTAGATGAACTTGATCGTGTTCTAGCCAGCGAGTGTTTTGCGACGACACAGCATGGCTACAAACAAATGCTGACGTGGATGCGCTCGTTCGGCGAACTGACACGTGTGGGCATTGAATGCACTGGAACATATGGGGCCGGGCTGCTGCCATACTTGGATCAAGCTAAGGTGACTGTTCTTGAAGTGACAGCGCCCGACAGAAGCGATAGGCGCAAACGGGGCAAGGGCGATACGCTGGATGCCTGTAACGCAGCTCACGCGGCTTTCGCGGGTGTTCGAACAGTCACCCCCAAGAAGCGAGATGGGATGGTCGAATCGTTACGTTTACTCAAGGTTTGCCGCAAGACGGCAATCCAGGCTCGCCGCGTGACGTTGCAACTTATTCAGAGCACCATCGTCAGCGCACCAGATGAGCTTCGCGAGTCATTACGAAAACTGACGCGAATGCAGTTGATTCGAATGCTGGCAGCGTCGCGGCCGGATTTATCTGACTACCGTCAGCTCGCGTCTGCATATCGAATAGCCCTCAAAACACTGAGCAGGCGGTATCTGGAACTACATGATGAAATAGCCGATCTGGACGTTATGATAGCGGGCTTGGTTGACGATCTTGCACCAGACTTGGTTTCCCGCAATGCCATCGGTTATGAGACTGCCGCTCAGCTTCTCCTGACAGCTGGGGACAACAGCGATCGCTTCCGCTCAGAATCTAGTTTCGCTGCCCTTTGTGGCGTCAGCCCTGTCCAGGCATCTTCAGGAAAGGTTAGCCGCCATCGGCTCAATCGAGGTGGCGACCGTGCTGCTAATAGCGCTTTGCACATCATCGCAATCGGGCGGCTGAGAACAGACGCTCGAACCCAGGCTTATTTCAGCAGGCGCATCGCTGAAAGTCACTCAAAGCTCGAGGCGATCCGATGCCTCAAGCGGTATATCGCGCGAGAAGTTTACGGCATCATCCAAAGCCGAAACCGCACCACCAACCAAGTCGCAATATCCACTTGACGTTTAGAAGGGCGTCAGCAATAACATAGGCCTACACATCAGTCTCTAATAACTTTGGTTTGCTCGACAGTGAACGGACCGCTCGTTGAGCTGCAATTTTTTCAACGATCGAGTCTCTATGAGTCAAGCTATGCTTGATAATCGAAGATCTTGGCAAAACCAACCGAACTGGCGCCGGAAGCAGTTCGAAAGCCTTTTCTACTGCGAGAAGGAAAAACTCATCGTCTTTCAAGCGATCATGAGTAACGGTCAGCAGCCCATCAACTAAAACCTTTTCAACAACAGGCCAATGCTTCTCTACCCGCGAGACCGCAGCGGTAGTCCCCTCCCCAACGCTTTCAAGCACCGCACCCTTTGCAGAGGCTACAGCATCGCTTGCGGAAGACACTTTCTCCGTGACTACCTCTGTCAGAGCTTTCGCTTTATTCGCAATAAATCCAAACATACCCATCCATTCCTTGAATAGTCGTTACCCATAGGAAATCGGCGCCCAATCATTGAACTTTAGCGCTCCGAAGCGCTATGCCGTAAACCGCTAAGCTACCATTAAAACAAGACTAACCCGTTAGCCTTCGAATTTTACTCAGGCGATTTCGAAGAGGGTAATCGGATGATGCTCCGAAAAAGTTCCCACGCATGAAAAAGCCCAATCTTTTCAGATTGGGCTAAGTCATTGAAATATATGGTCGGGACGGAGTGATTCGAACACTCGCCCCCTTGCACCCCATGCAGCGGACGAAAGGTCAGTAAGTCGCTGATTTAACTCACATTAAAACCTAAACCTGACCGTCACAGTATCGGGTTTTTCGTGGTTTTGCAAACGGGAACACGCGGCCTGGACGGGTGGTTTTGCGCAAGCTGCTATTGATAATCGGGAGAGGCCAAAAGCAGCTATCCTATGAATTCTCGCCGCTCCCCTTCGAGGATTTGCCATGGACTACGACGCTGCCGATGCAGAGTGGGTTTCGATGTTGGAAGACGCACTGGATGGCTTTATTCCCCATACTGCAACTCACGAAAAGGCCGTTGGTATTGCTCGCCAAGTGCTCGGACAAGGGTATTCGTCGTTATCTCAGCATCAAAAAAGCGTCTTTGATAGCGTCTTCTCCCCCTTGCTAAGCCAGCAGCAAAGTGCTCGGGATAAAGCTAGGGTGAAGGAGCTTTTGAGTCGCGACACTCCTCCCTAGTCTAGAGCTCAGCACAATGCATAAATACTTGACCGCCGCCGAAGCGGCCAAAACTCTTGAGGCTTCCTTTGCTCCCCTCAGGTGCGTGGCGGAGCCGTGGGACTATGGTCACCGCATGAAACTCCGAGTGTTTGATCATAAGGATCAGCCCGTGGTGACCTTAGAGGAGATTCTCAAACAACAGTTTTCGACTGAAAGTAGGCTCACTGAAATAATCACATCAATCCGCGCGCGAATTGAGCAGAAAGGCTACCGACTGGAAGACTGGAAGCCACCAGCAAAATCACCATAACACCCTCCCCCGGCGTCCTGCCGACCGAACACAACCCCCTCTCACCTACAGCTCGTCACCCTGAGCTGGCCAGAATTACCCCGCCTCGATTACTGTATATCCAAACAGCACTGGTAAACCGCACCGTGATCATCGAAGACGACAGCTTCGCGCTGGGCATGCCCACGCCTGTTCAAATGTTGCGCCAGCATGCGCGCCTGGTCGAAGCCGAGTGCGAGCAGTTGCGGCATGAGCTAGACCGGGCCCGGGACAACATCGAGAAGCTGGTGGCCATCCACCAAGCGCAGGCCGCCGAGATCACCAAGCTGAACGCCAGGATCGAGCGCATGACCTGGGAGCTGTCCGATGCCCTGGTAGAAAACACCGAGCTGAAGAATCGACATATTGGGGGCTGCCCTGCCACCTGGGGAGCAATGCCGCCGAAGGGTTAACGCTCAGTGCAGCGTGCGCGCAGGTCCGCCAAGCGACCGCAGCTGATACTCAGTGACAGCCTGATAGAGTGATTCGGCCTCCAGGCGCAGGCGTTCGATTTCTGCCGCTGGCTCACCGGCGTCCTGGGCAGCTTGGTAGCGGCGCTGCGCATCGATGGCCTGCTGAATCAGCGGCTCGCCAGCCTCGACAACACCTGCTAGGGTTTTTTTCACATTAATGCTCCGTTATCTGGCCAGAGCAATATAGGCCAAGGTTGTTGGGTTCTGGGCTTAAACCAGCCGCATCAGTGAATGGTCAATACCTGATTGCTCGTAAACCCTACCTGCTCAAAACGGTGTTACTGATCAAGAACCTCAAACCTATTAGCAGGAGTTCAAAATGGAATGCTTTCGAATCGACGAAAGCGGTTACACCGGATTCGACTTGCTGAATCCAGATCAGCCGTTCCAAGGTGCGTCAGCAATTGCCATTAGCGATGAAGATGCCAAGCGCTTGATCCATAAGCATTTTCCCAAGTTACAGGCAGACGAGCTCAAGTACCGAGCTCTGGCGCAACGGCCGGCCAATCACCCGCGCCTGCTGGCTCTGCAGCAAGACCTTCTGACCAACTACAAGTGTGTAACCTACGTGTGCGATAAGCGTTACCTCCTGCTGCTCATGTTCCTAGACTATGCGGTCGAACCGTTTTATCACGCACACGGAATTAATTTTTATGCGGATGGGCAGAATTACTCCCTCGCTTCACTGCTGCATGTAGCTGGTCCGAAGTTGCTCGGAAAAGGCGCTCTCCATCGGTTACTTGGCTGTTTCCAGCGCGCAATGAAAGAGAAGAGCCAGGTAGCGCTTGAAGATCTGATTGTGGCCGCTCGCGCCACGCGTTGGAGGGAGCTTCCAGAAGCGTTGGGGCCCTTGGCGCAGTTTGCGGCACCAGAATGCCTGCAGGCAATCGCAACGCCAGGCGTCAGCACCGATGCCGCTTTCATAGTCCTGCAGTCCTTGATCAGCCGGATGGAAGTAATGGCTGGAGGCCCTTATCGAGTCGAGCACGACCAGTCCAAAAAATTACTCACATATCACAACTTACTGCAGCGCTTTATCGGTCACCAAGAGGAGATCACCTTTAAACAGTCTGAGATCGCGAGCATCACGTTTCCGCTCAAACTCCAGTCTGTGGCACAAGTAGACTCCAAGACCAGCCCCGCAGTGCAATTGGCAGACGTAATGATTGGGGCGGCAATTGAGGCAGCGAACACGCTCATGGGGCAGCGCAAGGGAAGACTGGATGCCCAGCAGGTCCTAGCGCAGTATGCTGATGATCAGCTGATCCACATGTTACCTTCGGTTAATTTCCAGGCGCAGAAGCGTTTCCGCCAGGGAACCCAGGCAGAGGAAGTGATCAACTACTTTGCTGCTAACTTTCAAAAGCCATGACCACTAACCAATTGACACCTGTTCTTCATTCACGGCGTGGAAGCCGATAAGAAGCTTCAGGCAACTGCAGCACGTAGGCTTGGCACGCTCGCAAGGCAATCAATCCTTGGTCGCCGGCATCGGTGATGGCGACAATTCGTTGAGCAGCTGCTGGGTCAAGTTCGGCTCGCGTGGCTCCATGAACCACGCCGCCGGGGCCGGTGGTGGCTGACACCCCACAGCCACTACCCTGGGATGGGGTGGCAAGTAGGACTGACAGCCGGAGATCAGAAGTAGCGAGGCGATCGCGCAAGCGCGCTTGGGTTGCTTGAGCATTGGTCAGCTCCTGGTGGTGGATTTTATCGTTGGCCTGTAGCCGATCTTCAAGGGCGCGGCGCCGGGCCTGCTCAGCGCCCTGCCAGTTGATCACCGCCACAGCGGCGGCCTCTCGTTCAGCCTGGAATTCATTTGCCTGCTTCGCGCTCTTCGCCTGCCACTCGGCATCCATGGTCGAGCGGCCGTGCTCGTAGGTACCCCGGAACGCCCAGGCCACCAGCGCCAGCGACACTGCCGCGCCGATCGTGCGCCAGCTAATCACGCCAGCACCTTCAGCGCGCGGTCATACAGGGCCTTTCGTTCAGCGGCGCCGTGAGGCACCCGGCCAGGCTTGCCGGTGTTGATCACGCTGCCGATATCCTGGAAGCGGCCGGCGTCGGCCAGCTCATTCAGGCCGTGGGTCGACCACCACCAGGTAGCGGACATGGCGGCATGTTCGGGCTGCTCGAGCAGCTCGGGGTTGTCCTCCAGCGGCAGGGCCAGGCCGGCGCCGGCGGCGGCATAGTTCGATCGCCCGGTGAGCTGGATCAGGCCACGCCCACGGTACCGCCAGCCGTCCCCCGGGCGAGTGTTGCCCATGCGCCCGCTGTAAACGATGTTGGCGATCTTCTCCGGCTGCCGCGCGCAGGCCGTCGCTGAAGTCGCGGTAAAGCGGCTGGGCCAGGTGCGCACCAGCGCCTCGGCGCTGTAGTTCAGGTTCTCCACCAGGTTGCGCAGCTGGCCCGACTCATGCCCGACCTGAGCCAGGAACGCCGCCACGCGGACTGGGCTGTCGATCTTGTAGCGCGCCATGGCCCGGTTCAGCGCAGGCAAAAAAATGCCCGCGACTGGGCGGGCGTTCGGGAGAATTTGCAGCAACTGCTGCTCAGTCAAAGGGGGCATGCGTTTCTCCTAATTGAACCAGCGGCCGATGGCGTGGCAGTGCACGGTGGCCACGGACGTACTGATGAAGCTGTTGGTGCCGCCGGCGGTGCGCCACAGGCGCGGCACACACTGGACGGTGTTGATGGAGGCCGCCATTGCAGAGCCGAACTCGGCGAACGTCACCGGCGCCGAATCGGCCGACAGCCCCTGAATCGCCGTGACGGTTACCTTCGGCGCCGCCGAAAAGGCCGCAGGAAAGGACCAGAGCTTAAGTAGGGTCAGGGCCACACTGAACTCGAGCACAACCGCCGCCGTGCAGATGAGGGTGCCGTTGGCAAACTTCACGTACTCGCCGTTCGCGTTGGTGCCTGACTCGATGATCGCGCCGGTGGGTACACCCGAGGCCTGCGAGACGGTGCCGACGATATCCGCCACCGCCGCTGTCTTCAGGCCGAGGCCATTCCGAGCAGCTGCCTGCGTCGTTCCGCCCGTCCCGCCTTTGGCCACCGGCACCACGTTCTCTGTCGACACGGCGCCCAGCGAGGAAAGCGCCACGCCCCACTGGTCGATGATCTGGTGCATCCGATCAGCTGCAGCCTTGGGCCACCCTTGAATCGGCACCAGGGCATAGGCGCCTGCGGTAACCGTCGAACCCAGATACGCGGGCTCGATGCTCAGCGACGTTGGGCTGATGATGTTCGTGACCTCGTACTGCCGGCCGTCCGGCCCGACCCAGGCGTCACCGACCCGGCCATTCAAGGTGAACGCCGTGCCGGTACCGGTGACCGTCTTCTGGCCAGCCGTTACGGCCACTGTTCCTGCTCTGCTCCAGGGCATGCTTTTCTCCAGGCAAAAATAAACCCGCTCGATGGCGGGTGCGCTGACGTTCTGACCGTTACTGCGGGAGCGGGTAGCGCTCCTTGATGGCGGCGACCGCGGCGATCCAGGCGCTGTAATCGGGCTCAGTGCCGGCAGCCAGCGCGTCATATTCAGCCTCGAACTTCAGGCGATCGCTCTCGGCGGTATAGGCCGCACGCCGGGACGCCAGCGCCGCGTCGCGCTCTGCCTGGCGGGCCTCATTGGCTTTCTGCTCTGCGGTTTTGACCTTGCTGAAGTCGATCATGCGTCGGTCTCCTCTGTTGCTTCCGCTACGGTTGGCTTGGGGTCTTGGTCGGTCGGCAGCGCAATCGGGCCGTCCGGGGCGCCAACAATGTCCGCGGGAAAGCGCGATCGCTCCCCGGCTTCGGCGCCGTGCGGCATGGTGATCGGAATGACCAGCACGCCGTTGATGCGCTCCACCGGCTGGTTGATCCATGGGCAGCCAATGGCCTCGGACGGGAGCGTGGCGCCATCTGGCAGAGGGCCAAAGTCATACGGCAAGCCATTGATGGTCAGCACGTCACCCAGCTTGTGAATGGCCAGGGTGGCGTCGGAGCGGATCGGGGTCAGTTTCAGTCTCATGCGTACCACCTGCCTTGGGCTGTCATTACAAAGTCTGCTGTGATGGTCCTGGAAGTCATGGACATGACCAGGCCCTGATAGGTTGTCGCGGTCACCGCATTGGGCTGGGTGGAAACCGTCTGCGCCCGCGCGCTGAATGTGAACTGAGGCGGTGCGATGAAGGCCGCCGGAAAGCCGAACGTCGGCGTGGCCCCGATGAACAGCCCGTCCTGGGCGAAGGTGACCGCCTGGGAGAAGTTCAGCGTTGCCGAACAGATCATCGTGCCGTCGGCAAATTTCGTGTAACGGCCCGATGCGTTGGAACCACGCTCGATGATCGCGCCCGTCGATACCCCGCCCGATTGGGAAACCGTGCCCACGGCATTTGCCGTGGCCGCCGTTCCCAGCCCCAACCCGGCGCGGCCCGCTGCAGCCGTGTTACCGCCGGTGCCGCCCTGGGCAACGCTGAGTGCGGTGGTGAGGCCCAGGAGCGCCGTGATGTCGGCGTTCTGGCCCCGGGTCGCGGCAGCAATGTTTACCCTTAGCGTCGCCGCATCAGCAGCACCACCAAACAGAACCAGCGTTGCGCCGTACTGCTCGACGACCTGGCGCAGCCGATCAGCTGATTCCTTCACGTACCCCTGCATCGGCGCAAGTCCATACGTGCCGGCCGCGACAGTCGCCCCCAGGTAAGCCGGCAGAATGGTGAGCACCGTGCCGCTGGCGATGTTGGTCACCTCGTACCAGCGGCCGTCAGGCCCCTGGAAAGCATCACCCACCCGGGCGTTTGCCGAGAAGGCGGTGCCGGTACCGGTCACCGTGTTCTGGCCGGCCGTGATGGCGACCGTGCCTGTTCTGTACCATGGCATGTAATCGCTCCTAGTTGTAATACTTGGAAATTGGAAACTTACAGACAGGAATTGAAAAGCTTGTGCCGTCAGTACCATATGGGTAGCTGTAACCGCCACCCGTTTGCTTGTCGCAAAAGATAATTAGCGCTGGCGCATTGAAGTCCCAAATGGTTACCCCCGCATAGCGAGCACCACCAGCAAACCATTCAATCCCTCGATCAAAACTGGTGACAGAAATATAGTCATCAGCGTCAATCGTTAAACCACTGTAATATTCATCTACGTAAACGCCCTGCGATTTCGTCCAATTTTTAGTGAACTTGTTAAACCTGACGACGCGATCACCGGAGGAAAATACAATTCTACCGTTGGCGTCCCATATGTTTCGCCCATACATTTCAGTACTGGGTGCATCTGCATACTTACAGGTCACATACTCCACTAGGTAATTCTGCAGTTGATTTCCGCCCTTTACCGCCGAAGTGATCAAGAACCCTGTCCAGCTGCCTGGTGACCCTAGCATCGTGACGTAGAGACCCAGACCGCTGTGCAACCCTGAGACGTGCCGGAGAAAAACCTGCGGTGGCTCCAACGTCAGGATTGGCTTCGCGAATGTAACAAGCCCGTTTCCTGGACGGTCCGTGTACCGAGAGGTGATATTGAAGGTCCCTCTTTCGGAAAAGACCATGACCTTATAGGTACTTGTGATAGTGACAGAGCCAAAGTCATTGGATGCGTAAAAACCATATTCGATCATTACATCACCTTCACGACTTCAACAACGCTTTCAACGACCGCTGAAATCCATTCGTCACGGTAGTTGCCCCCAACGCCCGTTGCGAAGCGCCTGTTGGTGTACGTGTATATCGCGATCTTAGTGCCACCCAGATCACGATATACAGGAACACACCCCCACCCATCGAAGTATCCAGGCTGTTCGTACTGAGCATAGACACGCGGCACAATCGTTACGAAGCAAGTTGCAGGATCGTACCCTGGAACATCAAGTTCGATGTAGTCAGACCGCAAGCCTTGGTCGGTAGAGTTAGAGGCCGGAATAATTACTTGTGCCAACTTGGACAATGTGAAATCGGACATGCCCAATGTTTCCACCTCGTTGGCATCCCTCACGCTCATTCCATAAATAGACATAATCCCTCACAAAACCAATCGACCGGTTGCCGTTCTCAATTTGCCGTTGGCGTCATAGACGTAATGGCCTGCGTTGTTCAGTAGCGTCGAGCCGTCGGCGTCCTGGCCTCGAAGAATGAACGTTCCTGCTGGAACATTGATTTCCAGAAGCGGCAGTCCCTGCGAGTTCACTGCTGCGGAGCGCAACGTCATGCCCAGGATTATTTCCTTGATGAAGGCCTGGCTGATAAACGCCTGGTTGATGAACACCTGACCGTTCTGCACCACGAACGGCACTGAGAGCTGGCCAGAAACCTCATCGACCACGGCAAAGCGCTGAGCGAACGCCAGGATCTCCGAGGTTTCCCCGTTACTGCCCAGCGCCAGCCCGGCCATAACGGTTCTGCCGCCAGATGTGGTTTGCGCCTTGATGGTCACCTGGGCGCTCACTTTCCCATCCAGGTTCACCACGGCCTGGCTGACCTGCTGAACCGAAGCGCTGGTCTCGCCGATCGAAGCCTCGAGCGTCTCGGACTTGCGGGCCAGGGCCTGATCGGCATCCGCCAGGATGCGAACATCGCTTGCGAACTTGGCCTGCGACTTCTGGGCGTCCAATGCGCTCAACAAGTCGCCCTCCCCCGTATCATCCCGGCCGGCGGTGTAAACCGCCTCGACAGAGGTTCGTATCGAAGCCACGGCCTGGTCGGTTGTCACCTGCGCCTCGGACACCTCCTGAATGTCCGCCGCGTTGTCGTCGACCTCCGCCTTCAGTTGATCCAGGCGCGTGGCCGTGGCCTCGTTCTGGGTGGCCACCGCCTTTTCGAGGGTGGAAAGCCCGGCGGCGTTCTGCCCGACCTTGGCGTCAATCGCGATGAAGCGTTCGGCGGATGCCTGTTGCTCAGTTGCAAACACCTTGCGCTGCTCACTGATACCGGCCTGGGCGTCCCAGGCTGCGTTGGCGTCGGACATGCCGCCATCGTCGTCAACGTCAGCGCGCCAAGCTGCCTGCAGCGATTGCAGGCTTGTTGCCTGGGCGGTGACCACGCCGTCCAGCTCGGACAGGCCGGCAGTGTTCTCTTGCACCTGGGCAGCAAGGCCATTGGCGCTCTGCACCACCTGCCCGATATCCAGCCAGTACAGCGGGTTCGGTGGCGCATTCGCTCCAGAGGGATCTGCCGGGACCGGTTGCTTGGCCTGGTACAGGCGCTGGCCCAGGCGAACAGCGTCATCCTGCAGGTAAGGTTTCGCCGGGTCATACTCCAGAGCGTCAACCAGGTTGCCGATCTGCTCCTGCAGCTGCTCGTTGAGCTCGCCCAGGCGCTCATTCACAGAGCCTGGGCCATCGCCGGAAATCTTCTCGATCTCCTCACGCACTACTGGGTACAGCGCGCCGTTGCCGATCTTGTCCTTGAAGTACTCTTCGTACTCGCTCTGGTCAGAGCTGGACTGGCCGTTGACGCCAACGCCAGCCGGAAACCACGGGCCGATATTGCCGGTGCGGTCGATCAGGCGCGCCCAGAAAAAGAACGAGACGCCGCCGGCCAGGCCATGCATTTCGTGCTCGGCCTGCGGATAGGCGAAGTCGCCCAGCTTGATCGCGTCGTCGCGCGAGGTGGTCTTGCTGTACCAGATCTCCGTCCGCTGGGTGTCCTCGGCGCCAGCAGGGAAGCCCCAGGCTAGCTTGATGCCGTAGACCAGCGGAGTGGTGTTCAGGAACGACACCGCCGGCGGCAGGCCGGCCTTGCCGGTCAGCTGCGTGAGGCTGGAGCTCTTCCAGATCGACGAGATATCGAAGGCGCTCACCGCCCGCACCCGGGCCAGGTAGGCGCCGGCGTAGATGCCCGTTACGTCGACCGAGGTCGTACCGGTGCGCTGCAGCTTGATCCAGTTGCCGTTGTCCTTGCGCCACTCCACGTCATAGGCCACGGCACCTTCTACTGCCGGCCAGGCGATGGTCATGGTGCTGACTGCAATTCCCTGGTCCACGGCGTAGTTCGAGGTCAGGGTCACACTCGCCGGCGGCGGAACGACGGTGATTGGGATCACGCTGATCGGCCGCTCTTCCAGGCGGGCGCCGGTGTCGATGTGCGCGAACTTGCTTGGGTCGTACTGCACCGCGCTGATCTCGAACACGCCAGCCTCTGGGCGGGTCACGCTGGTCACACGGTACAGCGGTACCGCCAGGTCGTCGGCGTCGAGCGCCCATACCAGCTCGGGCTCAGGCGCCACCGAGTAGGCGGTGGTGACGGTTACCGCCCGGCCACTCACCGATTGAACGGTGCGAGCCTGGCAGGTGCCATCTGGTAGGTTGAGGATCAAGCGGTCACCTGCCTTGGCCTTGGTGTCACGGTCCAAGCCAATCGTGCGGCCGGACACCGCCGAGATGCGCCCGCCAATCGCACGACCCGCCAGCAGCTCGTCCGCGACCGGGATCACATAGCCTGGCAGAGGGATGCGCCCATCGAGTCCGACCTTGAAGGTGATGCCACGATCCCGCGAGTTCGTCAGCAGCGCCCACTTACCGCGGCGCTGGGCCTCCGATTCGCGAGTGCAGCCGATCGCGCTGATCTCCAGCACATTGTCGCCATAGCGGCGCTGCAGCTTCTGGTCGGTTACCGAAGTGACATCGGTGTCATAGCTGTTCGCCGGGTTGTCGTAGCTGATCAGGGCGCGGCTGTAGCGCGTGCGCTCCGAGGCGCTCGAGTAGGTGAACTTGCCGTCGATGACGTTCGCCCGGGTGTAGGCGAAGTCGAAGTCGGTGTCGCGCGGCATGTCGGCCAGGCTGTATACCTGCCCCTGCGCCCAGTAGGTCATGCCCCGATAGATCGCCGATATGTCGCGCAGCAGGCTCCAGGCGTCGGCCTTGCTCTGCAGGTTCAAGTTGCAGATGAAGCGCGGCTCCTGGCCGCCCTTCCCGTTCGGCACCGACTGATCGCAGTACTGGGCGATCCGGTAGAGCTCCCACTTGTCGACCTGCCAGGGCTTGATGCGCCGGCCCAGGCCAAAGCGGTCGTTCACGGTGATGCCGTAGGTGTGCCAGGCAGGGTTGTCGGTCCAGGCCTCTTTGAAGGTACCGTCCCAGACCCCGGTGTAAACCCTGGTGCGCGGGTCGTAGTTGCTGGGCACCTGAAATTTGCGGGCGTCACAGTCCACGGTGACCGCGGGAATGTTGCGGAACTGCTCGGCAGAGAACTCGATGTACAGCAGCGCGGTATTCGGGTAGCGGACCTTGGCGTCGATCACCTCAGTGCGCCCGACGATCTGCATCGTGTCGGCGATCTTGTTGTTGTTCTGGTTGGGCGTCAGCCGGCGGACGCGCAGCAGCCAGCCACTGGTGGCCTTTGGCAAGTCGATGCGACGGGTGCGCTCGTAGGTGCTGGTGGTCTTGCCGTCGACAGCCTCCAGGAGCACCTGCTGATAGGCCCCGCCGTCGGTGGCCAGGTCCACGGCATACTCGATCCGGTAGCCGTTGACGTTGCCGCCTTCGTCAACCGACTGAAGCATTGGCCAGGCAAAGCGCAGGCGGATCGCAGACAGCTCCAACCTGTCGATAGCGCGGATGTAGGCGTTATCGCTACGCAGTTCGACACTTTCGCTGATCTCGTTCTCGATGGACGGGATGCCTGGGATATGGCCCTGCTCCACCGATCCGGTACGCCACTCCCACTTCACGTTCGGAAAGTTCAGGTTGCCGGCCGGGTCGGCCAGCGGCGTGCTATCCAGGTAGATGTCGCGGGCGGTTGGTGTGCCCTCGAACTCGCCCTCGCCCACGGCGATCAACATTTTTGCCACGGCGACCGAACGCAGGCTGTCCGGCGCCTCAGTCGGCTGTTTCGGCTTATCCGATCCGCCCTTGGCGCCGACGATATCCAGTTTCTGTGCTGCGCCCATACTTTCCTCCAGGCGTAAAAAAACCACCTTCTGGCGGTCGGTGTTCTGTCTGCTGGTTACATCTGGTCTTCGGCATAGATCGCGGCGCTGATGATCGCGCCGCCCCATCGCCGGCGCCCCAGGCAGAGCGGTACGGGGTTGCCGCTGGCCGTGGTGTTCTTGGCGCTGCCGAAGGCGTAGCCCGGAGTGTTCTCAGGGGCAGCGCTGGTCTTCAGGCCTTTGGCTTGCGGGCTGAGCATCTGGATGACGCCGCCGATCATCAAAGCCGCGCCTGCCTGGTAGAGGAACGGCGAAGCAGCGGCAAATGGCGTGAAGGAAACGACATACGCTGCGGCGACCAAGACAGCCCCGATAATGGTCTGCAGACTGCCTCCGCGCTTACTACCAACCACCACAGGTGCAATTCGAATTTCGCCAGTTCCGCTGAAGCCCAACTCCTTTTCCTGGAGATTCTTCGACCCTCTGAAAATGGCGAATTCAAGCCCTCGCGACTTCGCATTGGAAATGAGTTTCTCGAACCCTGGGATCTGCACGCAGAGCGCCTTGACCGCCTCGGCCGGAGTCTTCACGGAAAGCCGAAACTCTCGACCGAACTTCCTGAGCACACCGTACAACCTGACAATGGTCATCGGCTCGTAGCAAATAGCAGACATTCATTTTCTCCAGACATAAAAAAACCGCCCTGAGGCGGCTTCGAACTTCGACTTCTCTACAAGCAGGTCCGTGCTACATCTACCCACTTACTCCAGGTGCTGTTGCGAACGTAGACTCGCACTGTGGCGCCACCTGCTGCCTCATCAACAACAGCCATGGCTGGAGTTCCAACCATGTCAATGTTGAGCTTGATGCTGTACCCACTCTCGGTCTCGGTTGCCGCTACATTCGAATTGAGATCCTGCCATTTCGGAGTGAGACACCGTGAATAGTCCCGCGGGGACTTTGCAGTTTTGGTTTCGAGGCTAGGGCCGCTCTCCTTCAAGTCGCTCGGCGACACACACCCCGCCAGCACCGCCACGGCCACCGCCCCAATCAGAATTCGCATGTGATCCCTCCTTGTTGATGGCAGGAATCTAACACCATCTGCGGGGAGCACCAAAACACCTCGTAGGCGGGGCTCGTTGGTTGGAACAGGTCTAGTCTGGCTGCTGCATCTTGATGTGCCGAGCCAGCAACCAATCAGCCAATCGGAGACCACATCATCTGCCTGCTCTGGATTGAATCCACCTTCCAAGTCATTTGTTGGTCAACCAATCCATCACAAAGCGAACCATTTCGCCCAGTCAAAGCGGGCTGACCAGCGCATATGCATCACTTAAGCAGTGCTCGACCTGCGGCTGATCCGCTGATGTATTCATGGATAAATTCACAGCTCTACCTGTCGCATCAACAATGTCATAATGATGGCTTGCTAGGTATATAAAATCAGCTATCACCGGATCGTTAAATGGACATTACCTCTATACCGCCAACAGTATTCGTGGCTTTTGGCGTTATCACCGCAGCACTTCTGGCAGGCTTCTTCTCAGTCATGAACATGGTTAGTGCCAAGGAGAATAAAGTTTCAGAATTTCGGCTTGCTTGGGTAGACGGACTTAGAGATGAGATTGCTGAATACACCTCGGCAGCACAAGAGCTAGTACGAGCCAGCGCGAGTTTCGAGCCAGATAGCTTTCATACTCCGGAAGAAAAACATAAGTTAATGGTTGAATGGTATAAGGAAACACGAACAGCATTCTCGAGGGCCGTCGAAAGCCTAACTAAAATCCAGCTACGACTGAACCATCAGCATGTACTCAACAACCCTAAAAGCCCTGAAGCACAGCTTATGGCCGCTGTTCAAACTGCAAGAGAATCAGCGGTCAATGAAAATCTCGACAATGTATTAGATTCCTGCGCCGACATTAGAAAAGCTGCTGGGCCTATACTAAAAAATACATGGGACCTCGTTAAACATGGAGAAGCTGGCTACCGGCGCATTAGAGCATACTCAATGGTAACTATAGCGGTAGGCTTCTATGCTTTAGTCACTGCGTGCGCAGTCATTGGAATAAAAACATTTTCAACCGACCAATCAGAAAAACAAGAAACACAAGCACATCAGGTATCGAAACCAATTCAAAATTATTCTCCAAGTCCACTTCGAATCCAAAGCAAACCCACTGACTGAATACAACCTACACGATTCGCCCATAACGAAAAAATTGGGTTTCAGCATACCAATGCAAAAAGCCCAGCGCGGGGCTGGGCTCCATTCTCCCTCAGACCGCCGCTGTCCAGACAGCAAGCTCATAGCCATCTGAGTCGATGAAGTGGAATCGCTTCCCACCAGGGAAAGAAAAAACCTCCCGGCTGATCTCGCCGCCAGCAGCCACAACCCTTCTCTCGGCACCAGCAAGGTCGTCTGAGTACAAAATGACCAATGGGCCGCCTGGTCTGACTGGCTCGCCAGTGGTGAATCCACCGGTTAACCGACCGTCACTGAACTCAGTGTATGTTGGGCCATAGTCAACGAAGCTCCAACCGAACACCGCGCCATAGAAGTCCTTGCTGCGCTTGATGTCGCTGACGTTGAACTCAATGTTGTCGATCTGGCGATCCTTCCCTCTGTTGCTCATTGGCACCTCCATGTTGGAGGCTGGAATTTAACACAGCCAATCAGAAGGTTTGCACCAGATGCAAAAAGCCCAGCGCGGGGCTGGGCTCGTGCTTTTGCTTCTACTGGATGCGCTTTAGAGCGAGCGCATCTCGGTCAACGCCTTGGCGATGCAGTACGGAATCACCGCACAGGCCAGCCCCATAGCTGCCGCTGCAGCCTCTTGGGGGGCGCCGCTCGCGAGAAACATCCCTCCGAATCCAACAACAGCACCGATCAAAGACATGATGATGGTGACGATCCACATAAACTTTGCCACTTGCATTCCCTTCCTTCGGTGACTGTTTGGCCATGCCTCGATGATCCAAGACCATTGGAGCTCCGCGGAATCTACTGCCGCCACCACCAAGGTGTCAATTTGCCATCGATCTCCCTGGCCGTGCATCCAGTGTGGATAAATTCTCAGTACTCCATCTCTGCGGCGCCGTAGTAGCGTTGTTCCCTCTCATCATCAAGGACTGATTCATGACCATTCGCAGTTTGGCGAAGAACCTCCCTCCAGACCCAGATAATGAAGGCTCGGTCCTAGGCTGGGGGCTCGTTGATAAAACGAACTGGGACTTTGTAGATATCTACCCGAGCCGGGAAGTGGCAGAAGCTGAAGCAACTGCCCGAGGAGGGAATTACACCGTCGATTACGGCTCGCACGAGCTGGGCACCGATAATTACGTCGGAGGTCTCACGCCGCCGGTGTGACGCTATCAAATCTGATGCGGCCAGGCCCAGAAATCATTCGCGCAGTTAGGCCTTTCTTGCCTGTGTAACTGCGGCGGTGACCATTGCCGCCTGGGCCTGTTTTTCCAGTGAATCTCATACGCTCGACTTCCGTCTGTCCATCCATGATGGCAACGAACGATTCTCCGCCACTCACGGCGCCTTCGCGGATCGTAAACAGGTCCCAGATCGTCAGCATATAGAGCTGCTGCATACCCCTCTCCTGCGGCCTGGCCGCTTCACTTCGCGTCTCGATGACGCAACACAAGGCGTGTACGGGCAAGCCAAGGCCCGCCGAACACGATGATTTCTGATGGCCTGCCGTACAGGTGGTGCAGCAGGAATGGGCCCTGCCCGAACACCTGGACCTGCTCGCCGTGCAGCTGCGGATCTGCGCCCAGGTAGATACCGGCATGGTTCGGGTGCGCCGTGCGCCCCACCTCCATGACAACCATGTCGCCGCGCTGCGGCCGGTCGACCTGGTAGAAGCCTGCCGCCTCATAGGCCTGCTCGTACAGGCTTGGCCCGGCGGCCTGCTCCCACCAACCGTCTTCTCGGGCGTAGACCGGGAACTCCAGTCCCCACTCACGCTGATACCAGTCCGCGCAGGCCTGCCAGCAGTCCCAGGCGCCGTGCACAAATGGCCGGCCCAGCAGCGGCGTGGTGCCGCTTGGGGTGATGGTGCGTAGATCGCCTTCAGGCCAGGACAGGATGTGCCAGGGCAACGCTGTGGCCTCGCACATGGCCAAGTCACGCGGCGATGGCCGACTGGTGGCGTCGGGGTGCGAGTGCACAATGCCGATCACCTGCCCCTGGTCTTCCGCTGCCGCGTATTCCTCAGGTGCGATCCGGAACTCTTCGCCCGGGTCGCTTGCCGTGTTGGTGCACGGCACGTAGATCTGCTTTCGGCCTACGGCCAGGATCAACCCGCAACACTCGCGCGGGTACTCAGCCGCGGCGTGCGCTCGCACGGCGGCCAGGATGTGTTTGCGAATGGTCAGCTCCGTGCAATGAGGGATACGGCCGGGAAGCCGCCGAAGGAAAGCTCGTTGGTTTCGCCGAAGCGCAACTTGCAGGAGCTGAGGCAGCCCTTGCACTGGTCCTTCGAAGGGTCGTCCGTGAGGTTGTCCTCGTCGTCGAACATTGCGGCGCCGGTGTAGTTGCAGTCAGGGCCCCTATAGCCATTGGTCATGGCCCAGTGGCAGAAGGTGGTCATCTGCCGGCCCGGCAGACCAAAGCCGTCGATTTCGCCCGGTGAAGAAAGCTCCCACACGACCATCTCGCCGTCTTCGCCGGTCTTCTGGTCGATGTACCAGATCTCGAGCGCTTCCTGGGTCGGGTCCGCTTCGGGATTACCGCCCGGGAAGTTCTCAGCATCCAGGTACTGGGCCAGGGTCTCGCGCACGGTCAGCTGGAACTTCAGCAGGTCGTCGAACGCCAGGCACAGCGCAGTGATACGGCCGTTGACGTTACCAGCGGACAATGTCGGCCGGGTTGCAGAGCCGTTGCTGTCCGCCCCAATACCTTCGATCTGCACTGGCCAGGCCGCATACTCGTTGCCCTGCCAGAAGATCGACTTGGCCGGCAGCTGATCTGCATCAGCCACGGCTGCAGCCAGCTCTTCCGGCGAGTGTGGAATGGCATGGCCGTGAAATCGAAGTACATCGGCGCCGTATTCGGAGCCGTCGATCTCGAAAAGGATGACCTCATCGCCAGGCTCCAGCCTTTGGATGTCTCTGATCAGGGGCATGGGATGGCCTTATGGGTGGAATGTCTGCGTGAACGTTGCAGTCAGGGCGTAGATCCGCCCGCCGCGGTTAATCGGTTGATAGCCGGCGCACTTGTACAGGCCAAGCTCTCCAAGCGGAGGCGTCCACAAGAAGGCTTTGGTGCCCTTGTGGCGATCGAGGAAGGCCTGAACGGCCCTCACACGCTCCTTGGTGCCGGTGTACGTGATCGGCCAGGACTGCGAGCGGTTGTTCAGGCTTTCGCCGACCGATTGCTCGTAGCCATCGCCGAACTTCTTTGTGCGTACGGCGAAGGTCACCTCGCCCTGCTCGCCGTTTTGCACAGGCCAGGTAAAAGTCTCGATAGCCATCAGCGCCCCTTCAGTGCAGTGTTGATACGGCCGCCCTGCCTGAGGTCCTTGGCCATCATCTGGTTGTACTTCTGCTCGACAAAAGTCGCGAGCTCACTGCCGAACTGCTCGTATCCAGCGGTGTCGGTCGATGAGGCGGCATTTCCCTCGCCATCGATACTCACCGACACATGGATCACTGCACCGCCACCCGCTCCTGTTACTGCGGCGGATACTGGCCCAGCCCCCAGCGGCGTGATCGTACCGCCCTCGGCCCCCATCATCAGGTAGGTCTTCCCTCCCTGATTCAGTAGCTCCGGGCCCAGTTCGTTGACCTGGTAGAGCGAGTTCGCCGCTACCGGGCCGCCGGCGGCACGTTGGCCGGTGACGAAGTTGTCCATGATCGCCGGGCTGTAATCCGCCGCACTGGCGCCAGGCGTGGTGGATGTGCTGCCGCCACCGAACCAGGCCCCCAGCGCACTGCCGGCAATGCTCGACAGCAGCCCTGAGGCAGCCTGGCGAGTGGCAATCCGCGCCATGTCCGCCAGGATCGACTTGGTGAAGTCGGCGAACGAGCCTTTCCCAGTGATGGCGAAGTTAACGACTGAGTCTTCCATCGAGCTGAAGGCATTGGTGAACAGGCTCTTGGCCTGCCCGGCGACATCCCGGGCCGACTCCAGGTAGTTCTGGAAGGCCGACGAAGCGCCGGCGCTCCAGCTGCCCTGGGCAGCGGTCATGTCGTTGTAGTTGGCGATCGCAGTTTCCTGCAGGTCGCGCTGGGTTTTGTCGAGCGCCGCGAGTTTCTGGTTGTACTCATCGAGGCTCATACCGCGGGAGCCGTCACCATACTGGTTGGCCAGGTCCAGCTTCTGCTGGTTGATCCGGTCGGCGATGCCGTTCTGCTGGTCCTGGAGGCTGCGCTGCCGGTCGCCCAGGCCGAGGCCTTCGGCAGATCGCTGGCCCTGCAAGCGCAGAGCCTTCACCTGCTGATCCAGCGCGCTGGTGTAGGTCTGCACCGCCTGGGCCTGCTTGCGTAGCCGCCCCTCTTCGTTCGTGGCCAGCACGGCCAGTTCCGAATCAGCGTCCTTCTGCGCCTTGACCATGTTGGCCCGGGCATTGGCGATCTTCTGGTCCAGCTGGACCCGCTGGGCAGCCGAGGTGCCGGCCTTGCCCTTGGCGGCTTCAAGCGCCGCGATCTCAGCCTGATAGGCGTTGGTAACCTCGTCCTTCTGCTGCTCGATGATGGCCGCGCGCTGGGCAGCGTAGGACTCCTGGGAGATGATGCCGGCCTTTTGGGCAGCATCCAGCTCTTTCTCGGCGTTCTTGTACTCAGCGAGAATCGCCGCGAGCGAGTTCTTTGAGTCGTTGAAGCCAGTCAGGTTTACCGCTGTGGCTCGGACCGCCGGGTCCTTGTTCTTGTCCTTGATGTTCTGGATGTTCTTCGCAACCACCGCAGCAGAAATGCTCGGATCGTTCGGATTGGCCAGACGCACCTTCTCGACGTCACGCAGATACTCTTTGATCAGATTGTTGCGCTTTTCTTCGTTGGATAGGTTCGCATCACTGAGCTGCTTCAGCCGCCCACCGGCCTCAATTCCCTCGCGCTGAACTCGTGCACGCTCTCCTTCAGCCTTTGCCGCATCGGTGATGGCGGCCTTTTGCTTCTGCAGCGCCGCAACCTGCTGCTCCAAGAACTTGGTCGATTGACTTTCGGGACCCAACTGATCGCTGAACACCGAGGAGAGCCAGTTGCCAGACTTTCGATCATCAATGATCTTCTGATAGCTGGCGATCTGCTCATCGATAGTCCGGCTACGGCCGACATTCAGCGTGGCATCGAGCGCTTCAGTGGCGGCGCTCTTGATTCCTTTCCAGGCACTTTCGATCAGGCCGAGGTTCTCGGTGACTTCGGCGGTTCTGGTCCTGATGGTGTCGGCGTAGGTGTCGGTCAGTAGCTTGGCCGCGCCGATAGTGTCGCCCTGGTCTTTCAAGGCCACGATTTGCGAGTAGACCGACGCCGTCAGGAAGTTGTACTGGTCGTTCAGCTCTTTGGCGGCTGCGACCGGGTCCTTGGCGATCTTGGCGAACTCGGCAACCGTTTCATCGATGGAGCGACCAGTGGCCTTTTCCATGCTGAGCGCTGCTTCAGTGATAGCTTCGAAGCTGCCGCTGGCGATCTTGCCGCTACCGGCGAGCTTGGCCAGCACTTCAGCTGCAGCACCGGTAGTGCCGACAGTGGCGCTGACCTGCTGAGCCATGGACGCCAGCTGATCAGCGCTGGTGCCCGCGGC
Organism: Pseudomonas sp. 2(2015); assembly: GCF_000955865.1. NCBI lineage: Bacteria > Pseudomonadati > Pseudomonadota > Gammaproteobacteria > Pseudomonadales > Pseudomonadaceae > Pseudomonas > Pseudomonas sp. 2(2015). The sequence goes on from NZ_JYOF01000003.1 coordinate 377,727, forward strand.
GTTGCCGGTGAAGATGATCGCCTTGTTGTACTCGTCGGCCTCCTGGCTGCCCTTGTAGTAGGCCAAGGCCAGCGCACCGGCTGCAGCTGCAGCCACGGTGAACGGGTTGACCAGGCCAAGCACATAGCCGCCCAGGGCCTTCGCCGCCGGCGCGATGCCGCCGAACATGTCCTTGAGCTGCCCACCCTGTTGCAAGGCAACCATCATGATCGGCTGACCAGCGACGATCGACGTGAAAATATCAGTGAACTGAGCCGGTACACCTCGCAGCGCTGCAGCGGTAGCCTTTGCAGTCATGCCAGTGCTGCTCAGCGCGGCATCCGCACTGCCCAGGGCAGCCCTCGCCTGGTCAACCTTCCCCTTGTACTCAGCGAAAGTCTCAGGGTCGAGGACGCCGTTGGCTTTGAACCCCTGCAGCTTCTGCTCCATCTGATCCAGACGGCTCATGGCTGTGACCGTAGGGTCGATTTTACCGAGCAGGTCGTCGAGAGCCTGGCCCTGATCGCGCTGGGCGGCGGCTGCGGTCTTGGCGGATCCGGCCAGGCGCTCTTCTGTCGCCAACAAAGCTTGTGCACGGGTGTTGATGGCGGCCTGCCGGGCGGCGTTCTCCGACAGCACGGCATTCGCTTGGCTGGTAACTTCGGCGGTTTGAGCGGTTGCACGGTTCAGCGATTGGACGTACTCACTCGCCTCCAGGGATGACCGCGCCATGGCCAACAGGCGAGCCTGCTGCTCATCAGCAGTTTCGGCAGCACGTCGGCTGGCCTGGGCCCCGGCGTCCGTGGCAGTGGTCAACGCAGCCTGCGCTTGCCCAGCCTGCTCAGCCCCGGCTTTGAATGCAGTCATGCCCGCCGCGGCGGTGGTCACGGTACGGCCGACCGTGATCATCTGCTGTGCCAGCTCAGCCTGCTTGGCGTTGAGAGCCTGCAGCTCCTGAACAATCTGCCGGGTATCACCCTGCATCCCGCTCAGCGCTGACTCCCAAGCGCGCCCGGTCTTGCCCGCCGATTCCTCGCTACGCTTGCCAGCGTCTGCCAGCTTGTCGAGGTCGCTTGCAGCCTCGACAGCATCGCCGGAGTCGATCTGCAGGCCAAGGGAGGCAATCGTTGTCATGATCTGCTCCAGGCAGGCAACAAAAAGCCCGCACTAGGCGGGCTTAGGTATGGTTTGAGAGCGGCATGAGTTAAGAGGGTTGAAATCTGGTACCGCAGGAATGGCACATCCAAGTACGGCGCCACTCTTCCAACTTGTCATACTGAGCGACGTTAAACTTCCAGTGACGCACAAACCCGATCACACCAATGGCGATGAATGTCACGCCAATGAAGAACCTGCTCCAATCGACGCCCCAATACGAGTTCATCAGCTTGAGGCCGTCGTACAGGATAATAGCGCCAACCCCTGTGAGGATTACGGGTCCCAGCAAGCGCTTACCTGGGGGTGGACCGACGCTAGCGGCCAAATCGGTCTGATGCCGGCCGGTGGTCTCGACAGTTACGCGCGGTCCGATTCCGGATTGCGCTTGGTGAGTTGTTTGAATTCGGGAAGTACCAGCGGCATGGATGACGGACAAGAGCTGTACTTGCTGACCCTGGCACTGCGGGCAGCAGATGGCATTGTTGCTCACCACGATTTCATTCCTTTGAGGGGCGGGAAACGTGCATTCTAAGATAAGGAGAACCAATTCTGCACCTATGTATGCCCAGAAATGCTCCTTGGGAACTTACCAAGCCGTGATCGGCGCCTTCAGCTTTTACTTCGCCCAACTGCTCACGGAACAACCTGCCATCTCGCCGCATCATTCGCTGCCCTACGCCACTGACTCAGCCATGACGGCCAAGGCCTCAGCCTCCATAACGCGAAGGTCGGGAAAAATGTCGGGAAGTTCGCGGCGTTTGATGCCGAGCATCGAGGCTGTGAGCGGGATGATCGAGTAGTCCAGGCCTGAAGCACCGCCTATGCCCGTCCGCCACTGGGTGGACATCGCTTCGAGCAGGCGAAAGGCTGGCCAGGCGTCCGGCCAGACCTCTACCTCTTCCTCATCGATGTCGTCTGACGTAAGCCCCAAGGCCGCTAGCTGCTCGGCGGATGGGCCACGCTCATAGCAGGCGCGGGCCGCCGCCCTCAGTTTCCCAGGCGTGCCGGGTTATAGGCGTTCTGGAAGGCATCGATGACAGCTTTTGGCGCACCAGTGCAGGTTCGCACCAGATCGAGGATGGCGTCGTCGCTGAACTTGTCGTCGAGATCCCAGCCAGCCACGATGTCCTTCAGCTGCTCAGCCTGAAGCTCGATCTCGGCGGTGGTGGCGTCCTTCCAGCTGACACCCTCTTCCTTCGCCTTCTCCGCCCAGGCGTCACGCGCCTTATTCCAGCGATCGAACATTTCGGATAGCGCGATACGGTCCAAGTAGCGAAACTCGAACCCAACCTCCACCGGATCGGAGCCCACCCGTGGAAGCTGCACAGCTGCGCCGAACGTTGGGTTCTGCGCGATTTTGATCTTTGCCATGGGGGCTCCTTACGCGCCAGCCAGGTAACGAAGCGAACGAGCAGACAGACCCACGCTGATGGTTCGGGTCATGACGTTGTTCCGTTCCATTGTCGGGTCAGGGGTGATGCTGACGTAGCCTGGGTACAGGATCTGGTCACCGTTGCGTAGCTTCATACGGATAACCGCGAGCTCTTTGGAGGTGTCGTAACCCTCAACAGCCTGCACGTAAGGCGCGGTAGGCTGGTCTTCCACCACGATCGACAAGGTGGTCGGGTTGCGGTTGGTAGGGAACTGCTTGTCGTCGTCATCTTCCAGATAGCCGACGGTCGCATACTGCTGCTCACCACCGGCCGAGTTGAACGACGTGACCTTCGAGATCTGAACCCAGTCGGAAACCGGGTACACGGAACCCACGCCCGCGCCTGCGGTGAATTTTTCTGCGTCACTGGTATCGAGACCAGCCAGAGAGAACGCGTCATCGGCGACGTTTGAGGCCTTAACGGCGCGGTCGCTGATGAGTGCCCAGCCGGAGTTGACCAACAGAACGTCGCCGTTCTGGATAGTGTGACCGGCAGCGGTCGCCACCGGCGGCTTTGCGTTGGTGAGTGCAGTGAACGCTACGGCGGCGCCAATGACTCTGGCGATCTCGAGCGTAGCTCCGTTCGGCAGCGGGAAGCGTGCAGCCATGGTGTATTTCCTCATTGATGCCCGCCGGGCGGCGGTTGGTTATGCCCCAGCGGGCGGTTGGTCTGCGACACCCTGGTAGGTGAAGCTGGTCGGGACCGTGTAGGTCGCCGGCTCGGTAATGGTTGGGCCCTGCTCCAGTGGTTCGACGATCAGGCCTTCGAAGCCGTTGCGGCTGAGCTCGGTGTCGACGCGGAACAATGTGCTCAGCTCGTCGACCAAGGCCTCGGCATTAGCCAGGGCCTGGCCTGCCGGGCAGACGATGCTGATCTGGTAGATGCCCCGGTACTCATAGGCTTCTGCAGCCAAGTAGCGGGTCGTGGTGCTGGCCGGCAGTAAGAAGGCCCGGAAGTAGGTTTCGCCCGGAGCGGCCTCGAAACCGTCCTCCATGTGCGCAACCCGGATCGGGCGCGCAGTTGCCCAGGCCGCCAGCTTGATCTCAATCGCCTGGCGGGCTCGTGCGTGGCTCATACCTGGTTTTCCCTGATGGCTTCGTTGACGATGCGTTGGAAGTTGGCCAGGGTCACACGCACCATTCCGTGCGGCGCCTGGGTGGAATGGCCGTACTCGAGCGGGATCGCATATGGCAGATTGTTCACGATGTAGGCGGTCTGGCCGATCGTCAGCGCCGCGACCTGCGCCTTCAGCTCGGCGATGGTCTCGTTACCAGATCGGTCGATTCGATCAAGCTCGCCAGTTGCCGGCGCATCGATGGAGAATTGCCAGTTGCCACGAAAGCGCCCGCCGACATACCCCTGGCCCGCCACAAGACCGTTCACAGCGAAGTTCTGATCGCGCTCTGCCTTGGTGAGTGGCTTGGCGTATCTGACGCCCTTGCGCAGCTTGCCGGATTTGGTGAAGTTGTCCTGGTTCAGGTTGATCAGCGTGTTGCGTACCGCAACCTTGAAGTCGTAGCTGTCAGCAGCCCGAGTGTTAGCCGCTCGATGAGATACGTTGGCCTTCCAGGTCTCCGGATCGCCCACTGGCGACATGCGGATGACACTGCTACCAATCTCAATAACGATCTCGCGAAACGTGGCATCAAGCGCCTGCTCGGCCTGCTCCGCGAAAGCCCGAATGGCTTCAGCGAATCCGCCCTGCAGCCCGCCATATCGCTGCGTCATGTGTGAACCGCGTGGCATGGTCACTTCCTCAACTGAATGGTCCAGGTAGCCCGAGCAGGGTCTTCAGACACGTTGAGTGCTCGATAGCCGCTAACTTGGTCGCCAATTTTGGGCGCCGCCGGGTTTTCGCTTACCTGCCCACCCTGCTCTTCGAACAGCTCGTTCTGAAGCACAAGCAACTTCACGTCCTCAGTCTGGATACGTGATCCATCAATTTCCTTGGCCAAGTAGCTGCCGAACACCCCGCGACCGGTGTAGCGAATGGTCGTGGCAGGCGCTGTGCCGCCGATCGCCGGGTCATAACCACCCTTAATGGTGCGGCTGCCAGCTACAGGCTTCACTGCGTCGGCCAGGCCGTCGGGATCGCTAAACGCCTCGGCCAGCTCCGCCTGAATCTCTTCGCGCATGCCCATGGTCAAATCCTCTTGAGCATGAGGGTCCCGGAACGACGCATCCAGGGCGCAATCAGGTCCAATGCGAAGTTCTCAGCCGCGGACAACTCGACGGAGCCCTCGGCGTAGGTCTTGCTGGTTGAGGTTCCAGCCTGAGCTGACACAGTCTTGCTGAGCACCTCTTTGCCAGTGTCCTTGTAGAGCTTGTTCTCGGCAGCCAGCTTGGCCACCTGCGCACCGGCGGTCACGATCGCGTCCGGCACCGGGTCTGGCACCGTCCGCCTGATCTTGGCCGTGAGCCAGGCATTGGCCATGGCTACGGCAAGAACAGCATCACCGGAGCCCGCCCAACCCGGCCCAAGCTTCTGGTCGACGTCAGCGACGGTGATGAAGTCGGTCATGGCTTATTCCTTCGGGATCAGGGCCTGCAGGTCGGGCTTGTTGAGGGCGGCGTCGAAGGTGATGCCCTGGGCCGTCAGCCACTCCTTCAGCTGCGGGACCTTCATTTTGTGCGGGTCGGTCTCGTCGCTGCCCTCTGCCTCAATCGCTTTGTCGATCTCGGCCTGGCTGCTCACAGAGGCGTAGCCAGCCGGCGGGTAAGCCGAAGCCTTGTAGCCCTCCGCTATCCACTGGGCGATGGTCGGGCCGTCCAGGCGCAGGCCTTCCTCGATCTCGCTGACGCTGATGCCCTGGCGCTGGTACGCCTCGCCGATATGAGGGGCATCGCCCTGCACAGAAACCAAGGTGGCGCCGTCAATGACGCCAAAGAACTGATCCAGGCGGCGATAGCAGGTGCCGCGCTCGCTGCCCGGGGAGTTGGTGTAGATGACTTTCATGGTGAGCTCCTGCGCAGGGCACCAGGTCGGCGCCCCGCATCATTGGGTCAAGGGGTGGCGGTGCCGCTGATGACCGCGGCGAACGGGACCTGCTTGCGGTCGAACACGCGCTGCCAGTTGGCCGCATTTGCGTACTGGGCGGCACTCGGGCTGAGGTTCAAGTTCTCGCTGCCCTTCCAGCTGAATCCGGCTGGCTGCAGGATGAAAGTCTTGCGCTCCCACAGGACCTCGGCACCACCACCGTTACCACCGCCGGGCTTGCGCTCCAGCTCGACCGGCACAGTCGGCGAGCCCTCGCCGTAGCCGAATGCCCCCTGGCCGAAGAAGACGGACAGAAACTGACCTGGCGCGTAGGTCAGGCTGTCATCCATGAACACTGGCTTGCCCAGATAGGTGGCCAGGATGATCTTGCCCTGGGAGTCGCGCAGGTACTCGATCATGTCCTGCTTGACCATCTGGTTCATGACGACCGAGTGCACACCGATGGCAGCGAACATGTCGGCGGCGTCGCCGGCGGTAAAAGCGGCGTCCTGGAAGGCATTGGCGCTGATCGATGCGCCGGAGTCCTTGACCATGTCACCGCCGTTGTTGGCGATGTTGGAGGCGATCACGCCACGCGCCGAGCCCAGCAGGTAACGCTGCCACTGGCGGGTCCAGTAGGTGCCAAAGCGGTTGCGAATGTGTTGCTGCGGTTCGGAGTTGGCGAGCTCAGCGGTGAGATCGGAAACGCCGTAGCCTTTGTTAAGGTACAAGGTCCGGGCCCGCATGCTGCCCTGTTTTACCTTGCCAACTTCGCCCAGGTCGTCGGGATTGTCGTTGGAAATGTTCGGCGCCTCGTCGGCGTCCAGGTCCTGCCAGTAGCTGATTTCGGAAGTGCCCTGGCCGTTCTTGGCGATGTCGTCGAGAGTCGCCGAGCGGGTCACGATGCCCGACTCGAAGACGGCGGTCTTCTCGGGGGAGTTCACCGGTTCAAGGGTGCCGTAGTAGTCGGAAACGAAGATATCCGACAGTTGGGTAGATGCCATGGTTTAAGTTCCTCGGGTGGCTTGGAGTTTTTTGTAAGCTTCAGGGTTGTCCCGGGCAATCGCAGCGCGCTCTGCCTCGGTGTACTCGCCCCACTTCTTCGTGGCCTTGCCACCGTTGTCGCCGGTCTGCCCGGCACCCTGAGCCCTTGGCCACAGGTGGGTAGCGGTCTCGCGCAGCGATTCCGCCCATTCGAGTGGAGACAGCGGGGTCTTGCCGTCCTTCCCGTACACAACTTCGCCGGCACGGTCAGTGGCGATCGGCTCGCCGTCTTCGCTCAGCTTAAAGGTGCCTCGGGCGCGGAGGATGATGTCCTCGGCAGCCTCGGGCAGCGCGCCGGCCTTGATGGCGGCAGCGCGGATGGAGTCGGCCAGCACCTTGTCGCTGTACTTGGCAGCGAAGGCTTCGGCCTTATCAGCGCGCTCGTTGGCAGCCTTAACCTGCTTGTCCAGGTCGGTGCGCAGACGCTCGGTGCGGCGGTTGATGACCTCGTCCAGCTTGCCCTCGGCGATCAGCTTGGTCTCTTCGTCCTGGCCCACCTTGGTCAGCAGGCCTTTCACGGCCTCGATGTCCAGGCCGTCGAACTGGCCTTTCAAGGTTTCCAGCTCGCTCTTGAAGGTGCGGTTGGCGCCCAACAGCTCGGTGTTCTTGGACTTGAGGCCTGAGACCTCCTTGTCCACGTATTCCTGCACCTTGCCGCCCAACGCCTCCTTGAGGGCTGCGGCTTGGGTTTCGTCGAGGTTGAGGCCGTGGGCGGCCGGGTCGAAGTCAAAAGGCATGTGGCTATCCCCTGGGGATTAATTGGCCCGCCTGGCGGGCATGAAAAAGCCCCGCAACTGCGAGGCCGTTGATCGCGCCACGAAACCGTGGCCCTTCGTTTTGTGGCGCGAGCTAGCTAATGCCGGCCCGCTCAAACGCCAACGGCTCCAGCTCCTTGAGCTGGTCAAGCGTCAGCGGCTTAAAGTTCTTGTCCAACTGCAGCGCGGCGAAGCGCTCGGCAGTCAGGCCGCCATCGCGGAACAGCTTTGCGCGAACGGGGCCCAGCGCGGCGTCTTGAAAGGTCGCTGGCTGCGTTTTGAGCCACTGGTAGTAGCCGAGCCCTGCCGATACCTGCGCACCGCCGCCAGCCCCCACAGATGCCCGCGTTGCGCCTTCGGCAAACAGCGCCGACAGCCTGGTTACCGGCACAGTAGTCGAGCGGCAGTTGACGTGCGCCGGCGGCAACGGGCCCTTCCCTACCTCGAACACCCGACCGTCCAGGCTCTTGCAGAGGGTGCTGGTCTTGCGGTCAAGCGTCGAAACCCAGCGATAGCCTGGGATGACATCGGAGTTCGCCTTGAGCGTTTCCATGCGTGCCGTGGTGGCCACATGCTGGACTGCGGTCTGTACGATGGATCGGGCGTTGCGGTTGCTGACGGCCAGGACGCCGTCGGTGAAGTTCTGTGCCGCCGTACCGCGAATGGCCTGGGTGATCTCGGCGTTGGTCTGACCCTGCACGACGCCGAGCCGTATGGCGTTCGTTACCCGAGTCGACTCGGTGCGCGTCCAGCCGTTGAGGAAGGATTTCAGCAGCGTGCCGCCGTCAATCCCCGACACCTGCAACGGCTGCGTGTTGATCGCCGATCGGATAAGGGCGTCGGTCGGCATCATCGCGTCGATCAACAGCGCCTTGGCCAGGCTCCGGCCTTCGAAGGCCGCCTCATACAGCGCGATGTCCACCAGGTCGGACTGCATCCGGTCGCTGAAGGCTTTGTAGATCTCCAGCAGCTTGCCGCCCACCCGCCCCAGGAACTCCTCAAGCCTGCTGCGGCTGTAGGTCGTCAGCTCCTTGCGGGTGAGCTGATCACGCACATGGGCATCGATGCGGCGCAAGTAGCTTTCAAACTTCTTGACCTCACCGGCCTTGAGCCGCTCAAGCAGAACCGAGTGGCGGCTTACCTGCTCCAGCAGCTTCTCGTCCGCTGTCTGCTCCGGTTTCGTCGCCATCGTCTTTATCCAGGTTGATGCCGGCCGATTCGCGCTCGTCGCTGATCAGCTCGGCCTCTTTGTCGTAGGGGCGCTCCGGCAGCTTGCCGGTGGTGAGGTACTGCCAGTAGGTCTCGGCGCTGATGGTCCCGGCCATCACGCTCTTCTGCAGTTCGGCCAGCACCTGGGCATCGACCTCAGGAATGACGAACTCCGGCTTAACTGTGAAGACGACTTCGTCCGGGTTGTAGCCGGTCCACTCTGCGGCGTAGCGCAGGGCTTGCTCGATGCCGGCTGCAGCAGTAATGACAATACTGTGCAGCGTGGCGTGCTGGTCGTTCTGGCGGGTCTTGCGGGCCTCGCCCGACTCGGTGCCGGATACATCCATCACCTTGGCACCAGCTTCTAGGGCGGCATTCTTCTGGTCTTCCATGGCAGTACGAACGGCCTGAATGCCGGCGCCCTGGAACTCCAAGTAGCCGCATTGGCCACTGGGGCCGAGGTCCCAAGCAGCGGACGGCCCAGTGACGCTGAGCTCCACGCTGTCATCCAGGCCGGATACCCACGGCTGCGGGTGGCTGGTCTGGTGCAGTGCGGTGAAATAGTCGGCGCTGAGCTGGTAGGACTTCAGCGCGGCCCGCGCCATGGTCAGCAGCGGGATCTCGTCTACGTCCGGTGAGTTGTCGGTCGATCCGCAATAGATAACCGGGATGTACTCCAGGCCGCGCACCAGCTGGTTGTCGGTGCCGACAGTACCCAGAGGGCGCGCGTTCTCGACCAACTCGCCGGCCTCGTTGCGCACAGCGGTGTAACAGACCTCACCCTCCATGTAGAACTCGCGGAAAACCGTCACGCACTCATGGCTGTAGCGATCCTCGGCATCCTTCTTCCTGAACTCACGGAACACCGAGAGGACCAGATCCTGGCGACCACCCTGATCGGCGGTGTCCCAGTTGATGGCGTTGCGCACCGCGTAGGTGGAAAAGTACGGCTGCCCCGCGTCGTCGACGTTGACCACCAGCGGTACCCGACCATGGGATATGGCCTGGCGCACGATGCGCAGGAACAACTGAATCAAGCCGAAGCCGTCGGCGGTAGCATTCTCCTCCAACTGCTTGAGGCCGGCAGGCAGTTTCACTTCGGGAATCAGCCGGGAGACCAGGCCCATCATTGAGCGCAGCGAGTCTCGCACCCAGTGCTCATACTGGGCGCGGTCGGTGTAGTTACGGTAGAGGTAGGCGTTACCCGCGCCGTCCAGCTTCTCGGCCTCCACCATGCCGCTCGGCTTCGGCAGATTGCGCGGGCTGCGCTTGATAGCGCCCTCGCCCTCAAGGGCGTCGTCCATCATCCGCCACTCAGCAATGTGAGCGTCGTAGTCTGGGTTGGTTGATTGAACAGGCATTACGCCAAACCTCCGATGCGGCGGACACCGCCTGTGCGTTTACGTCGCGCCATGGCAACGGCGAAATAGCGGAAACCGTCGGCCGGGTGGGATGACCAGTCATGAAGCGGCTTATCCTTCCAGCACCCACGCTTGTCGTCCCACTCTTTGCGGTAGCTCTCAAGGGCGGTAATGCCCTCGCCGCATTTGGCTTCGTCGAAGGCGCAGTTCGGCAACACTTCTCGCGCCTGCTCGATGCCTTCATCGATGCCGAGCTTGGGCACGACCAGGAATGTCATCCGGTACTTTTCTCCGTCGATCTCATAACCCTCGCGGGCCAGCTCTCGGCGGGTCTTTCCGTCGCTGCCGAACTCACGGTTGTCGATGTCGTGCGGACCCCAATGCTCACCGTAGGTGTAGCCGCGATCCTTCAGCACCTTCATGTAGTGCCGCAGGCCTTCGCCGCTGTTCTGGTAGAAGTCGACTACGTGGTATTCCTCGCCGACGATGCGGACAAACCAGATCGCGGTCGAGTCACCCACGCCGATATCCCAAAATGTGTGCACCGGCAGGTGGCTGTTGTCGGGCAGCTTGCCGATGCGCTGGGCGGCGTAGAGCTTGGTGAATTGCTTGGCGTAGTACGCGCCCTCGATCGTCTGCTGGAATGCCTCGGCAGGGATCGACGGGTACTCCCGCTTCATGTCGTCGCCGAGGGTCTTTTCCTTGGCGGTGTACCAGGCGCGCTGACCCGGGTTGGTGACGATGCCGTGCTTGGCGGTCAGGTCGTCGAAATACTTTGTCAGCCGATCAGGGATGGTGACATCAGTCGGATCAAGCCAGTACAGCGGGTTCCGCCACCAGCTGAAGAAGAAGAACTTCCAGTCCAACAGGCCCAGGGGCACGCCAGCGAGCTGCTGCTTTTCGGCTGACTGGCTGTAGTCGAAGAAGTACCCCGCCCGGCCCTCTGCCGTCGACTCAATAGTGACGAAACACTCAGCGGCCACAGCCTCAAACGCACCGGTGACGATCTCCCGCGCCTTGTGCGGGAACTTGGCGCAGATCTTCCCGAACTCGGAAACGTGCAGGTAGCGCAGCGTACCGCCCCGGAACGAAGTGGAGACGTAGAGCGATCCGCCCTTGCTGAACACCAGCTCGCCCGCGGCATCGTTGCGTGCCGGGTTTGCCGCCTTGATCTCCTTGGGCAGGCTGTCGTAGGCGTACTTGACCTTCTCCCTGAACAGGCGCTTGGCGTCGTTCAGGGTGTGAGCGATCAGGGCGCACTTCGCCGCTTCGAACAGCGCGGCATCCAGCTGGACGATGCACACCAGGGTAGTGAACCCGAGTTGCCGCGCCTTGAGGATGATGTTGCGGGTGTGCATCCCCTGGAAGTAATCGATCTGCTCCTGCGTCATGCGGAAGCGGACCTTCTTCCCCTGCTTGTCGGTAATGAAGTACAGGTTGTTCAGCCGCCAGAACCGGTCCCGGAGCAGTTTCAGGTGCTCGGGCTTCATGGGTCAGGCTTCCTTCGATAGTTCATCCATCAGCTTGGACAGTTCGTCCGCTTCGTCCGTCTTCTCCTTCTCGTCCAGGCCGAATGCCTGGCGCTCGAGCACCTGGAGGTTCTTCATTGCAGCTGACAGCTGGAACAGTGTCTTAGAGTTACTTGGGAGGGCCACCGCGGCAAGCATCGAGGCGCGGCGCATGCCGTTGCTGTCCTCGGCGGTCTCTTCGTCGATTGCCTCCTCAATTTCCTCCCGGCGCTGGATGGTGGTCAGCAGATCATCCATCAGCAGGTTCGCAAGGTTCGTGGCCTTGCGGATGTCGCGGCGGTGGCTGCGAACTACCTGCGCGCCCTCCTCTGCGGCCTCCTCGATGATTTCGGTATCGAGTTCGCGGTTCGCGCCTTGATCGTTGCGAACCTCGCCGCGAACCAGCTTGCTGCGAACCTCTTTACGCACCTGGTCGGAAAGGTCCCGCGCCCAGTTCAGGGCCTTGGCCTTCTTCCTGATTGCGGTGTCGCTCACGCCCTGGCGCTCAGCGATGGTTCTGATGGAAAGCGCCCCGGCCCGGTAGGCTCGTTCGATCGCCTCCCAGTCGGGTTGCTTGGTTGTCATAGATGCTCTCTGGCACTTGAAATGGTGGTTGATTGCCGGTATTGGTGCGAAAGACCTACACGGAGATTACGGATGACCCCGGTAAAAGCCCTTCTTGCTGTTTGCGCACTCGGCATTGCAAGCACAGCATCCCTAGCAGCAGATACTCCATATGGCTCATGTTCGGACAGCGCTCAGTCTTACCAAGATCGATACCAATCGGCAATGCGAGCTAGTGACCTTGTGTGCTATCAAAAAGCTCTAGAGCGAGAGCTCGGCGGCAGCTCGAGCTATGCCTGTGATAAAAGCGCCGATCACTACCAAGCGGCATATGAGAAAAACCAACAATCATCTGACCTTGTTTGTTATCAGCAGGCTCTGGAGCGAGAGCTCAGGTAAGCAGCGTGCGAAAAATTGTGCCGCACGCACCTGCGGCACACCTACCCTTCCCCGACATCCAGCAGCACATCAATAAGCTTCTGCTCGCCGAGCCGCGTTGCACCCAGGCATTGCAGGTCGTCGCATTTGGGACCAAGCCCAAACACCGTCACCTCGCCTTTCGGCCCCATGAGGGTCAGCGCGCCTACAGTGCATTCTGGATGCACACCGGCATCGAGGTCATCGGCGATCTTGCGCAGGGTCTTGGCAGCATCACGCCAGTCCTCCCGTTTGAACTCAACGAGCTTCGCGGTCATGCAGTCACCTTCTGTAACCACTCTTCAATGATCCGGCGCAGAACTGGCTCGGTCAGGATGGCTGATGGCTTGTCGCCGGCGATCACCGAGCGCACTAGGTCACAAGGCAGCACGTGGACACCATCATCAGCCGCAACAGTCAGATGCGGACGCCTCTCAGCGATATCGTGAATGTCCGCGGTGACTGGGCGCGCGCAATCCAGGCGGGTTCCGCTTCTCATCAACTGAACGGGTCGGCAGGCTTGGCAATGGAGCGCACAATCCACATGAAGCCCTGCTGCAGGTTGGTCTTGGCCAGGGCGAGCAGCCGCGGGTCAACACCTTCGATCCGGCCGATCTGCTTGAACAGCTCGCCGGCGTCAGCTTCCAGGGCCTTGATCGAATTCATGCCGTCGATCTCGTTTTGGCTCAGGTCGCGGTAGCCGGTGATTTTCTTGTGCTGGTTGTCCATGGGTGATTCCTCTGGAGTTGTCGCGCCACGAAACGGCGAACCTTGAATTTGTGGCGCGGATCAGTCCGCCTTACGGGCCGGCAGCTTGAAGTCGGTGACGCGGTCAGCGATGGCCCGAACCTTATCGACCCCAAGCAGGCCAACCCAGCCGCCGACGAAGGCAGCCATGCTTTGAGGCAGTCCGAAGAACTCGAAGCCGCTGATCATAGTTAGGGTCAGCCCTCCGCAGATAGCACCCTCAACCAGCATCTGGCGACGGGTGCCACCTCCATAGGTGATCCGAAGGACTGCCATGGCGCAGGACAGACCGGCCGCGTACAGGAGGGGCGAATGCTGGCTCAACCACGCAAGAGCAATCGCCCAGGTGTCTGGTTTGTCTGGCATGTTGGACATACTCGATTCCTCCCTCGCAGGGAGCTGTAAAAAGAAAGCCCACTCAGGGCGGGCGAGGTGCAGCAGGATTAGCGGGAGTTCAGCATACCGCCTGGTCGCAGCTCTTCGCGGATGACTTGGCGGACTGCATCAGCTGGATCGGTGATCTTTAACGTCAAGGGGTCAATGAGACTGCAGAAGCTCAGGCCAGTCATCACTTCCCGACCGCTGTTCAAAGTTTCAGTCTTGATGGTGTATCCGGTAGCGAGCTTGCTGGCATCGACTACAGCCTGGCTGATGAAGACTTGACCGCTATCCACGATGAAGGGCTCCCCCAGATCACCGAGTCGGATGAGGTCGGCGCCATCATGGGTGATGGTAAGCACGCCGTCCTTCAGGCTGATCCTGCTGCCCGCGACCATTGCTCTATTCCGTCGCGCCTCAACCTCCTCAGCAGTCTCTAGACGGCTGTAGGTCAGCGTGGTGCGGATGTCCGAACCATCGCGGTCAAACGAGATGTCTTCGGTCGAGAGCTCAGCACTGTCTCGATGCTCGGGCGGTATCTTCGCCAGCTCGGCGCCGATGAATGCATGGTATTCAACACCGCTTGCGGGGAGCTCAGACAGCGACCACTCACCAGCGGTTACGGTAATCGACTGCGGGCTGTAGGACAGGCCGCCGACCGAGAGCCGAGCGCTATTGAGCTCGACGTTTCCTGGGCTGATTTTCCAGCCGGATACCCCTGGTAGGTAGTCGTGACTCTGCATGTGCTGATCTCCAGAAGCGAAAAAGCCCCGGAGCATGCCGAGGCAGAAAGATAACCCCAGACACACAAAACGATTTGCACGTTATGCGCCTAGAGGTATAATTACCCCATCAACCACACAAGGAGACGGAGGTGCAAAGCAGGCAGTTGATAAAGGAGCTTGAAGCGGCTGGATGGGTTCTAAAGCGAGTTACTGGAAGTCACCACATCTTCAAGCACCCCAACAACCCAAACTCGATACCAGTGCCTCACCCAAAGAAAGACCTACCGATAGGCACGGTAAAGAGCATCAAGGAACGAGCCGGGCTGAAGTAACCCGGCTTCACCCTTTGCACCTTCGCAGGAGACGACAATGCAATATCCAATCTGTATCGAATGGGGCGACGAGAACACCGCTATCGGCATCCAGGTGCCGGACATTCCAGGCGCTGTAACCGCAGGCGACACCTTCGAGGAGGCTTACACCGCCGCCGTCGAGGTCGCGCACATCATGCTCGAGGAGATCGCTTCGAATGGCCAGGCCATTCCCATGCCGACCACTGCCGCAACGCACCGGAGCAATCCAGACTTCGCGGATATGGGCTGGGGCATGATTGAGATCGACATTACGCCGTACCTGGGCAAGACCGAGAAGGTCAACGTGACCCTGCCCGGCTTTGTCATCCAGCGGATCGATCGGTACGTGCGCGATCACAATGTCAAAAGCCGTTCGTCTTTCCTCGCCGATGCGGCAATGGAAAAGCTTGGCAGGTAAGCAGACGCAAAATCCCGGCGCACTGGCCGGGACTCTTGAGGCCCTCTTCGGGCAATAAAAAACCCGGCACTTGGCCGGGTTCTTTGTGGTCACTCCTAAACGCGCAGGAATGACAGGATGGGTGAATAATGCGACATGGCGACATGACATGCAAGCCCTTTTGAGGACCTCTTCACGCCGCCTCGCCCGATAGCACTCCAACCGCCTCAAGTATGTGCTGCGCCTCAACCAATGCCTCGTCCACCATCGACTCCAGATTGCCCTTGATTGCCTTGTTCCAGCGCTGATACGTGCGCTCTGTCAGCCCCTGGGAATCCCAGCTGGTCATGTCGTAGATCGACTCGGACAAAACGATTACACCAGGTTTCGTTTCGGCCACGGCCCGGGCATGCTTGTTGGCACGCTCGATTGCAGCAACTGCGGCTTTGTTCCGCCAATCCCATTGGCCGGCCTCTTCGTTCTCACGCAGTTCGGGCGCCTTTATTTCAACCACCTTTCGCTGAATGCCCTTGGCTTGCTGAGGCACCGCCCACACCAGCACCGCTCGCTGGGTGAAGAGCAGTGGTGCCGGGCTTGATACAACCGAGACGAGACGGCCGATAGAGTCGATCTTCCTGCCGCTATGCGTGCTGTACTTCGCCACCAGGGCGTTCCAGTGCCGCGGGCTGAGCTTGGCATGCAGCAGCTTGTGCACGATCGAGTCGGCCAGCAGAGCCGCATCCTTCCCCGAAATTTCGCCCTTGAGCTTGCTGGTCTGTACGCGCGGCTCGACATTGCACCCGCCAGCGCTGTTGATTGTCTCGGCGGCCAGGGCCCGGACTACTGCGGAAACCACATTCTGATAGATCATTGCCCGCCCCCTGCCCGCTTGGATTTCCTCAAAATGAATTCTTCGTAGCTGCGCTTGCGGGCGACTGCGGCACCCCAGGCAAACTCAGCGCCGGATGCCACAAGCATCACGGCCAGAAAGAAAAACGCCCATGCTGTGGTCAAGCTGCAGCCTCCTTCAGCTGTTTGATCTTTGCCCGGTACTCGGCCCTGATGGCCTTCAGGTCGTCGATGGTGTGCTTGCAGGCCTGATGAGGCCCTTCCAACCAGGCCACCCGGTCGGCGCCGATGCGCTGCACCAGCCGGATGCGGTACTCGACCGCGTTACCGGACAGGTTGCGATTGCACTTCACGCACTGGCGGTGCACGTTGAGCGGCTCGAAGCGCAGCTCCGGGCAGGCGCCCACAGAGCGGTAGTGGCCGGCGTCCCAGCGGCTGCCGGTGATCAGGTCGTGATCGCTGGGCAGCGAGTCACAGCTGATGCACGGCAGGTGCTGGTCGCGCAGGCGGATGTAAGTGTTGAACTCGGCCTGGGCCTCGCGCATGTAGTCGCCGCGGGTCTTGAGCTTCTCCTTGCGAACCTTGATCTCGCGGCGCTTGCGCTGGTCGATGGCCTTCCGGGCTTTGTCGTGATTCGCCGGCGCCATGGCCAGGGCACACTTCACGCTGCAGGCCTTCTGCGTCGACAGCGATGGCCGGAACTTCCCGCCGCAGGCCTTGCAGGTCTTCTGCTTCGCTTCCTTGAGGGCTGTCCTCATATCTCGTCGCCCCACTTGTAAAACACACCGCCCATGGCGAGCGCTGTGCCAAAGATCATCCAAAAACTAGGGCTGTTCATGTACACCCCGATCGAGGCCAGCTCTGCCGCCAGCACTCCACCAAGCAAGGCGGTGATCGCTCCGTACGCAGTCTTCATGCAGCCCTCCCGCGGCGCTCGCCATAGATCGCCATCATCAGGTCCTCTGGATGTGGCAGGAGCAGCTGCAGGCTCTCGGTGCAGTAGGCGTCCAGCAGCTCCAGGTACTGAGTCATCTGCTGGGTATTGAACTTGCGGGTCTTGGCCCGACCAACGCGGTACCGGGTGCCGTCGGGCAGCTCCACCGGGTGGACCTCGGCCGGCCACAATTTGGCGACCAGGATCTCGTGCCACTCTTCGCTGCTTGCTGCCTGGCCGTAGGAGTCGCGCAGATGCTCCTGGATCAGTCCATTCCACATCCACAGCAAACGGTTCTGGGCGTCGCTGCGCTTGTTCCGCACCTCGACGATGGTCAAGCGGCGCGGTTTGGCCAGGTCCAGGCCGGTGAGGTAGACGATCAGGCGAGCACGGTCTTGCTCGGTGCGGAGCATCAGGTCAGCCATGGTCGACATCCTCAAGCAGGTTGCGCGCGGCCATGACAGCCCAATTGTCGCCAGATGTTCTGCTCACTTCTGCGAGAAAGCTGCGCATCTTTTCGTTCTCAGTCTTGAGCTGGTCGCGCTCGTCCAACATCGCCCTGTAGCCATCAAAGTTGCAGGAGATGCGCGCAATCAGCTCCAGCCGCTCAACATCAGCGAGCAGGCCGAGGGCGACCTCTTCTACCGTGGTCTCGCCGAGGAATGCATCCAGCGCGTCAGTGTGCAGGTGCAGATCTTGGTCGCCAGCCCTCCAGGCGCCTACCACTGCCCACAGCAGGGGCTGGAGCTTTGCTTTGTCGATGTTCATGGTTTGGCCCTCACGCAGGAGGTACGAACAGTGGTTAAGGCGCGCTCAAGGTCGGCCTTCGCCTGAGCTGCCGCCTGTTTGCACTCCTCGGCAGACTCCATCGGGACAGAAGTCAGGGCGTAACCGTTGGAGCCCGTGTAGAGCACAATCAGAAAGTAAGCAGCTGTCATGGCTTCACCTTCAGGCCTTGGGCCTCGATGGCCTTCGCGCAGGCATCACGCATGCGGACTGCCGCGTTATAGGCATCCATGTGACTGTCATCGAGGGCAAACTCTGGCTCCTCCGGCCTGGCCGGCGCCGGTGGCAGTTCAACCACCACAGCCTCGCGGGAGGCCTGCCATGCCCACATAGCAGCCCCCATAAGCGCCATGCTGTCTTCGTGCCCGGAGGCCGCAACCTCGGCAATGCCGCACCCAAACTTGGCTCGAAACGCGGCGTCGAATTGCGCTTCCATTTCTGTCGGCATCTTGTTGGTGTCCATCAGTGCTCCCCTACAAGCTCTTCAGGATCGACTGGAGCTGCTTCAGCTTCTCCAATTGCTCGGAGTTGCCCTCGCGCTCGGCCTCAACGGACAGCGCCACCTCTTCGATGCGAGCCGCCATCTTCCTCATGCGCTGGCCGAAGTCATCGGCCATGGCGATCACTTCGCTGGAGAGGCTCGCGAGCACGTCCAGCGATCCCGCCTCGGGCTTCTTGATTGCTACGACTTTTTGAGCGGTTTCCTTGGCCATGGGCTGTTCCTTCTGAGTTTTGTTGGCGGATGCGGTGCGCTGGAAATGGGAGTTGACCGGCTCGCGGATGAGGCCGGCGTCCTTCAATTCGCCCAGACAGGCGCGAACCGCGCGGAACTGGGAGCTACTGGAGCCAGCAGAACGCAAGGCGCCGTGGATGTCAGTTGCGTGCCAGGCCTCTTGGATGGGAACTACCTCAAAGACCTTGCGGGCGAGCGACGATTGACCTGCAAGCATCTGCTGCTGGCGAGATTCGGTGACGGCCATCAGTGGTTCTCCTTGCGTTGCACAGTGGCGATGGCCTCGCGGGCTTTGCGCTTGCGCAGATACGTATTGACCCGATCGCCCTGCGCCTTCTTGCGCTTTTCACGGTCCTGTCGGGCCTTAGCGGCCTCAACGATTGAGCGAACCTCGGCGAGTTTTTCGCGCAACTTCGGGGATGCTTGAACAGCGGTACCGGTGAGCAGTCCAGCTATGGCTTGGCCGTCTTTGGTGATCGGCGCGATGCGCAGATCGGCCAAGTACTTGGTGCCCGACTCTTGGGTGATCAGTTGCATACGCACAGCCGATTCGATGGCAGTCACTCGGCGAACCGGATCGAAGCCGAGGGAAACACTCCAGGCAGCTGGCTTCGCCTCAGCCCGTGCCCCGGCAACCAACCTTTCGTAGGCGCTCATGAACGCCATCCGGGCGCCAACTTTGTCGCCCAGCACAAGCACCGGTTGCGCTGCGGCCATGGCCTGCTGAATCTCGGCAGTCATCACCACGGTCTCGCTTTCATCACTGGCAGTCAGGGCAATGGACCACGCCTCATCCTTGCCAGGGCGACCGTCAGCGGCCTGCACTCGCTGCAGGATGTCGGCCATGGCGAGCTTGCCCTTCACTTCCAGTCGACAGGCCTTCAGGGCGGCGCGAACGGTAGCTACCGGGTAAGCGCATAGGTCCTCAGCCATCATCGCGGCAGTGCCTGGGTTCATTTCCTGCCCCATGGCTTCAGCCGTCGCGCAAATGGCAGCGGCCAGTCCTGCCACCTGGGCATCGTTCATCTCACAGGTACTCATTGCGCTCTCCCGCCTGGCGCTTGGCCAGAACCAGTTGAGCCGCCTGTTCAGCTGCGGACAGGTTCGCCTCAGTGCGCTCCATCTGGCGCGCGGTGGTCCCGTTGACGCGCTGACCGGTCATCCATTGGGTGTGGTAGCTCTCAGCATTCACCAGCAGTTCGTTGAGGCTGTGGCACTTGCGCAGAACCGCCGCGTCGCTGGTTTTCAGGTAGTGGGCGGCGACGTGGTGGGCGACGTCAGCACCGAGGCGGTCTACCAGTTGGCCGAGCTGGCCACCGACCTTGGCGTTCCACACCGGCCAGGTGCTGTAGCGCTTGCGGTAGGCCATGGCGTAGTTCGCCCAGACCTTGAAGGTTTTGCAGGCCTGGTCTTTGGGGCCCGGCATGTCGGCCGGGATCTCAACCCGGGGGGCATCGGCGCGGTCAACAACCAGCACCAAGCCGCGGGACTGGTTCGGCTTGTCCGAGCCGTCCTGCAAGCTGTGACTGGTATCCTGATTGGTAACCTGATTATTGGTATCCTGATTTGTCGGAGATTTTTCCGACCCTGGCTCGGATTTTTTTCCAACCTTGCTCGGAGATTTTTCCGAGGTAGATCGGATTTTTTTCCGACCCTTGGTTTGTGGTGGGGTCGGATATTTTTCCGACCCATCCTGCTTCTTGTTCCACTCAGCTGCCTTGTCGGTCAGGCGGAAAAGGGTGATGTTCGAAGTGCTGGAAAGCTCGATCAAACCGGCTTCTTCCAAGGCCTTCAGCATCCGATAGGCCGTGTCGGGCTTGTCGGTCAGCAAAGGCAACTCTTCCACGATCTTGGCCTTGCTCAGTGCAAAGAAGATCCCGTCATCCGTCTTCAACGCTTTTGCCCAGCTCGGGCAGCCGTAGACGAACGCGAACAGCAGCGCTTGCTGGGAGTTGAGCCCCCATTCGAGCGCCTTTGCCTGGTTGATCGTCACGGTGAACTGCATGTCAGATCCCGCCCAATCGGGACATCGCATACAGCGACAAAGTGCGCGCCACGTTTTCGCGGTTCGCATTTCGTGGCGCGAGATTCTGGGTATTGCTTGAAGCGATCTGGCTCTGCATAATCGGGCCTCTCTAGTTTTGCAAATGAGCCGACCTCGTACGTCGGCTTTTTTGTGCCTGCAAAAAGCCCCAAAGAGGGCCTCCCGCTTCCCACAATCAGCCCACATCGAGGGCCTTTTTGTGTCCCACCAGAGACAGGACTTGCGCTGGCCTTTTCATCCGCTCCATTTGGAGCTGGATTGCCAACGACTGTCCTGCCCGGAGGTATTCCTGTGCGGTGTGTTCGAGGCTCCATCCGAGCTCGGCACTCAACTGCCGGACTTCATCTTTCGCCTCGTCCTCCAACGCATCGAAAATTGATTCGTGCATTGGGCCTCCAAAGGCCCGTTAGGCCGACTTATCCTGTTCACCCAAGCCGTTCATCTCGCGAATGAGTTCAGCTGCGCCCAGGCGGCGAGCCATGAGCGAAAGGTCATGGATGTAGGTAGCCAATTGCATGCCCGCGCGCTTCGCCTCCATGCGCAAATAGCGCAAGTCCTCAGGCTTGTAGCGGAGCTTGCAAACTTCACTGCGCTTGTGGGCGGGGTTGTCGTAGGCCATACAGTTGTTGCTCCTTGCGGTTGAAAGGGTTAAGCGGCGGACTTTCGAGCAGGAATCGGGCGAATTTCGTTCGCCTCGATGTGGCCGTCGTCATAGATCGTTATTCGAATATCCCGCTTTGCGCGGAACATCTGGGATACGGCGCTTTGCTGGATCCCCAGGGCCTTGGCGAGGTCGCTCTGGGTTCCTTGCTCGGCCAGGTAATCCTCAAGGGATACAGTCTTCATCTGGTCTGCCTCATAGGGTTTCATAAGATATTAGCACTGCTGTTTTACAATATTCAAGGACAAAGATTAGCAGTGCTGTTTGCGTAAAAAGCAGCGGTGCTACTAAATCACGCTCATGAAAAAACCGATCAGAACCCCTCTTTCTGCTGAACAGCTGGATGACGCCAGGCGGCTTCACGACATCTACAAGTTGCGCGTGAAGGAATCCCGGGCAGACCCAGAAAAACCGATACTCACGCAGACCGAGGTCGGGGAAAGATGCGAATGGAAGTCGCCGCAAAGCACTGTCAGCCAGTACATGACGGGGAAGGTCGCCTTGAACCTTGAGGCATTGGTCAAGCTGTCTCAGGCCCTAGACTTCGAGCCTTACGAGGTGAGCCCAACGCTTGCCGCCGGCATACGCCGTACTACTGCATCAGTGGATCACACCGTTGAAGCAGCCAATTCCCCGATACCCGTGCAGTCTGATGTCCCTGAGACCGAGGATGATCGTTACGCATTCATCCCCCAGTACGACGCGAAGGCGGCCGCTGGCCTGGGCAGCGAAAACCCGCACGTCGAGATGCGCTCGACGCTTGCGTTCAAGCGCGAATGGCTGAAGGCAAAGGGTGCCAAGGCGGAGCATTTGATCGTCATTTACGCTGAAGGCGAAAGCATGTGGCCGACGATCAATGACCGCGACGTGCTGCTGATTGATCGCTCGAAGGTTGACCCGATGGACCGTCAAGTGTTCGTCCTAGCTGGCGGCGACGGAACGATCGTGAAGCGTCTTGTGCAAGCTCCGCTTGGGCAATGGGTTTTACGCAGCGACAATGAAGACAAGGTCAGCTACCCAGACAGGTACTTCCTACGTAGCAATGGGAACGAGCACAGGATCATCGGAAAAGTGATCTGGCGCGGAGGCGATCTTTAACCATGCCCCTGACTAAGCCCAACCAAGAGCTGCGCCGAGACCTCCAGGGTCTGGGCCTCTAGGATGAAAGGCTGGCACGGACTGATGGGGCTTTGAGGGCGTAAGCGTCGATGGTACACCCTGCAGTCGGATCGAATTAAACTCTTAAAATACTCTCGCGAGAGACCACCATGACTATAAATGAAATCAAAGCAGGCTACGTAATCAAGCACACCAAAGCCATCAACTACATTTCCGAGCAAGTTGACCAAGCAAACATTGGTGTGATGCAGTCGAGCACCGGCGCAACCAAGATAGCGATGATTTTCAGCCGCGATATCATAGAAATCTCACATGAGACGCTGGTCGAAGTGCCAAGCGTACCAGGAGGCTTGCAACCCCAAGTGCAGCACGATGCTCTTTCCACTTCGCGAGTTCAGTACGCTAACCTAACCATGACAATCGAAGCTGCGGAATCTCTAATCCTGGGCCTTCGGCAAACGCTCGACGGATTGAAAGCACAGTCGCCTGAGTCATAATCATGCAAGAGAGGGTAGTCAAGCTAGTCGCGCTGGAGCATAGCGAAACAAACAGAGCCCTTGTCGAGTTCGCGCTAAGCCAAGGTGGCTACACGGTGCCAAGCGCTGGCCGCATCAGCTCTACAGCATCGTTCTCCGCTGCGTCCGCGACTAGCGCACTTGGTAGCGATGAAAATGACAAGGACGAACAGAGCGACCATACTGTGGCCATGAACGAAATGAGCATGGATCAATTGGACCGAAAACTATCCGCCATTGAAGAGCGGATGGATAGACGCATCCAGAAGATGGCGGATGAGCTACAGCGCGAAATGAAATTGCGCGAACGATCAGCGCGCAGAGAGGCCATAGCGCATAATGCGGCCCTGAAAGCACATGTTGAGTCAAATGACAAGGCGGTCTCTGCCACCCTAGCTGCACTCCAGCGAACTGAAAAAGAGTTCGGCACGGTGAAGCAAGCTAACAAAGAGCAGCGTTATTGGATGGCTGGTATTGGCGTGGCGATCGTTCTCGGAATCATGGGCGCGAACGCGACGATCTTTGGGGGAGGCAAGACGTTCTTCGATGGCGGCAAGGACTCCGTTACCAATCAACAGAGGGTCGAGCTGCTCATTCAAGAGGCCAAAACACAATCAGACGCCAATAGCGCCTTGCTGAAACAAATTCAGAATCAGCAAGATTCACCGGCGACACCAGGCCCAGTAAAACCATAGCTTTTGATCGAATGACTAAAGCCCGCCTCGGCGGGCTTTTTCATGCCTTCACGAAATTTTCACCCCTGCACATGCATGGTAAATTCTCATCCGTGAAACACTTAGCCCGCCCTCCCCTGCGGGCTTTTCTTTGCCCGCTTGTGCGAGCTAGATTTAGTCGCCTCGCCTTCGGCGAACATAAGCAATGCTGCGTTGGCCTGACGAACCATCGCAGTCCACTCTGTTGTGCTTACCAAACCAGAATGCTGAAGCCGCTCGGCGACCGCCAGAGCTTGATCATATTCTGGCTCGCGCAAGTAACCCGCCCCAAGGTACTTCGCCGTCCAGTCAAGAATAACCAGGTTCTGATGTTTTCCCTCCATCCCAAAGCCCCCGAGCCCCACAGTGCTAAAGGGCGGCGAGATTACATAATGTCCTCAACGTGAGATATTCGAACACCATACCGTTCATCCGGTTTTCTCGATAGAAAGCACTAACACTAAAGTCTTATTGTAAGAATAAGTTTCCCTTACAAAAAAGCGACATAAACTTATACCAACAACCTTCGCGGGCTTCTTTTTTGCCTGAGCAAAACCTATGTCCCCAGCCCCAAGCCCTCTACTGCAATGGCATAGCGCTCAGCCGCTTCCAGGATCAACGCATCCTTCTCCTCGGCATCGATGAGCCCTTGATGCTGGATCTTGTCCGCCAGGCTCACCAGCTCATCGTACTGCTCAGCTGCATCCATCCGAATCTCTGGCGAGGTGATTAGCTCGCGCCAGGCCGCAAGCGCTTTATCCCTGTCATCCCAGTTCATGACCGTCTCCGGTAGCTGTTTCTCGGTAGAGATAACGATGACCTAGATGGTTCAGTGAACTTGCTGGTTACCTCCGCCTGCCGGGCCAGAAGCGCAATTCAGTGTTGCGATTTAGCGCCAGACAAAATACTGTTTATCCATACAGTAAATGGAGCGCTACGCCATGGCCAAGCAGCAGTCAAAACCGAAAGCCCCTACCCCTCCTACGCCCTACGAAATGATGGGCGCTCGGATTCAGAAGGTCATCAACTCGCCGACAGCGCAGAAAGCCAAGTCGGCGGTGATCTCCAAGGAAGCGCACGAAGCTACTCACGACTGGGTGCGCTTCCTAGATGAGGTTGCCGAGAACGACAACGTGACCCTGGATCACCGAGACGACGGCTCGGTGAGACTGGCTTGGACCGTTCCTGCCGAAGACTGATTTCAGATTCCCTCCTTTGCCCGCCAAGCGCGGGCTTTTTTGTGGGTGCGAGAAAATTATTAGCAGTGCTGTTGACTCGCAAATAACAGCAGTGCTACTTTTAACTCATCGAGGCGCTACACAGCCCCTCGGGAGGCCCTCAAGCCTCACCGCTCTTTAGCGACACACCTTGCCGGATCGACACCGGCTCAGATTCAAAGGCAGCGATGGACAGGCCTCAACAGTCCAGAGGGGTGGCAACTGCCCCGGGCGTGCAGCGTAAAGCGCCAAGAACAGTTATCCGGCGGACCAGGGTCGCGGTCGGAGGAACAACGAGCGATGTAAGTCCAGGCTGCCGCCAGTAGCGAGCCTGGACACTGACCAATCAGTCGCCTCATGCACGAGGTGATGTAAAGCGTCACCAAATAGATTGGAAAGGGACATAAATAGTCTCCTTTCCCGCAAGCATGACGATTTCACTGGCAGCCCTTCTCACGAGGGGCTGACGGGAAATCAACCGCCCTGGAGGGCAAGACGATGAACGCTGAACAGACAGATCGAGTGCAGGAAATTGTTCAGGAGATCGCGACTGACGAAAGCATTAGCTTTGACGAAGCCTTCTCGATCGCGATGAATCACCTTAAATACTGGGCCGATGGAATGCCTAAAGGCAGACCGTTTGCCGGCGGCGGGAAGTCTCAGGTCGTTGGTAACCAAGCAGACCATGTCTCGGACTGAGATACGAAAATCCAAGGCCCGCCGGGTGCAGAGAGCGGATTTGCAAGGTTCCTGATCCTCTCGCGAAGATCGGTGATCTCAAGCTTGCTTGATCCATAGTAAGTGCCGATCGGTAGCTTTCGAATGCTGCCGTCCTCAAAGGTAACCGTCTTGTTCAGGCCTAGGGACTCCATCCCGGCATGAAGATCTTCATAGTCATCCCAGCTCGCTTTGAGCAGCTCAACCCGCACCATGTAATCCGTCATAACGATGTTCCTTATTTCGACTGTGGATCCAAGATCCTAGCCGGTTTCCCTCGACTGTGGAAAGCGAGGAAGCAGGGAGCCTGACCCTGTAAAAACAGGCTGTATTCCCTGACAGCCGGAAAGACGGCCCGATGCCCTGCCCCCCATCGCAGGCTGCATCGGGGTGTAATTTGGCGTTTGCCTCGTTTGGTACAGGGGCGCTCTGCGTGCAGAGTGCGGTCGATAAGGTAGCGCTGCCGAAGTCGACGTAAGCCTTTCGGGTTCGAATCCCGGCCAGATCACACCCCGATGCAGATCGCATCACCGCAGGCGAATCCGGGGCCTTCCCGGCCAGACCAGATGCTTCCCGGGCAGCGCCGGGCGCCTGCATCCCCTTCCCTTCATATCGATCGCATTGGCAGGTGCCAGGCCAGTCTTATGGCTGGGTTTGGTCACCCGCGCCTGGCTCCTGACCAATGCGGTCCAGAGGATCAGTACATGCATGACTGCACCGATACCCAGGCCGTGTGCCGGGGCTGCGGCCTCAAGTTGCGCGGGTCGCCTTCTTGGAAGGGCGGCCTGGCCTACCACCCTGAGCCAGACGGCGAAGTGCACCGCTGCCACTACGGCGGCTGGGTCTGCTCCCGGCGCTGCGACATCAAGGCCTGCGTTGAACTGGAGGGGACCATGCCCGGATGCGGCACGGTGAAAAGCTTCCAGCGACTTTCCCCTTACGCGAAAGAGAGCATCAATCGCCATTGGCCGGAGGTGGCATGAGCGGCTGGCAAACGATCGACTCGGCGCCGCGTGACGGCACCGAAATCATCCTGCGAAAAGGGGACCGAGTCACGGCGGGCGCCTGGATCGAGTGGAGCAAGTCCGAAGCCGAGTTTCACGGCTCCACGGGCGCCTACCTTGGGCAGGTTGAGTATGACTCTGGCGCTTCCTGGCTTTCTTGGGATGGTGGCTTCCGCGATGACGACGAGCCAACCCACTGGCAGCCCCTCCCATCCCCACCCACCGAGTAACCCACCACCTGGAGGCGACCATGTCAGCACTACGCAAAGCCCAATGGCTCTACGACAACGCCGAGCCTGAAGACGATTCAGCTCATCAAGAAGCGATCCAGGCATGGATTGAAGACAAGGCAGAGCAATTGATTGGCGGTGCTGACGTTCTGGTCCGCCAACGCTTTGGCCCACCGGTGGGCATCCGCCAAGACCAGTTCGTTGCCAAGGTCGCCGAGCACCTCAAGGCACTGCAGGAGGCCGAGCAAGACGACCTCAACGCCTTGGCCCTGCTCCTGCTTCAAGCGGAAACAGGCGGCACCGTGAAGAACATGGTCGGGGAAATCGTCGGCCAGAGCGACCACAGCCGCGGCAAGCTCTACGAAATCGCCGAGTCGATCCTTGAGCAGTATGCGCAGGCCGGGGTCGAGGCGGATGCAGAGGATGCCGAGCTATGAGCCCCCACGTTCTCATCGGTGAAGCAATTGCGCAGCTGGAGCAACGCTACACGCTCCGCGCAGATAAGCGGCTCGAGGCGCTGATCGTGAATCACTTCACCGCCGGCGCTCTCGATTCCGACGAATTCAAACACTACTGCGAGCGCGTTCGCCGGGTTGCCGAGCGGCGCAAGGAGGTTGCATGAGCACTGCACCGGTTAAATCGCTCATCGATGAGCAGATCGAAGAACTGCCGAGTGACCGCATGATCCTGGCGTTTACCCACCCGAAATGGCTGGGCGCTCTCTCCCTAGCCCACGACGCTGGCATCCCGAACGTGCACGCCTGGAGCGGCCGCGCTTGCCTGTGCGGTGAGTGGACGGTCGCCTATGAGGTGAAGGCGTGACCTGCTACCAGCGCGCCAAGCGCGTCGCCTTCTGGCGCGGCTCTGCCATCACCCTTCTCGCCTGCACCGCCTTCATGCTCGCCAGCTCGCTGGCCGGCGCCATCACTCAGTAACCCTTTCATCAGCGCCCACCGCAGGGATGGCGCGGGAGATTCGCATGTCCGCACAAACCGAACTGGCCGTCGTGCCACCGAAAGAAACTGCGCTTCAGGTGTACCAGGTCACCAACGGCCTGGACCCGTACCTCAAGAAGATCCGCGACGAGATCGACGCCTTTGTGCCGGACGTCGCAACCCGCAAAGGCCGCGAAGCCATTGCCTCTATCGCCTACAAGGTAGCCCGATCCAAGACCGCACTGGACAACGTGGGCAAGGACCTGGTCGCCGACCTGAAGGAGATCCCGAAGAAGATCGACGCCGAACGCAAGCGGATGCGTGACACGCTGGATATATGGCAGGAAGAGGTGCGCCGCCCACTGAACGAGTGGCAGGCCGCCGAGGATGCTCGGGTAGACGAGCACAACAACGCCATCGCCCACCTGAAGCTCCACGCCGAAGCGCTGGAAGGAATCACTGCCGAAGACCTGGCCGATCGCATCGCCAAGGTTGAGGCCGTCGCCCTGGGCGAACAGTGGGAAGAGTTCGAAGCCGAAGCTGCCCGGGCCAAGGATGATTCGCTGAAGGTGCTACGCGCCACCCTCGCCGCCCGCCAGCAGTACGAAGCCGAGCAGGCCGAACTGGCCCGCCTGCGTGCCGAAGCTGAAGCCCGCGAGCAGAAAGAGCGCGAAGAGCGAATCGCACGGGAAGCCGCCGAGCGCGCCCGCGTAGAAGCCGAGCAGAAGGCCCAGGCCGAGCGCGAAGCCACCCAGCGCCGCGAACTTGAAGCCAAGGCCGCCGCCGACCGCCGCGAGCTGGAGCTGAAGCTGCAGGCCGAACAAGCCGAGCGCGCCAGGGCCCAGGCCGAAGCCGATCGGATCGCGGTTGAGCAGCGCGCCGAGCAAGAACGCCAGGCCGCAGCCCGCCGCGCTGAAGCGGCTGCCGAGCACGCCCGCCTGGACGAGCGCCGCCGCGCCGATGCTGCAGCAGCCGAAATTCTCCGCCTGCAGGAAGCCCGCGAGGCTGACAAGGCGCACAAGACCAAGATCAACCGCGCCGCCCTGGAGGCTTTCGTCGCCGGCGGCATGACGCAGGAATGCGCCAAACAGGCGATCACCCTGATTGCCCTGCGCAAGATCCCCAACATCACCATCGCATACTGAGGTCACCATGAGCCAAGTAGCCAGGGTTGAAACCCAATCCCAGCCGCCGGCCGTTGCCGCCGAGTCGGTCACCGTTCTGCAGATCATCCAGCAAGTTGCCATGACCCCGAACGCTGACATCGACAAGATGGAGCGCTTGATGGCAATGCACCGGAACATCCAGGCCCTGCAGGCTAAGCAGCAGTTCGACGAGGCCATGGCCGCTATGCAGGAAGAACTCCCCGTCATCGGCGAGCGCGGTGGCATCAAGGACAAGAACGGCCGAATCCAGAGCACCTATGCACTCTGGGAGGACATCAACGAGATGATCAAGCCGGTTCTTGCGCGGCACGGGTTCGCCCTGTCCTTCCGCACGCCGCGCAACGAGCGCGGGATCGAGGTCGAGGGTGTGCTGAGTCACCGCGCCGGGCACCGGGAAACCACCTCCCTGGTCCTGCCGGCCGATACCACAGGCAGCAAGAACGGCGTCCAGGCCGTAGCCTCCAGCGTGAGCTACGGCAAACGGTACACCGCCGGCGCCCTGCTCAACTTCACCACCACCGGTGAGGACGACGACGGCAACGGTGCAGTCGTGACGCCGCGGGTAACGTCGGTGCAGGCCACCCAGCTGGCCGCGCTGCTGGAGCGCTGCAGCGATAAAGCCAAGGCCGCATTCGCCAGCATCCATGGCACTCCATCTGCAGTTGAGAAAGCCGCGTTCGACCAAGTGCTGGGCATGCTAACCAAGTCCGCCAGCCAGAATGCAGCCGCAGACCAGGAGACCTCCAATGCAGATCATCACTGACATCGAGCAAGGCACGCCGGAGTGGCTGGCCCTGCGCCTGGGCATCATCACCTGCTCGGAGCTGGATTGCCTGCTGGTCAGCGGCAAAGGCGAAGCAGGCTTTGGTGTGGCCGCCTTCACCTACATGGACCAGCTGATCGGCGAGCGAATTACCGAAGAGGCCGCCGAAATCCCCTTCCAGACCAAGGCAACCATCCGTGGCCATGAGCTTGAGGGTGTCGCACGCGGGCTCTATGAGGACCGTGAAAGCCTCAAGACTCGTTCAGTCGGGATCATCCTGAACCACGGCATCGGCTACTCGCCTGACGCCCTGGTCGGCGACGACGGCCTCACCGAGATCAAGACCAAGCTGCCCAAGTTTCAGGTGGGCGTGATCTTGGCCGGCGATGTTCCAAAAGAGCACGTAGCCCAGTGCCAGGGCGGCCTATGGGTGTCGGAGCGCGAGTGGATCGACTTTATCAGCTACTGGCCCGGCATGCCGCTCTTCGTCAAGCGCGTGTACCGCGACGAAGCCATGATCCGCAAGCTCACCGAACGGGTGAAGACCTTCTACGAAATCCTCGACGAGCGCATGAACAAGGTGCTCGGCCTGGCCGCATAACCAAGGAATCACGATGCCTACTCTTACCGATATCGGCCGCCTGGGCCGCGACGCTGAACTGCGCTACACACCTGACGGGAATGCCGTCTGCAACCTGGCCCTGGCCTGCGAATATGGCCGTAAAGGCCAAGGTGGTAATCGCCCCACTCAGTGGGTCGACGCCACGCTCTGGGGCAAGCAGGCCGAAGCCCTGGCGCCCTACTTGCTCAAGGGCCAGCAGCTGCACTTCACCATCGACGACGCCCACGTCGAGACCTACACCAAGGCCGACCACTCCCAGGGTGTGAAGCTCACCGGCCGCGTGATCATCATCAAGTTCGCCGGCAGCCCGCCGCAGCAGGTGCAGCAGGTGCAGCAGGTGCAGCAAGGAAGCCAGCAGCAACAGCCTCGGCCTCAGCAGCAGCGCCAGCAGAGCCGCCCGCAGGCCCAGCCGCAGAACCAGCAAGGCGCCCCGGGCCCCGACTACGACAGCTTCGACGACGACATCCCCTTCGCCCCGCTGCATCACCTGGCAGGGGCGTAGCCATGATCGCCACAATCGCCCAGCCCATCCCCGCCGTGAAGTACGCGGCAGCCATGGCCACGTCCACTGGTCGGCCCTGGGGCGTGTATCGCGGAAACAAGCGTCTACTAGTGGTCATGCCCTCTGGCTCTACGAACAAGAAGCCAATTGAGGTGTGCCACCCATGAGACGCATCCAGAAGATCACCCAGCAGCGCCGCCGGCAGCTGCATGTTCACTTGCCGCCCAGCGGATTAAAGGAGGCGTCATATGGCGATGGACCAGGCCGCGCGCGACCGGCGCAGGCGCGAGAAGTCCGCGAAGGTGCAGGAAGAAGACCTGCGCTTGAAGGTTCGACCAGGGACTAAGCAGGCTCTGCTGGAGTTGATGGCCTGGGCCGGGATCGAGGAACAGGGCGAGGCGATGACGCTGATGATTCATCACCTGCACGGACTGGGCCCGGGCGGCGCACTGCCGCTACTGGAACCTCCGCGCCACAAATACGAGGTCTCGCAATCTGTGGCGCTGGAGTTCAGTCGCAAGAGCATACTGATGATTCAGCAAGATCCTGGGGATGAATTAGTTACACCAGGCTTCAGTCGAACTTGAGCTTTCCAACAACCCTTGCCGACACATGGACCGTATCGCCTTCCACGCTGTAGTCCCCTTCTTGAAGAAATGTCAGAGACTTGTAATACGGATCAAACTGGTGGACGACTAAAACACCATCGGTTTCTTCGGCAAGACGAGCATACTTGTTTGACTGCTGCTCCTCCCAAGACCATACATGGACATGCCAACCATGTTTAAGCGCCCGCTTAACCTGCTGCAAGAAGCTCGTGCCAAAATCTGCCTCGTTGCCATCTCCAGTGACCAGGACCAATGCTTGGGGCGCGTCATAATCTAAGATGACGTTGGCGATTTTCAGGTGGACGATTTCATCAACCCCCTGCTCTACCAGGCGGCCGTCATCCTTTGCCACGCGTTTAAGTAAGTCAGGATCATAGCCAAGGCCTCTGGCATGCTCCCAAAGGGATTCGTTGCCTGGCGGAAGTGATCCCGCAAGAACCCGGGTGACAGGATTGAATCCATTTTCGATGAGTTTGAAGAGATTCTTGTAGTAGATGCGCACTGATTTGCGCACCGATCCCGGCTCAAGCTTCTCCGACGCTAGCTGCGCCCCACCAAAGACATTCGAATTATCAATAAAAAAATGGGCGTCCAATGTCATCTCCCTCGACCCGGCCCCATGCCGGTCACCCGTAATACCCCATCTCAAACCAAATTGCCACCATGCCGCATCCTGCCACGGAGGGCGGCGCATGCATGGAGAAACACTTAGCTCAAGCGCACTGCGATATAGCCACGTGGGGCTACCCGTCAGCCCTCTCTACGTCTACTCCAGGCATCAGTACAGGCGACGCGCAGGCGGTCCTGCATATCAGGGTCGTCCGGATTCTCCACTTCCACCAGCAGAACTCGCTGGATGGTGGCTTCGGCCGGAGTGTGCGGGTGATAGAGGTTGGGCAGCTTCCTCGCATGCCAAACCTCCACTCCTGATCCGCGCTCTCCGGGCCTTACAGCCAGAACATCATCGTAGAGCCTGATATCGGTATCAGCTATCTGATCCTCTCTTATTACAGTCAGCATCTCTATCTCCTTTCCGGATCCATGCCGGTCAGAAACGAATAGTCCATTTCAACGAATCACGCCACCGAGGCCGGCCAGGCCATGGAGGATTCCCCATGCAAGCAGTTATCTACGCCGGTCTTCGCAACGGCGCCCGCGACCAAGCCATCCACGACGCACTGATCTATAAGCACGTTGCCGACGTAGCCAGCGAATTCAAGCTCTCCCCTAACACCGTCAGGGCGGCTGCAAAAAGAATCGCCAACGTCAGTGCATACGACTTGGTGCTTCTGGGGGGGGGTAGCCCTCTTCGCATCGGCCAGGTCGTCGCCGACTCATTCCGCAAGGCTGCGCTCGGCGCATACCGAAACTACCGGGGAACCTTCCAGAATCTGGAGCTGCCCTGCTGGGTGATCACCGATGGCACTCAGAAAATCGAGGTGACCGAGCTTCGCAGTATCGATACCGGCGAAGCCCAGCTGTAACCCCTTCTCCTAAATTTCCAATCGACTCACGCCACCCCGGCGAGGAACGCCCATGCCTGCACTTCAAAAAATCATACCTTCGACGTCAAAACCCGGTGTGGCCGAGTGATCCGCAAGGCTCCAAATTTACAGTTCAACTCATTTACGGATTTTTCCAACTAGTTCGGCTAGCTTGTCCAACCCATCAAAAGTGGAAGGAATTGCGCCCTCATCGTTGACTATTCCGCTAAACACCACCTGTTCGAAACGCTCGAGCAGCCCTGGGCTGCCAGTTCGTGCTTCCTTCGAGTATTCAGCATAACTCTGTACAAACTGACATAGCGTCATTCGCAGGTCAATTTGAAGAAGCTGCGCCTTGACAGATTTAAAATTCTGAAGCGCAACTCTAAAGAAGTACAAAAGCAATAGCTCAAGCCCAGCTAATGTTGCAAGCCCAACATAGTCGAGTTTGATCTCTGGCGACCCCTTCAGAATAAAAACAATCTTCGCAATAAAGGGCAACAAAAGAAGAAGCCCTATAAGTAAAAGATAGAAAAAATTCCATCTCCTTTCTGACACTTTAGCAGCTTTCATGCTTTTAAAGCCTGCATACAACCCGACGAAATTAAATGCTGTCTCATAACTTGTCAGCTTTTCAGCTAAAGCCTGAACTCTGCCTTCCCTAGCATCTAGAGTCTTTTCAATTGACTCTCGCTCTTTTTCCGAGCGCTCGATAGCGTCTGGCAGGCTTTTCAAGCCTATCAAGCTAGGGTGATAAAGATAATGTTGTACAATATTGATAAGCATTTGATGCCCAGCATATCTAATCTGCGAAGCAATCGTGCCTTCAAACTCAAAGTCTGATACATGAGCCAGAACTTCTAAAAGGTCTGAAGATATCTCCCCAGGACTACTAAGCTGGTACTCGACAACAAACCTGTAACAGTAAACAAACAGATGCTCGGCATCCCCTTTATTTAGTGAAAACCCTTCAATCTCCTCTATAAATCTATCCCCTAAAACGGAAATATTCATTATGCATCTTTCATCGAAAGATCGAGGGCTACCCTGAATGTGAAATAAAGTCTGACCGATAAACTCAAGAAGGAATTTATGTTTTTCGTCATGGCCATCTCTTAGCGAATCAAGCCCGCCACGGACCTTTGACATTGTGTTAGCAACAATTCTTGTACGCTTCTCATCCGCAAAAAAAATGGCGCTTGTACTACTCATAATCCCTCCCTTAAACGAGAGGCAAATATACCTAAGAGGTATCCCCATGCCCACAGAAAACCTATCCAGCAACACCGAACAGATGGTCAGCGTGCCCGAGGGCTACATGCTGGTTGAGCGCAGTATCTGGACCGAGCAGCAGGTTGAAGCTGCCACTGCCTGCATCACCCGGCTGAAGGTCGTCCCCGGTATGCGTGACCGCGACCTGGCAATGGCCGCAATTGACGCCGCTCAGTGCAAAGCACCTGATGTAACTCTCGCTGACCTCCAGGCAGCCGCCAGGCTTGACGAACTCGACTGCAAGGAGTGCGAAGGGGCACAGCGCCTGTGCTGGTCCTGTAATGCAGCCGCCCAGCACCAGGGCGAGCCGGTGGCGTGGCGTTACCGAGAGCATGGGAGTGGCAAGTGGTCAGTAACCCAAGAGTCGCCAGGTAGCTGGTACATGGGCGCCGCTGGTTATGAAATCGAACCTCTGCACACCCACGCCGATAGCGGCGAGGTTGAGCGGCTGCGCGCCCAGCTGGCCAGGCTTCGGTCTTCAGTGCATGAGTTCGTGCGGGTTCTTGGACTGTCGGTTGACGGCTCGGCAGCACGAAACAAAGCTCTCATTGAACTACGGGGCGCTGTCGAAGGCTGAAGAGACCAAGGAGTACATTTGTACTCCAGGCCGCCTCATAGCCGCCTGAGCATTCGGACTGCGCTCTCGATCTCATCGATAGCACCGGGCACGCACTCAGCTGTTACCCAGCGCCAGGAGATGTTGCCGATCAGGCCGCCAGTGGCTTGCCTTCGAAGCTCATCAGCATCGAGCCCCTTCTGCTCAGCTGCAGCCAGGATGGCCACAAGCGCCTGCTCTAAATGCACAACCCGTTCTGCGGACATGGCTGCTCTCCGGTTGAGAGATTCAGCCTAGTTCCTCTCCCCTCTATTGAACAGCCGCGATATGGCGGCCAAGGACGAAGTCATGCCTCAACAAAAGCAACAGGCCGCACCGAAGGCATGCACCTTCCAGCGCGGCACCTGGGAGTGTCGCGGTGACGGCTATCTGTGGGATGCGGATAGCGATGGCTGGGACCCCAGCGAAGCAGACAATCCCTGCCCATGCTGCAACACGCTCGAATACCTGGAGCGTGCAAAAGAAGAGGCTGAGAGCTGTAGCGCTTGGTCGAATGGGTATTCCTCAGGCACGGGCGAAGACATCTGGCTCAATTGCTTGAGCTGGGCGGAGGCGGCAAACCCTGAAGGGCTTCCGGCGATCCTCCAGCAGATCGGCCCGGTAGAAGCCCTGGTCAGTGATCCAGGGTCGCCCGACGGCTACTTTGTCCGCACCAACAACGCTGAGGTGCGCCCATGACCCGCCTCGCCCTCTGCCTCCTGCTGCTGGCCACCCTGGCCGGCTGCCGGGAGCCTGACAAGCCCGCCGCCACCGTCGTCGCCGGTACATACAAGGTCGACAAGCTTTTCACCGTCGACGGCTGCACCGTCTACCGCTTCCTCGATGGCGGCGGCAACAAGTACTTCACGAACTGCTCGGGCACTACGGCCTGGAGCGAAGACTGCGGCAAGGGCTGCGATCCTCAAAAAGGGATACCTGGTGGCGATCATCACACTGAGCGCCAGCTCTCCCCGCACGAACAAGACACCCCTACCCCTGCAACGGGAAAATAACTATGGCTTTTCTATGCCGCCCTTCTTTTCGCGTTCCTTTTTATCGTGATTGAGCTTGACAGTTGCCAGCACACCAAGGGCTGCAAGGTAGGTGGCTAAAAATATCAAAAACCACCACCAAGACTGAGGCACAAGCAAAGCTCTAGATGCCTCAAATAGTTCTAACGACTTCTCGGGTACAAGACGACTTAGGCTAGCGCTATCAGCCCTCACTGCCGTGTCCCAAACATTGAAGCCTCCGAGGATCGCAAAATAAACAGCAACCAAATACCGATTGGGGAGTTTTAAATATAGCTCTGGCGTAGACCAGGCGATCTTTGCGACGCCGAGAAATGCCGCCAACAAAATCCCACCATAGAAAGTTTCCATTTTTCATAGTCCTTAATAATCCTCGATCAATTCTAAACATTCCCATATTGCTTATAAAGCCTGCCTGGCGCGGGCAGGGAGAGTCTCATGAGCTGATCATCAAGCACCGAACTTAACCCCTCCCACCTCTGCCGCCATGCGCGGCGTGGAGAAAATCATGAAAAGAGAACTGATCAAGATCAGTGAATTCCAGCGCCGAAAATGGGGCGAGAACGGCACTCCGCTCTGCTCCCAAGCCATTCGCAATTACCTGCGCAACCGCAAGCTGCCCGGCGAGCGCATTGGGAAAATCTGGTACGTTGACTGGTCTGCCTACCAACGGACCACCGGCAATGCGCTGGTCGACATGGTGCTGAAAGGAGCTGCGTGATGGTTCCTCGACCAAGGAACAAGGCCAACAAGGGCCTGCCTCAGAACCTCTACTTCGACGCGCGCCGGGGCACATACCGCTACCGGCGCCCCACAGACGGGAAGTGGTTCCAGTTCGGCGCCGACCGCGGCAACGCTATCGACGCGGCCTCACAACTGAACACCACTTTCCTGCGCGGTGGCGACCTGGTGGCCGCTGTCCTGGGAGAAACCACGATCACCATCGCCGAGTTCCTGGACACCTACGAGCGGGACGTACTGCCGCCCCGGGAGCTGGCAAAGGCAACGCTCGACCTGTACGCAGTCAGGTTCAAGCAAGTCAGGGCTGCCCTCGGCGAGCGGCCGGTGGACCAAATCACCATCCGCATGGTCGCTGAGTTCCTGGAGCCACTGACGGCCCGCGCCAGCAACCAGGCCCGGGCAATCCTCATCGATGTGTTCAATCACGCTGCGGCGAAGGGGCTGTGCCCGGACAACCCGGCGGCCAGCACCATCCCCAAGATCGAGAAGAAGCAGCGCAAGCGCCACACCGTCGAAGGCCTCAAGGCCATCCGCGAGAAGTCCCCGCGCTGGCTGCAGAACGCGATCGACCTGGCATTGATCACCGCACAGCGCCGCGGCGACATCCTCAACATGAAGTTCGAAGATGCGCGAGACGGGTTCCTGTACGTGGTCCAGAGCAAGACCGAGAAAGCATCTGACGCAGGTTGGCTGAAAATCAAGATCACCGACCAGTTGGGCGAAGTGCTGACCAGGTGCCGGGATGACATCCTGTCGCCGTATCTGGTGCACCGCCGGCCGGAAAGAAAGAAGAAACGCGAAGGAAAAGATCACTGGACGAAGGTGGACGAGAGGTTTCTCACCCGGGCCTTCAAGGATGCGAGGGATGCCGCCGGCTGCTACAGCGACCTCAAAGAGGAAGAGATGCCGGGGTTTCATGAAGTGCGCGCCCTATCCCTTCACCTGTACAAACGAGCAGGCAAAGACGGGCAGAAGATCGCCGGACATGCTACCGAAGGCATGACCAGGAACTACCAGAAAGGGCACGAAGATGTGGTGTGGTCCGAGGTCGAAGCTGACCTGGATATCGGCGATTTCGCCGGGTAGTTTTGCGCGAGTTTTGCGCATGTTTTGCGCGGGCACAAAAAAGCCGGTTCAGATAACCGGCTTAACTGCCTGATTTTACTCAGTAAATAATGGTCGGGACGGAGTGATTCGAACACTCGACCCCTTGCACCCCATGCAAGTGCGCTACCGGGCTGCGCTACGCCCCGACTGGGCTTGAAGCATGTTCCCCTTGTTGCTGAGAACGTTGAAGAATGTACCCTAACCTTTTGAATTATGGAAGCATTTTTTCCAAAATTCCGGGCCCGATAAGGGTTACTTCTTCAGCACCACCAAGACGTCTTCCAACTCGACAATCATCTGCCGGATCAGTTGTTTGTACTGGGTGGTGTCGTCCTTGGCTTCGTCGCCAGAGAGGCGCAAACGCGCCCCGCCGATGGTGAAGCCTTGGTCGTACAGCAGCGCGCGGATCTGGCGGATCATCAGCACGTCCTGGCGCTGATAGTACCGCCGGTTGCCGCGGCGCTTTACCGGGTTGAGTTGCGGGAATTCCTGCTCCCAGTAGCGGAGCACGTGCGGTTTTACCGCGCAAAGCTCGCTCACTTCACCAATGGTGAAGTAGCGTTTGCCTGGAATCGGCGGAAGCTCGTCGTTATGACTTGGTTCCAGCATAGGCCTCAACTCGGGCTTTCAACTTCTGCCCTGGACGAAAGGTGACGACCCGACGCGCCGTGATCGGGATTTCTTCCCCGGTCTTGGGGTTGCGGCCCGGCCGTTGGCGCTTGTCGCGCAGGTCGAAATTGCCGAATCCGGACAATTTGACCTGCTCGTTGTCTTCAAGAGCGTGCCTGATTTCCTCAAAGAACAGCTCGACCAATTCCTTGGCCTCGCGCTTGTTCAGGCCCAGCTCCTCGTACAGCCGTTCGGCCATCTCAGCTTTCGTCAGAGCACCCATACGCTATTTCCTTAACGTGGTGTTCAACCTTTGTTCGAGCGAGGTGAGGATGTTCTGGGTTGCAGTATTCACCTCTTCATCATTAAGAGTGCGCGATGGATGCTGCCAGGTCAAGCCGACGGCCAGGCTTTTTCTATCAGGATCAATGCCTTTACCCTGATAAACATCAAACAGCCTGAGGTCTGTGAGCCATTCGCCTGCATTGTCACGAATTACTTCAAGCACCGAGCTCGAAGCAACATCACGTCCTGCGACCAAGGCCAGGTCACGACGCACTTCCGGGAATTTCGACAGTTCGCTGAACTTCGGCAGGCGGCCTTCGGCCACTTCACCCAGGATCAGCTCGAAGACGTACACCGGACGATCCAGGCCCAGGGTCTTGGCCAGCTCCGGGTGGATGGCACCCAGGTAGCCGACTTCGCGACCGTCGCGCTCGATGCGTGCGGTTTGGCCCGGGTGCAGCGCCGGGTGTTTGCCCGCAACGAAAGTGAACTCGGCGAGCGAGCCAGAGAAGCCCAGTACCGCTTCTACGTCGGCTTTCACGTCGAAGAAGTCGATGCTGTCACGGCCGTTGGCCCAGCCTTCCGGCAGGCGGCTGCCGCAGACCACACCGGCGAGCATCGGCTGCTGCTTGAGGTCGCCCAGCTGGCCGACGAAGCGCAGGCCGCTTTCGAACATGCGCACGCGGTCTTGCTGGCGGTTGAGGTTGTGCTGCAGCGACTTGACCAGGCCCGGCCACAGCGAGGCACGCATGGCCGCCATGTCGTTGGAGATCGGGTTGGCCAGCAGCAGCGGCTCGACGCCCGGGCTGAACAGTTCGAACAGTTTCGGGTCGATGAAGCTGTAGGTGATGGCTTCCTGGTAACCACGGGCCACCAGCAGGCGGCGCAGGGCTGGCAGTTCGCCACGGGCCTCGGCCTTGGCTTGCGGGGCCAGGCGCGCTTGCGGGTAACGCACTGGCAGGCGGTTGTAGCCGTACAGGCGCGCCAGTTCTTCGATCAGGTCGACTTCCAGGCTGATGTCGAAGCGATGGCTAGGCACTTCAACCTGCCACTGGCCTTCGCCGGCGGTGGTTTTCAGGCCCAGGCCGTTGAGCAGTTGTTCGACCTCGGCGCTGGCCATTTCCATGCCCAGCATCTGGGTCAGGCGCTCGGCACGCAGGGTGACCGGGGCCACCTTGGGCAGGTGCGCTTCGCTGGTGACGTCGATCACCGGGCCCGCTTCGCCGCCGACGATCTCCAGCAGCAGGCCGGTAGCGCGCTCGATGGCTTCGCGGGCCAGTTGCGAGTCGACGCCGCGCTCGTAGCGGTGCGAGGCATCGGTGTGCAGGCCGTAGGAACGAGCCTTGCCAGCCACGGAAATCGGCTCGAAGAAGGCGCTCTCGAGGAAGATGTCGCGGGTGCCAGCAGCAACGCCGCTGTGCTCACCACCCATCACACCGGCGATGGCCAGGGCGCGGCTGTGGTCGGCGATGACCAGGGTGTCGGGGCGCAGGGTGACTTCCTGGCCGTCGAGCAGTACCAGCTTCTCGCCCTCTTCTGCCATGCGCACGCGGATGCCGCCGTTGATTTCGGCGAGATCGAAGGCGTGCATCGGCTGGCCGAGCTCGAGCATCACGTAGTTGGTGATGTCGACGGCAGCGTCGATGCTGCGCAGGTCGGAGCGACGCAGGCGCTCGACCATCCACAGCGGGGTCGGCCGGGTCAGGTCGACGTTACGGATAACGCGGCCCAGGTAGCGTGGGCAGGCCGCCGGTGCCAGTACTTCAACCGGGCGCACTTCGTCGTGAGTGGCGGCAACAGCCG
Source organism: Pseudomonas sp. 2(2015) (assembly GCF_000955865.1). Lineage (NCBI taxonomy): Bacteria > Pseudomonadati > Pseudomonadota > Gammaproteobacteria > Pseudomonadales > Pseudomonadaceae > Pseudomonas > Pseudomonas sp. 2(2015). The sequence goes on from NZ_JYOF01000003.1 coordinate 417,777, forward strand.
GCACTTGCGGACGGGTCACCGGTACGTCGTACAGGGCGCCAACGTCGCGAGCAAGGCCGGCCAGCGACAGGCAGTCGCCACGGTTCGGGGTCAGGCCGATCTCGATGCTGGCGTCGTCCAGGTCCAGGTACACGCGAATGTCGATGCCAACCGGGGCGTCAGCCGCCAGTTCCAGCAGGCCGTCGTTTTCTTCGCTGATCTGCAGCTCGGCCGCCGAGCAGAGCATGCCGTTGGATTCAACGCCACGCAGCTTGGCTTTCTTGATTTTGAAGTCGCCCGGCAGTTCGGCGCCGATCATCGCGAACGGGATCTTCAGGCCAGGGCGCACGTTGGGCGCGCCGCACACTACCTGGAAGGTCTCGCTGCCATTGCTGACCTGGCACACGCGCAGCTTGTCGGCATCGGGGTGCTGTTCGGTGCTCAGCACCTCACCGACGATGATGCCGCTGAACTGGCCGGCGGCCGGGGTGACGCTGTCGACCTCAAGGCCGGCCATCGACAGACGGGCGACCAGATCGTCACGGGATACCTGCGGGTTGACCCAACCGCGCAGCCACTTTTCACTGAATTTCATCCTGCTCTCCTGAAAGATTCGTTACGGGTGCGCGACCTAGCGAAATTGCGCAAGGAACCGCAAGTCGTTGTCGAAGAACAGGCGCAAATCGTTGACGCCGTAACGCAGCATGGCCAGGCGCTCGGCGCCCATGCCGAAGGCAAAGCCCTGGAACTCTTCCGGGTCGATGCCGGACATGCGCAGCACGTTGGGGTGAACCATGCCGCAACCCATGACTTCCAGCCAGCCGGTCTGCTTGCACACACGGCAACCTTTGCCGCTGCAGATCACGCACTGGATGTCGACTTCAGCCGAAGGCTCGGTGAAGGGGAAGAACGACGGACGGAAACGTACCGCCAGCTCTTTTTCGAAGAACACCCGCAGGAATTCTTCGATGGTGCCTTTGAGGTCGGCGAAATTGATGTCGCGATCGATCAACAGGCCTTCGACCTGGTGGAACATCGGCGAGTGGGTCAGGTCCGAGTCGCAGCGGTAAACGCGGCCCGGGCAGACAATGCGGATGGGCGGCTGAGTGGACTCCATGGTCCGCACCTGCACCGGCGAGGTGTGGGTACGCAGCAGCATGTTGGCATTGAAATAGAAGGTGTCGTGCATTGCCCGGGCCGGGTGGTGGCCGGGAATGTTGAGCGCTTCGAAGTTGTGGTAGTCGTCTTCGACCTCAGGGCCTTCGGCGATGCCGTAGCCGATGTGGGTGAAGAACTGCTCGATGCGTTCCAGGGTACGGGTGATCGGATGCAGACCACCGGAGGTCTGGCCACGGCCCGGCAAGGTTACATCAATGCACTCGGCGGCCAGTCGGGCGCTGAGCTCGGCCTCTTCAAACGCCGCTTTGCGCGCGTTGAGGACCTCGGTGACGCGTTCCTTGGCGTCGTTGATCAGCGCACCGACTTTCGGCCGCTCTTCGGCTGGCAGGTTGCCCAGGGTCTTCATCACCTGGGTCAGTTCGCCTTTCTTGCCAAGGAATTGCACCCGGATCTGTTCCAGGGCATTGATGTCTTCAGCGCGTTCCACGGCCTCCAGGGCTTGGGAGACCAGCGCGTCCAGGTTTTCCATGTACAGACTCCAGATACGAAATAGGGGAAGAGCGCAGGCTCTTCCCCTATTAAGACGTTTAACACCAGGCGCCGGAAATGACACCTGGTGATTGTCGGGGGTACTTAAGCCAGCGAGGCTTTAGCTTTCTCGACAATCGCAGCAAACGCCGCTTTTTCGTTCACTGCCAGATCGGCCAGAACCTTGCGGTCGATTTCGATCGACGCTTTTTTCAGGCCAGCGATCAGGCGGCTGTAGGACAGACCGTTGATACGCGCACCAGCGTTGATACGAGCGATCCACAGAGCGCGGAACTGACGTTTTTTCTGACGACGGTCGCGGTAGGCGTATTGGCCTGCCTTGATGACCGCTTGCTTGGCAACACGGAATACGCGCGAGCGAGCGCCGTAGTAGCCTTTAGCCAGTTTCAGAATTTTCTTGTGACGCTTACGAGCGATGACGCCACGCTTTACACGAGCCATGAGTAACTTCCTCTATCTAGAACCAAAAATTAACGAAGGCGCAGCATGCGCTCGACTTTTGCCACGTCCGACGGGTTCAGCAAGCTGCTACCACGAAGTTGACGCTTACGCTTGGTCGACATTTTGGTCAGGATGTGGCTCTTGAAAGCGTGTTTGTGCTTGATGCCGTTAGCCGTTTTCAAGAAACGCTTGGCCGCACCGCTTTTGGTTTTCATTTTTGGCATGTTCGGATACTCCGCATTCAGTTGATAAACATAACCGCAAGGCCTGCCGTGCCCTGGTGGTTATTTCTTTTTCTTGGGTGCGATGACCATGATCAGCTGGCGTCCTTCCATCTTAGGATGCTGTTCGACGGAACCGTATTCCAAAAGGTCAGTTTCGACCCGCTTCAACAGTTCCATACCCAGCTCCTGGTGGGCCATCTCACGACCGCGAAATCTCAAGGAAATCTTGGCCCTGTCCCCATCACTCAGGAAACGTACCAGGTTGCGTAGTTTTACCTGGTAATCCCCCTCCTCCGTCCCTGGACGAAACTTGATTTCTTTAATCTGGACCTGCTTCTGATTCTTCTTGGCCTCGTTAGCTTGCTTCTTCTTTTCGAAGAGGTGCTTGCCGTAGTCCATGACCTTGCAGACAGGCGGTACTGCGTCGGCAGAAATCTCTACCAGGTCCAGCTTCGCTTCTTCAGCGATACGAAGCGCTTCATCAATCGAGACGATGCCAATCTGCTCGCCGTCAGCGCCAATTAACCGAACCTCGCGTGCCGAGATATTCTCGTTGATCGGGGCCTTCGGTGCAGCTCGTTTATCGTTTCTCATTTCACGCTTAATAGTAATTACTCCGATTCTTGGCGACCACGCCGGGAAACCGCTTGAGCGAGGAATTCAGCGAATTGAGCGACGGGCATCGAGCCCAGGTCAGCGCCTTCACGAGTACGCACAGCGACGGTTTGCGTTTCGACTTCGCGATCCCCTATAACCAAAAGGTAAGGGACCTTGAGCAAAGTATGCTCGCGGATTTTAAAGCCGATTTTCTCATTTCTCAAGTCGGACTTGGCACGGAACCCGCTTTCATTGAGAGTTTTTTCAACATTCTGGGCGAATTCGGCCTGCTTGTCGGTGATATTCATGATCACCGCCTGGGTTGGCGCGAGCCAGGCCGGGAATGCACCTTCGTAATGCTCGATGAGAATTCCGACGAAACGCTCGAACGAACCGAGGATTGCACGGTGCAGCATCACCGGATGCTTGCGGCCGTTGTCTTCGGAGACGAATTCTGCGCCCAGACGGATCGGCAGGTTGAAGTCGAGCTGCAGGGTACCACACTGCCAGACGCGGCCAAGGCAATCCTTCAGCGAGAACTCGATCTTCGGCCCGTAGAAGGCCCCTTCGCCCGGCTGCAGGTCGTACGGCAGGCCGGCGCTGTCGAGGGCGGCGGCCAGTGCGGCTTCGGCGCGATCCCACAGCTCATCGGAGCCGACACGCTTTTCAGGGCGGGTCGAGAGCTTCATTTCGATGTCTTTGAAGCCGAAGTCGGCGTAGACATCCATGGTCAGCTTGATGAACGCGGCGGATTCGGACTGCATCTGCTCTTCGGTGCAGAAGATGTGCGCGTCGTCCTGGGTAAAGCCACGCACACGCATGATGCCGTGCAGCGCGCCCGACGGCTCGTTACGGTGGCAGGCACCGAACTCGGCCAGACGCAGCGGCAGCTCGCGGTAGCTCTTCAGGCCCTGGTTGAACACCTGCACGTGGCATGGGCAGTTCATCGGCTTGATGGCGTAGTCGCGGTTTTCCGACTGGGTGGTGAACATGTTGTCGGCGTAGTTGGCCCAGTGGCCAGACTTTTCCCACAGCGAACGGTCAACAACCTGCGGAGTCTTGATCTCCAGGTAGCCGTTGTCGCGCTGAACCTTGCGCATGTACTGCTCGAGTACCTGGTACAGGGTCCAGCCGTTCGGGTGCCAGAACACCATGCCCGGCGCTTCTTCCTGGAGGTGGAACAGGCCCAGGCGCTTGCCGATTTTACGGTGGTCGCGTTTTTCTGCTTCTTCGATGCGCTGAATGTAAGCAGCCAGCTGCTTCTTGTCGGCCCAGGCGGTGCCGTAGACGCGCTGCAGCTGCTCGTTTTTAGCGTCGCCGCGCCAGTAGGCGCCGGACAGCTTGGTCAGCTTGAAGGATTTCAGGAAACGGGTGTTCGGCACGTGCGGGCCGCGGCACATGTCGACGTATTCTTCGTGGTAGTACAGGCCCATGGCCTGTTCATCCGGCATGTCCTCGACCAGGCGCAGCTTGTAGTCTTCGCCGCGGGCCTTGAACACTTCGATCACTTCAGCGCGCGGAGTGACTTTTTTGATGACGTCGTATTCGGTGTCGATCAGCTGCTGCATGCGCTGTTCGATCGCCGCCATGTCTTCGGGCGTGAAAGGACGCTCGTAGGCGATGTCGTAATAGAAGCCTTCATCGATGACCGGACCGATGACCATGCGCGCAGTCGGGTACAGCTGCTTGACCGCGTGGCCGACCAGGTGGGCGCACGAGTGACGGATGATCTCCAGCCCCTCTTCGTCCTTGGGCGTGATGATTTGCAGGCTGGCATCGTTCTCGATCAGGTCGCAGGCGTCGACCAGCTTGCCGTCGACCTTGCCGGCGACGGTGGCTTTGGCGAGGCCCGCACCAATGGATGCGGCGACTTCGGCAACCGAAACTGCCTTGTCGAATGAACGTTGACTGCCATCGGGAAGAGTAATAATGGGCATGGCGCCTCCTCTCCTAGTGGTGACCCCTACCAAAGGTCACGTGGGTTGGGATGAGCCAGTACGCGATCCGCCCCTGTCTTTGCACAAGCAAAGCCTGCCTCACAGTGGCAGAAGCCCGAAGGCCTGCCAGGGAACGAACCAGAGTGACTGGAATAGTAAAAAAACAGTTGGGAGCTGCAAGCTGCAAGCTGCAAGAAACAGCCGGCGGCGAGCTCAAGCCCAGCATGCTAGCACAAAGCTTTCGGGCGATTGCGGGCAGATTGACCGGCTGGGCAGAAATATTCGCAAATTGAGCTTTGGCGGTGAACTTGCGCGGATTTTTTCCGCTCAGAGTTTGTGAAGCGTCCTACTCTTGTGAGACTCGACCCCAAGGAGTGTTTGGTTATGCGACTTCAGTCTCTTCTGGCCCTGGCGGCTGCCTCTGCCCTGCTGCTGCCGTTGGGAGCCCATGCTGGCAAACTGCCCGGCAACTACCAGTCGACCTGCGTAGCGCAGGCGCAGAAGCAAGGCCTGGCAAAGGATAAAGCCGAACAGCACTGCAAATGCGCCGGAGACGTGCTCCAGAAAAATCTCAGCGACAAAGAGATGAAAGACCTGGATACCCTGGAGGATGGCGTTGATGCGGCGGTAATGGAGCGCGCGCAAAAAAATATTGCAGCGGTCTGCGGCCCGAAAAACCCGAAATAATAGGGCCTTTGGCCAGTTATCCATCGCTAATTTGCTCCAGATCAGCAATCTGCGAAGGTAAAAGGGGCTACAAGCCCATAATTAGACTATGATGGTCGGCGTGCACCCTGTTGGCCTCGGCAACACCGCACTACTGAAAATCATGTTTCCTGGAGATACACCCATGTCTAATCGCCAAACCGGCACCGTAAAATGGTTCAACGATGAGAAAGGCTTCGGCTTCATCACTCCACAAGGTGGCGGCGACGACCTGTTCGTTCACTTCAAGGCTATCGAAACCGACGGTTTCAAAAGCCTGAAGGAAGGCCAGACTGTCTCCTTCGTTGCCGAAAAAGGCCAGAAGGGCATGCAGGCTGCACAAGTTCGTCCAGAGTAAGATCTGACCGAATAAAAAAACCCGTCCTTGTGGCGGGTTTTTTTGTGCCTGGGATTTGGGAGCGGGCTTGCTCCGCGATAGAACCAGTAGTGGCCCTATCGCGGGTCAAGCCCGCTCCCACAGAGACCGTTTTAGCCGCAGTTTACGCGGGTGATCACGCCTTGTTCGTCGGCGTTGAGGTTCAGGCGCTCGGAGCGGTACTCCAGGGTCATGACGTCGTGAGGCTTGAGCACACGGGCCAGTTGCGAGCCGCTGGCTTTACGCGCCTGCTCGAGCAACTCGGGGGTGGCCGGCTTGCCGATGGCGAACTCGGCGCCGCTGGCCTGGCAACGGCCATCGGTGTTGGCAGTAGCCTGCGGGGCCTTCGACGAAGAGCCGCCAGTGCTGCTGCAACCTGCCAATACGGCGACAGCCAACAGGCTTACCAATGATGCACGCGTGCGGAACATGAATCCTCCTTAAATACTTGAATGCTGCCTATGTGACAGCACTCCTGGTTTTTCGTTGCAAAACCGGACCATTGTGCCCGAGCCAGAGCGCTCCAGGCCAAGGCTAATCGTGACCGGATTTTGCGCAAGCTCAATACAGGTCGATGTAATCGCTGGCAGGTTTGGGCCAGTTATTTTTCAGGGCGTTGTACACCTGGCGTATCCAGCGCTCGTCATCGGCCACCTGCGGGCCGACACAACCGGAGCCCGCCGCCCAGGTTTCCAGACGAAAGGCCAGGCCCTGCAGTTCGCGACCACCGGTGACCTGGGACAACCAGGCGATGCCCTTGTGATTGACCCGCAGCTGGTTGTGAACCGCACCATTGCCGGCCACCAGCAGGGCCCGGACGTTGTCGAGGGTAAAGTCGTTGGGGTTGTTGAGGTCGATCTGCACTGCGCTGTCCCGGCAAGCTAAAACACCGATAGTTTGCCACGCCCCCTGCGCTTATGCCTAAGTCGCAGTGCGATGCAGGCGGCGGCCATGATTTACTGCAGCTATCGGCGGAGCGCAGGCCAGCCTCCCCTTCAAACGCCAGGGCCCGGCATTTGAACCGACAGCGCGCGCAGGTTTCACTCGAGAATGTTCATGACAAGCCACATCATCGATGCCGACATCAAGGTCAAATGGCCCGAGGGCCAGAGCGCCTACAGCCCGGCCAGCGCCGAAGAACTGCTGCTGATCGCCCTCGACTTGCTGGTCAAGGACCTGGGCCCGGACGACGCACGCAGCTACGTCGACCAGGTCTTTGAGCGTTACAGCCAGCCGGTTATGGCAGACGCGCCAGACGGGCACTGAGCAGATCAAAAAAGCCCTGGGCATCCCCCTCGGTAATCCAGGTGACGTTGCCCGGCTCTTTCAGGGTGCCGTACCAGTCGGTAATGGTCTGGCCGAAGGTCGGGCCGTCGCGGCTGTCGACCTGCATGAACACCTGGCGGCCGCGGAACAGTTCGGGCTTGAGCAGGTAGGCAATCACCGTGGTGTCATGCACCGGGCCGCCAGGCATGCCGTAGTGCTTCATGTCCTGCTTGATGTAGGCGTTGAGGATATCCACCACGCGCTTGCTCGCCCCATTGTTGAGGTCGGCAATCTGTTTGAGCCGCGCCTCGCTGGTCAGCACCTTGTGGGTGACGTCCAGCGGCAGGTAGGTGAGCTTGACCCCGCTATTGAGTACCACTTCGGCAGCGTGAGGGTCGGCGAACAGGTTGAACTCGGCCACCGGGGTGATATTGCCGCCATTGAAGTGGGCACCGCCCATGACGATCACTTCCTTGATGCCATTGACGATTTCAGGCGCTTCAATCAGCGCCAAAGCCAGGTTGGTCTGCGGGCCGAGCATGGCGATAGTGATGCTGTGCGGCTTGGCGCTGCTCAAGGTGTCGATCAGGTAACGCACCGCACTGCCGTTGGCCAGCCCCTTCTGCGGCTCGCTGACCGTTACCCCGGGCAAGCCTTCTTCGCCATGGATATCGGCGGCGTAGATCGGCGTGCGCACCAGCGGTTTCGGTGCGCCGGCGTATACCGGAATGTCTTCGCGCCCGGCCCATTCGCGGGCCAGGCGGGCATTGCGCGAGGTCTTCTCGAGTCGCACGTTGCCGGCCACGGTGGTGATGGCGCGAATCTTCAGTTCATCTGGCGAAGCCATGGCCAGGAACAGCGCCACCACGTCGTCAGCGCCGGGGTCGGTATCGATAATCAGGTCAATGGGCGCCGCCTGGGCGCCAGCTGAAAGCACGGACATCAGCAACACTCCTTGGAGCAAACGTTTGGCACAGCTCAACATAAGACACGTCCTTATGATCAGATGGAACAGCTAGAAGGTCACCCCGGCAACCAAGGCAATGTTGCTGTAGGGCTGGCACTCGCCGGTGCGCACGATGGCGCGGGCGCTGCGGCTCAACTGCTTGAACTCTTCGTGACTGAGCAAGCGTCGGGCGCCCAGTTCGCCCTGGGCGGTCAACTGCTCGACGGCGGTCAGGCCCGGCGGCTGATGCTGAAGGATTTCCTCCGCCAGCACGTGGCTTTCGACCTGCATTTCCGTCAGCACAATGCGCAGGGTGCTGGCGAAATCCGGAATACCCGGGGTCAGCGCCAGGTCGATCAGCTCCACCCCCGCCGGCACCGGCAAACCGGCATCGCCAATCAGCAGGATGTCGCCATGGCCGAGGGAGGCGATCAGGCGCGACAGGGCAATGTTCAGCAAGGGCGTCTTCTTCATGGCTGCAGCTCGCTCAAGTGCGGGATTGAAGGCTGCGCACCGGCGCGGGTGACCGACAGGGCCGCTGCACGCTGGCCGAAGGCAATCGCCGCGCCCTGCGCTTCGCCACGCGCCAGGGCCGCGGCGAAACCGCCGACAAAGGTATCGCCGGCCGCCGTGGTGTCCAGCGGCTGCACCACTGGCGCCGGGAAATGCCTGAACACCTGGCCATCGGCAAACAGCGCGCCCTGGGCACCGAGGGTGACGATGACCTTGCCAACGCCCATGCCCAACAAATGCGTGGCGGCCGCCTTGGCGCTGTCCAGGTCGTTGACCGGCAGCCCGCTCAGGGCCTCGGCTTCGCTTTCGTTGGGGATCAGGTAGTCGATATGGGCAAACCATTCGGCCGGCAGCGGGCCGCTGGCCGGTGCCGGGTTGAGGATCACCGTCTTGCCCAGTGCCCTGCCCCGCTCAAGGGTGTAGGCGACGGTGGCCATCGGCACTTCCAGCTGACAGATGATCACCTCGGCGTTTTGCAGCAACGCATCAAACTGCTGTACTGATTCGGGCAGCAACTGGCCATTGCCACCAGCAACAATGACGATGGCGTTCTGGCTGGCGGCATCAACCACGATCAGCGCCACGCCACTGGACACCCCGGCAGCGATGCTCACTGCCTGGCAGTCGATCTGTTCATCAGCCAGGGCCTGGCGCAGTTGCTGGCCGTAAGCGTCGTCACCGACGCAGCCGACCATCGCCACCTGCGCGCCCAGGCGCGCCGCCGCCACCGCCTGATTGGCGCCCTTGCCACCCGGCACGGTGACGAAGCTTTCGCCCACCAGGGTTTCGCCGCCGCGCGGCAGGCGCTGGGCACGCGTCACCAGGTCCATGTTCAGGCTACCTACCACTACTACATTGGCTTGCATGTGCGGGCTCGTTCTCAGCGGTAATCATTGAAAAGGTCGGGGCGCGGCGCGGTGGATTCGCGCAGGACGATGCTCGGCGCGACGATGCGCTGCTCTGGCGCGCCTCGCAGGGGTTCGGCGATGCGCCGCAGCAGCAGTTCGGCGGCGCTCTCGCCCAGCTCGCGGATCGACTGGCCAACGGTGGTCAGCGCCGGGAATACGTACTGGCTGATCTGGATATCGTCGAAGCCGATCACCGACAGCTCGCTGGGCACGCAGATGTTGCGTTCGGCGGCAGCGCGCAATACGCCGATGCCGATCATGTCGTTGCCGGCAAAAATCGCCGTCGGCCGCTCGCCTTCGAGCAGCGCCGCTGCCGCGCTATAGCCACCGATACTGGTAAATTGGCTACTCAGCAGCCACTCCTGGCGCGGGCTGACCCCGGCTTCGGCCAGCGCCCGGTGGAAACCGGCCAGGCGCAACTGGGCGACGCTGGTGGTCGCCGGGCCGCCGATGCAGGCGATGTCGCGATGGCCGAGCTCGAGCAGATGGCGGGTCGCCAGATAAGCACCCTGTTCGTGATCGATACGTACCAGGTCGGCGGCCACGCCTTCCAGGGCGCGGTCGACGATGACCATCGGCGTGCGCACGCTGGCCAGGCTGTCGAGCAGGTCGTTGTCTTCACCGACCGAGGCGACGATCAGGCCGTCGATGCGTTTTTCCAGCAGCACGCGCAGGTAGCTGCGCTGCTTTTGCGGGTTGTCGTCGGAGTTGCAGAGGATCACGCAGTAGCCGTTGCGCTCGCAGCCGTCCTCGATGCCACGGGCCAGTTCGGCGAAGTACGGGTTGACGCTGTTGGGCACCAGCAGGCCGATGGTTGCGGTGCTGCGCGCCTTGAGCGAGCGCGCTACGGCGCTGGGCACGTAGTCGAGCTCAGCGATCGCCGCTTCGACCTTGAGGCGCACCGGTTCACTGACCGGGCGGGTCTTGTTCAGTACATGCGACACGGTGGTGTAGGAAATCCCCGCCAGTGCCGCGACATCTTTGATGGTTGCCATTGTTTCAGTTCCGCCTGCGCGCGCGCCGGCTGCGGTAGGTGTCGAGGACCACGGCGATGACGATCACCGCCCCGGTGATAATGCGTTTGGTTGGCTCCGAAGCGCCGATCTGCGCCAGGCCTGCGGCCAGCACCGAGATGATCAGCACGCCAAAGAAGGTGCTGATCACCGAGCCGCGCCCGCCCATCAGGCTGGTGCCACCGATGACCACGGCGGCGATCACCTGCAGTTCAAGGCCGGAGCCGGCGTTGGGGTCGGCGGCTTCCAGGCGGGAAATCTGGAACAGCGCAGCCAGCCCTGCGAGCAGGCCCATCAGCGAGAACACCAGGATCTTGTACGGGCGCGGGTCGATGCCGGCCAGGCGCACCGCCTCTTCGTTGGTGCCAATGCCGATCAGGTAGCGGCCGAACACCGTGCGCGTCAGCACCAGCTGGGCGAGGATGATCACCAGCAAGGCGATCAGGAACGACGGCGAGATGCCAAAAGCCAGCGGGTTGGACAGCCAGGCAAAGGCATCGCCGATGTAAGCGGTGCGCGAATCGGTCAGCTGGTAGGCCATGCCCCGGGCCATTTCCAGCACGCCGAGCGAGACGATAAACGACGGAATGCGCCAGGCCACGGTAATGGAGCCGGTGATGCTGCCGGCCAGCGCCGCCACAGCCATGCCGAGCAAGGCGGCTGGCATCACGCTCCAGCCCCAGCCGAGCATCGCCACGCTGACCGCGGAACCGGCCAGGGCCAGCACCGAACCCACCGACAGGTCGATGCCGCCGATGATCAGCACGAAGGTCATGCCCACCGCCAGCACCATCAGGTCGGGGATCTGGTTGGCCAGGGTGCTGAAGGTGGCGTAAGACCAAAAGTGGCTGCTCAACAACGAGAACAGCACGATCATCGCCAGCAAGGCGCCGGCCAGGCCCAGGTAGGTGCCGAGGCCGTAGTAGCTGCCGCTGCGCTTGGCGCTGGGAGCAGCGGTGTCCAGTTGGGTGGTTTTCATGGGGTCGTCCTGGGCGCCGCTTCGTGCAGCAACGCATCACGTTTCTGATAGCCGGCAAAGGCTGCGGCCAGTAGTTGGTCCTGGGTCCAGCTGTCACGCTCGAAGGTGTCGATCAGGCGCCCGGCACTGAGCACACCAATGCGGTCGCAGATCAGCATCAGCTCGCGCAGGTCGCTCGACACCACCACCAGCGCCTTGCCCTGGCGCGCAAACTCCGCCAGCAGGCCATAAATGTCGAACTTGGCGCCGACGTCGATGCCGCGGGTCGGCTCATCGAACAGCAGCACCGAACAGTCGCGCTCCAGCCAGCGGCCGATCACCACCTTTTGCTGGTTGCCGCCCGACAACTCGCCGACCACCTGCTCGGGGCTTGAACTGCGGATACGCATGGCGGCGATCTGCCGTTCGGCCAGTTCGCGCTCGGCGCCGCTGTTAACGATGCCGGCGCGGGAAATCGCTGGCAGGTTGCCCAGGGCGATATTGGCGCTGATCGACTGGCTCAGCAGCAGGCCTTCGCCCTTGCGGTCTTCAGTGATCAGGGCAATGCCCTGGCGCACCGCCGCCACCGGCGAATCGACGCGCACTTCACGCAAGGGATTGCCCAGCTCGATAGTGCCGCTGTCGGCGCTGTCGGCGCCGAAAATCAGCCGCAGCAGCTCGGTGCGCCCGGCGCCGATCAGGCCGGAGATGCCGAAGATCTCGCCGCTGCGCACCTCGAACGAGACGTCCTTGACCTTGTCGCTACGGCCCAGGCCGTTGACCTTGAGGATCGGCGCGCCGATGTTGCGCACGCCCAAATCGAAATGCTCGCCCAGCTCGCGGCCGACCATCAGGTTGACCAGTTGCTCGCTGTTGTAGCGCTGCATCGGCTCGACGCACACCAGCTTGCCATCGCGCAGCACGGCAATGCGCTGGGCGATGCGCTTGAGTTCTTCGAGGCGATGGGAGATGTAGACGATGGCCACGCCGCGCTGCTGCAGGCGCTCGATCTGGGTAAACAGCAGCTCCACCTCGCGGGCGGTGAGCATCGCCGTCGGCTCATCGAAAATCAGCACATGGCAGTCGCCAATCAGGTTGCGGGCAATCTCGACCATCTGCTGATGGCCGATGCCCAGCTCGCCCACCGGGGTGTCCGGGTCGATGGCATCCAGGCCGACCTGGGCCATGGCCGCCACCGCCAGTTGGCGCAGGCGTTTGCGGTTGATCCAGCCGGCGCGCCCGGGCAAGTTGTCGAGAAACAAGTTCTCGGCCACGGTCAGGGTCGGCAGCAGGTTGAGCTCCTGCATGACCATGCGCACGCCCAAGCGCTCGGCCGCGGCGCGGCTACCGGGCTGGTACGGCTGGCCCTGGTAAAGCATATGGCCGGTGGTGGGCCGTTCGAGGCCGCCGATGATTTTCGACAGGGTGCTCTTGCCTGCGCCGTTTTCACCGGTCAGGGCCAGCACTTCGCCCCGCCGCAGGCTCAGCTCGATATCGCCGAGCACCGGCTGCGCGTAGGTCTTGCCGATGGCGCTGACTGAAAGTACGACATCCGCAGTCGCTGACATTGCCTGTTCTCCTGGCGCCCACCCCGTGGCAGGCGCGCACGCTGCGACTAGGGTTGGGTAACCAGCTCGACCGGGGTCTGGATGACGTTGTCGGCGTCGACATCGGTTTTCTCACCCTTGAGCATCTTCAGCGCCGCCTCGATGCCGAACACCGCCTGCTTGGCGGCGTACTGGTCGGCGGTGGCAAGCACGCGACCGTCCTTGAGCATCGGCTTGATGGCGTTGATGTTGTCGTAGCCAACCACCTGCACCTGGCCAGCCTTGCCTGCGGCGCGCACCGCCGATACAGCACCCAGGGCCATGCTGTCGTTGCCGGCCAGCAGAGCCTTGAGGTCGGGGTTGGCGTTGAGCAGGGAGGCGGCGACGGCATTGCCCTTGGCAATTTCCCAGTCGCCCGATTGCACCGAGACCACCTTGATCTGCGCCGCTTCCATTGCATCCTTGAAGCCAGCGGTGCGCTGCTGGGCGTTGGTGGTGGTCGAGACGCCTTCGATAATGGCCACCTGATCGCCGGCCTTGAGCTTCTGCCTGGCCAGGTATTCACCGACCAGACGCGCGCCCTTGCGGTTGTCGGGGCCTACGAACGGCACGCTGAGGTGTTTGCTCTTGAGCACCTTGGGGTCGAGGCGGTTGTCGATGTTGATCACGGTGATGCCGGCATCCATGGCCTTTTTCACCACCGGCACCAGGGCCTTGGAGTCGGCCGGAGCGATGACCAGGGCGTTGACCCCGGAGACGATCATCTGCTCGACGATACGGATCTGGTTACTGGAGTCGGTCTCGTCCTTGATGCCGTTGGACACCAGCTCGAACTCATTGGCGTGGTCTTTCTGGTAGGCCTTGGCGCCGTCTTCCATGGTCAGGAAGAACTCGTTGGCCAGCGATTTCATCACCAGCGCGACTTTCGGCTTGGCGTCGTCGGCCAGGGCGTGGGAAACGGGTGTGGCGAGGGACAGTGAGGAAAGTACGGCGAGCGCCAGCAGGCGTCCAGCAAAGGGCAGCTTCATGGGTTTACTCCGGATCTTATGATTTTTATCGGGCCGCAAACGTTTGCGTTAACTCACTATGAAAACGTAACCAAATTTTGTCAAATCCGCTGCCGCAGGCCATTTGGAAAGTGAATGTAGGAATTATCCTCAAAACAACCGGAAAACCGAACACCTCCTGCACACAATATTCGGAATTCCGAATAAATAAAACGCTTCGACCATCTTTCGCGAACCGCTGTAACCCACGGAAAATCAATAGATTGAAGATGAAAACCGACGAACGGCTGTTCTGGTACGGAATCTGCCTCTGTTAGCGCGTTACACAGCGAACTCCAGACACAAGAGAGATCAACGATGAAAGCTGCGCTTAATTCCTTCGTTCCGGGCGCTTTGGCCCTGCTGCTGTTACTGCCCGCAGGCGTCAACGCCAAGGAAGTCGAAAACCAACAGAAACTGGCCAACGTGGTGATCCTCGCCACCGGTGGCACCATCGCCGGCGCCGGTGCCAGCACCGCCAACAGCGCCACCTACCAGGCCGCCAAGGTCGGTGTCGACAAGCTGATCGCCGGCGTTCCGGAACTGGCCACCCTGGCCAATGTGCGCGGCGAACAAGTGCTGCAGATCGCTTCCGAAAGCATCAGCAACGAAAACCTGCTGCAACTGGGCAAGCGCGTTGCCGAGCTTGCCGACAGCAAGGATGTCGACGGCATCGTCATCACCCACGGTACCGACACCCTGGAAGAGACCGCCTACTTCCTCAACCTGGTAGAGAAAACCGACAAGCCAATCGTCGTGGTCGGTTCCATGCGCCCGGGCACCGCCATGTCGGCTGACGGCATGCTCAACCTGTACAACGCCGTGGCTGTTGCCAGCAACAAGGATTCGCGCGGCAAGGGCGTGCTGGTCACCATGAACGACGAGATCCAGTCGGGTCGCGACGTCAGCAAATCGGTGAACATCAAGACCGAAGCCTTCAAGAGCCAATGGGGCCCGCTGGGCATGGTCGTCGAAGGCAAGTCCTACTGGTTCCGCCTGCCGGCCAAGCGTCACACCGTAGACTCGGAATTCGATATCAAGAAAATCAGCAGCCTGCCTGCGGTCGACATCGCCTACGGTTACGGCAACGTCACCGACACCGCCTACAAGGCCCTGGCACAAAATGGCGCCAAGGCGATCATCCACGCCGGTACCGGCAATGGCTCGGTGTCTTCTAAAGTAGCCCCGACCCTGATCGACCTGCGCAAGCAAGGCGTGCAGATCATTCGCTCCTCCCACGTCAATGCCGGCGGCTTCGTGCTGCGCAACGCCGAGCAGCCTGACGACAAGAACGACTTCGTCGTCGCCCACGACCTGAACCCGCAAAAAGCCCGGATCCTGGCCATGGTTGCAATGACCAAGACCCAGGACAGCAAAGAGCTGCAGCGGATCTTCTGGGAATACTGATCAAGTAGCCCCCAAGCGCTTGCCCGCCCTGTAGGACGGGCAAGCCTGCCTCCCCTACCCTGGCAAAAAATACTTTAAACAGACCGCAGCAAATGGCGCGGTTTGCGGTCACATGCGCTCTTTCACCGACGAGCTGTTGCGAAATTGCTTACAGTAAAATACTGTATGCGCATACAGCTAAAAAAGGAACGCTTTGTGGCCACCACTTCCGCCCCTGCCAGCAGCTACGAGCAACTGGGCACCCGCATCCAGAAAATCATCAATTCCCCCACTGCACAAAAAGCCCGGGCCGCGCTGATCTTCCGCCTGGAGCACGAAACGCCTGAAGACTGGGCCACCCTGCTCGACGAAATCGCCGAGAACGACAACGTCACCCTCGCCTACCGCGATGACGGTGGCGTGCAGATTTTCTGGGTTGTGCCGAAGGAAGATTGAAAGCGCATGAGATTTCCGGTTTTTGCAGTAGCTTGTTTGTTGTTCAGTGTCACCACCGCCCACGCCGATGCACCGCGCACCTTCAGCGAAGCCAAGAAGGTCGCCTGGCGTTTGTATGCGCCGCAGTCCACCGAGTTTTATTGCGGCTGCAAATACAATGGCAACAAGGTCGATTTGCAGGCCTGCGGGTATGTGCCGCGCAAAAATGCCAATCGCGCCTCGCGCATCGAGTGGGAGCATATCGTCCCGGCCTGGCAGATCGGCCACCAGCGCCAGTGCTGGCAAAGCGGCGGGCGCAAGAACTGCTCGCGCAATGACAAGGTTTATCAGCGCGCCGAGGCCGACCTGCACAACCTGGTGCCGAGCATTGGCGAGGTCAATGGCGACCGCAGCAACTTCAGTTTCGGCTGGCTGCCCGAGCAGCGCGGACAATACGGCTCGTGCCTGACCCAGGTGGATTTTAAAGCCAAGAAGGTCATGCCGCGGCCGTCCATTCGCGGCATGATTGCGCGCACCTACTTTTATATGAGCAAGCAGTACAGCCTCAAGCTGTCCAAGCAGGACCGCCAGCTGTACGAAGCCTGGAACAAGACCTACCCGCCGCAGCCCTGGGAGCGCCAGCGCAACCAGCGGGTGGCTTGCGTGATGGGCCATGGCAACGAGTTCGTCGGCCCGGTCAACCTCAGCGCCTGCGGTTGAGGCTCAGGCCAGCGCCTGCAGGTAGGCGCTGGCCTGCTGGTAACGGGCCAGGCGGGCGATGTCATCGGGGCCGGGCATGGGGATGCGCGACAGGTCGCTGTTGTCGGCCAGATCAGCCAGCTTGACCACCCGCGCCAACGGATCATCGCCGACCCGCACCACGAAGGCTTCGTAGCTTTCGTCATCGCGCCGGCTCAGCGCCTGCACGGCGGCCAGGATCTTCAGGGCGAAGCCTTCGCGGGCAAGGTCAGAGAGGGTCATCGGTGAATCCTCGAGCACGTCGTGGAGCACCGCGACAATGCGCTGCTCGGCCGTCGACACCCTCAGCATCACCCGCAACGGGTGGAGGATATAGGCCGTCCCGCCTTTGTCGCACTGCCCTTCATGTGCCCTCGCCGCAACCGCAATGGCCCGCTCCAGCGTAGACATATGGCCCTCCTGCTCAGCGCGGCTGGCGTCGTAGACGCGCCATGCTGTAGACATCGATCAACTCACCGTCACGCATAGCATAGTCAATCAGTTGAGAATGAATACCTCGCCCTCATAACTCTCAACCTTAATAAACTAGCGCGGGGCGTCGTGCTGGATGACGATCGAGTCGGTGCCCAGGCGCGCCATGACATCGGCTTGCTGCGCCTCGGCTTGCGCCTTGTCGGGATAAGGGCCGAGCAGCACCACCGGCTTGCCGTTGCGGTAGACCACCGAGGACGGAATCTGCTTTTCGATCAGGCGTGCGGTCATGTCGCTGAGGGCGCCCATATTCGCACCCTGGACGATCTCGACATCCCAGCCTTGGGGCGCAGGTTTGTCTGCCGCAGCGTCGGCGGCGCGCTGCAGGTCGGCGCCACCGCATTTTTCGCGAATGGCCAGGTTGCTGCCCTGGTCGGCAATAATGAGCTGATAGTCGCCCGCGGCCTGCTTGATCGCCACGTAGCTGCGATACGGCACGAACACGCCGGCGTCGTCCTTGCCGCGCACCTGGCCGCAAATAATGCCTTGCTGGTCGAATCGCACGTTGGCGAACTTGGCTGTCTTGGGGTTCTGCAGGTGTTCGGCCACCTGGTTGTGCACGCCTTCGACTTCGTTTTCGCAACCGGCCAGAGCCAGCACCGCCATTACCACCGCCACTTTGCGCACGCGTCTATCTCCTGAATGCAAGCGGCGGATTTTAGCATCTGCAGGCAGGGCAATGGTTACTATCGACGGCTTATCGCGATCACTGTGGGAGCTGGCTTGCCAGCGATGAGGCCCGCGCGGCTGCCGCCTGAATTGCGACCGCTTCGCGCTCGATCGCTGGCAAGCCAGCTCCCACAGGGGCATTGGCCAGCCTTGGGACTGAAATGCAAAAAGGGCGACCCTTGCGGATCGCCCTTTTTGTTACCACACAGCAGTGTGGATTTGTTTGGTAGGCACAATTGGATTCGAACCAACGACCCCCACCATGTCAAGGTGGTGCTCTAACCAACTGAGCTATGTGCCTGCTGTGGGGCGCATTCTACCCAATCGCCGAAAGGTGTCAACTCTTTTTTTAACGCTAAGCCACTGAATATCAAAAGTATTTGCCAAAAGCCGGGGTAAAGGATTTTCAACACACGACTAGCGGGTGTTTATTATTATTGATAGCATCGGTACAGTCGTAAAAAATATAAAACAGAGGTTTCGCAGCATGGCCAATACCCCCTACCCTCAGTCCTACTACGCCGCATCGGCCAATCCGGTTCCGCCGCGCCCGGCGCTGCAGGAAGAGGTACAGACCGATGTCTGCGTGATCGGCGCCGGCTATACCGGCCTGTCCAGCGCCCTGTTCCTGCTGGAGAGCGGCTTCAAGGTCACCGTGCTGGAAGCTGCCAAGGTCGGCTTTGGCGCCTCGGGCCGCAACGGCGGCCAGATCGTCAACAGCTATAGCCGCGACATCGACGTCATTGAACGCACCGTCGGCCCCAAGCAGGCACAACTGCTGGGCCACATGGCCTTTGAAGGCGGGCGCATCATCCGTGAGCGCGTGGCCAAATACAACATCCAGTGCGACCTTAAAGACGGTGGCGTGTTCGCCGCCCTGACGCCCAAGCAGATGGGCCACCTGGAATCGCAAAAGCGCCTGTGGGAACGCTTCGGCCACACTCAGCTGGAGCTGATGGACCAGAAGCGCATCCGTGAAGTGGTCGATTGCGACCAGTACATCGGCGGCATGCTCGACATGAGCGGCGGCCACATCCACCCGCTGAACCTGGCCCTGGGCGAAGCTGCCGCGGTCGAGTCGCTGGGCGGCAAGATCTACGAGCAATCGCCGGCCATCCGCATCGAGCGCGGTGCCAACCCGGTGGTGCACACCCCACAAGGTAAAGTACGCGCCAAGTTCATCATCGTTGCCGGTAACGCCTACCTCGGCGGCCTGGTGCCGGAACTTGCCGCCAAGTCGATGCCCTGCGGCACCCAGGTGATCACCACCGAGCCGCTGGGCGAAGAGCTTGCGCGCAGCCTGCTGCCGCAAGACTACTGCGTCGAAGACTGCAACTACCTGCTCGACTACTACCGCCTGACCGGCGACAAGCGCCTGATCTTCGGCGGTGGCGTGGTGTACGGTGCGCGCGACCCGGCCAACATCGAAGCGATCATCCGCCCGAAAATGCTCAAGGCCTTCCCGCAGCTCAAGGACGTGAAGATCGACTACGCCTGGACCGGCAACTTCCTGCTGACCCTGTCGCGCCTGCCGCAAGTGGGCCGCCTGGGCGACAACATCTATTACTCCCAAGGTTGCAGTGGCCACGGCGTCACCTACACCCACCTGGCGGGCAAGGTGCTGGCCGAGGCTCTGCGTGGCCAAGCCGAGCGTTTCGATGCCTTCGCCGAGCTGCCGCACTACCCGTTCCCGGGTGGCCAACTGCTGCGCGTACCGTTCAGCGCCCTGGGCGCCTGGTACTACAGCCTGCGCGATCGTCTGGGCTTCTAAGCCCCCTGCCCGGCTCGCGCCGTCACTGCCCCAGGGCGCTGACGGCCTGCCGGGCCGCTTGTTCCTGGCCCGCCTGGGCCAGGTCATTGGCCGCTTTCAGCCAGCGCTGACGGTCAACCTGGGCTGGCAACTGGCCCGGCTGCTGCACCAGCACCGCCCAACTCCCCTGCTTTTGCCAGGCTGATTCGAAGTCATCGAACTCCATCAGCAGGCGCCGGTTCATCCCTGCCCGCAACAATACCCGCTGCTTGTAACGGTCATAGCCGACCAGCAAGGCATAGCGTGGCTCGCTCCAGAACGCTGAACCTTGCTGAAAACGCAGCAACACCGGGTTGCCCGCCGCTACCTGCGCCAGCAAGGCGTCCAGGCGTGGTTCGAGCGGATACACGACCATGCCGTACTCGCGGCCCACCCGCGGGATCGCCTGCTCAAGCTGGTCGATGTGCTGCGGCAGGCCCAGCGATTTGTCGAGCAGCCCCGGAGTGATGCGCACCCCCTGTTGCGAGAGCAAGGCCGCCAGGGCCATCGAGGCGCTCTGGTTGGCTTCGCCACGGTAGAAAGGCACCGAGCCGATCTCGACCCGTTGCGGCAGGTTTTTCAGCTGGGATGGCGGCTGGCTGGCACAGCCGGCCAGGGCCAGGCCGAGCGCACAGGCCAGCAGCAGGCGGCGCGGGGTGAAGGCGGTTAGGGAAGTCGGTGCAGGCATGAACACTCGCTCGATGACGGCCGGCAGCCACTGCCCGGCCCTGAGCGCTGATCATAGGCTGGCGCGCGCCGTGGGTATAGCCCGTTGCAGGCTTAGAACAAAGCGGCCCAAGCCTCTAGACCATCGGTCAATAGCCTGCAACCTGCAACGGGCTAGACTGAAGACGTGTCCGCGTGGCGAGCCTCGTTGCCTTGGCGCGGATTTGAGGAGGCACACATGAGCCTGACAATGGCAATTTTGCTGCTGCTCGGCGCCTGGTTGAGCGTCGCTGCTGCCATGCTCTGGGGGGTGCTGCGCATCGCCCGGCGTCATCACCCGCACCATCGCATCCAGCCTGAAGGCAAAGACGCTGTACCGCTACGGCGCAGTCGCCGGCATGCCGGGGCGCATTAGACATCTTTGAAAAGCATCGCGGGGCAAGCCCGCTCCCACAGTGACTGCAGGAGCGGGCTTGCCCCGCGATGGCTTTATCAGCCCTCAACCGCCTCGCGCTTCAAGCGTGCCCGGCGCGACATGATGTTGAGGATCTCGATCGCCGTCGAGAAGGCCATCGCCGCATACACATAACCCTTGGGTACATGAGCACCGAAACCTTCGGCGATCAGGGTCATGCCGATCATGATCAAGAAGCCCAGGGCCAGCATCACCACGGTCGGGTTGTCGTTGATGAAGCGGGCCAGCGGGTCGGCGGCCACCAGCATCACGATCACGGCACTGATCACGGCAATGATCATGATCGGCAGGTGCTCGGTCATGCCCACGGCGGTGATGATGCTGTCGATCGAGAAGACGATGTCGAGCACCAGGATCTGACCAATCGCCGCAGCAAAGCCCAGGGTGATGGTCGAGGACGCCTTGGCTTCAGCCTGGGCGCGCGGGTCGACACTCTCGTGGATTTCCTTGGTCGCTTTCCACAGCAGGAACAGGCCACCGGCGATGAGGATCATGTCCTTCCAGGAGAAGGTATGACCGAATACATCGACCACAGGCTCGGTCAGCTGGACGATCCAGGCCACGGTGCTGAGCAGGCCCAGGCGCATGATCAGGGCCATGCTGATACCAATGCGCCGCGCCTTGGAGCGGTACTCTTCAGGCAACTTGTTGGTCAGGATCGAGATGAAGATCAGGTTGTCGATACCGAGGACGATCTCCATGGCCACCAGGGTGGCCAGGGCGACCCAGGCGGTCGGGCTTGCAGCGAGTTCCAACAAGTATTCCATGAATCAAATCCTGCATCGGGGTAAGGGGTGGGTCAGATGTCCTGGGCGCTGGCGTCGCGCTCGGGTTTGCCTGCCTTGTCGCTGCCTTCGGAGCCGGTGGCTTCGCTCAGGGCTTGCTGGGCGGCTTCGTTGGTTTTGTCGATGGCCTCCTTGGCCGACTCCGCCGCCTGGTTGAGCATTTGCTGGGCGGACTTTTCCGCCTGCTCGCAACCGCTCATGGCCAGCAGGGCCAACAGCAACACCAGGGGTGTACCGATGGATTTGAAGTGAAGCATCTGTGGGTCTCCATGCAATTAAATCGGTGCGCATTCAGGGGCACCGTGATGGCAAGGGATTCTAAAGAGCCAGATACATCAGGAAAATTCGTATTTTCAGCGGTTATACTTCGGTTTTTACGAATCGGGAAATCGCCATGCTCAATTACCGCCAGTTGCATTACTTCTGGGTAGTGGCCAAGACCGGCAGCATCGTGCGTGCCTGCGAGCAACTGAACCTGACCCCGCAGACCATCAGCGGGCAGATCACCCTGCTTGAGCAAACCTACGGCATCGAGCTGTTTCGCCGGGTCGGGCGCCAGCTGGAGCTGACCGAGAGCGGCCGGCAGACCCTGACCTACGCCGAGCAGATGTTCCAGATTGGCGGCGAGCTCGAGGCGATGCTGCGGGCCCGGCCGGATGAACAGCAGATACTGTTCCGGGTCGGGGTGGCCGATGTGGTGCCCAAGTCCATCGTCTACCGCCTGCTGGCGCCGACCATGGACATGGAAGACGCCCTGCGCCTGAGCTGCCGCGAAGACAAGCTCGAACGGCTGCTGGCAGACCTGGCGATCCAGCGCCTGGACCTGGTGATTTCCGACAGCCCCATGCCCAGCCACCTGGACATCAAGGGCTACAGCCAGAAGCTGGGTGAATGCGGCATCAGCTTTTTTGCCACACAGGCGTTGGCTGAACAGTACGGGCGCAACTTCCCGGCCTGCCTGCAACACGCGCCGCTGTTGATTCCCGGCCAGGAAACCGTGGTGCGCAGCCGCCTGCTGCGCTGGTTCGCCGAACAGCAATTACAGCCGCGGATCGTCGGTGAGTTCGACGACAGCGCCTTGATGCAGGCCTTCGGCCAATCGGGCAGCGGCATTTTCATTGCCCCCAGCGTGATTGCCGACGAGGTCTGCAAGCAGTACGGCGTCGAGCTGATCGGCCAGACCGACGCGGTCAACGAGTCGTTCTATGCCATTTCAGTGGAGCGCAAGGTCAAGCACCCGGGTATCGTCGCCATTACCGAAGGCGCCCGCCGCGAGCTGTTCAACTGGTAGCCGGCGTGGGTTCATCGCCGTTTGCAAAGGACGCACAGACTACACTTGCGTCCTACCGTCTGACGCAGCGCAAATACCAAATGTGCCCTGCTGTGCTAAAGTCGCGCCCTTTTTCTCGGCCCTGCCCCGCCAGGTGCCCCATGCTCCAGCGCCGTGGTTCGCCCACCGCGCCCTGAACAAGACAGAGAAACACCTGCCATGACCCCTGTTCTAAACCTGTTGAACCGCACCAGCCTGGTGGTCCAGATCATGATCGGCCTCGCTGCCGGCATTGCCCTGGCCGTGTTCGCCCCCACGACCGCCGCAAGCCTCGGCTTCGTCGGCAAGGTCTTCGTCTCCGCGCTCAAGGCGGTGGCGCCGATCCTGGTGTTCATCCTGGTCATGGCCTCGATCGCCAACCACCGTCACGGCACCGAAACCCATATCCGCCCGATCCTGGTGCTGTACCTGTTCGGCACCTTCGCCGCCGCCGTGGTCGCAGTGATTGCCAGCATGGCCTTCCCCTCGAACCTGGCGCTTAGCACCTCGGACGTTGCCTTGAGTGCTCCCGGTGGCATCACTGAAGTACTGCAAAGCCTGCTGCTGAGCGTGGTCGACAACCCGGTGAGCGCGCTGATGAACGCCAACTTCATCGGCATCCTGGCCTGGGCCATTGGCCTGGGTGTGGCCATTCGTCACGCCGGGGAGACCACGCGCACGGTGGTTGCCGACCTGTCCAACGGCGTGACTTTGATCGTACGCGTGGTGATTCGCTTTGCGCCGCTGGGGATTTTCGGCCTGGTCGCCTCGACCCTGGCGCAGTCCGGCCTGGACGCCCTGCTCGGTTACCTGCACCTGCTGGCCGTGCTGATCGGCTGCATGCTGTTCGTGGCGCTGGTGGTCAACCCGATCATCGTGTTCTGGAAGATTCGCCGCAACCCCTTCCCATTGGTGCTGCTGTGCCTGCGTGAAAGCGGCATCACCGCCTTCTTCACCCGCAGCTCGGCGGCCAACATCCCGGTCAACATGGCCTTGAGCGAGAAACTCGGCCTGCACGAAGACACCTACTCGGTGTCGATCCCGCTGGGCGCGACCATCAACATGGCCGGCGCGGCAATCACCATCACCGTCCTGACCCTGGCCGCCGTGCACACCCTGGGCATCGCCGTCGACATCCCGACCGCGATCCTGCTCAGCGTTGTCGCCGCTGTCTGCGCCTGCGGCGCCTCGGGCGTGGCCGGCGGCTCGTTGCTGCTGATCCCGCTGGCCTGCAGCCTGTTCGGCATCCCCAGCGAAATCGCCATGCAGGTGGTGGCCGTCGGTTTCATCATTGGTGTGCTGCAGGACTCGGCGGAAACCGCGCTGAACTCCTCCACCGACGTACTGTTCACCGCTGCGGCCTGCCTGGCCGAAGAGCGTCAAGCCGCCTGAGCTTGACCTGCAGCCGGTGCGTCCTGCACCGGCTGCTTGTGTTTTACCCTGTTGCGCACCTAGGCTAGAGGCCTTTCTTCGCATAGAGACAGGGCCATGTCCGCCGAACACGAAACCGCTTCCGACGCCCGCTTCACCAGCACCGAGATCCGCGTGCTCGGCTCGCTGATCGAAAAACAGGCCACCAGCCCGGAAACCTACCCGCTGACCCTCAACGCCCTGGTGCTGGCCTGCAACCAGAAGACCAGCCGTGAACCGGTCACCAACCTCAGCCAGGGCCAGGTTGGCCAGGCCCTGCGCGCGCTCGAAGGCCAGGGCCTGACCCGCCTGCAGATGGGCAGCCGCGCCGACCGCTGGGAGCAGCGCGTGGACAAGGCCCTGGAGCTGGTGCCGGCGCAGGTAACGCTGCTGGGGCTGATGTTCCTGCGCGGGCCGCAAACGGTTAACGAACTGCTGACCCGCAGCAGCCGCATGCATGAGTTCGAAGATGCCGAACAGGTGGTGCACCAGCTTGAGCGCCTGATCGCCCGCGGCTTTGCCCTGCACCTGCCGCGCCAGGCCGGGCAGCGTGAAGATCGCTACACCCATGCGCTGGGCGATCCGGCCGAGATCGAGGCGATTCTGGCGGCGCGCCAGCAAGGGCCGGAGCGTTCGGCCGGTGGCGCGGTGTCGCTGGAGCGGATCGAAGCGCTGGAGGCACGGATTGCGGCGCTGGAAGAGCGCCTGGCGCAGTTCGAGTAACCCCGGGGCTGCTCTGCAGCCCATCGCTGGCAAGCCAGCTCCCACAATAGATCTGCATGCACAGGACCTGTGGGAGCGGGCTTGCCCCGCGATAGGTTTTACCCTTCAGCCGCGGGCAAACGCCACTGCCCGCGCCACCTGCTCCGCCGTTGGCCGTACCCCGGTGTACAGCACGAACTGCTCCAGCGCCTGCAAGGCAATCACCTCCAGCCCGGTAATCACCGGTATACCCAGACGCTGGGCTTCGACGATCAACGGCGTCAGCGCCGGCATCGCCACCACATCGAATACCCGCTGCGCCGCCGCTATCGCCTCGGGGGCGAAGGCCAACTGTTCGGCTTCAACCCCACCGGCCATGCCGATCGGCGTGACATTGACCAGCATCGGCGGGCACAGGTCGCCCAGCTCTGCCTGCCAGCGATAGCCGCAACTGTCGGCCAGTTGCCGCCCGGCTTGTTCATTGCGGGCAACGATGATGCCCTGGCTAAAGCCGGCATCGCGCAGGGCACTGGCCACCGCCTTGGCCATGCCGCCGCTGCCGCGCAGGGCAAACGCCGTCGACGGGTCCACCTGGTGACGCAGGAGCAAATGGCGCACGGCCAGGTAGTCAGTGTTATAGCCTTCCAGGTGGCCATTGGTATTGACGATGGTGTTGATCGACTCGATGACCGCCGCCGACGGGTCAATGCCGTCGACCAGGGCCAGGCAGGCTTCCTTGTAAGGCATCGACACGCCACAGCCGCGGATGCCCAGGGCACGAATACCGGCAACGGCTGCCGGCAGGTCGTCGGTAGTCATGGCCTTGTAGTAGAAATCCAGATCCAGCTGCTGATACAGATGGTTGTGAAAGCGCACGCCAAAGGTGCCCGGCCGTCCCGCCAACGAGATGCACAGCTGGGTGTCTTTGCCTGGAAATGTTGCCATTGAAATCTCCTCAGGAAACGGGCTGGCACTGCGCCCTCGCCCGCCGCAGACCGCTGATCGGCCCTTACATAACCTTTACTCTGAACCTGTGTGATTTTTTCGGTTCCCGCAGTCTAGTAAATATCCCCGACGTCGGCGTTGTGCTGTGAGGAGTGGCTATCAACCGGCGCGGCTGATGATCACTATCAAGCGCGTTGATTTCAACCACCCGGCACTCGACGCTAAGGTAGGCCCATGACTCACGGGAGGAACCCCAATGGCCCCTATCAACATCATGTCCGTCATCGGCAGCGCCGTCCCCACCTCGCTCAGGGAGTTGGGCTTGCTGGCCTGCTGGTACCTGGTGCGCAATGGCGAAGCGATCTCCGGGCCATAGACCTCCTTGCCGGCCGCCCAGGCCCTCGCCGAGCGTCTCGAGGGCCCCGGCCTGCAAGCCTGAGGCCTGCCCACGTTTTATCGTGCGTTGCTCCGCACAGCCCCTTGCCCCGCCCTTTGGCGGGGCTTTTTATGGGCCGCTGAAAGGCACTTGGATTAAGTTTTTTTCATCTGCACGATAGCGCTGTCCGGGCAATCGACAGCAACTAGGCCATACTCCTAAAATGCAGCGGTTTTTGGGGGAAAACCCTTGCACAGCCAACGACATAACAACTTCTAGTGAGCCTCAACGTGAAAACTTCCCTTTCGATTCTAAGCCTGCTGCTGTTGCTCACAGGTACTGCGACTGTCACGTCGACCGCTGCTGCTCAACCCCCGGCCCAGCAACAACGCGATCCAGCGAAATTGCACCTGGCCTCCGGCAGCGCCCTGCTGATCGATCTGCAAACCAACAAGGTGCTCTACGCCAACAACCCTGACCGGGTGGTGCCGATTGCTTCGGTGACCAAGCTGATGACCGGCATGGTGGTGCTCGACGCCAAGCAGAACATGGACGAGATGCTCACGGTCACCATCGCCCAGAACAAGGAAATGAAAGGGGTGTATTCGCGGGTCAAGCTGGGCAGCCAGCTCAACCGCAAGGACATGCTGCTGATCACCCTGATGTCGTCGGAAAACCGCGCGGCCTCAACCCTGGCGCACAACTACCCGGGCGGCTACAACGCCTTCATCAAGGCGATGAACGCCAAGGCCCGTGCATTAGGCATGAGCCACACCCGTTATGTAGAGCCGACGGGGCTTTCGACCAGCAACGTGTCCACTGCCCGCGACCTCAGCAAGCTGCTGATGGCGGCGCGCAACTACCCGCTACTGAGCAGCTTGAGCACCACCCGCGAGCAGACCGTGGCGTTCAAAAAACCCAACTACACCCTGGGCTTTCGCAACACCGACCACCTGGTCAACAAGAGCAACTGGGACATCAAGCTGACCAAGACCGGCTTCACCAACGATGCCGGCCACTGCCTGGTGTTGTTGACCAAGATGGACAACCGCCCGGTGGCCATGGTGATCCTCGATGCCTTTGGCAAGTACACCCACTTTGCCGACGCCAGCCGCATGCGCCAGTGGCTTGAGACCGGCAGCACCAAGCCGGCCCCGGCAGTAGCCATGCGCTACAAGTCAGAGCGCACGCAGAACCGGCAACTGGCTGACTGAAAACAAAAGGGCCTGTGCATGCACAGGCCCTTTTTCGTTTCAGGCGTTGGTGCTGACCAACGAGCCTGAGCTGCTGCCACCGGCTTCGGTCAGCGCCTTGAGCAGCGTTGCCGTGGCGCTGGCGATCGACGCCGTGGTCGCGCCCACCGCCGATTGCGCGGCAGCAACAGCGGAGGCCTTGAGGATCGGCTCCATGTCGCTGGCCAGGACTTCCTGCAAGCGTTTCTGCTGCTCGGCCAATTGCTTCTGCATTTTCTTGATCATCTCGCGCAATTGCTTGATGTGCGCCGGTTCGTCGCCGGCACTGGCCTCTTCCTTTTCCTTGGCCTCTTCGCTCTTGACGCTTTCACGCAGCTTGGACAGGTCGACGCTGACCGCGCCCGCCGCTTCCATCCCGGCCTGCCTTTCCTGGCCGGTGACGGTGATGCCGGTGTTGATGCCGCTGTTCAATGGAGTCCCGTTGATTGATACGGCGCTAAAACCTGCCATGTTTCTATCGTCCTGATGGTATTGGGGTTAACCCGGCTATCGGCCGCAGACGCTGAAACTTGAACCCGGCGCCCGCCCGGATAAATTTGCCCGCACGCCACTCGTCCCTCCTGATACCCAAGCTTTGCCCCCGGCACGCCTGTGCACCGGGCAAACCGTTCCGATCAGCCTAACGTCGAGATGGCAATGACCACATCCCGTTCCCGCAAAGCCCTCTACATCGGCCTGCCCCTGGCCCTGGCAGTGGCCGCTGCCAGCGCCGGCTACCTGTACTTCAAATCCCAGCACGGCTACCCGCGCCCGATCGTCGAACAGGCCAATGCCCTGCACGAGCACATGCTGTCGTTCGACAGCCATGTCACTGTGCCGCTGGACTTCGGTAGCGCCGGCAACGAGATCGACAAGGACGGCCACGGCCAGTTCGATCTGGTCAAGGCCGGGCAAGGGCGTTTGTCGGGTGCGGCGTTGACCATTTTCGGCTGGCCGGAGCTGTGGAACGGCGCCAATGCCCCGCACCGCCCGACCCCGGGCTTTGTCGATGAAGCCCGGCACCAGCAGGAGGTGCGCTACAAGATCATCAGCAACATGGTCCGCGACTTCCCCAACCAGGTCGGCATTGCCTATACCCCGGATGATTTCCGGCGCCTCAATGGCGAAGGCAAGTTCGCCGTGTTCATCAGCATGCTCAACGCCTACCCGCTGGGCCACGACCTGTCACAGCTGGACCTGTGGGCCAAGCGCGGCATGCGCATGTTCGGCTTCAGCTACACCGGCAACAACGATTGGGCCGACTCCTCGCGCCCGCTGCCGTTCTTCAACGACACCGCCGACGCCCTCGGCGGCTTGTCGCCACTGGGCGAGCAGGCGGTCAAGCGCCTCAACGCGCTGGGGGTGATCATCGATGTGTCGCAGATGTCGACCCTGGCCCTGGAGGACGTCGCACGCCTGAGCCAGGCGCCGTTCGTGGCCTCGCATTCGGCGCCGCGGGCGCTGGTGGATATTCCGCGCAACCTCAGCGACAAGGAAATGCAGCTGATCAAGGACAGCGGCGGCGTCATCCAGGTGGTCGGTTTCGGCCAGTACCTCAAACCGCTGAGCAAGCCGACCCTGGACAAGCTCGAAGCCCTGCGCGTGCGCTTCGACCTGCAACCGCTGCAAGGCCTGGCCAACGCCCTGATGCCCGGCGACGCGGTAATCGCCATCTGGCCCGAGGCACGCTTTGGCGAGTACGCCAGCAGCCTCTACGGCATCCTCGATCAAGAACCCAAAGCCACCCTCAAGGACTTTGTCGATGCCATCGACTACACGGTGAAGAAGGTCGGCATCGACCACGTTGGCATCAGCTCCGACTTCAACGACGGCGGCGGCCTGGAGGGTTTCAAGGATGTCAGCGAAATCCGCAACGTCACCGCCGAACTGCTCACCCGCGGTTACTCCGAGGCCGACATCGGCAAGCTGTGGGCCGGCAACTTCCTGCGGGTGTGGGCGCAGGTGCAAAAAACTGCCCAGCCCGTTGCCGCCACCGCCACCCCTTGAGCCGGAAGCCGCCCGCCATGACAGATCGCCGTACCTTTCTCAAGCAGGCCGGCCTGCTCGCCGCCAGCCTGCCGTTGCTACCCGAGGCGCTGGCCACCCCGACCGCGCCGCTGAGCGGCAGCGACAAATGGCGCAACCTGCGCCAGCTGTTCCCCCTGGATCCGGACTACGCCCACTTTGCCAATTTCCTGGTCACTGCCCACCCGCGCCCGGTGCAGGAAGCCATCGATTACTACCGCGCTGAAGTCGACCACAACCCGGCCAGCCGCATGGACTGGGAGAGCCAGTACGAATGGCAGCGTGAAGGCGAGGTCCGCCAGTGGGCGGCGCGCTACCTGCAAGTCAGGCCCCGGCAGATCGCCCTGACCGGCAGCACCACCGAGGGCCTGGGGATGATCTACGGGCGCTTGCAAGTCAGCCCGCAGCAGGAAATCCTCACCACCGAACACGAGCACTATTCCACAAACCGCACCCTGGCCTTCCGTCAGCGCCACGAAGGCACCCAGGTGCGCAAGCTGCGCCTGTTCAGCCAGCCCTGGGGAATTTCCACCGACCAGGTGCTGAGCACGATCGACCAGGCCATCACCCCCAACACCCGGGTGCTGGGCATGACCTGGGTGCACTCGGGCAGCGGCGTAAAGCTGCCGGTCGGGCAGATCGGCGAACTGGTGCGCCGGCACAACCGTGACCGCGATGAAAACCAGCGGATCATTTACGTGGTCGACGGCGTGCATGGCTTCGGTGTCGAGAACAGCACCTTCGCCGACTTCAACTGCGACTACTTCATCGCCGGCACCCATAAATGGATGTTCGGCCCGCGTGGTACCGGGATCATCTGCGCCGCCTCGGAGAAGATGCAGCACCTGACCCCGACCTTCGCCACCTTCTCCGAGGACGAAGATTTCGCCACCATCATGACCCCCGGCGGCTACCACGCCTTCGAGCACCGCTGGGCACTGGGCAAGGCCTTCGAGCTGCACCTGCAACTGGGCAAGGCCGATGTCCAGGCGCGCATCCACCAGCTCAACGACCTGCTCAAGCAGCGGCTCAAAGAGCACAAGGCCATCGAACTGGTCACCCCGCTCAGCAGCGAACACTCGGCGGGCTTCACCTTCTTCAGGGTCAAGGAACGCAACGCCGATGCCATCGCCGCCTACTTGGTGCAGAACCGGGTAATGGTCGACGCCGTGTCGCGCGACGTCGGCCCGGTGATTCGCTTCGCTCCGGGCCTGCTCAACAACGAGCAGGAAATCGATCGGGCCATGGCCCTGCTGATCAAAAAACTCTGAAAAGGCCTTCGCATGTCTTCACCACTGCTCTACCCGCTATCCGTACTCGCGCTGCTGACCAGCATCGCCAGCGCCCAGGCCGCCGACGCGGTACAACCGGGCAAGGTCTTTCGCGACTGTAAAAGCAGCTGCCCGGAAATGGTCATGCTGCCGGCCGGCCGTTACACCATGGGCACCCCGGACGACGAAGTCGGCCGTCAGCCCGACGAAGGCCCGCAACACACCGTGACTTTCGCCAAGCCGTTCGCGGTCAGCCGCTACCAGGTAACTGCCGGTGAATGGGACGCCTACCTGCGCGAGTCCGGGGCCAAGATTGCCGACGGCGACACCCGCCCGGGCCGCGAGTGCAAGGCCAGCAAGCCGCGCTACCAGCAAGGCCCGCGACAACCGGCGGTGTGCATGAGCTATCACGATGCCCAGGCCTATGCCGACTGGCTGACGAAAAAGACCGGCAAGCGCTACCAGTTGATCAGCGAAGCACAGCGCGAATACGCCGCACGCGCCGGCAGCAACGGGCCGTTCCCGTTCGACATGGACCCGGACGGCGACTACCAGATCAGCCGCAACGCCAACGTCTACGGGCCCAGGGATGGCTTCAGTTTCAGCTCGCCGGTGGGCAGCTACCCGGCCAACGCCTTTGGTGTGTACGACATGCACGGCAACGTCTACGAATGGGTCGCCGACTGTTATCACGACAGCTACGAAGGCGCCCCGAACGACGGCAGTGCCTGGCAGCAGGCCGACTGCAAGGTGGTGGTGATTCGTGGCAACGACTGGGGCGAGGCGCCGATTTTCTCGCGCTCCGGCAACCGCAACGCCAACCTGCCAGGCAACCGCGGAGACTGGATTGGCGTACGCCTGGTCCGCGAACCCTGACGGGCCAACGGCGCTAAATTGTCCCGCAAGCCACTCGTCCTATCGTTGTAATCCCCAAGCCCCGGGGGCCGCCTTCGAGGCTATCGGCCCCGACACTGAAGGAACCGATAGCATGAGCCAGATCCATTTCCCCCAGAAGGTCCACGACCTCGTCGGCGTGGGCTTCGGCCCTTCCAATCTGGCCCTGGCCATTGCCCTGGAAGAGCTCGCGCAAACCAATGGTCACGCGCTGGATGCGCTGTTCATCGACAAGCAGCTGGACTACCGCTGGCACGGCAACACCCTGGCGACCCAGAGCGAACTGCAAATCTCCTTTCTCAAGGACCTGGTCTCGCTGCGCAACCCCACCAGCCCCTACAGCTTCGTCAATTACCTGCACCAGAAGCAGCGCCTGGTCGACTTCATCAACCTCGGCACCTTCTATCCCTGCCGCCTGGAGTACAACGACTACCTGCGCTGGGCCGCCGAGCACTTCGCCACGCAGGCCAGCTACGGCGAAGAAGTACTGCGCATTGAGCCGGTGCTCGACAGCGGCCGGATCCGCCACCTGAAGGTCATTTCGCGTGACGCACAGGGCCAGGAGCATGGCCGCCTGACCCGCTCGGTGGTCGTCGGCAGTGGCGGCACACCGAAAGTCCCCGGCATCTTTGCGGCCTTCAAGGACGACCCGCGAGTCTTCCACCATTCTCGCTACCTCAGCAGCCTGGCCGGCTTGCCCTGCACCGAAGGCAAACCCATGCGCATTGCGATCATCGGCTCGGGGCAAAGCGCCGCGGAAGCCTTCATCGATCTGAACGACAGCTTTGCGTCGGTCAAGGTCGACATGATCGTGCGCGCCTCGGCGCTCAAGCCGGCCGACGATAGCCCCTTCGTCAACGAAGTCTTCGCCCCTGTGTACACCGACCTGGTGTTCAACCAGAGCAGCCCGGAGCGCAAGAAGCTGATTGATGAATATCACAACACCAACTACTCGGTCGTTGATATCGACCTGCTCGAGCGCATCTACGGCATCCTCTATCGCCAGAAGGTCGCCCATCAGTTCCGTCACGCCGTGCTCTGCCGCCGCCAGGTGCAGGCGGCCACTGCCACCGCCGATGGCATCGAGCTGACCCTGGAAGACCTCTCGACCGGGCAACAGCAGACCCATCGTTACGATGCCGTGATCCTCGCCACTGGCTACGAGCGACGCTCGCACCGCGAACTGCTGGCACCGCTACAAGACTACCTGGAGGACTACAGCGTCGGCCGCGACTACCGCGCCCTGGCCAGTAGCGACCTGCAGGCCGCGGTGTACTTGCAGGGTTTCTGTGAAGCCACCCATGGCCTGAGCGATACCTTGCTCTCGGTGCTGCCGATTCGCGCGGCCGAAATTGGCCAGTCGCTGTACGACACCCTGGGCAAGCAGGCAGTACCTGCTTTTGCCACTTCCCATGCGCCGACTGCGCTGACCAGCGCCTGAGCCAGGAACCCTTCATGAGCAAGCAATACCGTGGCGCAATGCGCGAGCTGTTGGCGCTGTTGCGCCCTTTCTGGCCGCAGGTGGTCGTGTCGATTGTCCTGGGCATGATCGGTGGCTTGAGTGTCACTGCCTTGCTGGCGACCATCAACGATGGCCTGCACAGCCCGCAAGGCCTTGGCCCGTCGCTGATTGCCAGTTTTGCCGGGCTGTGTGTGGTGGCGTTACTGAGCTCGATTCTGTCCGATATCGGCAGCAACCGCATCGGTCAGAAGATCATCGCCAACCTGCGCAAGGAGCTGGGGGAAAAGGTCCTCAGCGCCCCGATCGGGCAGATCGAACGCTACCGCAGCCATCGCTTGATTCCGGTGCTGACCCACGACATCGATACCATCAGCTCGTTCGCCTTCGCCTTTGCGCCCCTGGCCATTTCCCTGACCGTGACCCTGGGCTGCCTGGGTTACCTGGCAATGCTGTCCTGGCCAATGTTTGTCATGATGCTGCTGGCAATCGGCATCGGCACGGTGATCCAGTACGTGGCCAGGGCTCGTGGCATCAAGGGCTTCATGGCCGCTCGCGAAGC
Source organism: Pseudomonas sp. 2(2015) (assembly GCF_000955865.1). NCBI lineage: Bacteria > Pseudomonadati > Pseudomonadota > Gammaproteobacteria > Pseudomonadales > Pseudomonadaceae > Pseudomonas > Pseudomonas sp. 2(2015). Next base: position 451,521 of record NZ_JYOF01000003.1, read on the forward strand.
CGAGGATGAACTGCAGAAACACTACAGTGCGATCGCCGAGGGCGCCAAGGAGCTGCGCATCCACCGCCCCCGGCGCCAGCGCATGTTCGTCGCGGGGATACAAAAGGTTGCCGAGCATATCTGCAATACCCAGATTCGCTCGATCAATACTTTCGTGATTGCCAAAAGCCTCGGCTCGATGCTGTTCTTCGTGGTCATCGGCCTGGCCCTGGCCCTGCAGTCGTTCTGGCCGAGCGCCGACAAAGCGGTAATGAGTGGCTTCGTGCTGGTGTTGCTGTACATGAAGGGGCCGCTGGAGCATCTGGTCAGCACCCTGCCCATAGTCAGCCGGGCGCAGATCGCCTTTCGCCGGATCGCCGAGTTGTCCGAGCAGTTTTCATCGCCCGAGCCGCACCTGCTGCTCAGCGACCAGGGCGCGCCGACAGTGAGCGTCGAGCGCCTGCAACTGCTTGATGTCTGTCACAGCTACCCGACCCGGGACGGCTGCGCGCCCTTTCACCTGGGGCCGCTCAACCTGGATATCCGCCAGGGCGACATTGTCTTCATCGTCGGCGAAAACGGCTGCGGCAAGACCACGCTGATCAAGCTGTTACTGGGGCTCTACCCGCCACAGCAAGGCCAGATCCGCCTCAACGGCGAGGTCATCGACGATCGCGCCCGCGATGACTACCGGCAGCTCTTCACCACCATTTTTGCTGACTATTACCTGTTCGACGACCTGGTCAACGACGGCCTGCAGGTACCTGCCCAGGCCTCGCAATACCTGGAACGCCTGGAGATCGCTCACAAAGTCAGTATCCGTGACGGCGCCTTCAGCACCACCGACCTGTCGACCGGGCAACGCAAGCGCCTGGCACTGGTCAATGCCTGGATCGAAGAGCGCCCGGTGCTGGTGTTCGATGAATGGGCCGCCGACCAGGACCCGACGTTCCGGCGCATTTTCTACACCGAGCTGTTGCCCGACCTCAAGCGCCTGGGCAAGACCATCATCGTCATTTCCCACGACGACCGTTACTTCGATATCGCCGATCAACTGATCCGGATGAAGAACGGACAAGTCGTGGCCGAACGTGCCATGGCTTGAAAAAGAAAAAAGTTTTCCGGATTTGGCCTGCTAGAGCGTCTTACAAAAAATACTAATCATTCTCACTTGTTTGCCTTCGCGCTGGAGCCTCCGTTGACCACTGCATACCGCTTGCCACCCTTCACCAGGGCTTTGCTGATTCGTCGGACTTTAACCAGGCCACTGGCACTGAGCAGCCTGGTCGGCCTCAGCGCCCTGGCTGTCACTGCCCAGGCCCATGCGCAGATGGTCGCGTTTGCAATTCCAGCGCAATCGCTGGCCAGCGCCCTGCAGGCGTTCGGCACCCAGGCCAACATCCAGATTCTCTACAGCCCCGACGACGTCGCCGGGCTTAGAAGCCGCGCACTGAACGGCACCAAGGAGCCTGCCCAGGCGATTGCCGAACTGCTCGGCGGGACCAGCGTGCGCTACAACCTGCAAGGCGATGTGCTGACCATCCATGGCAACAAGGGCGGCGCCGACCTGACCCTGGATGCCACCACGGTCAACAGCTCATCCCTGGGCCTTACCACTGAGGGCACCGGGTCCTACACCACCGGTGAAACCAGTACGGCGACCAAGATGAACCTGTCGCTGCGCAAGACCCCGCAGTCTGTCAGCGTAATCACCCGTCAGCAGATCGAAGACCAAGGGCTGTTGAGCATCGCCGATGTGCTCAACCAGACGCCCGGGGTGACGGTCAGCCAGGACAATACCGAGGTCAATACCTTTTATTCCCGGGGCTTTGAGATTTCCAACTTTCAGTTCGACGGCCTGCCCAGCCTCAGCACCAATGCCCCGTTGCGCGACAACTACGGTTTGATCGGCACCGCCATTTACGACCGTATCGAGATCCTGCGCGGCTCGGCCGGCTTGCTCAATGGCACCGGCTACCCGTCGGGCGTGGTCAACTTCGTGCGCAAAAAACCGACCGCGCAGTTCCAGGGGCATGTGACCGCCGGCGCGGGCAGCTGGGACCAGTACCGCACCGAAGTCGACCTGTCCGGCCCGTTGACCGACAGCAAGCATATTCGTGGCCGGATGGTGGCTGCCACTCAGGATGAAAAAAGCTACATCGACTACCTGCGTCGTGAAGACCACGTGTTCTACGGCATCATCGAGGCCGACCTGTCCGACAGCACCACCTTCGCTTTCGGCATGGACTATCAGAAAGGCAATGCCGACGGCTCGACCAACTCCAACCTGCCGGCGTTCTACACCAACGGCGCGACGGTCAAGCCGTCGCGTTCGACCAACTCCGGGGCAAAATGGTCGTACAGCAACACCGAAACCCAACGCTACTTCGCCAACATCGAACACCATTTTGAAAATGACTGGCTGCTCAAGGTCGAGACCAATTTCCGCCGCTATGACGTCGACAACCTCACCGCCACCGCCAACGGCCAGATCGACGCGGTCACCCACTCGGCCAACGCCTTTACCAGCAAGTACTACTCGACCTCCAAGGAAGTCGACGTAGCGGCTTATGCCACCGGCCCTTTCCAGCTGTTCGGGCGCACCCATGAAATGGTCATGGGCCTGAACTGGGCACGCAACGAAAACGAATCCGGTACCCATTCGTTCGGCAGTTACAAGATCGATGACTTTTTCAACTGGGACAACAATCCGGTCAAGCCCAGCAAACTGCTGTTCACCGTGCCTTACGACACCGTTGCCCGTGAGCGTGCCGGGTACTTTGCGACCATCCTCAAACCGACGGACCGGCTGAACGTGATTCTCGGTTCACGGGTGACCGACCACTACTGGAACCAGGATGGTTTCAACCCGTTGCTGCCCAACCCCAACACCCATTACAACTCCCGCGAAAGTGGCGTGGTCACCCCCTACGCGGGCATCACCTATGACCTGGACGACTACCACACTGTTTACGCAAGCTACGCCGATATCTTCAAACCGCAACCGTTCAACCCCGATCGCAACGGCACGCCGCTGGAGCCACTGACCGGTGAAAGCTACGAAGTGGGGATCAAGGGCGAATACTACGAGGGCCGCCTGAACGCCAGCCTCGCGCTGTTCACCTCCAAGCAGGACAACGTCGCCGAAGCCGACGGCCTGCGTGTGGACATTCCCAACGCCACGGCTTACAAGGCGGTGTCAGGCGCTACCACCAAAGGCTTTGAAATCGAAGTCTCGGGTGAACTGCTTCCCGACTGGAATGTTCATGGTGGCTACACCTACCGCACCTCCGAAGACAAGGACGGCAACAAGGTCAGCACCACCCAGCCTGAACAGATCGCCCGGTTCGCAACCACCTATCGCCTGCCCGGCCTGCTCAACCGCATGACAGTGGGCGGCAACGTCTCGTGGCAGAGCAATATCTACTACGACACCACCCTGGGCTTTGGCCCCGGCGCAATCCCCGCCCGCTTCGACCAGAAGGGCTACACCCTGGTCGGCCTGCTGGCCGGTTACGATTTCAGTGACAACCTGCGCGGCAACATCAACCTCAACAACCTGACCGACCGCAAGTACTTCAGCGGCATGGGCTCCTACGGTTCGACCTTCTACGGCGAGCCGCGCAATGTGATGGCCAGCCTCAAGTATTCGTTCTGATCCAGGGCACAGGAAAAAGGGGCACTGAACGTCGGTTCAGTGCCCCTTTTTCATGGCCAGGGTGAAACCTTTGCCTCAACGCTCGAACGCCTGGCGCAGGTCTGCGCATAACTGTGTGTAGATGTCTGTGACCTGGCCAACCACCGAGCCCAGGCGCAAAAAGTCATGGGTCAGGCCGGGGTATTCCCTGAGCGTTACAGGTACGCCCTGCTCCTGCAGCCGGCGTGCATAGGCCCGGCCCTCATCAAGCAGCGGATCAAGCCCGGCCAGGGCAATGCAGGCGGGGGCAACGTTGCTCAGCTTATCTGTCAGCAACGGCGAAAAGCGCCAGTCACAGCGGTCTTGCGCAGCACTCTGGTAGTGCTGGTAGAACCACTCCAGCGTCTGGCTCTCGAGCAAGTAGCCTTCGGCGAACAGCTCCATGGAGGCGCTGCGCCGGGAGGCATCCGTCACCGGATAACACAGAAGTTGCAAGCGCGGCTGCAGCGCCGCGTCCGGCCCTGCCTGGGCAGCCTGGGTGGCCAACACGGTGGCAATGGTCGCGCCGACACTGTCGCCGGCAAACGCGACCCGGGCAAGGTCCAGCTGCAGGGCCCTGGCCTGGCCGGGCAACCAGGCCAGGACATCCTCGCCATCGAGCAGCGGCTGCGGAAAACGGTGTTCGGGCGCCAACCGGTAACCCACCGACAGCACCGCACATTGGCCGCCTGCGGCAAACTCGCGACAAACGCCATCGTGCGAATCCAGGCTGCCCACCACGTAGCCACCGCCGTGGAAGTACACCAGCAATGGCAAGGCCCCCTCGCATTGCCGGGCACGATACAGGCGCACCGGCACCGCGCCGCCATCGCGGCTGGTGACCGTCAGTTCCTGACAGTCGAGCCGCTGCTCGACGGGCCAGCGCAGTTGCTGGGTAGTCTGCTCGAACGCGGCCCGGGCCTGCTCCGGGGTTTGTTGATGAAAAGGCAGATCGAGCGGGCCGCGGCTTTCCTCGGCCAGGTCGAGGAAATCAGCAAGATCAGGGTGCAAAGACATTTGAGCTTCCTAAACGGTGTATCGAATCGTGCCGGCAAAGGTTTGCCGGCACACAGGTTGACGGCTCAGGCGGCCTGGGCCAGGCAATGGCTGATGATCGCCTGCAGCTCGCGCTGATAGTCGTCCATCAACTGGCGAATGGTTTCACGACGATAGCGCCGGGTACTGAACACACAACGCAAGGCCAGGCGGCCGTCGAACACCTGGCCGACAATCTCCAGCCAGTTGCCCAGCGGCGCTTGCAGGCTGTAGCACGCCCCCACGCTTTGCTCGGCCGGCACCAACAAGGCGCGCTCGTCAAAGCTCTGGTCGAACTGGCCCAGGTAGTTGAACGTCACCCTGGCCTGGGCCAGCCCGGCAAACTGCTGCCTGAGGCTGTTGCCCGCCAGGTAGCGCAACACGCCGTAACCCAGCCCCTTGTCGGGGACTGCCGCCAACTGGCGCTGAACCCCGAGCAGGCTGGCGCGGATGTCATCCTCGGCACCGGGCACCAGGCGTACCGGGTACATGCTGGTGAACCAGCCCAGGCTACGGCTCAAATCCAGCTCGTCGAACAGGTCTTCACGACCGTGACCTTCAAGCTGGATCAACGCCGCATCCTGCCCGGTCCAGCGGCACAGCACGCGACTCAAGGCGGCCAGCAACAGGTCATTGATCTGCGTCTGGTAGACCGCCGGCACCTGGGTCAACAGTTCACTGGTGCGCTGGGCGTCGAGCTCCATGCGCTCTACCGCATGGAAGCCGACCAGGTTCTTGCCGCGGGGGTTATCGCAAGGGAAAGGCTGCCCCGAGTCTTGCAGTTGTTCGAGCCAGTACCCCAGCTCGCGCTCCACCAGCAGCGGCGCTTGTTGTTCAAGACGGGTCGCCCAGGCCTGGTAGCTGCTGGTGCGAATCGGCAACGCTGGGCTGTTGCCCTGGCTGCAAGCCTCGTAGGCCTGTTGCAAATCCTGCAGCAAGATGCGCCAGGACACCGTATCAATCGCCAGGTGGTGAATGACCAGCAGCAAGCGCTGCTCGCCGGCAAAGGTGATATGCAGGGCGCGCATCAATGGCCCTTGCTGCAGGTCCAGGCTACGTTGCACCCGGGCCGTCAAGTCTTCCAGCGCCGCCTCATCGGCCACGCTCACCTGCTCCAGCAGCGGCTTGTCGGCCTGGGCCTGCTGTGGCCGATACGCCTGATACCAACGTTCGCCCTCCTTGGCAAAGCACAAGCGCAAGCCATCATGCTGCTGCACCACAGCCTGCAAAGCCTGCTCCAGCGCCTGCGGCTCGAGTGCCTGGCGCGAGCGCAGCATCAATGCCTGGTTGAAGTGGTGCGCCTCTGGCATGTTCTGGGCGAAGAACCATTCCTGGATCGGCAACAGGCTGAACCGGCCATCGCTGACCAGGTGGCTGAGGTCCTCCTGCTGCGCAGCACCGGCAAAGACCTGCTGATCGAACAGGCCGGCGATGGTCTGGTAGCGCATCAGGTCGCGCAGCTTGAGGTTGATGTCCAGCTGCGGGTGATTACGCACGCGGGAAATGACCTGCAAGCTGAGAATCGAGTCGCCGCCCAGCTCGAAGAAGTTGTCACTGATACCAACCCTGTCGACTTGCAGCACCTCGGCCCAGACCTGGGCCAGCAGGTGCTCCTGCTCGCTGCGCGGGGCAAGGTAGCTATCGGCGCTGAAATCCGGCTCTGGCAAGGCCTTGCGGTCGAGTTTGCCGTTGAGCGAGATCGGCAGTGCCACGAGGCAGATAACCTGTGCCGGGACCATGTAGTCGGGCAGCACCGCGCGCAGACCGCTGAGCAGCGCCGGCCCCTGATCGATGCCGTGCGGGGTGACCGCGTAGGCAATCAAGCGCTTGCCGGCGGCAAAGTCACGGGCAATGACCAGCGCATCGCTGACCCCGGGTTGCTGGCGCAGGCAGGCCTCGACTTCGCCCAGCTCGATGCGAAAGCCGCGAATCTTTACCTGGTGATCGATGCGACCGACGTAGTCGATGATGCCGTCCTCACGCAGGCGCACCAGGTCACCACTGCGGTAGGCCCGGGTTCCTGGCTGGCCGAAAGGGTCCGGTACGAAGCGCTCGGCGGTCAGGCCCGGGCGACGATGGTAGCCTCGGGCGACCCCCTCGCCACCAATGTACAGCTCGCCGGCGAAGCCTGCAGGCAACGGGTTGAGGTCATCGTCCAGGACCTGCAAGGCGCGCAAGCCGACGGCGCGGCCGATCGGTGCATACGCAGCTTCACAGGTCGAATCGGCCGGCACTTTCCATAGCAGCGGGGTGACCACGGTCTCAGTCGGTCCGTAGCCATTGGTGAAGTACTGCGGGCGCAATGCTGCCTTGACCAGCTCGAAGGTCTGTTCGGGTACGGCGTCGCCGCCAAAGCAGTAGATGTTCACCGCAGGCGCAGGCTCGCCACACTGGCGGGCATACTCGGCAACCTGCTTGAGGTAGGCCGGCGGGAAGCAGGCGATGGTGATTGCCTGCTGCCCAAGGGCCTTGAACGTCTGCTCCGGTGTCCACAGTTCGGCGTCGCGAATGACCAGCGCCCCGCCGCTGCCTAGGACGCTCAACCAACGCTCATGGGCACCGTCGAAGGCAAACGACATAAAGTGCAGTTCGCGGGTGCTGGCGTTCATTTCGTAGCGTTCGATAATTGCCTGGCAGTGCATGCTCAAGGGCCCGCGGGTAACCGCCACGCCCTTGGGCTGACCGGTGGAACCGGAGGTGTAGATCAGGTACGCCAGGTTGCGATCATCGCCGCAGGCAAGCGCTGGCCCGACGCGCTGTTCATCGAGCGGCAGTCGATCCATCTCTACCCGTGGCAACAGCGCCGGCAGCGGCAGGCGCCCGAGCAGATCGCTGTGGGTAATGACCAGGGCCATGCCCGAGTCCTCGATCATGTAGGCCAGGCGCTCGCTCGGGTAATCGATGTCCAGCGGCACATACGCCGCGCCGCACTTGAGCACGGCCAGCAGTGCCACGATCATCTGCGGCGAACGCTCCAGGGCCACCCCGAGCAGAACTTCAGGGCCCGCGCCCTGCGCCATCAAGGTCGCGGCCAGGGCATTGCTCTGGCGCTGCAGGGCGGCATAGTCCAGGCGCTGCCCCGCACATTCCAGCGCAATCGCCCCGGGCTGACGCCGGGCTTGTTCGTCAATCAGCTCGACCACCGACAGCGGACGGTACTGCCGCGCCGGCTGTGCCCCCCAGGCCTGCAGTTGCTGCCACTGCGCGGTATCCAGGCGTTGCAGGTTACCCACCCGCTGCAGCGGTGTCTCGAGCATGGCCGTCAGTAGCCCCTCCATGGCGTGACGGATGCCCTCGACGGCCTGCTCGCTGAAGGCACTGCGCAAATGCAGGTATTCGATCGACAGGCTGTCGTTGAGGTGGACGGCCAGGTCCATCGGGAAGTTGGTGACATCGTGATTGCGTGACTCGCCAAAGTGCAGGCCGCTGTCCCGGGCCTCGCCAAGCCGCTCATCGATCGGGTAGTTCTCGAACACGATGATGCTGTCGAACAACGCCTGTCCGCCCATGCCTGCCCAACGCTGGATATCCGCCAGCGGCACATGGGAATGATCGCGCACGTCCAGGTTGTAGGCTTGCAGGTCGCGCAACCAGGCATCCAGCGCTTGTTCCGGCCTGATGCGGTGAATGACTGGCAAGGTATTGATAAACAGGCCCAGCAGGGTGTCGGCATTGGCCAGGCCCTCTGGTCGCCCGGCAACCGTGGCGCCGAACACCACGGTGTCCTGGCGCGTGTAGCGTTGCAACAAGAGCAGCCAGGCGCCCTGAATCAGGGTGTTGGGGGTGATACGCAAGTCACGGCACACCTGCTGCAACCGTGCAGTGCGCGCTGCATCCCAGCGGGTGTACAGCGCCCGGTGACCGGGCTCGCTGCTGCTGTGCCGCGGATGCACCGCCTGGCTCAGCGAAGTCGGCTCGACCAAGGCCTGCAGGCGCTGCTTCCAGAACTGTTCGAGGCCCTTGGCGTCCTGCCCCTGCAGCCAGCCGATGAAGTCGCGAAAGCGCCCGCCTGGCGCCGCAACCTGCGCGCCACAGTAGTGCTGCAGCACTTCTGCGAGCAGACGTGAATTGCTCCAGCCATCCATCAGGATGTGGTGGCTGGTCCAGATCATCCGGTATTGCCCAGGGCCGGTAGCAATCAGCAACAGGCGCAGCAACGGCGCGGCGCCGATATCAAAGCCGCGGGCCCGTTCGGCGCTGGCACATTGCGCGACGCGCTGTTCATCCCAGGGTTGATCCTGCCAGTCGAGGGTCTGTACGTGCAGCTTGACCCGGCGCTGCACGACTTGCAGCGCCGGCGTCTGCCGATCGGGCCAATGAAAGCTGGTACGCAGGGCCTCGTGGCGGTCGATTGCCGCCTGCCAGGCCTGGCAGAATCGCTCGACATCCAGGCCCTGCACCGGCAACTGCACCTGGTTGATGTAAAGCGCCGACTCGTTGTCTTCCAGGGTGTGCAGGAGCATGCCCTGCTGCATCGGCGAGAGCGGGTAGATGTCTTCGATTTCGCCGGCGGCAATCGGCAGTTTGTCAAGCCAGGCCTGCGAAACCTGCGCCAGCGGGAAGTCCGAGGGGGTCACCGCGCCAACGCCCTGATCGCAGCAATGCTCGATCAGACGCTCGAGCTCCTCGCTGTACTGCGCGGCCAGGTGCGCGATCGTCGCCTCATCGAACATGCTGCGGCTGAAGGTCCAGCCTATGCTCAAGGCCGAGTCATACACCTGGCCATTGAGGCTCAACCAGTTGCCCAGCGGCGCGTCCAGGCTGCGCTCAAGCCCTCGGTTTTCAGCGGCGGGAACGAACAGTGCCTGATCGCTGCTGAAACTGGCGTCGAACTGCCCAAGGTAGTTGAAGGTCACCCGCGGCACCGGCAATTGCGCCAGGCTTTCACGCGCCTGCTGATCACCCAGGTAATGCAGCACCCCGTAGCCGATGCCTTTGTCCGGCACCGCCCGCAGTTGCTCCTTGATCCCCTTGAGGGTGTCGCTCCACTGCTCGAAGGCCTGCAACTTGAGCGCAAACATGCTGGTGAACCAACCCAGGGTGCGGGTCAGGTCGACCTCATCGAACAGCTCTTCACGGCCATGGCCTTCAAGCTGGATCAGGCAATGGTCGGCGCCGGTCCAGCGCTGCAACACCCTGGCCAGGGCTGCCAGCAGCAGGTCGTTGATCTGCGTGCGGTAAGCCGCGGGAGCCTGCTGCAACAGCTTGCGCGTCAACTGCGGGCTCAACTGGCTGTACAGCGTCAGCGCATCGCGACTGCGCAGCGTGCCGTCGGCGTGATCCTGGGGCAGCTCGGCGCATGCGCCCTGCAACTGCTGCTGCCAGTAGCCGAGCTGCGCCTGCAGGTTGTCGCCCCGCGCATAGGTTTGCAGACGTTCGGCCCAGGCTTTGACCGAAGTGGTCTTGGCCGGCAAGGCCACTGGCTGGCCTGCCGCCAACTGTGTGTAGGCCTGTTGCAGGTCTTCGAACAGGATGCGCCAGGACACACCATCCACGGCCAGGTGGTGGACCACCAGCAACAGCCGTTGCTGACCGTCGGCCAGGGTCGCCAACAGCGCCCGCAGCAACTGCCCTTGTGCCGGCTGCAGGCTGCGCTGGGCCTCGTCGCAGTCGACTGAAAGCGCGGCCAGGTCGACTGGCGCGGTTTGCCACAGCAGCGGCGCCTGCGCCCAGTGCGCAAGCAGGCGCTCGGGCTGCAGATAGCGCACCTGTTCGGCGCTGAAGCACGAACGCAAGACATCGTGGTGCATCACCAACGCTTGCAGCGCACGCTCCAGCAGGTCGGCCTGCAGCGGCTGCGATGGCTTGAGCAGCACCGACTGGTTCCACTGGTGACGCTGGGGGATGTCACTGGCAAAAAACGCCTGGTGGATCGGCAGCAGCAACGCCGCGCCACTGACCAGGCCCTGGTCCACTGCGTCGCCTTCGCCGACCTCGCGAGACCGGGCGACAGCCGCCAGGCTCTGCACCGTTTGGTGCTGGAACAGCTCTTTGGGGGTGAACACGATGCCCTGGCGCCGCGCGCGGCTGACCAGTTGAATGGACACGATGGAGTCGCCGCCGAGTTCGAAAAAGTTGTCGTTCAGACCCACCCGTTCAACCTTGAGCACCTCTTGCCAAAGCGCCGCCAGCGCCACTTCCACGGCACTGCCCGGGGCTACATAGGCCTGCTGCATCTGCTCTGCATCAGGCAGCGGCAGCGCCCGGCGTTCCAGCTTGCCGTTGGGGCTCAACGGCAGGCTGTCGAGGAACATCAGTTGGCTGGGTACCATGTAGTCGGGCAAGGCCGCCAGCAAGCGCGACCGCAGCAGCTCGCGCGCCTGCGCCTGGCGCTGGCGGTCGTCGCCAGGCCAGTCGCGCCGGGCCGGCACCAGATACGCCACCAGTTGCTGGCCATTGCCAGTGGCAACGGCCAGAACAACCGCCTCGTGGATTTCATCCTGTTCCAGCAAGCGTGCCTCGATCTCGCCCAGCTCAATGCGCAGTCCACGGATTTTTACCTGATGGTCGATCCGCCCGCGGTACTCGATCACCCCGTCACTGCGCTGACGCGCCAGGTCGCCGGTGCGGTACATACGCTCGCCGCTGGCGAACGGGCTGACGACAAACCGTTCGGCGCTCAGGCCCGGGCGGCGATGATAGCCGCGCGCAAGCCCGATACCGGCCAGGTACAGCTCACCCGTTACCCCCACGGGCACCGGCGTCAGCTCATCGTCCAGCACATAGGTGCCAAGGTTGGCAATCGGCTGGCCAATCGGCACGCTGTCGCGGCCTTCGTCGCGACAGGTCCAGTGGGTAACATCGATTGCCGCTTCGGTCGGTCCATACAGGTTGTACAAGGCGGCTTGCGGCAAGCGGCTCAGAACCTGTTGCTGGGCGTCCGCCGGCAACGCCTCGCCACTGCAAATCACTCGGCTCAGCGAGGTGCACAGACCCGCCTGGTCATCGAGCATGAACACCTGCAGCATCGAGGGCACAAAGTGCAACGTGGTTATCTGCTCACGGCGGATGACCTCGATCAGCCGCGCAGGATCCTTGTGATCACCCGGCGCCGCCAGCACCAGGCGTGCCCCCGTCATCAGTGGCCAGAAGAACTCCCACACCGAAACGTCGAAGCTGAACGGCGTCTTCTGCAAGACCCGGTCCTGTTCGCCCAGGCCATAGGCCTGTTGCATCCAGCACAGCCGGTTGGTCAGGGCCAGGTGGCGGTTGGCCGCGCCTTTTGGCTTGCCCGTGGAGCCGGAGGTGTAGATGACATAGGCCAGGTTCTGCGGGTGCGGGTAGCACGCCGGGTTGCTGACAGGCCAGCCATCCTGAGGTTGATCGAGCAGCAGGCATTCGACATCGGCCGGCACCGGCAAGCGCTCACGTACCGATTGTTGGCTCAGCAGCAGGCGCATGCCGCTGTCCTGCATCATGTAGGCCAGGCGCTCCGCGGGATAATCCGGGTCCAGCGGTACATAAGCGCCGCCAGCCTTGAGCACCGCCAGCAGGCCGATAACCATTTCCAGGCTGCGTTCGGCGGCAATACCCACCAGCACATCGGGCCCGACACCTGCGCCCAGCAAGCGGTGTGCCCACTGGTTGGCGACTTCATTGAGCTGGCGGTAACTGAGCTGCGCAGCGCCCAGGACCAGGGCTACCCGGTCGGGTGTGGCGTGCGCCTGTTGTTCGATCAACTGATGCACGCAGCACGCCAAGGGGTAGTCCATCGCCGTGTCGTTCCAGCGCACGACCTGTTGCTGCCACTGATCGCTGTCGAGCAGGGGCATGGCCGCGACGCGCTGATCGGGCTGTTGCACGATCGCCTGCAACAGGCCCAGCCAGTGCGCAGCCATGCGCTCGACGGTCGCGCGTTCAAACAGGTCGCTGGCGTAGGTCAGGCCGGCGGCAAGCCCGCTCGGGCTGTCATGGGTATCGAGCATCAGGTCGAACTGAGCGGTGTGCTTTTCCCACGCCAGCGCCTCGATCATCAGGGGCCCGCCCTGCCCCGCCAGCTGGTGACGCGTGCGCGCGTCGCTCTGGTGGTTGTACATGACCTGGAACAGCGGGCTGTGGCTGAGGCTGCGCTCCGGGCGCAACGCCTCGACCAGTTGTTCGAACGGCAAATCCTGATGAGTCTGGGCATCGAGCACTGTCTGGTGCACGGCCTGCAGCAACTGGCGGAAGGTCAGCTGATCGTCAAAGCAGGCCTTGATCACCTGGGTGTTGACGAAAAAACCGATCAGCCCCTCGGTCTCTACCCGGTTGCGGTTGGCCGAGGGTACCCCGACACGAATCTCGGCCTGGCCACTGTAGCGGTGCAACAACAGCTCGAAGCTGCTCAGCAGCAGGGTGAACAGGGTGACATTCTCCTGCCCGGCGAAACGCTTGAGCGCATCGGCCAGGCCATCGGGCAGGCTCAGCGCCAGCCGCGCACCGCGATAACTCTGCTCAGCCGGACGCGGTCGGTCAGTGGGCAGTTCAAGCAAGGGATGCTCGCTACCCAGCTGCGCAGTCCAGTAGGCCAGTTGCCGTTCACGTTCACCTGCCTCCATCCACTGGCGCTGCCAGAGGGCGTAGTCGGCGTACTGGATCGGTAGCGGCGCCAGGTCCGGGGCCCGGCCCTGGGTGAAGGCGCTGTAGTACTCGATGATCTCGCGCAGCAGGATCTCCATGGACCAACCGTCAGAGACAATATGGTGCTGGATGAGCAGCAGTACGTGTTCATTGGCTTCAAGGCGCAACAGGCAGACGCGCAACAGCGGCCCCTGGCGTAAATCGAACAGCTGGCCGACCTGCTCCTCGACGAAGGCCTTCAGCCGCGCGTCAGAACGCGCCGACGCTGGCTCGTTCGACCAGTCCAGGCAGGTGAAGTCCGCAGTCATGGACGGGTGGACGACCTGCAGGGCCTGCAGGTCGTCGTCGACAAAGGTGGTGCGCAACGCTTCATGGCGCAGATGCAACGCCTCGACACTGCGCTGCAAGGCGCCAAGGTCGAGCTCGCCGCGCAGGCGCAGCGCGAGTGGAATATGGTAGTTGGCGCTGTCTGGCTCCATCTGCCAGAGAAACCACTGGCGCTCCTGCGCATAGGACAACAACAAGGGCTCGTCGGCTTTGCGCTTGAAAATCGGCGCGACATTGAAGAGGTTGATCCCTTTTTGCTTCAGCAGTATCGCCAAGGCTTTGCGTTCCTTCGACGAAAGCGCTCCAACTGCCCCGATCAGCTCTTGCACACCCAGACCCTCATTAGGAAATTAGCTTTTCAAGTTCATCTCCAGTTAAACGTTTGAGGGCCTGCAGAGATTTAGCCAATTCGTCTTCCAGCGGCGAGCTCTGCGCCTGAAGCGTTGCCACCAGCGCACAGAAAGCCTTGAAGTCGCGGGCCTGAAACAATTCACGCAACGGCACTTCGAGGTTCACCTGCTCACGGATGCGGACAATCACCTGGGTGGCCAGCAGCGAGTGCCCGCCAAGGCTGAAGAAGTCATCGTCGAGGCCAACCTGGGGCACCTGCAGTACCTCTTGCCAGACCGCTGCCAGTTGCAACTCGAGCGCGCTCTGCGGGGCGCGATAGCGGCGTGATCCCTGCAATTGGCCCGGCGTCGGCAGGGCCTTGCGATCAAGCTTGCCGTTGGCGGTCAACGGCCACGCCGCGAGGAAGACCATGTGGGTCGGCACCATGTACTCGGGCAGCGCCTGCAACAACAAGCCGCGCAAACGCTCCACGGCCTGAGCTTGATCCTCGGCGCTGGCCAGGGCGATGTCCGCGCGCGAAGCGATCAGGTAGGCCACCAGTTGTTGCCCGGCCACGCCCTGGTGCGCCAGCACCAGGGCCTGGTCGACCTCTGCCAGGGTTTGCAAACGCTCCTGGACCTCGCCCAGCTCAATGCGAAAACCACGGATCTTCACCTGGTGGTCGGCACGCCCGGCATACTCGACCGTGCCGCTGGCGGTGAAGCGCGCCAGGTCTCCAGTGCGATAGAGACGCCCGCCGGGGTTGCCGAACGGATCGGGAACAAAGCGGCTGGCACTCAAACCACCGCGATTCAAATAGCCACGGGCCAGCCCCGCGCGCCCGACATACAACTCACCCACACAGCCGTGAGGTACCGGGTTGAGGTCGCCATCGAGCACGTACCAGGACAAGTCGCCAATCGGTTCGCCAATGGGGCTGCCCTGGGCACTGCCCAGATCAGCCCTGGACAACGGCCGATAGGTCACGTGCACCGTGGTCTCGGTGATGCCATACATGTTGATCAGGCGCGGTGCCTCGTCACCAAAGCGCTCGAACCACGGCGCCAGGCTGCTGACCTCGAGGCTTTCGCCACCAAACACCACATAGCGCAAGGCCAGGTCCAGCGTCCCGGCGGGCGCGGCGCAGGCAACCTGGGCCAGCACCTTGAACGCCGAGGGGGTCTGGTTGAGCACCGTGACCCGCTCGCGCTGCAGCAGCGCCAGGAACGCCTCGGGCGAGCGGGCAGTGTCCTGGTCGACCATGACCAGCCGGCCGCCGTGCAGCACGGCACCAAAGATTTCCCACACCGAGAAATCGAAGGCGAATGAGTGAAACAGGCTCC
This sequence comes from Pseudomonas sp. 2(2015), assembly GCF_000955865.1. Taxonomy (NCBI): domain Bacteria; kingdom Pseudomonadati; phylum Pseudomonadota; class Gammaproteobacteria; order Pseudomonadales; family Pseudomonadaceae; genus Pseudomonas; species Pseudomonas sp. 2(2015). The sequence goes on from NZ_JYOF01000003.1 coordinate 466,770, forward strand.
ACACATCGGCACTGTTGAAGGCGAACCACTGCTCGGTGGCCGCGAACAGACGCACGACGTTGGCATGCGCCAGCAAGGTGCCCTTCGGTAGCCCGGTCGAGCCCGAGGTGTAGATCACATAGGCCAGGTTGTCCGGGTCGAGCGTGAGCTGCGGGTTGCTGCAATCACCGTCATCCGCCACGTCCAGCAGCAGGGTTGGTACGCCTTCCGGCACCGGCAGCTGCGCCAGCAATTGCTCCGGCGCCAGCAACATCGACATGCCGCTGTCCTGCATCATGTAGGCCAGGCGGTCCTGCGGGTAGTTGGGGTCGAGCGGAACATAGGCGCCACCGGCCTTGAGGATGGCCAGCAGGCCGACGATCATCGGCAGGTCGCGGGTCGCCGCCAGGCCCACCCGAACATCGGCCCCCACCCCCATGGCAATCAGCCGATGGGCCAGCTGGTTGGCGCTGTTGTTGAGCTGGCCGTAGCTCAAGCACTGGTCACCGCGCGACACCGCCAGCGCATCCGGGTTGCGTTCGACCTGGGCTTCGAACAGTTCATGGATGCAGTGGCGCACAGGGAACTGTTGCGGCGCCGGGTTCCAGCAGCGCAGCGTTGACTGCTGTTGCGCCGGGTCGAGCAACGCCAGCTGGCCCAGACGTGCCTGCGGGTCAGCGGCCACCGCCCGCAGCAGCGCTTGCCAATGCCCGAGCATCCGCTCGATGGTGGCCGCGTCGAACAGGTCCGTAGCGTAGTTGAGGCTGGCGCCAATGCCTTGCGCGGATTCATGGGTGGTCAGGGTGAGGTCGAACTGTGCATCCTGGCTGTCCTGGCCAACCGCCTCGACCTGCAGGGCCAGCGCGGCCTGAGGCGCCGCGCCCGGGGTGTCGCTGCGATGATTGAACATCACCTGGAACAACGGGCTATGGCTCAGGCTGCGCTCCGGGTGCAGGGCTTCGACCAGTTGTTCGAAGGGCAGGTCCTGGTGCGCCTGGGCGCCCAGCGCCCGCTCGCGAACCTGGGCCAGCAGCTCGCTGAAACGCAGGTGCCCGTCAACCTCGGCACGCAGTACCTGGGTATTGACGAAAAAGCCGATCAAGCGCTCGGTTTCCGGGCGGTTGCGGTTGGCCACCGGTACTCCGACGCGAATATCCCGCTCGCCGCTATAGCGCGCCAGCAGCGCCTGGAACGACGCCAGTAACAGCATGAACAGCGTTGCACCCTGTTGTCGCGCCAGCCCTTGCAGTGCCTGGCTCAGGTCGCTGTCCAGCTGTATCTCCACACGTGCACCGCGAAAGCTCCTGCTGGCCGGGCGCGGCCGGTCGGTGGGCAGCGCCAGCACCGGCTGCTGATCGCCCAGTTGCTCAAGCCAGTAGGCCAATTGGCGTTCGCGCTCACCCGCTTGCATCCAGTGGCGCTGCCAGATCGCATAGTCACTGTACTGCAGCGCCACTGCCGGCAGGCTGCAAGGCTGTCCTTGCAAGCGGGCGCTGTACAGGGCCACCAGCTCCTCGACCATGACCTGCATGGAGCGCGCATCCGAGACGATGTGATGCTGGGTCAGCACCAGCACGTGATCGTCGTTGCCCAGGGTCAGCAGCTTGATCCGCAACAAGGGCCCCTGGCGCAAGTCAAACAGCTGCGCGGTTTCGGTACCGATGAACTGCCTGAGCGCCTGCTCGGCCGACTGCCCCGGCGGCACACTCAACGGCTGCACCGCAATGCGCAAATTGGCCTGGGCATCAATGACCTGGCAAGTGCCACCTTGGGCGTTCTGGACAAACCGCGTGCGCAATGTGGCATGCCGCGCGCCCAGCAGGTCGAAGGCCTGCTGCAGGCTGGCGATGTCCAGCGGGCCACGTAAACGCAGCGCGGTGGGGATGTGGTAGGCGGCGCTGTCAGGGTCCAGTTGCCAGAGAAACCACTGGCGCTCCTGGGCAAAAGACAGTGGCAGTTGTTCGAACTCATCGCTCACCCGCGGTATCGGCAGGTTGGCGGGCGAGATGCCCTCTGCCTGCATTTTTTCCAGGTACAGCCGGCGTTTTTCCAGCGGCAGAAGAATGAAACGCTGAGCAATCTTCAAGGCGACCTGCTGATCCATCAGATGGCCTCCATTTCGTCGAGCAACGCATCGAGCCTGCTGAGTTTGTCACTGTTCAGCGAAGACCCGCTCTGTTCCAGCTCGGCGACCAAGGCGCCGAGGACCGGGAATTGAAAAACCGTTTGCGCTGTCAGTTTCATACCAAGCTCAAGTTGAATTCGCGACACCACGCTCACCACCAGCAAGGAGTGACCGCCCATCTCGAAGAAGTTATCGTTCATGCCAATCCGCTCGACCTGCAGCACCTGCTGCCAGATCTGCGCCACCTGGCAGGCCAGCTCAGTGCCTGGCGCAATGAATTCGCTGCTGCCAACCTGGCTGTCGACTGCCGGCAGCGCCTTGCGGTCAAGTTTGCCGTTGGGGGTCAGCGGCAACTGTTCAAGGAACAGCACGTGGGCTGGAATCATGTAGTCGGGCAGGTCGGCTCGCAGCGCGTGCCTGATGGCTTCGCCGGCCTGGGCGTAGGCGCTTGGCGCGAGGTCGCCATCCACCACCAGGTAGGCCACCAGGTGCGCGCCCCGCGCCCCCTGCAGCGCCAGTACCGCAGCCTCGCGCACCTGGGCCAGGGCCTGCAGGCGTGCTTCGACTTCGCCCAGCTCGATGCGGAACCCGCGGATCTTGACCTGATGATCCAGACGGCCGATGTACTCAAGCTCGCCGTCGTCGCGGTAGCGCACCAGGTCACCACTGCGGTACAAGCGGGCGCCGGGCACGCCGAAGGGATCCGGCACGAATTTCTCGGCGCTAAGACCCGGGCGCAGCAGGTAGCCACGGGTAACCCCGTCGCCGGCCAGCAGCAACTCGCCGGCCACCCCAAGGGCGGTCGGCTGCAAGCGGCCATCGACGACGTAGGCGCGGGTGTTGGCCAACGGCCGGCCAATACTCGGTGTGCCGCCAGGGTGACGGCGCGTCCAGGTCGAGTAGGTGGTGTCTTCCGACGGTCCGTACAGGTCGTAGACGTGCTCGATGGTGCCGCTGGCATACAGCTGCTCCACCAGCACCTGCCTGAGCGGCTCGCCGGCCAGGTTGACAATGCGCACGCCCGGCGGAATCTGCCCGGCACGCTGCAGGGCCGCGACTGCCGAGGGCACACTGTTGAGCAGACGTACCCGCTCGCGGGCCGCCAGCGTCGGCAGCTCCAGGGCATTGCGCGCCATGATCACCTGACCGCCATTGGCCAGGGTGACGAACAGCTCCCACACCGACAGGTCGAAGCAGATCGACGTCGACGCCAGCACCCCCTGGATATCCTCCTGGCTGTAAACCTGCTGCGACCACTGAATCAGTGCGCCGACGTTGCGATGGGTAATCGCCACGCCCTTGGGTTTGCCAGTGGAGCCGGAGGTATAGATGACATACGCCAGGTTCTGCGCCGAGACCGCTGTCTGCGGGTTGCCAGGCGACGTCGCCGCCTGCTCGCCATAGCCACGCTCCACCGGCACGACCTGAACGCTGGCGGGCACGCTGAGGTGCTCCAGCACCTGCTGCTGGCTCAGCAGGACACGGGCGCGACTGTCTTCAAGCATGTAGGCCACACGCTCGGCCGGGTAGTCGGGGTCCAGCGGCACATACGCACCACCTGCCTTGAGCACCGCCAGCAAGGCCACCAGCATTTCACTCGAGCGCGGCATCGCCACGCCGACCCGCACCTCGGGGCCCACGCCAAGCTCGATCAAGGCACAGGCCAGAAGATTGGCCCGCTGGTTCAACTGGGCATAACTGATGTGCGCCTGACCGTCGATCAATGCCGTTGCGTCAGCCATCCGCGCGGCCTGCGCTTCGATATGCTGATGGATACAGCGCTCGCGAGCAAAGGCCAGGGTATTGCTGTTGCAGGTTTCGAGCAGCAGCCCGCGCTCGTTGCCGGTTAGCATGTCCAACTCGCCGAGGACCCGTTGCGGCGCCTGGCAGAGTTGCTCGAGCAGGTTGTCCAGGTGGCTGGCGAGACGCTCGATCTGGGCATCGCTGAACAACGCGCAGGCATAGTTGAACTGCAGCACCAGTTCCTCGCCCGTCGAAACCAGCAAGGTCAGCGGGTAGTGCGTTTGCTCGTGGCTGTTGAGCCGGCCGAAACGTAAGTCCTGGGTTGCGCCCTGCTCCAGGGCCTGCGACACCGGGTAGTTCTCGAACACCAGAATGTTGTCGAACAGCGATTCAGCGCTGTGTCCGGCCCAGCGTTGAATGTCGAACAGCGGGGTATGTTCATGCTCGCGCAGGCTCAGGTTTTTCGCCTGCAGCGCCTGCAGGAAGCTGCCGACGCTTTGCTCCGGGCGCGGCGTGGCGGCAACCGGCAGGGTATTGATGAACAACCCCATCTGGCGTTCGGCATCAGGCAGTTCGACCGGACGCCCGGCTACCGTGGCACCGAACACGACCGTTTGCTGGCCGCTATAACTCTGCAGCAAGAGTGCCCAGGCGGCCTGAACCAGGGTGTTGAAGGTCACCTTCTGCTCGCGGGCAAACCCATGCAAGCGTTGGCTGCGTGAGCCTTCCAGCACGTGCCGGTACTCGCGCTGGTGGCGGTTGCCAGCGTCATGTGCCGTGCTTGCGGCCAGCCGGGTTGGGCCGGCCAGGTCCTGCAGTTGCGCTTTCCAGAACGCTTCACTGGCCTGCTCGTCCTGAGCCTGCAGCCACTGGATATAGTCACGGTAACGGCCGTGCAGCGCAGCCGGTTGCTCGCCACGATAGCGTTGCAGCACCTCCCCCATCAGTTGTGAATTGCTCCAACCGTCCATAAGGATATGGTGGCTGGTGTAGATCAGCTGGTAGCGTTGCCCGTCGCAGTGCACCACATGCAGGCGCAGCAGCGGCGCGCAGCCCAGGTCGAAACCGCGCTTGCGCTCACTGGCCGCCAGCGCGCCCAGCGCCTCGTCCAGGTCGGCACGCTGACGCCAGTCAAGAACGGTAAAGGGCACCTCCACCGATGCTTGCACTGCCTGCAAGGGACGTGCGCCAACGCCCTGCCAGATGAAACGGGTTCGCAGGATGTCGTGGGCCTGCACAGTGGCCTGCCAGGCGGCGGCAAAAGCCTCTACATCGAGGCCGAAAACCTCGACGCTCATCTGGTTGACGTAACTGCCCTGCTCGCGACCATCGAGGGCATGGAACAACATGCCCTGCTGCATCGGTGACAGCGGATAGAGGTCTTCGACTGCGCTCAGGTCCAACTGATCGAGCTGTGCCTGAGTCAGTTGCGCCAGGGCAAAGTCCGATGGCGTGGCGCCCTGGCTGCGTGGGTCACAGCAATGGGCGACCAGCGCTGCCAGTTCCTGCTCATAGTCATCGGCCAGGCGCTGCACCGTCGAGGCAGCGAACATTTGCGTGCTGAACGTCCAGCCGATACTCAGCTCGCCATCAAACACCCGGCCATTGAGCATCAACCAGTTGGCCAGTGGAACATCAGCGCCCTGCTCGGCCCCCCGCGCCTCGCCAGTCGGGGTGAACAGTGCCGCGTCGTCGGTGAAACTGCTGTCGAACTGGCCCAGGTAGTTGAACGTGATGCGCGGCACCGCCAGCCCTGTGAGCCGGGCGCGATCGCCTGGTTCAGCAAAATGGCCGAGCACGCCATAGCCCAGCCCCTTGTCGGGGATCGCGCGCAACTGCTCCTTGACGGTTTTCAGGGTCGTACCCAGGTCATCACGGGCACTCAGGCGCACCGGGAACAGGCTGGTGAACCAGCCAACCGACCGGGTCAGGTCAATGTCATCGAAGAGGTCTTCGCGGCCATGCCCTTCCAGCTGGATCAGCGTATCGGCCTGCCCGCTCCAGCGCGCGATGACCCGCGCCAGCGCCGCCAGGAGTACATCGTTGACCTGCGTCCGGTAAGCATTCGGCGCCACTTGCAGCAATTGCCGGGTGAGCCCGGCATCCAGGCGAGTGACCACGCTGTGGGCGTAACGGCTATGCAGGCTGGCATCCGGATCGTCGCAGGGTAGCGCACTGCCCGCCACCGACAATTGCGCCTGCCAGTAGTCGACCTGCCCGCGCACGGCCTCGCTTTGGGCATAGCGCTGCAAGCGTGCCGCCCAGGCCTGCACCGAACTGGTCTTGGCCGGCAGGTTGCCGGGCGTGCCCGCCAGGGCACTGGCGTAGGCTGCCTGCAGGTCCTCAAAGAGGATGCGCCAGGAAACCCCGTCCACCACCAGGTGGTGGATGACCAGCAGCAAGCGTTGCTGCTGGTCAGGCAAGTCGAGCAGCAACGCTCTGAGCAGCGGCCCCTGTGCAAGGTCGAGGCTGCACTGGGCCCGTTCACAGGCTGCGGCCAGTTCGCTTTGGTCGTGCACGCTTGCCTGCCACAGCAGCCCTTCGCGCCGCCAGTGCTGCGCCTGTTGTTGCAGGCTGCGGTAATCGGCCCGCCATTGCCCGTCTGCCGCGCTGAAGTTCAGGCGCAACGCGTCATGATGCTGCACCAGCGCTTGCAGGGCCTGCTCCAGTGCTGGCGCCTGCAGGCGTTCGGCGGGCTTGAGCAGCACCGACTGGTTCCAGTGCTGGCGTGTCTGCATGTCTTGTTCGAAGAACTGCGCCTGGATCGGCAGCAACTGCACCCGCCCGCTGGCTGGCCCCTGATCGATCTCAAGGGCCGCGGCGCCGGTTGCCGCAACCGCCGCCAGGCTTTGCACGGTCTGATGCTGGAACAGCTGTTTGGGGGTGAAATGGATACCCGCCTGACGCGCGCGGCTGACCACCTGGATGGAAATGATCGAGTCACCGCCCAGTTCGAAAAAGTTGTCGGTCAAACCGACGCGCTCGCACTTGAGCACGCTTTGCCAGATCTGGGCAATCTGCCGCTCCAGCTCCGCCACCGGTGCCACGTATTGCTGGCTTGGTTCCAGGTCAGGCGCAGGCAGGGCCTTGCGCTCCAGTTTACCGTTGGGGCTGAGTGGCATCCGCTCGATCAACTGGATGCGAGCGGGCACCATGTAGTCGGGCAGGTTTGCCTTCAAGTGCTGGTCCAGCGCCTGGCGCCAGGTGCCTTGCTCGGCCTGGGCGCTGGCAAAGTCCGCGCTCGGTACCACATAGGCCACCAGGCGTTGGGCGGCGTTGTCGCCCACCGCCAGCACCGCGGCCTCGCGAACCGACGCGTGTTCGACCAGGCGTGCCTCGATTTCGCCCAGCTCGATACGCAGCCCGCGAATTTTTACCTGGTGGTCGATGCGACCGGCATATTCGATCACCCCATCGGCACGGTAGCGCGCCAGGTCACCGGTGCGGTACAGGCGCTGAGCAGCGTCGAACGGGCTGGCGACGAAACGCTCGGCGGTCAGTCCTGGACGCAGATGATATCCCCTGGCCAGGCCTTCGCCGCCAAGGTACAGCTCGCCTATCACCCCCGCCGGCAGCAATTGCAGGCTCGCATCGAGAATCCAGGTTTGCAGGTTGGCGATCGGCTCACCGATCGGCACGCTGTCCCCCGGCTCTTCCCGGCAGGTCCAGTGGGTGACGTCGATGGCCGCTTCAGTCGGCCCATACAGGTTGTAAAGCGCCGCACAGGGCAACAGGGCAAAAACTTGCGCCTGGGCATCCACCGGCAGTGCTTCGCCACTGCAGACTATCCGCTTGAGCGAGGTACAACAGGCCACCGCCTCGTCCTGCATGAACGCCTGCAACATGGACGGCACAAAATGCAGGGTGCTGACGCCCTGGTTGCGGATCAAAGCAACCAGCCTTGCAGGATCACGATGATCGCCGGGCTCGGCGATGACCAGGCGGGCACCGAACATCAGCGGCCAGAAGAACTCCCAGACCGAGACGTCGAAACTGAACGGGGTCTTCTGCAGCACGACATCGTCAGGTGTAAGGCCGTAAGCCTGTTGCATCCAGTTAAGGCGGTTGCTCAGGGCCACATGGCGGTTACCGGCGCCCTTGGGTTTGCCGGTCGAGCCTGAGGTATAGATCACGTAGGCCAGGTTCTGCGCATCAGGCGTGCACGGCACTGGCGCCATGCCCTGGGCGGGCGTCAGTGCCGCGGGCCGGTCCAGCAGCAAGGTCTGCAGACAGCCCGGCAGGCTCAAGCGCTCGAGCAGTGCCGACTGGGTCAGCAACAGCCCGATACCGCTGTCCTCGATCATGTAGCTCAGGCGTTCGGCGGGGTAATCGGGGTCCAGCGGCACATAGGCGCCGCCGGCCTTGAGCACCGCCAGCAAGCCGACGACCATTTCCAGGCTGCGTTCGGCAGCGATGCCAACCAGTACCTCCGGGCCCACGCCTGCGCCAACCAGGCGCTGGGCCCATTGGTTGGCCTGCAGCTCCAGCGCCGCGTAGGACATGGCCTGTCCGGCGAAGACCAGGGCAGTGGCCGCGGGCGTGCGCTGGGCCTGGTCGGCAATCACCTGGTGCACGCAGCGCGAGTCGGCGTAGTGCTGCGCGGTATGGTTCCAGCCGTCGATAACCTGGCGTTGCGCGCGTTCACCCAGCATCGGCAACTGGCCAAGCGGCTGATCGACCTGCTCGACAAAGCCTTGCAGCAGTTGGGTCAGATGGCCGCACAGGTTCGTCACCGCAGTGTCATCGCACAGCGCCCGGTCGTAGCTGAACTGCAAGGTCAGCACCTCGCCGAGCCCCACCGCAAGGGTCAGCGCAAAGTGCGTCTGCTCCTGCATCTGCACCTCGCCGAACTGCAGCCCTTCAGGCGCACCTTGTTGCAGCGCATCGGCAATAGGATAGTTCTCGAACACCAGGATGCTGTCGAACAGCGGCTCGCCCGCCCGTCCAGCCCAGCGCTGAATATCGGCCAGCGGCACCTGCTCATGTTCACGCAGCGCCACGTTCTGCGCCTGGACCTGTTGCAGCCAGTGCCCGACGCTGAGCTCTGCAGCCGGGCTGGCAATGACCGGCAGGGTGTTGATGAACAGGCCAACCTGCTGTTCGATGCCGGCAAGCTCCGCCGGCCGCCCCGCCACCGTGGCACCCAATGCCACGGAAGGCTGGCCGGTATAGCGCTGCAGCAATACCAGCCAGGCTGCCTGTACCAGGGTATTGAGGGTGACTTTCTGTTGCCGGGCAAACTCGCTCAAGCGAGCGCTTTGCGCCGGCGTCAGGCTCGCCTGGTACTGGCCCTGACCGCTAGCGGCCTGCCCGTGCGCGCCAGCCAGGGCTGGTGCCAGCAGGGTCGGCGCGGCGAGGTCAGACAACTGCGCCTCCCAGAACACGCGGCTGCGCGCATCATCCTGCGCCTGCAACCAGCCGATGTAATCGGCATAACGCCCAGGCCGCGCTGGCACGGCGTGCCCTCGGTAACGCTGGAGCACTTCGCCCATCAGCAACGAGCTGCTCCAGCCGTCCATCAGGATGTGATGACTGGTGTGGATCAGGTGATAGTCATGCTCGCCGCTACGCACCAACAGCAAACGCAGCAATGGCCCGCAGCTCAGCTCGAAACCCCGTGCCCGCTCAGTGTCCGCCAGTTCCTGCAGGTCCTGGGCACTGCCCGGCCGCCCGCGCCAGTCAAGGACCTCAAACGGCAGCTCGACCTGTTTGAGCACCACTTGCACAGGTTTGTCGGCATCGTCAGGCCAGATAAAACCACTGCGCAGCACTTCATGGGCCTGCAGGCACGCCTGCCAGGCATCGCGGAAGCGCTGCAGATCCAGCCCGCGAATATCCACGCGCAACTGATTGATATAGTCACCCGCCCCCTGCTCATAGAGGGAGTGGAAAAACATGCCCTGCTGCATCGGCGACAGTGGATAGAGGTCCTCGATATCCGCGCCATTGCACGCCAGCCGGTCCAGTTGCGCCTGGCTCAAGCGCGCCAGCGCGAAGTCGGACGGGGTAACCCCACGGTGGCGTGGATCACAGCAATGGCTGATCAGGCTGCGCAGCTCGTCGGCATACTCATCGGCCAGCGCCTGCATCTGCGCGCGGTCGAACATCTGCTCGCTGAAAGTCCATTCCAGGCTGAGCTCGCCCGCGTAGACCTGGCCGTTCAAGGTCAGCCAGTTGCTCAACAGTGCCTGCGGGCTGCGCTCCTCGCCCTTGTCCTCGGTACTGGGGACAAACAGGCCTTGCCCATCGGCAAAACTGGCATCGAACTGCCCCAGGTAGTTGAAGGTGATCCGCGGTTGCGCCAGGCCACGCAACTGCAGGCGCGTCGGCTCATCGGCCAGATAGCGCAGAAGACCGTAGCCGATGCCCTTGTCAGGCACCTGGCGCAGTTGCTCCTTGATCTGCTTGATCGATTGCCCAAGGTCGTCGCAAGCCGTCAGACGCAGCGCAAACACGCTGGTAAACCAGCCCAGGGTCCGGCTCAGGTCGATATCGTCAAACAGCGCTTCACGGCCGTGGCCTTCCAGGCGGATCAAGGTATGCCGGTCGCCGGTCCAACGGCTGATGACACGGGCCAGGGCCGTCAGCAGCAAGTCGTTGATCTGCGTACGGTAGGCAGCAGGCGCCTGTTGCAGCAACTGGCGCGTCGCGGTGCTGTCGAGCCGGGTCTGGACGCTGCGGGCGTGACTGGCCAACAGGCTCGCCTGCGGGTCACGGCATGGCAAGTCGTTGGCGCAGCTCAACTGCTCACGCCAGTAAGCCAGCTCGGTGTCCATGCGCCGCTCGCGGGCTCGCACCTGCAAACGCTCGCTCCAGGCCTTGAGCGAACTGGTCTTGTCCTGCAAGCGCAGCGCTTGGCCAGCCATCAGCTGCTGGTATGCCTGCTGGATATCCTCGAGCAACAGGCGCCACGACACACCATCGACCGCCAGGTGGTGAACCACCAGCAGCAGCCGCTGCGAGCCATCGGCCAAGGTTGCCAGCAACCCGCGCAGCAGCGGCCCGTGCTGCAAGTCCAGACTGCGCTGAACCTCGTTGCAGCGCGCGGTCAGGGCCTGCTCATCCGCCACGTCAGCCTGCCACAGCAATGCCGCTGGCAGGCGCGTCAACGCACCGTAGGTGGCCTGCCAGCTACCGTCGGCCTGGCGCTGGAAGTTCAAGCGCAGCGCATCGTGATGCACCACCAGCGCTTGCAGCACCTGCTCCAGCAGCTCGGCTTGCAAGGGCGCTCGCGGTTGCAGCAGGACCGATTGGTTCCAGTGCCCAGGGGCCTGCAGTGACTGCTCGAAAAACGCCTGGGCAATCGGCAGCAATGGCACCTCACCGACCACCGGCGCTTGTTCGAAGCGCTGCACGCCACCCAGCCGGGCGACACTGGCCAGGCCCTGGACAGTCTGCTGCTGGAACAGATCGCGCGGGGTGAAATGAATGCCAGCCTGGCGTGCGCGGCTCACCACCTGAATGGAGATGATCGAGTCGCCACCGAGCTCGAAGAAGTTGTCCTGACGACCGATGGCCTGGCGCTTGAGCACCGCCTCCCAGATCGTTGCAATGCGCTGCTCCAGCTCATTGGCCGGTGCCTGATAATCTTCCTGCGCGCGCTCCAGGCCGGGCTGCGGCAAGGCCATGCGGTCGAGCTTGCCATTGGCCGTCACGGGCAGTTGGTCAAGCAGCACCACGTGCGCGGGCACCATGTAGTCCGGCAGCACTGCCTGCAATTGCTCGCGCAGCTGGCTTGGCGGGGTGCCAGCGTCGGCGACCACGTAGGCAACCAGCTGTTTGCCAAGGCTGGCGTCTACGGCCAGCACCACCGCTTCGCGCACCGGTACCAGGGCCAGCAACTGCGACTCGATTTCCCCCAGTTCGACACGCATGCCGCGGATCTTCACCTGGTGATCGATACGGGTAACAAACTGCAATTCGCCGTCAGCCCCCCGCCGCACCAGGTCACCGCTGCGGTACAGGCGTGCGCCCGGGCTGCGGCCGAACGGATCGGGGACAAAGCGCTCGGCCGTCAGCCCAGGGCGGCGGTGATAACCACGCGCCAGCGCCGCGCCGCCGATGTACAGCTCACCGATGGCCGCCGGGGCCAGCACCTCAAGACCGCCACCGAGCACATACAAGGCGGTATCAACCAGCGGCCGGCCAATGCCTACCCGTGTATCGCTGGCGGTTGCGCGTTGGCTGTGGCTGGCATTGATGGTCGCCTCCACGGGCCCGTAACGGTTGTACAAGGCTACGTGGGGCAGGCGTTGCAGCACCTTGTGCTGCAGCTCGCGAGACAACGCCTCGCCCCCACTGAACAGATTGCGCAACGACGTACAGCCTTCAAGCCCAGGGGTTTCAATGAACGCCTGGAGCATCGAGGGAACAAAGTGCAAGGTACTGACCTGATGAGCCTGGATCAGCGCCAGCAGACGCTCCGGGTCTCGCTGGTCGCCCGGTTGCGCCAGCACCACCGGCGCCCCACAGGTCAACGGCAGCAACAGCTCCCAGACCGAGACATCAAAACTGCTTGAGGTTTTCTGCAGCACCGCGTCTGCGGGGCTCATGGCATAGGTATCGCGCATCCATTGCAAGCGCCCGCTCAAGGCCCCATAGCGATTACCCGCCGCTTTCGGCCGGCCGGTGGAACCGGAGGTATAGATCAGGTAGGCGAGGTTCTCGGCCTGCTGCACAATCGGCAAAGGCTGGTCGCTGCACTGCTCCAGGGACGGATCGTCAAGCAACTGCACAGGCAACGGCAGGTCGCTGGGCAGGCGCGAGAGCACCGACGCCTGGCTCAGCAGCAGGGCAATACCGCTGTCCTCGATCATGTAGGCCAGGCGCTCGCGCGGATACTCAGGGTCCAGCGGTACATAGGCGCCACCGGCCTTGAGCACGGCAAGCACGGCCACGACCAACGCCATCGAACGCTCGACGGCGATGCCCACCAGAACGTCCGGCCCAACCCCCGACGCCCGCAGGCGCTGGGCCAGCCGGTTGGCCTGGGCGTCGAGCTGCGCATAACTCAAGGTCGCCTCGGCAAACACCAGCGCGGTTGCCTGGGGCCGGGTTGCGACCTGCTCGGCGATCAGGCTCAGCAGGCAAGCCGGGACGCTGGCTTGCGGGTCATTGCAAGCGTCGAGCAACTGACGAGTCTGGGCATCGTCGAACAGCGACTGTTCCGCCAGGCGCTGGTGCGGCTCGGCAAGGCAGCGCTCAAGCAGGTAACGCCAGTGTTCGCCGAGCCGCTCGATGGTGGCTGGCTCGAACAGGTCACAGGCATAGGCCAGCGACGCCTTGAGTACCCCGCCCTGGTCCTCGGTGTTGAGGGTCAGATCGAAACGCACCGTGTCGTTGCCTCGATCGAGCGCCTCGACGGTCAATCCCGGCAGGCGCCACTGGTCAACCGCCGGTTGCGCCACCTGGTGGTTGAACATCACCTGGAACAGCGGGCTCTGGTTCAGGCTGCGCTGCGGCTGCAAGGCATCGACCAGGTGCTCGAACGGCAGGTCCTGATGGGCCTGGGCCTCGAGCACGCGCTGCTTGGCCTGCTGCACCAGCTCGACGAACGACATCTGCCCATCGACCTGTGCCCGCAGTACCTGGGTATTGACGAAGAAACCGATTAGCGGCTCGACCTCGGCCCGTGTCCTATTGGCGATCGGCGTGCCAATGCGGATATCCGATGCGCCGCTGTAGCGATGCAGCACCGCCTGAAACGATGCCAGCAGCACCATGAACGGCGTCGCGCCCATGCTCGCGGCGAATGCGCGCACCGCTTGCGAAACGCTCTCGGACAAGGCAATCGGCACCCGTGCGCCACGTGCACTGCGCGACGCCGGGCGTGGGTAATCGAGGGGTAGCTCGAGGTTGACCGCCTCCTCTCCAAGGTTGGCTTTCCAGTACGCCAGCTGCCGTTGCGCTTCACCGGCGTCCAGCCACAGGCGCTGCCAACGTGCATGGTCGGCATATTGCACGGCCAGCGGCGCGGGTACGGCCTGCTCGGCGTCCGCGACCAGGCGCGCATAGCCGTGGGTCACTTCTTCGACCAGAATCGGCAGGGACCAGGCATCACAAACGATGTGATGGGTGCAGAACAACAGCACATGTTGCTCGGCATCCAGCCTGAGCAGCGTGGCCCGCAGCAACGGCCCCTGCTCCAGGTCGAAGGCTTGCCGGGCCTGGCGTTCAATCTCTTGGTCCGCCAGTGCCTGGCCGTTCTCGCCGCTAAAGTCGAGCAGTTGCAGTTCAAAGCGCGCAACGGCCTCGACCTGCTGCAACACCTGGCTGTCCTGCAGCACAAAACGGGTGCGCAGGACTTCATGGCGGGTCACCAGCGCCTCGAAACTTTGCCGCAGGCTTTCGATATTCAGCTGTCCGCGCAAGCGCAGCACGGCCAGTTGGTTGTAGGCGGTGGAATCCGGCTCCAGTTGCCAGAGAAACCACATCCGCTGCTGGGCATGCGAGGCGGGTGTCGCCTCGCTGGGGTCTTCGCGCCGGGGAATCGGCAGGCTTTCCAGCGACAGGCCTTGCTCAAGCATGCGCGCCTGCAAGGCGCGCCGTTCAGCAGCGGAAAAACGGGTGAAGCGCTCAGCCAGCGCCAGCATTCGTTGCTCAAGCATGCTCATTGCTCCTGAGCCTCGGCAAACAGCGCTTCGAGCGCCTGGACCTTGTCTTCGCTGACCGCCTCGTCACGGTGCATCTCGATCTGCCGGGCCAGCAGCTCCACGGTTTCGCCCTCGAAGAACACCTTGAGCGGCAAGGTGACATTGAGCCGCGCCTGAACCTGAGAACGAATCCGCGTGGCCAGCAACGAATGCCCGCCCAGGGCAAAGAAGTTGTCGTTGATGCCCACCCGCTCCAGTTGCAAAGCCTCCTGCCAGACCTCGGCCAACAATTGCTCGAGCTCATTGCCCGGCGCGACGTAGGCAACACCGTCCAATGCCCGCGCAGCCAGGGCGGTCCGGTCAAGCTTGCCATTGGGGGTACGGGGCAGGCTTTGCACCGCCTGCAACGTCGAGGGCACCATGTACTCAGGCAACTGCTCTCGCAACAGTCCCAGCAATTGCACGGTCCGCGGCTGCGCATCGGCCATGGCGGCCAACACCACATAAGCCACCAGTTGCTTGCCGGCGGCGGTGTCGCGGGCGATGGCCACCGCCTCGCGCACGCCCTCCTGCGAACCCAGCAGCGCTTCGATCTCACCCAGCTCGATGCGGTGGCCACGAATTTTCAATTGGTGATCCAGCCGACCGAGGTAATCGACCAGGCCGTCGGCGCGCACACAGGCAAGGTCGCCGGTGCGATAACAGCGCTGGCCCGGCTCGCTGGCGAACGGATCCGGAACGAAGCGGCTGGCCGTCAGCCCGGGCCTGTTGAGATATCCCCGGCTAAGCCCGGCACCGGCAACGTACAACTCACCCTCCTGGGCAACCCCCGCCCAGCGCTGTTGATCATCAAGCACATACAGGCGAGTGCCGGCAATGGGCTCGCCGATGGCGACGCGCAGTTCAGAATCACCGCGATCCTCTGGCGCCACCTGGTAGGCGCAGCACCAGACAGTGCTCTCCGAGGGCCCGTATTCGTTGACCAGCGTTACCCCCGGCAGTGCCTGGCGGTGGCGGCGCAGCAGCTCGGGAGGACAGACCTCGCCGGCAACAATGGCGCAACGCAACGCGGGCGCCGCCTGCAGATGCTCAAGCACCTGGGCGTGCAGCGACGGCAGGGCGAGAAAGTGCGAGATGGCCTGGCGCTCTATCAGTTGGGCAATGGCTTGAGGGTCCTTGTGCGCCTGCTCAAGCGGCAGGCACAGGCTGCCGCCCTGCCCCAGGGACCAGAAAATCCCCGCCACGGAGCTGTCGAACGAGAACGACGAGAGCATCAGGAAGCGTTGCACCGGCTGCTGATAGAACTGCACCCGCGCCTGGGTCGAGGCCAGCGCATTGGCGTGGCTGACCATCACCCCCTTGGGTGTGCCGGTGGAGCCTGAGGTGTAGATCACGTACGCCAGGTCATCCGCCTCGCCGCAACTGGCCAGCGGGCTGTCATCGACCTGATCGAGCGCCTCGTCATCCAGGCTGAGCAGGGTTGTCGTCGCCGGCATGGCGATAGCCGGATCAAGCGCCTGCAAGGCAATCAGGCACTCTACCCCAGCGTCCTCGAGCATGAAGGCCAGGCGCTGCGCCGGATACTGCGGGTCCAGCGGCAGGTACGCCGCTCCCGCCTTGAGGATAGCCAGCAACGCCACGACGATCTCCACCGAACGTGCGCCGTAGACGCCAACAATCGCCTCACGGCCGATTCCGCGCTGGTTCAGGACGCGGGCCAGCTGGTTGGCACGGCGCTCAAGCTGGGCATAACTGACCTGCTGCTCGCCGATCTGGATCGCTGTCCGTTCGGGATGCTGCTGCGCGTGGCGCTCGAACAACTGGTGCAACTGGCGGCTGGCGCTCTCGCCCAGCGACTGGCTGCGGTCCAGTGCCTGCTGCAACGGTCGGGCCTGGGCGGCATCCACCAGGGCAACCTTTTGTGCTGCTTGCCGGGGGTCAGCCACGGCTTGAGTGACGAACTCAGCAAACTGAGCCAGCCAGGCGCGGCCCAGTTCGGCGCTGAACGAGCCGGCCGGCGACAGCAGGCGCAACAGCAGATCATCACCGCTGGGAGCTACCTGCAGGTGGAGTTTTTCCAGGCTGGGGCGATCCAGCCGGGCCCCCTCAAGCGGCTGATCAGCCCAGGAAAAACCGAAGTCCAGCCCCGCGCCCTGGCCACCGAGCATGTCCAGTTCGTTGAAGCAGTCCTGCCAGGACTGGCTCAACTGCAGCTGCACGGCAAAGTGCTCGGCGTAGCCGTCCACAGACAGATCAGCCTGGCGACTGAAGGCAACCGGCAAACGCCAGGCCAGGTGCCCCAGGGTAGAGTGCAACTGCTCGTTGCGCCCGCTCATTGCGCAGGCCACCAGCCAATGCTCGCGGCCACTCAGGCGACCGACGAATAGCCCCCAGAGCAACAGCAGTGATGCTGCGTCCGAGTCCAGTCGCCATTGCTGGCGCAGGGTGCGCAGCGCCGGCACAACCGCTGGCAAATGCTGCTCGTGTTGCTGCAATGCCCCCATGAACGGGGTGAGCCGTTCATAAGGCAGACGCGAGTCGACCTGCATGTCGCGGTACAGATTGCGCCAGAACTCGCCCCCCTTGCGGCCGATGTCCTCCTGCGCAAGACCGGTCTGCCAATCGGCGTAGTCGGCGTATTGCAACCCGTCGAAGGGGGCCAGCGACTGCCCCTGGTAGAGCGCGCGCAATTGCTCCTCCAGCAAACCCAGGGCAACCTCATCCAGGCTCGCCAGGGGCGCAGCGACTCGTAAGCGGTGTGCATCCTCGCCACTGCCCAGGCCCAGCACCAGGCTGTGGTTTGCCAATTGCGCCAGGCACGCTGGACCCGCCTGTTCGAAGGTGCCCGGCGCCACCGACAGCAGGCACAGGCGCGGCTGGGCATGAATCACCTGAACCGGACGTTTCATCCCCGGCATGTTTCGGTACTCGGTGCGCAGGATCTCGTGCCGTTCACTCAGGTCAATCGCCGCCTGCTCGAGCCGCTGGCGATCGATGGGGGCATCGAACGTCATGATCAGCTGGGCGCCGAGGACCGTACCACGGGCTTGCTGGGCATCGAGAATGGACGCTTGCTGGGCGGAAACCTGGAAAACTTCGGAAGGGTCGACTGGAGCGTTCATGGGGAATCCTTAACCAATTGCCACATCGACGCTGTTCAGCGCGATAGCCATTGCAGTGAGTATTTTTCGCGGCCCGGTGTATTCGTTGCGCGCGTGAACCGTAAGAATGTTGTCGAGAATCACCACGTCGCCCTGCTGCCAGGGGAACTCGACCATGACCTCTCGATAGATTTGTTGCAGGTGGGTGATGTAGTGCTCGGGGATTGCCGAGCCGTCACCGAAGAAGGTGTTCTGCGGCAGGTCCATCGGCGCGAACTCGGCCAGCAGGCTGGTGCGGATACTGTCTGGCAGCGTCAGCGCATTGAAAAAGGTCGCGTGATTGAACCAGACCGTCTCGCCCGTACGCGGATGACGGACCATGGCCGGACCGCGCTGGCGCGTGCGCAGCCGGTTACCGGGCTTCCACTGCGGCTCGACGCCGATCTTGCGGCAGTAGGCTTCAACCGCCTCGCGGTCTTCGGTCTGGAACACGGTCTGCCACGGCAAGCCCATGCCATCCCCATAGTTGCGCACATACAGCACGCCTTTGCGGGCAAACGCTTCACGCACCTGAGGATCGATCCGATCGAGAATCAGCCGTGTATCACCCAAGGGCGTCTCGCCCCCGGTCTGTGACGCCAGGTCACAGTAGAAATACAGGTGCAAGGGAAAGACCGGCGAATAGGAGTGCTCGTTGTGCGGGAAGATCTTCTCCACCGCCGGGTAGTCTGTGGAGCTGTAGACATTCAACTTGCGGGTAATCTGGGTACGTGGCGAAGCCCGGAACAGGTACTCGAGCGCGCCGCCGGAGATCACATCGACACAGCGGTTGAAGGTTTCAATGTCCTGTACATCGAAACCACGAAAAAGAATCGCCGCGTGCTTGTCCAGCTGTTGCTCGATCAGTTCGCGGTTTTCGCTGGCCCATTGCACCAGGCCCACGCCGGGTACGGTCGGGCGACACAGCAAGGGCATAGAGCCGCCTTCCAGCAGCGGCGAAAACGCCACCAACTGCTGGGCGCTGGCACCAAGGCTCTTTCTTCTGCCTTTGGCCAGTGCCGGTATGACGTGAGACTGGAAATCCGACATTTAACACCTTCCATTCGCTGATTCGACATTGGCGGCAAAGCCAATCGATAGATCCGTCCGGGCGCTGCTTCAATTCACCTGGTTACTGCCTGCGCGCTGAGGCGAGCGCCGGCGAATAGGGTGCTGCTGCAGCAATTGCGTTCTGCGCGCTAGCGCCTGATCCTTGCCGGCCTGCTCCTGCACGGCGCGCGAGGCGTCGAGCAGAGCCTGGAGCGGTTGCTCTGGCGCCTGAATCATCTGTTCGAGTACCAAGGCCGTCTGCGCAAACAGACAGGCCATGTCATTGCTTTCGTACAGCCCGGCAATGCATTTGAAGCCAACCCCGATGGTCGTCGACGAGTTGACGAACTCGGCGATCAGGTCCAGCTCCGCCGCCGCCTGCCCCGCGGCCCAGGGCCTGATCTGCAGCCCATCGATAGCCACCGGCTGCGCCCCTTGTTCCTGGTAGATGAATTTGATCGCGAACAACGGCGACTTGCCTGAACGACGCGGCAACCGCAGCGCCTCCACCAGGCGATCGAACGGCAGGTCCTGATGGTCCGAAGCACCGATGACCGTGGTGCGGCAGGACGCCAGGAAACTGCCGATCGTCTGTTGTTGATCTACCGAGAGTTGCAGTACCAATTGATTGACGAAGAAGCCGACCATTTCTTCAACGCCGGCGTGATTTCGGTTGGCGACATCCGTCCCCAGGCGGACCCGGGCAGCGCCACAGCGCTGGCTGACGACCAGGGCAAAGCCGGCCAGCAGGAGCATGTACAGGGTCAGGCCCTGTGCCTTGGCAAACTGACGCAAGCGCTCGCTCAAGCCCTGCTCAAGGGCAAACTCGTACACCTCGCAGTCTTGCTGCTGATCGGCGGATGCGCCGCTGCCACTGGCCGGCAAGGTGGTGAAGACATGCTCGCTGCCCAGTTGCTGCTGCCAGTACTGCAACTGCCGGTCATGCTCCCCAGCTGCCAGCCATTGACGCTGCCACACCGCAAAATCGAGGTACTGCAGGCCTGGCGCGCTCAAGCCAGGCGCCACACCGGTGGCAAATGCCTGGTAGAGCGCGCTGAACTCGCGGATCAAAATGGCAAACGACCAGTGGTCGGCGACGATGTGATGCAGCGTCACCAGCAACACGTGGCGCTCTGGCTCGGTGCACAGCAACTGCACCCGCAGCAGCGGCCCACGCTGCAGGTCGAAGGGGCGCAGGGCCTCTTGCTGCACCTGTTGCGCCAGCACCACCTGCCGGTTGGCGCTGTCCAGGGCCTGCAAGTCGACACTCTCGAACGGCACGGGCAAGTGCGCCTGGACCCGCTGCCAGCTTTCGCCCTGATCCTCGAAGAACGTCGTGCGCAGCACCGCGTGGCGCGCAACCAGGGCTTCGAAGGCCAGGCGCACGGCCTCGACCTGCAATGGCCCGAGCAACTCCAGCGCGCGCGGAATGTTGTACATCGAACTTTGCGGTTCAAGTTGCCAGAGGAACCACAAGCGCTGCTGAGCATAAGACAGCGGCTGCGGCTGCGAAGCATCGACCCCATGCAAGTCCGGCAGCACGCGTCGGCTTCCGGTTGCCGGTAACTGCTCGACGAATGCCTGTAGCGACGGGCTGTCGAACAGCGCGCGCAAAGGCAGGTCCAGCTGCAGTTCATGGCGCAGTCGACTGATCACCTGGGTCGCCAGCAATGAATGGCCGCCCAGCTCGAAGAACTGGTCGTCGAGCCCGACCCGCTCAAGCTTGAGGACCTCCTGCCAGACTTGGGCGACCTGCTGCTGCAGCGCGGTGCTGGCGGGCCGATAAGGCTTGCTGGCGACGCTGCTGTCGGCCTGGGCCAGCAAGGCCTTGCGGTCGAGCTTGCCGTTCGGGGTCAAGGGCAGATGGGCAACGACGCTCAGGCGTGTCGGCAGCATGTGCGCCGGCAGGTTCAAAGCCAGGGACTGGCGCAACTCGCTGCACAGTTGCTGGCCCTGCGCCGCGTCCTCGAACAGCTGCCGGTCGGCCCCCACCAGGTAGCCCACCAACTGCTGTACACCTTGCTCTTGCTGGGCCACAACCACCGCATCACGGACCCGCGCATCGGCCAGCAAATGACGCTCGATCTCACCGGTTTCGATACGAAAGCCACGGACCTTGACTTGATGATCGGCACGCCCGGCATACTCGATCTGCCCATCTGCCGCGTAGCAGCCCAGATCGCCAGTGCGGTACAGGCGCCCGCCAGGTTGCGCGGCGAACGGGTCCGGCACAAAGCGTTCGGCCGTCAACCCGGGCCGCGCATGGTAACCCCGCGCCAGTGCGTCGCCGGCAATGCACAACTCGCCAACCACGCCCGCAGGCACTGGCTGCAGGGCCGGCCCCAAAACCAGCAGCCGGACGTTATCGAGCGGCCGCCCGATCGGCACCATGACCCGTTCCAGCGCCCCGGTGAGCATGGCGAAGGTGACCTCGATGGTGGCTTCGGTCGGCCCGTAGAGGTTGACCAGCGTACCCGGCCAGCGCTGCAACAACTGGTTGGCCAGGGTTGCACTCAAGGCCTCGCCCCCCGCCATCAGATAGCGCAAGCTGGCCATGTTCTGCGCCGTCGCCGCCGGCAGTACCGCCTGCAGCAGCGAAGGCGCCGCCTGGACAATGGTGATGCCCAGTGCTTCGACCCGGGCCCAGAGCCTGGACATATCGGCTGACAAGCCCGGCTCGGCAATGACCAGTTGTGCCCCGCAGATCAATGGCAGCCAGCACTCCCAGACCGAAGCGTCGAAGCTCAGGGCGGTCTTTTGCAGAACCCGGTCGGCAGGCTCCAGTTGCAGGGTGCGCTGCATCCAGTGCATGTGATTGGCCAGCGCCCCGTGCCGCACCTGCACGCCTTTCGGGGTGCCGGTGGAGCCTGAGGTGTAGATCATGTAGGCCAGGTTGTCCGGGTGCAGGCAGGTGCTGACATCGGCGATTGGCGGCCCGGCGTAGGCTGCGCTGTCGAGCACCAGGCGGGTAACGCCCGCCGGCACGTCCAGCGCAAGGCCCGGCTGAACGAGCAACAAGCGCGCGGCGCTGTCGTCGAGCATGAAGCGGATGCGCGCCTGCGGATAACCGGGGTCCAGTGGCAGATAGGCGCCACCGGCCTTGAGGATCGCCAGCAAGCCAATGATCATCTCCAGGCTTCGCTCGACAGCAATGGCGACGACCACCTCGGCCCCTACCCCAGCCTCACGCAAACGGACTGCCAACTGGTTGGCTGCGCTGTTCAATTGCTCGTAGCTCAGGCGCTGGCCGGCATACTCGACGGCACAGGCCTGCGGCGTGCGCGCCGCCTGCTGCCGCACCCAGTCATGGATAGCCAACGGCGGCACGTCCACCGGCGGCTCAGGTTGAGCCCGCTGCAACACCGCCTCGCGTTCGGCCTGCGCCAACATCTGCAGTTCGCCCAGCGGCGTCGACAACGCGTGCGGCAATTGCTCGAGCACAGTGCGCAAATGCTCGGCCAGGCCCTGCAGCGCCTGCTCGCCGATGGCGTCGCAGGCATAGTCGTAATCGAGCTGCAGCTCATCGCCCACGCTCACCGCCACCGACAACGCGTAGTGGGTCTGCTCCTGGTTCGCCACCGCACCAAACCGAGGGCCCTGCTGTTGTTGCAACGCCTCGGCCAGCGGGTAGTTCTCGAACACCAGAATATGGTCGAACAACGCATGGGCCTGATGCCCCGCCCAGCGCTGGATTTCGAACAGCGGGGTTTGCTCGTGCTCGCGCACCGCAAGGTTGAGCGCCTGCACCTGCTCCAGCCACTGCGCCAGGGTCTGCTCGGGCCGCGGGCTGGCAATGATCGGCAGGGTGTTGATGAACAGGCCAATCTGCTGCTCGATCCCCGGCAGCGGCAGGCTGCGCCCGGCCACCGTGGTGCCCACCACCACGCTGCGGCGCCCGCTATAGTGCTGCAGCAACAGCAACCAGGCCGCCTGCACCAGGGTATTGAGGGTGATTTTCTGCTGACGGGCGAAGGCATTTAGCTGCGCGGTGCGCTGCGCGTCGAAGCGCTGGACCAGGCTTGCACGCAGGCCCTGGGCCTGTGCCCGGCCCGCTTCGGGCAGGTAGCGCGCCAGGTGCCGCGGCTCGTCCAGCGCCTGCAGCTGCGCAGTCCAGAACTGCTGGGCTGCCCGTCCATCAAGACCCTGCAAATGCTCGATGTAGTCGCGGTAGCGGCTTGCCGGCAAGGCGCCAGGCTGGTCGTTGTAACGCGCCAGCACTTCGCCGAGCAGCCTGGCATTACTCCAGCCATCCATCAGGATATGGTGGTGGGTGTAGATCAAGTGATGCCGCTGCTCACCGGTGCGCACCAGATCGAAGTTCAACAAGCCCGCGACCTGCAGGTCGAAGCCGTGTTGACGCCGGCTCAGGGCCAGGCCCTGGAGCCTGGACGCCAGCCCGGCATCGCCGCGCCAGTCATGCTCGCGCAGATCAAGCCGGACCTGCTTGCAGACAAACTGCAGCGGCTGTGCCAGGCCGCCGTCCCAGATAAAACCACTGCGCAGAATATCGTGGGCCTGCACCGTCGCCTCCCACGCCTGGCGAAAGCGTTCCGGCTCCAGGCCGTCGACGTCAACCCGTAACTGGTTGACGTACTCGGCACCGTTGTTGCTGTACAGGGCATGAAACAGCATGCCCTGCTGCATGGGCGACAGCGGGTAAAGCTCATCGACCTGGCCGAGCAGCGGCGCAAGCTGATCGAGTTGCGCCTGCCCAAGCCTGGCCAGGGGGAAATCCGATGGTGTCGCCTGCGCGCCTGGCAGCTGGCAGCAATGCCCGATCAAGCCTTGCAGCTCATCGAGGTAGGCATCGGCCAAGGCCTGGACGGTACTTGCCTGGAACATGGCTTGACTGAACGTCAGGCGCAGGCCCAGTTGCCCTTCATAGACTTGCCCCTCGATACTCAGCCAGTTGGCCAATGGCGCATCGCTGGCCTGCCCGGCGCCACCCGGCTCACTGGCCGGATACAGCAAGGCGCGCTCGTCGAACTGACTGTCAAAGCGCCCCAGGTAGTTGAAGGTGATGCGCGGTGCAAGCGCATCGCCGCCCAGGCTTGCGCGCTGCTGCGCGCTCCCCAAGTAACGCAGCACGCCAAAGCCCAGGCCTCGATCAGGCACCGCCCGCAACTGCTCCTTGATCGATTTGATCGAAGCCCCAAGATCATCCTCGGGTACCAGCCGAAGCGGGAAAATACTGGTGAACCAACCCACGGTACGGGTCAGGTCCAGGTGCTCGAACAGATCTTCGCGGCCATGGCCCTCCAACTGCAGCAACGCACTGTCATGCCCCGTCCAGCGACACACCGCCCGCGCCAGGGCGGTCAGCAGCAGATCATTGACCTGGGTGCGGTAAGCGCCCACGGCGTCCTGCAACAATTGCCGGGTGTGCTGCACATCGAGGCGGATTTCAATGCTTGCCGCGTCGCGGTTGTACAGCGTGCCCTGGCGGTTGTCACAGGGCAGGTCCACAGCGTGCTCAAGCTGCGCTTGCCAATATGGCAGTTGCTCGCCGGCACGCTCGAGGTAATCCTGCAGCTGCACAGACCAGGCCTGATAGGCACTGGTCTTGGCGGGCAGTTGCACAGCTTGCCCGGCCTGCAACCGGGTATAGGCCGACTGCAGGTCTTCGAGCAGGATCCGCCAGGAAACCCCGTCGACCAGCAAGTGATGAACCACCAGCAACAGGCGTTGACTGCCATCGCCCATGTGCACCAACAGGGCCCGCAGCAACGGCCCCTGCTGCAGATCGAGGCTGCGCTGGGCGGCTTCGCACAGCTCAAGTAGCTGGGTCGGCGTATCGGCCTGACGCTGCCACAGCTCAAGGGCCGCTGGCGGGGCCTGGTGAAACTGGCGCCAGCTCGCGCCCAGCGGCTCAAAGCGCAAGCGCAGGGCATCATGGTGATCGACCAGCGCCTTGAGCGCCGCTTCCAGCAACGCAGGCTCCAGCGTTTGCCGCGCATTGAGCAGCAATGACTGGTTCCAGTGCGCCGGTTGCGTCAGTGACAGCTCAAAAAAGCCCTGTTGCACCGGGGTCAAGGCTACATCGCCATGCACCGGCCCCTGCTCGATTTCGCGCACCGTACCGGCTTGCGCCGCCTGCGCCAGGCTGCGCAACGTCTGGTACTGGAACAGATCGCGCGGCGCCAGCAGCAGGCCGGCCTGGCGCGCGCGGCTGACCACCTGGATGGCAATGATCGAGTCACCGCCCAGCTCAAAAAAGTTGTCATCCAGACCAATGCGTTCATGCCCCAGCAGGGTCTGCCAGATCTGCGCCAGGGCGCGTTCACGTTCACTGCCCGGGGCCTGGTAGGCGCCTTTGGGGGCAGCCTGGGGCGCAGGCAACGCCTTGCGGTCGAGCTTGCCGTTGGGTGTCAGCGGCAACGCCGGCAAGACCATCAGGTGATTGGGCAGCATGAACTCGGGCAGGCTCTGCAGCAGCCAGGCCTTGAGCCGGGCTTGCCAGTCGTCCGGCGCCTCACCTTCAAACACCAGGTACGCCACCAGTTGCTTGCCCTCCGGGGCCAGCACCACGGCCTCGCGCACCAGAGCATGCTGAACCAGGCGCGCCTCGATTTCGCCCAGTTCAATGCGCAGGCCGCGGATCTTGACCTGATGATCAAAGCGCCCCAGGTACTCGATAACCCCGTCGACCCGCTGTCGCACACGATCGCCAGTGCGGTACAAGCGCTCGCCACTGCCAAACGGGTCAACCACAAAGCGCTCGGCGGTCAACCCCGGGCGGCGGTGATAACCGCGGGCCAGGCCTTGCCCCCCGAGGTACAGCTCACCCGCAACACCGGGCGGTACGGGCGCGAGGCTAGCATCCAGCACCAGGGTACGCAGGTTGGCGATCGGCACCCCGATCGGCACGCTGTCGCGGCCCTCGTCCACACAGCTCCAGTGGGTGACATCGATGGCCGCTTCGGTAGGGCCGTAGAGGTTGTAAAGCCCGGCCTGCGGCAACTTGGCAAACACCTGTTGCTGGGCATCCACCGGCAGCGCCTCGCCACTGCAGACGATACGCTTGAGGCTGCGACAACCCTCGACACCCGGCTCATGAATAAATGCCTGGAGCATCGACGGAACAAAATGCAGGGTAGTGACCTGATAACGCTCGATCGTGGCAATCAGCCGCGCAGGCTCGCGGTGTTCGCCCGGCGCGGCCACCGCCAGGCGGGCACCGCTGAGCAGCGGCCAGAAGAACTCCCAGACCGACACGTCAAAGCTGAACGGGGTTTTTTGCAGTACCGTGTCGCCGGCCTCCAGGCCATAAGCCTGTTGCATCCAGCACAGCCGGTTGACCAGCGCCGCGTGGCTGTTACCGGCGCCTTTGGGGCGGCCGGTGGAGCCCGAGGTGTAAATCACATAGGCCAGCTGCAGCGGGTCGACGACGATGTTCGGGTTGCTCGTGGCGTAGCCACCCAGCCAGGCACCGGCCTGGTCCAGCACCATCACCTGCACCGCCTGCAGCGGCAAGCGCTCGGTCAGCGCCGCCTGGGTCAGTACCAGGCGCACGCCGCTGTCCTCGATCATGTAGGCCAGCCGCTCGGCCGGGTAGTCGGGGTCGAACGGCACGTAGGCGGCGCCGGCCTTGAGGATCGCCAGCAGGCCGACAACCATCTGCAGCGAACGCTCGACAGCAATGCCGACCAGGCTGTCGGCACCGATGCCGGCTTCGATCAGGCAATGGGCAAGCTGGTTGGCGCGGGCGTTGAGCTCGGCATAGCTGAGCGTTTGATCGGCAAACAGCAACGCCGTGGCATGGGGGCTGCGCTCGACCTGGGCTTCGATCAGCCGGTGCAGCGGTTGCTGCAGTGGATAATCAACGGATGTCGCGTTCCAGTCGACGACGATACGCTGCAACTCTTGAACATCAAGCATGCGCAACTGCTCGACAGGCGCGTGCGGTGCGGCCAGCATCGAACCCAGCAGGTTCTGCCAATGCCGGCCCATGCGCTCGATGGTTGGCGCCTCGAACAGGTCGCTGGCGTAGGTGATTACAGCCTGCAGACGCCCGCCCTGCTCAAAGGTATCCAGGCTCAGGTCAAACTGGGTGGTGCGGCTTTGCCAGTCGACCTGGCTCATCTGCAGCCCGCCCGCCAGGTGCAGCGTGGTGACGTCGGCGACCTGCGGCTGATGGTTGTACATCACCTGGAACAACGGCGTGTGGCTGAGGCTGCGCTCAAGGGCAAAGGCCTCCAGCAGTTGCTCGAACGGCAGGTCCTGGTGCGACTGGGCCCCCAACACCGTGTCCTTGACCGCCGCCAGCAGTTGGCTGACGGTCGTCTGCCCGTCGAGCCGGGTACGCAGTACCTGGGTGTTGACGAAGCAGCCGATCAGGCCTTCGATCTCACTGCGGTTGCGGTTGGCAATCGGCACGCCAACGCGCAGGTCACCCTGACCTGTGTAGCGGTACAGGAGAATGTTGAACGCCCCGAGCAGCAGCATGAACAGGGTCACGCCCTGGCTGCGGGCAAACGCGCCCAGGGCCTCGGCCAGTTGCGGGTCCAGGCTCAAGCGCTGGCGTGCACCGCGATAGCTGGGCAACGCCGGGCGCGAATGATCCAGCGCCAGTTCCAGCGGCGGGTGCTCCTCGCCCAACTGCGCGCGCCAGTAGTCGAGCTGACGCTGCTTCTCGCCCGCTTCCAGCCAGCAGCGCTGCCACAGGGCGTAATCGCTGTACTGGATGGGTAGCGCGGCCAGGGCCGGCACCTGCTTGCCCAGGTGCGCGGCGTACAACTGGCTGAACTCTTCAATCAGGACGTTCATCGACCAACCGTCGGAAACGATATGGTGCAAAGTCATCAACAGCACGTGCTCATCGGCCTTGAGCTTGAGCAGCAGCACCCGCAGCAACGGCCCCCGGGCCAGGTCGAAGGGCTGCAGCGACTGTTGCTCGGCCAGGGCCCGCACGCGCTGTTCACGTTCGGCGGCATCCAGCACACCGAGGTCCAGGTGCTCGACCTGCGGCCATTGCGCAGCCGGCATCAGCGCCAGGCGCTCATCGGCTTGCTGAACAAACACGCTGCGCAGGGTTTCGTGGCGCTGTACCAGGCTGGCAAACGCCTGTTCCAGCGCCTCGACATCCAGGTTGCCCTGCAGGCGCACGGCGCTGGGCAGGTTGTAGGCCGCGCTGCCAGGCTCCAGTTGCCACAACAGCCACATGCGCTGCTGGGCATAGGACAAGCCGCCCTGCCCGGCCACCGGCACCTGGGCCGGGATCGGGAACTGGGCAAAGTCGACCCCTTCGCGGGCCAGCCCCTGAAGAAAGATGCGGCGCTTTTCCAACGGCAACTCTATGAATCGGCGGGCAAGCTTGCGGGCATCTTCGGCATTCATCGACTTTCATCCATCCAGGGGAACAACGAGCCTGCAGGCCCGGTAATTCAAGAAAAACGGATGACCGCGAATGAAAATTAAGCGCATCGGGCTGATGACCCAGCAGCTTTGAAACATTTGCTTTCAACTAACCCTGCGGGTTTTACGATTCTCGTTCGTCTTATCTATTGCAGTCCCAAGGCTGAGCATTGGCTCGACCTCAATTTCTCTGAAAAGACACCTGCAATGTCCCAGAAAGCGAAAAAGTCCAAATCCAGGCTGTGGTTCCTGGTCCATAGCTGGCTCGCCCTGCCGATCTGGTTTTTCGTCCTGATCGTCTGCGTCACCGGCACCCTGGCGGTGGTCAGCCAGGAGATCGTCTGGCTGGCCAACCCTGATGTGCGCGCCAGCAAGCCTGACGGCGACGCCGAGCGGCTGAGCTTCCAGCAGGTGCTCGATGCCCTGCACAAGGCCGAGCCGGACATGGCCGTGCGCTTTATCAGCCAGCCGGACGGTTCGCACTTTGCCCTGACCGCGGCGGTCACCTTCCCCGACGGCAGCGCCCCGACCCTGTACGTCAACCCCTATACCGGGGCGATCCAGGGCAAGAGCCCGGCGTTCAACTTCGAGGGTTTCACCCGTGCCCTGCACGGCTGGTGGCTGGTGCCGTTCACCAATGGCTACAGCTGGGGCTGGTACCTGGTGTCGCTGCTCGGCCTGCCGATGCTGGCCTCGCTGGTTACCGGGCTGGTGGTCTATAAACGCTTCTGGAAGGGATTCTTTAAGCCGACGTTGCGTTTTAACCATGGCGCGCGGATCTTCTGGGGCGACTTCCACCGCCTCAGCGGCATCTGGTCGATCTGGTTCATTGCGGTGATTTCCATCACCGGCACCTGGTTCCTGATCCAGGCGATCCTCGGTGACAACCACATCACCATTTCCACCGAACCGGTGGTGCCGGTGATTGCCCGCGAAGACGTGCCGCGCACCGAATCCGGCGCACCGGCACCGCGCATCAGCCTGGATGACGCCACGCGCATCGCCAAAGAGCAGATCCCCGGCCTTGATGTGAGCTTCGTGTCGCTGCCCGGCAACGCCTACGCCCACGTCTACCTGGGCGGGCGCGGCTGGTACCCGCTGATGTTCCAGACCGTCAACGTCAACCCGTACAACAGCAAGATCGAGGCGCAGTTCCTGATCAACGACCGCTCGACCCTGGAGTTCGTCACCGAATCCATGCGCCCGCTGCACACCGGTGACTTCGGCGGCCTGGCGATCAAGCTGATCTGGGCGTTCTTCGGCCTGGTGCTGTCGATGATGGTCTTGAGCGGCCTGCTGATCTGGACCAAGCGCACCGCCCAGGCCACCGCTGCCGCCCTCAAGCGCGAGCAAAGGCCGCGCAAGCAAACCGCCAGTGCTACCGACACCGCCACGGAGGCCAGCCTATGAGCAAGGCAGCAGTTGCGCCGCAAAGCCCGTTGAGCCGCTTCTGGCACAAGTGGCGCTTTCACCTGAACATCCTGCTGTTGCTGATCCCGCTCGGCTTCATGCCCAAGTACTTTGCCGATGCCGCGCTGTTTCGCGGTGACAGCGGCCTGGGCGAGCGCGAGCTGGGCGAGATCAAGGTCGGGCCGTGGAGCGTGCAGCTGGCCGAGTTGCGCGATGAAGCACCGCGCGCCGATGGCCCTGCCGGTTACTTCAAAGCCTTCAACATTGCTCTGTGCCAGGCCTGCATTCCCGAGGTCAAGGCCGCTTACCTGCGCATCGGCAAGCCGCGCAGCCTGCGCGCCGCCGGGACGATTTTTTTCGGCACCCCGTACCGCATGAGCACCAGCCTGCCAGTGCCGGCCAAGACCCGCGCCGATGCCGAAATCTGGATCACCCTCGAAGGCTGGGACGGCAGCATGCAGCAGGCTGCCGTGCCGCTGAGCAAGGCCTCGCCGGCCACCGTCGCCTGGCTGAACAAACAAGGAGGCAAATGATGACGTTGCGCAAACTGCTGCTGGCGTTGCTGCTGCTTGGCGCAAGCGGCCAGGCCATGGCCCACAACCCGATGTGCGAATGCAAGCCGATCGATGGCGGGCAAATCGAATGCACCGGCGGCTTTTCCGACGGTAGCGGCGCGCCCGGGGTAACCCTCGACGTGATCGGCTACAACGAAGAGATCCTGGTGCCGGGCAAGCTGGGGGAAAACTCCAAGCTGACCTTCAAGCGCCCTGAAGGCGAGTTCTATGTGCTGTTCGACGCAGGCCCCGGCCACGTGGTGGAAATCGACTACGCAGATATCGAGCAATGAGCCGCGTGCAGGTGGTGCGCCCGGCCGGTGCCGGGCATGAAACCCTGTACGTGCTGCTGGTCAGTTTGTTGATCCTGGCGGTGGCCGCCGGCATCGTCGCCCTGCGCGGCGAACGGCATGACGAGGTCAGCATCGAGGCCCACCAACTGGATGCCCGCCGCGACCTGACGGCCGCCGAGCAAGGCGTGTATGCCGACCTGCGGGTGGCCTTCGACGAGATCCAGGCACGCCGCGAAGAAGCCCCACAGTTGCTGACCGTCGAAGACCTGGCCGAAGAAGGCTTCCCGCCCTTCGTCGCCGATGCCAGCGCCGCCAGCCGCGGCCAGCACCACTGGCAACTGCTGCAGGAACGCGCCTACCTGGGCCTGAGCCAGGCCAGCACGGTGGCCGGCAGCTTCCTCTTGCTGGTGCCCGAGGCCCACGATGGTGTCGCTGATGTCTGGCTGCAGCGCAGTCCTTCCGCCAGCGCCCCTGCCGACTTCAGCCAGGCCGCGCTGATCGCCGCCGGCTGGCAACAGATCGCCGCCCACTACGACGCCGGCGTCACCCGCCAGCATCGTCACTGACACAAGGACGCCCCATGTTTCGCGCCACCCTCGCCCGTCGCCTTCTAAGTGTGTTCCTCGCCTGCGCCCTGCCCGCCCTGGCGGTGGCCGATAACGGCAAGCCGCTGCGTATCGGCATCACCCTGCACCCGTACTACAGCTACGTGAGCAATATCGTCGGTGACAAGGCCGAGGTGGTGCCGCTGATTCCGGCCGGCTTCAACCCCCATGCCTACGAGCCACGGGCCGAGGACATCAAGCGCATCGGTACCCTGGACGTGATCGTGCTCAACGGCGTCGGCCATGACGACTTTGCCGACCGGATGATCGCCGCCAGCGAAAAACCCGCCATCGCCACCATCGAATCGAACAGCAACGTACCGCTGCTGGCCGCCACCGGCGTGGCCGCGCGCGGCGCCGGCAAGGTGGTCAACCCGCATACCTTCCTGTCGATCAGCGCCAGCATCGCCCAGGTCAACAACATCGCCCGCGAACTGGGCAAGCTCGACCCGGACAACGCCAAGTACTACAGCCAGAACGCCCGCGCCTACGCCAAGCGCCTGCGCAAACTGCGCGCCGAAGCCCTGGCCCAGGTCACCGAAGCGCCGGGCGCCGAATTTCGCGTGGCGACCATCCACGCCGCCTACGATTACCTGGTGCGCGAGTTCGGCCTGGAGGTCACCGCCGTGGTGGAACCGGCCCATGGCATCGAACCCAGCCCGAGCCAGCTGAAAAAGACCATCGACCAGCTCAAGGCCCTGGATGTGAAGGTGATCTTCTCGGAGATGGACTTCCCTTCGGCCTATGTCGAAACCATCCAGCGTGAGTCAGGGGTGAAGATCTACCCGCTGACGCACATCTCCTACGGCGAATACAGCAAGGAGAAGTACGAAGTCGAGATGAAGCGCAACCTCGACACCGTGGTGCGGGCGATCAAGGAGTCCCAGGCATGACCGTGGCCCAGCCGCTGCTCAACCGCGCCTGCGGGCCGGACATTGCCTTCGCCGAGGTCGACCTGACCCTGGGCCGCACGCGCATCCTCGACAAGGTCAGCTTCAACGTTGCCGCCGGCAGCGTGCATGCGCTGGTCGGGCCCAATGGCGGCGGCAAGAGCTCGCTGATCAAGACCCTGCTCGGGCAGATGCCGCACCAGGGCCAGTTGACCCTGACCTGGCCGGGCGACCAGCAGATCATCGGCTACGTACCCCAGGCCCTGGAATTCGACCGTGGCCTGCCAATGACCGTGGACGACTTTATGGCCGCCATGTGCCAGCGCCGGCCGGCCTTTCTCGGCCTGTCAGCCAAGGTGGCGCCGGCCATCGACGCGGCGCTGCAGCGGGTGGGCATGCTCGACAAGCGCAAGCGGCGCATGGGCGCGCTCTCCGGGGGCGAGCGCCAGCGCGTATTGCTGGCCCAGGGGTTGATCCCGGCGCCGCAATTGCTGGTGCTCGATGAGCCGATGTCGGCGCTGGACGAGGCCGGTATCCAGGTGTTCGAGCGCCTGCTGCACGAGTGGCGCGCTGCCGGCACCACGGTGCTGTGGATCGAACACGACCTGGAAGCCGTGGCACGCCTGGCCGACCGCGTTACCGGCCTGAGTCGCCGGGTGCTGTTCGATGCGCCGCCGAAACAGGCACTGACCCCGGACCGCCTGCTCAGCCTGTTCTCCATCCACCCGCGCAGCGAGAGCACCGCCTGATGAACTACGAAGAATTTCGCCTGCTGATCCAGGGCTGGGCCACTGCCGGTTACCTGCCCGAGGCCCTGGCCTACGGCTTTGTGGTCAATGCCCTGCTCGCCGGCCTGATGATCGGCCCGGTGCTCGGCGGCCTTGGCACCCTGGTGGTGGTCAAGCGCTTTGCCTTCTTCTCCGAAGCGGTCGGCCACGCGGCGCTGACCGGCGTTGCCATCGGCATCCTGCTTGGCGAACCCTACACCGGTCCCTATGGCAGCCTGTTTGGCTACTGCCTGCTGTTCGGCATCCTGCTGAACTTTCTGCGCAACCGCACCGGGCTGTCGCCCGACACCCTGATCGGCGTGTTCCTCTCGGTATCCTTGGCCCTGGGCGCCAGCCTGCTGCTGATGCTGGCCGGCAAAATCAACGTGCACATCCTCGAGAACGTGCTGTTCGGCTCGGTGCTGACCGTCAGCGGCCAGGACCTGCTGGTGCTCGGCATCGTCGGCAGCCTGGTGCTGGCCCTGGCCTTGCCGCTGTACAACCGCATCATGCTGGCCAGCTTCAACCCGCAACTGGCGGCGGTGCGCGGCGTTGCGGTGAAGAGCCTGGACTACCTGTTCGTGGTGCTGGTGACCCTGGTCACGGTGGCGGCGGTGAAAGTCATCGGTGCAATTCTGGTCGGCGCCTTGCTGGTGATTCCGGCAGCGGCGGCGCGCTTGATCAGCCAGTCGCTCAAGGGCTTTTTCTGGGCTTCGGTGCTGATCGCCACCCTGAGCACTTTGGTAGGCATCCTGCTGCCGATCGTCTTCGACCTGCCGGTGCCTTCGGGTGCGGCGATCATCCTCGTCGCCGGCTGCTGCTTCGCCCTCGCCGCCCTCGCCCGCGGCCTTGTTCCACGCCTGCAAGGAAACCCGGCATGACCTTCAAACTCCAGCACCTGTGCCTGGCCCTGGCCCTGGCCGGCCTGCCGACCCTGAGCCTGGCCCAGAGCGCCCCGGCAGCGGCCAAACAACAAGCGGCCGGGGTGACCGTTCTGGCCTCACTGCCGGTGACCAACACGCTGGCCAGCGCCCTGCTCGACGGCACCTCGGTAAAACTGCAACGGGCAGCGCCGGCGAATATTCCGGCCTCGCGCCAGCCCTCGTACTTCAGCGGCCGCGGTGGTGCCAGCCTGCAAAAGGCTGCTGGCGGCGCCGATGCGGTGATCGGCCTGCGCTCGATCTGGAGCGACGACCCGTTGTACCCGGTGGCGCGGCGCAGCAATATCCGCATCGTCGAGATCGACGCCGCGCGCCCGGTCGATGGCGCCCTGCCGGGCATCGCCGTGCAGGGCAACAATGCCTTTGCCGGCTACCCGTGGCTGAACCCGAGCAACCTCGGGCGCATGGCCGATGTGCTGGCCAACGACCTGGGGCGCTTGAGCCCGGCCGACCAACCGAAAATCCAGAGCAACCTGGCGGCGCTCAAACGCCAGTTGCTCGAGCTCAGTGCCGGCAGCGAAGCGCGCCTGGCCGAAGCGGACAACCTCAGCGTGGTGAACCTGTCGGATCGCCTGGATTACCTGGTCAGCGGATTGAACCTGGACCTGATCGACCACCCGCAGGTGGCCGATGACCAGTGGGATGCGGCGGCGCTCAAGCGCCTGGGCGATGAGCTCAAGAACCAGGAGGTGGCGCTGGTGCTGCATCACAAGCAGCCGAGCAAGGAAGTCGCCGAGGTGATAGCAGCCTCCGGGGCCAAGTTGCTGGTGGTGGAGACCGATGCCCAGGATTCACTGGCGGGGTTGAAGGCCAGTGTCGAGCAGGTGGTGGGGGCGTTGGTCGCAGGCAATGGCTGAGGGCCTCATCGCGGGTCAAGCCCGCTCCCACAGGTCCGGTGTACGCAGATCTACTGTAGGAGCGGGCTTGACCCGCGATGCTCAACGTTTCATACAGCGCTGATAACGCTCATCAACGCGCTTGGCAAACCACGCCGTGGTCAGTTTGCGGGTGATCTTGGGGCTTTTCAGTTCGATCCCCGGTAGCTGCGCCCGCGCCACCGCCTTGCCCGCCGCACCGTCGGCCAGGGCATACACGCCCTTGTACAGGCGGGTGTCTTCGAATTCCAGGCTATCGCCCTTCTCCAGCTGGTTGCGGATGCTGACATTGCGCAAGTCCAGCTTCTGCCCCAGGCGCCTGGCCGCCTGCTCGGTGCTGCCGGGCATGATCGCCCCCGGCGCGATCAGGTCGCCGTCGAGCGCCAGCTTCACCCCGGTAGCGCGGCTCAGAGCACTCTGGAACGCTGCATTGCGGCTGGCGTACCAACCGGCATTGAAGTCGCCGAAGCGGTACAGCTGACGGTCATAGTGGGTGGGGTAACCGAGCAGGTGGGCGATGCCGAAATACATGCCGCCACGGCGGCTGAAGACCTCCTGGCGAATGGTTCCGGCATAGGTGTAGGGATAACCCTTGGCATGCTGCTCGGCAAAGTCGATGCTGACCTGCATCGGCCCGCCGGTACGCACCGGGTTCAAACCACCGAGCAGGGTCTTGCCCATGGGCAAGGCGCCGATCAGTTCGTCAAACAGGTCACTGAGCTGTTTTTCGCTGCGCACCGCATCAAGGCGCTGGCCGTAGGTTTTGCCACTTGCCGAGCGGGTCTGCAGGGTGGCGTCGATCAGCAGTTTGGGAATGTGCAGGCTGGCGGCGCGGCGGTCGATCTCTTGCCGGGCGATGCGACCCAGGCCCGGTACTTTCGGGTCGGCCTGGAAGGTTGATTCCTGCTCGGTGACCGCCAGTACCGCGCACAGGTTGCTCTTGCTGGCGCTGAGCTGCTGCGCGGCGAAGGCGCCCTGGATATCCCGCGCCCAACCTTCACGGTCGTTGGCGCTGGCCGGCAGCAGGCGCACGATCTGCGCGCGCACCTTGGCCGGGTCCTGCTCAGGGGCTTCACCCTGGGTGACGCAACCCTGAAGCGCCAGCAGCGCGCTGATCACAACCAGCCAACCAGTTACCTGCATAAGCCCTCCCGCCGCATCGGGCAATAGCTGCACAGTAGCGGCGCGCGGACACGACTGCAATCAGCAGCCTGGTTTGCTCAGTTGCGTGCCGATGGTCACCGCCGTGATCGCCACCGGCTTGAAGCTCTGCAGGGCAGCCGGATCGTAGCTGCGCTCGCAGTTGTATTGGTTTTCCATGACGAAGTCTTCGCCCTTGTGCTTCTTCATCTCGTCTGCCCACTTGCTCGAGGCGGCGATGGCTGCGTCGTCGGTGAGCATGACCTCGGCCAGGACCTGGGTGAAGCCGACCGCATGCGGCCCTTCCCACAAGGCATACACCGACGGGTCGGCGGCGTTGCCACACATCTCCAGGCAGTCGGCGTAGAACTCCAGCGGGCCACCGGTGGATTCATGCAGGGCGGCGATGGTCAGCGGCTGGTTGGCCGCTGGCGCGAAGCTGCCGATGAACGAGCTGAGGTCGGCCTTGCAGGTCGGCGACAGCTGCAGGCGCAGGTCGTTGATGCTGCCGCCGGCGGCGTCGGCAGTAATTTCGCAGCCCTGTACCTTATAGGTGTGCTTGTCACCGAAGCTGGTGCGGGCAATGCCTGCGACCGACTCGAAGTACTTGAGGTTGGTGCCGAGCATTTCACCATTGAAGACCTGGGCAACGGTGGCCTGGGCCTGGGCAAACAACGGCAGGCAGGCCAGGGCCAGGGTCGAGCCGATAGTCAGCAATGCACGCGGTTTCATCTGAACATCCTGTAAGTAATGAAGTGGCGCGCACTGTAATGCACAGCAGCGCGCAACACCACCACCTGCGGCTCAGGACAGGATGATGTAGTCGCTGTACTGGGCCAAGGCTGCGTGCGGCCCCGGCTGCAGCGTCACATAGCGCCCGCCGACCTGGTCGACCGCCACGCAGTCGTCGACATCCAGCAACGCGTCGGTGTGCGGTTTGCTCCAGTGCCGGGCCATCTGCTGCTTGCCCTTGGCCTTGGCTTGCTCTTTGTTGCTGGCGACCACCAGCAGGTAGTGATGCGCCTCGCCAAAGCAGCCCGGCTCGTAACCGCCAAGGTTGATGAAGTACAGGCGCGGCTCGCCCGGCGCCGGTTGCAGGTCCGACCAGCCCAGCTTGAAGCCCTCTACCCCGTCGACCTCAAGCCAGGAGTCGATATGCAGGCCCTTGGCGCTGCCGAACCACTGCTCGCGCAACTGCGGGTAACAGGCCGCCAGCGACGGCCCGACGACAAAGGCCACATCGTGCACCTCGATCCTGGCCCGCGGGTGCTTGCCGCCGAGCATCACCACATACAGCATCGAAGGTGTAGCGCTCACGGCTGTTCGCCCACCATGTAGGTCTTGCTGATGTGGCGAAACTGTTCATGGGCCGAACTGCCCATCAATTCGAACACCACCATCTCGCGGGTGACGATCTGCGCCCCGGCGGCGC
Organism: Pseudomonas sp. 2(2015); assembly: GCF_000955865.1. Classification (NCBI taxonomy): domain Bacteria; kingdom Pseudomonadati; phylum Pseudomonadota; class Gammaproteobacteria; order Pseudomonadales; family Pseudomonadaceae; genus Pseudomonas; species Pseudomonas sp. 2(2015). The sequence continues at coordinate 503,660 of NZ_JYOF01000003.1, forward strand.
GCATGCGGGCAATGCCGGCGTCACGGTTGTGGGCACCGCGACAGTCGCAGGCATCCTCGACCACGAACACCTGCTTACCCAGCTCCAGCAGGCCGAGCACGCTTTGCAAGACGCAGATATGGGTTTCCATGCCGCAGACGATCACCTGCTCGCGGGCCAGCAGCGCTGCCGGCAGGCACTCGGCAGCCACGCAGGAAAAGTGCAGTTTCTCGACCACCGCAGCGCCGGGCGAAGCCTCCTTGAGCTGCGCCACGGTCGGCCCCAGGCCCTTGGGATACTGTTCGGAAAACACCGTCGGCAGGCCCAGGGTAGCGGTCGCCGCCAACAGCCAGCGGGTGCGTGCGAGGGTGCCGGCCGGGTCGCTGACCGCGCCAATGAGTTTTTCCTGAACATCGATGACCAGCAAGCTGGCCTGATTCGGCTTGATCAACATCCTCTGCCCCTGGGTTGCGGGTAAAGCCCAAGGCTCGCCCATCAGACCGCGCTGCGTCAATGCTCAAGCCGACAGCCGATGGGGCTCCAGGGCAGCGCTGAGCACGCCGAGCACGCGCGCTTCATGCTCGTGAATGAAGAAGTGGCCACCGGGGAAAATCTCCAGCGAGAAGTCGCCGACACTCTCCTGGCGCCAGGCCAGCAGTTGCTCTTCGCTGGCCTTGTCGTCTTCCCCGCCGAGCACATGCACGGGGCAACGCAGCGGCGGGCGCTGGCGATATACGTAGCGTCCGCACAAGAGGAAATCGGCGCGCAGCACCGGCAGGGTCAGGCTCATCAGCTCCTGATTGGCCAGCACCTCTTCCGGCGTGCCTTGCAAGGTGCGCAACTCGTCGATCAATACTTCATCGCTCTTGGGCTCGCGCCACTTGCCGCCGTCGTAGTCTTCACGCCGGGTGGGCGCGGCCGTGCCGCAGGCGAACAGCGCCACCGGCGGCGGACAGCCCAGCGCCTGCAGCTCGTGGGCCAGCTCGAAGGCCAGCAAGGCGCCCAGGCTGTGGCCGAGCAAGGCATACGGCTGGCTGGCCGCCAGCCGTTGCTCGCTGGCCAGCTGGCGGGCCAGCACCTGCATGTCGGTCAACAGCGGCTCGCCCAGGCGCGCGCCGCGCCCGGGCAGTTCCACCGGGCGCACCTGCAACCAGGCCGGCAGCTTGCGCCGCCAGCGGCTGTAGACCATGGCACTGGCGCCGGAATACGGCAGGCACAGCAGGGTCAATGCAGACACGGCCGCCCCTTACTGCGCCGCAGCGGTTTCGGCCATCTTCTGGCGCAGGCTCAAAGGACGCATATCGGTCCAGACTTCGTCGATGTAGGCCAGGCATTCTTTTTTCAGGCCGCTTTTGCCCACGGTCCGCCAGCCCGCCGGGATCGCCTTGTAGTCGGGCCAGATCGAATACTGCTCTTCGTGGTTGACCACCACCTGGAACACGATGTCTTCGCGGTCGAATACCGATGTCATTGCCTGTCTCCTCGATTGATTGGGCCCGTCACGCCAATGGCGTACGGTGGCTTTCAAGAGAACGAACGACAGGTGCAATAAATTAAGTGGAGTAAACATCTCTGGATGAGATGATGGCCTTTTAGTAGCATCTATGCCTTTCATCCCCCATGGAGCGGGTTGCATGCAACAGATCGAACAAGACTTCATGACTCTGTTCAATTGCCACTGGTACAAGGACTTCCCCGTCGTCACAGGCCAGTACACCAACCCGGCAAACTGGACAGCCCATGTGGGCTTCGTGGTGCGCGAATGTGGCAGTCTGCTGGGAGCGCGCACGTTGTACGAAAAAAACGGTCGCCTCGATGCAGTAATGTCCTATCCCAATGGTCAGGTCGTCTCGAACATTGAATGGGAATGGATCGAAGCGCAGAAGGATACCGTCAACGAAATCCGCAAACTGCATGCTCGAAAAGACCAGCCGCTGTTTTCGACCTTTATCTCCTATTGCAATGCTGCGGCGCTTGAATCTGTGCTCGAAAAGGCTCAGAGCGAATGGCAACAGGCCGACGAATCACTGTTGCTGTTCATCGTTACCTTCGAGAAGGACAGCGGCGACCGCTGGTTCAAACATCTGAACAGCTATCGTCTCAGCGGGACCCGACTCGATCTGGTACGCACCCAGCCAGCGCTATCCTGGGAGCGCCCGGGAGCAGTCGAAGCCCGCCCCGAATCAATCCATCTGTAGCTACACGCCTCAACTGCGGAGTTTCAATGCCCCCTCCACTCTCGGCACCAAGTTTGCCTGCAGGCAGTTTTGTTACGCACAACGCAGGTATTTGGTCACCCAGTCCGGTGTTGGTAGACCTGCTGCTTACAGCACGCCACGGCTACGCCTGGCCGCTACACGACAGTAATGCCTGCAGCCAGCAACGCATCATCAACCTGGAGTCCCAGGTCGCCGCTTGGCTAAATCCGCTTACCCCAACAACAGCACATTTGATTGTCCTGAATGTCTCGGCCTGGGCAGGGAACCAGGCCAACATTCACCAGTTGATCGCTCAAGCTACAGCTCATGAGCGACTGCTGATGCAAAATGCCTTGCAGCTTTGCTCGTCACCAAACTCTCTAACCGCTGGCTTGCACGCGCTTTGCCAACTGCCGGGAGTAAGCCTGGTGATTGCGTCGAAAATCTACCGGTTCTGCCAGCCAGTGAAAGGTGCCGCTGTCGACCGCCATGCCTCCTACTTCACCAACTCCTTGTCCCCCCCAGGTGTGCAAACCGAATTTCTACGCAGATGGAGCACCGCAAATCATGATCGTTCCCGCCTGGAAACATTCAACGCGCCAGACCTCAACCACAATCTGAACCACTACATCGACGCTTATCTTCCGCTGCTCGACGGTATTGCCGCTGCCATGAACGCCACCGGCCATTACTTCCAGTGCGCCGCTAGCGGGCACTATCAGCAATGGACGCCTGCTGACGTAGAGATGGCCGCCTTCTACTGGTGGGCCTGCAACGGCGCTCAGTGATGCTACTTAAGTCACCAGCACACTGACCAGCTCACAACGCTGGAACGGTCCTGAAGCCTGGCTTTCACCGCTGACCACTACCTGCACGCTGTAGGAGCCTGGCACCGGGGTGTCGAGCCAGGTACCGAGTTGACCGGCGCCGCTGCCCAGATGCACCACCCGCTCCTGATGGGCGAGGATGTCCAGTTCCGGCAGCAAGGTATGACGCAGCGCCGCCAGGCGCGCCAGGGGTTCGGCGATGCCCTGGGCGCGGTCGAACGGCAGCGCCTGCACGGTGTAGAGCTGGTCGTCGTATTTGACCAGGGCGTCGGCCAGGCTGATGGTCGGCCCCTGCACGATGGCATGGGCGCGGACATTGCTGAGCACTTCGCCACCGGCCTCCAGGTGCACCGTCAGCGACAGCGGCTGGCCGGCCGTGTGCCGCGCGGCCATCTCCACGCTCAGACGGATGTCGGCCAGGCCGCTGCGCACCGTTGCCCCGTGCTGCAACGCCCCGGCGGTGCAACTGATCGATTGCCCGCTGCCGGCGAACTCGACCTGCAGGTACCATTGCCCCGGTGCCGGCTGGGGAATATTGAAGATGACAAAACCGGCACCGATGATGCTCGGCGCCCGCAGGCTGACGGCGCCGCTGGGGTCGACCAGGCTTACTGAGAGCTGATTGCCGCGCGGGCTGGCGCTGGTGTAGCTGACTTCGCGGCGCGACCACACCAGCGACAACTGCGCAGCACCCGGGCGCTGGCCGATCACCACCGGAATCAACTGGTAGCCATGCTGGGCGATATCGCACAACTGGTTGTTCAGCAACGCCGCCCTGGCACTGGAGGCGCGGATCTGGTTGTAGACCTTCATCAAGTCCACCGCCCGCGGCGCATAGAAGTAGCGACCACCGGTGCGCTGAGCAATCTGCTGCAACAGGTGCTGGTCTGCCTGCGGGCCGAGGGCGCAGGCCATCACCGGGTAGATCGGCAGCACCTCCAGCGGTGACGGCCCGTCGTTGTGCTGGCCGTCGCTGAGCAGCACGCAGGCGCGGGACAGCCGCGAGGCGTCGAGAAAACTGCGACTGTGCTGCAAGCCCAGGCCGATGGCGCTGGACAGCCCGTCAAAGGCCAGCCCGGCGACCGCGGTGGCGGCGCTGGCGGTGATGTTGAGCAGCGGGTCGACCGTGGCCAGGCCGCCGTTGCCGGTGAATACCGTGCGCGCCTTGTGGTCACAGGCGACCACCGCGAGCTTGTCGCCGGCCTTGTGCAGGCGCAGGAACGCCTGGGTGTCGATCAGCGCCTGCTCGACGTGCCCATATTGGCTCATGCTTTCCGATATATCGATGATCGGCACAACTGAAACGGTGCTCATGCCCTGTGCTCCCTGCTCATGGGCTGTTTCTGGATCATAGCCACGGTGAATACCCTGTCAAACCGCTTCACTGACATAACGCCACCATTGGTCGCCTGAGGCTACGGCCGGCAAAAGTCGCCCGGGTAGCTATATTGAAGCGCTGAGCTTGCCCTCCGTCCGTAACCTTCAGAGGTGCCTATGTACACCATCGGATATGCAGCGCAACGGCCCGACGCGCCCCTCGCCCCCTTCCCGTTCGAACGCCGCGAGCTGCGTGCCAACGACGTAGCCATGGAGATCCTCTACTGCGGGGTGTGCCACTCCGACCTGCACCAGGCCCGCGACGACTGGGGCATCAGCCGCTACCCGATCGTGCCCGGGCACGAGATCGTCGGCCGGGTCACGGCAATCGGCAGCGAGGTGAAACGCTACAAGGTCGGCGACGCCGTGGCGGTGGGGTGCATGGTCGACTCCTGCCAGCAGTGCGACCAATGCCGCAAGGGCGAAGAACAACTGTGCCGCGAGACCAACACCCAGACCTACAATGGCCTGGACCGCATCACCAGGGCGCCGACCTACGGCGGTTACTCCAAGCACCTTGTGGTGCGCGAGGAATTCGTCCTGCGCGTGCCCGAAGGCCTGGACCTGGCCAAGGCGGCGCCGCTGCTGTGCGCCGGGATCACCACCTACTCGCCGCTGCGCACCTGGAATGTGGGCCCCGGCAGCCGGGTGGCGGTGCTGGGCCTGGGCGGCCTGGGCCATATGGCGGTGAAACTGGCTGCTGGCATGGGCGCCGATGTCACCGTGGTCAGCCGCAGCGCCGACAAGCTCGCCGACGCCCTGGCCCTGGGTGCCGACCAGCTGCTGGTGTCCGCCGACGCCAAGGCCATGGCCAGCGCCCGTTCAAGCTTCGATCTGATCATCGACACCATCCCGGTGCGCCACGACGTTTCGCCCTACATGGCCTTGCTCGACATCGACGCCACCCTGGTGATCGTCGGCCAGGTCGGGCCGATCGACGAGCAACAGACCGTACCCTTGATCCTCGGCCGCCGGCGCCTGGCCGGCTCGCCGATTGGCGGGATTGCCCAGACTCAGGAGATGCTCGATTTCTGCGCCAAGAAGAACATCCTGCCCGACTGCGAAATGATCCGCATGGAGCAGATCAACGAGGCCTTCGAGCGCATGGAGCGCTCCGATGTGCGCTACCGCTTCGTCATCGACATGGCCTCATTGCAGGCGCCTGCCAAGACCTGACAGCGCCTCGAGGGCTCAGGTGTTGGACTTGAGCCTGGTCCACAGCCGCGTGCTCAGGCGGGCGATGGCCGGCGGCAGGTCTTCGACGGTGAAGAGTTTTTCCATCACGCGCTTGGGTGGATAGATCGCCGCATCGTCCTTGACCGCCGGCGCCAGGAACGCATCCGCCGCGCTGTTAGGGTTGGCGTAGTGGATGCTGTTGCTGACGTTGGCGATCACCTGCGGGTCGAGCAGGTAGTTGAGGTAGGCGTAGGCGTTTTTCTCATGGGGCGCGCTTTTGGGGATGACCAGCATGTCCATCCACAGGGTCGAGCCCTCCTCCGGGATCGAATAGGCGATCTCGATGCCATTGTTGGCTTCCCTGGCGCTGGCCGCGGCCTGGACCACGTCACCGTTGAAGCCGATCACCGCGCAGATATTGCCGTTGGCCAGGTCACTGATGTACTTGGAGGCATGAAAGTACTGCACATAGGGGCGGATCTTCAGCAGCGCCTGCTCGGCCTGCTTGTAGTGCGCAGGTGTGTGGCTGTGGTGCGGCAGGCCGAGGTAGTTGAGGGTGATCGGCAGGATCTGCGTCGGGTTGTCGATGATCGCCACGCCACAGTGGCTGAGCTTGTTGATGCTCTCTTCGTCAAAGAACAGCTTCCACGAACGGGTGACGTCGGTGCTGCCGAAGATCGCCTTGATCTTCTCGACGTTGTAGCCGATACCGGCGGTGCCCCACATGTAGGGAAAACCGTACTGGTTGCCCGGGTCGTTGACCTCGAGCTTTTTCATCAGCAGCGGGTCGAGGTTCTTCCAGTTGGGCAACTGGCTGCGGTCCAGGGGCTGGATCGCCCCGGCCTTGATCAGCCGCGACATGAAGTGGTTGGAGGGGCTGACCACGTCATAGCCGGTGTTGCCGGTCATCAGCTTGGACTCGAGCACCTCGTTGCTGTCATGAATGTCGTAGGTGGCCTTGATACCGGTCGCCTTGGTGAAGCTGGGCAAGGTGTCGTCGGCGATGTAGCCGTTCCAGTTGGAGATGTTCACTTCTTCTACCGCCTGGGCGGCAGTGGCACAGGTGGCGAGCAAGGCAAACAGGGGCAGGGCTTTGAATGGCATGATCAATCACCTTTTGGCGAGCTTTGTTTTTGTTGGGCTAGGTGGGTCAGATTTCGGTCCTGGCTCGCAGCGCTTCCACGCGCATACGCAGCATGGCACCGATGTCGAGCAGCGGTTTGGGCGGCAGCCAGCCGGGTTGTGCGCGGGCCATGACCGAGGTCAGCAGCGGTGAGCTTTGGCCGCTGGCAAGCTCTGCCAGCAAGCGCCCCCACAGGGTGCCGCGGGCGACACCCGAACCATTGCAGCCGGCCACGGCAAACACGCCCTCCTCGACCCGGGCGAAATACGGCTGGCCGGAGCGCGAGGCGCTGAGGTGGCCGCTCCAGGTGAACTGGATGTCTTCGGCGCCAAACCACGGAAAGCGCCGCTGCAGGCCGCGCAGGTGGTGCCGCTGACGCTGGGCCAGTTCACTCGGGTTGAGGTCGCGGGCACGGTATTCGGCAGTGTTGCGGATCATCATCCGGCGGTCCGGAGTCAGGCGTACTGTGGCGCCCAGCGGCCGGGTCGAGAGCACGCCCCAGGGCTCGACGTTGCCGATGGCGCGGAACTCGGCGTCGGTCATCGGCCGGGTGAGGCTGGCGCTGAGCTCCATGGCAAAGGTGGCGCTGTGGTCGATGCCGGCACGCGGGATAAAAGCATTCAGGCACACCAGCACCTGCCTGGCTTCGATACTGCCATCGGCGCTGTTGGCGCGAATCCGGCCCTGGCCGAGGCGCTCAAGGCCGCTGATATCGGTGTCTTCGTACAGCGTGACACTGGCTGGCAATGCATCGAGCAAGCCTTTCACGTACCTGGCCGGTTGCAGCAAGGCATTGCCGTTGGCGCACCAGATCGCTGCCTGGTAATGACCGCTACCAAGCCTGTGCTTGAGCGCCGCGCCTTGCAGGAACTGCGCCTCGGCACCCACGGCACGCAGGGTTGCCAGCTTGGCTTCGACCTGGCTGAGTTTGTCTGGGTCGTTGACCGCAAAAAAGTAGCCGTCGTCACGAAACTCGCAGTCGATGTTGTGGCGCGCGATGCGCTGGCGCACTTCGTTGCTGGCGGCCTGGCCGATCGTGGTGTCGATTTCGTAGTCGGCAAAGCCCGGGCGCCCCAGCAGTTCGCTGTCTGCCGGGTGCTCATGGGCGACGACAAAACCGGAATTGCGCGCCGACGCGCCTTGCGCAGCGCTCTGGCGATCGACCACGACAACCCGCGCCTGCGGGTGCATCTCGGCCAGGGCATGGGCGGCGCTGAGCCCGGTGATGCCGGCGCCGATCACCAGCCAGTCGGCTTTTTGTGCGCCGCTCAGCCGAGCGCGTGCCGGTGAACTGCCCGCCAGGGCAATCCAGCCACATTGGTTTTTCATGCATTACCTCTCGACCTGTATGCACACAGCGCATGGACGTTTTATGCTGGTGGCGGTTGCCATGGCCAGAATCTAAAAGGTCTATGCCGATTCAGCCAACGTTATAAATTCATCGGGGCATTCGAAAAACGCATGGATAAAGTTCGCCACCTGCCTTCGCTGCAAGCCCTGCAGGCGCTGGTCGCCGTTGCCGATGCCGGCAGCTTCACCCAGGCCGCGCACCGCCTGTGCCTGACCCAGAGCGCGGTGAGCCGCAAGATCCAGTTGCTGGAGAGCCACTTTGGCGTGGCCATGTTCGTGCGCAGCAGCCGCAGCCTGCAGCTCACCGCCGAGGGCGAGCAGGTGCTGGCCAGCGCGCGGAGCATTCTCGAGCAACTGCAAAGCCTTGAACAACGCCTGTCGCCGCAACAGCGCCCGTTCCGCATCCGCATGCATGTGTCGCTGGCGGTGCGCTGGCTGCTGCCGCGGCTCAACGAGTTCTATCGCTTGCACCCGGACATCTCGCTGGCGATCGAGACCGTGGCCACAGAGCTTGTCGAGCCGGGCAGTGAAAGCGATGCCTACATCGTTTACCTGCCGGCGCCGTCCAGCGATCCTGCCTGCACGACGCTGTTCGAGGAAACCCTGGTGCCGGTGTGCAAACCCGGCCTGGGGCTGGGCTCAGAGGCCGGCCTGAGCCGCTTCGCCTTGCTCCATGGCTCCACCGACCAGCAGACCTGGAGCCAATGGCTGGCGGCGCGGGGTAACAAGGCGCTGGCGGATTACCGGCACCTGCCCTTCAACCTCGACGAACTGGCCCTGGATGCGGCAGCGCGTGGCCTGGGGGTGGCGATGACCGACCTGACCCTGGCGCAGGAGTCGATCGATCGCGGCGTGCTGATCGTGCCGTTCGGCCAGCCGCTGAAAACCGGCGGGGTCTATTCGCTGTGTCTGCAAGCTGCAGGGGCCGGGCATCCGGCGTGTGCGCTGGTGATGCAGTGGTTTGCCGAGCAGAGCGGTGGCTGATCCTGTTACATTCTGTGCCTACTCCACCTTCTAGAGCCTGAAAATGGATCTTCACGCACTGCTTGCCTTCACCCTGGTTGCCGCGATTGCCATCGCCAGCCCTGGCCCCGCCACGCTGATGGCGATCAACAACAGCCTGGCCTATGGGCCGCGTTTCGCGGTGTGGTCTTCACTGGGCAATGCCAGCGGGCTGTTCTGCCTGTCAGCGGCGGCCATGCTCGGCCTGGGTGCCCTGCTGGCCAGCTCCGAATGGCTGTTCAACGCGGTGAAGATCCTCGGCGCCGGCTACCTGTTCTACCTCGGTGCCAAACAGCTGATGAAAAAGAGCCCGATGCTGGCGAGCGACGTTGCCGCAGGCCAGGAACAGGTCAAGCCATCGCGCTTGAAGCTGTACAAATCGGCGTTCCTCACCGCTGCCACCAACCCCAAGGCAACGATGTTCTTCACCGCGCTGTTCCCGCAGTTCATCGACCAGAGCGCCGCGCTGCTGCCGCAGTTCCTGATCCTTACGGCGATCTTCATGGCCTTGTCGCTGACCTCGCTAAGCCTGTACGCCGCCCTCGCCTCGCGGGCCAAGGGCGTCCTGACCCGGCCGGCGTTCTCACGCTGGGTCAGCCGGGTGGTGGGTTCGACGTTTATCTGCTTTGGCGCGGCGATCCTGACCATGCGCCGTCAGGGCGCTTGATCCGCAGAGCAGCGTAAACCTTGTGGGCGCTGGCCTTGCCAGCGATCGAACGCGTAGCGGTCGCAAGTCGGGCAATAATTGATGTGTTGACTGAAACGGCCGCATCACACCACGCTGGCGCGCTGCAGGCTGCTGACATGCCCCACTCCGGCCGCCTGTAGGCGGCTGACCAGATCGGCACGAGCCGCGCCGCCGCCGGCGCGGATGTACTCAAGCTCCGCCGCGGTGATCAGCACCACCGGTACCAAGGTGACGGGCGATAGCGGCATGTCTTGAAGGCGGGTCGGGAAGTCTGGCGCCGGGCCGCCCAACAGTACACCGATGCTGTCGTCGTCGGTGACGAAGTGTTTGGGCACCTGACTGGCTATGTGGTGCGATTCACTGAACCCGGGCAGCTCCAGGGACAGCGCGCCGTAGCGCTCCAACTGCTGGGTGATGCCACCGGCATCGGCCACGGTCTTGGCGATGTTCTCGATCAGCTCGAAGGCCCAGCTGCGCTTGAACGGGTCGACTTCGCCCAACGGCCCACGGGCATGTTCGGGAATGTCCGGGGTTTCGACGAACAACTCCATCTCGAAACCATTGCCCTGCCCCTGGTCATCGTCGAACGGGTCGGACAAGCCTTCGGTTGCCAGGATGATCGAGTCGCCACGGCGCACCACGCGGTAGGCCTGGCGGGTCGAGGGCCAGTGCGGACCACCGGCAAAGCTGGGGCTGATGAGGTAAGCCAGGACATCGCGCTCCACTGTGCCGACACTGCTCCAGTGACGATCCAGGCAGGCTTCGCTGGCAAGCCTGGCGGCCTGGTTGTCGGCTTCAGCTTGCAGGATTGGCGGGGTTTCCTGGGACGCTGGCTGTTTAAATGCGTCGAGCAGTTTTTTGAAGATGTTCATCGGCGATCCTTGCGAAGTGGACAGCAATGCTAACCACTCATTAGCATCCGTACTACCCTTGGCCAACCAGCAAACCGATCTGATGCCTCCCCCCCTGAAAACCTGCTGGCCCTCAAGCTGGCGCAACGTGCCCGGCATTGACTACAGCGCGCCGACCCTTGACCTGCAGGCCATTGTGCCGAAAGCCGGCGACAAGACCTGGGCGCAGTTCGACCGGCACTATGCTGTGCAGGCTGGCGAGACCGTGCAACTGCTATGGTGCCCGCCGCTGTCCGCCATCAATGGCTGGAGCGAACAGCCTTCGGAAATTGCCCAGAGCTATTTGCTCAAGGCAAAGGTGCTCTGCAGCAGGGGCGACAGCCATGAACTCGACATCCTTGGTAGCGAGCAACTACTGCCCATGCTCAGGTCGCTGCCACGCGAGCAGAGCGCCTGGTCGCTGGGGCAAATCGCTACAGAACAAGGGCCGATCATTGCCCTGGAAGAAGCCTGCTGGAGTGCCAGCGCGGTGGTCGGGGGGCTGACCTACCTGAGTGCCTGCACGCCGTTTGAAGCGCATATGGATCTGCTGCTCGAGGTGACAGGCGATGAGGTTTTCGGGCTGTTCTCGGCGCATGTCGACCCGGGCGGCGCTTTCTATTCGTTTGGCCGGCGCACGCTGGAAGGTCGGGAGCTCATGGCGGTTGAGCAGGCCCTAAAGGTTGCTCGGCCACTCAAAGACCTACACGACAGCTACCTGCGAAGCTAAGGGCCTACTGGCCAAGCAACTCCCGCGACATCAACCACTGCGCCTTGCCCCACGCCTCGAACTGCTCGCGCACGCTCCAGCCGCGTTTGGCGTAGTACGCGCTCTGGTCATGGGTGTGCAGGTACAGGGTGGCCACGCCGCGCTCCCGGGCCTGCTGGCAGATTCCTTCAATCAGTTTTTCCGCCAGGCCTTGCCCGCGCGCTTGCGGTTCAACCAGCACACACGCAAGCCAGGGCCCAAGCTCCGGGCGCCCGGGCAAGTCGTCGCGAGCCAGCGCCGCACCGCCAAGCAAGCGGCCATCGTGCAGCGCCACCAGGCATTGCCAGTCGCCGTTGCGCTGGCCCTCGGCAAACTCGCGCTGCCATTGCTTGAGCGGGATACCGGCGTATTCGTAGCTGAACTGCCGGTACAGCCGCTCAGCGAAGGTGTCGCAGTGCTGCATGTGCTGTTCAAGCCATTCCAGGTTCGGCATGTGATGTCCCTTTTTGTGTTTTGGCTCAGGCGCCAGAGCGCTCGGGCAACAGGCTACGGTCAAACACGAACGGCGTCTCGGCTTTTGGCGTGTGTTCGAACAGTTGCTGCGGCCGGCCCATTTTCGGGAAGTTCTTTTCGCCGGTGTCGCGAATCCAGCCTTCGTCCTTCATGCGCTCCAGGCGCTTGCGCAGGGAGGTGTTGTTGACCGGGTGACCCAGGCAAGCCTGCACCGCGTTCAGGGCGTCGAGCACGGTGAATCGCTCCGGCGCCAGGTACAGCGGCAGGTTGGTGTACACCGCCTTGGAGGCCAGGCGCTCGCAGGCCAGTTGCACCAGCAGGTTATGGTCGAACGGCAGCACCCGCTTGCGGCCGATGACGCTGGCGACGTCGACAAAGCACAGCTGCTCGCTGCCCGCCTCGACCTGCGGGCCGAGCAAGGCCAGGTAGTAGGTGCTCATCGACCAGCCGCGCGGGTCGCGAAAGGCGTTGCCTTCGGTGCCCACCTGTTCCAGGTGACGCGGCAAAACCCGCGCTTTTTCGCTCATCGCCCGGTCCGCCGCGGCCGCCAGGGTGTTGTCCGGGGTGCGGCCGTTGACGATCACCCCCGGCAGCGCCCATTCACCTTCGTGGGGCGCGCGCTCGCGCCGGTAGAGCAACACTTGCAGCTGTTTGCTTTCGGGATGCAGGCGCAACGCGACGATGTCGACGCTGGCCAGTACTTCTGCAGCACTCACTGTGGACTCCTATACACCTCAAACTCGTCAACGATGTCGGCCAGGCACCAGGCCGCCGGCAGCGCCTGGCCACTGCGCAGGCCGGCGCGGATCGCCGAGCTGTGCACGCCCAGTTGCTCCTCGGCTACCAGCAGGCCGAAGTCTGCCAGCAGTTCCTGGCCTCGGTAAAAGCCCGCGACATTGGCCTGGTTATCCTCGCCGATGAGCAGGGCGATATCAGCGCGGGCAATACCGCTGCGCTCGCTCAAGGCACAGAGCAAATCATAGCTGTACACCGCCCCGCCCTCGCCGCCCAGCTCGCGCTCCACCGCCGAGCAACTGACCCGCGGGTTATCCAGGCGCGCGATCAGCCGCTGCAACCAGCGCCAGCGCAGGTCGAAGTCGACCATGCGCTTGCCATGGGCATGCCGGTAACTGGGCACCACGAGCACCTGCTCGGCCCACTGCAGCGCCCGGGTGATCACGCTCAAATGCCCGGGGTGCGGCGGGTCAAAGGCCCCACCGTAGACCGCCAGGCGAAACCGTACCGGAGCCGACTCATATATTTCACTATGCATACTATATCCACCATGATTGCTTGTGAAAAAGAAAAAGCGGTTGACATACATATTACACCTAGTGAATTATGTGTCCACACCCAGCGCAGGAGGCACCGCATGAAAATCGCCAGCTTCGATGTCGACGCCCAGAACAGCTTCACCGACAACGCCCCCAATGAGTTACCGGTACCCGGCGGCGCCGAGATCGCCCCGGCCCTCAACGCCATGGCCGAACGCGCCAGCCTGCGCATCGGCAGCAAGGATGCGCACACGCCAAAAGCCGCCTGGGTGGTCAGCAGCCACGCCGAGATGCTGCAGCCGCTGGGCATGGCCAACGCCGACCTGACCTGGGTCAGCCACTGCGTACCGGGCACGCCGGGCTTCGAGCTGCTGGCCGGCCTGCCCGCGCCGATCGATTACGACTTCTTCGTCTGGAAAGGCATCGAGCCCGACCTGCACCCTTACGGCGCCTGCTACCACGACCTGGCCAACCGCCGCTCCACCGGAGTCATCGAATACCTCAAGGTGCATGGCGTGCAGGCGGTGATCGTCGGCGGCCTGGCCCTGGATTTCTGCGTCAAGAACACCGCCCTGCAATTGCAGGCTGCAGGCTTGCAGGTGTTTCTCTATCAACCGGCGTGCCGGGCGATTTGCGCCCAGGGCGGCGCCGAGGCCCTGGCCGAGATGACCGGGCACGGTGTGATCGCCTGCGCCGACCTCGCCAGCCTCGACCAGCAACTGAACGCATTCAAGGGAGCATGAACATGAGCGAGAGCGTCTTCGGCCCAAGCATCATCCAGAACCTGCTGGACACCGACTTCTACAAAATCACCATGATGCAGGCGGTACTGCACAACTACCCCAACGCCGAGGTGGAATGGGAATTCCGTTGCCGCAACAGCGAAGACCTGACCCCGTACCTGGCCGAGATCCGCTACCAGATCGAGCAACTGGCCGAGGTCTCGATCACTCAGGATCAACTGGCGTACCTGGGGCGCATCCCCTTCATCAAGCCGGACTTCATCCGCTTTCTCAGCCTGTTCCGCTTCAACCTGCGCTACGTGCACGTTGGCATCGATGACGCCGGGCAACTGGCAATCCGCCTGCGCGGACCCTGGCTGCACGTGATCCTCTACGAGATCCCGTTGCTGGCAATCGTCTCGGAAGTGCGCAACCGCTACCGCTACCGTGAAGTGGTGATGGAGCAGGTCGGCGAGCGCCTGTACCAGAAACTCGACTGGCTCAAGGCCGAGGCTTCGCCAGCGGAACTGGCCGGCCTGCAACTGGCCGACTTCGGCACCCGCCGGCGCTTTTCCTACCGGGTCCAGGAGCACGTGGTACACACCCTCAAGCAGGACTTCCCGGGGCGTTTTGTCGGCACCAGCAACGTGCACCTGGCCCGCGAGCTGGACATCAAGCCGATCGGCACCATGGCCCACGAATGGTTCATGGCCCACCAGCAACTGGGCCCGCGACTGATCGACAGCCAGGTCGCCGCGCTGGAATGCTGGGTCAAGGAATACCGCGGGTTGCTGGGCATCGCCCTGACCGATTGCATCGGCATGGACGCCTTCCTCAAGGACTGCGACCTGTACTTTGCCAAGCTGTTCGACGGCCTGCGCCACGACTCCGGCGACCCGTTGCTCTGGGCCAACAAGGCCATCGCCCACTACGAAAAACTCGGTATCGACCCCAAAAGCAAGACCCTGGTGTTTTCCGATGGCCTGAACTTCGCCAAGACCCTGCACCTGTACCGCGAGCTCAGCCCGCGGATCAACGTCAGCTTCGGCATCGGCACCAACCTGACCTGCGACATTCCAGGTGTTGAGCCGATGAACATCGTGATCAAGATGACCGCCTGCAACGGCGCGCCGGTGGCGAAGATCTCCGACAGCCCGGGCAAGACCCAATGCCGCGACGAGAACTTCGTCAGCTACCTCAAGCACGTGTTCAAGGTTGAAGGCCAGTGAAGGAGCAGCACATGAACAGTCGTCAGATCGAGATTGCCCAGGCCCTGGGCGTGGTGGCGCCCTTCGCAGACGGTGCTGCAGTGGCGAGTGAGATCCGCCAGCGCATCGACTTCATCAAACAGACCCTGCTCGAAGCGCGCCTGAAAGTGCTGGTGCTGGGCATCAGTGGCGGCGTCGACTCCTCCACCGCCGGGCGCCTGGCGCAGTTGGCGGTCGAGCAATTGCGCAGCGAACAGGCCGACAACGGCTACCGCTTCATCGCCATGCGCCTGCCGCACAACACCCAGCATGACGAGCCCGATGCCCAGGCGGCCCTGGCCTTTGTCGGCGCCGATGAGTGCGTGACGGTGAACATTGCCGATGGCGTTCAGGGCCTGGCCGGGCAACTGCCGCAACTGGCCACACTGGCTGACAGCCAGCGGGATTTTGTCCTCGGCAACGTCAAGGCACGCCTGCGCATGCTCGCTCAGTACACCCTGGCCAATGCCCGCCATGGCCTGGTGATCGGCACCGACCATGGCGCCGAAGCGGTGATGGGTTTTTTCACCAAGTTCGGTGACGGCGCCTGCGACCTGGCGCCGCTGAGCGGGCTGGGCAAAGGCCAGGTGCGGGCCATCGCCGCCGCCCTCGGTGCGCCTGAACACCTGGTACACAAGGTGCCGACCGCCGACCTTGAAGAGCTACGCCCGGGCCTGGCCGACGAGCAGGTCTACGGCGTCAGCTACGCGCAGATCGATGCCTTTTTGCACGGCGAAGAGGTCGATGACGCCGTGGCCACAACCATCATCAGTGCCTACGACAAGACCCGGCACAAGCGCGAATTGCCCAAGGCACCCAAGACAAGTTTCGCTACAATGCCGCCACCTTGAATGGATTCACCGGAGCTTGTTGTGCAACGTCTGATCATCACCACACTGGCAGCCGCGACCCTCACGGGCTGCGCGACGCCTTCCAAGGACAGCCTCGACCAGTACATCGGCAACATGCTCGCCCAGCCGCTGTCGGCCAACAGTTTGTATCGCGAAGGCGATGTGCTGAGTTTCCAGATCAAGGTACCGGCCAACAACGGCCTGAGTGATCGCAGTTTCCAGCTCGAAGCCTCGTGCATCGAGCCGAATGTGGCGATCATGTACCTGGACGCCGACCAGCGTGCCTACTTCAAAAGCACCAGCGGCTATGCCCCACCGCAGCCGATGCCGGCTCGCTACCATGCCACCCTGCTGAATAACCCCAGCTTCGCCCAGGCCTGCAAGGCTCAAGCAAAGCCCGACTGGCGCAAGCTTAAAGGTGAAGAGGGCGAGCCATGGGTGCTGGTCGAGCGCAACAGCATCGCCAAAATCGGCGACGAGGTCAGCCTGTGGGCCGCCTTCGACCAGCCGAGCATCCTCCTCGACCTGCCGTACAACGCCCCCTACGCGCAAAAGCGTGAGCATCACCGCTTCAACTGCAGCACCGGCACCTACACCCTGCTGGCCGGCTACGATGTCGATGCCGACAACCGGGTCACCGACGGCATGGTCCCGTCACTGCCCAAGCCGGCGCCTGTGGCCGGCAGCAACGCCGATTACCAGGCGCTGTACGATCTGGCCTGCGCAACGCCGGACAAACTCGCGCAACTGGCGCCGTTCAGCCCGCGCTTCAAGGCACCGATCGTCACCGGGGTGATGCCGCCGGTCAGCCCGTCGGTGATGGTCGCCCTCGAGCGCCTGCAACTGCCCAAGCCGGTGCAGCCGCTAACCTACCTGGAAACCGTCGGCACCTCGACCATGAAAGGCAAGACGTCGCCCATGCGCGAAGAGCACTTTCTCTCCGTCGATGCCAACAGCCGCCAGCAAGTGCTGATCCTGCGTGGCAAAGGCTATGAGGCGCAAAAGGTCACCTGGCGCGGATTGATCCCGCTGGTAAGCAAAAGCGACTTTACCGGCATGAGTGAAAGCAGCGCGCTGACCAGCCTGAGCTTCAAGGGTGACTGGAAGACCATGGCGGTGGGCAGCAAACTCAGCTATTCACAGCAAGGGGTGACCAACAACAGCGTGATTGGCCAGTACGACAAGGATCTGAAGATCACCGAGTGCACCGTGCAACAGCAACTGCCGGCCAACACCCTCAACGCCAGCTTGAGTGGCAATGCCAAGGCACTCGACTGCGGCGTAAAGGGTGACGAGTACAAACGCGTGAATCACCTGTTCTACCTGGAAGACTACGGCTACTTCTTCAATGCCAGCACCGACAAGAACGCCTTTTACTACAGCGATCTGCGCCTGCAGACGGTGAAGTAAACCCCGGGGCCGCTAGCGCGCCCCATCGCCGGCAAGTCCGGCTCCCACATTGGATCGGCATGCACCCTTCCCTGTGGGAGCTGGCTTGCCAGCGATCGACCGCGAAGCGGTCACAAACCAGGCGACTCAGTCAGGCAGGCTACCCCCGATTTGCAGCCCCCACGCTTTGGCTGGCAAACTTCGCCCATGCACGATACCCCGCTACAACCCGCTCAGCTCGGCGTCGCCCTGCATCGCTCGCGTCTGCTGCACCGCATCAAGCAAGCGCATGCCGCGCACTGATCGACGCAGCCCCCGTCGCCTGGCTGCCAATACTCACCCACACCCCCGAGAACGCCATGATCCTGCGCCCCGAAACCCCGGCCGACGCCCTGGCCATCGAACAACTGACCGCTGCAGCCTTCGAGCAGGTACCCCACTCAAGCCACACCGAACATTTCATCGTCAACGCCCTGCGCCGCGTCGGGCAATTGTCGGTGTCGCTGGTGGCCGAAGAGGCGGGGCACATCATCGGCCATGTGGCCTTGTCACCGGTCAGCCTGTCTGACGCCAGCACCGGCTGGTATGGCCTGGGCCCGATTTCGGTGGCGCCCGAGCGCCACGGCCAGGGTATCGGCAGCCAGTTGATGCACGCGGCGCTGCAGGCCCTGCAAGCATTGGGCGCTGCCGGCTGCGTGGTGCTGGGCGATCCTGGCTACTACGGGCGCTTCGGCTTTGTTGTGCGCCCGGAGCTGGTATTGCCCGGAGTACCGCCCGAGTATTTCCAGGCCCGGAGCTACACCAGCCGGTGGCCACAGGCCCAGGTCAGCTATCACTCGGCATTCGAAGCCACGAGTTGATCACAAGCCTGATGGAATGATTTGCACCGAGGGCGGTCCTTGTACAAAATCGCCGCCTTTGCCTCGAAAGGATGCGTGCAATGAAGTTCGAAGGGACTTTCCAATACATGGGCCAACACGGGATCGTCTTCAACGTCTCGCAGATCACCCTCACCGACAGCGAACGCGGGCGCCTGCGTGAGCTGCATTTTGGCGAAGCGAAAAGCGCTCACTATGAAGTGAACAGCAAGGTGGTCGAGGTCTACGACAAGATGCTCGCCAAAAACCTGCCGTGCACCATGATGATCGGCATCTCCAAGCCGTTGACCCGCCAGCAGGGCGACGTGCTCAATGCCCAGCGCACCAAGGTCGCCAACCTCGCCGCCTCGGCCTTCGCCGGCGCCGCCAGCTCCGTCGCCTCGCCCTATGTCGGCGTCCCGGTGGGTGCCGGTGTGCGCATGTACGCCAACGAAATCCTGCCCACCTACCATGCCGGCGACGTGCTGGTCAGCATTGAAGCGCGGGTCAACGGCGGCATCGGCCCGCAAAGCACCATTTCGACCCTGATCATCAAGACCTGAGTGGAGCCGCACATGTCCGAGATTACCCAGCTGGTTCTGGCCCTGGTGCTGTTCTTTTTGCTCGATCGCTTTCTCAAGCCCTACCCGCTGCGCAAGTGGCTGGGCCTGGCGCTGGTGGCCGCTGGCGCGGTCGGCTGCGTAGCGGCAAGCCAGGCCCGCCTGCTGGGGGCCGACCTGGGGCTGCTGTCGATCTTCGCCGTCGCCCTGGGTGTAGGGCTGTTCCTCAAACGTCGTCGGTTTGAGCAGGTTGGCTGAGATTTTGTAAGGACTGATCGCTAATTTGGGATCGGTCCTACCTTCATGCCGGAGCAATACGACATACGCCCGAAGTTGATTTGGGCATCTTTCCCTGCACGTCGATGAGGTGCGCCTGGCGCGTCTGTATTACACAGGGAAGGTTGTTGTGCAGATCGAAAAAACCTATGAGTACGCCGGCAACTTCGGCATTGTTTTCCACGTCTCGCAAATTGTGGTCCTGCCGGAAGATCGCGCGAGGCTGCGCGAGTTGCATATCAGCGAGGCGAAGGGGGCGCACTATCAGGTCAACACAATGCTCGTCGCGCTCTACGACAGAATGCAGGCCGGTAACCGTGTTTGTGAGATGAGAGTCGCTGTTTCTCGAGCGTTGAGCCGTCAGCAGGCGGATAGATTGAACAGTCAGCGCTTTGACGTAATCGCTGTCATCGGAGGTTACTTCGGGGGCGCCGCCACTCTGCTCCTAACGCCAGTTTTCGGATCCCTCGTTGGATCCGCCGCTGCCTCCCTCACCGAACCACACCTACCGATTTATCATTCCGGCGACATAATTGTCAGCATCCAGGCATCTGTCAGTGGGGGTATCGGCCCCCAACGATCAGCGTCCTCAATGATCATCAAGAATCAAGGTTGAAGACGCCATGGCAGAATTCAGCCAGCTATTCATCGCCTTCTTCATCTTTGTTGTGGTCGAGCGCCGGCTCAAACCCAGCACACTCCGAAAATGGTTAAGCCTGACGTTATTGCTCGGCGGCCTTATCGGTAGATTCACGTTGGAAGGCAGCTACTGGCTCGGCGTCGACCTGCACCTTATTGCACTTTTTGCGATTCTCGGTGGCGTGGAGTTGTTCTTCAGACGTAATCGATTCGATGAGGACGCTTGAGTGCCACTCGTGTCTGACGTTACCCAACTGTGCTACGCACTGATCCTGATTTCATTTATGGATCATTGCCTGAAACCCTATTTACTCCGCAAATGGCTGGGCCTGGCGTTGATGATAGCCGCCGTTACATTGCAGTTTGTGCCGGGCAGCCTCTATTGGCATGAGTTGAATCTGAAACTGTTCCCTTTGTTCGTACTATTCGCGGGCATGACTCTGGTCAAGGGACGTCGAAAGTTTCAACGGGGCGAATGAGCGAGCCTCTTCGACAGACCGTCATCCGCTAATTTGGGATCGGTCCTACCTTCATGCCGGAGCAATACGGCAAACGCCCGAAATTGATATGGGCATCTATCCCTGCACGTCAATGATGAGGTGCGCCTGGCACGTCTGTATTACACAGGGAGGGTTGTTGTGCAGATAGAAAAAACCTATGAGTACGCCGGTCCTCACGGAATAGTTTTCTATGTTTCCAAGTTCGTTGTTACGGAGAGTGATCGCGGAACCTGATCATAAGCATTGAGGCTCGTGTTGACGGGGGCATCGGCCCACAATTTTCAGCTGATTCGATAATCATACCGACCGCAGGTCTGGCCCCATGAATGAGTATCTTCAGTACACAATCCTCTTGATTCTATTTTACCTGCTGTACTTCTTAGTCAAACCTTATCGCCTACGAAAGCGCTGTGGCATCGTACTGTTTTTCGGCGGCACGATTGCCAGCTACCTGCTCCCTACCCGGGCAGGTTCATTGGACATCGAATTCATCGCCATCTGCATATCTGGAGCCGGCGGTGCGCTTTTCATGACACGACGCAAGTACCTAGAGCATGGCTGAGCAGAGCACACATCATGTCTGAAGTTACCCAGCTATGTTACGCGTTGATCCTCATCGCCTTTCTGGATCACTGCCTGAAGCCCTACCTGATTCGTAAATGGCTAGGGTTGTTCCTATGGGCTGCCGGTATTACTTTACTGTTCAAACCGGGTGGTAGCTATTGGGAGGCAATGGATCTGTTCCTAGTGCCTGTGCTCGTATTCTGCGCAGGTACGACGCTGATCATCGGACGCCGCAAGTTTCAACCTGACGAATGAGTGAGTATCTTCAATACACCGACTGAATAGCTCTTTACCCGCACCGCTCTGCGCCCTAAGCTGTCCCCTCCCCCATCTCCCCGAGGTATTCGTCCAATGCGCCATTAATGCCGCCGTCTTTGCGACGGCCAGTCTTCAGCCCCTTTGCGGGGGACGTCGCGGGCATTTCTTGGAGTTTTGCATGACGAATACGTCGATCCTGACGCTGGACAGCGTCACCCTGGCCTTGCCGGATGGCCGGCTTTTGTTTTCCGATCTTGTCGAGACCTTCGACCAGCGCCGCACCGGCCTGGTCGGTCGCAATGGCGTGGGCAAGTCGTTGCTGGCGCAGGTTTTGGCCGGGCGCTTGCCGCCCAGCGAAGGCCGCTGTTTGCGTCGTGGCCGGGTGCACTATGTGGGTCAGCATCTGGCCGATGCCGATGCCACGGTGGCGGACCTGGCTCAGGTACGCGAGGTGATCGATGCCTTGCTGCGCATTGAGGCCGGCAGCACCCAAGACGCGGACTTCGATTGCGTCGGCGAGCGCTGGGACATTCGCGAACGCCTGCAGGCGCAGCTTGATCTGCATGGCCTGGGGCAACTGAACTGGACGCACTGTGCAGCGGCGCTGAGCGGTGGCCAGGCGATGCGCGTGGCGCTGCTCGGGGCCTTTGTCAGTGATGCCGATTACCTGATTCTCGACGAACCCAGCAACCATCTGGACGCCACCAGCCGCGAGGCGCTGATGACCCTGCTCGAGGGCTGGAACAAGGGCCTGCTGGTGATCAGTCATGACCGCGCGCTGCTTGAGCGCATGGAGCGCATCGTCGAACTCTCGCCCCTGGGCCTGAGCAGCTACGGCGGTAATTACAGCGTCTACGCCCAGTGCAAAAGCGCGCAGACCGAGCAGGCCGAACGCACCCTGGAACGCCTCAAGCTCGAACGCCAGCGCCAGGCCCGCGAGCTGCAGCAACAGCGCGAGCGCCTGCAGCGCCAGCAGTCACGCGCCAGCAAGGCTGCGCGTTCGGCCAACCAGGCGAAGATCCTTCTCGACCGCCAGCAGCAACGCAGTGAAACCACTGCCGGCAAGCAGCAGCGTGATCATCAGGCGGCGCGCCAGGCGCTTAACGCACAGGTGCGCGATGCGGCGCAGCAGGTTGAATCTGCCTGCCCGATCGTGATCCATGCGCCCGCGCCGCTACAACCGAGCGGCAGTCAGGTAGTCGTATTTCAAGACCTGCAATTACCCTTCGCCCACCAAGGCCTGGTCGATCTCAGCCTGTATAGCGGCGAACGCCTGGGCCTGGTCGGCGCCAATGGCAGCGGTAAATCCACCTTGCTCAAGGTACTGGCCGGGCAATTGGCGCCGGTCGCGGGGACGTGTGAAGTACGCAGCGAAGTCGCCTTGCTCGACCAGCACTGCAGCCTGCTGCCCGCCGGGCAATCGGTGCTCCACTACCTGCGCAGCGCCAGCGCCAACCCGGATGAAAGCCTGCTGCGTACGCGCCTGGCGCAACTGGGCCTGGGCGCCGAGCGCATCAGTTTGCCCAGCGGCGTGCTCAGCGGCGGCGAACGGCTCAAGGCAACCCTGGCCGGGGTGCTGTACCGCGACACCCCGGTGGGCCTGCTGTTGCTTGACGAGCCGAGCAACTACCTCGACCTGCCCTCCCTCGCTGCCCTTGAAGCCATGCTGCGCCAGTATCGCGGGACCTTGCTGGTTGCGTCCCACGACCGGGTGTTCATGCAGCAACTAGAGCTGGACGGCTACCTGCAACTGGGCGAGGGCTCAGAACTGCACATCCGCGCTTGATTGCAGGCGGGCAAAGGCGCCGCCCAGGGTCAGGTTGTGGTGGGCGATGATCGCCTCGGCGGGCAAGCCTGGGGTGTCCATGCAGGTGTGGGCATCACTGACCAGTACGACGTTGAAGCCAAGCTCGCGGGCAACCCGGCAGTTGGTGTCGACGCAGTACTGGGTCTTGAGGCCGACGATGACCAGTTCATCGATAGCGGCTTCACGCAGTTGATCGGCCAGCGAGGTAGCAAAGAAGGCACTGGGCCGGGTTTTATCGAAGACCGTGTCGCGTGCGGGATCAATCGCCAGGGCCGGCAACAACTGCCACGCGGGGCTGCCGGCGGCAATCGGCGAACCTTCGGGCCCGGTGTGGCGAACCGCAAAAACCGGTGCCTGGGTGTTATGCGCAGCGCCGATCAGGCTGTTGATCCGGTTGAGCACCTGCTCACCCTGCCAGGGTTGTTCGGGGCCGTGGAACAAACCCACTTGCATATCCAGGACCAGCAGTGCGCGTTTTGCTTGCATCTTCATCTCCGTGTGATTGGCCAGCCCGGACGGAGAAAAGACAAGGCCCCGTCCATTGCTGGCGGGGCCTTGGATTACCTGCTGCCTAAGGTCAAGCAGCCGTACCCGCCCCGCGTATAGCGGTGGTAGTGGTACGCGACGAGGTCAGCAGGCAAATCTTCATAGCTCGATAATGCGCCCGGGCCAAGCAGCGGTCAACGCTTGTTTTCCTCGGCCAGGCCCAGGTGATCCAGCGGCAACGGGCCGTGCGCCTTGACGGTCTGGATGGCGAAGTTGCTGCGGATATCGCTGACGCCGGGCAATTTGAGCAAGGTGTCGATGAGAAAGCGCTCGTAGCTGCGCAGGTCCGGCACCACCACTTGCAAAAGGAAGTCCGACTCGCCAGACACCAGGTGCGCGGCAATTACCTGCGGTAGCGCCAGCACCGCCTGCTGAAAGGCCTGGGCGGCTGGCTCGTGGTGGCGCTCGACCTTGACCCCGACGAACACGGTCAGGCCCAGGCCGACTTCATCGCGGTCCAGTTGCGCGGCGTAGCCCTTGATCAGCCCCGCCTCTTCCAGCAGACGCACCCGGCGCAGGCACGGCGACGGCGACAGGCCAATGGCTTCAGCCAGCTCGACATTGCTCAGGCGGGCATTGCGCTGCAAAGCTTCGAGAATCTTGCGATCAAAAGCGTCGAGGGTGAGTTTTGGCATGATCTTAATTCTGAACGGTAGATCGTGGCAGTTTATAGCAATACACCCGGGCAAACACGCAACAATCGCAAGCACCTGCCAGGCCTTTCGCGCTTAGAATTTTCTCGTCCCGTTATTTGCGCAGGAGCCCGTCATGTCTCAATACAGCCTGTTTTGCGCCGCCTTGCTGGTGGTCTACCTGGTGCCCGGCCCGGACATGTTCCTGCTGCTTAATACCGGCGCCAGCCAGGGCAAGCGCCAGGCCCTGGTGACCGCCTTGGGCCTGGCCCTGGCCCGCGCGGCGCACGTAAGCCTCGCGGCATTGGGCCTGGCCGCCCTGCTACGCAGCCACCCCTGGGCGTTTGACCTGCTGAGCATTGCCGGCGGTATTTACCTGGCCTGGCTCGGCTGGCAATTGCTCTGCGCCCCGGTTGCGCCGCTGCCGCCGCGTCACAGCGGGGTGCAGCAGCGCGGGCACTGGCAGGCGGCATTGCGCCAGGGCCTGTTGACCAACCTGCTCAACCCCAAGGCGCTGCTGTTCTGCTCGGTGCTGTTGCCGCAGTTCATCGACCCGCACGGCGCTGCGGTCGGCCAGCAGTTTGCCGTGCTCGGCACGGTGCTGGTGGTGGTCGGCCTGGGTTTTGACGGGCTCTATGCCCTGAGTGGCGATCGCCTGGGGCGCTGGCTGGCCGCCAGCCCCTGGAAGCAGAAACTGCAGAACCGCGTGTTCGGCACCCTGCTGATCGGCTTCGGCATGCGTCTGGCACTGCTGCGCCAGCTCGGTGGCTGAAGATTTTCACTGCGACCAAGGTCCAATCTATGACTGGGCGTTCCCGATCTGCACGGGATGTATTATCGTGGCCGAGTGCGCAATAAGAACCGCCTGCCTGAGCAGGCATCTGCAACCGAATCGAGGGTGCCATGAGTAACGAAAGCATTAACTGGGACAAGCTGGGCTTCGACTACATCAAGACCGACAAGCGCTACCTGTCCTATTTCCGTAACGGCGAGTGGGACAAGGGCACCCTGACCGAAGACAACCAGCTGCACATCAGCGAAGGCTCGACCGCGCTGCATTATGGCCAGCAATGCTTCGAGGGGATGAAGGCCTACCGCTGCAAGGACGGCTCGATCAACCTGTTCCGCCCGGACCAGAACGCCCTGCGCATGCAGCGCAGCTGCGACCGCCTGCTGATGCCGCAGGTGCCGACCGAACAGTTCATCGACGCCTGCAAGCAAGTGGTCAAGGCCAACGAGCGTTTCATTCCGCCGTATGGCAAAGGTGCGCTGTACCTGCGTCCGTTCGTCATCGGCGTGGGCGACAACATCGGCGTGCGGACCGCGCCGGAGTTCATCTTCTCGATCTTCGCCATCCCGGTCGGCTCGTACTTCAAGGGCGGCATGACCCCGCACAAGTTCCTGATTTCCGACTACGACCGCGCCGCGCCACAAGGCACCGGCGCTGCCAAGGTCGGCGGCAACTACGCGGCCAGCCTGCAACCGGGCTACAAGGCCAAGCAAGCCGGCTTTGCCGACTGCATCTACCTTGACCCGCTGACCCACACCAAGATCGAGGAAGTCGGCTCGGCCAACTTCTTCGGCATCACCGCCAACAACGAGTTCATCACACCGAAGTCGGCCTCCGTGCTGCCGGGCATTACCCGCCTGTCGCTGATGGAACTGGCGCAATCGCGCCTGGGCCTGAAGGTCATCGAAGGCGACGTGCTGATCAACAACCTGGACCGCTTCGTCGAAGCCGGCGCTTGCGGTACCGCTGCGGTAATCACCCCGATCGGCGGCATCCAGTACGGCGACAAGCTGCACGTGTTCTACAGCGAAAGCGAGGTTGGCCCGGTTACCCAGAAGCTCTACAACGAGCTGACCGGTATCCAGAGCGGCGACATCGAAGGCCCGGCGGGCTGGATCGTCAAGGTCGCCTGATGCGCTGAACCGCCATCGCGGGTCAAGGCGACTCGACTTGACCCGCGATGCTCTCCCCCCTAGATGAATTTTTCTTTAACCCGGGCACCGCCTATTCTTTGGCACAATCAAGTCTCTACCCGCCGCCCAGGTAAAAGCATGCCCCGCGTACTGACTATCGAAGACGACGCTGTCACCGCCCAGGAGATCGTCGCCGAGCTTTCCAGCCATGGCCTGGAAGTGGATTGGGCCGACAACGGCCGTGAAGGCCTGGCCAAGGCGATTGCCGGTGGCTACGACCTGATCACCCTGGACCGGATGCTGCCGGAAGTCGACGGCCTGACCATCGTCACCACCCTGCGCACCCTGAAGATCGCCACGCCGATCCTGATGATCAGCGCCCTTTCGGATGTCGACGAACGGGTCCGTGGCCTGCGCGCCGGCGGTGATGACTACCTGACCAAGCCATTCGCCTCCGATGAAATGGCCGCCCGCGTCGAGGTGCTGTTGCGCCGCAACAGCGTGCCGCTGGCGCAGACCCGCCTGCAGGTTGCCGACCTTGAGCTGGATTTGATCAGCCACGAGGCCAAGCGCGGCGAGCAGACCCTCAACCTGCTGCCCACCGAGTACAAGCTGCTGGAATTTCTCATGCGTCACGCTGGCCAGGTGATTACCCGGATGATGATTTTCGAGGAAGTCTGGGGCTATCACTTCGACCCGGGCACCAACCTGATCGACGTGCACATCGGACGCTTGCGCAAGAAGATCGACGCCGCCGGCCAGACACCGCTGATTCGCACCGTGCGGGGCTCGGGCTATGCCATTGCCGAACCCGTCTAAGGGCTGGAGCTCGTCCACCAGCCGCCTGCTGGCGCTGTACAGCTTTCTGTTCGTGGCCTGGAGCAGCATCCTCATGGGGGTGCTGTACTTCGAGGTATCAGGCTACCTGAACAAGCTCACCCGCCACTCCCTGCTGCAGCGCCAGCACCTGTTCGCGCACATGAGCGGCAAGCAGCTCGATGATGCGCTGATTGCCAGCCAGGCCTTCGAAGAGCGCAGTTTTGATGCCTATGGGCTGTTCGACGCGCAGTTCAATGCGCTCGGCGGGCAGGTTCGCCAGATCCCGCCCGAACTCGGCCTGGACGGCAAGATCCACGAACTGAGCCGCTGCCTGGACGCCGACGACCCGCACCTGCCCCGTGACAGCTGCGATGCAGTGGCGATCAAGGTCCGCGATGGCCGCTGGCTGGTGCTGGTGCGCGACAACGGCTCGCTGTTCGTGGTCACCCGGATCATCCTCCACGCCCTGCTCTGGGGCCTGTCGCTGACCATCATTCCCGGCATCGCCGGCTGGTACCTGCTGCGGCGCAGGCCGCTCAAGCGTATCCGCGCGATTCAGGCCAGCGCCGAGCAGATTGTTTCCGGCGACCTGACCCGGCGCCTGCCGTTGTCGGCGCGGCGCGACGAGCTGGACATGCTGGCGGCCATCGTCAACGCCATGCTCGACCGCATCGAGCGCCTGATGCATGAAGTCAAAGGCGTCTGTGACAACATCGCCCACGACCTGCGCACCCCGCTGACCCGCCTGCGCGCCCAGCTCTACCGCATCCGCCAGCAGGCCGGCGATGATTCGCCGCAGGCCGAAGCACTGGAACAGGCGATTGGCGAAACCGACACGCTGATGGCGCGCTTTCGCGGGTTGCTGCGCATCAGCGAGCTGGAAGACCGCCAGCGCCGCGCAGGCTTTGTCGAGCTTGACCCGCACGGGCTGCTGCAGGAGCTGCACGACTTCTACCTGCCGCTGGCCGAAGACGGCGAGATTGGACTAACGCTGGAAATGCCCGAGCAATTGCCGGCGCTGCACGGTGATCGCGAGTTGCTGTTCGAGGCGCTGGCCAACCTGGTCGGCAACGCGATCAAGTTCACCCCGGCCCAGGGCCAGGTGCTGATGCGCGCGTTGAGCGATGCCAAGGGCTTGCATATCGAGGTGCACGACAGCGGCCCGGGGATTCCCGTGGACGAGCGTGGGGCGGTGTTGAAGCGCTTTTATCGCAGTGAGGAAGGCCAGCGTCACCCGGGGTTCGGGCTGGGCCTGTCGATTGTGGCGGCGATCGTTGACCTGCATGGCTTTGAACTGGAGGTCGGCGAGAGTGAGCTGGGTGGGGCGAAACTGGTGTTGCACTGCAGGACGGGTGTAGTCAGTTAGAGCCTCATCGCGGGGCAAGCCCGCTCCCACAGAGGATTGCAGTCTTCTGTGGGAGCGGGCTTGACCCGCGATTGCTTAGTCAGCCAGGCGCCAGGTCGTGCCGCCCTTGCCGTCTTCCAGCACCACGCCCATGGCGGTCAGCTGGTCGCGGATGCGGTCGGATTCGGCCCAGTTCTTGTCGGCACGCGCTTGCAGGCGCGCCTGGATCAAGGCTTCAACCTCGGCGGCGTCGACCTTGCCTTCGGCGCCGGCACGCAGGAAGTCATCGGCGTCCAGTTGCAGCACACCGAGCAGATCACCCAGTTCGCGCAGGCGACCGGCCAGGCCGGCAGCGGCCTGTGGATCGTTCTCGCGCAGGCGGTTGATCTCGCGCACCAGGTCGAACAGCACGGCGCAGGCTTCAGGGGTGCCGAAGTCGTCGTTCATCGCCGCGGTGAAGCGCTCGACGTACTCCTCGCCACCTGCAGCCGCCACCCGTGGCAAGCCGCGCAGGGCGTGGTAGAAGCGCTCGAGGGCACCCTTGGACTCGCGCAGGCTGTCTTCGGAGTAGTTGATCGAGCTGCGGTAGTGGCTCGACACCAGCAGGTAGCGCACCACCTCCGGGTGATACTTGTCGAGCACGTCGCGAATGGTGAAGAAGTTGTTCAAGGACTTGGACATCTTCTCGCCATTGATGCGAATCATGCCGCAGTGCATCCACGAATTGGCGTACTGCTTGCCGGTGGCGGCCTCGCTCTGGGCGATTTCGTTCTCGTGGTGCGGGAACTCCAGGTCGTTGCCACCGCCGTGAATGTCGAAGCTCTCGCCCAGGCAGCAGGTGGACATCACCGAGCACTCGATGTGCCAGCCCGGACGACCCGCGCCCCAGGGCGATTCCCAGCTCGGCTCGCCCGGCTTGACGCCCTTCCAGAGGACGAAGTCGAGCGGGTCCTGCTTGGCTTCGTCGACCTCGATGCGGGCGCCGATGCGCAGGTCTTCGATCTTCTTGCGCGACAGCTTGCCGTAGCCGACGAACTTGCCGACCCGGTAGTACACGTCGCCGTTGCCCGGCGCGTAGGCATAGCCCTTGTCGATCAGGGTCTGGATCATCGCGTGCATGCCGGCGATATGGTCGGTGGCACGCGGCTCCTGGTCCGGCGGCAGGATGTTCAGGCGGCGCTCGTCTTCGTGCATCGCGTCGATCATGCGGGCGGTCAGGGCGTCGAAGCTTTCGCCGTTTTCGTTGGCCCGGTTGATGATCTTGTCATCGATGTCGGTAATGTTGCGCACATAGGTCAGGTCGTAGCCGCTGTAACGCAGCCAGCGGGTCACCAGGTCGAAGGCGACCATACTGCGCCCGTGGCCCAGGTGGCAGAAGTCGTAGACGGTCATGCCGCAGACGTACATCCGCACCTTGTTGCCTTCAAGCGGTTTGAAGACTTCCTTGGTCTTGCTGAGCGTGTTGTAGATGGTAAGCACGAGAGTTCCTTAGCTGCCCCACGAATCGCGCAGGGTCACGGTGCGGTTGAACACCGGGCGACCCGGCTGGGAGTCTTTCAGGTCGGCGCAGAAGTAGCCTTCGCGCTCGAACTGGAAGCGGTCTTCTGGCTGGGCCTGGCCCAGGGAAGGTTCCGCACGACAACCCGTCAGCACCTGCAGCGAATCAGGATTGATGTTGTCAAGGAAGTTGCCGCCATCTTCGGTCTTCTCGGGGTTGGCCGAGCGGAACAGGCGGTCGTACAGGCGCACTTCGCATTCGACGCTGGCCGCGGCCGGCACCCAGTGGATCACGCCCTTGACCTTGCGGCCTTCAGGGTTTTTGCCCAGGGTGTCGGGGTCGTACGAGCAGCGCAGCTCGACGATGTTGCCGTCGGCGTCCTTGATCGCCTCGTCGGCACGGATCACGTAGCTGCCGCGCAGGCGCACTTCACCGGCCGGCTCCAGGCGCTTGTAGCCCTTGGGCGGCTCTTCCATGAAGTCGTCGCGGTCGATGTAGATTTCGCGGGCGAATGGCAGTGCGCGCACGCCCATGTCTTCTTTGGGGTGGCGCGGCAGTTCGAGGTTCTCGACCTGGCCTTCCGGGTAATTGGTAATGACCACTTTCAGCGGGCGCAGCACACACATGGCGCGTGGCGCGGTGCGGTCAAGGTCGTCACGGATGCTGAATTCGAGCATCGACATGTCGACCACGCCGTCGGAGCGGTTGGTACCGACCATTTCGCAGAAGTTGCGGATCGACGCCGGGGTGTAGCCGCGACGGCGGAAACCCGACAGGGTCGACATGCGCGGGTCGTCCCAGCCGTTGACGTGCTGCTCATCGACCAGTTGCTTGAGCTTGCGCTTGCTGGTGATGGTGTAGTTCAGGTTCAGGCGGCTGAACTCGTACTGGCGCGGCTTGGCCGGCACCGGCAGGTTGTCGAGGAACCACTCGTAGAGCGGGCGATGGCCTTCGAACTCGAGGGTGCAGATCGAGTGGGTGATGCCTTCGATGGCATCCGACTGACCGTGGGTGAAGTCGTAGTTGGGGTAGATGCACCAGGCATCACCGGTCTGGTGGTGATGGGCATGACGAATGCGGTAGAGGATCGGGTCGCGCAGGTTCATGTTCGGCGAGGCCATGTCGATCTTGGCCCGCAGCACGCGCTCGCCATCCTTGAACTCACCGGCTTTCATGCGCGCGAACAGGTCGAGGTTGTCTGCAACCGAGCGCTCGCGGAACGGGCTGTTCTGGCCAGGGGTGGTCAGGTTGCCACGGTATTCCTTGGCCTGCTCCGGGGTCAGGTCGCAGACGTAGGCCTTGCCGGCCTTGATCAGCTCGACCGCCCAGTCGTGCAACTGGTCGAAATATTGCGAAGCGTAGCGCACCGGGCCGGTCCACTCGAAGCCCAGCCACTTGATGTCGCTCTGGATCGCGTCGATGTACTCCTGGTCCTCTTTGGCCGGGTTGGTGTCATCGAAACGCAGGTGACAGGCCCCACCGAATTCCTGGGCCAGGCCGAAGTTCACGCAGATCGACTTGGCATGGCCGATGTGCAGGTAACCGTTGGGCTCTGGCGGGAAACGGGTGACGATGCTGCTGTGCTTGCCCGAGTCCAGGTCTGCCTGCACGATCGGACGCAGGAAGTTCGCAGGGATGGCGGGAGCGCCTTTGGCAGCGGCGTTGGGAGCGGTGTCGGCAGTGGGCTTGCTCATAGGATCCTTGAATACGGGGTGCACGGCCTGGGTAGGCCGACTGAATCAAAGCGCTTATCATAGCCGAAGCGGTCGAGCTGCCGACAGGTCAAATAGCAGCTTCAAGCTACAAGCAACACGCTCCAAGACCAACGCAGTGCGCTTTTTCTTGCAGCTTGCCACTTGAAGCTTGAAGCTACACCACCGCAAAACCCCCGAACAGAGCGAGTTTCAAGCATGTCCAAAGTCAAACTGACTACCAACCACGGTGACATCGTCATCGAGCTGAACGCCGAGAAAGCCCCGATCACCGTGGCCAACTTCATCGAATACGTTAACGCTGGCCACTACAGCAACACCGTATTCCACCGTGTGATCAAGGGTTTCATGATCCAGGGCGGCGGTTTTGAGCCAGGCATGAACGAGAAGCGTGACAAGCGTGCCAGCATCCAGAACGAAGCTGACAACGGCCTGAAGAACGACAAGTACACCATCGCCATGGCTCGCACCATGGAGCCGCATTCGGCCTCGGCGCAGTTCTTCATCAACGCCTCGAACAACGACTTCCTCAACCACAGCGGCAAGAACGTGCAGGGCTGGGGTTACGCGGTATTCGGCAAAGTGACCGAAGGTACCGAGGTTGTCGACGCCATCGAGAAAGTCGCCACCGGTTCCAAGTCCGGTCACCAGGACGTGCCGAAGGACGACGTGATCATCGAGAAAGCCGAGATCATTGAGTGATACTGCTGATCTCTGATCTGCACCTGCAAGAAGAACGCCCGGACATTACCCGGGCGTTTGTTGATCTGCTCGACGGTCGTGCGCGGCACGCCGAGGCGCTGTACATCCTTGGCGATTTTTTCGAGGCATGGATCGGCGACGACGCCATGACGCCCTTCCAGACCTCGATCTGCCAGGCGCTGCGCGCCTTGAGCGACAGCGGCACGCAGGTCTTTGTGATGCACGGCAACCGCGACTTCCTGCTCGGCCAGGCCTTTTGCAAGGCCGCTGGCTGCACCCTGCTGGCCGACCCGAGCGTGGTCGAGATGGGCGGCGAGCCGGTGTTGCTGATGCACGGCGACAGCCTGTGCACCCGCGACCTGGCCTACATGAAGATGCGTCGTTACCTGCGCAACCCGTTGAGCCTGTGGATTCTTCGGCATCTGCCGCTGAGCACCCGGCAGAAGCTTGCACGCAAGCTGCGTAGCGAAAGCCGGGCACAGACGCGGATGAAGGCCAACGACATTGTCGACGTGACCGCCGAGGAAGTGCCGCGGATCATGCAGCAATACGGTGTGCGCACCCTGGTGCATGGCCACACCCATCGGCCGGCGATTCACAAGCTGGTGGTCGGCGATCAACCGGCGCGGCGTATCGTGCTGGGCGATTGGGACCGCCAAGGCTGGGCGCTGGAGGTGGACGAGCAAGGGTTTCAACTGCAGCCTTTTGCTTTTCCCTGAAGACTGATCGCGGGGCAAGCCCGCTCCTACATTCCTGGTAGGAGCGGGCTTGCCCCGCGATTATCAGTGCCCCGCCGACGCCGGCCCGGCCTTGGCCGCAAACGGCGGCTTGGCCAGCCACACCAGCAATATCAAGCCTGCGAAAATCCAGCCCATCAGGGTGAAGTAATCCACCGTCGACATCATGTACGCCTGACTGCTGAGCATCCGCTCCAACTGCGCATACGACTGCCCGCTCGCCCCGCCCAGCTGGTTCAACGCCTCGCGGGTCGCAGGCTCGTAGTTGCTGATGCTCTCGCTCAGGTAGGCATGGTGCTGGTCTGCCCGGCGAATCCAGATCCAGGTGGTCAGCGACGCGGCAAAACTGCCGCCCAGGGTCCGCAGGAAGGTCGCCAGCCCCGAGCCGTCGGCGATCTGGTGCGGCGGCAGGTCGGAGAGCAGGATGCTCAAGGTCGGCATGAAGAACAGCGCCACGCCGATCCCCATGAACAGCTGCACCAGGGCGATGTGCTGGAAATCCACCTCGTTGGTGAAACCGGCACGCATGAAGCAACTGGCGCCAATCGCCAGGAACGCCAGCCCCGCCAGCACCCGCAGGTCAAACTTGTGCGCGTACTTGCCGACAAACGGCGACATCAGCACCGGCAACAGGCCGATCGGCGCCACCGCCAGGCCCGCCCAGGTGGCGGTGTAGCCCATCTGCGTCTGCAGCCACTGCGGCAGGATCAGGTTGATGCCGAAGAAGCCGGCATAGCCGCCGACCAGCACGATGGTGCCGATGCGAAAGTTGCGGTGCACAAACAGGCGCAAGTTGACCACCGGGTGCTTGTCGGTCAGCTCCCAGATGATGAACACCGCCAGGAACACCACCGAGATCAGGCTGCCAATGACGATGAAATTCGACTCGAACCAATCCAGGTCATTGCCCTTGTCGAGCACGATCTGTAAGGCGCCGACGCCGATGATCAGGCTCAGCAGGCCAATGTAGTCCATCGGCTGGCGGCTGGTGCTGACCGGACGCGTGCGCATCTGCTGGCGCACCACGGCGGCGGCGAACAGGCCGATCGGCACGTTGATGAAGAAGATCCACGGCCAGCTGTAGCTGTCGGTGATCCAGCCGCCGAGGATCGGCCCGGCAATCGGCGCCACCACCGTAACCATGGCCAATAACGCCAGGGCCATGCCGCGCTTGGCCGGCGGATAGACTGCGATCAGCAGGGTCTGGGTCATCGGATACAGCGGCCCGGCAACGATGCCCTGGAGCACGCGA
Organism: Pseudomonas sp. 2(2015); assembly: GCF_000955865.1. Taxonomy (NCBI): domain Bacteria; kingdom Pseudomonadati; phylum Pseudomonadota; class Gammaproteobacteria; order Pseudomonadales; family Pseudomonadaceae; genus Pseudomonas; species Pseudomonas sp. 2(2015). The sequence goes on from NZ_JYOF01000003.1 coordinate 537,602, forward strand.
AAGCCGACCAGCTCGGGCATCGACTGGGCAATGCCGCAAAGGAACGAAGCCAGCACGAACAGCAGCGTGGCCCAGATGAACAGCTTGACCTCACCGAAGCGCCGGCTCAGCCAGCCGGTCAGCGGCAAGGCAATGGCGTTGCTCACCGCAAACGAGGTAATGACCCAGGTGCCCTGCTCCGAACTGACGCCGAGGTTGCCGGAAATAGTCGGCAATGCCACGTTGGCGATGGTGGTGTCGAGCACCTGCATGAAGGTCGCCAGTGACAGGCCGATGGTGGTCAGCAACAGGCTTGGCGGGGTAAAGGAAGCCTGATTGGCGCTCATCGCTGCGCCGTCTTGCTGGAACCGGCACTGTTGTCATGGATCAGCCTGGTGATCAGGCGATCAGCCTCGACCAGTTGACGGTCGTACACCTGGGTGGCGAACGAGGCCTTCTGCGGCGGCTGCTGGGCCAGCACCGGGCCGCTCTGGTCATGCAGATCGACCTCGACCTGGGTCGACAGGCCGATCCGCAGCGGATGTTTGGCCAGTTGCTCGGCATTGATATGAATACGCACCGGCACCCGCTGGACGATCTTGATCCAGTTACCGGTGGCGTTCTGCGCCGGCAACAGGGCAAAGGCGCTGCCAGTGCCGGCGCCGAGGCTGTCGATGGTGCCGCTGTACTTGACGTCGCTGCCGTACAGGTCGGCAACGATGTCGACCGGCTGGCCGATGCGCATGTTGCGCAGTTGGGTTTCCTTGAAGTTGGCGTCGATCCACAGCTGGTCGAGTGGGATCACCGCCATGGTCGCAGTGCCCGGTTGTAGGCGCTGGCCAAGCTGCACGGTGCGCTTGGCAACGTAGCCGGTGACCGGCGCCACCAGGGTGGTGCGGGCGTTGTTGAGGTAGGCCTGGCGCAACTCGGCGGCCGCAGCCATCACCTCGGGGTGCGACGACACTACGGTGTCATCGACCAGCGCCGCTGTGGTGTTGAGCTGCTGTTTTGCATCATTCAAGGCGCTTTGCGCCGAAGACAGGTCGTCGCGGGCGTGGGACAGCTCTTCTTTGGAGATCGCCCCACCGGCGGCCAGGGTTTGTCGCCGGTTGAAGTTCTCCTGCGCTTTTTTCAGCTCGGCCTGGCGCGCGGCCACCTGGGCCTTCTTGCCATCGACGTTGCTGTACAGGCCACGCACCTGGCGCACCGCACGCGCCAGCTTGGCCTCGGCAGCCTGCAGGCCGACCTCGGCGTCGCTGGGGTCGAATTCGAGCAGCATCTGGCCTTCGTGGACCAGGTCGCCATCGTCCGCGCCGATGCTGACCACAGTGCCGGTGACCAGCGGGGTGATCTCCACTACGTTGCCGTTGACATAGGCATCGTCGGTCTCTTCGCTCCAGCGCCCGTAAAGCTCGTGCCAGGCCCAGACGCCAGCGCCGGCGACGACGATCAGCAACGCCAGGGCCAACAGCCAGGTCTTGCGCTTGCGCTGGTTGTTGAGGTCCTGCGTGGTGTCGTGCGCAGAAGAAGTAGTGGCCATTGCTAATACCTTGGCTGAGTGAATGGGTGAAATGGGCGCTTACTTGGCGCCCAGGCGCATGGCCGTCAGGGTGTCGCCGGCGGCCAGCAGCACCTTGCTCAGGATCGCTTCGAGGGTGGCCAGCTCGCTGGGCTCGAGCACACCGACCAGCTCGTTCATTGCTGCAGCGCCGATCTGTGGCAGCAGGTTGGCGAGCGTCTGGCCTTCTTCGCTCAGACCCAGGCGAATCTGCCGACGGTCGTCCGGGCAACGGCGGCGGATGATCAGGTCTTTCTGTTCGAGGCGGTCGAGCATGCGCGTCATCGAACCGCTGTCAACCGACAGGTAGCGGCACAGCTCGGCCGGGGTGTCGACGCCGTATTGGGCGACGATGATCAGCACCTTGAACTGCGCGGCAGTCACGCCGTAAGGCTGCATGTGGCTGTCGATGATGCGGTCCTTGACCAGCGCGGTGCGGCCCAGAAGCATGCCGAGGGTGCAGTTCTGGAAGTTTTCCGGGGTGTAGTGCTGCATGGACACAGATACCTGCTTAGGCAGTAAGTTACACAATGTTACTGCTTAGGCAGCTAACGTCAAGGCATTAATTAGCTAGCTTAGTATTTGACTGATAAAAGGGGCTGCAAGGCAGCCCCCGATCAAAACAGGTCAGTCAGGCCGGCACGCCGCTATGAAAACGGAACTCTTCATCCGGGCTGCTGATCAGGTCGGCCTCGACCGCCCTGACCTTCTCCACCACCCGCTCGATATCTGCGCCATCGCCGTATTGATGGGCAAGCTTGAGGTAACCCTGATAATGCCGCGCTTCGCTGTTGAGCAGGCCGTGATAGAACTTGCCCAGCTCTTCATCCAGGTGCGGCACCAGGGCGGCAAAGCGCTCGCAACTGCGCGCCTCGATAAAGGCGCCGACCACCAGGGTGTCGACCAGCTTCACCGGCTCGTGGGTGCGCACCACCCGGCGCAGGCCCGAGGCATAGCGCCCGGCCGACAACGGCCGCAGGGCGATCTTGCGCCGCTTCATCAGGCGCAGTACCTGCTCATGGTGCACCAGCTCTTCGCGGGCCAGGCGCGACATCATGTTGATCAGGTCCAGGTGCGTGTTGTACTTGGCCATCAGGCTCAGGGCGGTGCTGGCAGCCTTGAACTCGCAGTTCTTGTGATCGATCAGCAGGGTTTCCTGGTCGGCGAGCGCCGCCTGGACCCAGGCATCAGGGGTACGGCAACCAAGGAAGGCTTCGATTTCAGGGATAAGGGACATAGGCTCACAAACAGGCAGGGCAAACGGCAAGACCGGCGATTATACCGGCAGCAGCGCCGATCACCAGTGAACTATGCTTGATACATATCAACGCCCGGTGCAGTTGGCGCCGACTATAGTCAGGCATTGGCCGCCATTTATGAAGGGAGTTCACGCTCATGCAAGAAGTACGCAGCATCCTGGTGGTACTGGATCCCGATCACGCTCACAGCCGGGCGCTGACCCGGGCCAAACTGATCGCCGGGGTCACCGGCGCGCGCCTGCACTTGCTGATGTGCGACAAGAAACACGACCACAGCGCCCTGCTCAGCCTGCTGGCCAGCCAGCTGCATGATGACGGCTACAACAACGTAACCCATGAGCAGGCCTGGCACGACACCTTGCACGAGTCGATTGTCAGTGTGCAGCAGGCCGAAGGCTGCGAGCTGGTGATCAAGGAGCATCGCCCGGACAACCCGCTCAAGCGCGCCCTGCTCACCCCCAGTGACTGGAAGCTGCTGCGCCAGTGCCCGTGCGCGGTATTGATGGTCAAGAGCGAGCGGCCCTGGACCGGCGGGGTGATCCTCGCCGCGGTGGATGTCGGCAACCACGACGAGGCCCATCGCCTGCTGCACACCAGCATCATCGATCACGGCTATGCGATCGCAAGCCTGGCCAAGGGCGAGCTGCATGTAATCAGTGCCCACCCGTCGCCGATGCTGTCAGCGGCAGACCCGGTGTACCAGCTCAAGGACACCATCGAGCGCAAGTACCGCGAGGAATGCGCAGCGTTCCAGGCCGAGTTCGATATCAGCAATGAGCGCCTGCATGTTGCCGAAGGGCCAGCCGATGTGCTGATTCCCTATACGGCGAAAAAGTACGAAGCGGCGGTGACGGTGATTGGCACCGTGGCCCGTACCGGGATTTCCGGGGCGCTGATCGGCAACACCGCGGAAGTGGTGCTCGATGCGCTGGAGTGCGATGTGCTGGTGCTCAAGACCGAGGAGGTGAAGGTGCAGCTGACGGAACTGGCCAGGGGCTGAGGGCCTCATCGCGGGTCAAGCCCGCTCCTACAGGAGCAGGCTTGACCACCTACCCCAAGGCATCCTTGAGAAAGCCTGGCGCGATATAGCGCTGGTAATGCGCTTCAGACAGCAGGAAGAATTCCCGATCAATGGCATCGCGCAGCTCGGGCAATTCCCAGTCGCGAAACTCCGGCAGCAGCACCATGCCGTAAGCCTCCAGCTCACGGATCACCCGTGCGCCGCGGGCAATCAGTTGATAAGCCCAGCAATATTCAGACTGATGCGGAACGAAGCGGACCTTGCGCAGCTCCAGTTGCTGGCGCAGGCGCGTGGCATCAAAGACTTCAAGTTTGGCCACCATGACCTGCACCAGCAATTGCTCCAGGCGCAGCCACACCGCACGCTTCTCATCTTCGTTGTAGCCGTTCCAGTTGATCACTTCATGGTGAAAACGCTTGCAGCCACGGCACACCAAGTCCCCGTAAACCGTGGAACAGAGGCCGACGCAAGGCGTTTTAATTGACTGATTGGACATGAAAAAACCGACAGCTTGGCGGTGGAACAGGCTGCCATGTTAGCCCTTTGTCTAACGAGGGTCACCCGCTAAAGTCATCCAGCGCGCCTTACCTTTATCGACTTTTTACCGTAGAATCATCCGGCCTTTTTAAGGCAGCAATGTCCGTTAGAAGCTGTTTTCAAAGCGTCACGAGCACAGTTCATCCGGTAGAACGGCGTTGGCCCGGGATATTCGCTTCGCGCATGTCCCGCGCCAGCCCTCATCAGCCTCCGTTCTACAGGCGTAAAACTTTGAAAGCAGCTTCTGTAAGGATTTCCTGCAACCCTGGCTACGCGGCCCAAGAAGCCGTATTGCGCATGGCTGCCGGAATTTCTGGATGAGCGTCCCGGACACCCATTTGGGACCACTGATGAGGGTAATAACTGTGCTTGAAGCCTACCGCAAACACATCGAAGAGCGTGCCGCCCAGGGTATCGTGCCCCAGCCGCTTAACGCCGAACAAACCGCAGGCCTGGTCGAGCTGCTGAAGAATCCCCCTGCTGGCGAAGAAGCAGTCCTCGTCGACCTGATCACCAATCGCGTTCCACCAGGAGTGGACGAAGCCGCCTACGTCAAGGCCGGTTTCCTTTCCGCCATCGCCAAAGGCGAAGCCACCTCGCCGCTGATCGACAAGAAGCGCGCCGTTGAGCTGCTGGGCACCATGCAGGGCGGCTACAACATCGCCACCATGGTCGAGCTGCTGGACAACGCCGAACTGGCCCCTGTGGCCGCCGAACAGCTCAAGCACACCCTGCTGATGTTCGATGCCTTCCACGACGTCGCCGAAAAAGCCAAGGCGGGCAATGCCCACGCCAAGGCCGTGCTGGAATCCTGGGCCGCCGGTGAGTGGTTCACCAGCAAGCCAGCCATCGCTGACAAGTACAGCCTGACCGTGTTCAAGGTCCCTGGCGAAACCAACACCGACGACCTGTCCCCTGCCCCGGACGCCTGGTCGCGCCCTGACATCCCGCTGCACGCCCTGGCCATGCTGAAAATGGCCCGTGACGGCATCGTGCCTGAGCAACAAGGCGCCATCGGCCCGCTCAAGCAGATCGAAGAAGTCAAAGCCAAAGGCTTCCCGGTTGCCTACGTCGGTGACGTGGTCGGTACCGGTTCCTCGCGTAAATCCGCCACCAACTCGGTGCTGTGGTTCTTCGGCGACGACATCCCGTACGTACCGAACAAGCGCGCTGGCGGCTTCTGCTTCGGCTCGAAAATCGCCCCGATCTTCTACAACACCATGGAAGACGCCGGCGCCCTGCCGATCGAGTTCGACGTGTCGAACCTGAACATGGGCGACGTCATCGACGTTTACCCGCACGCTGGCAAAGTCTGCAAGCACGGCACCGAAGACGTCATCACCACCTTCGAACTGAAGACCCCGGTGCTGCTCGACGAAGTCCGCGCTGGCGGCCGTATCCCGCTGATCGTCGGCCGTGGCCTGACCGAGAAAGCCCGCGCCGAGCTGGGCCTGGGCCCAACCGACCTGTTCAAGCTGCCTGAAGCACCTGTCGACACCGGCAAGGGCTACACCCTGGCACAGAAGATGGTCGGTAAAGCCTGCGGCCTGCCGGAAGGCAAAGGCGTGCGTCCAGGCACCTACTGCGAACCGAAGATGACCACCGTCGGCTCCCAGGACACCACTGGCCCGATGACCCGTGACGAGCTGAAAGACCTGGCGTGCCTGGGCTTCTCCGCCGACCTGGTCATGCAGTCGTTCTGCCACACCGCGGCCTATCCCAAGCCGATCGACGTCACCACCCACCACACCCTGCCGGATTTCATCCGCACCCGTGGCGGCGTGTCCCTGCGTCCAGGCGACGGCATCATCCACAGCTGGCTGAACCGCATGCTGCTGCCGGACACCGTCGGTACCGGTGGTGACTCGCACACCCGCTTCCCGATCGGCATCTCGTTCCCGGCAGGTTCCGGCCTGGTCGCCTTCGCCGCGGCCACCGGCGTCATGCCGCTGGACATGCCGGAGTCGGTACTGGTGCGCTTCAAGGGCAAGCTGCAGCCAGGCATCACCCTGCGTGACCTGGTTCATGCCATCCCTTACTACGGCATCCAGAAAGGCCTGCTGACCGTCGAGAAGAAAGGCAAGATCAACGCCTTCTCCGGCCGCATCCTGGAAATCGAAGGCCTGGACGAGCTGACCGTCGAGCAAGCGTTCGAACTGTCCGACGCCTCGGCCGAACGTTCGGCTGCCGGTTGCACCATCAAGCTGCCAGAAAAAGCCGTTGCCGAGTACCTGAAGTCGAACATCACCCTGCTGCGCTGGATGATCAGCGAAGGCTACGGCGATGCCCGCACCATGGAACGCCGCGCGCAAGCGATGGAAGCCTGGCTGGCCAACCCGCAACTGCTGGCTGCTGACAAGGACGCCGAATACGCCGAGATCATCGAGATTGACCTCGCCGACGTCAAAGAGCCTGTGCTCTGCGCCCCGAACGACCCGGACGACGCCCGTCTGCTGTCCTCGGTACAGGGCGAGAAGATCGACGAAGTGTTCATCGGTTCGTGCATGACCAACATCGGTCACTTCCGCGCTGCCGGCAAGCTGCTGGACAAGGTCAAAGGTTCGATCCCGACCCGTCTGTGGCTGTCGCCGCCCACCAAGATGGACGCTCACCAGCTGACCGAAGAAGGCTACTACGGCATCTACGGCAAGGCTGGCGCGCGCATGGAAATGCCGGGCTGCTCGCTGTGCATGGGTAACCAGGCACGCGTTGCGGCGAACTCGACCGTAGTGTCGACTTCGACCCGTAACTTCCCGAACCGTCTGGGTGATGGCGCCAACGTCTACCTGGCCTCTGCCGAGCTGGCCGCTGTTGCCTCGATCCTGGGCAAGCTGCCAACCGTCGAAGAGTACATGGAGTACGCGAAGAACATCGACAGCATGGCTGCCGACGTTTACCGCTACCTGAGCTTCGACCAGATCGCCGAGTTCCGTGAAGCCGCTGCGAACGCCAAGATCCCGGTTGTTCAAGCCTAAGCTGACTCGCCAATTGGCGGGGTTTTTTATTGAGCCTGTAGGAGCGGGCTTGCCCCGCGATGAGGCCCTCAGATCACAAACAAATCCACAAACCGCTGCACTGCCGTCGCTTCAAGCGCCTGCTGGTCCTTGCACAGGGCAAATATCTGCGCCGAACGCTGCCCGGTAAACCGCGTCGCCAGGTTGGCCTTGAACTTCTCTTCCAGTAGCGGAATGCCCTCGGCCCGGCGCCGGCGATGGCCGATCGGATACTCCACCACCACCTGCTCGGTACTCGAACCATCGTTGAAGAACACCTGCACGGCATTGGCGATCGAACGCTTGTCGGCCTCCAGGTACTCGCGGGTGAATCGCGGCTCTTCGACGATCTCCATCTTCTCGCGCAGACGGTCAATGATCGGGTGCGCAGCATGGAAATCATCTTCGTACTGCTCGGCCACCAGGTTACCGAAAATCAGCGGCACGGCGGTCATGTACTGGATGCAGTGATCACGGTCAGCGGCATTGGCCAGGGTGCCAACCTTGGAGATGATGCGGATCGCCGACTCATGAGTGGTAATGACGATACGCTCGATTTCATGCAGGCGGTTGCGCACCTGCGGGTGCAAGGTGACTGCCGCTTCGCAGGCAGTCTGGGCATGGAATTCGGCCGGGAAGCTGATCTTGAACAGCACGTTTTCCATCACGTAGCTTGCGTACTTCTGACTCAGGCTGAAAGCACGTTTGCCTTCGGGTTTGAGCGCCAGGTCCTTGTTGGTGTGGCTGAACAGCACGTCATAAAAGCCCCACTGCGGCGCCGTCAGTACCCCGGGGATGCCCATCTCGCCACGCAGGGCGATATCGGCCAGGCGCACGCCACGGCTGGAGGCATCGCCCGCCGCCCAGGACTTGCGCGAGCCGGCGTTCGGCGCATGGCGATAAGTACGCAACGCCTGCCCATCGACAAAGGCGTGGGACAACGCCGCCAGCAGCTGTTCGCGATTGGCGCCCATGAGCTTGGCGCACACCGCCGTCGAGGCGACCTTGACCAGCAGCACATGATCGAGGCCAACGCGGTTGAAGGAGTTTTCCAGGGCAATCACACCCTGGATCTCATGAGCCATGACCATCGCCTCAAGCACTACGCGCATGCTCAGCGGCGCTTCGCCATTGGCCACGCGTTTTTGCGAGAGGTGATCGGCGACGGCCAGGATACCGCCGAGGTTGTCCGAGGGGTGGCCCCATTCGGCAGCCAGCCAGGTGTCGTTGTAATCGAGCCAACGGACGATGCAACCGATGTCCCAGGCGGCCTTGACCGGGTCCAGGCGGTAGCGGGTACCTGGCACCCGCGCACCGAACGGCACCACCGTGCCCTCCACCAGCGGCCCCAGGTGCTTGGTGCATTCCGGGAAGCGCAGGGCCAGCAGGCCGCAGCCCAGGGTGTCCATCAGGCAGTTGCGCGCGGTGTCCAGCGCCTCCTGCGACTCGACCTTGTAGCCGAGGACGTAATCGGCGATGTCCTGCAGCACCCGGTCGTAGTCGGGACGGTTGTTCAGATCAACGTTGGCACTCATTTCACATCTCTCTGTTGACGTAAGTAACAGGGAGCCAAGCGCCGCTACTGGTTAGAAGGCATCACCGGGTACCCGTACCCAGCCCTCCATCAGTACGCGAGCGCTACGGCTCATGATTGCTTTGGTGACAGTCCACTCACCGTTCACCTGGCGGGCTTCAGCACCCACGCGCAGGGTGCCCGAGGGGTGACCGAAACGTACGGCCGTGCGCTCGCCACCACCGGCGGCGAGGTTGACCAGGGTGCCAGGCACTGCCGCGGCAGTACCAATGGCAACCGCAGCGGTGCCCATCATGGCGTGGTGCAGCTTGCCCATGGACAGCGCCCGTACCAATAGATCAACGTCGCCGGCGGCCACGGCTTTACCACTGGATGACTGATAAGCCGCCGCTGGCGCGACAAAGGCGACTTTCGGTGTGTGCTGGCGCTTGGCGGCCTCGTCGATATGCTCGATCAGGCCCATGCGCACCGCGCCATAGGCACGGATGGTTTCGAAACGGGCCAGAGCCTGCGAGTCGCTGTTGATCGCCTCCTGCAGCTCGGTACCGGTGTAGCCGAGGGCCTCGGCCTGGATGAAGATGGTCGGGATGCCGGCATTGATCAGCGTGGCTTTCAGGGTGCCGACACCGGGCACCACCAGGTCATCGACCAGGTTGCCGGTGGGGAACATCGAGCCGCCCTCGCCGTCTTCGTCGGCGGCCGGGTCCATGAATTCGAGCTGCACTTCGGCGGCCGGGAAGGTCACGCCGTCCAGTTCGAAGTCGCCGGTTTCCTGCACTTCACCGTCAGTGATCGGCACGTGGGCAACGATGGTCTTGCCGATATTGGCCTGCCAGATGCGCACCACGGCCACGCCGTTGTGCGGGATGCGGCTGCTGTCGACCAGGCCGGCGCTGATGGCGAACGAACCAACGGCTGCCGAGAGGTTGCCGCAGTTGCCGCTCCAGTCGACGAACGCGGTGTCGATCGAGACCTGGCCGAACAGGTAGTCGACATCATGCCCGGGCTTGATGCTGCGCGAGAGGATCACGGTCTTGCTGGTGCTTGACGTCGCGCCGCCCATGCCGTCGATCTGCTTGCCGTAGGGGTCGGGGCTGCCGATTACCCGCAGCAGCAGCGCGTCGCGGGCCGGGCCCGGGATCTGCGCGCTTTGCGGCAGGTCGTCGAGGCGAAAGAATACGCCCTTGCTGGTGCCGCCACGAATGTAGGTGGCGGGGATTCTGATCTGGGGTACGTGAGCCATGGCTGAGTTGTCCTGTGAGTGCTTTGGGGGAGCTATCGCGGGTCAAGCCCGCTCCCACAGTTCAGTGGGAGCGGGCTTGACCCGCGATGAGGCCCTACCTCAAACCGCGACCGCCGATTCGAGGAAGTCCTGGGCAAAGCGCTGCAGCACCCCGCCCGCTTCGTAGATCGAGACTTCTTCGGCGGTATCCAGGCGGCAGGTCACCGGCACTTCGACACGCTCACCGTTGGCCCGGGTGATGACCAGGGTCAGGGTCGCCCGCGGGGTGCGCTCGCCCAGCACGTCGAAGGTTTCAGTGCCGTCGATGCCCAGGGTCTTGCGGTTGACGCCCGCCTTGAACTCCAGCGGCAACACGCCCATGCCCACCAGGTTGGTACGGTGGATACGCTCGAAACCTTCAGCGACGATGGCCTCGACACCGGCCAGGCGCACGCCCTTGGCCGCCCAGTCACGGGACGAGCCCTGGCCGTAGTCGGCACCGGCAACGATGATCAGCGGCTGCTTGCGCTCCATGTAGGTTTCGATCGCTTCCCACATACGGGTGACCTTGCCTTCCGGCTCGAGGCGCGCCAGCGAACCCTGCTTGACCTTGCCGTTTTCCTGGACCATTTCGTTGAACAGTTTCGGGTTGGCGAAGGTTGCGCGCTGGGCAGTCAGGTGGTCGCCCCGGTGGGTGGCGTAGGAGTTGAAGTCTTCCTCCGGCAGGCCCATTTTCGCCAGGTACTCACCGGCGGCGCTGTCGAGCATGATGGCGTTAGACGGCGACAGGTGGTCGGTGGTGATGTTGTCCGGCAGCACCGCCAGCGGGCGCATGCCTTTGAGCGTGCGCTCGCCGGCCAGGGCGCCTTCCCAGTACGGCGGGCGGCGAATGTAGGTGCTCATCGGGCGCCAGTCGTACAGCGGGGTGACCTTGGGCCCGGTGTCTTCCTGTACGGCGAACATCGGGATGTACACCTGGCGGAACTGCTCGGGCTTGACCGCGGCCTTGACCACCGCGTCGATCTCTTCGTCGCTTGGCCAGATGTCTTTCAGGCGGATTTCCTTGCCGTCGACCACGCCGAGCACGTCCTTCTCGATGTCGAAACGGATGGTGCCGGCAATCGCATAGGCCACCACCAGCGGCGGCGACGCCAGGAACGCCTGCTTGGCGTACGGGTGGATACGGCCGTCGAAGTTGCGGTTGCCCGAAAGCACGGCGGTGGCGTACAGGTCGCGGTCGATGATCTCTTGCTGGATGACCGGATCAAGCGCACCGGACATACCGTTGCAGGTGGTGCAGGCAAAGGCGACGATGCCAAAACCGAGCTGCTCCAGCTCGTCATCCAGGCCCGCCTCTTTCAGGTACAGGGCGACGGTTTTGGAACCCGGTGCCAGCGAAGACTTGACCCACGGCTTGCGCACCAGGCCCAGCTTGTTGGCGTTGCGCGCAAGCAACCCGGCGGCAATCACGTTGCGCGGGTTGCTGGTGTTGGTGCAACTGGTGATGGCAGCGATGATCACCGCGCCATCGGGCATTTGCCCCGGTACTTCCTCCCACTGGCCGGCGATGCCCTTGCTCGCCAGGTCGCTGGTGGCGACCCGGGCGTGCGGGTTGGACGGCCCGGCCATGTTGCGCACGACGCTGGACAGGTCAAAACGCAGCACTCGCTCGTACTCGGCGTTGGCCAGGCTGTCGGACCAGAGGCCTGCGACCTTGGCGTAGGTTTCTACCAACTTGACCTGCTGGTCTTCACGACCGGTGAGCTTGAGGTAGTCGATGGTCTGCTGGTCGATGGAGAACATCGCCGCGGTGGCGCCGTATTCCGGGGCCATGTTGGAGATGGTCGCGCGGTCGCCCAGGGTCAGGGCGCGAGCGCCTTCGCCGTAGAATTCAAGGTAGGCACCCACGACCTTTTCCTTGCGCAGGAATTCGGTCAGGGCCAGTACCACGTCGGTGGCGGTGATGCCCGGCTGCGGCTTGCCCGAAAGCTCAACGCCGACGATCTCCGGCAGGCGCATCCACGAGGCACGGCCGAGCATGACGTTTTCGGCCTCAAGGCCGCCGACGCCGATGGCGATCACGCCCAGGGCATCGACGTGCGGGGTGTGGCTGTCGGTGCCGACGCAGGTGTCCGGGTAGGCCACGCCGCGCTCGGCATGGATCACCGGCGACATTTTCTCCAGGTTGATCTGGTGCATGATGCCGTTGCCTGGCTGAATCACGTCGACGTTCTTGAACGCCTTTTTGGTCCAGTTGATGAAGTGGAAACGGTCTTCGTTGCGGCGGTCTTCAATGGCGCGGTTCTTCTCGAACGCCTGCGGGTCGAAACCACCGCATTCCACCGCCAGGGAGTGGTCGACGATCAGTTGCACCGGCACCACCGGGTTGACCTGGGCCGGGTCACCGCCGCCTTCGGCGATGGCGTCGCGCAGGCCGGCGAGGTCGACCAGCGCGGTCTGGCCAAGAATGTCGTGGCACACCACACGGGCCGGGAACCAGGGGAAGTCGAGGTCGCGCTTGCGCTCGATCAGCTGGCCCAGCGAAGCATTGAGGCTGGCCGGGTCGCAGCGGCGCACGAGGTTTTCCGCCAGCACCCGCGAGGTATAGGGAAGACGGTCATAGGCGCCGGGCTTGATCGCATCGACAGCCGCACGGGCGTCGAAATAATCCAGGCCAGTGCCCGGCAGGTTCTTGCGAAATTCACTATTCATGGCACAGGGACTCAATCACGGTAAGGTCGAAAGCCAGCTACAAGCCCCAAGCCACTAGCGGCAAGCAAAGCAGATGAGTGGTGCGTCAGCGTTTTCTGCCGGGGCACATCCCTGCTGTTACTTGCAGCTGGGCGCTTCAAGCTTGCAGCTCGGCCTAGTCTCAGCGTTGTTCGATTGGCACGAACTTGCGCTGTTCGACGCCGGTGTACTCGGCGCTCGGGCGGATGATGCGGTTGTTGGCACGCTGTTCGAACACATGCGCCGCCCAGCCGGTCAGGCGCGAGCAGACGAAGATCGGGGTGAACAGCTTGGTCGGGATGCCCATGAAGTGGTACGCCGAGGCATGGTAGAAGTCGGCGTTGGGGAACAGTTTCTTCTGCTCCCACATGGTCTTGTCGATGGCTTCGGACACCGGGTACAGCACGGTATCGCCCACCTCGTCCGCCAGCTTCTTCGACCAGGCCTTGATCACTTCGTTACGCGGGTCGGACTCTTTGTAGATGGCATGGCCAAAGCCCATGATCTTGTCCTTGCGCGCGAGCATCTGCAGCAGCTCGGTGACCGCTTCCTGCGGGCTCTGGAAGCGCTCGATCAGCTCCATCGCCGCTTCGTTGGCGCCGCCATGCAACGGGCCGCGCAGCGAGCCGATGGCGGCGGTGACGCAGGAGTACAGGTCGGACAGGGTCGAGGCACATACCCGCGCGGTGAAGGTCGAGGCGTTGAATTCGTGCTCGGCGTAAAGAATCAGCGAGACGTTCATCACCTTGACGTGCAGCTCGCTCGGCTTCTTGCCGTGCAGCAGGTGCAGGAAGTGGCCGCCGAGGCTGTCTTCGTCGCTGGTGCAGTCGATGCGCACGCCATGGTGGCTGAAGCGGTACCAATAGCACATCACCGCCGGGAACAGCGCCAGCAGGCGATCGGTCTTGTCGTGCTGCTGCGCAAAGGTCAGCTCCTGCTCCAGGGTGCCGAGCACCGAGCAACCGGTACGCATGACATCCATCGGGTGGGCGTTGGCCGGAATGCGCTCAAGCACTTCCTTGAGGGCCTGCGGCAGGTCGCGCAGGGTTTTCAGCTTTTGCTGGTACTCGGCCAGCTGCGCCTTGCTCGGCAGCTCGCCGTACAGCAGCAGGTAGGCGACTTCTTCAAACAGCGCGTGCTCGGCCAGGTCGCGCACGTCGTAACCACGGTAGGTCAGGCCGGCACCGGCCTGGCCCACGGTCGACAGTGCGGTTTGCCCGGCCACTTGACCACGCAGGCCGGCACCGCTGAGTACTTTTGCTTCGGCCATTGTCTTTCTCCACTTTTGAAATTGTTATGGAATCTTGGCTAATCGCGGGGCAAGCCCGCGCCTACAGGTTCGAGCATTCAGCCCTTTTTCTGGGCGAACAGGGCGTCGAGCTTCTGCTCGAACACGTGGTAGTTGATGGCGTCGTACAGCTCCATGCGAGTCTGCATGGTGTCGATGACGTTTTTCTGCGTGCCGTCGCGGCGCAGCGCGGTGTAGACGTTTTCCGCGGCCTTGTTCATGGCGCGGAAGGCCGACAGCGGGTACAGCACCAGCGAGACATCGACCGAGGCCAGCTCTTCGGTGGTGTACAAAGGCGTCGCGCCGAATTCGGTGATGTTGGCGAGGATCGGGGCTTTGACCCGGTCGGCAAAGGTCTTGTACATCGAAAGCTCGGTGATGGCTTCCGGGAAGACCATGTCGGCGCCGGCCTCGATGCAGGCGGCAGCGCGGTCCAGGGCCGCTTCCAGGCCTTCGACGGCCAGGGCGTCGGTACGCGCCATGATCACGAAGCTGTCGTCGGTACGGGCATCAACGGCGGCCTTGATGCGGTCGACCATCTCCTGCTGGGTGACGATCTCCTTGTTCGGGCGGTGGCCGCAGCGCTTGGCGCCGACCTGGTCTTCGATATGAATGGCGGCAGCGCCGAACTTGATCATCGACTTGACCGTACGGGCGACGTTGAACGCCGAGGAGCCAAAACCGGTATCGACGTCGACCAGCAGCGGCAGGTCGCAGACGTCGGTGATGCGCCGTACGTCGGTCAGCACGTCGTCCAGGCCACTGATGCCCAGGTCAGGCAGGCCCAGGGAGCCTGCGGCAACACCGCCACCAGACAGGTAGATGGCCTTGAAACCGGCACGCTGGGCCAGCAGCGCGTGGTTGGCGTTGATCGCACCGACCACCTGCAACGGGTGTTCGGCGGCAACTGCATCGCGAAAGCGCTGGCCGGGACTGCTTTTCTGACTCATGACTCACCTCGTGGGCTGGTAGCGTCCAGATAGTGACGCTCGATGTTGCGTTTGGAGGCGCCGATGTGCCGGCGCATCAAGAGCTCGGCCAGTTCACCGTCACGGTCGGCGATGGCATCGAGAATCCGGTGGTGTTCGGCGAACGCCTGGCGTGGCCGGTTGGGCGTGGCGGAGAACTGGATGCGGTACATGCGCACCAGTTGATACAGCTCGCCGCAGAGCATCTGCACCAGGGTGCGGTTGCCGCTGCCCTGGATGATCCGGTAATGGAAGTCGAAATCGCCTTCCTGCTGGTAATAGCCCAGGCCGGCCTGGAAGGTGGCGTCGCGCTCGTGGGTGTCGAGCACCCGGCGCAGCTCGTCGATCTCGGCTACGCTCATACGCTCGGCGGCCAGGCGGCAGGCCATGCCTTCGAGGGACTCGCGGATCTCGTACAGCTCGATCAGCTCGGCATGGCTGAGCGACACCACCCGCGCCCCGACATGCGGTACGCGCACCAGCAGGCGCTGGCCTTCCAGGCGGTGGATGGCCTCGCGCAGCGGCCCGCGGCTGATGCCGTAGGTGCGTGCCAGCTCCGGCTCGGAGATCTTGCTGCCGGGGGCGATCTCGCCTTTGACGATGGCCGCCTGGATACGCCGGAAGACGTTTTCCGAGAGGGTTTCGCTGTCGTCTGCCACTGTGCCGGGGGCTTGGGCTGTGTCCAGCATATTGTCGACACCTCATAAATCAATGAGGGCAAAACTAGCTAAATCGGCATGCGGAGTCAAAGACAAAATGAACATTGTCGACAATCGTCTAAGAACGAACTTCAAGGTATCCGCTGTTGTCTGAGTCCAGCCGCTGGCGCCAGCACACCAGCGTGATAGAATGCCGCGCCTCCCGACGGGGCACGAATAGTGTGTCTGTCATCTGTTTATGCAGGTGCCAGGTAAACGAGGAAGCTTGCGCAGTACTGCCAGTGGCCTTGACCCGAACATCGCACAGCACCGCGCCAGGATTTATGAGACTTACGCCCCTCCCCCTGTTGTTCAGCCTCTGTCTGTTGCCGGCCCTGGGCCAGGCTGCGGAAAAGACCGTGTACGGCCTTAATGAATACGCCCGCCTGGCCGATATCGACCTGGAAGTGGCGGCCAAACTCGACACCGGGGCCAAGACCGCCTCGCTCAGTGCCCGCGACATCAAGCGCTTCAAGCGCAATGGTGAGTCATGGGTGCGCTTCTACCTGGCAATTGACGCTGCCCACTCGCATCCGATAGAACGACCACTGGCCCGCGTCAGCAAGATCAAGCGACGCGCCGGAGATTACGACCCGGACGAAGGCAAGGCCTATACCGCCCGCCCGGTGATTGCCATGAACATCTGCATGGGTACGGCCCTGCGCAGCATCGAAGTGAACCTGACCGACCGCAGCGCGTTCCAGTATCCGCTGCTGATCGGCTCCGAGGCCCTCAAGCACTTCGACGCGCTGGTCGATCCAAGCCTTAAATACGCTGCCGGCAAACCCGCCTGCGCCACTGACGCTCACACCGCAGAGTAATCCTGATGCGCTCTCTTACCCTCCATCTGAAAGTCCTGATTACCGTCCTGGTGCTACTGGGCATCCTGGTCACGGCCTATCAGATCTTCTTTCTCGGCATTCCGGTGACCGAGGACGAAACCGATGACCTGTGGAACATCGACGCCAAGGTCGAGTTCGTCGCCAGCCCCAAGGACCCGGTCAAGGTCCAGATGTTCGTGCCGCCGCTGAGCCGCGACTATGTGAGCCTCAACGAGAGTTTCATCTCCAACAACTACGGCGTCAGCGTCAACCGCGTCGACGGCAACCGCAAGGTGACCTGGTCGGCCCGTCGCGCCAGCGGCAACCAGACCCTCTACTACCGTCTGGTGCTGACCAAGCGCTACAGCACCGAAAAAGCCAAGATCAAAGGCCCGACCTTCCGCGACAGCCTGGCGGTAGAAGGCCCCGAGAAGATCGCCGCCGAAGCCCTGATGGCGCCTATTCGCCAGCACTCGGCCGACGTCGAAACCTTCGTTGGCGAGACCATCAAGCGGGTTAACAACCTCAACGACGACAACGTCAAGCTGCTGCTGGCCGGCGATACCTCGTCGCTGAACAAGGCCAAGGTCATCGACCTGCTGCTGTCGATTGCCCACGTGCCGGTGGAGAAGGTCCACACCATCCGCCTGGTCGCCGACCAGCCGCAAACCCCTGAACTGTGGCTGCGCAGCTTCAACGGCAGCGACTGGCTGTACTTCAACCCGGACACCGGCGAGCAAGGCCTGCCGGCCGACCGCCTGCTGTGGTGGACCGGTGACGACAACCTGATCACCGTCGATGGCGGCAAGAAAGCCAACGTCAGCTTCAGCCTCAACAACAGCGAAATGAACGCCATTCGCCTGGCCAAGCTGACCGACGAGAACACCGACGCCGACTTCCTCGAGTACTCGCTGTACGGCCTGCCGCTGCAGACCCAGCAGACCTTCATGATCATGGTGATGATCCCGATCGGCGTGCTGGTGATCCTGGTGCTGCGCAACCTGATCGGCATCCAGACTTTGGGTACCTTCACCCCGGTGCTGATCGCCCTGGCCTTCCGCGAAACCCAGCTGGGCTTTGGCATCATCCTGTTCACGGTGATTACCGCGCTCGGGCTGTCGCTACGCTCCTACCTTGAACACCTTAAGTTGCAGATGCTGCCGCGCCTGTCGGTGGTGCTGACCTTCGTCGTGGTATTGATCGCCGCCATCAGCCTGTTCAGCCACAAGCTGGGCCTGGAGCGCGGCCTGTCGGTCGCGCTGTTCCCGATGGTGATCCTGACCATGACCATCGAACGCCTGTCGATCACCTGGGAAGAACGCGGCGGCGGCCATGCCATGAAAGTGGCGATCGGCACCCTGTTCGCTGCCTCCCTGGCGCATCTGCTGATGAGCGTGCCGGAGCTGGTGTACTTCGTCTTCACCTTCCCGGCGGTACTGCTGATTCTGGTGGGCTTCATGCTGGCGATGGGTCGCTACCGCGGCTACCGCCTGACGGAGCTGGTGCGTTTCAAGGCTTTCGTGAAGGCTGACGCCTGATGTTCGGTCTCTGGAAAACCTGGAAAGCCCTGGAGGCCCGGGGCATCATGGGTATCAACCGGCGCAATGCGGACTACGTCCTCAAGTACAACAAGCGCCATTTGTACCCGATCGTCGACGACAAGATCATCACCAAGGAGCGTGCGATCCAGGCCGGCATCCATGTGCCGGAAATGTACGGGATCATCTCCACCGAGAAAGAGATCGACAAGCTCGGCGAGATCATCGGCGGGCGCAGCGACTTCGTCGTCAAGCCTGCCCAGGGTGCCGGCGGCGACGGCATCCTGGTGGTTGCCGATCGCTTCGAAGACCGTTACCGCACGGTCTCGGGCAAGATCATCAGCCACGAGGAAATCGAGCACCAGATCTCCAGCATCCTCACCGGCCTGTACTCCCTGGGCGGTCACCGCGACCGCGCCTTGATCGAGTACCGCGTTACCCCCGACCAGATCTTCAAGAGCATCAGCTACGAAGGCGTGCCGGACATCCGTATCATCGTGCTGATGGGCTACCCGGTGATGGCCATGCTGCGTTTGCCGACCCGCCAGTCCGGCGGCAAGGCCAACCTGCACCAGGGCGCCATCGGCGTCGGCGTCGACCTGGCCACCGGCGTGACCCTGCGCGGTACCTGGCTGAACAACATCATCAGCAAGCACCCGGACACCACCAACGCGGTGGACGGCGTGCAACTGCCGAACTGGGACGGCTTCATGAAGCTTGCCGCCGGCTGTTACGAGTTGTGCGGCCTGGGCTACATCGGTGTCGACATGGTGCTGGACCAGGACAAGGGCCCGTTGATCCTCGAACTCAACGCCCGCCCCGGCCTGAACATCCAGATCGCCAACGACTGCGGCCTGACCCTGCGTACCCACGCGGTGGAAGCGCACCTGGAGCAACTGGCCAAAGACGGCCGCCAGGAAAGCCCCGAAGAACGCGTACGTTTCGCCCAGGAGCTGTTCGGCCACGTGCCGAGCTGAGTCCACATCCTGTGCGCGCCAGCCTGCCCGGCTGGCGCGCCCTGGAGCCTCTATGTCGTAGTCAGCGCTAGGAGCATTTCCTACAGAGGACTACAATCGCCTCCCCGCATTCATAGCTGTTACTTGCATGCCGACCTGTACGCTCCACCCCCTGCCCTACCAGGCCGACCCTGCGGCCTACTTCGCGCGTATTCGCCAGGCGCCCGGCGCCGTGTTGCTCGACAGCGCCCGGCCTAGCGCCGAACGCGGCCGCTTTGACCTGCTCAGCGCCTGGCCGCTGCAAACCCTCGCGCCCGCGATGGATGAACGTGGTAGCGCCTACCTGCAACGGCTGCGTGAAAGCCTGGCGCAACTGGGCCAGGCGCAGGTACCGGATGGCATCGAGTTGCCGTTTGCCGGCGGCCTGATCGGTTACCTGAGCTACGACTTTGGCCGGCGCCTGGAGCAACTGCCAAGCATCGCTGTCGATGACCTGGGCCTGGCCGATGCCAGCCTTGGCCTGTATGCCTGGGCACTGATCAGCGATCACCAGCAAAAGTGCAGCCAGCTGCTGTTTCACCCAAGCCTGGCTGCAGCCGAACGTCAGCGCCTGATTGAACTGTTCGAGGCGCCACCCGCTATCGATACCGCCAGCTTCGCCCTGCAAGCACCGATGCGCGGCGATATCAGCGCACACAGCTACCACCAGGCCTTCGACCGCGTGCAGCAGTACATCCATGCTGGCGACTGCTACCAGATCAACCTCACCCAACGCTTTCGCGCGCCCTGCCAGGGCGACCCCTGGCACGCCTACCAGGCCCTGCGCCAGGCCTGCCCGACGCCGTATTCGGGGTTCCAGTTGCTGGCCGACGGCAGCGCGCTGCTGAGCTTCTCGCCGGAGCGTTTCATCCAGGTCAGCAATGGCCAGGTCGAAACCCGGCCGATCAAGGGCACCCGCCCGCGCAGCAGCGATGCCGACGAAGATGCGCGCAACGCCGCCGAACTGCTGGGCAGCAGCAAGGATCGCGCAGAGAACCTGATGATCGTCGACCTGCTGCGCAACGACCTCGGGCGCACCTGCGAGATCGGTTCGGTGAAGGTCCCGGAGCTGTTCAGCCTGGAGAGCTACCCCAACGTCCATCACCTGGTCAGCAGCGTCACCGGGCGCCTGGCGGCCGGCAAGGATGCCCTGGACCTGATCGCTGACAGCTTCCCCGGCGGCTCGATCACCGGCGCACCGAAAATCCGCGCCATGCAGATCATCGACGAGCTGGAACCCAGCCGTCGGGCGCTGTACTGCGGGTCGTTGCTGTATGTGGATGTGCGCGGCGAGATGGACAGCTCGATCGCCATCCGCAGCCTGCTGGTCAAGGACGGTCAGGTGTGCTGCTGGGGGGGTGGCGCAGTGGTGGCGGATTCGGACTGGCAGGCGGAGTACGAAGAGTCGATCACCAAGGTCAAGGTGCTGCTCGAGACCTTGCAAGGCCTCTGAAAAGCATCGCGGGGCAAGTCGAGGCGTCGCCCCGCGATGAGGCCCTACAAGCTCAACGAGCGGTTCGAAGCCTTGATGAACTCTTTCTTCAGCGCCGTAAAATCATGCACCGCCGGGAACTGCGGAAACTCGCGAATGACGTTGTCCGGCGCATGGAACAGAATCCCTGCATCTGCCTCGCCGAGCATGGTGGTGTCGTTGTATGAATCACCTGCGGCAATCACCCGGTAGTACAGGCTCTTGAAGGCCAGCACCGACTGGCGCTTGGGGTCTTTCTGGCGCAGCTGGTAGCCGGTCACCCGGTCGTTTTCGTCGGTGATCAATCGATGGCAGAGCAGCGTCGGGAAGCCCAGCTGGCGCATCAGCGGCTGGGAGAACTCGTAGAAAGTGTCGGAAAGAATCACCACCTGGAAACGCTCACGCAGCCAGTCGACGAACTCGATGGCGCCGTCCAGCGGCTTGAGCGTGGCGATTACCGCCTGGATATCGGAAAGCTTCAGGCCGTGCTCATCGAGGATGCGCAGGCGCTGTTTCATCAGCACGTCGTAATCGGGAATGTCACGGGTGGTGGCCCGCAGCGATTCGATTCCGGTTTTTTCCGCGAAGGCGATCCAGATTTCCGGGACCAATACGCCTTCCAGGTCGAGACAGGCAATTTCCACAGCACACTCCTCGAACAACGCCAAAAATGGGAAGCCGCACTCTACATGCGCGGCGTCTACCCGGGCAATTTTTGTTAAGATCAGGGCATTACGAGCGCCAAGCGCCATTCAATGACCGGAAGCCGCCTGATGAGCCAACCCTTCGACGTCGCCCCCCTGGCCGCGACCTACGCCAACAAGTCGCCGCAAGACATCCTCAAGCTGGCCTTCGAGCACTTCGGCGATGACCTGTGGATTTCCTTCAGCGGCGCCGAGGACGTGGTGCTGGTGGACATGGCCTGGAAGCTCAACAAGAACCTCAAGGTGTTCAGCCTGGATACCGGCCGCCTGCACCCGGAAACCTACCGTTTCATCGACCAGGTGCGCGAACAGTACCAACTGCCGATCGAGATCCTCTCCCCCGATCACAGCAAGCTCGAGCCCTTCGTCAAGGAAAAAGGCCTGTTCAGCTTCTACAAGGACGGCCATGGCGAGTGCTGCGGCATCCGCAAGATCGAGCCGCTGCGGCGCAAGCTGAGCACTGTCAGCGCCTGGGCCACCGGCCAGCGCCGCGACCAGAGCCCGGGCACCCGCAGCCAGGTGGCGGCGCTGGAAATCGACAGCGCCTTCTCGAGCCCCGAGCACACCCTGTACAAGTTCAACCCGCTGGCGCAGATGAGCAGCGAGGAAGTCTGGGGATACATCCGCATGCTCGAACTGCCATACAACAGCCTGCACGAGCGCGGTTTCATCAGCATCGGCTGCGAGCCCTGCACCCGCCCGGTGCTGCCAAACCAGCACGAGCGCGAAGGCCGCTGGTGGTGGGAAGAGTCGACCCAGAAGGAATGCGGGCTGCACGCCGGCAACCTGATCACCAAGGGTTGACTTCCTCGCGCTGGCAATAGCGCTCCAGGTGCTGCTCAAGGTCGATAATCGCCTGGCGCAGCATCTGTACCAGCTGGCTGATGCGGTGGGCCGGCGCCTGTGTACTGCAGGCCTGTTCCAGCTGTAGACAAACTGCCAACACCTCATGAGCACGGATCATCCGCGCCCCGCCCTTGAGCCGATGCACCAGGTCGGCCAACGCCACCCGATCCTTACCATCGTGCAACCGGTCCAGACCGCGCAGGTCCTGGCGATTGCTGCTGACCAGATCGCCGAGCAGGGCCCGGACCTTGTCCTGATCACCGGCGGCCAGCACCAGCAGGCTGGAGATGTCCATGCCCGGTAGCACCGGCGCTGCCTGGGCCACCACCGGCGCCGCGACACGGCCCGTCAGGCCCTCCAGCGCCTGCTGCAGATCGTCGATGCTCAAGGGCTTGAACAGGCAGGCATTCATTCCCGCCGCCAGGCAGCGGGCACGTTCCGACGCCTGGGCATTGGCGGTCACCGCCAGCACCCGGCAAGCCTCGCGGCCGGCGCGCCGCTCATGCTCGCGAATCGCCCTGGCCAGCCGATAGCCATCGAAGATCGGCATGTTGCAGTCGGCGATGACCACATCGAACGACTCGCGCAGCCAGCAGCGTAAACCCTCGCCACCGTGTTCGCAGACCCGCACGCGATGGCCCAGGTAACCGAGCTGGTGCATGAGCAGGATGCGATTGGCCGGGTAGTCATCCACCACCAGCACCTTCAGCGGCTTGCTCAGGCCTGCGCTCTCCCGGCGCCGGCCCGGAGCGTCGCTGGACGCCGCCGGTGGCAGGCAGGCCAGGTTCAACTGCACCTCGACACGGGTACCGACACCGATACTGCTGTCCAGCTGCATACGCCCGCCCATCAGCTCGCACAGCATCCGGCAGATGCTCAGCCCCAGCCCGGCACCATTGCGCCCGGCCTGGCGGTTGTTGCTGGCCTGGCAATAGGGCGTACCCAGGCGTGACAAATCGGCCATGGGAATGCCGACGCCGGTATCTTCCACCACCAGGCTCACCTCCACGCGGCGCAACCGGCGCTGGGTGTGCAGGCGCACACGCACCGAGCCTTCACGGGTGAACTTGATGGCATTGCTGATCAGGTTGGAGAGAACCTGCTTGAAGCGCAGGGCGTCGAGCAGCACGTCGCTGTCCAGGGCGCCGGTAACCTCCAGGTGCAGGCGCAGGCCCTTGCCCAGGGCTTGCTGTTCAAACATGCGCACCACCCCTTCGACCTGCTGGCGCAGCTGGGTGCGGCGCGGTTCAAGGAGCAAATGGCCGGATTCGATGCGGGTGACATCCAGCACATCGCCGAGCAGTTCAAGCAGGCCACGCGCCGAGCTTGAGGCCACCTCGATAGCCAGCCGGTCGAGCACACCCTGATCGGCCTTTTCCTGGGCCAGTTCGAGCATGCCCAACAGGGCGTTCATCGGCGTGCGGATCTCGTGGCTCATGGTCGCCAGAAACGTCGTCTTGGCCTGGTTGGCCGCCTCTGCCTGTTCCTTGGCCGCTTGCAGTTCAGCATACATCTCGGTCAGGGCACGCTCGGCCCGCTCGCACTTGCGGATTGACTGGCGCAAGTAGTGAATCCACACCAGCGCCAGCGCCAGCAAGCTGCCGACCACGGCACAAGCCTGGGCAATCAGGCGCCCGTTTTCGTGCCAGAAACTGTCGACAATCGCCAGCGTGGGGTGTTGCGCCACCACCGCATGCGCTTGCGCCTCAAAGGCGTGCAGGCCGCGGATGGCATCCGGCCAGATGCCTGGCGCTACCTCTTCGGCCCCGGCCACTGTGGCCAGGCACTGCAGTACCAGCAACACCAGCGCCTGCAGCAAGCGAGCATGCACACAATTGGGCAACCTAAATGAGCAGGTTGCGCTTGGCGACATCCGCCAGGTCCACCAATGATTTGACCCTCAATTTCTCGATCAGACGGGTTTTGTACGTGCTGATGGTCTTGTTGCTCAACAGCATCACATCGCCGATGGCCTTGTTGCTCAGGCCGCGGGCCAGTTGCTGCAGCACCAGCAGTTCACGGTTGGTCAGGCTGGCGATGCACTCGGCCTCCGAGGCGCGCACATCGACCCTGCTCACCGAGCTCAAGGCGACTTCAGGGAAGTAGGTGTAGCCGGACATGACCGCATGCACGGCCTTGCTCAGCTCGCATAAATCGTCGGTTTTCGATACATAGCCGACCGCGCCGGCCTTCATGCAGCGCAAGGAAAAATACTCAGCCTGCTGGGAGGTCAGGATCAGAATTTTCAGCGCAAGCTTCATCGCCTTGACCCGGGCAATCACCTCCAGGCCGTCCAGGCCCGGAATGCTGATATCGAGGATCATCAGGTCCGGGCTCAACTCACGGGCCAGGCGCACGGCATCGACGCCGTTGTCGGTCTGGCCGACCACATTGAAGCGCTCGCTGACCAGCAGCAGGTTGACGCTGGAGCGAATAAACGGGTGATCGTCCACGATCAGAACACTACTCATACCTTTCCTCATGCCACGATATTGGCGGGCTCCGGTTCAGCCCTTGAAGGCAATTTCGCGGCGCTGCTCGCCCTCGACCAGTTCAAAGCGGTAATGGCGTCCGGGCTTTTTTTCAAACACGCGAGTGTTGCCTGGCAGCACATGGTGCTTGGTCGCCGGGGCGCAGTCCTTGTTGCCGGCGGCGCAATCATTGAAATGATCGAGGACGATGGTGGTGTTGCCCTTGTTGGGAATCAGAAAGCGCCCGGCCTCATGCTCGACCTCGACCTGATAGCGGCTGGCCTGGGGCCGCACGAACAGGATCGAGCCGTAGCCGGCCAAAATGTTGACCCCGACCTTGAGGGCGTTTTCATAACGCTCGGCTTCATCTTCGGTCACGGCAAAACCGTCGTTGACCTCCGGCAGCACCGGGATGAAACGCAGCCTGAAGTAACGCTCGTGCTCACGCTCGCCGCGATACAGCAGGCGCACCGCCTGCATGCCATTGGCGGGGATGATCAACCGCGCAGGGCTCACCACCAGGCCACGCTGCAACGCCTCGCGGCCGTCCATCTCGACTTCGCGGGCCTGGCCCTGCTCATCGTAGACCAGCTCGGCGACGCTGACCTTGACGAAGGCGGTGGTGTCGCCGCCATTGCGCACCCGCTTGAGCAACGTGCTCTTTTCACCGTCGAGGTAATCGTAGAAGGTCCCGATGTTGAGCTCGGGCCCGGCGAGCGCAGCGCTCGCCACCAGTATCCATAGCAGCGGTACCGCCAGTAATCCTTTCATGTCGTTTAGCTCCCAGCTCAACTGGCTAATTAATATCATTCTCATGCACCCGGGCTGTCCGGGCAACCGGCATGGGTTGTAGGAAATTTCCTTATCTGACAGCGAAATCTCCAATTATCTCGTTCAGGGGTTGCTTATAGCGCAGCATCCAGCACCAGTGTCACATCGCCCTGGAAGGTCTCGCCCGGGTACCCGAGCATCGAGGCGGTATCGGCCTGGGACACTTCGAACAGCAAGCGCGCCTGACGGTCGAGCGTGGCCTCGACGGTATCGATGCGCAGCGCCGCCGGAGCGCCAACCGGCACCACCAGATTGTCCACCGGCGCCCCCTGATGCTTCATGCCTGACGGCAGGGTCAGGGCGACTTTCAGCGGAACCTGATGGCCATCGCGGCCGCGAATGCCACAGCGTCCGCCCAGGTCGTATTCGCAGCGGGTGTGCACGCTGATCGCACCGGTGGTCCAGATCTGGAATGGCAGCACCCGGTACAGGCGCTGAGGTGGCGTGCCGCGATTGATCCAGCTTGCCCAGCCACCGGGCGGTTCGAGTACTGCGCGTTCGGAGCCAGGCGGAAACTCGAGCTTCAAGGGGTGTTTGACGGTTATTTCGAAATCCAGGATCAACCTGTCTGGTGTCGCCGAAACAACTTGGTCACCAAGGTCAAAGTCTGAACCCGCCCCCCCAACGCTCCATGGCAACTGGGCGCGATAGACGCCGTTTTTCAGTGTTGCGGCGGACGGCAACTGTAAGGTGAAGGTTATGCCCATGACGTCGGTACGGACATCATTGACGACCCCTTGCGTAGCGTCCCGATCCAGGATGTAACAACCACGAGCCGGGTCCTGGATCTGCGCAAAGAGCTCAGTATTGAGGGTCCCAAGCCCGCGCCATGCCAAGCCCCAACACCCGCCGTGATACTGGTTCCATACCAACTGAGGTCTGGTAGCCATGCCTCTGAGGCCGATATGGGTCGCCTTGAACGCGGCACTGAACGAATCTCCTCGTTCATTGACCAGATTCAGAGACGTCACGTCCGGCAGCTTGAAGAAATACCTGTCCCTCCAGTTCGACGCATAATTGATGCCTCTGGTGCGAAAGCTCACCGGCAGATTGACGGTGTATTTGTGTTCATTGTATTGATTACAGGTCGCCAGCCCCGAACAGAACTGCGCCGACGGCGTGGTGTAGACGAACGCGTCTGGCCTGTAACCCGGCCGAGGGCCCTTGTACTCAAAAGTGATGTTCACCACACTGGCCTCGGCCTGTGTGCTGAACAGCCCCGGCAGACCGCCTCCTGAGACGCCAATGAACACGGTAAGCGCCGCGCCCAAGCATTTTCGCAGTCGCCGCATCACGCATCCTCCTTCGTTGGTTTCAGTTCGGCCTGGGCCACATTGGCCCCGGCGCAGGTCAGGTCGCCGACCAGCAGAATGTCGTTCTCGCGGGTGTACGTGCCTTGATCGAAGCTGAACAGGCACAAGGCATCGGCGCCCCGGCGAATTTCCAGGGTCGGCGTCGATTCGCTCATCTCGATGGCGAAGAAACCATCCGCCTCGCTCACGCTGCGGCTGGCGTGGTTGATTACCAGCGCGCCCCGCAGCGGCTGGCCTTTGGCATCGACCAGACGGCCGATCACGGTGACGGTCTGCATCACGCGAATCTGGTGATAGTCGACCCCGCCGCGGTTGAGGTGGTACTCCACCGTCGCGGGCTGGATGACAGCGGCATGGGCGTCCCTGCCTTCGAAATCGAAATGCACCTGGCCGGCCTTGTAGGCGCTGACCGCAATGACATTGCGCCCCGGGCGCAGCACGGCGCTGTGGCCGTGATGGTCGTCGGCGCGCATGCGCAGGCCCTGCAGGTCCGACTCGACATCGACAATCAGGCCGGCCTCGTGGGGCAGGTACTGCCCGGACATCGCCACCTGGCCGGCGCCGATCGCCAGCACGCTGTCGAGGTTCAAACCGGCGGTCAGTTCGCCGTTGTAGGACGAGCTCTGGGCATAAGCATCGCCATGCAGCAGCGGGCTCTCGAACAGGGCACTGCCGCCAAAGCCGGTGCCATAACGGTCCAGCGAAACTGTGCCGGCCAGGCTCTGCAGTGCGCCGTAGTCGACGTCCTGCTGATAGGTCAGCGAAGCGTTCTGATCGCGCCCGCCGTCGCGGGACGTGCGGCTGCCCAGGGTTGCCGAAATCCTGCGGCCCGGCCCGCCGAGGCTCATGCTCATGCTCAAGGTCACGCCGCGGTTGCGCGCATCACCCGAGCTGCTGGTGCCAGGGCGATCGAACACTGACAGCCGCCAGTGGGTATCGGAGTCCAGCAGCTTGCCAAAATAGCCCCAGCCGACATCGAAGCCGGTGCCGTTTGCACCGGTACCGCTGCTATGGGAAACCCGTACGGTAGCGGTACTGTGGCGATCGACCCGGTGGTTCAGCGACAGTGCGCTCTGGCGCACCTCGCGCACGCTGAAGTCGCGCTGCGCACCAGGCTGATCGTCTTCGAACCTACGGCTGTCCAGCCATGAGCGGCTCTGACTGAACACCAGCGAGCCCGATGCATAGTTGTAGATGCCTTGCAGGTCGTAGCCGTTACCCTGATCTTCGGTATGAAAAACGCTGCCATAGAGCTTGAACGGATCCAGCACATCCCAGTCCAGCGAGCTGCCGTACTGCATGAGTTCATCGATGCGCTGGACCGAGAGCCCGAGCACTGCCCGCGGGTGTAACAGGTAATTGGTAAATACCCCGGCGCTCAGGCTGTTGTCATAGTCCTTGTCCCAATTGCTCCACAAGGTGCTCTGCTGCCCGACATAAACGTTGTAGCGCCATGGCGACTCGGCGTTGTTCCAGTTCGAGGGTTTGTAGATGAAGGCCTCGCTGCGCGAGGTTTCCTGGTTGTCTTCAATCAGGCGAACTTCTACTTCATAAATGCCTCCCGGCAGCACCCGGGTATCCAGCGCCTGCAAACCGGCCTGCACCGACTGGCTGTTGATCAGCACACCATCACGGTAGATTTCGGCGATAGCCGACCGGTTCGGGGTGACATAGATGGGCGTGGCGCTGGCCTGGCCATTATTGACCGCCAGGCTGTCGCTGCTGCCGAGCATCAGGCCGCGGGTGGTATCGGGCAGGTTGCCGAGCAGGCGCGGCTGGCGGGTCAGGCCCTGGGCACCCGGGGTAAAGTAGCCCAGGCGAAAGAAATGCTGGTCGTGCACACGCTCGGCATAGAGCTGGTCGACACGGTGCCGGGTTTGCTCGGCGTAGTCGCTGTTGCGGTCGAACTGCGCCTCGCCAACGACAGTCCAGTTGCCGACGCTGCCCTGCCCCTGCACGGCATAACGCCCGGTGGTTTCCAGGTCGCCACCGACCAGGTTCAACTGGTTGCGTAACAGCAAGCCGTGGCTGCCGCGTTCCGGCAAGGCGTGGTAAAGCGCCGGCTGGTCGCTGCGCTCCGCCGCCGTGGTGAGGATCGATAACTGTGAATTGACCAGGCTGTAGTGCAAGGCCACCAGCCCCAGCGGGCAACTGGACAGGCAGTTGCCCAGCAACCTCGGCTCCTGCAACTGTTCGCGCCAGCGAGAACGTTCGCTGTCGGCGGCGTTGCTCTCAAAGGTGTCGGTAAAGTCGAGCAGTTGCACCTGCTCATCGCGCGACAGCACCACCAGCGCATCGCCCAGGTAACGCCCATCGAGGTCGACGCGAACCGCCAGGGGCACATCAAAGAAATGTTCGCCGAACTCTTGCGGCAAGCCTTGCGCCTGGCTCAACACCCCCAAGGGCCCGGCCGCCCCCCGGGCATCGGCCCAGGCACAGGCAGAACTGCAGAGCACAACACACCCCAGGGCCAGTCGAATGGATACAGCGAGAGACAAGTAGTTGGCCATGACCATTTTTTCACAGGCAATACTCACCCCGTACTCATTCGAACGAAGGAGCAACGGGGTGAATAGAAGGGGACGGAAAAACGCCGGCTGGCGACTTACGGCGAAACGGTCTCGAACAGCATGTTGACGATGCCCTGGTAGTTGCCTGGCACGTAGCCGCCCGCACCGGCCGACTGCGCGGCCACATCAAAGGCCACCAGGGTGCCCGCCGCCGCGGCGGCTGCCGGCACTACCGGCACCGAGGTGGTGGTCAGGCCGGTGCCGTTGACCGCGACATCCAGACCGATGCTGTTGGCGCCGCTGTTGATCACTGCCGGGCTGAGCAGACGGGCGGAAATCGCCCCGGTGGTGCTCTTGACCTGCAATTGCTTGCGGATCGGCTCAAGCGATTCGCGCAGGGCGTTCCAGGCCATGTTCTGCGGTTCGTTCATCCAGTTGCCGCCCACCGGCTCGACATAAAAGTTCTCGGTCGGGACGGTGGCGGTTACGGTGACTTGTTTCTCCAGTGGGTCGGCGGCAAAGACATTACCAACGGCCAGCAAGGCGAGCGGCAGGGCCAGAAAAGTGCGCTTCATGAATTGATCTCCTCGAATTGACCTGTGCAATCGTCACAGGCGACGTGCCAACGGCGAATGCCGCACCGCACAGGGCGGTTGGCGAGGAGGATTATTCGGCAGATATCCGACGCAAAAAGTCGGATCACTCCCAGCAGAGTTGGGAAATTTCCCAAAGAGAATTAGCGTTCAATCGCACAATAAAAAAGCGCCCGTTCAAGGGCGCTTTCTGCACATCGTCTACCAGGGTTTGGATCAGTGCACTGGCAACTCGACGCCTTCAAACAGCTCTTCAAGCTCCTGCTTGTTGTGGCAGGCGATCGCCTTGGCCATCACTTCGCGGGTCAGGTGCGGGGCGAACTTCTCGATGAAGTCGCACATGAAACCGCGCAGGAAAGTGCCACGACGGAAACCGATCTTGGTCACGCTGGACTCGAACAGCTCGCTGGCATCGAGCACCACCAGGTCATTGTCGAGCTTGGTGTCGACCGCCATCTTGGCGACGATACCGACGCCCAGGCCCAGGCGTACGTAAGTCTTGATCACGTCGGCGTCAGCGGCGGTGAACACCACCTTCGGGGTCAGGCCGCGGTGGCTGAAGGCTTCATCGAGCTTGGAGCGGCCGGTGAAACCAAACACGTAGGTAACGATCGGGTATTCGGCCAGGGCTTCGAGGGTGAGCTTTGGCAGTTTGGTCAGCGGGTGGCCCTGAGGCACCACCACGCAGCGATTCCAGCGATAGCAGGGCATCATCACCAGGTCGCCGAACAGCTCCAGGGCTTCAGTGGCGATGGCGAAATCGACGGTGCCGTCGGCGGCCATTTCGGCAATCTGCATCGGCGAGCCCTGGTGCATGTGCAGGGCCACTTCCGGGTACTGCTTGATGAAGCTGCTGATCACCGGCGGCAGGGCATAACGCGCCTGGGTGTGGGTGGTGGCGATCGACAGGGTGCCCTTCTTCTCGTTGGAGAATTCCTGGGCGATCTGCTTGATGCTCTCGACCTTGCGCAGGATCTCGCCGGCGGTGGTGATGATGCGCTCACCGGCCGGGGTCACGCGGGTCAGGTGCTTGCCGCTGCGGGCGAACACTTCGACGCCCAGCTCGTCCTCGAGCAGGCGGATCTGCTTACTGATGCCCGGCTGGGAGGTGTACAGGCTCTGCGCTGTCGCGGAGACGTTGAGGTCGTGGTGCGCCACTTCCCAGATGTAGCGCAATTGTTGAAGCTTCATAGGTATCCCTCAAATCAGCTGGGCGTCACCGGCAGCAGCGACGATTTATAACTATATTAGTGGTTTGAAGAATAAATCTAGAACTATTTTAGCAGTCTTCAAGGAACCTACCTACGTCGCCCAGTTAAGACTTCCTACGACCGAGATGTTGCGCGAGCGGCACCATGTACACCGGCACCGGCGACAGCTGCAGCAAGCGCACGGCGGTGCGGCCAATCGGGATGTCAACGCCGGCGCCCTGGCTGTGGCTGCCGAAGATCAGCAGGTCGACACTCAGGCGCTGGGCCTGTTCGAGAATCACCTGCGCCGGGTCGCCCTGGCGCACGCGCACGGCCTTGATCAGGGCAAGGTCAGCCTCCTCGCCTAATTCGTCACGAAAGTTTTCCAGGACCCGCTGCTCGATGTTGGCCATCACCGTGGTGACGCCTTCGCTGTGCAGTTCATCGAGGGTCTGCTCGTCCAGGTAGCTTTGCAGCAGTGATTCGGCGAACTGGCCCATGGGCTCGACTGCATGAATGACGTAGAGCTCTGCGTTGAAAGTCCGCGCCAGCGCCAGCGCGTGTTGCATGACAAAAGGCGCGTACACACCGAGGTCAGTGGCATACAGCATGGAACGGATCATTCGACCTCCTCGACTGCCACGACGGCAGAGCAAGCTTCAGCTTAGCAGCGCCAAGATCGGCCGCAGGGCCGTCCGGCGCCGAGGTTTGCCAGTCAGCCCAGGGTCGGTTCGTTGCTGATCCCATGGGGCACATGGCCAGTGGCGACGACGCTGCGAGCCCGTTCGCAATGGCCGGCCTGATCGTCGAAGAACACATCGGCAGCGAAGGCTTCGAGGAACGCCGATTTGTCCAGGCCGCCAAGAAACAGCGATTCGTCCAGGCGAATATCCCATTCGCGCAAGGTGCGGATCACCCGCTCATGGGCCGGTGCCGAACGGGCGGTGACCAGCGCCGTGCGGATCGGGCAGGCGCCTTGCGGGAACTCCTTTTGCAAAAGGTTCAGCGCCGCCAGGAACGGCTTGAACGGCCCGCCACGCAACGGCTCACGCGCCGATTGACGCTCGCTGGCCTGAAACGCTTCGAGGCCGCCGAGCTGGTAGACCCGCTCGGACTCATCGGAGAACAGCACCGCGTCGCCGTCAAAAGCGATGCGCAGCTCGTCACTGGCCGCACGCTGGGCGCCACCGGAGAGAATAGTGGCGGCGGCAAAGCCAGCCTCCAGGGCGCTGCGGACGTCATCGGCATCGGTGGACAGGAACAGGTGACAACCAAACGCCGCCAGATACGGATAAGGACTACGACCGCCGACGAAGGCGGCGCGGTAAATACCCAGGCCGTGGTGCTCGATCGAATTGAACACCCGCAAGCCGGTATCGGCGCTGTTGCGCGACACCAGCACCACCTCGACCCGCGCCTGGCCAAGATGGGCGTTCAGGCCCAGAAGCTTTTGCACCAGCGGGAAAGCGTCACCGGGTTCAAGCACTTCGTCTTCGTGTTCGATCTGGTACTGGCGATACGCCTCAACGCCCTCGGCCAGGTACAGCCGATGGCTCTCGCTGAGGTCGAACAGCGCCCGGGAGGAAATGGCGACGACCAGTTTGTCACCGAGGTTCTTGCTCATGCTGCATCTCCTACATACCCTGTGGGAGCTG
Organism: Pseudomonas sp. 2(2015); assembly: GCF_000955865.1. Classification (NCBI taxonomy): domain Bacteria; kingdom Pseudomonadati; phylum Pseudomonadota; class Gammaproteobacteria; order Pseudomonadales; family Pseudomonadaceae; genus Pseudomonas; species Pseudomonas sp. 2(2015). The sequence continues at coordinate 570,327 of NZ_JYOF01000003.1, forward strand.
GCTTGCCAGCGATTGGCTGCGCAGCAGCCCCGGCGATCATCAATCCGGCAAATTATGCCGATCAATAAACACCAGCGCCTGATACAACGCCTGCATCTTCGGCAACTCACAGCCCGCCGCCCGCGCCTGGGCCAACGGCTCGGCGTAGATCGCCGCCAGTTCCAGTGGCCGCTGCTGGGCGAAATCGTGGTACATGCTCGGCCAGTAGTCGGGCATCTTCTCGGTCACCGCAAACAGGTGCTCGGCATAGCCTTGCGGCAGTTCATGGCCACAGGCACGGGCACCCTGCACTACTTCGGCCATCAGCGCCTGGATCAATGCGCGGCTGTCGGCATCGGCCATCAGCGGCGTGGTACTGGCCTTGAGCAGCACAGACAACCCGTTGTAGGGCACATTCCACACCAGCTTCTGCCAGCGCGCCTGGGCCAGGTTGCTCATGGCCTGGGAATCGATGCCGGCGCCATGGAACAGCGCCGCCCCGGCCTCGACAATCTGCTGGCGGCTGTCATCATCGGCCGCCGGGCCGCTGTGGTAGCCCAGGTTCACCGCGCCCAGCGACTGGTGGCGGATCACCCCCGGCGCTTCGCGGTTGACGCAGATAAAGCACAAGCCGCCAAGCAGGTGCAGGTTGGCCGGCAGCAAGGGCCGCAACTGCTCTTCGACGCCCAGGCCGTTCTGCAGCAGCACCACCTTGGCATCCGGCGCCGCCGCTTTGCCAATCAACGGCGCCAATTCAGTGTTGCTGGTGGTCTTGGCGCCCACCAGCAGCCAGTCGCAGGGCGGCATGTCGGCGGCGTCGGCGTAGGCCGAAACCTTCATCTGCACGATGCCATGCACGGCGCTGTCGAGGCGCAAACCGTTGAGCTGAACGGCGTCGAACTCGCTGCGCAAGAGAAAGTGCACCTCGAACCCGGCACGCGCCAGCATCAGGCCATAGAAGCCACCAATGGCACCGGTGCCGATTACGCCGATACGCGGGCTGCTCGTGTTCATCCTGCTCTCCTCAAGCGTTCATTTTCTGTTCACATTTTTTACACGCAAATCATACGTTTTACGAACCTTCACTATACTGAGGCGAACAAGGTCAAAAAATCGACACGGAGTCGAGCATGCGTGGTTTCTTGCTGCACCCGGACGATGTTCCGGTGGAGCTGACCCTGCGTCAGTCGCCCAAACTGTTCCGCCAACGGCTGCACACTATCAGCCTGGGCGGAATCGCCTGCAACCACCCTCGGGCCTACCGACGCGGCATGGCGGTGGAAATGCTCATCCCCTCCCTCGGCGCCGAGGCGCGCTACCCAGGTTACGTGGCCTGGTGCCAGAAGCACCAGGACGGCTACCGGGTGGGTATTGCCTTTATCGACGAACAGGCGCTGTTTGGCGCACGCATGGGCGAACAGGTGTGCCAGATCCAGCACTTCTGTCAGGCCCGGGAACACGCCGCCAACCCCGATACCGATGTCGAAGCCCTCGCCCAGCAGTGGGTCAGCCTGCACGCCGGCGAGTTCTCCGAGGCCAGCCTTGAGGCAAGCCATACCCGGGAAATCCTCCTTCCGGGGTAAAAACCCCGTGGCTGTGGGCTTTTCCTTGCAGGAAAGCCGCCCTTGCCCATTGTCGAGCCACGGTGTAACGCGCTAAGGTTCGGCTCCCCGCTGCGTACAATTTTCGCTGCTCCGCCGCACGGGGATCGCTGGCGGCCGGCACCCGTGACCTGACGAGTAACACGATGGCTGATTTACCGATCGATGACCTAAACGTTGCCTCCAACGAGACCTTGATCACCCCCGATCAGCTCAAGAAGGAAATCCCCCTCAGCGCTACCGCCCTGCAGACCGTGACTGCCGGCCGCGAAGTGGTGCGCAATATCCTCGACGGCAAGGACCACCGCCTGTTCGTGGTGATCGGCCCCTGCTCGATCCACGACATCAAGGCTGCCCACGAGTATGCCGAGCGCCTCAAGGTGCTGGCGGCAGAGGTGTCCGACACCCTGTACCTGGTCATGCGCGTGTATTTCGAAAAGCCGCGTACCACCGTCGGCTGGAAGGGCCTGATCAACGACCCGTACCTGGACGACTCGTTCAAGATCCAGGACGGCCTGCACATTGGCCGCCAGCTGCTGCTGGACCTGGCGGAAATGGGCCTGCCGACCGCCACCGAAGCCCTCGACCCGATCTCGCCGCAGTACCTGCAGGACCTGATCAGTTGGTCGGCCATCGGCGCGCGCACCACCGAATCCCAGACCCACCGCGAAATGGCCTCGGGCCTGTCCTCCGCGGTCGGCTTCAAGAACGGCACCGACGGCGGCCTGACTGTCGCCATCAACGCCCTGCAGTCGGTGTCGAGCCCGCACCGCTTCCTTGGTATCAACCAGGAAGGCGGCGTGTCCATCGTCACCACCAAGGGCAACGCCTACGGCCACGTGGTGCTGCGTGGCGGCAACGGCAAGCCCAACTATGACTCGGTCAGCGTCGCCCTGTGCGAACAGGCCCTGGCCAAGGCCAGGATCAAGCCGAACATCATGGTCGATTGCAGCCACGCCAACTCCAACAAGGACCCGGCCCTGCAGCCGCTGGTGATGGAGAACGTCGCCAACCAGATCCTCGAGGGCAACCAGTCAATCATCGGCCTGATGGTCGAGAGCCACCTGAACTGGGGCTGCCAGGCAATCCCGAAAGACCTCAACGACCTGCAGTACGGTGTCTCGATCACCGACGCCTGCATCGACTGGGCGTCCACCGAGAAAACCCTGCGCAGCATGCACGCCAAGCTCAAGGACGTGTTGCCCAAACGCCAGCGCGGCTGACAGGCAGATACAAAAACGCCGGGCAATTGCCCGGCGTTTTTGTTGGTGCGTTGAACAGCAGCGCAAAGGGCTGCCCTTCGTGATCTTCAGGCCTTGTTGGTGGCGTGCTTTTGCTGACGTTCCATGTAGCGCTCAACATAGGAGCACGACGGAATCACGGTATAGCCCATGTCTTCGGCGTACTTGAGCGCCTGCTCGGTGAGCGCCGCAGCAATACCCCGGCCACGCAACGCGTTGGGCACGAACGTGCGGTAGATATCCAGGGTCTGCTTACCCAGGTCCATGTAGGTCAGGTAAGCACGATGACCGTCCACATTGGTCTCGAACTGATGACCAGCCTGGTCATGGTGGATGGACAACGCCTCGCTCATCACTACTCCTCGCGGGTCTTGTGCTTTGACCCTACCTTACCGATGTTTGTCCGGCGAAGGAACCTCTACGCCACCCCGTGCCCCATTGGACAACGAGAAGAGCATGGCTGTTCTCTGGCAAATGAGCACGTACAAATAGTAGGCGCCCGATGCCCGGATGCTCAAGGTGGCTGGTCGCAAATTTCACCCACTTGTGGCAAGCGGACACGGCGGCGAGCATCGGCCTGAACAGTTGCCGGATGTTGTAGTGCTATGACGAAGGATGACACTTTAAGTCACTTTTAGTTCAACAAATTACACACTTGCTACACTTGTTAGCACCCGCGCATGCGGCGCCTTCACAGTTTTTCTACATAAGGCTGTGGCGGACCCGGGACAGGCGCATTTTTTTGCAGTTCTTGCGCTCTGTCAGTTTACTTACTACAAGTAATGGGTACTATGTACGCCGGCCAGTTTCTCTTTCTTGAGAGATGGCTATTTAATAGAAAGTCCTTGAAGGGGAACACGATGAACAACGTTCTGAAATTTTCTGCTCTGGCTCTGGCCGCAGTCCTGGCTACCGGTTGCAGCAGCGTATCCAAAGAAACCGAAGCTCGTCTGACCGCTACCGAAGACGCAGCTGCTCGTGCACAAGCTCGTGCCGATGAAGCCTATCGCAAAGCTGACGACGCTCTGGCTGCTGCTCAAAAAGCACAACAGACCGCTGACGAAGCTAACGAGCGCGCTCTGCGTATGCTGGACAAAGCCAGCCGCAAGTAATAGTCCTTCGGGATTGTTATTGGAAGCCGACCCACTTGTGGGTCGGCTTTTTTATTGCCGCCGTGAAAGTGCAACAGCAGAAACGACGAGGCCTGCACGATGGCAGGCCTCAGGTACAGCAGGAATGGCTTACTGCATGTCGTAAGGCACGCTGGACACCATCGGCGCCGGGTTGCCAGCGCCATTGGGCACGGCGATCTCCACCGGCATGCCGTCTTCGGCGGCGACCACATCACGAACCATGTCCCAGTTCATGCGCAGGTTGTTGGCCAGGTCTTCGCGCTTGAGCAGGGCGTTGATGACCGCGGTGTGCTTGTCGACCACCGACGGATCGCCCTTGTCGTCCAGCGGCGTGTGCGCCTCGAGATAGACCTTGCCGGCACTGATACCGAACTTGTACGGCTCGTTGATGATGCGAACCGGCACACCGACCGGGGCCATCTTGGCCAGTTCCAGCACGTTGTTGTTGAACATGCGGAAGCAGCCGTGGCTGGTGCGCATGCCGATGCCGAATTTCTTGTTCGAACCGTGGATCAGATAGCCCGGCACGCCGAGGGTGAACTTGAACGGCCCCAGCGGGTTGTCCGGACCTGCCGGCACCACGGTTGGCAGAATGTCGCCGTCTTCGGCGTGCTCCTTGCGGATCGAGGCTGGCGGCGTCCAGGTCGGGTTCGGGGTCTTGGCGGTGACCCTGGTGTTGGCGATCGGCGAACCCCAGCCTTCACGGCCGATGCCCAGCGGGTAGGTATGCACCACGTTCTGCCCTTTCGGGTAGTAGTACATGCGGTACTCGGCAAGGTTGATGACGATGCCTTCGCGCGGGCCCGGCGGCAGGATGAAGCGGGTCGGCAGGATGATCTCGGTGCCGGCGCCCGGCAGCCATGGGTCGACGCCGGGGTTGGCGGCGATCATTTCCAGGTAGCCAAGGTCGTTGGCGGTGCCGATGTCGGCAAAGGTGTCTTCGTACTTGGCCTTGATCACTTGGACCTGGCCGATGACGTCTTCACCGGGAGGCGGCAGGGGGAACTCCAGCGCAGCAGCGGGACCTGCCGCCAGCAGGGCGGCCAGGGACAGGCAACGGGTGACGGCGGGAAAGCGCGGCAACATCCGGGAAATCCTTCGCTAATTCAATTGAGTCAAGCAATCGATTGTACACCGCCCCCCGCGGAACAGGGAGATGTCCCGGGCGCAGTTGGCGGTGCAGGGGATGAAAGGTTATATCAGCGCGTTACAGCTCGGGCCACACTGGCCGCGTGCCACGGCGCTGGGCATCGAGGATTGCCCGGCACAGCGAGCACAGGCGGCGGTCACGGTAGATGCTGCGCTCGGCCTGCGACCAGCGCGGTTGCGCCGGCAACAGGGTGCCGCAGAGGGTGCGGTCGGCCGAGCCACCGAGCTCGAGCTGGCGGGCTACCAGGTGGACGCGGATCTCCTGGCAGGCGAACAGGTCAAGCTGTTCGTCAGGCTCGATCAATTGATAGGCATACAGGGACCAGGCGGGACGCGGCATCGGGGGCTCCAAATCGGGGGCGCAACATTAGCCGAAAGCCGGTCACTATAAAAGCGTCAAAGCAGCGGTTTTAGTTGCGGCCAGGCATTTTCCAGCAACCTGGCCTGGGCGCCCTGCGCCGGATGGATGCCATCGCCCTGCATCAGCTCGGGTACACCGCCCACCCCTTCGAGGAAAAACGGCACCAGCGGCACCTGTTTTTCCGTCGCCAGGTTTTCATACACCTGGGCAAAAGCCTCGTTGTAACGCTTGCCATAGTTGGGCGGCAGGCGCATGCCCAGCAACAGTACCTTGGCGCCGGCTTTGCGCGAGCGGTCGATCATCGAAGCAAGATTTTGTTGCAATTGCTTTGGTTGCTGCCCGCGCAAGCCATCGTTGCCGCCCAATTCGAGCACCACCAACTTTGGCTTGTGCGCTGCAAGCAGCGCCGGCAGCCGCGCCTGGCCGCCGGCACTGGTGTCGCCGCTGATCGAGGCATTGATCACTTTGGCGTCGAAACCCTCGCTCTTCAGGCGTTTTTCCAGCAAGGCAACCCACCCCTCGCGGGTATCCAGGCCGAAAGCGGCACTGATACTATCGCCGACAATCAGCACGGTCCCCGCGGCTGCGCCCTGGGCCAGGCACATCAAGGCCAGGCCAGCACTCAATAACCACACTCGCATCGGATTCTCCATGGGCCCCAGCATTCTCAGTGCGCGCAACCTTAGCAAAGTGGTCCCCAGCGCGGAAGGCGACCTGACCATCCTGCACGAACTCTCGCTGGAATTGAAACAAGGCGACAGCCTGGCCATCGTCGGCGCCTCGGGCTCGGGCAAATCGACCCTGCTCGGCCTGCTGGCCGGTCTCGACCTGCCTAGCGCAGGCTCCGTGACCCTGGCCGGCCACGACCTCGGCCCGCTGGATGAAGACCAGCGCGCACGGGTGCGGGCCGAGCATGTCGGCTTCGTGTTCCAGTCGTTCCAGTTGCTCGACAGCCTCAACGCCCTGGAAAACGTCATGCTGCCGCTGGAGCTGGACGGTCGCCGCGATGCCCGCGAGCACGCCCGCAGCCTGCTCGAACGGGTGGGCCTGGGCCAGCGCCTGAGCCACTCGCCGCGCCAGTTGTCCGGTGGCGAGCAACAACGGGTGGCCATCGCCCGCGCCTTTGCCGCCGAGCCTGCGGTGCTGTTTGCCGACGAGCCGACCGGCAACCTCGACAGCCACACCGGCGAGCGCATCAGCGACCTGTTGTTCGAACTGAACAAGGAGCGCGGCACCACCCTGGTACTGGTCACCCATGACGAACGCCTGGCCCAGCGCTGCCGTCGCCTGATCCGCCTGGACGCCGGCCACCTGGTCGCGCCGCTGGAGCCCTGATGAAACGCCTGCCGTTGTTCCCCCTGGCCCTGCGCCAGTTGCTGCGCGACGCCCGCGCCGGCGAGTTGCGCGTGCTGTTCTTCGCCCTGCTGGTGGCGGTGGCGGCCAGTACCGCGATCGGCTACTTCGGCGCCCGCCTCAATGGCGCCATGCTGCTGCGCGCCACCGAATTCCTCGGCGCCGACCTGGTGCTGCAGGGCAGCTCGCCGGCCGCCCCCGAGCAGATCAGCCGCGGCACCGCCCTGGGCCTGCAGCATGCCCAGGTGGTCGAGTTCTCCAGCGTGATCGCCACCGACAACGGCATCCAGCTGTCGAGCATCAAGGCGGCCAACGACCGTTATCCGCTGCGCGGTGAGCTGCGCAGCGCCGCCGAACCCTATGCCAGCGAAACCGCCGGTGGCGGCCCGGCACCGGGCGAGGCCTGGGTCGAGCCACGGCTGCTGGCAGCGCTGGAGCTGAAGATCGGCGACAGCATCGATGTCGGCATGAAAACCCTGCGCATGAGCCGGGTACTGACCTACGAGCCCGACCGCGCCGGCAACTTCTATAGCCTGACCCCACGGGTACTGATCAACCTTGCCGACCTTGAGGCCACCGGGGTGGTGCAACCGGGTAGCCGGGTCAGCTACCGCGAACTCTGGCGCGGCGAGCCCGAAGCCCTGGCCAGCTACCGTGACGCGGTGAGTAAAAACCTTGCCGCCAACCAGCGCCTGCAGGATTCGCGCGATGGCAACCAGCAAATCGGCGGCGCCCTGGGCAAGGCCGAACGCTACCTGAACATGGCCAGCCTGGTGGCAGTGCTGCTCGCTGGTGTCGCCGTGGCCCTGTCGGCCAGCCGCTTCGCTACCCGCCGTTTCGATGCCAGCGCCCTGCTGCGCTGCCTGGGCCTGTCGCGGCGCCAGGCGCTGAGCCTGTTCTGCCTGCAACTGGCGATTCTTGGCAGCATCGCTGCGCTGTGTGGCGCGGCGCTCGGCTGGCTGGCCCAACTGGGCCTGTTCCAGTTGCTGCAGGGGTTGATGCCGGCGCAGATCCCACCTGGCGGCATCGGCCCGGCCCTGGCCGGGATTGCCACCGGCCTGGTGGCCCTGGCCGGTTTCGCCCTGCCGCCGCTGGCCGCCCTGGGCCGGGTGCCGCCGCTGCGGGTATTGCGCCGCGACCTGCTGCCGGTACCGGCCAGCAGCTGGCTGGTGTATGGCGCCGCACTGTTCGCCCTCGGGCTGATCATGTGGCGGCTGAGCCTCGACCTGCTGCTGACCTTCGCCCTGCTCGGCGGTGGCCTGGTGGCCGCCTTGCTGCTGGGCGGCCTGCTGTTGCTCGGCCTGCGCAGCCTGCGCCGCCTGCTCGCCGGCAGCCCGCTGGCCTGGCGCCTGGGCCTTGGCCAGTTGCTGCGCCATCCGCTGGCGGCGGCCGGGCAATCGCTGGCCTTCGGCCTGATCCTGCTGGCCATGGCGCTGATTGCCCTGCTGCGCGCCGAGCTGCTCGACACCTGGCAGAACCAGCTGCCCAAGGACGCCCCCAACTACTTCGCCCTGAACATCCTGCCCGACGACAAGAACAGCTTCGCCCAGCGCCTGAGCGAGTTCTCCGCCGAAGCCGCGCCGCTGTACCCGGTCATCCCCGGACGCCTGACCGCAATCAACGGCGAGCCGGTGCAACAGATCGTCAGCAAGGAATCCACCGGCGACCGCGCGGTGCAGCGCGACCTGAGCCTGACCTGGGCTGCCGACCTGCCCCAGGGCAACACCCTGAGCGAAGGCCAGTGGTGGCAGGCCCAACCGCCGGCCGACGCCCTGCCCGGCGTCTCGGTGGAAGCCGAACTGGCCCTGAGCCTCAAGCTCAAACTCGGTGACCAGCTGACCTTCAGCATCGGCGGCCTGCAACGCCAGGTGCAGGTGAGCAGCCTGCGCACGGTCAACTGGGACAGTTTCCAGCCCAACTTCTACATGATCTTCCAGCCCCAGACCCTGCAGGACCTGCCGACCACCTACCTGACCAGCTTCTACCTGGCCCCCGGGCATGACCAGCAGGTGGTAGCGCTGTCGCGGGCGTTCCCGGCGGTGACCATCCTTCAGGTCGATGCGTTGCTGGAACAACTGCGCAGCATCCTCGCCCAGGTCACCCTGGCGGTGGAGTACGTGCTGTTGTTCGTGCTGGCGGCGGGCCTGGCGGTGCTGTTCGCCGGTTTGCAGGCGACCCTCGACGAGCGTATTCGCCAGGGCGCCCTGCTGCGCGCCCTGGGCGCCGGGCGCGGTTTGCTGGTCAAGGCCCGACGCATCGAGTTCGGCTTGCTCGGGGCGGCCAGCGGCCTGCTGGCGGCGATTGGCTGCGAGCTGATCACCCTGGTGCTGTACCGCTACGCCTTCGACCTGCACTGGAGCCCGCACCCATGGCTGCTGTTGCTGCCGGTCCTCGGCGCCCTGCTGGTCGGCGGTGCCGGGGTCTACGGCACGCGCCGGGCGCTCAATGCCAGCCCGCTGGCGGTACTGCGTGAGGGCTGATCAGGGTTTGACGTAGTCGATGGCGTTGACCCACCAGCACATCTCGCCGGAAGGGGTCTGGACGATGACTTCATCGCCGACCTCTTTTTTCAGCAAGGCGCGGGCCATGGGCGAGTCGATCGAGATGTAGTCCATGCGCCCGTAGATCTCGTCGTAGCCAACGATGCGAAAGCGCTTGCTCTCGCCCTCCTCGTTCTCGATTTCGACCCAGGCGCCGAAAAACACCCGGCCTTCCTGCTCTGGCGAATAGTCGACCACGCGCATGTCTTCCAGGCGTTTGCGCAGGTAGCGCACGCGGCGGTCGATCTCGCGCAAGAGCTTCTTGTTGTACTGGTAATCGGCGTTCTCGCTGCGATCGCCCAGCGACGCTGCCCAGGTGACTTTCTGGGTGACATCGGGGCGGGTGACCCGCCACAACTGATCCAGCTCCTGCTTCAAGGCGTCGTAGCCGCCACGTGTGATGATCTTCGTGCTCAACAGTGTTCTCGCTCGGTGACCGCCAGCCAGCAGCCGGCATGTGCTCAGGCTGCAACTGTGCCTCAGAGCAGGCGAACTGCGCCAGCCAGACGGTGTAAATAGCGAAAACTTGACGTGAAGCACGCCACTGCCACTAGCGCGTTGAAACATCTGGCGATATAAATAGAAATCACCTACAGCAAAAAATCACAAGGAATGTGAAGTGCCAGGGTTCTGCCAGGCCTGATACAGGTCAGCACACAGTAGAACCGTCGTTGCAAACATAGGGACCTTTTCAGTGTCTGCCGGGCAGGTCACTGAAGGTGTTTGTTCTGCGTTGGCCTGCCCAAGCGAAGCAGGCCTGAGGTGATGAAATGGACAGGATGACCGGACCTGGCGTACAACCGCCTTTTTTCAAACCACAGCGCCGGGCCATGGCGCTGGAGCAGCGGATCCTGTTCGACGGCGCCGCTGCCGCAGCGGCCGACCAGCAGCACGCTGGCGACGACAACAGCGCGGGCAACAAGGACAGCGCCCTGGCCACCCCCGCCACTCACACCGAAGCTCGCAGCGATGCCCCGGCCCAACCCTCGGCCGCGCGCCACCTGCTGGTGCTCGACAGCCGCATTGAAGGCCGCGAACAACTGCTCGTCCAGCTGCCGGCAGATGTCCAGGTACTGGTGGTCGACAGTCAGCAAGATGGCCTGGCGGCGATTTGCGCAAGCCTGGCGCAACTGGGCCAGGTCGATTCGATCCAGATCCTCTCCCACGGCGCCGCCGGCCAGTTCACCCTCGGCAGCAGCACCCTCAGCGCCGACAATATCGAGCAGTTCGCCACGCCGCTGGGCCAGTGGCGCCAGGCGCTCAGCGAGGGTGCCGATATCCAGCTGTACGGCTGCAAGGTGGGCGAAGGCAGCGCCGGGCGTACCCTGGTCGATGAACTGGCACGCTGGACCGGTGCCGACGTCGGCGCCTCGAGCAACGACAGCGGCAGCGCGCGGCTGGGCGGCGACTGGAACCTGGAGGTGCGCAACGGCAACATCGACCAGGCCATCGCCCTGTCTGCGACAGCCCTGAGCAGCTTCGACAGCCTGCTGGCCAATGCCAGCCCGACCCTGGGCATTTCGTCTGGCGGCTCGGACGTGCTGCTCGGCGGCGCATTCAGCTTTGACCTGACCTTCAGCAACCCCTCAAGCCAGGTCGGCTTCGCGCCCTATATCGACCTGTTCATGCCGGCCACCGGCAAGGATGGCGACGACGGCGTCAGCTTTGTCTCGGCCAGTTATCTTGGCCAGAACGTGCAATCGTATGTGCTTACCTTCGACGCCAATGGCAAGGCCAGCCACCCGCTGGCCAAGGACAGCAGCGGCAACGCACTGATTCTCGATGCCGCCAGCCTCGGATTGCGCGCCGGCGACCAGCTGGTGGTGCTGCAACTGCCGTACGCCAGTGTCTCCCAGGGGCAACCGGGCATCAGCGTGCAGATCAACGCACGCTTGAGCGAACTGGCCGATACCGACTTCTCCAACGGCTCGCCAGACCTGACCATTCGCGCGCGCAGCGGCTTCCAGTTCGGCAACGATGCCCTGGACAACCCGGCCAGTGACCCCAGCCTGGTGGAGGCCAGCCTGCAAAGCTTCGTGGTCCACCCCACGGTGCTGACCCAGACCCAGACCGTCACCACCCCGGAAGGCGAAACCGCGACCGGCCCCAACTACGAACGCACCCTGACCAGCACCGTCACCCCGGCGCCGGGCCAGACCCTGAGCAATGTCGTGGTGACCCAGCCGTTGCCGCCCAATGTCCAGGTCAACGCCATCACCCCCGGCCCCGGCGGCAGCCTGACCTCGATCACCCTGCACGATGGCCGGGTGATTACCGACCCCGCGCAGATCGCCACCCTGATCGCCGCCAGGGACGTGTTCATCGACGCCTACACCGTCACTTATGCCACCCTCAGCGCCGCTACCAGCACCGTGGTGGATTTCTATGTACCGGATGTCGATGCCAACGGCCAGCAGGTCATCGACCCCCTGACCGGCGACGAGCGCACCATCACCGTCGCCGGCGCCACCGTCAGTGGCAACTGGGTGCCGCTCGACCCGCGTGACGTCTCGACTCCGGGAAACGACATCGACTTTACCGCCACCGGCCAGGACACCAACTTTGTTGCCAAGTCGATCACCCTGCTCAAGCAGGTCAGCCTGATCACCGACCTCGGCCAGGCCGGCATCACCCCCGGCGACACCCTGCACTACAGCCTGAACCTGGCGATTTCCGACTATTTTGCCTTCGGCCAGACCCTGTTCCAGCAAGGCCGCTTCGTGGTCGTCGACCAGGTCGGAGATGGCCTGAGCGTCTCCGGCCCGGCCACCCTGACCATCACCTCGGCCGGTCGTACCCAGACCGTGGCGCTGGTGACCGGCACCACGCTCAATGTCGATGGCAGCACCACCTTGACCTTCGACATTGCCCAGTCGCTGCGCAATGCCAACGGCAGCCTCGGCGCCCTGCTGGGCGACCTGGCGTTCCAGGACCTGATCCGCGGCGCCACCACGGCGGTAATCGGCTACAACGCCGTGGTTGCCCAGAGCTACACCACGCCCTACCCGCCGCACAGCGAGATCAACGAAGGCGACAGCCTGGGCAACAATGCCCAGGTCAGTGCAACCCTGATCCAGGATGCCCTGAACCTGACCGGCTACGACCAGAGCGACCGCTCCACTACCACCAGTACCATCCCCACGCGCACCGTGGATATCGAACTGGTGACGGTCAACAACGGCGTGCCGCCGGCCAACGGCGAGCTGCGTCCCGGCGACCTGGTGACGTTCCGCCTGAGTTACGACCTGGTGACCGGCGACTACGAGCAGTTCAAGCTCACCGCCTACCTGCCCTTGCCACTGTTCGACCTGGGCGCCATCAACTGGAGCCAGGGCAACGGTGTCGGCCAGTGGTCGTTCGGTGCTGGCAACAGCAACCCGGACGGCGTCGACAGCGTCACCAGCGGCCCCGGCAACGCGGTAATCTTCGACTTTGGCGACTACACCACGGCGTTGACCAATGGCAGCCGGATCGAGGTGCAGTTCACCCTGCGGGTTGGCGACCAACCCTTCGCCGACCAACGCTCGCTCGACGTCCTGGCGCAATCCAGCCAGCTCACCACGATCGACAACCGGCCGCTGATTTCTTCCGATGTCGCACTAATTGCCTCGATCGCCGAGCCAGTGCTGGCCATCACCCACGGCGTGGTGTCCAGCAGCCAGGGCAGCGTCACCGGCACCAGCGGCAGCTGGAAAGCACCGGGCACCAGCGGCGTGCCGTTCAGCGGCCAGATCACCAGCCTGAGCCAGATCGACGGCAACGTCAGCGGCATCGATGGCGGCGACACCCTGCGCCTGGCCACCGCCATCGAGAACACCGGCGGCGGCGGCGCCTTCGACGTGGTCACCGGCATCAGCCTGCCCAATGGCCTGGGCTTTGTCGGCGGCAGCCTGGGCGCCGCCAACCTGCAGGTCTATCGCGGCGATGGCAGCCTGCTGGTGCGTGGCGTTGACTACGAGGTCAACGGCAATCAGATCAGCTTCCTCGACGCCGGCGCCGTCGCCAGCCTGTTGCCCGGGCGCAGCGGGACCGCCGCCGACACCACTGGCGCCAACATCGTGGTCATCACCTACGACGTCCAGGTCGTCGCCAGCATCGAGGCCGGGCGTACCCTGCAGAGCACCGCGACCCTGAGCAACTATGCCAGCGTCAACGGCGGCAGCGACTTCACCCCCACCGACCTGCAAGACCTGGCCAACCAGCAAGTGGCCACCCCCGAGGTACGCAAGACCTTCGCCGGCGGCAGCCTCGACAACGGCGACTCCAGCGCCAGCCATACCAGCGGCAGCGACCTGGTGGTCGGCGAAAGCATGCTCTACGACATCAAGGTCACCCTGCCCGAAGGCGACACCCGCAACCTGCGCATCGACGACCTGATCCCGCCGGGCCTGCGCCTGGACACCAGCTTCAATGGCGGCCAGGGCTACCAGTTGATCACCACAGTGGCCGGCAGCGCGGCGCTGACCGCCGACTTCAATGGCAGCCTCGGCAGCCAGGCTATCTCCGCCATCGGCGGCAGCCTTGGCGGCGACGGCGTCAGCTTGCGCCTGGCCTTCAGCAATGCCGGCGCGACCGCCGACAACCGCGGCGACAACAACAGCTTTGTCATTCGCGTGCGCCTGACGGTCAGCAACGTCGACGGCAACCAGAGCAACCGTTCCCTGCAAAACAGTGCGCAAATCCACTTCAGCGACCCCGATGGCGATACCGCCAACGGCAGCAACGCCCTTGACCGTACCGTCGCCCTCAGCGGCGGACGGCCGACCGTCACCGTGCGCGAGCCGACCCTGGTGGTGGACATCGCGGCCGACTTCGGCCCGGGCCTGGGCGTCGATGAAGGCCAGCGGGTGCGCTACTTGATCGTCATCAGCAACGGTAGCAGTGCCAGCGACTTCGATGCCTTCGACATTCGTTTTCTCGACAACCTGCCCACGCAACTGAGCAACCTGCAACTGTTGTCGGTGAACTACAGCGGCGCCAGCAACAACGGCGGCGGCGATTTCGAACTGGTCGGCAACCAGTTGCGCAGCGTCAACGGTGCCAACATCGACATCGCCAAGGGCGGGCGAATCTTCATTACCGTGGTCGGCGACGTGAACGCCAGCGCCGCCAGCGTGGCCAGCTTCGACAACCTCGCCAGCGTGCAATGGAGCAGCCTCAATGGCACCGGCAACATCGGTTTCGACCCGGCCGGCGAGCGCACCGGGGCCGATGGCATGCTCAACAGCGGCGTGCTCAACGACTACCAGACCGCGTTCAGTGTTCGTGTGCCGGTCAACCAGGGCGTGGAGATATCCCGGGTCGGCGGCTTGAGCGATAGCGCCGCGCCGAACCCGACCAACAGCGAGCGCGAACAGGTCGCCATCGGCGAAATCATTCGTTACCGGGTGGTGGCGGTACTGGCCCAGGGCAGCACCAGCGACTACAGCCTGCAGGTCACCCTGCAAAACGGCCTGGGGTTTCTCAACGACGGCAACACCCGCATTGCGTTCATTTCCGACCAGGGCATCAGCAGCAGCATCGCCTCGTTGATCAACGGCGGGCAACTGAACATCAATGGCGCACAGAATGCCCAGGAAGCGCAGCCGATCAGCGCCGACCTGCTCGGCGCCGCACCCGGCGGCATTCTCAATGGCGCACAAATCAGCGTCAGCACCGATGCCAACGGCAACACGGTCATCACCTTTCACCTGGGTGATGTGGTCAACCACGACAATGACCTGGACAAAGAGCTGGTGTCGCTGGAGTTCAACGTACGGGTGCTCAACCAGGCGTCCAACGTCGCCGGCCTGTCGCTGTCGGCGGTTGCCATCGACCAGTCGCGCGGGGTGCAGTTATCGCGCAGCCAGGCGGTTTACGAGGACCTGGTCGAACCGCGCTTCAACAGCCTGGACAAACGCGTGGTCGACTTCGACCCCAACCCCTCGGGCAGCAGTGGCACGGCCACCCTGGCCTTGTCCTTCACCCACACCGGCGGCATTGCCGCCTACGACGCGCAGCTACGCGACAGCTTCCCCACCGGCAGCAGCTACAGCCTGCTCGGCATCGAGCTCAACGGCACGCTGTACACGGCCAGCAACCTGCCGGCGGGGGTGACGTTCGGCACCAGCGGCGGGCTCGGTGTCGACTTTGCCAAGCTCAATGTCGGCGACCAGGTCAAGGTCACCTACCAGGTCACCTTGCCCAACCTGGCCGCAATCGCCAGCAGCAATGCCACTCTGACCTGGACCAGCCTGCCGGAGAGTTTCAACAGCTGGGGCGGCTCCAGCGTCGGCAGCGACGGCAGCGCCGAGGGCGAACGCACCGGCGCTGGCGCCAGCCCCAACACCTATATCCTCAGCGACGCTGCGGGCCTGGGACTTATCCAGGGCACACTCTGGGACGACACCGCCTCGGCCACGACCAGCGCCATCCCCGATGGCCCGGGCCTGGCCGGCCAGACCGTGACCCTGACCTGGGCCGGCCTGGACGGCAACCTCGACAGCAGCGCCGACAACAAGGTGTTTACCACCACCACCGACGCCAATGGCCGTTACCATTTTGGTGTGCTGCCCAGCGGCGTGTTCCGTATCGACGTGCCCAGCGGCACCGTCGCCTATCCGCAGCCGCTGGGCGAGCTGCGCGTACGCATCGACTCGGATGCCGGCAGCGCGCTGGGGCGCATCGACATCAACCTGGGCGAAGGCAGCAGCGCCAACGCCGACGCCGGCTTCGTGCAGCTCAACGATGCCCCGGTCAACCAGTTGCCCGGCACCCAGAACGGCTTTGAAGACACGCCACTGGCCATCGGCGGCATTCGCGTCAGCGATGTCGATATCGGCAACGGCATCATGGACATCACCCTCAGTGTGCTGCACGGCACCTTGAGCCTGTCTGCCCTGCCCGCCGGGGTTTCGGTGGTGGGCAACGGCAGCGGTACCCTGAGCCTCTCCGGCAACCTCACAGCGCTCAACCAGGCCCTGGCCAATCTGGTCTACCTGGGCAATGCCAACTTCAACGGCATCGATACCCTCACGGTGCTCAGCAACGACCGCGGCGGCTTCGGCGATGGCGATGGCGACGGCCTGCCCGGGCAAAACCCGCAGGACGCGCGCACTGATCAGGACAGCCTGCAGATCATCCTCGCACCGGTCAACGATGCGCCACTGGCAGTTGACGATGCCATCGATGCGGTAGAAGCCGGGGGCACCAATAACCGCCTGCCGGGGGTCAACCCCAGCGGCAACCTGCTGCGCAACGACCAGGATGTCGATATCGCCACCAACGCCGACGTGCTGCGGGTCAGCGCCATCGGCCTCGAAGGCCAGCCGGCGCAGAACCTCGCCTCAGGCAGCGCGGTCGTGATCAGCGGTCGCTACGGCAGCCTGATCGTGTCCTCCAGCGGCGGATTTTTGTACCTGGTCGACAACAACAACGCCGAGGTCCAGGCCCTGCGCCTGGCCGGGCAGACCCTGGTCGAACGCTTCGTCTATACCGCCACCGACCTGGCCGGCGCCAGCAGCAGTGCAGCGCTGACGGTTACCGTGCATGGCGCCAACGACACCCCGGTGGCAGTCAATGACGAAGGCATCGCGGTCGAGGCCGGTGGCGTTGCCAACGGCACTGCCGGCAGCGACGCCACCGGCAACGTGCTGAGCAACGACACCGACGTCGATAGCCAGGCCAATGGCGAAGTGCTGAGCGTCACCGGTATCCGTTCGCTGCGCGAGAGTGCGGCCGGCACGATCACCCCGGTAGCTGCCGGTACCACCAGCAGCAACGGTACGCTGCTGGTCGGCAGCTACGGCACCCTGACCATCGGCGCCGATGGCAGTTACCGCTATGTCGTCGACAACAGCAACACGGCGGTGCAGCGCATGGTGCCCGGTGACAGCCTGTTCGAGTATTTCAGCTACCAGGTTACCGACGCCGGCGGCCTGAACGACATCGCCGAGCTGCGCATCACCATCCAGGGCGCCCAGGACAATCCGCTGGCCAGTGACGACCAGGCCGTGGCCCAGGCCGGCTCCGGCCCGAATGCCATCGGCGAGAGCAACCCCCGTGGCAACGTCATCCTCTTCCCCAGCCGCCCGGGCCCGGCCGACCAGCCGGGAGGCAACGGCATCGACCTTGACGTCGACCGCACCGACCGGCCCAACAGCCTGCTGCAGGTCAATGGCATCCGCACCGGCAGCGAACTGGCTGGCG
The DNA here is from genome assembly GCF_000955865.1 of Pseudomonas sp. 2(2015). NCBI lineage: Bacteria > Pseudomonadati > Pseudomonadota > Gammaproteobacteria > Pseudomonadales > Pseudomonadaceae > Pseudomonas > Pseudomonas sp. 2(2015). The sequence goes on from NZ_JYOF01000003.1 coordinate 587,871, forward strand.
GTGCGCTGCTTGCGGTGGCCGGCGGCACCAGTTCGAACGACGGCACCGTGCTGCTCGGCAGCTACGGTGAACTGCGCATCGGCGCCGACGGTTCGTACTTCTACGACGTCGACAGCAGCAACGCGGCGGTGCAGGCCCTGCTTGCCGGCCAGACCCTGAGCGAAGTCTTCACCTATCAGGTGGTCGACAGCAGCGGCCTGACCGACCGGGCGCAACTGGTGATCACCATTCGCGGGGTCAACGACCCGCCCGTGGCCCAGAACCACTACACCGTCGCCATTGAAAGTGGCGGCGTGGCCAACACCAGCGCCGGCTTCAACCCTTCGGGCAATGCTCTGGCGCAGGACACCGACCCCGATGGCGACCCGATCCGGGTGGTTTCGCTGCGCCACGACCAGTTAGGTACCAGTGCCATTCTCGGCCAGGCCTTCCGTGGCCAGTACGGCACCCTGACGCTCAATGCCGACGGCAGCTACACCTACCTGCTGGACAACGACAACGCCCAGGTCCAGGGCTTGCGCGATGCCTCCGACAACCTCCTGGAACGCTTTACCTTCGCCGTCAGCGATGGCACCGCCACCCCGCAGGAAGCCCAGCTGGTGGTACTGATTTTCGGCCGCAACGACAACCCGGTGGCCACCGATGACCAGGCCGAAGCGATCGAGGCCGGCGGCAGCAACAACAGCCTGCCGGGGCGGGACCCAGTGGGCAACGTGCTGACCAACGACAACGATGTCGACAGCCGGCTCAACGGTGAAACCAAAGCCGTGTCCTCGGTGCGCACCGGCAGCAAAACCGCCACCGGCACCGATGGCGTGCTGGGCACCGAGCTGCGCGGCACCTACGGCTGGCTCACGCTCAACGCCGACGGCAGCTACAGCTACCGCCTGGACAACAGCATGGCGGCGGTGCAAGCCCTGCGCAGCAGCAGCGACACCCTCGAGGACAGCTTCAGCTACACGGTAATCGACACCGCCGGCGCCGAAGACCGCGCCACCTTGAGTATCACCATCCGTGGCGCCAACGACGCGCCGCTGGCGCGCAATGACCTGGCCATCGCCGTCGAGGCCGGCGGCCTGAACAACAGCAGCGCCGGGGTCAACCCGAGCGGCAATGTGCTGGACAACGACAGCGATGTCGACGCCTATGGCGAAACCTTGCAGGTCACCCAGCTCAGCCAGGACGGCCGCATCGCCAGCCTGGGCAGCGCCTTCAAAGGCCTGTACGGCACCCTGGTGCTCAACGCCGACGGCAGCTACCACTACGAGCTGGACAACAGCAACCCGCAGGTACAGGCCTTGCGCACCCCGGCCGACCGCCTGCTGGACACCTTCACCTACAGCATCCGCGACCTGGCCGGGGCCACCAGCAGCGCCGTACTGAGCATTCGCATTCATGGCAGCAACGACAACCCGCAGGCCAATGACGACAGCGCCATTGCCATCGAAGCCGGCGGTACGGCCAACGCCACCGCGGGCCTCAACCCGCAAGGCAATGTGCTGGCCAACGACAGCGATGTCGACGCCAATGACCTCAAGCGCGTCGATGGCCTGCGCCTGGGCAGCGAAGCCGCAGACGGCAGCTTCAGCACCATCAATGGCAGCCTGAGCCTCGCCGGCCTGTACGGCACCCTGACGCTCAATGCCGATGGCAGCTATCAGTATGTGGTCAACAACAACCTGGCCGCCGTGCAAGCGCTCAAACCCGGCGAAAGCCTGGTGGAGGTGTTCACCTACCGCATGCATGACCGCGCCGGCGCCAGCGACACCGCACAGTTGCAAGTGCAGGTACGCGGTGCCTGGGACGCGCCGGTGGCCCGCGATGATGGCGCCCTGGCCGTCGCCGAAAGCGCCAGCAGCGCCGGCATCGACCCCAGCGGCAACCTGCTGCCCAACGACAGCGATGTCGATGGCGGCGACCGCCTGGTCGTTACCGGCATCCGCGCCGGCAGCGAAGCCGCCGGTGGCAGCCTGGATGCAGTCAGCGACGGCACCGACCTGAGCAACGGCACCTTGATCAACGGCCTCTACGGCCAGTTGATCGTCGGCGCCGACGGCAGCTACATCTATCGCCTGGATTCAAGCAACCCGGTGATCCGTGCGCTGGGGCCGAACCAGTTCATCACCGAGGTGTTCACCTACCAGGTCAGCGACCTGGGCGGGCTGAGCGACCAGGCCCAGCTGACCATCCTCATTCGCGGTCGCAACGACGCACCCCAGGCCCGCGACGACAGCGCCGTGGCCATCGAGGCCGGCGGCTTGAACAACAACCAGCCGGGGCTGAACCCCAGCGGTAATCTGCTGAGCAACGATACCGACGTCGACCACGACATTCTCAGCGTTGCCGCCGTACGCACCGGCGGGCGCCTGGAAGGCGGCACCGCCGGTACCCTCGGCAGTGCCTTGCGCGGCCTTTACGGCGACCTGACGGTGAATGCCGACGGCAGCTGGAGCTATGTGGTGGACAACAGCCTCGCCGCCGTGCAGGCCTTGCGCACCGGCAGCCAGACCCTCAGGGAAGTCTTCACCTACACCGTGGTCGACCGCTTCGGCGGGCAAAGCCAGGCGCAGTTGATCGTTACCCTGCAAGGTCGCAACGACACACCGATTGCCCAGGATGACCACGGCGTGGCCATCGAGGCCGGCGGTGTCGACAACGCCACCCCGGGCCAACCAGCCAGCGGCAACGTGCTCGACAACGACAGCGATGTCGACGGCGTCGAGTACGGCGAAACCCGCCAGGTACTTGAGGTGCGCAACGAAGACGGTAGCGTGGCCCTGGCCGGGCAAGTACTGCAAGGTCGCTACGGGCAACTGCTGCTGGCCAGCGACGGCAGCTATCGCTACCAGCTCGACGACAACAACCCACAGGTCCAGGCCCTGCGCACGGCCGGCGAGACCCTGCGCGAAGTGTTCACCTACCGCATGCGCGATACTGCCGGCGCGCAGTCCGAAGCGCGCCTGCACATCCTCATCCAGGGGGCCAACGACAACCCGGTCGCCCGTGACGACCATGCCGTCGCCAGCGACCAGACCGCCGCCCCGCAAGCCACCGGCAACGTACTGCCCAACGACTCCGACGTGGACGCCGCCGACCAGCTGCAGGTAGTCGGCATTCGCACCGGCAGCGAGGCCGCCACGGGCACCGGCGGCAGTGTTGGCCAGCCGCTGGCAGGGCGCTACGGCACCCTGGTGATCAATGCCGACGGCAGCTACCGCTACCAGATCGACCTGAGCAACCCCGAGGTGCTGGCCGCCGCGGGCCTGGGCCGGGTGTTGCAGGATGTCTTTACCTACACCGTCGGCGACCGGGCCGGGGCTACCGACCTGGCCCAGTTGGTCATCGACCTGGACATCGCCGCGCCGTTCATTCCGGCACCGGCTGGCCCGCACCTGGACAGCGCCGGCCGCGACCGCTTCGGGCGCCTGCCGCTGCCGACGCTAGAGCCGGCGATCTTCGTCACACCGGTGGTTGAGCAGGATGAACGGGACCTGGAGCTGTCCAGCTGGGCAGCCGATGGCAGCGACCTGAGCCTGGGGCGCACCCCCGAAATCCGCAGTGCCACGCTCAAGGCCAGGCTCGGCCTGGTGCCCGGCCAGTTCGTTGCCAGCAGCGTGGCGCAAAGCCGCAACGACAGCGAACAGGACCTGGCCTGGATGCTCGGCCGCCATGGCCGCCTGAACCTGAGTGCCGACGGCCTGCTGGCCGATCCCTCGGTGTTTGCCAGCAGCCGCGACAACCTGACCCGTGGCGACAGCCAGCTCGCCGCAGCGGCCGAAAACCGCACCGCCCCGGGCCTGCGCGCGCAATTGCGCGAGGCCGCGCAGCGCTTGCGCGCCAGCGCCGACCTACCGACCGAACACGCAAGGACCAAGGACTGACCATGCCAAAAGCCCCCCTGAACCTGTTGAGCACCGCCATTGGCTGTGCGTTGCTGCTGGGAGCCTGTTCGGCCATGAAGCCGCATGAGTACAGCAAGGACGAACAGCGTCAGCGAATCGTTGCCGACCAGGCGCAGATGTACGCCGAGCAGGAGCCGGTGACCACCCCCATCACCCTCTATGAAGCCGCCGCGCGCGCCCTCAAGTACAACCTGGATTACCGCCTGAAACTGATGGAAGGCGCGCTGGCCGCTGACCTGCGCGATGTTTCCAGCCACGAGATGTTGCCACGCCTGGTGGCCTCGGCAGGCTACGCCGGGCGCAACAACGACTCCGGCGGCACCTCGATCGGTATCGAAGACCGCGAAGAAAGCCTGCGCGCGTCGACCTCCGAAGAGCGCTACCGCGAACTCTATGGCCTGGGCCTGAGCTGGAGCCTGCTGGACTTCGGCGTCGCCTATTACCGCACCCAGCAGAAAAGCGACCAGATCCTGATGGCCGAGGAGCGTCGGCGCAAGGTGGCGCAAAACGTCCTTCAGGACGTGCGCAACGCCTACTGGCGCGCAGTCGGCGCCCAGCGCCTGATGCCCCAGGTCGACCGACTGCTGGTGCGCACGCACCAGGCCCTGCTCTCGGCACGCCAGGCCGAAGGCAAGGGCTTGCTGCCGCGCCAGGAGGTACTGGCCTATCAACGCGCCCTGCTCGACTCCATCTACCTGCTGACGGTGCGCCGCCAGGACCTGGAGTTCGCCCAGTCGGAACTGGCCGCGCTGATGTCGCTGCCACCGGGCTCGCGGCTGATTCTCGCCGACAGCAGCGAGCCGGCGCTGCCAGTGCTCGATACCGACATTGGCCGGCTGGAGCAGCTGTCGCTGGAAAACCGTCCGGAGATCATGGAAGAGTGGTACCGCAAGCGGGTCAACGAGAACGACCTGAAGATCGCCAAGGCGCAGCTGTGGCCCAACGTCGCCGTCGATGTCGGCTACCGCTACGACTCCAACAAGTACCTGTACAACAGCAACTGGACCGAGACCGGCCTGCAGGTGTCGCTGAACCTGTTGCGCCTGCTGCAGCTGCCGTCCATCAACCGCGCCGCCGAGTCCCAGGGCAAGACCGACGACATGCGCCGGGTGGCGCTGTCGATGGCGATCCTGACCCAGGTACGGGTCGGCACCCTTCGCTATCAGCTGGCGCGCCAGGAAGTGGAATTCGCCGACCAGAGCCTGCGGGTCGACCAGAGCCTGCTCGACTACGCCCAGGCCGCGCGCAACACCACCTACGGCTCGGAACTGGAGCTGATCCGCGCCGAAGGCCGCTACCTGCTTTCGCGTTACCAGCGCGAAGCCGCCTACTCCAGTGCCCAGGCGGCCTGGGGGCGGCTGTACAACTCGGTCGGCCTCAACGTGCTGCCTGAAGAGATCGACAAACACGACATCAAGAGCCTGTCGCAGGCGCTGCAAAAAACCCTGGACACCCAGGAACACCAAAGCCTGCTGCTTAGCCAACAAGGAACCGCCAATGTCGTACGTCGTTGAGCGCCCGCTGCTCGCCCTGCTGATGGCCTGCCTGATGGCGCCGGCCACGGCGCAAGTCAATGCCGGTGACGATGCCAGCGCCATTCGCGTGCTGCTCGCCGCTGACCTGGAAACCACCCTGTCGAGCCAGATGAACGGCACCCTGGGTGAGCTCAAGGCAAGCTTCGGCCAACCGGTTGGCAAGAGCAGCGTGCTGGCCCGCTTCGACTGCGCCGAACCCCAGGCCCGGGCCAAGGTTGCCGGCGCCGAACTGACCATGGCCCGGCAGAACCTCGACGCCAAGCGCAACCTGCGCAAACTCGAGGCGGTGGGCGATCTGGAAGTGGCCATGGCCAGCACCGAGGTTAAAAAAACCGAAGGCGCCCTGGCCCTGGCACAGGCGCAGAACGCCTACTGCCAGGTGCAGGCACCCTTTGCCGGACGGGTCGCCAAGGTGCATGTCAAACCGTTCCAGACCGTGGTGGCGGGTACACCGCTGTTTGACCTGGTCAGCGATGGCGCCCTCAAGGTGCGCCTCAACGTCCCGTCCAACCTGCTGCCCGGGCTCAAGACCGGCAACCCCTTGCAAGTCAGCATCCACGAAACCGGCAAGGCTTACCCGGCGCACCTGAGTGCCATCAATGCGCGGGTCGATGCGGTCGCGCAGACCGTGGAACTGGAAGCGCGCCTGGACGCCGAATACCCGGAACTGATTGCCGGCATGAGTGGCACTGCCACCTTAAGCCCGGCCCATGACTGAACGCCTGCCACCGGCACCGCTGTTGCTGAGCCTGAGCGCCCTGCGTGACCGGGCGCTGGCGGCCGACTCGCTCAACGCCCTGGCGTTCTCCATCGCCAACGACCCCTTCCCCCTCCTGCAGCACCGCCAGGCCCTGGTGTTTGCCCAGCGCGAGCAGACGCTGGAGCTGCTTTGCGTCTCGGGCCTGGCCAAGCCCGCCGAAGATTCGCCCTACCTGGTGTGGCTGCGCCGCGCCAGCCGCTGGCTGGCCGCCCAGGTCACCGATGGCCAGCCGCGCTGGCTGGCCCGTGAAGCCGTCGCGCCGGATGCCGACATTGCCCAGGGTTGGGCCGAGTGGTGGCCGGCCGGTGCCTGGTGCATCCCGCTGAACGACCGCCACGGCACGCGCCTGGGCCTGGTGGTGTACCTGCTGGACAGCCCGCCGACCGGCCTGGCGCCGTTGATGGAAGGTGTCTGGCAGACGTGGGCCCATTGCTGGGCAGGCTTCAGCCGCCAGCCACGGCTGCTGGGCTGGCGACCGAACAAGCGCCAGGTCGGCCTGGCCTTGCTGCTCGGCGCCGGCCTGCTGCTGGTGCCGGTGCGCCAGAGCGCCCTGGCACCGGCTGAGATCGTCTCGCGCCAGGCGCAGAACATCAGCTCGCCGATCGACGGCGTGATCCAGGCCATGCAGGTGCGCCCCAACCAGCCGGTGGAGCAGGATGCGCCCTTGTTCAGCCTGGATGAAACCACCCTGCGCAGCCGTGCCGAAGTCCTGGGCAAAGAGCTGGCGGTGGCCGATGCCGAGCTCATGGCCGCCAGCCAGCGTGCCTTCGACAACCCGCAAAGCAAAGGCGAATTGACCCTGCTCAACGGCCGCGTCCAGCAGCGCCGCGCCGAGCTGGCCGCGGTACAGGCGCAGCTGCAACGTACCCAGGTGCGCTCGCCGCGCGCTGGCGTTGCCGTGTTCAGCGACCCCAACGACTGGCTGGGCAAGCCAGTGGTCACCGGTGAGCGCATCCTGCAGGTCGCCGACCCCAGCCAGCCGGCGATGCGCATCCAGCTGCCGGTGGCCGATGCCATCGCCCTGGAGCCCGGCGCTGAAGTCACCCTGTTCCTCACCGCCTACCCCTTGTCGCCACTCAAGGGCCAGGTACTGGAGACCAGCTACCAGGCCCAGGCCAGTGACGATGGCGTGGTTGCCTATCGCCTGCTGGCGAGCATCGAGGAGGCGCCCGAGCATGCCCGCCTCGGCCTGCACGGCACGGCCAAGCTGTATGGCGAGCGGGTGGTCCTTGGCTATTACCTGCTGCGCCGGCCGATTGCCGCACTGCGGGCCTGGAGCGGCTTGTGATCGCGGCGGCGGCGAGCCTGCCGACCCCCGCCCTGCGCGACGACCTGCGCCTGCATGAAGTGGCACCGGGCAAGGACGGCGAACCGGCCTGGACCCTGCAGGACACGGTGACCAACCGCTTCTACCGGATCGGCTGGCTGGAGTTCGAATGCCTGCTGCGCTGGCAACAGAGCCCGGCACAGATCTGCCAGGACATCCATGCGCGGACCGCACTGCGCCCGGACGTCGAGCAGGTGCTGGAGTTCTGCCAGTTCCTCGACCAGCACCAACTGTTGCGCCCCGGCCCGGAAGCGGTCGGGCGCCTGGCCAGCCGTAGCCAGGGCAATGCCTGGCTGACCTGGCGCTGGTGGCTGCACCACTACCTGTTTTTTCGCGTGCCGCTGCTACACCCAGAGCGTTGGCTGCAACGCCTGGCCGGGCGCCTGGACTGGCTGTTCCAACCCCTGACCGCGGTACTGGTGGTGCTGCTCAGCCTGCTGGGGGTGCTGCTGGTAATCCAGCAGTGGGATACTTTCACCCACGCCCTGGTGGAGTCGTTCTCTACCGCCGGGCTGCTCAGCTTTGCCCTGGCGCTGATTCTGGCCAAGACCCTGCACGAGCTTGGCCATGCCCTGGTGGCAACCCGCCTGGGCCTGCGCGTCGGGCACATGGGCATCGCCTTCGTGGTGCTCTGGCCGATGCTCTACACCGACACCGGCGAGAGCTGGAAACTGCGCCATGCCCGGCAGCGCCTGGCCATCGCCGCCGCCGGCATCGTGACCGAACTGGGCCTGGCCGGCCTCGCCACCCTGGGCTGGGCGCTGTGCGACCCCGGCCCGCTGCGCAACGGCCTGCTGTACCTGGCCACCACCAGCTGGGTGCTGTCGCTGGCCCTCAACGCCAGCCCGTTCATGCGCTTTGACGGCTATTTCATCCTCTGCGACCTGCTCGACTTCCCCAACCTTCACGAACGCTCCTCGGCCCTGGCACGGGTAGCCTTGCGCCGCAGCGTGCTGGGCTTGCCGGAAGCCTGGCCGGAGCCCTTCGCCCCCGGCCCGCGGCGGGCCCTGATCGCCTTTGCCATCGCCACCTGGCTGTACCGCCTGGTGCTGTTTCTGGGGATCGCCGTGGCGGTCTACCTGCTGTTCTTCAAACTGCTCGGGATCATTTTGTTCATCGTGGAAATTTCCTGGTTCATCCTCATGCCGGTCGGGCGCGAAATGAAAGCCTGGTGGCAGCGTCGCAAGCTGGTCAGCAACGCCCGACGCTACAGCCTGTGGCTGCTGGCGGGGTTACTGCTGTTGCTGCTGGCGCTCCCCTGGCGCAGCCATGTCCAGGCGATCGGCGTCGCCCGCGCCGAACAGCAACTGCGCGTCTATGCCCCCTACCCGGCGCGCTTGCAAGCCGTGCACCCCAGTGGCGTGGTCGAAGCCGGCAGCACCCTGGTCAGCCTTGAGGAACCGGACATCAGCTCACGGATGAACAGCAGCGAAGCCAGCCTCAAAGGCTATCAGGCACGCCTGAACGGCCTGCTTGCCGACCCGGCCGGCCTCAGTGAAGACCTGGCCACCCGCCAGCGCCTCAACGTACAACTGGAAACCCGCCGCGCCGCCCGCCTGGAAATCGACCGCCTGCAACTGCAGGCACCGTTTCGCGGGCACTGGCTGGACCTTGACCCGGACTGGCGACCCGGCCAGTGGCTCAACAGCCGCCAGGCCATCGGCGTGCTGGTCGACCCCAGTCGCTGGCAGGTCGATGCCTATATCGAGCAGGACGAGGTGCAGCGCCTGAGCCCAGGTGCTGCGGTGCGCTTCTACCCCGAAGGTGAGGCCAGCGCGATAGTCGGCAAGCTGGTGGCGATCGGCACTACCCGCGCCAGCCAGTTAGCCCATCCAATGCTCGCGGCGCGCTTTGGTGGCCCGCTGAACACCTCGGCAAAAAGCCAGGAGCTGATCCCGACCCCGGCGCTGTTCCATGTTCTGGTGCAACTTGAACAGGCGCCGCCACACCTGGCGCAAACCCGCGGGCGCCTGCAGATCGAAGCTGCCCGGCGCAGCCTTCTGGGCGAGGGGCTGATCCACCTGGCGGCGATTGCCCTGCGCGAAAGCGGCTTCTGAATCGGCGCCAACGTGACTCGTGCATGCCTGTTCCAGTCCCATGAGAGTGCCCTCATGGCACTGCAACAGCAGACAACCACAACAATACGGTCTGACCCGCATGCACGCCCAACGCACCGCCTTGCACAACGAGTTGCACGCCCGCCCGTCGCTGTATTTCGATGAGCCCGCGCATGTTTTCCACCTGGCGTTTCTCGGCGCCGATGCCGACTGCAATGCCCTGTTGCAGCGTTGCTGCCCGGGCGCCTTCGAGCCCGATGCCGCCCAGGGCATCACCACGCTGGACGGCCATCCGTTCAAATGGGAGCGCCATTCCGAGTTCTTCACCCTGACCCTGGTAGTGCCCGCCGCCAGCGCCGAGCTGCACTGGAGCACTTTGCCCGCCGCCCTGGCTGCAGGTGTGGAGCCCTACCGTGAGCAGATGATCAACTCGGTGCAGGTGCTGGTACGCGATGAACACGACCTCGACCTCAGCCGTTACGGTTTCAAGGACCCCAGCGGCTCGTGCGTGGGCGGTGGCGATGCCGTGGTGTGGAGTGATTTTCGCCTGACTGCCGATGGCACCAACCGCTTCCTGTTCATCAACCGCCGGCTCAATGCCTACCGCCAGGGGCGCATGATCCGCCGCCTGCTGGAGATCGAGACCTACCGGATGATGGCGTCTTTGTCGCTGACCGCCGCCAAGGCCCTGGGCCCGCAACTGGACGCCTATGACCGTAAACTGGTGAGCCTGTCGGAGCGTAACGTCAGCAGCGACGGCGGCAATGCCAAGGCGCTGCTGGCCGATATCGCCCAGTTGTCGCGCCAGGTGGTCGGCAGCACGGTCAAGCACCGCCACCGCTTCAGCGCCACCCAGGCCTATGCGCAACTGGTGTTCGAGCGCCTGGGCGAGTTGCGCGAGAGCCATGTCGGCGATTGCCAGCGCCTGGGGGTGTTCATCGAGCGGCGCTTCAAGCCCACCGTGCGTTACTGCGCGGCCAGCGAGCAGCGTCTGGAGCACCTGGCCGAAAGCGTCGCCAACCTCGGCGACCTGTTGCAGGCGCGGGTGCAGGTGGAGATGGAAGAACAGAACGCCGAGATCCTGCGCAGCCTCAACGCCCGCGCCGACACCCAGATCAAAATCCAGCGGGCAGTCGAAGGCCTGTCGATCATCGCCATCAGCTACTACCTGCTGAGCCTGTTCAAGCTCTTTTATGCCGGCCTGCACACCCTCGGCGCACAGATCACTGCCCGCGAAGCGCTGCTGGGCATGGCGCCGGTGGTGATATTGACCCTGCTGGTGATTTTGCTACGGATCAGGAAAGCCAAGGCGCATTGACGCCCGGGCCCGGGCTGTTCAGGCCCGGGTGATCAAACCCTGGCGGGCGACGCGGGTCAGGTGGCCGATAACTTCGGCAGCGTCGTCGGCGCTGGGCGACTGGATCACGGCGAGATCGAAACGGTCGTTGGCAAACTGGCCAAGGGAATCGCGGCTGTCGGCGAACTGGATAAGGAAGGCAGTGTTGCGGCTGTTGCGACGCGGCCAGCCGTCAAGGTAGCGCAGAAGGGTTGGCTGATGGCTGCCGCCCAGAAGAATACGCGGCGTGCGCGTGCCCTGGCTGGCGGGCAACGGGGTCAGGCAAACACTGGAACGTGGACAACTCATGGGGTTAGATCTCCGCCTCGCAAAACCCGCTGGGCTGCGGTGGGAGGCGTCACCGAACCAGCGTTTTAGCGGTATTTGGTGAAACCCCCGAAGAGGTAACCCTGCGCCCCGCAAGTAGCTGTTTAAATCGGCGCAAGTCAGCATCCTAGAGGCGCTGCGGGTGGAATGTCAACGGCCCTGGGACTAAAAAACCCCGGAATTTCGACAAGCCGCGCTCAGCAAGAGCGAAGCGAATTGTGCTCTTGATCTTGATCTGCTCTTGATCTATCCGGCCCCGTTAACCAGAAGGGCCGAGCGCAGGTGTTGCGAAGGGGCGAGTGCGCAGCACCTTCGGCGATAGCCGAAGTTGCGAAACGTAGAGTTGCTTGCAACTCGTAGTTCGCAATGCCCCGTAGCGACACCGGAGCGAGGGGACCCGAAGCGCAGCGCAGGGCCCCTGGTGGGGCAAGAATTTTTGCTTACTTTTTTTTCGACTGAAAAAAGTAAGGCGCCGTAAGGGCGCAAAGGTGACTCGGCATCCCCGCCCCATCCGGATCTCCCTGAACCCTAATGAGCAACCCCCCCCCTACTTGCGCCCACTACCCTTCCCCCCTTTGGGCTCCAGCGAAGCCCGCTCCCGATCAAACGCCAGGAAGTACTTGTTGACACTGTTCACATAACTCACCGGCCCCATGCCCACCTGCTCCATGGCAATGCGCTCGGTCTGGAAAAACCACTGATTACCATTGAGCCCCCGCCGCCGGGCCTCGGCGCGCATCGCCTGGACCCGCTCCGGCCCCAGGTTGTAGGCCGCCAGAGTAAAGGCCATGCGCTCACGCTCGTTGAGCTGGTTACTGGCAAAGAACTTGCGCCGAATCAGCGCCATGTAGCGGGCGCTGGCCTGAACATTGCCATCGACATTGGAAATATTGCTCACCCCCACCCGCTGGGCAGCGCTGGGGGTGATCTGCATCAGCCCATGAGCGCCACCGGCGCCGCGCGCGCTCGGGTCCAGGGCCGACTCCTTGAAGGCCACCGCCGCCAGGTTCAGCCAGTCGATGTTCTGTGCGCTGGCATGGCGCTGCAGCACCGGGCGCAAGGCCTCCAGGCGCTTGCGGTCGCTACGCGCCAACGGGTTGTGCACCCGGTACAGGCGCCGGTAGATCCGCTCGAACGCTGCGTCCTGGTTGGCCGGCGCCCTGTAGCCCTGCAAAAAACGATCGACGCTGGCGTGCAGCATCACCGCATCCCGGCGCACGTACCAGCGCATGGCCTCGGGGCTGGCCAGGTGCAGTTTGCGCTCGACCCGCAGCTTGGGCATGACCTTGGCCCAGCGTTCGGCAATCGGCTGCTCGACCACGGTCAGGTGAAAGATCCCGGCCTGGACCATCTCCAGCACGTCTTCCACGGCCAGCGTCGGGTCGACCCACTCAACCTTGATCGGCGCAAGCTTACGCAGGGCCAGTTTCTGGTTAATCTCGTGCAGGGTGTCGCCGGCCGCGCTGGAGCTGGTCAGCGCCAGGGTACGCCCGGACAACTGCTCGACGCGCTGGACGCTGCGCTCGCCCTTGCGCCCGACCAGCACCAGCGGCACCTTGTCGACCACCGGGTCGCTGGCGCTGAGACCGCGGGTAGAGGTCGGGTCGACCAGCTCGCCAGGCGCCACCAGGTCGGCTTCGCCGCGCTGCAAGGCGGCCAGCAACTGGTCTTTGGCGCGAGGGATGATCTTCAGGCGGATTTCCTCGCCATCACGGGCGCGGGCATTGAGGTAATGCTCGAACGCGCGCAGGCGGTGATACTCGACCCCCACCGGCTCGCCCTTGACTTCGCCGGAGCTGTTGCGGCTCTGGTTGACCAGTACCTTCAATACCCGGCTGCTGCGGATTTGCGCAAGGTCGCGCGCCGGGGTCTTGGGCACCGCCTGTTGCGGCCCGGCCAGACGCGCGCTGGCCGGCCCGGTAGGCAGCAGCGAGAAGCTCAGCACGATCAACAAAAACAGCGCTCGGGTCATCCGTTGCGAGGTCCGCGCGTGTGGGGTTGGCGCCATAGTTTGCAGTCGTTCCATGACAATTGACCGCAAAAGACCACGACAACTCGTTGAAGTTCTTGGCTTTATCGATTTCGGTCGAGCTTTGTTATGCTGGCCGGCTTCCGGCCTGAGGTAGCACCATGCAACTCATCGACATCGGCGTCAATCTGACCAACCCAAGTTTTGCCGACAAACACCAGGCAATTCTCGAACGCGCCCTGGCCGCCGGGGTGGTGCAGATGATGGTCACCGGCACCAGCCTTGAGGGCAGCGAACAGGCCCTGGAGCTGTGCCAGCAACTCGATGAAAGCGCCCAGCACCTGTTCAGCACCGCAGGCGTGCACCCCCATGACGCCAGCAGCTGGAGCAGTGCCAGCAGCCGTCAGCTGCGGGCCTTGCTTGAACAGCCGCGGGTGCAGGCGGTGGGTGAATGCGGGCTGGATTTCAACCGCGATTTCTCGCCACGCCCACAGCAGGAAAAAGCCCTGGAAGAACAGCTGGCCCTGGCGGTCGAGTTGCAGATGCCGGTGTTCCTCCACGAGCGCGACGCCAGCGAACGCCTGCTGGCGATCCTCAAGGACTTTCGCGACCGCCTGCCGGCAGCGGTAGTGCACTGCTTTACCGGCGAGCGCGCAGCGTTGTTCGGCTACCTGGACCTGGACCTGCACATCGGCATCACCGGCTGGATCTGCGACGAGCGCCGCGGCACCCACCTGCACCCACTGGTCAGCAGCATCCCCCAGGGCCGCCTGATGCTCGAAAGCGATGCGCCCTACCTGCTGCCGCGCAGCCTGCGGCCCAAACCGAAAAGCGGGCGCAACGAACCGGCGTTCCTCACCGAAGTGCTGCGTGAAGTGGCCCTGCACCGTGGCGAAAGCGTCGAGCAACTGGCCGCCCACAGCACCGCCACAGCACGGGCCTTCTTTAACCTGCCCGCGATTATTTGACGCATATCAAAACGTCTTGATGATCGAGTCGGCACAATGATGGCACCTTGCCAACAATGTTTCCGCTCAATCAGAGAAGACCTACCATGGGTGCCTGGCTTAGCAATATCTCCCTGAAATACAAGTTCTGGGCCGTGAACGCGGTCGCCTTTGTCACCACGTTGTTCCTGGTGCTCTATGCCGTGCACCTGGAACAACAGGCGCGGGCCCAGACCGCCCAAAGCAAAGCTGAAGCCGAGGCGCAGTTGCTGGCTGCCTGGCCTGCCGGGCAAACTTTGCCGAGCAACGCCCTGTGGCTGACCTACAGCCCCGGCCAGGTACCGCAATTTGAAGGGCAAAGCCTCGATGCGCTGGCCACGGCCCAAGGCTGGGTCGAACTCGAAGGCTTGCCGTTGCTGGGTGAGAACCCTTTGACCGGCGCCCAGGTGATCAGCCGCGGTGACCAGCAGATTGCCGTGCTCGCCCCCTCCCCCAGCCTGATCCAGGTGTTCACCGACCGCTTCACCAACTACGCCGTGTGCGTACTGATCCTGATGCTGGCGATGCTCTGTGCCTCGCAATTGTTGATCCGCTTTCTGCTCAGCCAGCTCAACACCCTCAAGGACGTGATGCTGCACGTGGAAAAAACCGGCGACCTGTCGGCCCGCGTGCCGCTGGCCTGTGGCGATGAGGTCGGGCAGATGGCCAGCGCCTTCAATGCCATGCAGACCACCTACCACCGGGTGGTCAACACCGTCGCGCGCACTGCCGCGCAGCTGGATTCCGGCGCCGCGCGCCTGGCCGCGAGCATGAACGATGTGCGCCACGGCATGCTCGGCCAACAGAGCGAAACCGACCAGGCCGCCACCGCCATCAACGAAATGACTGCCACGGTCTACCACATTGCCCAGCACGCCGGTGCCACCCGCGACCTGTCGCAGAGCGCCGACTCCCTGGCCGGCAGTGGCCAGGAGGTGGTCAGCCGGGTGCAGACCTCGATTGCCGGGCTGTCCAGCGGCGTGCAGCAGACCGCCGAGATGATTCGCCAACTGGCCGACGACAGCCAGAAGATCAACGGCGTGGTCGGGGTGATCCACAGCATTGCCGAGCAGACCAACCTTTTGGCCCTCAACGCTGCCATCGAGGCCGCCCGTGCCGGTGACCTGGGCCGCGGCTTTGCCGTGGTCGCCGACGAGGTGCGCAACCTGGCCAAGCGCGTACAGGCCTCCACCGACGAAATCACCACCATGGTCTCGGCACTGCAGGCCGGTACCCGCGACGCCGTGGACTTCATGCAGGAAAGCTCGTTCAAGGCTGACGACTGCGTGCAGCAGGCCCAGGAAGCCGGCGCTGCCCTGGCGGAAATCACCAGCGCGGTGGCACAGATGCGCGAAAGCAACACGCAAATTGCCGTGGCCGCCGAGCAGCAAAGCCAGGTGGCCGAAGAAATGAACCGGGCAGTGGTAAGCATCCGCGATGTGACCGAAGAGACCGTACAGCAGACTGTCGACTCGGCCACCACCAGCAGCGAGCTGGCGACCCTGGCCGGTGAGCTGAACAAGGCCATCGGCCAGCTCAAGCTATAGGCGTCATAGGCGCCATCGATTGGCCCCTTCACCGGGGCCGCACTATTCTTCAGGCAAGACCCTGAGGAACATTTCCATGAGCAAACGCCTGCCCAACCTGCCCGCCTGGCAATGGCGTGGCTACCACCACAACCACCGCAACCCGACCAACCTGGTGCTGCACCTGATTGCCGTGCCGCTGTTCATCCTCGGCGTGCTGCTGGTGCTGTCCGGTTTGTTCTCGCTGGACCTGGGGCAACTGGCGGTGGGTATCATCGCCCTGATCGCCGGGCTCGGCCTGCAACGCCAGGGGCATCGCCTGGAGGCCCAGCAACCCGAGCCGTTCGCCAACCGCCAGGACGCCATCGGCCGCCTGCTGGTGGAGCAGTTCATCACCTTCCCGCGCTTTGTGCTCAGCGGTGCCTGGTGGCGCGCCTGGCGCGACCGCCACCGGCATTGAGTGGCGTCAGCCGAACACTGTTACGGTCTGGCGGCTGAGCGCCAGCAACTCGCCCTTGTCGCTCCACAGCGCAGCCGCCGCATGCCCGTAACCATCGCGGGCATGTTCGGTTTCGACGTGATAGCGGCACCAGTCCAGGGTGGTCAGGCTCGCCACCGGCTGGATGAACTCGATGGTCCAGGTCAGGGTGCTGCCAGCCGCCGGCTTGTTCAGGTGTGACAGCAAGGTCGGCGGCCAGGCATCGACCAGCGCCAGCAAGTGCGCCTCGCTGATCGGCTCTTCCCGTTCGCTGTCGCGAAAACGCACCCAGCCGCCCATGTCGCGGGACTTGTTGTTGCTGAACGGAATGCCGCCGATGGCCCAGCGCAGTGACACATGGCGCATGAACTCGGGGGTCACGCCCTTGATGTACGGCAGCTCCGTGCTCGACTGCTCGAGCGGCTTCATGTCTACCGCCGGCAAGGCCGGAACATCGATAAGCGAATCGCGGCCGCTGCCAAAGCTGCCCTGCATCAGGGTAACCACCTGGCCGTTCTGCACGGCGCGGCCCAGCAGCGAACTGACCGCCTTGCCTTCGCGCAGCAGTTCCACTTCAAAACTGATCGGCATTTGCGGCTCGGCCGGGCCGACAAAGGTGATGGCCAGGGAACGCACCGGGCGCCCCGGCGAGGTCTTGGCCAGCATGGCCTCATACAGCAAGGCCGCCATCAGCCCGCCGAAACAGGCGCGGCCCTGGGCCCAGCTGGAATCAATAACTACCGACTGGGGATGCTGGCGGACCGCCGTGAGCAATTGTGAGAAGTTCATGCCGACCTCAGCGATCAGGAAAAAACTGATCTTAACCAGCCAGCAAGCGGTCTACAGCACGCATTTCGGCCATTTCAGCGGGCTATCGCTGCGCAAGCTGCGCCTGCAGGCGTTCGAGGGTGGCGTCGGCGCCTTGTTCGGCTTTGGCCAACTGCGCTTGCCAATGGCTGACGCACGGCGCCAGATCGCGTTGCTGCTCGGCCTGCAGCAGCCACTGCAACAGGTCGTGCCAACTGCCCAGGTCACTCTGGGCACGCTTGAGAGCCTTTTGCAGGCGCGAGTTGGAGTGCTGCAGTTGCGGGTAGGCTTCAGCCGCGTAGCGCACTCGTTTGATCAGCAGGCGCAGACGATGGCGGTCGTGGGCCGGGTCGTCGAGGGCCTGACGCAGTTGCTTCCACTGTTTTTCCAGACGTTTGTCGATGCGCTGTTGCAGCCGGCGGATCAAACCCTGGCGCTGGGCGGCGCGCAGGAACACCGGGAAGGCGTCGATGATCGCCAGCAGGCGCGCCAGTTCGGCACTGGCGGCAACACTGGCGAAGGTTTGCCGGCGCTGGGCCAGGCGTGCCTGCGCCGCGGCCACTTGCTGGCGCTCAAGCAGTTGCGCGGCCAGTACCTCACGGTCACGCAACGGCGTCGTCAAGCTGCCCAGGGCCTTGGCCGCGCCTTCCAGCTGATCGACACCGGGCAGCGCCCGTAACGGTCGCAGCACACTGCGCAAGCGCCGCACACCGATGCGCAGGTCGTGCAGCGCCTCGCTGTCGGTATCGGCAACCAGGCGCGCCTGGCAGGCCAAAAGGCGCACCTGCAGGCTCAGCACCTGGGCAATGACGTGGTCGAGCATGGCCGACGACATGGTCTACTCCTGTATCAGCGCCCGGCGCGGGATTCACGAATGTAGAAGCGGGCCTTCTCGGCCTTCTTGCTGCAGCCCTCGAACGCTTCGAACTGCTGCTGGGTCTTGGCCCCGGTCAACAGCGACAGGGCTTTTGAATAACTGACAGTACCGGCGAAACCTTCGGCCTTGGCCAGGTCGAGCTCCTTCCAGGCCGAGTCCAGCTGATTGGCGCAGCTGTCGCGGTAGGCTGTCTTGCCAGCGCAACCGGTCAGGACCAGGGCAATCAGGGGCAGGCAAATCCAGGCTTTCATCGGCAATACCTCAAAAGAAAAAGTTCAGGGTGGCGACTTCGACGGTAAACAGCGAGAAAAGTGCCCTGTTCAGCGTAGCCCAGTGCCAGTGACGATTGAAGCACAGACACAATTGGGCGCATTGTTAGACCATGGAAGCAGAACACCGGGGAAGCATCATGAAAAAACGCGTCGCACTGGTTCTGGGTTCGGGCGGGGCCCGGGGCTATGCACACATCGGCGTGATCGAGGAAATCGAACGCCGTGGCTATGACATCGCCTGTATCGCCGGCTGCTCCATGGGCGCGGTGATTGGCGGAATTTATGCCGCCGGCAAGCTCGATGAATACCGCAACTGGATTGAAAGCCTGGACTACCTCGACGTCCTGCGCCTGGTGGACGTGAGCTTTCGCCTGGGGGCGATCCGTGGCGAGAAAGTCTTCGGCCAGATCCGCAAGATCGTCGGCGAGATCAACATCGAAGACCTGCGCATCCCCTACACGGCGGTGGCCACCGACCTTACCAACCAGCAGGAAATCTGGTTTCAGGAAGGCTGCCTGCACCAGGCCATGCGTGCCTCGGCGGCGATCCCCAGCCTGTTCACGCCCGTGGTGCAAGGCAACCGCATGCTGGTCGACGGCGGCATCCTCAACCCCTTGCCGATCATCCCGGTGGTGTCCAGCCACTGCGACCTGATCATCGCCGTGAACCTCAACTCGACCAACCAGAAGCAGTACCAGTTGCCAGTGATCGAACGCCCGGCGGCGTTCAAGCTGCGCTTTGACAACCTGATCAATTCACTGGGTTCGCACTTGCCGTTCCGGCGCAAACCGGCCGAGCAACTGATGCGTATCGAGCAGGGCCTGCAACCGGAGGCGGCGCAAATCCCCAACCCCTGGCTCAGCGATGCCGCCGACCCCGAAGCCCAGCAACCGGCAGCAGCCCCGGAGATTGAAGGCGCGCCAAAATCGGCCACCGGCTCGTTCATCATCGACAACGTCGGGCCGGCGTCACTGCTGGATTTGATCAACCAGAGTTTCGAGGTGATGCAAACCTCGCTTGCGCAGTACAAGATTGCCGGCTACCCGCCGGATGTACTGATCAACGTGCCCAAGCGGGTATGCCGGTTCTTCGAGTTCTACAAGGCGCCGGAACTGATCGCCCTGGGGCGGGAGATTGCCCGCGATACCCTGGATAACTATGAAGCGGAGCGGCGTTGACGGCTCTAGCCACATCGCTGGCAAGCCAGCTCCCACAAGGTCCAGTGTGCACTTTACCTGTGGGAGCTGGCTTGCCAGCGATGAGGCCAGCAAAATTCAACCCCAGCCCTCAGCCCTGCTCCGGCTCGATCAACCGATAGCCGACCCCGGGCTCAGTCACGATGAACCGCGGCGCCGTCGGGTCATCGCCAAGCTTCTGGCGCACATGGGCGACGACGATGCGCAGGTAATGGCTGTCGTCGACATGAGTCGGCCCCCAGATGTCCTTGAGCAGTTGCTGCTGGGTAATCACCCGCCCGGGATGGCTGGCGAGCTGCGCCAGCAGTGCATATTCCTTGCGCGTCAGCGCCACCTCGACGCCGTCCAGGGTCACCTTGCGAAACGCCAGGTCGACGGTCAACGGCCCGAAGCTCAGCGCCGAGGCGCTGGCTGATGCCTGCGGCGCCTGGCGCAGCAAGGCGCGTACGCGAGCGAGGAATTCCTGAATGCCAAAGGGCTTGGTGACGTAGTCGTTGGCGCCGTTGTCCAGGGCTTCGACCTTCTGGATTTCACTGGCACGCACCGACAGCACCAGCACCGGCACCGCGCTCCACTCGCGCAATTCACGCAGCACCTGCTGGCCGTCCATGTCCGGCAGGCCCAGGTCAAGCACCACCAGGTCCGGGCGCGCCAGTGCCGCCTGGGTCAGGCCCTCGGCGCCGCTGCCGGCTTCCACTACTTTGTAGCCCTGGGAGCTCAGGCTGATACGCAGGAATTTACGGATTTGCGGTTCGTCATCGATGACCAGCAGGGTCGCGCTCTGGCTCATGGGGCTTCGCTTTCAGGCTCGGGTTGGGTCGGCAGCGGCAAGCATAGAGTGATGCAGGTGCCCTTGCCATCGATACCGTCAGCGACGCGAATGTGCCCACCGTGGGCGCCGATCATGCCCTGGCAGATCGCCAGGCCCAGCCCCGTGCCCTGCCCGCCCCGATCACCACGCGCGGCGGTATAGAACATGTCGAAAATGCGCTCGCGGTCGGCTTCGGGAATGCCCGGGCCTTCATCGCTGACGGCAAAGCACAGCAACTCGCCGTCGACGCTGAGCTGCAGATCGAGCCGGCCAGCCGCCGGCGAAAAGCGCGCGGCGTTCTCCAGCACATTGATCAGCGCCTGCTCGATCAAGGCCGCGTGCACGAACAACAGCGGCAGGTCGGCCGGCACTTCGGTGCGCAGCTGCAACGGCGCCAGCACCACCCGCAGGCGGTTCAGGGCGCTGCCAACGATGTCGCCGGGCGCCACCCAGTCGCGCGCAAGCTTGAGGCCGCCATGGCCCAGGCGGGTCATGTCGAGCAAGTTCTGGATATAGCGATCCAGGCGCTCGGCTTCATTGCGGGTGCCTTCAAGCAGTTCCTGGCGGTCGGCCTTGGGGATCGCCTCGCCGAGGGCCAGCAGGCTGTCGATGCTGCCGCGCATGGCGGTCAGCGGTGTGCGCAGGTCGTGGGACACCGAGGCCAGCAAGGCGCTGCGCAGTTGCTCGGTTTCGCCGTGCAAACGCGCCGATTCCAGCTGCTCGGCCAAGCGCGCCCGCGCCAGGGCCTGGGCCAGCGGCTGGCTCAGGGCCTTGAGCAGGCGCCGATGCTGAGCGGTGAGTTGCTCGCCCTTGTGCGGGCGCACGCCGAGCAGCGCCAGACGCGCATCGTCCACCGACAGCGGCCACCACCACCAACGGCCGTTGGGCAAAGTATCGCTGCCCAGACCCGCCGCCTGGTCGTGCTGCCAGGCCCAGTCGGCGGCGGCACGCTCGTTGTCGCTGAACTGCAGGTTGCCGCCGCTGGCCACCTGCAGACGGCCTTCGGCGTCGCGCTCGAGCAGGCACACCTGCAGGTCCTGCCAGCCATCGAGGTGCTGGCCGGCGGCGGTGAATACCGCCTGGCGATCGGTGGCAGCGGTGAGCTTGCGCGACAGGTCGAGCAACTGGCTGGTCTGCTCCTGGGTTTCGCGCAAAGCCTGCAATTGCCGGCGCTGGCGCGCCGCCAGGTTGCCGGTAAGTGCCGCCATCAACAGGAAGAACAGCGAGGTCAGTACGTCTTCTTCACGCTGGATGCTGAAGGAGAAATTCGGCGGGATGAACAAAAAATCGTAGGCCAGGAACGACATCACTGCACAGGCCAATGCCGGGCCCAGGCTGCTGCGCACCGCCACCAGCAACACCGCCGCGAGGAACACCAGCGAGATGTTCGGCAGCGCCAGCACGCTGGCCACCGCCCAGGCCAGACCGGTGGCCAGGACCGTGGCGGCGAAGGCCAACAGGTAATGACGCCAGACCCAGACCTTTTTCGCCGCTGCACTGGGCGGCTCGGGCTGAGTGTCGCGGTCGAGCACGTTGATTTCCAGGCCGTGGGCATCGCGCAGCAAGCGCGTCGCCACGCCAGCGCCGAACAACCGCCGGCGCAGGCGATCGCGCGACTGGCCGACCAGCACCAGGCTGGCGCGGCGTTCCAGGGCATGCTGGATCAGGGTCTTGGCCACCTCGCCGGCGCGCAGCAGCACCACTTCGCCGCCCAGCCGTTCGGCCAGTTGCTGGGCCGCCTGCAAGCGCTGGCGCGCGGTTTCGTCACGTAGCCGGCCGTTGTCGACGTGCACCAGGGTCCACGGCAGATGACGCCGCTGCGCCACCCGGCTGGCGTGACGCACCAGGCGTTCGGCCTGGGCATCGCCATCGACGCCAACCAGCAAACGCCCGCGCAAGGCCGGCGCATCCTGGCCAAGCTGGCGGTAACCGTGGGCCAGGTCGGCATCGACCTGGGCCGCAGCGGTTTGCATGGCCAGCTCGCGCAAGGCGGTAAGGTTGGTCTGAGTGAAGAATGCATCGATCGCCGCCCGTGCCTGCTCCGGCACGTAGACCTTGCCCTCGCGCAGGCGCTCGAGCAGTTCGCGCGGCGGCAGGTCGATCAGCACCAGCTCGAAGGCTTCCTGCAGCACCCAGTCGGGCAGGGTTTCGCGCACCTGCACACCGGTAATGCCACGCACCTGGTCGTTGAGGCTTTCCAGGTGCTGGACGTTGACCGTGGTGTAGACGTCGATGCCGGCGGCCAGCAGTTCCTGGACATCCTGCCAGCGCTTGGCGTGACGGCTGCCGGGGGCGTTGCTGTGGGCCAGCTCGTCGACCAGCACCAGTTGCGGACGGGCCTTGAGCAGGCCGTCGAGGTCCATTTCTTCCAGCAGCATGCCGCGGTACTGGCTGCGTAGCAGCGGCTGCTGGGGCAAGCCGCCGAGCAGCGCCTCGGTCTCGGCGCGGCCATGGGTTTCGACCACCGCCGCAAGCAGTGCCACGCCCTGGCGCAGCTGGGCATGGGCGGCCTGGAGCATGGCGTAGGTCTTGCCTACCCCCGGTGCCGCACCCAGAAATACCTTGAGCCGGCCGCGCCCTTCGCGCGGCAGCCCGGCCAACAACGCATCAGCGCGTTCGGAATTGCTCATGCTCACTGCCTGTCCTTATTTCGACGCCGGCGACAGCTGCTCAAGGGCGCTGTTCAGGGCCAGTACATTGACCACCGGCGGGCCGATCAAGGGGTGCAGGGTGGACTGCTCGACCAGTACTTGCAAGGCCTCGGGGGCAACCTTGCGCGCCGCCGCCACCCGCGGCAGCTGGTAAGCCACCGCCGCCGGCGACAGGTGCGGGTCGAGGCCACTGCCGGAGGTGGTCAGCAAGGCCAGCGGCACCGGCCCCTGCGCTTCGATATACAACTGCGCGGCGCTGCTCTTGACCCGCTCGGCCAGCGCCGGGTTGCTCGGCGCCAGGTTGCTGGCGCTGCTCGATACCGTGGCGTAGTCACCGGCCGACGGCCGCGACTGGAACCAGGCGTCACCCTCGAAGCGTTGCGCGATCAACTGCGAGCCACGCACCTGGCCCTGGCCGTCGCGCAGCAGGCTGCCATTGGCCTGCTCGGGGAAGGCCACTTGGGCGATGCCGGTGACCACCAGCGGGTACACCGCGCCGGTGATCAATGTCATCAACAGGATCAGGCTCAGGGCCGGACGGATATGGGTAGTCATGGTCATCTCCTTGGTTCAGACCAGCTTCAGGGCGGTGAGCAACAGGTCGATCAGCTTGATCCCGGCGAACGGCACGATCAGCCCGCCCAGGCCATAGATCAGCAAGTTGCGACGCAGCAGGTGGGCGGCGCTGGCCGCCTGTACCCGCACCCCGCGCAGGGCCAGCGGGATCAGCACGACGATGATCAGGGCGTTGAAGACGATCGCCGAGAGGATCGCGCTTTGCGGGCTGCTCAGGTGCATCAGGTTGAGCACGCCCAGTTGCGGGTAGATCGCCGCGAACAGCGCCGGAAGAATGGCGAAGTACTTGGCCACGTCGTTGGCAATCGAGAAGGTGGTCAGCGCGCCGCGGGTCACCAGCAGCTCCTTGCCGACCTGGACCACATCCAGCAGCTTGGTCGGGTCGCTGTCGAGGTCGACCATGTTGGCCGCCTCGCGCGCGGCCTGGGTGCCGTCGTTCATGGCCATGCCGACATCGGCCTGGGCCAGCGCCGGGGCGTCGTTGGCGCCGTCGCCGCACATCGCCACCAGGCGGCCGTCGTTCTGTTCCTGGCGAATGCGCGCCAGTTTCTTCTCCGGGGTGGCTTCGGCGAGCACGTCATCGACCCCGGCTTCGGCGGCAATCGCGGCGGCGGTCAGCGGGTTGTCACCGGTGACCATCACCGTGCGAATACCCAGCTTGCGCAATTCGGCAAAGCGCTCGCGGATGCCCGGCTTGACCACGTCCTTGAGGTGAATCACCCCCAGCAGGCGCTTGTCGGCGCACACCAGCAAGGGCGTGCCGCCGCTCTGGGCGATCTTGTCCACTTCGCGGGCCAAGGGCGCGGGCATTTCCAGGCGCTGCATGGCGACGAAGGCCAGCACCGAGTCCACCGCGCCCTTGCGGTAGCGACGCTGCTGGTAGTCGATGCCGGACAGCCGGGTTTCGGCGCTGAAGGCTACAGGCGTGAACTGTTCGGCGTTGGGTTCGTTGAAGTCATGCAACTGGCGCAGGTATTCGACAATCGATTTACCTTCGGCGGTGTCGTCGGCCAGCGACGCCAGCAAGGCGCCCTCGCCAAGCTCGCGGGCGGTGACGCCGGGCGCAGCATGCAGGGCGCTGCAGCGGCGGTTGCCGAAGGTGATGGTGCCGGTCTTGTCGAGCATCAGCACATGCACGTCGCCTGCCGCTTCTACCGCACGGCCGGAACGGGCGATGACGTTAAGGCGTACCAGGCGATCCATGCCGGCGATGCCGATGGCCGACAGCAGGCCGCCGATGGTGGTCGGGATCAGCGTGACCAGCAGCGCCACCAGGAACACCAGGGGGATGCTGCCACCGGCGAAATGGGCAAACGGCTGCAGGGTCACCACAACCACCAGGAAGATCAGGGTCAGGCCGATCAGCAGAATATCCAGGGCGATTTCGTTGGGGGTCTTCTGCCGCTTGGCGCCTTCGACCAGGGCGATCATGCGGTCCAGGGTCGACTCGCCGGGGTTGCTGGTGATGCTGATCAGCAGCCAGTCGGAGACCAACCGGGTGTTGCCGGTCACCGCCGAACGATCACCGCCGGACTCGCGGATCACCGGTGCAGACTCACCGGTAATCGCCGCCTCGTTGACCGCGGCGATACCTTCGAGCACCTCGCCGTCGCCAGGGATCATCTCCCCGGCCGAAACCTTGACCACATCACCCTTGCGCAGGCTGGTGGCCGGGACAATCTCGAAGCTGCCCGAGGCCGTCCGGCGGCGGGCACTGAGCCCTTGGCTGCCGGCCTTGAGACTATCGGCGCGGGCCTTGCCACGGCCCTCGGCTAGGGCTTCGGCGAAGTTGGCAAACAGCACCGTGAACCACAGCCACAGGGCGATCTGCACCGCCACGCCAGTCGGCACGCGGCTGTCGGGCAACAGGCACAGCAAGGTGGTGAAGATCGCGGTCAGTTCCACCACCAGCATCACCGGCGAGCGCTTGAGCTGGCGCGGGTCGAGCTTGACAAAGGCCTGCACCAGCGCCGGGCGCCACAGGGCGGCAAAGGTAGTGCGCGCAGCCTCGGGGGCCTGCGCCTTTACTTCAGGAATCGGCATGTTCATCAGTTGTTCCTCACAAGCCCAGGCTCAGGTATTCGGTCACCGGCCCCAGGGCCAGGGCCGGCAGGAAGGTCAGGCCACCGACCAACAGGATGGTCACCACCAGCAAGGTGACGAACAGCGGGCCGTGGGTCGGGAAGCTGTTCTGCCCCACCGGTGCGGATTTTTTCAGTGCCAGGCTGCCAGCCAGGGCCAGCACCGGCAGGATGTAGCCGAAACGGCCAATCAGCATGCCCAGGCCGATCATCAGGTTGTGGAAGGTGGTGTTGGCACCCAGGCCGGCGAAGGCCGAACCGTTGTTGGCGCTGGCCGAGGTGTAGGCGTACAGCAACTGGCTGAAGCCGTGGGCACCGGGGTTGCTGATCGCCGCCGCAGGGCCGGGCAAACTGGCCGCCAGGGCGCCGAGCACCAGCACGCCGACCGGCATTACCAGCAGGGTCGCCACCAGCAACTGCACTTCCCGCGCCTGCAGTTTCTTGCCCAGGTATTCCGGGGTGCGGCCGATCATCAGGCCGGCGAGGAACACCGCGATCAGCACGTTGAGCAGCATGCCGTAGAGCCCGGCGCCGACGCCGCCGAAGATCACCTCGCCGACCATCATGTTGACCAGCGCGACCATGCCGCTGAGCGGGTTGAGGCTGTCGTGCATGTTGTTCACCGAGCCGTTGGAAGCGGCGGTGGTGGTCACCGTCCAGAGCACGCTGGCGGTGGTGCCGAAACGGCTTTCCTTGCCTTCGAGCGGCGCGGTCTGTTCAACCAGCGGGCTGCTCAGGTTCGGGTTGGCCTGGTACTCGCTCCACAGCGCGGTGCCGCCGCCGATCAGGAACAGCGCGAGCATGCCGGCGATGATCGCCCGGCTCTGGCGCATGTCCTTGACGTAATGGCCGAAGGTAAACACCAGGGCCACCGGAATGAGAATGATCGAGGCCACCTCGAACAGGTTGCTCCAGGCCGTCGGGTTCTCGAACGGGTGCGCCGAGTTCACGCCGAAAAAGCCACCGCCGTTGGTGCCCAGTTGCTTGATCGCGATCTGGCTGGCAGCCGGGCCCAGCGGGATGGTCTGGTCGGCGCCTTGCAGGGTCAGGGCATGAACATAATCGGCGAAGGTCTGCGGCACGCCCTGCCACACCAGCAGCAAGGCCAGCACCAGGCACAGCGGCAGCAGGCCGTAGAGCGTGGCGCGGGTCATGTCGACCCAGAAGTTGCCCAGGGTCTGTGCCGAACGGCGGGCGATACCACGGCACAAGGCAACCAGCACGGCGAGGCCGGTGGCGGCGCTGACGAAGTTCTGCACGGTCAGGCCGAGCATCTGGCTCAGGTAACTGACCGAGGCTTCGCCGCTATAGGACTGCCAGTTGGTGTTGGTGACGAAGCTCACGGCGGTATTGAACGCCAGCGACCACTCCTGCCCCGCCAGGTGCTGCGGGTTGAGCGGCAGGTAGCCCTGCAACAGCAGTACGGCGAACACCAGCACAAAGCCTGCGAGGTTGAAGGCCAGCAAGGCCAGGGTGTACTGCTGCCAGCTCTGCTCTTTGCTGGCATCGACCCCGGCGAGCCGGTAGCAGCCACGCTCGACCGGCCCCAGCAGCGGCGACAGCCAGGTGCGCTGCCCCTCCATCACCTTGAAATAGAAACGCCCGAGCAAGGGTGCCGGGAGCAGTACCAGCGCAAAGAACGCCAGCAGCAACGCGTAATCGTAACTGTGCATGGTCGCTCCTAACCCCGATCGGCGCGCAGCAGCGCGACCAGCAGGTAGATCATCAAGGCCACTGCCAGCAGCAGTGACACCCCGTCCAGAATGCTCATGAAAACTCTCCGTCCTTACGGCACGTGCCGCTGACGGTCATTGTCGGTAGAGAGGCTGTAAAGGGGCGAGATCGAGAGCCAGGGCCGGGCATAAAGAATGCGTAAATAACGCGATGCGGCGGGGCCTGGATTGCGAGCGCTACGCGCTCGATCGCGGGGCAAGGCCCGCTCCCACCGGGGCAGTGCATAGAAATTTGTGGGAAGTTTCCTATTCCGCCCAGCGGGGCGCCAGGCTTGGATTGCCGGTGCTAGGTTGCGGGCCTCATTGCCCAAGGAGACTAAGCAATGTTTGAAATCAACACCTGGCCCCTTCACGCCCAGATCGGATTCGGCCTGGCGCCTTTCGTTATCGCGTTATCCGGCGTTGCCATCGACGTGCATATCGCCTGCTCACGACATTTTGAGGTGATGTGTGCAGCGCTACAGAACAATCGCGGGCTGGAGCAACAAATTCAGCTATGGGGACGCAGGGGCATTATGTCACGCACCCTGGTAGTTGCATCTATCAGTGGCGCGCTAGCTTGGTCGAGCATCGGTATTGGCAGGAGAGTGCTTGAAGCGCAAGAAACTCACGAGCTTCCAGCCTACCTGCAACGCCGAATGAAGGTGTCTTGCTGGCTGACCGTAGCAGGAGGCATCTGGTTGATGCTGGGTGCTGGCTTGGTACAGCTGGGGAAGTACTAGAGAGCTCAGCGTCGCCTGGATAGCGAGCGCTGCGCGCTCGATCGCGGGGCAAGGCCCGCTCCCACAGAAGGCCCGCCCCTACAGGACTTTCCACTGCGCTGGCTGCTGGTAACCGGCAACCCAGCCGATCACCTGCTCGGCCGGCATGGGCCTTGCGATGCAGTAGCCCTGGGCGATGTCGCAGCCCAGGCCCATCAGCAGTTGGCCATGCTCTACCGTCTCCAGGCCCTCGGCGATCACCTGGCGGCCAAAGGCGCGGGCCAGGCCGATGACGGCGCGGGTCAGGGCCAGGTCGTCGTGGTCGTGGAGGATGTCGCGCACGAACGATTTGTCGATCTTGATGGTCCGCGTCGGCAGGCGCTTGAGGTAGCTCAGCGACGAATAGCCGGTGCCGAAATCATCCAGGGAGAACTGCACACCCAAACGCTGGCAGGCCTCCAGGCACTGGCTGACGCGCTGGATGTTTTCGATCGCCACCGACTCGACGATCTCCAGGTCGAGCATCGCCGGCGCCACGTCCGGATGACGCCCGAGCAGCAACTGCAGGCGCTCGACAAAGTCGTCACGCTGCACATGGCGGGCAGCGATGTTGACGCTGACCGGCCACTGATGGTCCAGCGCCTGCCAGCTTTGCATCTGGCTCATGGCCTGGTCGATCACCCACTCGCCAATCTCGACGATCAAGTCGGTCTGTTCGACTTGCGGCAGAAAATCGCCGGGCAGCACCAGGCCCTTGCCCGGGTGCTGCCAGCGCAGCAGCGCCTCGAAGCCGATCACCACGCCGCTGTGCATGTTGACCTTGGGTTGGTAATGCAGGCACAGCTCACCCTGGTGCAAGGCCTGGCGCAGGCGCGCCACGGTCTGGTGGGTGGCCTTGACCTCCTGGTCCAGCGACACGTCGAACAGGTGAAAGCGGTTGCGCCCGCTCTGCTTGGCCACGTAAAGGGCCTGATCGGCGTGGCGCACCAGGGTGTCGGTGTCTTCGTTGTCCTGGGGGAACAGGGTCACGCCGATGCTGGCGCTGACGCGAATCTCCTGCTCGCGAATCCGGTATGGCGCGGCGATCGCGGTCAGCACCCGGTCAAGCGCCGCCTGCAAGTGGGTGGGGTCTTGCACGTGGCGCAGAATCAGCACGAACTCGTCGCCCGACAAGCGCGCCACGGCATCGCCGCCACGCAGGATGCCCTTGAGCCGGGTGGCCACTTCGACCAGCAACAGATCGCCGCTGGCATGCCCGTAGCCATCGTTGACCGCCTTGAAGCCGTCCAGGTCGAGCATGCACACCGCCAGCGGAATGTCCTCGTTGCGCGAGAACTCCAGGGCCTGGTTAAGCAGGTCGGACAAGTAGGCGCGATTGGGCAGGCCGGTGAGCACGTCGTGGCCGACCCGCCATTGCAGGGTATGCAGCAGCTGGCGTTTTTCAGTGACGTCGAAGCGGATCGAAACGTACTTGCGCACCTTGCCCGTGGCCGGGTCGATCAACGGCACCATGGTGCTGTCGACCCAGTACAGCGAACCGTCCTTGGCGCGGTTGCAGATCTCGCCCTTCCACACCCGCCCGGCAACCAGCGCGCGCCACATGCCGATGAAAAACTCCGGCCCGTGCAGGCCGGAGTTGAGGATCCGGTGGTTGGCGCCCAGCAGTTCCTCGCGGCTGTAGCCGGAGATGCTGCAGAACTGCTCGTTGACGTAGGTGATCCGGCCGCTCAGGTCGGTTTCGGAAAAGATCGCGGCGGCATCGACTGCCGCGCGGTAGTTATCGTCCATGAATTCCTCTGCACCCTGGTGGCTAGCGATTGAAACGCTCGACCAGGGCCCGCAGGCCCGAAGAAATGCTTTCCAGTTCGGCGCCGCGGCTGGCCGCGGCATTGGCATTGAGCGCGGTGGCCTGCACGGTGCCGGCAACCTTGTTGATCTGCTCGGAAACGTCTTCGGCCACCGAGGATTGCTCTTGCGAGGCGGCGGCCATCTGCTGGCTCATGTCGCTGATGCGTTCGACCGCGGCGCGAATACCCTGCAAGGCACGCTGCGCCTCCAGCACCTGGGCCACGCCCTGCTCGGCCTCGTTGATACCGAGGTTGGCGATGCTCACCGCCTCGTCGGCGCCGCTGCGCAGGTTCTCGATGATGCCCTGGATCTGCACGGTCGAGTGCCGGGTCTTGGCCGCCAAGGCGCGAACTTCATCGGCGACCACGGCAAAGCCACGGCCCTGCTCGCCGGCGCGGGCTGCTTCGATGGCGGCGTTGAGCGCCAGCAGGTTGGTCTGTTCGGCAATCGCGCGGATCACTTCAGCGGCGAGCATGATGTCCTGGGTCTGCCCGGCCAGGTGGGTGACCGCCTGGTTGATCTGGCTGACGGTAGTGGCCAGCAACTGGATAGCCTCGCGGCTGGTGCCGGCGACCTGGCTGCCCTGCTCGGCCAGCTGGTTGGCAGTCTGCGCCTGCACGGCGGTCTGCTGTACATGCTCGGCCACCTCGCCGATGGAGGCGGCCATTTCGGTCATGGCAGTGGCGGTCATGTCGGTTTCGCCGCGCTGTTCCAGCAGCGCCGTTTCAGTGTTGCGCGACAGGCGGCTGGAGTCGCTGGCGGCTTCGGCCATTTGTGTCGCCAGATCGCTCAGGCGGGTGAGCGCGGTTTTCAGCCGCGCTTCCTCGCTGATCAAAATCATCTGCAACTGCGCCGCCGGGCCCAGTAGGTCGCTGTAGGTCAGGGCGCTGATCTGGTCGGCAAAGGTGTGCGTCGAACACCCGACGATCTGCCCCAACTGACGACCCAGGCGGCCATGGGCCCACAGGCCGAGCAGCACGAACAGGCCCAGGGTGATCCCCTGGCCCGGCCAGCCCGGCAGCACCTGGTTGGCCGCCACGGCCAGCGCGCCTGCAGCCAGGGGCAGGCTCATCACCTGGCCGAGCTGAGCCAGCCGGCGCCCGCTCGCCACTGCCGGCTTGCCCTCGCGCAAGCGTGCATACAGTGCTTCGGCACGGCGCACCTGCTCGCGAGTGGGCTTGACCCGCACCGACTCATAGCCGACCAGGCGGCCGTCCTCGAGAATCGGCGTGACATAGGCGCTGACCCAATAGAAGTTGCCGTTCTTGCAGCGGTTCTTGACGATGCCCATCCAGCTCTGGCCGGCCTTGAGGTACTGCCACATCAGGGCAAACACCGCTGGCGGCATGTCCGGATGGCGCACCAGGTTGTGCGGGCTACCGATCAGCTCGGCCTGGCTGAACCCGCTCATGGCGGCGAATTCGGCGTTGCAGTAGGTGATATTGCTGGCAGTGTCGGTGGCGGAAATAAGCCGTTGATCCTCGCCGAAAGTCTGTTCGACCGAGGTAACCGGCATGTTGAGACGCACGATAAAACTCCATTTGCAGGGGTCTGCCAGGTTGTCCTGCGCAGCGCCCAAACCATTCGTCCGACACCGAGATCAGCCTTCTACCGGGGTGCTTTGCTGAATAGTCTCAGCTGGGTCAGCGCGGTTGAAACTCGATGGCTTTTGACCTGTCCAAACGATCAATTCTACGAATTACATCACATTATGCAAACAAAGGTGATGAATTGTGGCGTTGCCTCTTGCCGATAGATATCGTTAAGTTCTTGATTCTAAATGGGAATTAAGCGATGACAATTTCAAGTTTGGGTTCGGCCATCAGACGTTACCGCAAGGTAGCCGGGCTCACTCAGGCTGAACTTGGCGAGAAAACCGGTTTTGACCCCAAGACCATCAGTCGCTTCGAAACCGGCACCTACACTCCCAGCGTGGAAGCCCTGTCGAGCTTTTCCGAAGTGCTGGGGATCAAACTCAAAGCCTTCTTCGCCGAAGAGAACGACGAAGACGAGCAGCGTGCCTACCTCTTCGGCGTCATTCACAAAACGCCCTCCCAGGACCTGGGAAAGCTGATCGCAGCGGTAGACCTGGCCTTGTCCAAGCCTTAGTGGCGGCAACCCCGAAAAGCGGCAGGTCGACCCTGCCGCTTTTTTTTTGCCTGGCTATTGCACCGCAACTGGTCAGACCGGTAAAGCCAATTCTTGCCCGCTCAGCCGAAAACCCCTTGCAAACCCAAAAAAATCGCGCCTACACTGCCCACGCACTGGACATACCGGTAAGACCACAATAATTAAGTCCTCCGCTCTTTCGCCCGCCGTGGCATCGAAGCAGGGACACCGACCAGAGATCCCTCCCATGCTCAAATGGTGCTCGCGTTCGATCTTCCTCCAAGTGGTGTTGGGCCTTGTGCTAGGCATAGCCTGCGGCCTGAGCTTTCCTGAAGTTTCCCTGCAACTCAAACCCCTCGGTGACGGCTTCATCAAGCTGATCAAGATGTTGATCGGGCTGATCGTGTTCTGCGTGGTGGTCAGCGGCATCTCCGGTGCTGGCGACCTGAAGAAGGTCGGGCGCATCGGCCTGAAATCGGTGATCTACTTCGAAATCCTGACCACCATCGCCCTGGTGATCGGCCTGGTGTTCGCCTTTACCTCGGGCATCGGCAGCGGCGCCAACATTCATCTGGACCAACTGGCCAACAGCGAAGCCAGCAACCTGGCCGAACGCGGCCAGCACATCCATGGCACTGCAGCGTTCCTCATGGACCTGATCCCGACCTCGGTGGTCGGCGCCTTTGCCGACAACAACATCCTCCAGGTCCTGCTGTTCTCGGTGTTGTTCGGCAGCGCCCTGAACCTGGTCGGTGAAGCGGCCTCGGGTATTTCGCGGCTGATCAACGAACTGAGCCACATCATCTTCCGCATCATGGGCATGATCGTGCGCCTGGCGCCGATCGGCGTGTTCGGCGCCATCGCCTTCACCACCAGCAAGTACGGCCTGGAGTCGCTGCAGCACCTGGGCGGCCTGGTGGCCTTGTTCTACCTGACCTGCACCGGTTTCGTGCTGTTGATCCTGGGCACCGTGATGCGCCTGTCGGGGCTGAAGATCCTGCCGTTCATCAAGTACCTGCGCGAAGAGCTGACCATCGTCCTGGGCACCGCTTCTTCCGACGCCGTGCTGCCACAGATCATGCGCAAGCTCGAGCACCTGGGCATCGGCAGCTCGACGGTGGGCCTGGTGATTCCTACCGGTTACTCGTTCAACCTCGACGGCTTCTCGATCTACCTGACCCTGGCCATCGTCTTCATTGCCAACGCCACCGGCACGCCGCTGGCGATGACCGACCTGCTGACCATCCTGCTGGTGTCGCTGATTACCTCCAAGGGCGCCCACGGTATTCCGGGTTCGGCGCTGGTGATCCTTGCCGCGACCCTCACCGCGATTCCGGCGATCCCGGTGGTCGGCCTGGTGCTGGTGCTGGCGGTGGACTGGTTCATGGGCATCGGCCGGGCGCTGACCAACCTGATCGGCAACTGCGTGGCCACCGTGGCCATCGGCCGCTGGGAAGGCGATATCGACATGGAACGGGCCAACAATGTGCTGTCGGGCAAACAGGGCTTCGGCTTTGCCCAGCGCAAAACCCCCAACGCCCATCAACAAGAGTTCTGAGCAACAGGGCCGGCAGCAAAACTGCCGGCCACAGGAGCAAACCATGCAAGTGTTCTCATGGAGTGACCAATGATTACTTCATCAACCGTCGTCAACTCAGTGGTGGAAAAACTCCGCCAGGCCCTGGCCCGTGGCCAGTGGCGCTCCGGCGACATGCTGCCGGGCCAGCGCGAACTGGCCGAGCAACTGGGCATCAGCCGGCCAAGCCTGCGCGAAGCGGTGACCGTGCTGGAAACCCTCGGCCTGGTGCGCTCGATGCCGGGCAAGGGCGTGCTGGTACTGGACGCCGATGCGGCGCAAAGCACCTCGCCCCAGAGCGGTGTCGCCGAGGCCAGCCTCGAGGATGTGCTGCAACTGCGCTACACCCTCGAGCCGTTCATCGTCGGCCTGGTGGCGCAGTCGATCAGCAGCAAGGAAATCGGCCAGTTGCGCCTGACCCTGATGGACATGCGCGAAGCCCTCGAGGCCGAAGACAGCGAAGCCGGGGTCAACGCCTACATCGCCTTTCACGAAGAGCTGTTCACCCTGACTGCCAACCCGATCTTCCAGAGCGTGGTGCAGCAGACCAGCAACGCCCTCAAGCAAAGCGCCGCAGTGCTGCGCAACTCGCCCGAGCATCTGGCGGCGCGGCTTGAGGAAAACGAAGCGGTGGTGCGCGCCATCCGCAACAAGAACAGCGCCCAGGCCAGCGCGCAGATGCGCCACCATATCCTTCAGGAAGGCCGGCGCATGGGCATCGAACTGAACATCCCGGACGATCATCCGGGCAACTGACCCCAGGAGTGCGACCATGAACGCCAGCGCCCACGCCCATGACACCGCCCTGCCCTCGTTGCTTGCCCAAGGTGAGCGCAGGTTGTCGGCCGAGCAGATCTACCCACGGCTGTTCGATGCCATCCTCGAGCAGCGCCTGGCTCCTGGCAGCGCCCTGACCGAGCAAGCCCTGGGCGATGCTTTCGGGGTTAGCCGCACGGTGATCCGGCGGGTGCTCGGGCGTTTGTCGGACCAACAGGTGATCGTCCAGCGCCCGAGCCACACCGCACGCCTGGCTGCGCCTGACCCGCAGCATGCACGGCAGATCCTCAGCGCCCGGCGCCTGGCCGAAACCACCCTGATCAGCCTCGCGGCCAAACGCGCACGGCCGGCCAAGATCCGCCAGTTGCGCGAACTGGTGGCCCGCGAGCGCCAGCACCATGAACAGGGCCAGCGCTGCACGGCGATCCGCCTGGGCGGCGAGTTTCACCTCAAACTTGCGGACATGGCCGACAACCTGCCGCTGGCGCGTTTTCTCAACGGCCTGGTACCGCAGACTTCGCTGATCATTGCCCAGTACGAAGCACGACCATGCAGCCATTGCGCCTGGCAGGAGCATGCGGCGATCATCGATGCGCTGGAGAACGGCGATGGCGAGGCGGCGCTGGCGTTGATGCATGAGCATCTGGATCATATCGAGGCCAAGCTCGACCTGGAGGGTTGAGCATTTTCGCCTGGGAGCGGGACTTGCCCCGCGATACGATGTGGCCGACAGGACGCTATCGCGGGTCAAGCCCGCTCCTAACAGATGGACCGATGACCGCCTTGGAGGGCACCCTGATGACACCTGCGCCGCACATGACACCGCAGCAGCGCCAGCAAGTGCGCGCAGCAATGTCCGATGCCTTCGTCGACACCCACGTCGAATACCTGTGGATCGCCCGCCACCTGGTGGGTTTTGACCGCGAGCTGCTCAAGGAAATCTTCTACAGCGAAGTCGCCCCCGCCTGCTACGGCAACATCATGACGCCGGTACCGCCGGTCTGGACCGGTTTCGACGAAACCTGGCTGCAGGAGGAGATCGAAGAAACCCTCCAGGCACGCCGCGACAGCTGGTGGCGGCGCCATATCGACCGCCTGTTGAACGCCACCTGGGTGTGGTTTTTCTGCAAGGAGATCTGGGCCGACATCCTCCTCGCCCTGGACGAGGCCGAGGCCGAACAGCAGCGCGAGTGACGGCACCTATACTCAGGTAACCACACCATTCGAGCTTGCCTGACCACAGGGGGGCTGCGCTTTGATTCCGCGTTCCCCGCTCATCGCCCTGCTGCTCGCCGTGCTCCTGGCGCTGGGCGGCTGCGGCTCACGGCAAAAGGTCAGCGAGCCGCCGCCCATCCCGGTCAATGCGGCGACCTGGCAACAGATCGACCGCGAAATCATCGACGCTTCGCTGGCGACCACCAGTTCGGTCAACGACTATGCCCGGCGCTCCATGCGGGTCTGGAAAGACCGCGTGCAACAGTACACCGAAAGCGAGTTCATCCCCTGGTTCACCGGCTACTGGACCCAGCAATGGCTGACCATGAAAGTGGCATGGTACAAAATGAACAGTGGCGACGGCAGCGAAACCCCGGAAAAGCGCCTGGCCCAGTACCTGCAGGAGCAGTACCACGAACGGGTGCTGGACCCGGTGGCCAAGGAGATCGACCCCGAGGCCATTCGCGACCGGGCCATGGAGCTATATATCCAGCTGCTTGGCCAGCAACTGCAGCAGATTGCCCAGCGCTACCGGGCGCCGCCGGAGCAGTTCAACCTGCACCTGACGCGAATCCGGGCCATCGGCCTCGGCCCCCCGGCCAACAACAATGCCTCGCTGCATCAACTGCTGTTCAGCAAGCCGCTGGAACAGCAACCCGCCTACGCCGCACTGGTCAAACGCCTGCACAGCGCCGTGCGCGCCGGCACCCAGCGCGCCGACATCGGCCTGTCATCGGTCGCCCAGCAAGCCAGTGAAAAGCTCGGCGCCACCCTGGCGCCACGGGGCATCGCCAGCGCCGTGGCGGCAGCCGTCGGGCGTGCGGCGGGCACGGTGATTTCCCTGGCGGCCACCGGCATCGGGGTGATGACCCACAACCGCGAACAACCGGCGATGATCGAGCAACTGCGGGTGATCCTCAACGTCGCACTGAACGAGGAATGGCGGGAACTGATGGAGAACCGCAAGACCGGCGCCATGGCCGGGGTCTACTACCTGTCGGGTGAGATAGAAGACAGCCTGCTGGCCGCCGAAGGCCCCGAGCGCGAGCCGCAACCCGCAGCCCAGGTGATCACCCTGCCGGCCCAATAAACGCGCGGCTTATGCGGCGACGCGGTTGTCGGGCTGAGCCTGGGCCGAGGTCGGCAGGCCGAAGATGCGGTCAAACAGCCAGTTGTAGATGAAGGTGTAGCACGGGATCAGGATGATGAACGCCAGGTCGACGACAAAGGCCTCCAGCAGGCTCATGTCCAGCCACCAGGCAATCAGCGGAATCAAGTACACCACCAGGGTCAGCTGAAAACCGATGGCATGCGCCAGCCGCCGGCCAACACTGCGCCCACGCTTGGCCTGGCGGCTTTCCCAGTACTCGAACAGGGTGTTGTAGATGAAGTTCCAGGCCATGGCGATGGTGGTGATCATCACCGCCAGCGGCCCGGTATTGCTCGGCGCGCTGTCGGCCAGGTAGGCCAGGCCCAGGGTCGACATACACAGACCGATCAGTTCATAGGCGGTCACGTAGACCAGTTTGCGTTTGACACCTTGCACGTTGCTAACCTCGGTTTTGCCGTAAAACGCCGCCCTCTTGGGCAGCTGAGGCGGGCAAGCATGCGTCAATCTTCTTGACAGCCAAAGTCAGCAGCTATCAGATTATCTGACAGGAGATTGCCATGAACTTTTCCAGCGACAACATCGAACTGTTTCTTGCCGTGCTCGACCGCGGCTCGTTTTCCGCTGCCGCCCGGGCTTTGGGCCGGGTGCCGTCGGCGGTGAGCATGGCCATCGGCAACCTGGAAGCGGAACTGGGCTTCAGCCTGTTCGAACGCACCCACCGGGAAACCCGCCCCACCGCCATGGCCCAGGCCCTGGAGCCGCACGCACGGATGATCGCCAACCAGCTGGGGCAATTGCAGGTGCATGCCCTGGAGCTGTCCCAGGGTCTGGAAAGCACCTTGAGCATCAGCGTGGTGCCGGACATCGACCACACCCGCCTGCTGGCGGCGATCAAAACCCTCAGTGAGCGCCACCCGCTGCTGGAGGTCGAGGTGCTGAGCGCGCCGCAGGAAGACGCCCTGCAACTGCTGCACGACGGCCGCGTCAGCCTGTGCCTGGCCTTCGCCGGGCTGTCGGTGGACGCCCGCCAGCGCTTTCAGAACACCGGCATGGAGTCGCTGGTGGCCTGTATCGGCCCGCAGCACCCGGCCCTGCAACAGCGCCCCCGGCAAATCGTTTACCTCGAAGACCTGGCCAACGTCCGGCAGATCCTGGTGGCCAGCCGCGACCTGCCCCTGAGCGACACCCGCGCGCTGATCGGCAAGGCGTACTGGCGCACCGACAGCCTGGCCATGGCCATCGAAATGGTCGAAGCCGGCCTTGGCTGGGGCGACTTTCCGTTGTCGCGGGTAGCACCATTGCTCGGCGCCGGGCGCCTGGTGCGCCTGGACTTCAGCAACACCCGCAACGAGTTGCAGTTGCCGGTACATGCCTTCTGGCGCCAGCACCAGCCACTGCA
Source organism: Pseudomonas sp. 2(2015) (assembly GCF_000955865.1). Classification (NCBI taxonomy): domain Bacteria; kingdom Pseudomonadati; phylum Pseudomonadota; class Gammaproteobacteria; order Pseudomonadales; family Pseudomonadaceae; genus Pseudomonas; species Pseudomonas sp. 2(2015). The sequence goes on from NZ_JYOF01000003.1 coordinate 625,814, forward strand.
AAAAGCCGCCCAGGCGCTGGTGCGTTTATTGGCCGTACAATAAAGCGCCCGGCTGAAACACGCACGCCAGAGCAGGCAGTAGGAAAATCCTGTCAGCCCCTGCGGCAAAAACTCCTATCAATTTTTCAGTTTTGCGGCCGATACCCGTCTGGATAGGTACGAGCACACGCCAAAAGCGCCGCTCGGCACTCCTCTTTACTGGCACAAGGTCTCGGAACATGAACCTGAAATTTCGCCACAAGATCCTGCTGTGCGCCTGCGGCGTCGTGGTTCTGGCATTTGCACTGTTCACCCTTTACAACGATTACCTGCAACGCAACACCATCAAACAGAACATCGACTCGTCGGTCAAACAGGCCGGTGCACTGGCTGCCAGTAGTGTGCAGAACTGGATGAGCGGGCGCATTCTGGTCCTGGAAAACCTCGCCCAGGACGTTGCCCAGCAAGGCGCCAACGCCGACCTGCCGGGCCTGGTCGACCAGCCTTCGTACACCAACAACTTCCAGTTCACCTACGTTGGCCAGGCCAACGGCGTGTTCACCCAGCGCCCGGACGCGAAGATGCCTGACGGCTACGACCCGCGCCAGCGCCCGTGGTACACCGCGGCCGTCGCTGCCAACCAGACCATGCTGACCCCGCCATACATGGCTGCGGTCGGCGGCCTGGTGGTCACCATCGGCATGCCGGTGAAAAGCAAAACCAGCGGCGAGCTGCTCGGCGTGGTCGGTGGCGACCTGAGCCTGGCGACCCTGGTGGACATCATCAACGCCGTGGACTTCGGCGGTATCGGCCATGCATTTCTGGTCGACCGTAACGGCCAGGTGATCGTCAGCCCGGACAAAGACCAGGTGATGAAGAACCTCAAGGACATTTACCCGGGCAGCAACCTGCACATCGCCCCGGGCACCCACGAGGTCACCCTGAACAAACAGGAGCGGATCATCTCCTTCGCCCCGATCAGCGGCCTGCCGACCGCTGACTGGTACATCGGCCTGTCGATCGATCGCGACAAAGCCTACGCCGGCCTGAGCCAGTTCCGTACCTCGGCCATTATCGCCATGCTCATTGCCGTGGCTACCATCGCCGGCCTGCTGAGCCTGCTGATTCCGGTGCTGATGCGTCCGCTGACCACCATGGGCCGCGCCATGCAGGACATCGCCCAGGGCGAAGGCGACCTGACCCGCCGCCTGGTCGTCGAGAACAAGGACGAGTTCGGTGAACTGGCCGGTGCCTTCAACCAGTTCGTCGAGCGTATCCACGCCTCGATTGCCGAAGTGTCTTCGGCCACTCGCCAGGTCCACGACCTGTCCGAGCGCGTGATGAGCGCCTCCAACGCCTCGATCATCGGTTCCGAAGAGCAAAGCATGCGCACCAACAGCGTGGCTGCGGCGATCAACGAACTGGGCGCTGCCACCCAGGAAATCGCCCGCAACGCCGCCGATGCCTCGCAACACGCCAGCGGCGCCAGCGAGCAGGCCAACGACGGTCGTCAGGTGGTGCAGGAAACTATTTCGGCGATGACCTCGCTGTCGCAGAAGATCAGCGAATCCTGCGAGCAGATCGAAACCCTCAACGCCAGCACCGACGACATCGGCCAGATTCTCGACGTGATCAAGGGCATCTCCCAGCAGACCAACCTGCTGGCGCTCAACGCTGCCATCGAAGCGGCCCGTGCCGGTGAAGCCGGGCGTGGTTTTGCCGTGGTGGCCGACGAGGTCCGCAACCTGGCCCACCGCACCCAGGAGTCGGCCGAAGAGATCCACAAGATGATCACCACCCTGCAGGTCGGTTCGCGCGAGGCGGTGCACAACATGAACGCCAGCCAGGTCTCCAGCGAAGAAAGCGTGATGGTTGCCAACCAGGCCGGCGAGCGCCTGAGCAGCGTGACCCAGCGCATCGGCGAGATCGACGGCATGAACCAGTCGGTGGCCGCCGCGACCGAAGAGCAGACCGCCGTGGTGGAAAGCCTGAACCTGGACATCACCCAGATCAACGTGCTCAACCAGCAAGGCGTGGCCAACCTCAATGACACCCTGCGTCATTGCGATGCCCTGGCCCAGCAGGCCGGGCGCCTCAAGCAACTGGTCGACAGCTTCAAGATCTGACCGCTGTAAAAAACAAAAGGGGCCGCTTGCGGCCCCTTTTTTCATCCTCTCGCGCTACACCGCAAGCACCTGCTTGGCCCGCCCCAGGCGCAGCCAGCCGATCAAAACCGCCAGCATCAGCACAAAACCCAGGTAACCGAAGAACGGATAGACCTGGCCGACCAGGCTGATAAAGCCGATCAGGCTGCAGACAAACGCCGCTACCCCCGCCGCCACCGAACCCAGGCGAAAACTGCGGGTGCCGGCCGGCAACAGCCGCGCCAGAAACGAATACAGCGTGCCCACGGCGGTGTTGACGATCATGCCGAAGATGATCACGCACATGATCACGCCCAGTGCCGGGGAGATTTCGCTGGCGATCGACAGCATCGGCATCGGCAACTCGGCCACGCTGTCCAGGCGCGACAACAGCCCGGCGCTCATCACCAGCATCAGCCCGCCCAACGCCGCGCCGCCAAGAATCCCGCCCCAGATCGCGGTTTTCTCCAGGCGTGCGGAGCCACCGAGAATCGCCAGGATCGGCGCCCCGGCAACGATGTTGTACGACACATACAGGAACGCACCGAGCAGCCAATGGCTGGTGCCCGCCTCCTGCTGGCTGGCCACCTGGTCAAGCTGGGCAAAGCTCAGCTCGCGGGTGAACACCGCGTACAAGGCAATTGCCGTGGCGACCAGGATCAGGAACGGCGTCACCGCACCGATCAGCAGTATCACCTTCTGCACATCCAGGCACACCACCGCCACCACCAGCACAGTCACCAGCACACTGCCGGCCAGCGCCGGAATGGCGAACTGCTGCTCGAGCAAGGCGCCGCCGCCGGCAAGCATCACCACAGTGACGGCGAACATGAAAAAGGTGATCAGCAAATCGACGAACAAGCCCAGGTAACGCCCGCAGATGGCGTACACCACGTCCTTGTGCGAGGCCGCCTGCAAGCGATTGCCGAGCCTTGCCAGGGCCATGCCGAGAAAGGTGAACAACGCCGCACTGACCAGCGCCCCAAGCAGGCCCCAGAGGCCGAAGTCGACAAAGAACAGCAACAGCTCCCGCCCCGAGGCGAACCCTGCGCCGACGATCACGCCGATAAAGGCGCCTGCAATTTTCAGCTGCTCTTTCATTTCCAGCCCTCTGGTATCGATGGCCCTGCTGGGCCTTTGTTGTTGTTTTTACCCAGTGTTGCCGTGCTGACTCAGTCGTTGCCGATCCAGGCCTGCACTTCGATCTCGACGTCCACGCCCAGGGCCAGGCCGGCGCTGACGGTGGAACGCACCGGGTAGCCGTTGGCGAAGAAGCTTTTGTAGACATCGTTGAAGCCGGCGAAATGGACCATGTCGGACAGCCACACGGTGGCCTTGATCACCTGGTCGAAACCGACGCCGCACTCGGCCAGGGTTTCACCGATACGCTCAAGCGCCGCCCGGGTCTGAACCTGAATGTCGCCGCGCACCACTTCACCGTCGGCGTGCATGGGGATCTGCCCGGAAAGAAACAGAAAACCGCCGACCTTGACCGCCTTGGAAAACGGATATGGCAGGTGGCTGGGGATACGCTCGATAGTCGAACTCATGGGAAATCTCCTTCGGGAATTAACGAAAACGCGCCGGGGACAAGCGTTGCGGCTCGACCCCTTCGGCGCTCAGGGTTGCCGGTAACGGTTGCTCAAGCAACAGCGCACAGGCCAGTTGCGAAGCGCCAGCGGCAGACTGGATACCATAACCGCCTTGCGCCGCCAGCCAGAAAAACGCCGGGTTGTGCGGATCGCGGCCAATCACCAGGTCGCCATCGGCAACGAACGAACGCAGCCCGGCCCAGCTATGACTGGGGCGGCGAATCGCCAGGGTGGTGATGGCCTCGATGTTGTAGATACCGATGGCGACGTCGAGCTCTTCGGGCATCACATCCTGGGGTTCGACCGGGTCGGCGTTGGCCGGTGAGCCGAGCAACTGCCCGGCATCGGGTTTGAAATAAAAGCTCTCATCGACGCCGATCACTGCCGGCCAGCGGCTGAAGGCCTGGTCCGGCGGGCCGTCGAAGGTAAAGGCCGAGCGCCGGCACGGCTGCAGGCCGACCGGCTGTACGCCGCAGACCGCCGCGATGTGATCGGCCCAGGCGCCAGCGGCATTGACCAACTGGCGCGCCTGAATGCAGCTGCCGTCGGCCATCACGAGCTGCCAGTAACCTTCGTGGTAACTGCCCTCGACCACCTCGGCATTGCAGTGCAAGTGCCCGCCGGCCTGGCGGTAACCGCGCAAGAAGCCCTGGTGCAGCGCGTGTACATCCAGGTCCATGGCGCCGGGTTCGAGTACCGCGCCGGCCAGCACCTCGGCGCGCAGGCTCGGCACCAGCGCCAGCGCCCCGTCGCGGTCGAGCAAGGTCACTTCGGTACCGTTGGCCTGGCTCTGTGCATAGGTGCTGTCGAGCAGCGCCTGTTGCTCCAGGGTCGCCACATACAGACAACCCCGCGGTTCGAGCAGTGCATGCTCGCAGAAGCCCGGCGGCGGCGACTCATAAAAGGCCCGGCTGGCGCGGGTCAGCGCCTGGATCTGCGGGGTGCCATAGGCCTCCATGAACATCGCCGCCGAGCGCCCGGTGGAGTGGTAGCCGGCCTGGGCTTCGCGTTCAAGCATCAGCACTTGGCGCCCTGGCGCCAGCCGATAGCCCAATGAAGCACCGGCAATACCGGCGCCGATGATCACGATGTCGAAGGTCTGTGTCATAGCCATGCAATCACCTGCGAGATGAAATTATCATTTGTGAGAATTCTAATATCTGAGAATTTCGGATTATGCAAGCGCTCACGGTAAGATGCGCATCCGTTTTGCCTGACCGAGATGCTTGATGAGTGCCGACCGCTCCCCTGCCGACACCCGCCCTGGCGCGCTGCCGCTGATTGACCGCGCCGAAGTCGGCGCGCGCCTGCGCAGCGTGCGCAAGGCCCAGCAACTGACGCTCAAGCAACTCTCGGCGCTGTCCGGAGTACCGGTCTCGACCCTGTCGAAAATGGAACTGGCGCAGGTCTCGGTGAGCTACGAAAAACTCGCGGCGGCGGCGCGGGCGTTGCAGGTGGATATCGCCCAGCTGTTTCGCGCTTCAGGCGTAAGCGATGTGCCAGTGCCGACCACCGTCGTGGTCAACTCCCTGCCCAGCGCCCCCGGCTACAGCACCGGCACCTACGACTACCACCCGATTGCCGGCGAATTCCCGCAGCGCCTGATGACCCCGATGTACGCCCGGATCATCGCCCGCGAGCGGCAACAGTTCGACGAATTCATCCGCCACCCCGGGCAGGAATTTGCCCTGGTGCTGAGCGGGCGGGTGCGCATCGTATTCGAGACCGGTGAGGCGGTGAGTATCGGCCCCCAGGAGACGGCCTACTTCAACAGCAATGTCGGGCATATTTATCTTTCCGAGACGGAAGATGGCGGCGATGCGCATGTGATGGTGGTGATGACGGATCGGTAACAGCGTTGTCTGTAACACCGCATCGCGGGTCAAGTCGAGACGTCGCGCCGCCGCTCCCACAGCGCTACGCGCTCAACAAGAGCGAAGCGAATTGTGCTCTTGATCTTGATCTACCAGCCCCGTTAACCAGAAGGGCCGAGTGCAGGTGTTGCGAAGGGGCGAGTGCGCAGCACCTTCGGCGATAGCCGAAGTTGCGAAACGTAGAGTTGCTTGCAACTCGTAGTTCGCAATGCCCCGTAGCGACGCCGGAGCGAGGGGACCCGAAGCGCAGCGTAGGGCCCCTGGTGGGGCAAGCCCTTTGGTTACTTTGGGGCGACTGCCAAAGTAACCCGCCGTAAGGGCGGAAAGGTGACTCCGCGCCACCATCACAACCGGATAAGCCCCTCCTCTCACAGCCACCACCGGTTATAACCTAATAACGAACAAGTCTATTTGGCTATAAAAAAACCTTTATGCTGGCTGCCATCCGATCACGGGCACGTTGGGCGTTTAGGTTACTTATGGATGTAGGTTCTTTCGGTTTCACCATTGCAGGCCTGGTAGTTGGATTCATCGTCGGCATGACCGGCGTCGGCGGCGGCTCGCTGATGACCCCGATCCTGCTGTGGTTCGGCATCAACCCCGCCACCGCCGTAGGTACCGACCTGCTCTACGCCGCCATCACCAAAGCCAGCGGCGTCTGGGTCCACGGCAAAAACAACAATATCGACTGGAAAATCACCGGCTGGCTGACCCTTGGCAGCGTCCCGGCCGCCGCCCTGACCCTGTGGTTCCTCGCCAGCCTCGATGCCGACACCCAGGCCGCCAACGCCATTATCAAGCAAGGCCTGGCCGTGGTCCTGGTGCTCACCGCCCTGGCCATCCTGTTCAAAAGCAAACTCCAGGCCTTCGCCAGCAAACACGCCGGCGACCGCTACCACCTGAGCGGCACCAGCCTCAACCTGCTGACCGTAGTCACCGGCGTGGTGCTCGGCGTTATGGTCTCGCTGACCTCGATCGGTGCCGGCGCCCTGGGCACCGTGGCGCTGTTTCTGCTCTATCCGTACCTGGTCACCCGCCGCCTGGTCGGCACCGAAATCGCCCACGCCGTGCCCCTGACCCTGGTCGCAGGTCTCGGCCATGCGAGCATGGGCAACATGGACTGGTCGCTGCTCGGCTACCTGCTGCTCGGCTCGCTGCCGGGCATCTACATGGGCAGCCACCTGACCGGGCGAATTTCCGACAGCATCCTGCGCCCGTGCCTGGCGGGCATGCTGCTGATGATTGGCTACAAGCTGGCGTTCTGATCAAAGCTTTCAGGCAACACCAATCCCTGTGGGGCCGGCCTTGCCGGCGATGGGCTACGCAGTAGCCCCAGGGTCAATCCTGCGTACGCCACAGCACCGGCCACTTGTCTGGCCAGTTCCCAGTGCAACTGCCCATGCGTGACAGCGAGCGCGGTCGCATGCGCTCCCCGTCAAAACGCCAGCTCTGTTCCATGCCGCAATCGCCAATGCCCCGCGCCAGGATGAAACTGCTGAGCACCCCGGTGTCCGGGTCATAGCCCACCGAACCGCCAAAATCGTCCCACTGCTCCTGCGCCGCAATCTTCTCCAGTTGCAGCGCCTTCGCCTGCTCGGGATGCGCCCGCGAAGTGGTGTACAGCGCGTACTCGCAGTTGTAGGCACCGCAGCCGAAACGAAAGCTCACCAGCGCCGTGTCCTTGCTCAAGGCATAGGCCTGGGCACTGTCCGGGGTCCAGTCCGCGTCGGGATCGCGCCAGTCGTTTGCGGTGGCAGTCATGACCACCTCGCTGATGCGCCTGGCCTCTGCTTCACCCATCGGCTCGGGGCGTACGAATGGCGCCAGCTTGGGCAGTACTGGCGCAGAAGGCACGGCGCTATCCGGCGCATCCCCTGTGCGCACCAAGGCGCTGCGATGCCCTGCCCGCCCCTGCACCGAATCGATCAGCAACAACGAAGCCGTCAGGCCGTTCAGAGAGCTACCGAGCTCACCATCATTGCTCTGCGAGGTCAGGCGCGCGCCGTTGCGCATGGCCTTGAGCAGGGCCATCGCCTGCTCGCCGCTGGCGTGCCAGAACACCACGCCGTCCTCCTGAGCCTCGCTCAAGGGTAGTGCCAGCGGCTGGCCATCGAGCTGCAACGGCGCCTCCAGCGAGCTGTTGCTGAAGATCGTCACCTGCAGTTGGCCATCGAGGCCGGCCCCGCGCATTACCTGGATGCCCAGCGGCATGTCCGCCCGGGTATCGGCCGCCAGCGCCGTGCACTGGCGGGTATTGTCACAGCCCACCACCCAGTCCTTGAGGGGCTGGTACAGCGGTACCGGTTCTGCCGCCGCAGCGTGGGCAGCACCGGGCAAGGCCAGCAAGGTGAAAAAAGCGGCGTGCAACGGTGCGCTCATGATGAATTCCGTTTCAGGTAAACGGCGCATTCTAACGCTGGGCATCCTGAAAGTACTGCTCCAGGGTAATGATGCTGAGTTCACCAGCGGCTGGCTGATTAGACAACCGGCTTGCCAAAAACATATGGAAATCCGTATATTCGAATTTCCATATGTAAAAGGCCGATTCGATGCTCAGCCCCACCGCCCTGTTCAAATGCCTCGCCGATGAAACCCGTGCCCGCGCCACGCTGCTAATCGCCCGCGAAGGTGAGCTGTGCGTCTGCGAGCTGATGTGCGCGCTCGACCACAGCCAGCCAAAGATCTCCCGCCACCTGGCGCAACTGCGCAGCTGCGGCCTGTTGCTCGACCGCCGCCAGGGCCAGTGGGTGTACTACCGGCTTAACCCGCAACTGCCGGCCTGGGTCAACCAGGTATTGCAGTTGACCCTTGAAGCCAACGGCCAGTGGCTCAGCGCCGACAGCACCCGCCTCGATGGCATGGGTGATCGCCCTGCCCGCGCAACCTGCTGCTAAGGAGTCCGCCCCATGCGAATCCTGTTCATGTGCACCGCCAACAGCTGCCGCAGCATTCTGTGCGAAGCGCTGTTCAACCACCTGGCCCCGGCCGGTTTCGAAGCGCTCAGTGCCGGCAGCTTCCCCAAGGGCCAGGTGCATCCTCGCAGCCTGTCGACCTTGCAACGCGCCGGCATCGGTATCAGCGGCCTGACCAGCAAAGGCAACGACACCTTCGCCGACAACCCACCGGACATCGTCATCACTGTCTGCGACAACGCCGCTGGCGAAGCCTGCCCGCTGTACTTCGGCCCGGCACTGAAGAGCCACTGGGGGCTGGCGGACCCGTCCGAAATCCACGGCACCGACACCCAGCTCGATGCCGCCTTCGACGCCACCCTGGCGCGTATCGCGCTGCGCTGCACAACCTTCCTCGCCCTGCCCTTCGAGCGCCTGAGCCGCGATCAGCTGCAGGCTGAAATTGACCGCATCGGCACCTTGTAAAAGGACTCTCCCATGAACGATCAACTGCCCAATCTCGACCTCGACCTGATCCCTGCCAACGCCGCCCATGACGGGCACAAGCCGCGCATCCTGCTGCTTTACGGCTCGACCCGCGAACGCTCGTTCAGCCGCCTGCTGACTGAGGAAGCTGCGCGCCTGCTGGAGCACTTGGGCGCCGAAACCCGGATTTTCAACCCCAGCGGCCTGCCCCTGCCCGACGACGCGCCCGAGGACCATCCCAAGGTGGTCGAACTGCGCGACCTCATGCAATGGTCCGAAGGCCAGGTGTGGTGCTCGCCCGAGCGCCACGGCGCCATGTCGGCGGTGTTCAAGGCGCAGATCGACTGGGTGCCGCTGGCCATGGGCGCGGTGCGTCCGACCCAGGGTAAAACCCTGGCAGTGATGCAGGTGTGTGGTGGTTCGCAATCATTCAACGTGGTCAACCAGCTGCGGGTACTGGGGCGCTGGATGCGTATGTTCACCATCCCCAACCAGTCCTCGGTGCCCAAGGCCTGGCTGGAATTCGACGGTAACGACCGGATGAAACCTTCGGCCTACTACGACCGCGTGGTCGACGTCATGGAAGAGCTGGTCAAGTTCACCCTGCTGCTGCGCGGGCGCAGCGAGCATTTGGTCGATCGCTACTCCGAGCGCAAGGAGTCGGCCGAGGCTTTGTCACAGCGGGTTGGCCAGCGTTCGATCTGAGCGCCTGACGATAGCCAGCGAATAATCGCACCGGCTGTCGTCATCCAGGCTTACCAGTTCCATGGCCAGTGCGAAGCGCTCGGTAATCCCCAGCTCATCCCCCAGCCCACGGAAAAACTCGCGCAGTACCGGCCACTGCAGCACGTCTTCGAAGCCCAGTTCACGGGCGATGCGGTGGTAGCGATCGGCGCCGGTGATGCGTATAAACACCTGCTCGGCGCCGAATTCGAGGATGTGCAGGCGGTATTCCGGACTGGAGGTAAAGATCGCCGCCACCACCAACCGGCCGAGGCCACGGGCGTCGCGCTCCAGTTGCACCTGGCTGGCCATGTGCCGCGCTGCCATGCGCCGGCCGAGGCGATAGAACATGCGCTCGGACAGGCGATTGATGTGCTCGCGGCCAAACATCTCCCCGGCCTGCTCCAGCATCAGGCCATAGAAGGCTCCGGTGATGTTCGACAGCGACTGGGCCATGCCGACCACGCTGTCGGGGAAAAACGCATGGACCAGCGCCTGCCAGTCCATATCCTCGGGGTAGCGGTCGTGCTCGCGCAGGGCGGCGGCTTGCAGGAAGGTCTCGGGAAGTCCTTTTCCGGGCGAATTCATTGCCACTGATCTCCATGAAATGGCCCCATGCATCCATTGCACAGGCGACCGATGAGTGTAGACAAGCCTTGCTGGCGCTACCTCACCAACCGACGTCCGGCATGCTCACGGCCCATGACGAACTGCAGCAAGCGGTCCATCGGCAACGGCCGGCAGAACCAGAAGCCCTGACCCAGGCTACAGCCCTGGGCCTTGAGATAATCGAGCTGCTCGCGGGTTTCGATGCCCTCGGCCACCACCTGGATATCCAGGCTCTCGGCCAGCATCAGGTAGCCATTGACGATAGCCTGGTCGATCGGGTTGCTCTGCACCTCGCTGATGAACACCCGGTCGATTTTGAGCTTCTCGAACGGCAAGGCGCGCAAGGTGCTGGGCGATGAATAGCCGGTACCGAAGTCGTCGATCGACACCTGCACGCCCATGCCTTGCAAGCGCAAAACGTTCTGCCGGGCCTGCTCGATATCCTTGAGCGCGGCGGTTTCGGTCACTTCGATTTCCAGGCGGTTGGCCGCCAGGCCGCTGCACTCGAGAACCGCCGCCAGTTTGCTGACAAAATCGCACTGCATGAACGAGTAGCCGCTCATGTTCACCGCCACCGGCACATCCAGCAGGCCGGCTTCGATCAGCGCCCGGTTGTCGGCGCAGGCCCGGGTCACCACCCAGACATTGAGCGCCGACATCAGCCCGTTCTGCTCGGCCAGGGGGATGAACACCTCGGGCGATACCGGGCCGTTGGCGCCGTCGTTCCAGCGCAGCAAAGCCTCAAGGCCGGTGATCCGTTGCGGGTCGGCCAGCTCGAACTGCGGCTGGTAATGCAGCTGCAATTGCTCGGTTTCGATCGCCTGGCGCAGACGCTCCAGGCGCTGCTGCTCGCGCTGCTGGGTGATGCGCATGGCCGGGTTGAAACAGGCGATGCGATTGCCGCCGGCCTTCTTCGCCTGGTACATGGCAAAGTCGGCATCGATGATCAGTTGATCCGGCGCCGGCGCTTGCCCTTCCCGGCAATTGGCGCAGGTACTGACGCCAAGGCTTGCGCGCACAGCCAAGGCCATGCCGTCGATCCGCAGCGGCGCCTGCAGGCACTCGAACAGCCGTGTGGCCAGGCCCATGCCACCCTGTTCGGCAAACGGCTGACGCACCACCACCACGAACTCATCGCCGCCAACCCGGGCCAGCAACCCCGCACCGGTCAGGCACTGGCGAAAGCGCTCGGCGACGCCAACCAGCACCCGGTCACCGACGTAATGACCATGGTTGTCGTTGATGATTTTCAAACCATCGAGGTCGATGAACACCAGCACCAGTTGCTGCACCTGCGCTTGCGCCAGGGCGATCTCCTGCTGCAGGCGCGTATGCAGGGCGCTGCGGTTCATGCAGTGGGTCAGGGTGTCATGGCTGGCCAGGTGGTTGATGCGCCGGTGCATCTGCAGCTGTTCACTGATGTCATAGCACACCCCAATCAGCAGTTGCCGGCCACCCAGCAACAGCTCGCCGACACTCACGTGCAAATCGAACAACGAGCCGTCCTTGCGCTTGCCGAGCAGCTCGCGCACCAGGCCGTTGAGCTTGCGCCCGCCGCCCGCACGGTAGGACGCCAGGCACTGATCATGGTGCTCGGCGTAGGCCCTGGGCATCAGCCGGGAAATATTCGCACCGGCAAGTTCGGCGAAGCTGTAGCCGAACAGCTTCTGCGCCGCGGCATTGATCGCCTGCACCCGCCCCCATTCATCGGTGATGACAATCGCATCGGCGGCGGCCTCGAAAATCGCGTAGGGAATGCTGGTCAGCTCACGCTCAGCGTTGGCCGCAAGCTTGTCGAAATCCTCTCGGGTCATGATCGCGGCCTAGCGGTTGAAGCGGTCCACCAGCGCATACATTTCATGCGCCGTGTGTTCAAGCTCACGGCCGATGCTGGCGGAACTGGCGGCTATGTCGACGTTCTGCTCGGACACCTGGGCGATGGTGGTGATCTGCCGGCTGATGTCTTCGGCGACATGGGCCTGCTGTTCGGAGGCGGCGGCCATCTGCTCGGTCATCTGGTGGATATGCTCGACCGCCACGCCGATGCCTTCCAGGGCGTTCTGGGTGGCGATCACCTGATCGACACCGGCATGGGCCTCGTCACTGCCCTGGCGGGCGATATCCACCGCCTGGTTGGCGGCGCTGTGCAGCGACTGGATGATGGTCTGAATGGTTTCGGTCGACTCCTGGGTCTTGAACGCCAGCGCCCGCACCTCATCGGCGACCACGGCAAAACCACGACCCTGCTCGCCGGCCCGCGCCGCTTCAATGGCGGCGTTGAGCGCCAGCAGGTTGGTCTGGTCGGCGATCTGGCGGATCATGTTCGAGGCGATCTGGATCGACTGGGTCTCGTCGGCAAAATTTTCCACCGACTGGCTGATCTGGTTAACGGTGTCCTGCAGTTTCTCGATCACCAGGCGAGTCTTGCCGGCTTCTTCGGAGCCGACCCGGGTCAGCTGGTTGACGTCGTCGGCCTCACGGGCAGTGTCGTGGATGTGGGTCGAAACCTCGGAGATAGACGCCGCCATCTGGGTCATGGCGGTAGCGGCCATGTCGGTCTCGTCGCGCTGGCGCTGCAACGACGATTCGGAGGCCTGAGCCAGCTTGCCGCTTTCGCCGGCCATGGTTTCGGTCTTCTGCGCGTAGTCGCCGGAACGGCTGAGGGCGGTGCGCACCTTGGCCTGTTCGCTGATCAGCGACATCATCAACTGCGCCACGGCGCCGTGCTCGTCGGTGTAGGTGCGGGCAATCAGTTCGCTGTCGAAACTGTCGGCGGTGGCACGCCGGGCCAGGTCGAACTTGCGCTGCAGGTTCCAGTGCGCAGCCACCTGCATGCCGACAAAACCACAGGCCAGCACGGCCAGCGCCGCCCAGCTATCGAGGTACCACACGGCGGCAAGGCAAGGCACGCCAAGCGCCACCGGCGCCAGCGCCTGCTCTTTCACAGCCTTGGCCAGGTGCTTGAAGCTCCAGCTCTTTTTGCCCGTACGGATGCGCTGGTAAAGCGCGGCGGCACGCTCGATATCGGCACGCTGCGGCTTGACCCGCACCGACTCGTAGCCGACGACCGTCGCCCCCTCGAGGATCGGCGTGACATAGGCGCTGACCCAGTAGTGATCGCCGTTGCGGCAGCGGTTCTTGACGATGCCCATCCAGCTCTTGCCGGCCTTGAGGTACGACCACATGTGGGCGAACACCGCTTCGGGCATGTCCGGGTGGCGGACGATATTGTGCGGGCTGCCGATCAGCTCTTCACGGCTGAAGCCGCTGATGGCCACCAGCTCGTCGTTGCAGTAGGTCAGGTTGCCGTGCAGGTCGGTGGCAGAAATCAGCCGCTGTTGGTTCTGGAAGATGACTTCCTGCTGGGTGACCGGCAGATTGCTTCTCATGCGCTGGGTATCCGTTATTACGAGATCAATCGGGTGTAATTACCCGCATTGTAGGTGTGGCAATTGGCCATACCTCATGAATAGAGCGGCTGTAGCTATAGCGATATGGAATACCTGGTTAACTTTGCTCGCCGGGCTGGTTGGCCAGGGTCAGGCATTCACGGAACAGCCGGCTGGCCGGGTCGAGGCTGCGATTGGCCGAGTAGAAGCAGCCGATGCTGCCAAAGCTCAGCGGCTTGCCAAGGTCGAAGGCCTTGAGCTTGCCGCCCTGGGCCAGTTGCTGGGTGGTTTGCAGGGGGAAGAAGCCGACGGTCTGTTGGTCCTGCATCAATTCGTAGTTGGTCAGGGCCGCGATCGACTCGATGACGTTGGCCGGCGGGCCCAGGTCCAGTTCCTCGAACAGGCGGTCGACGGTACGCCGCAACAGGCCGCTGCGCGGCGGCAGAATCCACGGGAACGGATGCAGCTCGGCCAGGCTCAGCGGCCCGCCGCTGGCGTGCAGCGGGTGCTCGGCACCGGCGACGATGCACAGCCCCTCTTCGCACAGCACATCGACTTTGAGCCGCGGCTCGTGCTCGTGCCAGCGCCAGTCATCGGGAATGCGCCCGACGACAATATCCAGCTCACCGGCCAACAGGCTTGAGAACAGCTGGTCCATATGCCCGACCCGCACCGTCACCAGCACCCCTGGCGCGCTCTCCTTGAGCAGGCGCAGGGTATGCGGCAACAGCAAGGCCGATGACGAGGTCAGCGAGCCGACCATGACCTGGCCGGTGGTGCCGCTGTGGTAGGCATTGACCTCATCGGTGAGGCTGCGCAGTTCGGTGAGCATGGCATGGGCGCGGCGCACCACCACCCCGCCCAGCTCGGTGGCACGCACCCCGCGGTTGCCGCGCACCAGCAAGGCGGCGCCAAGGAAGGCTTCCATTTCGTGGATGATCTTGGTCACGGCCGGCTGGGTCAGGTTCAACGCCTGGGCCGCGCCCACCAGCGAGCCGCTACGCAGGACCTGGTCGAAGACCACCAATTGATAGAGTTTGAGTTTGCGCGCAACAGAGACAACGGTCGACTTCATGGGTAACACCGGATGATGATCGAGCGCCGTAAAAACAGCACTCAACCTAACGGGCGATTCCTTATTGTTTTATAAACTTTCACACCATAACTTCGCAGCGTGGCGGGGAGAGTTGTTCATTCCTTTAAATTCAATATAGAGCCCGCAGGCGAGCAAAAAACTGATGCAGATCATCAATTTAGGCGAGAAAAGCAGGTAGGGAGAGAGGGTGCGGCGGGGGTTATTTTCCGAGCATAACATACTTTCAGACATCGGCAAGGCAGCGGCTTCCTTGCTATTCCAAACAGCCTATAAAGCAGGCAGTCAAAGTTGAAATAAAAATAACGAACACAACTATAACAACTTGGAATACCTGGAAGATTTATTATTTCTGCTTGCCCGACAGACATGAAAAACCCCGCTCGGGGCGGGGTTTGCTCTGGCGGTGACGGTCAGAAGGATTCGACCGGCTTCTGCGCCGCAGCTTCGGCTTTTTTCATCTCCAGGTTAGGAAAGGAGAAGCGGATGTACAGCGCCGAGTCAGCCCCCTCACCGGTCAGCATCAGCTCGGCGCAGCGGATGTTATCTGCAGAGCCATTTAGCAAGGTGGGGACACTGGAGTATTTCTTCGAGGTATCGGCCCCCTCAAGGAAGGTGTAAGTGAAATCCCCCGCCGCGACGCCCACTTCTTCATAGCGGGTATACCGGGTCAAGTAGTCGTCGCGATTGCGCGCACTGCTCGCCAGCTCGATCAAGTCCAATTGCGTGTTGGCGTCCGACATCGAACTCAACATGAACGTCTTGTTCAGTGCTGTCATGGCGTTGTTGTAAATCTCCTGATCGAAGTCACTGATCAGCGAAACCGTGTTCAGTTTGCCGCCTGCAAATACCAGGGCCAGGGTAAATTTGTGGCCGATAAAGTCCACATCATCCTTGCACATGGCGGGAGCGAGAAGATCTTCCGAGCAGTCGTAATAGCCCTTGGCTTCGGTATAGGCTGACCGTGGCGAGTCAAAGGCAAAATCCTTGAACAGCTTTTCTTCGGCCATGGCCGACGAGCTGGCTCCGAGGGTCACGGCCAAGGCCAATCCGAGAGAACCCATTTTTTTCGACATCAGACATTCCCTTGCAGGTGAGCAAAATCTTCGTTAATGGCTCAATGCTATCGCATCCTGAGCACTGATGTCCCAGCGTTGCTCCTTGACGCCTCGCAAGCGTCCAGTTTTCTTGACACATCGAAAGAGACTCAGTAATTTTTCCGCCCCTCCTTTTCGGCTACCTCTGCCGTGCACTGCCCAGGCGTTAACTCGCGAAGCGGTCATACAGATGCCGACACTTCCCTGGCGTACCTCTACTCCGATATCAAGTGCACAAGGATGATTCCATGATCATTCGTCAGGCAAACGCTGCCGACTACCCGCAACTGCTCGACCTCTGGCTGCGCTCCGTGCGCGCCACCCACCACTTCCTGCAAGCATCCGACATAGACGCGCTGCTGCCGCAACTGCGCGACGTCTACCTACCCGCGGTTGAGTTATGGGTTGCAGTAGACACTGAAGACCGCCCGCTGGGCTTTATCGGGCTCAACGAAACCCACGTTGAGATGCTCTTCATTGATCCCGACCTGCGCGGGCAAGGCATTGGCCGAGCGCTACTGGATTACGCGCATGATTCGCGGGATACCCTGAGCGTTGACGTAAACGAGCAAAATCCCCAGGCGGTGGGGTTTTATCTGCATTACGGCTTTGTTCAGACTGGCCGTTCGCCGCTGGATGGCGAAGGCCGGCCGTTCCCGTTGCTGCACATGAGCTTGCCGGCTGCAACGGCCTGAAACGGTTCTGGGTTGCCAAGCAAGAATTGGGTCAGTGCGCCAGTGACGGTTGGGTAGCGACCGAGACGGTGAAGATCAAGACAAACAGCACAACGAGTACCCAGAACACCACCACGATTGTCAGCATGACAACCTTCAGGCTTTGATAAAGCCAGCGCAACCAATGACCTTCGGGTCTTGCTGCTGAGCGGGTTCTGAGTACGCCCTTCAAATAGAAACCGAGCAGGGCCAACAGTGCGCCATCCATCAACAGCGCGGGCAGCCCGGCTACGGGAAAAATGCTTTCCCACCGATAGAATGGCGAGCGGCTCAGGAACAGCACATAACAGGTGAGGCTGCCATAGGGGATGGCTCGCCACCCTTTACCGGCCAGCGCCCCGACCATCAGGCACATAACCACCATGAACGGGTTGAGGAGAATATCGATCATCCATTCCAGTACGTTGGGGAAGTAGCCCGGGGAACGGATGCTGCGCCAGATGTGTTCGAACAATGTTCAGGCTCCTGCCTTTTATGGACTTTCCGCAGCACGGTATCGGCGCATTGTCGGGTTACATGAGCCCTGTTCAGGGGCTGTACGAAACGCCTCTCGTCGTAGACTGCTTACGAGCGAACACTCAGCACTCTTGATAGACTATTGCACCTTTGTTTTTGATTAGCGCCGGCATGCTTTAGCAAACCACGCAAAGCAAAAACACCCCTGAATGGCTGCAAATGCGTCGTAGAACATGCCCCTAGAATCCGCCTCAACCCCAGTAAACCCGCGCCCTGAGCCGTCCCGCCGGTTCAGCGTTGCGCCTATGATGGACTGGAAAAATTTTCCCCGCACGCCTTTAAATTTAGGCGCTTCAGCGCTCCCATAGAGATCGCGAACCATTTTTGTACCAACTCTTCTCCCGTTATCTCTTGAATTTTCTGCCGCTCGCACGCCTGTCTCTGCAGCAGCTAGTCAACACGACTGGCCATGCTTGCGCTACCATTCGGTATGCGCCCCGGCAACGCTTCTACTACTGAACCGCGATTGGCCAGTTAGCTCGCGCACAAATACTTCGAAACGGCCGATTCATGACTACGTGTAGAGAATTACCGCCTTACTTCCCGACTGATTTGGAGCATACCAACAACAAGAAGCAGTTGCCGCGCCAAACATTAATGCTAGACTTTATTGACAATAAATTTCACTCAGAAATATTAAACAACAAGGATGAAAGGCTTGCCATGGCTTTTATTAAAGATATTAAAATAGAAGACAATGCAACCCCAGCTGCCGCCACTTCAAAAATCGTGGCCCAGCGACTAGGGAAAACACTTCGCGAGCGTTTCCAAGACCACATACATAAGCGTGAATGCACCCCAGAAATGTCCGACTACGACATTAAAATGGCAAGCCGCGCTATTGCAGCCTTTTCAATTTATAGCCTAGCCTCCGTTGACGAGATTATCGCAGGCAAGAGTGTATGCGATAGTTCCAACGATGGAGGTATTGACGCAATCTGCGTAAACCACAACGAAAAATTGGTTGTCATGGTGCAGTCAAAGTTCAACCAAGCGGGCAATGGGACGTGGACGAAAGATGACTTCGTAGCCTTCAAATTCGCTTGCGAGAAGCTGCAACTTGAGGAGTACCATAGATTTGATGAAATCCTACAATCAATGTCAGCAGATATTGACACAGGGCTAAGCTCGCAGGATTATAAATTTCTTTTTGTCATGGCGCACACTGGAAAACGAGGAGCCGCCGAAGCTATCCTTAGTGATATGCAAACTTGGCAAGACGAACTAAACTCCGCAGCGCTTGCACCCGATACACTTTCCCAAGATGAACTACCTTTCCAAGTCCACTTAGTGTCTGCCGAGGATTTAACTGAATGGCTACAGGCAGGAACTCATGTAAGCATCGACCTCGACGATGTTGAGATCGAGGACTATGGTCAGAAAAAAGAGCCTTACATATCATTTTACGGTCAGATTGGTGGAGACCAAATTCTTGAGTGGTGGGAATCTCACGGCACTCGACTGTTCTCTAGGAATATACGAAATTTATTAGGCGACACAGAGGTGAATTCTTCAATTAAGGAAACGGCCAACAATGAACCAGAGATGTTCTGGTACTACAATAACGGCATAACACTGCTAGTATCAGACATACAACCCCATCGTAGAAATGCTAGCAGAGATACAGCCAGGGGAACCTTCAAATTCTCAAATGTCAGCATTATAAATGGTGCTCAAACAGTGAGCACTATTGGACAGATATTCAAAGGCAACACTGAAGAGCGGAGCACCGCCCTATCTCAAATTAAGATTTCCGCGCGATTCATAAAAGTCAACGACACTGAAAATGCCGAGATTGCAACAGCAATTACAAAAGCCAACAACCACCAAAACAGAGTATTAGGTCGAGACTTCGCCTCGCAACACCCAGAGCAGATAAGACTATCAAAAGAACTGGCTGTTGAGGGCTACCAATATCAATTGCTCAGAACATCGGGCCAAACTACACCCAATGAACAAACTATTATTGATCTTGATGAAGCACTTGATGGGCTTGCTTGCCTAACCAAGTCTTCCTCCATACTTACCACACTCAAAGTAAAGCGAGGTCGCTTTTTCGAAAGCCTTGACGGAAACTTCTACAAGACCATATTTAACCCTACAGTATCAGGGATTAAGGTAATCAATTCCGTCACGCACTTACGCACCGTCGAGAAATTAATCTCTGAAAAGCTTGAAGGTATCGACAGAGCAGCAAAACGGAAGCAACATTTAATCGTTACCCATGCAAATAGGGTGCTGACTTCTATTTTACTTCGAGAGACATGTGGGATTTTCAATGCAACAGAAATTGTGCAACCAAATGAGCCACAACTGCTTGAAAAACTCGAATTCCTATGCGAAGAAGTTGAGCAGTACATTGAGCACAATTATACGAATGCGTACCCTGCAAGATTCTTTGCAAACATCGAAAAAGTTGAAGAAATAATTAGCCATCTCACAGGGAAGTTAAAATCCCACCCGTTTTCCATTGCAGCCATTCAGTCCCAATGAAACGTTGCGTAAGGACCGGGGAGTGGTTGCATCAGATACCTGCACATACCCCGATTGTGCTGGAGTACTGACGCAAGAAAGCTCGAAGCCCCAGTCTAAAAGGGCTTCGGGCTTTTATTTGGCTGTAGCTAAAAGGCTGTAGTTAGCGCTGGATGGCGTGGTTTGGCGTACGACTTACCCCATCTTTGCCCCACGCTTTTGCTAATGGAGTGTTCCTGATGGCGCTCAAAGAGACCGCAGTTGGTAGTATGTCGTCGCTTCGCCCAAGGCCGGGTTGCCTGCTTACGAGCGAACGCTCGGTACTCTTGGTAGACTAGAGCACCTTTGTTTTTGCTTCGCGCCGGAAAGCTGTAACAAACCGCGCAGAGCAAAACATCCCTGAATGGCTGCAAATGCGTCGTAGAACATGCCCCTAGAATCCGCCTCAACCCCAGTAAACCCGCGCCCTGAGCCGTCTCGCCGGTTCAGCGTTGCGCCTATGATGGATTGGACTGACCGCCACTGCCGGTTCTTCCTGCGCCTGCTGTCCAGCAACGCCCTGCTCTACACCGAAATGGTCACCACCGGCGCCTTGCTGCACGGTGATGCCGAGCGTTTCCTGCGTCATAGCGAGGCCGAGCATCCGCTGGCGCTGCAGTTGGGCGGCAGTGTGCCGGCTGATCTGGCCGAGTGCGCCAAGCTGGCCGAGGCCGCAGGCTATGACGAGGTCAACCTCAACGTCGGCTGCCCGAGCGATCGGGTGCAGAACAATATGATCGGCGCCTGCCTGATGGGCCATCCGGCGCTGGTCGGCGATTGCGTGAAGGCAATGCAGGATGCGGTGCAGATTCCGGTGACGGTCAAGCACCGCATCGGTATCAATGGCCGCGACAGTTATGCCGAGCTGTGCGATTTCGTCGGTCAGGTGCGCGATGCCGGTTGCCGCAGCTTTACCGTGCATGCGCGCATTGCGATTCTTGAAGGCTTGTCGCCGAAGGAGAACCGTGAGATTCCGCCGCTGCGGTATGACGTCGCCGCGCAGTTGAAGGCCGACTTCCCGGACCTTGAGCTGGTGCTCAACGGCGGGATCAAGACCCTGGCCGAATGCCAGGAGCACTTGAAGGTTTTCGACGGGGTGATGCTCGGACGCGAGGCTTATCACAATCCGTATCTGTTGGCCGAAGTTGACCAGCAGTTGTTCGGCAGCAGCGCGCCGGTGATCAGCCGCAGCGAAGCGCTGGCCAAATTGCGCCCTTATATTGCTGCGCACCTGGCCTGCGGCGGCGCCATGCATCACATCACCCGGCATATTCTCGGCCTTGGCCAGGGCTTCCCGGGGGCGCGCAAGTTTCGCCAGTTGCTGTCGGTGGATATCCACAAGAGCAAGGACCCACTTGCCCTGCTCGACCAGGCCGGCGAGCTGCTGCAGGGGCGTTAACCCCGGAACCTGTGCGCGCTTTGGCACTCGAAGGCTTATCCCCTTCGCCCCGCCTGCCAGCCAGCCCTTGAGCGGCTGGCAGCGCTCGGGTAATGTCGATCCATTGCACAGGACAGAGCACGCCCATGACTTCCAAGCTGGAACAACTCAAGCAGTTCACCACTGTGGTTGCCGACACCGGTGATATTGATGCCATCAGCCGCTTGAAACCGGTCGATGCCACCACCAACCCTTCGCTGCTGCTCAAGGCCGCGGCCATGCCTGGCTATGCCGAGCTGCTCCAGCAATCGGTCGCGCACAGCAAGGGCGATGTCGGCCTCGCCTGTGACGCCTTTGCCGTGGCGGTTGGCGCCGGCATTCTCAAGGTGATTCCGGGGCGTATCTCCACTGAGGTCGACGCCCGCCTGTCCTTCGACCAACCGGCGCTGCTGGCCAAGGCCCGGCAGTTGATCGAGCTGTACGACCAGGCCGGTATCGGCCGTGACCGGGTGCTGATCAAACTGGCCTCGACCTGGGAAGGCATCCGCGCCGCCGAGGTTCTGGAAAAGGAAGGCATCCAGACCAACCTGACCCTGCTGTTCTCCTTCGCCCAGGCCCAGGCTTGCGCCGACGCCGGGGTGTTCTTGATTTCGCCGTTCGTGGGGCGCATCTACGACTGGTACAAGAAGTCCACCGGCAAGGACTACGTCGGCGCCGAAGACCCGGGCGTGCAGTCGGTGACGCGCATCTACGATTACTACAAAACCAATAACTACAAGACCGTGGTCATGGGCGCGAGCTTTCGCAATATCGGCCAGATCGAGCAACTGGCCGGCTGTGACCGCCTGACCATCAGCCCCGAGCTGCTGCAGCAGTTGAACGATGATCAGGGCGAGCTGCCGCGCATCCTCAAGCCTGGCAAAACCGGCGAGGCGCGCCAGCAGTTGACGGAAAGCCAGTTCCGCTGGGCGTCGAACGAAGATGCCATGGCCACCGAGAAGCTGGCTGAGGGGATTCGCCAGTTTGCCCGGGATCAGGAGAAGCTTGAGGCGTTGTTGGCGGCAAAGGCCTGATACAAATCTGGGTTTGCCAGTGAGGTAGATTGCGCGGAGCATCACTCGGTTCGCGTCGTCTGCAATCGCTGGCAAGCCAGCTCCCACAGGTACTGCATGCATAGCAGGCATCCCGGATCAACCTGACCTCCCAATCTTGTGGCGCCTTCTCCGTTGTCGATAACCGATGCATCTTCTTTGCCCTTGGTACTGGCCGGCCCGTTGCTGCGCCGCCTCGAACCCACGCGCATCGTGTTCTGGCTGGTAGCCTGCGAGCCGCTGCAAGCTGAACTGCAACTGAGCTGCGCAGGCGTTTGCGCCGACATCCACTGCAAGGTTGTGCCGATTGGCCGTCAGGCGTTTGTCCACCTGCTCGACATCCGCCTCGACAGCCCGCTGCCGTGCGATGAGCAGATCGACTACGACCTGATCTTCAACAACCAGGGCATCGCCGACTACGCACCACACCTGCTTTACCCGGGCGCGCAACGGCCGAATTTCGTCCTGCGTTCATACCTGGAGCACCTGCTCCACGGCTCCTGCCGCAAACCCCACCACCCGGCGGCCGACGGCCTGCTGTGCGCCGATCGCCTGTTGCTGGAACATCCCACGCCATTGCAGCGCCCGGCCCTGCTGATGATGAGCGGTGACCAGGTGTATGCCGACGATGTCGCCGGGCCCATGCTGCGCGCCATACATGCGCTGATCGAGCGCCTGGGGCTGTTTGGCGAGCACCTGCAAGGCGCGGTGGTCGATGACAGCGCCGCGCTCTACCAGCACCCGGCCAGCTATTACCACCGCGCCGACCTGCTGCCGGCACTGGAGAGCAACGAAACCCTGCGCGAGCGCTTTTTCGGCGGCACGCGCAAGCCGATCTTCACCAGCAGCAACGCCGACAACCACCTGGTGACCTTCGCCGAAGTCATGGCCATGTACCTGCTGGTCTGGTCCCCGCTGCCCTGGGGCCTGATTGACGTGCAGATGCCACCCGGCCTCAATGCCGAGCGCCAGGCCCGCTACCGCCAGGAACAGCAACTGATCGACGGCTTTGCCAGCGGCCTTGGCGGGGTGGCGCGGGTATTGGCGCATTTGCCGAGCCTGATGATTTTCGATGACCACGACATCACCGATGACTGGAACCTGTCGGCGCAATGGGAAGAAACCGCCTACGGCCACCCGTTCTCCAAGCGCATCATCGGCAACGCCCTGCTCGGCTATATGCTGTGCCAGGGCTGGGGCAACAACCCGGATGCCTTTACCGGGCTACTGGAGCATTGCCAAGCCTTCAGCCACAGTGCCGACGCCGATGACTACCTCGACACGCCGCTGCAGGATGCGCTGATCAACGAGGTGCTGCGCTTTCAGGGCTGGCAGTTCGTCCTGCCCAGCAGCCCGGCGCTGCTGGTGCTCGATACCCGCACCCGGCGCTGGCGCAGTGAAAGCAACTTCAACAAACCCTCGGGCCTGCTCGACTGGGAAGCCTTAAGCGAGCTGCAGCAGGCGCTGCTCGACCATCCTTCGGCGATCATCGTCTCGCCGGCGCCGATCTTCGGCGTCAAGCTGATCGAGAGCGTGCAGCGGGTATTCAGCTGGCTGGGTTATCCGCTATTGGTCGATGCCGAGAACTGGATGGCCCATCGCGGCGCGGCGCAGGTGATCCTGAACATCTTCCGCCACTCGCGCACACCGGGGCACTACGTGATTCTCTCCGGTGACGTGCACTACTCGTTCGTCTATGAGGTGCTGATCCGCCACCGCCAGCGCGCCCCGCACCTGTGGCAGATCACCAGCAGCGGCATCAAGAACCAGTTCCCCAAGCGTCTGCTGGACACCTTCGATCGCCTCAACCGCTGGCTGTACTCGCCACGCTCACCGCTCAACTGGTTTACCAAGCGCCGGCAAATGCAGGTGATGCCGCGCACACCCGCGCACAGCAAGGCCGGCGAGCGGCTGTGGAACAGCGCGGGCCTGGGCCAGGTGTTTTTCAATGAACAGGGGCAGCCGGCGCGGATTTTCCAGCTCAACGCCGATGGCAGCGCGGCGACCGAGTTTCCACCGCGCGAAGCTGACTGTTAAGTGATTTTTGACCGGCGCCAGAACGGCGCCCGGTCGACGATCAGGTGCGCTCGAGAGCGTTGACCAGGTCGTGGAAGGCTTCGCGGTTGGAATCGTTCAGACCCATGAGGATCTTGTGCGCCTCAAGCACCTTGGAGCGCACCACGTCTTCGTTCTGATCCTGCGACGGCAGGTCGGTCAGGCATTCCGGGCACGGGATCGGCCGGTCAACGATGTTGAACACCTGGTCGAAACCCATCGACTGCAACAGGCGGGTGATGTCGGCGTGGGTGGTGACCACCGTCGGCAACAACCCGACCTTTTGCCGCGACAGGATCGAGAGCTTGGCCAGCAAGCCCAGGGTGGTGCTGTCGATGCTGTGGGTTTCTGTCAGATCGATGACGATCGCCGAGAAATTCAGCGCCGTGAAGATCTTTTCAATCGTCGCATCCAGCGCCGAACACAAGGTCAGGCGCACTTCACCGACAAACTTCAGCACGAAGGTGCCATTCTGCTCGGCGAACTGGATTCTACCCGTACTCATTGAAGGTTCCTGCTCAACACCAATAGGGCGATATCATCCGGCATCTCCCCAAGCGTAGCTAATCCGAATCGTTGGCGCAGCCCATCCAGACTACCGCCTGCGGCCTTGATGATTTCAGGCAGGGCCGCCTCTTTATCTTTGAGTGTGTCACCGGGCAAAAGGTCCAGAATGCCATCAGACAGCAGGGTCAGGCTGAACTGCGGCGGCAACTCCAGGACGTGGTCCTGGTAGGTGGCCTCCTCGAACAAGCCGACCGGCAATCCGCGGCCCTCCAGATAACGGCTCTGGCCCGGGGTGTACAGCACTGGCAACGGCAGGTGACCACCGATGCTGTAGGTCATGATACCGGTGTCTTCGTCGATCACGCCGCCGACCATGGTCACATGCTTGCCCAGCTTGCAGTTGATCAGGCCGCGGTTGATGTGCCCGAGCACCTCCGACGGCTTGAAGTCACGCAAGTTGCCGCCGCGCTTGAACTCGAACAGCAGGCGCGTGGTCATGAACTTCAGCAGCACGGTGACGAAGGCCGAAGACGCGCCATGCCCGGAAACGTCTGCCAGGTAAAAGGCAATTCGCCGGTCATCGACACGGAAATAGTCGGCAAAGTCGCCCGACAGGTACAGCGACGGAATAATCTGGTGCTCGAACGACAGGTCGTCGGCCACCCAGGGGCTTTCCGGCAGCATGTTCATCTGCACCTGACGCCCGGCGGTCTGGTCCTCCTGCAGCAGGTGCAGGCTGGCCTCAAGCTCGCGGTTGGCGGTTTCGAGCTTTTCCCGGTAGCGCTGGTTTTCCAGCACCAGACGCGCGCGGTCCAGGGCCCGGCGTACCGAATGCTCGAGCACCGCGAGGTCTTCGAGGGGCTTGATCAGGTAGTCGGCCGCGCCCAGGCGCAGGGCCTCGACGGCGTCGTTCATCACCCCGGCGCCCGATACCACGATCACCGGCAGTTCCGGCGCGCGCTCGGTTACCTGGCGAATCAGCTCCAGGCCGCCCATTTGCGGCATGCGCAGATCGCAGATCACCAGATCAGGATGTTCCTGTTCGAAGACCTGCAGGCCCTGCTGGCCATTGGCTGCCTGCAGGACGCTGAAACCGCTGTCTTCCAGGTAGGCGGCAAGACTCGCACGTACGACGTCGTCGTCATCGATTATCAGCAGCGTTGCACTGGTTTTCTGCATGTGGGCAAACGGCGCCAGGAATAGGTTGGGCGTAGGTGAGCATCGGCCCACGTACTGGATTCACTTCGAGCTACTCTTCTATGAGTTGTAGGACATCAAAACCTGTCCGGCAAATAGCAGAGGTGCCTTGTAAGGCGCAGACGGTACTCCCATCCGCCGGGCGTTTCAAGGGCACACCGATGGTCGCCGATGCTCTTTACAGCCGAAAGCACCGGGAGTTATAAAAACCCCTCCAACCGCAACGCAATGAAAGGATGCCGAGATGAGCTCAGGGCCCATGGACTACAGCGAGAAGCGCGATTTCATTCGCATGCGGGTGGAAGCAGATATAAGCCTGATCCACCAGGGGCAGGTCATCGCCGCCGTCTGCCTCGACCTCTCCAGCAGTGGCATGCAGGTCCAGGCGCCGCAGCCGTTCACGGTTGGCGATCAACTCGAGGTGCGTATCGACTCCGACCATCCGGCACTCAAGGGCCTGGAAGCGAGCACAGAGGTGGTGTGGATTGCCGACCAGCAAGACGGCAAGCAGAAACTCGGCCTGCGCATCCTCAGCATGAAATAATTGCAGACACAAAAAAGGCGACCTGAAGGTCGCCTTTTGTTTACCCGCTCGGATCAGAAGTCGTCGACGACGGCGCCATCCTTGACCTTGAATTCGCGATTTTGCAGGTATGCATTGCGAATGAAGATGTATTTGTCGCCATTGATCAGCTTTTCAGCCGACAGCAGGCTGGCGCGGGTGTCGACCACATCGACGGCGGCGGCGGTGTTGCGGGTCGGCACGTGGTCGATGTAGCGGTAGGGTTCGGTGTAGGTGTCCGGGTACTTGCCGATGGCATCGCGCACGGTGCTCGGGCCGAGCAACGGCAGCATTACGTACGGGCCGCTGCTCACGCCCCAGTAGCCGAGGGTCTGGCCAAAGTCTTCGTCATTGCGCTGCAGGCCCATCTTGGTGCCGACATCGAAGAACCCGCCAATACCGAAGGTGGTGTTGACGATCAGCCGCGCAGTATCAACCCCGGCGGCGTGCGGCTTGAGCTGCAGCACGTTGTTGGCCAGGTTGGTGACGTCGCCCAGGTTGCGGAACATGTTGTGGATGCCGTCTTCGAGGAACTGCGGAGTGACCGCCTGGTACCCCTGTGCCAGCGGCTTGAGCGCGTAGGTGTCGAGCGTGTCGTTGAAGCGGAAGATCGGCCGGTTGATGCTTTCCCAGGGATCTTCTTCAGTGGCCGCCTGGGCCGCGACGACAGGCGCCAACAGTAGGCCGGCACAGACACAAGCCCGGGTCATCCGATCGATCAGGCCGATCCTACGCATAGTGTTACTCCTCGAACTAGGCAGACGCCGCGCGTCCTACGCCAAAAAATGAAGCAAGTATAAAGGCTCTGCTGCCGTTAAGCAGCTTGGCATAAACAACGTCGCAAAAATGTGAACAACTGTGTATCGGCAGCGTCACCAAAAAGTAACAACCCAAGCGTAGCCTGCAAAGTATTTCAGGGACGTTGCCATGCCAGACTCCCCCGCCATCACTGCCCTGCTGTTCGGCTTGCGCGGCTGCCTTGTCGAAGTGAACCCGGGCTCTGATGCCCAGGCACCCTGCCCCACTCCGGGCGCGCTGCCCACCCTTGACTGGCTGTATCAGCAAAAGGTTCCCTGTGCCTGGCTCGATGAGCTGCCGGCTGCAGACGGCAAACAAATGGCCAGCCCCTTGCCGGCCTGGCTCAATGCCTTCCCGGCCTGCAAGACCCCCTGGCCGGCACCGGATGCCTGCTGGCAGGCACTGATGAGCCTCAGGGCGGGCAAACTCGACGGTTGCGTGCTGGTCAGTGGCGAACCACGCCTGCTGCAGTCGGGCCTCAACGCCGGGTTGTGGACCATCGGCCTGGCCGCCTGCGGGCCCAGCAGCCAGTGGCAAGCCCTTGGCCCCAAAGAGCAGGAACGCCAGCGTGGCCAGGCCACCTTGCAGTTGTTTGCCCTGGGCGTGCACTCGGTGATCGACCACCTCGAAGCCCTGGCCGACTGCCTGGCAGATATCGGCCAGCGCCGGCGCAAAGGTGAAAAACCCTGAAACAGCACCTTTGATCAGGGTCATGCAAAGCGCTGGCCGGTGGATTACTCTAGTAGGCAGGGCATGGACCTTTCACCCGCTAACGGGGTCCATGACTGTGCCTATTCATAGAGGGAGAACACCCATGCCTGCCCAAGAACTGCAAAAGCAACTCACTGAGCTGCGCGAGCAACTGGAGCAGAACCCGCCGCTTTCAGAAGAAGAGCGCCAACACCTGCATGAGCTGATGGAGAAGATCGAGGCCGAGATCAAGCTGGAAGCCGCGACCAAGGACAACAACCTGGTCGATGGCGTCAACCTCGCCGTGGAGCGCTTTGAAGTCGAGCACCCGGGCCTGACCGCCACCTTGCGCAATATCGTTCAGAGCCTGCAAAGCATGGGCATCTAAGCCCGCCGGAATAAAAAAGCCCCGTCATCGAACGGGGCTTTTCGTTACTGGCGAACCAGTCGCAGGTTCTCCAGGGTCACCTGTGAAGTACTGCGGTACGGGTTGATGTCCAGGCCGCCGCGGCGCACGTAACGGGCATAAACCGTCAGGTGCTCGGGGTTGAGCAGGCGCTTGAGGTCAAGGTAGATGCGCTCGACGCACTGCTCATGGAAGTCGGCATGCTGGCGGAAGCTGATCAGGTAGGTCAGCAGGCTGGCATGCTCCAGCGCCGCGCCACGGTAGTGCACGGTGACGCTGCCCCAGTCCGGCTGGCCGGTGACCGGGCAGTTGGACTTGAGCAAATGGCTGTGCAGGGTTTCTTCAACAATGTTGTCGCTGTCGCATCGCAGCAACTCCGGCTGCGGTTGCTCGTAGTTGCTGATGCTGACATCCAGCTCGTCGATGCACACGCCCGGCAAGCCGACCACACCCTGCCCTTCGACCTCGGCCAGGCTGCGGACCTGCACGCCCACCGGCTTGCCGGCGGCAGCCGAGAGGTCCTTGACCAGGCATGCCTGCAGGGCAGCGGGCGATTCGAACACGGTCTGGTTCAGCGAGTTGAGGTACAGCTTGAACGACTTCGACTCGATGATGTTCGGCGAGTCGGCCGGGATGGCGAACTCACCGATGGCCACCACCGGCTTGCCCGATGGCAGCAGCCAGGACAGCTCGAAGCAGTTCCAGAAATCGACGCCCTGCCATGGCAGGGTCTGGGCGCTGACGCCCAGCTCGGCCCATTTTGCCGCCCGCGGGATCGGGAACAGCAGCGAGGGTGTGTAGGTGGAAACGTATTCGCTGGATTTACCCAGCGGAGAATGTTCGGCAGCAGGATGCATGGCTAAAACCTGTAGGAGCAAATGCGCCTAGTTTATCGGTTTTAGGCCATGCTTTGGGCAATCGGCTGTTATTGGCCGATGGTCAGCTTGCCGACCATGCCCGCTTGATAATGGCCGGGCACGTTGCAGGCGAACTCGATTGGCGTCGACTGGCTAAAGGTCCAGGTCAGCTCGGCGCTTTTGCCAGGTTCGACCATCACCGTGTTCGGATCGTCGTGCTGCATGCTGGCGTGATTCATGTTGCCGTGGCCCATGGCCGAGTGGTCCATCTGGCCCTGCATGGCGAGCATTTCTTTCTGGTGCCTGGCGTGCATCACAGCATCGCCGAGGCTGAACTCATGGACTACCGCGCCCTTGTTGATTAGCACGAAGCGCACGGTCTCCCCGGCCTTTACCTCAAGGCTGCGCGGCGCGTAATACATGTCGCCCATCACCACCTCGACGCTGCGGGTGGCCTTGCTCGCAGGCGCAGGCTGGCCGAAGGTGTAGGAATGCGCGGGCGACGCCAAGGCTGGAAGGCTGAACAGCGCCAGTGCGCCAATGATAAAAAGGTGTTTCATTTCAAGCCCACTCCAGGGTTGCGACGGTTCAGGCTTCACTGTAGAAAATCGCCGCTGGCAGTCACCTGACAAAAACATTACAACTTTGTCAGCTTGGCCACCCGCCACGCCCGCCGCGGTATAACCCTGCGGCAATCCACGTAAAAGAGCCAGCCGATGAAACTGTTGATCGTCGAAGACCAGACCAAGACCGGCCAGTACTTGTGCCAGGGCCTCAGTGAAGCGGGCTTTGCCACCGAGCTTGCCAGCGACGGCAATACCGGCCAGCACCTGGCGCTGACCGGCGACTATGACTTGCTGATCCTCGACGTCATGCTGCCGGGCCGCGATGGCTGGCAGATCCTTCAGGCGGTGCGCGCCGCCGGCCTGGAAATCCCGGTGCTGTTCCTCACCGCCCGCGACGCCGTCGAAGACCGCGTGCACGGCCTGGAACTGGGCGCCGACGATTACCTGGTCAAGCCGTTCGCCTTCTCCGAACTGCTGGCACGGGTGCGCAGCCTGCTGCGCCGCGGCAGCAGCCCGGCACAGGAAACCAGCCTGGGCCTGGCCGACCTGCGCCTTGACCTGATCCGCCGCCGGGTCGAACGCACAGGCCAGCGCATCGACTTGACCGCCAAGGAGTTCGCCCTGCTCGAACTGCTGCTGCGCCGCCAGGGCGAAGTGCTGCCCAAATCGCTGATCGCCTCGCAGGTGTGGGACATGAACTTTGACAGCGACACCAACGTCATTGAAGTGGCGATCCGCCGCCTGCGCCTGAAGATCGACGATGCCCACGACAACAAGCTGATCCATACCGTGCGCGGCATGGGTTATGTGCTTGAAGAGCGCAGCGCCTGATGCGCCGCCTGTCCCTCGGTAGTCGCCTGGCACTGCTGTTTGCCGCCTGCACGGCAGTGGTGTCGCTGACTGCCGGTATCCTTTTTAGCCGCGCCAGCGCCACCCACTTCATCGAGCTCGACCAGCAACTGCTCAACAGCCGCCTGTCACTGCTGCGCCAGATGCTCGAAGGCGTGGACGACCCGGCCAGCCTCGCCCCGCGCCTGCCTGCCCTGCAAACCGAACTCAGCCACCAGGCCGACCTTGCCGTGCGCATTCGCGGCCGGGACGGGCGCATCTGGTTCGACAGCCAGGCCGGCCTGCCCGAGTCGCCGCAAGTGCTCGGCCTGAGCACCCTGCACAGCAGCGGCGTCGACTTTCGCAGCCTGTGTGTCAACCTCAACGGTGGCGACGCGCAGCTGACGCTGTTTCTCGACATCACCCACCATCAGCATTTCCTCCAGCGCATGCAGCAGCTGATCTGGCTGACTGTCGGCCTTTCGGCGCTGGCGACCGCGTTGCTCGGCGCCTGGGCCGCGCGCAGCGGGCTGCGGCCACTGCGGCAGATGGGCGAAGTGGCCTCCGGGGTGTCGGCACGCTCGTTGACCACACGCCTGCCCGAAGGGCAAATGCCGGTGGAACTGGCGGAACTGGCGCAGACCGTCAACGCCATGCTCGAACGCCTGGACGATGCCTTTCAGCGCCTCTCGGCGTTCTCTGCCGACATTGCCCACGAGCTGCGCACGCCGCTGTCCAACCTGCTGACCCACACCCAGGTAACCCTGACCCGGCCGCGCAGCCTGGATGAATACCGCGAGGCGCTGCACAGTAACCTCGAAGAGCTGCAATGGATGGCGCAACTGGTCAACGACATGCTCTACCTGGCCAAGGCCGACCACGGTTTGCTGATGCCCAGCCGCCAGCAACTGGCACTTGAAGACGAGGCCGATGCCTTGCTCGAATACTACGCGCCGCTGGCTGAAGATGCCGAGGTAAGCCTGAGCCGTGAGGGCCAAGCGCCGCTTGCCGGCGACCGGCATATGCTGCGCCGGGCGCTGTCCAATTTGCTCGACAACGCCCTGCGCTTTACCCCGGCCGGCGGCGAGATACGTGTGACCATCGAGCGACACCAAGACGGAGTAAGGCTGCAGGTGGCCAACTGCGGTGAGCCGATTGACCCGGCGTTGCTGCCGAAACTGTTCGACCGCTTCTACCGGGCAGACCCGGCGCGGCGCGAAGGCAGCAGTGAGCATGCGGGGTTGGGACTGGCGATTACCCGCTCGATCGTACAGGCGCACGGCGGGCGTATTCGTGGGGAGTCGGCTGAGGGCTGGACGCGGTTCGTGATCGACTTGCCGACGGTGTGAATACCATCGCGGGGCGAGCCCGCTCCTACAGCCGGTGTAGGAGCGGGCTTGCCCCGCGATCAGCCATCACTCGTAACGCAAGGCGTACGCCGGCTCTACCTGCGAAGCCCGCCAGGCCGGGTACAGGGTGGCCAGGAAGCTCATGATCAGGCCGGCGCTACAGATCAGCGCCACGTCGCCCCATTGCAGTTCCGACGGCAAGGTACTGATGAAGTACACGTCCGAGGTGAAGATGTGCTGGCCGCTGACCCGCTCCAGCCAGCCGACGATCTGGCTGACGTTGAGCGCGGCAATCACCCCCAGCACGCCGCCGATCAAGGTACCGACGATACCGATCAGGCTGCCCTGGACCATGAAGGTGCCCATGATCTGCGCCGGCGTTGCGCCGATGGTGCGCAGGATGGCGATGTCGGCGCCCTTGTCGTTGACCACCATGATCAGCGTGGCAATGATGTTGAACGCCGCCACGGCGATGATCAGCAGCAGCAACAGGCCGATCATGGTCTTTTCCATCTTCATGGCGCTGAACAGGCTGCCCTGGGTGTGGGTCCAGTCATCGGCGCGGTACTGCTCGCCAAGGCTTGCGGTAATCGCCTTGGACACCTGCGGCGCCGCGTACAGGTCCTTGACCTTGAGGCGCACGCCCTGCACCTGGTTCGGCGCCCAGCGTTGCATCTGCGCGGCGTCGGCCATGTGCATCAGGCCCAGCGAGCCGTCGAGCTCGGCGCCGACCTTGAATACCCCGACCACGTTCAGGCGCTGCATGCGCGGGGTGATGCCACCCGGCGCGCTGCTGACTTCGGGCACGATCAGGGTCAGCTTGTCGCCAACATTGAGGCGAAAGCGGCGCGCGGTGATTTCACCGATGACCACGCCGAACTCACCCGGCTTGAGGTCTTCAAGGCTGCCCTGGACGATATGCTGGGCGACGATCGAGACCTTGCCCTCCTCGGCCGGGTCGATGCCGCTGACCTGGATCGGCTGCATCGAGCCCTTGTAAGAGAGCATGCCTTCCATCTCGGTCAGTGGTGCGGCGGCGATCACTTCAGGGTTTTTCAAGGCTTGCGCCGCCACCGGCCGCCAGTCGTCCAGCGGCTGGGCACCGAGCACGCTGGCGTGCGGCACCATGCCGAGGATGCGCGAGCTCATTTCGCGCTGGAAGCCGTTCATCACCGACAGCACCACGATCATCGCCAGCACGCCCAGGGACAGGCCGATCATCGAGGTCATGGAAATGAACGAGATGAAATGGTTGCGGCGCTTGGCGCGGGTGTAGCGCGCGCCGATGAAAATAGACAAGGGTCTGAACATGAACGAAAGCACCCGGGTAAAGAAAAGGAACCAGGTGCCCGCCTGACAGCGGCGGGCACGTTGCGCGGGCAATCAGATCGGTACCAGGTGCCCGTCTTCCAGGCGCAGTACGCGGTCCATCTGGCGCGCCAGGTTGAGATCGTGGGTCACCACCAGGAAGGCCGTCTGCGAAGAGCTGCTGAGCTCCTGCATCAAGTCCTGGATACCCTGGGCGGTGTGATGGTCGAGGTTGCCGGTAGGCTCGTCGAGCATCACCAGCCCCGGACGGTTGACCAGCGCCCGGGCGATTGCCACGCGCTGGCGCTCGCCACCGGACAGCTCGGCCGGCTTGTGGCTCAGGCGATGGCCCAGGCCGACGCGCTTGAGCAGCGCTTCGGCGCGCTCGCGGGCTTCGGGGATGGCGGTGCGACCGATCAGCAGCGGCATGCACACGTTCTCCAGCGCCGTGAACTCCGGCAGCAGGTGGTGGAACTGGTAGACGAAGCCCAGGGCGCGGTTGCGCAGCAGGCCACGGGCGCGTTCGCCCAATGCCGAGAGCTCTTCGCCGGCCAGCCAGACGCTGCCTTCGGTCGGGGTATCGAGGCCGCCGAGCAGGTTGAGCAAAGTACTCTTGCCTGAACCGGAGCTACCGACGATCGCCACCCGCTCGCCCGGGTGCAGCTCCAGCTGCAGGCCTGACAATACCTGGACTTTCTCCGGGCCTTCCTCGTAGGACTTGCCCAGGTTGCGGCAACTCAGCACTGCTTTATCACTCATGCCCAACTCACTCATAACGTAGCGCCTCCGCAGGCTGGGTGCGTGCCGCACGCCAGGCCGGATACAAGGTGGCGAGGAAACTCAGGACCAATGCCGCACCGCAGACCATCCACACGTCCTCGGCCATGATCTGCGATGGCAGGTAGTCGATGAAGTAGACGTCGGCATTGAGGAACTTGTGCCCGATCAGGGTCTCGATGCCGGCAATCGCGGCGCTGACATTGAGCGCGGCGAAAATGCCCACCAGCGCGCCGATCAGGGTGCCGACCACGCCGATCACCGTGCCCTGGACCATGAAGATGGCCATGATCTGCCCCGGCGTCGAGCCCAGGGTGCGCAAGATGGCGATGTCGCCCTTCTTGTCGTTGACCACCATTACCAGGGTGGAAATGATGTTGAACGCGGCCACCGCGACAATCAGCAGCAACAGCAGGCCGATCATGGCTTTTTCCATGCGGATCGCCTGGTACAGGTTGCCGTGGCTACGGGTCCAGTCGCGGGCGTAGAACTCCTGCTCGCCCAGCTTCTGGGCGATGTCCCAGGCAACCCGGGGGGCCTGGAACAGGTCATCGAACTTCAGGCGCAGGCCCTGCACCTGGTCGGCTTTCCAGCGGTGCAGGCGCGACAGGTCCGACAGGTTGGTCAGGCCCAGGTAGCCGTCGATTTCACCGGCGCCGACATGGAAGATGCCGACCACGGTAAAGCGCTTCATGCGCGGGAACATACCGGCCGGAGTGACGGTGACCTCGGGGGCGACGAAGGTCAGTTTGTCACCGATGCCGACGCCCAGCTTGGCCGCCGCCTTGTCGCCGATCATGATGCCGAAGCCGCCAGGGGCCAGGTCATCGAGCTTACCCTCGCGGATAAAGTCGTCGATGATCGAGACCTTGCGCTCCTGGGCCGGGTCGATGCCGTTGAGCAGCACCTTCTGCACCTTGCCGTCATGGGTCAGCAGGCCCTGCATCTGGGTGAAGGGCGCCACCGCCAGAACCTGCGGGTTCTGCTTTACTTGACTGGCAAGGGCGGGCCAGTCGTTGATCGGCTGGCCGGTTTCCAGTGTGGCGTGGGGCACCATGCCCAACACCCGGGTGCGCATCTCGTGATCGAAGCCATTCATGACCGACAACACCACGATCATCACGACAACGCCCAGGGCGAGGCCGATCATCGAGGTCAGGGAAATGAACGAGACGAAGTGGTTGCGACGCTTGGCACGGGTATAACGCGTGCCGATGAATACGAAGAGAGGTCTGAACATGTCGGGGCTTGTTCGGATGAAAGAGGAACGTCCTTGTGGCGGGGCTTGATTAGCAGCTTTACACTCAGACCACCGCCGCTACCATGGGTTCGCCATGTCGACATTAGATGAAGAAGATCGCCGCGAATACTACCGTATCGAGGATCGGATCGCACTGGAAATTAGCCCGTTGAGCGCCGCCGAAGCGCTTGGCACAGACTTGTTGCAAGATACTTCACCGCTGTTCAACCTGCTCAGTGAACTGCACCTGAGCGAGTTCGAGTCCCAGCACCTGCTGCGCCAGCTCAGTGATAAGGACCGCACCCTGGCGGCCTTTCTCAAGGCCCAGAACAAACGCATCGATCTGCTCAGTGCCGTGGTTGCGCAGACCCTGCTCGGGCAATTGAGCGCGCCGCAGGCGGTAGTGCTGTCCGAGGGCGGCATCGAGTTCAACCGCGCCGAGCCGCTGGCGGCCGGCGAGCGCGTGGCCGTGAAGATGGTGCTGATGCCCCAGGCCCTGGGCCTGCTGCTGCGCGCCAAGGTCACCCATTGCGACCGCCAGGCCGACGGCCAGTACGAGATCGGCACCGAGTTCGTCGACACCACCGACGCCCAGCGCCAGCTGCTGGCCCGCTACATCCTGCAACGCCAAGCGCAACAACGACGCCAGGCCCTGGAGCAGAACGACCCAAGCGCCTCCTGAGTTTCACTTATTTGTTGAAGGAACAGACGTGACCACGATTTACGGCCACCGCGGCGCCAAGGGCGAAGCCCCCGAAAACACCCTCACCAGCTTCCAGCAGTGCCTCAAGCATGGCGTGCGCCGCTGCGAGCTCGACCTGCACCTGTCGGCTGACAACCAGCTGATGGTGATTCACGACCCCAGCCTCAAGCGCACCACCGGCCGGCGCGGCAAGGTGGTTGAACACAGCGCCGCCGACCTTGCCACCTACGACGCGCGCAAGGGTGGCCCGGGCTGGGTCTCGCCCTGCCCGATCCCGCGACTTGAGGAGCTGTTTGAAAAGTGCGATTTCGAGCACTGGCAGCTTGAGGTCAAGAGCGCCTCGCGCACCCGCGCCGCCACCACCGTGCTGGCGATCCGCGAAATGGCCCAGCAGTTCGGCCTGCTCGACAAGATCACCATCACCTCAAGCTCACGGGAAGTGCTGGGCGCAGCGCTGGAGCTGACTCCGGATATTTCCAGAGGACTGGTGGCCGAGTACGCCTGGCTCGACCCGCTGAAGGTCGCCCAGAACTACGGCTGCAACTTGCTGGCGTTGAACTGGACACTGTGCACCCCCGAGCGCCTGATCAAGGCCCAGCGCCAGGGTTTGCACGTGTCGGTGTGGACAGTCAACGAGCCGGCGCTGATGCGCAGGCTCGCCGACTTCGGCGTAGACAGCCTGATTACAGACTTTCCCGGTTTGGCCAGCGCCACCCTCGAGAATCGCTGAAATCGGTCTCCCCGGCCGGCTCAGGCCACCGGCCGGAGCCGCTCAAAAAAGCCGGTTGAGGCCGTCGTAAGCCGCTACCCGATAGGCTTCGGCCATGGTCGGGTAGTTGAAGGTGGTGTTGACGAAGTACTTCAGGGTATTGCGCTCACCCGGCTGGTCCATGATCGCCTGGCCGATGTGAACGATCTCCGAGGCCTGGTAGCCGAAGCAGTGCACGCCGAGGATTTCCAGGGTTTCGCGGTGGAACAGGATCTTCAGCATGCCTTGTGGCTCACCGGCAATCTGCGCCCGGGCCATGCTCTTGAAGAAGGCCTTGCCGACTTCGTAAGGCACCTTGGCCTGGGTCAGCTCCTGCTCGTTCTTGCCGATCGAGCTGATCTCAGGAATGGTGTAGATGCCGGTCGGCACATCGTTGACGAAGCGCCAGCTGCCATTGTCGACGATACTGCCGGCAGCCGAGCGGCCCTGGTCGTGGGCGGCACTGGCCAGGCTCGGCCAGCCGATCACGTCACCGGCACCGTAAATGTTCGCCACGTGGGTGCGGTAGTTTTCATCGACTTCGATCTGGCCACGGCTATTGACCTTGATGCCGATGTTTTCCAGGCCCAGCTTGTCGGTGTTGCCGGTACGGCCGTTGCACCAGAGCAAGGCATCGGCCTTGATCTTCTTGCCGGATTTCAGGTGCAGGATCACCCCGTTGTCCAGGCCTTCAACACGCTCGTACTCTTCGTTGTGGCGCACGGTGATGTTGTTGTTGCTGAAGTGGTAGCTCAACGCCTGGGAGATTTCCGAGTCGAGGAAGCTCAGCAACTGGCCGCGGTTGTCTACCAGCTCTACCAGCACACCCAGGCCGCTGAAGATCGAGGCGTACTCGCAGCCGATCACGCCGGCGCCGTAGACGATCAGTTTGCGCGGGGTGTGGCCGAGGCTGAGGATGGTGTCGCTATCGTAGATTCGCGGGTGGTGGAAATCGATATCGGCCGGGCGATACGGGCGCGAACCGGTGGCGATGATGATGTGCTTGGCCACCAGCTTCTCGACCACGCCGTTGGCGCAGACCACTTCGATGGTCTGCTCGTCGGCGAAGCTGCCGGTGCCGAAGAACACGTCGACGCGGTTGCGGGCGTAGTAGCCGGTGCGCGAGGCCACCTGCTTGGAGATCACCTTCTCGGCGCTTTTCAGCACGTCGGGGAACGAGAACCAGCGCGGCTCACCAATGGCCCGGAACATCGGGTTGGTGTTGAACTGCATGATCTGGCGCACCGAGTGACGCAGGGCCTTGGACGGAATGGTACCCAGGTGGGTGCAGTTGCCGCCGACCTGGCGACGGCTATCGACCATCGCCACCTTGCGTCCTGCTTTGGCAGCATTCATTGCCGCCCCTTCTCCTGCGGGGCCGGAACCCAGCACCACTACGTCGTAGTTGTAGACAGCCATGCGTACTCCTTCAGAACAGGCCCACGCGCCACATCGGCGGGCGGGGCTACCTCATGTCGCCAGCGGCGCCATGCAAAAATTCGGGTGCAGTCTAATCAAGCTTGAACGCCGCGCACATTAACCCTTGGTCGCGTCGTAGGCTATTTTTCTCTGCACTACATGTATTCATTGTCAGTTCACCAGCAC
Organism: Pseudomonas sp. 2(2015); assembly: GCF_000955865.1. NCBI lineage: Bacteria > Pseudomonadati > Pseudomonadota > Gammaproteobacteria > Pseudomonadales > Pseudomonadaceae > Pseudomonas > Pseudomonas sp. 2(2015). The sequence goes on from NZ_JYOF01000003.1 coordinate 664,117, forward strand.
CTGGGCAAACGCCGGCGTGCTGCGGGAGACGAAACCATCGGCAACCCGGGTCACGAACACTGCGCCAATCCCGTGCCGAAGGGCAAACTCCCAGCCGCGCTCAGGCCCGAGAATCAGCAGCAAGGTCGAATAACCATCAGCCATCAGCGTCGAGCGGTCAAACACCGTCACCGAGGCCAGCTCGTGTTTCACGGGTTTTCCCTGGCGCGCATCGAAGGTGTGTGAATAGCGCTGGCCATTCTCCTCGAAATAATTGCGATAGTCACCGGAGGTCGATACACCAAACCCGTCCACGTCCAGCACTTGCTGGGCTATCTGGCGGTCAGCGCGGGGCAGTTCCAGCGCCACTTTCCACGGGCTGCCGTCGGCCTTGCGCCCGATCGCCTTGAGTTCACCTGTCGCCTCGACCAGCAAATTCGCGACCCCCAGGGCTTTTAGCCGCTCCACCAGCAGGTCTACCGCATGCCCGGCGGCGATGCTGTTGAAGTCCACTTCCACCGGCGCATCCTTGCACAGCTGCTCGCCAACTATGCGCAAATGCCCATGCCCGACCCGCTGGCGAGTGGCAGCCAGGGCCTGGGCATCCGGTACTTTTTCCATCCGCGACTGCGGGCCAAAGCCCCACAGGTCGAGCAAGGGCTCCACGGTCAGGTCAAAAGCGCCGTCACTTTGCTGCGCCAGTTGCTCTCCGACCCGCACCAGTTGCAGTACATCGGCCGGCATCGACTGGCAGCTATTGGCCGGCAGCCTGTTGAAAGCTTCGGTCAAAGAATCACTACGGTAGGTGGAAAAACGCCTGTCGACACCCTCGAGAATCCGCTCGACCTCGCGCTTGACCAGCTCCGGTGCCGGCCCCTGGGGCGTACGCACATACTGCACGGTGTAGCTGCTGCCCATGGTCGGGCCACTGATGCGCTCCAGGGTGTTGCCCTGCCCGCACCCGGCCAGGCCCAGCATCGCACCGATCAACACTGCCTTGCGCATCCAGCCTCCAGGGAAAATTCAGGCAAAAAAAACGGGAACCCTGAGGTTCCCGTCTTTCACGATCAAGCCAAGCTTAGCGTGGGAAAGCAGGCGGATTGACGCCAGCCATGTCTTCCATCACGCGCACTACCTGGCAGCTGTAACCGAATTCGTTGTCGTACCAGACGTACAGGACAACACGGTTATCGTTGCAGATGGTGGCTTCGGCATCAACCACACCGGCGTGGCGCGAACCGACGAAGTCGGTGGAGACCACTTCCTGGGAGCTCACGTAGTCGATCTGCTTGTGCAGGTCCGAGTGCATGGCCATCTGGCGCAGGTACTCGTTGATCTCTTCGCGATTGGTGGCTTTTTCCAGGTTCAGGTTGAGGATGGCCATCGACACGTTCGGCGTTGGTACGCGGATCGCATTGCCGGTCAGCTTGCCCTTGAGCACTGGCAGTGCCTTGGCGGCTGCAGTGGCAGCACCGGTCTCGGTGATAACCATGTTCAGCGGCGCGGCGCGGCCACGACGGCTGCCCTTGTGGAAGTTGTCGATCAGGTTCTGGTCGTTGGTGAACGAGTGAACGGTTTCAACGTGGCCGTTGACGATACCGAACTTGTCGTTGACCGCTTTGAGCACAGGAACGATGGCGTTGGTAGTGCAGGAAGCCGCGGAGATGATCTTGTCATCAGCGCTGATTTCGCCATGGTTGATGCCGTGCACGATGTTCTTCAGCGCGCCCTTGCCAGGTGCGGTGAGGATCACGCGGGCAGCGCCCGGGCAGGCCAGGTGCTGGCCCAGGCCGTCGGCGTCGCGCCATACACCGGTGTTGTCGACGATCAGGGCATTCTCGATGCCGTACTGGGTATAGTCGACTTCGCTCGGGTTCTTGGCGTAGATAACCTGGATCAGGTTGCCGTTGGCGGTGATGGTGTTGTTGGCTTCGTCGATGGTGATGGTGCCATCGAACGGGCCGTGCACCGAGTCACGACGCAGCAGGCTGGCACGCTTGACCAGATCGTTCTCGGCGCCTTTGCGCACGACGATGGCGCGCAGACGCAGGCCGTCGCCACCACCGGTTTTCTCGATCAGGATGCGCGCCAGCAGGCGGCCGATACGACCGAAGCCGTACAGCACGACGTCGGTGCCTTTGCGTGCCGAAGCGTTTTGCTGGCCAACCACGTCAGCCATTTCTTCACGCACGAACTGCTCGGCAGTACGGCCGTTGCCTTCTTGCTTGAACTTGTTGGCCAGCTTGCCCAGGTCGACCGAGGCGGCGCCCAGTTTCAGCTCGCTCATGGCTTTGAGCAGCGGGAATGTCTCGTGTACAGACAGTTCGGTTTCGTCGGTCTGGCGATGACGGGCAAAGCGGTGTGCTTTGAGGATCGAGATCACCGAGCGGTTGATCAGGCTACGGCCATAGATCGAGCTCACCACATTGTTATTGCGGTAGAGCTGACCGATAAGCGGGATCATCGCTTCTGCAAGCGCTTCACGATCAATCCACTCACCAAGACACTGGTCGGGCTTCTGAGTCACGGGAACCTTCCACATGTAGGGACAGAAAAAAGGGGCTACATTATGACGCCCCGCAGCCCATCGGGCAATGAGCGCCTGTCGCCAGCATCGCACTACATGCTTTTAGCCTGCACAAACCTGACAGCGCGGGCCTGCGCCCGGTACAATTGGCGTCTTTGTCGCAACGCTTGGAGCTCGACCTCCCGTGCCTGTTCTGCGTCTACCGCACCTGCCGGCCACTGCCGGCAAACAAACCTGGGGCAACCTGCCGGGCGCCGCCCTGAGCCTGGCCATTGCCGAAGCGGCCAGCGCCGCCAAACGCTTCACCCTGCTGCTGACCGCCGACAGCCAGAGCGCTGACCGCCTCGAGCAGGAGCTGCGCTTTTTTGCGCCCGAGCTGCCGGTGCTGCCGTTCCCCGACTGGGAAACCCTGCCCTACGACCTGTTCTCGCCGCACCAGGACATCATTTCCCAACGCATCTCCAGCCTGTACCGGCTGCCGGAGCTCGATCACGGCATTCTCGTGGTGCCGATCACCACCGCCCTGCACCGCCTGGCGCCGACGCGCTTCTTGCTCGGCAGCAGCCTGGTGCTGGACATCGGCCAGAAGCTCGATGTCGAGCAGATGCGCACGCGTCTTGAAGCCAGCGGCTACCGCTGTGTCGACACGGTCTACGAGCACGGCGAATTTGCCGTGCGCGGCGCCTTGATCGACCTGTTCCCGATGGGCAGCAAGCTGCCGTACCGCATCGACCTGTTCGATGACGAAATCGAGACCCTGCGCACCTTCGACCCGGAAACCCAGCGTTCGATCGACAAGGTCGAGTCGGTGCGGCTGCTGCCGGCCCGTGAGTTCCCGCTGCAAAAAGACGCGGTGACACGCTTCAAGGCGCGCTTTCGCGAGCGCTTCGATGTCGATTTCCGCCGCTGCCCGATCTTCCAGGACCTCTCCAGCGGCATTACCCCGGCCGGTATCGAGTACTACCTGCCGCTGTTCTTCGACGACACCTCGACCCTGTTCGACTACCTGCCCCAGGACACCCAGGTGTTCTCCCTGCCCGGTGTCGAGCAGGCCGCCGAACACTTCTGGAGCGATGTACGCAACCGTTATGAGGAGCGTCGCATCGACCCGGCGCGGCCGCTGCTGCCGCCGGCCGAGCTGTTCATGCCGGTGGAAGACTGCTTTGCCCGGCTCAAAAGCTGGCCGCGGGTGGTGGTCAGCCAGGATGACCTCGACAGCGGGGTCGGCCGCGAACGCTTCCCGGCCCAGGTCCTGCCCAACCTTGCCATCGAAGCCAAGGCCAACCAGCCATTGGCGGCGCTGTCGGGGTTTCTCGAGACGTTCCCTGGCCGCGTGCTGTTCACCGCCGAATCGGCGGGGCGCCGCGAAGTATTGCTGGAACTGCTCGAACGCCTGAAGCTGCGCCCGCAGACCGTCGACAGCTGGAGCGCTTTCGTCGCTGGCAAGGCGCGCCTGGCGATCACCATCGCCCCGCTGGACGAAGGCCTGCTGCTGGACGACCCGGCCATTGCCCTGGTCGCCGAGAGCCCGCTGTTCGGCCAGCGGGTGATGCAGCGCCGGCGCCGCGACAAGCGCAGCGACGCCAACAACGATGCGGTGATCAAAAACCTCACCGAGCTGCGCGAAGGCGCGCCGGTGGTGCATATCGACCATGGCGTGGGCCGCTACCTGGGCCTGGCGACCCTGGAAATCGACAACCAGGCCGCCGAGTTCCTCACCCTCGAATACGCCGAGGGCGCCAAGCTCTATGTGCCGGTAGCCAACCTTCACCTGATCGCCCGCTACACCGGCAGCGACGACGCCCTGGCGCCGCTGCACCGGCTCGGCTCCGAAGCCTGGCAGAAAGCCAAGCGCAAGGCTGCCGAACAGGTACGCGACGTGGCCGCCGAACTGCTCGACATCTATGCCCGCCGCGCCGCGCGCAAGGGCTATGCCTTCGCCGACCCGTCGGTGGACTACGCCACCTTCAGCGCAGGCTTCCCCTTCGAGGAAACCCCCGACCAGCAGAGCGCTATCGAGGCGGTGCGCGAGGACATGCTCGCGGCCAAGCCGATGGACCGCCTGGTGTGCGGCGACGTCGGCTTCGGTAAAACCGAAGTGGCCATGCGCGCGGCGTTCATTGCCGTGCATGGCGGTCGCCAGGTGGCGATCCTGGTGCCCACCACCCTGCTCGCCCAGCAGCACTACAACAGTTTTCGCGACCGCTTTGCCGACTGGCCGGTAACGGTCGAAGTGATGAGCCGCTTCAAGTCGCCCAAGGAAGTCGCTGCCGCGGTGGCGGACCTGGCCGAAGGCAAGATCGACATCGTCATCGGCACCCACAAGCTGTTGCAGGACGACGTCAAGATCAAAGACCTGGGCCTGGTGATCATCGACGAAGAACACCGCTTCGGTGTGCGCCAGAAAGAACAGCTCAAGGCCCTGCGCAGCGAGGTGGACATCCTCACCCTGACCGCCACGCCAATCCCGCGCACCCTGAACATGGCCGTAGCCGGCATGCGCGACCTGTCGATCATCGCCACGCCGCCGGCACGCCGGCTGTCGGTGCGCACCTTCGTCATGGAGCAGAACAAGAGCACGGTCAAAGAGGCGTTGCTGCGTGAGCTGCTGCGCGGTGGCCAGGTGTACTACCTGCACAACGATGTGAAGAGCATCGAGAAATGCGCCGCCGACCTCGCCGAACTGGTGCCGGAGGCCCGCATCGGCATCGGCCACGGGCAGATGCGCGAACGCGAACTCGAACAGGTGATGAGCGACTTCTACCACAAGCGCTTCAACGTGCTGATCGCCTCGACCATCATCGAGACCGGCATCGACGTGCCGAGCGCCAACACCATCATCATCGAGCGCGCCGACAAGTTCGGCCTGGCCCAGTTGCACCAGTTGCGCGGCCGGGTCGGGCGCAGCCACCACCAGGCCTACGCCTACCTGCTCACCCCGCCGCGCCAGCAGATCACTCCGGACGCCGAGAAGCGCCTGGAAGCCATCGCCAACACCCAGGACCTGGGCGCAGGTTTCGTCCTGGCTACCAACGACCTGGAAATCCGCGGCGCCGGCGAGCTGCTCGGCGAAGGCCAGAGCGGGCAGATCCAGGCAGTCGGCTTCACCCTGTACATGGAAATGCTCGAGCGCGCGGTCAAGGCCATCCGCAAGGGCGCCCAGCCGAACCTCGACCAGCCGCTGGGCGGCGGCCCGGAAATCAACCTGCGCCTGCCGGCGCTGATTCCCGAGGACTACCTGCCGGATGTCCACGCGCGGCTGATCCTCTATAAGCGCATCGCCTCGGCGGTGGATGAAGACGGCCTCAAGGACCTGCAAGTGGAGATGATCGACCGCTTCGGCCTGCTGCCGGAGCCGACCAAGAACCTGGTGCGCCTGACCCTGCTCAAGCTGCAGGCGGAAAAACTCGGGATCAAGAAAGTCGATGCCGGGCCCAATGGCGGCAAGATCGAGTTCGAATCGGAAACCCCGGTCGATCCGCTGGTGCTGATCAAGCTGATCCAGAGCCAGCCAAAACGCTACAAGTTCGAAGGCGCCACCCAGTTCAAGTTCCTGGTGCCGATGGAGCGTCCGGAAGAACGCTTCAACAACCTTGAGGCGCTGTTCGAGCGCCTGACCCCACAATCTGCGTGAAGGAAGTTCCATGCGTGTAATGCGTAGCCTGACCCTGCTGCTGGCGCTGATCGCCCCGGCAGCCTTTGCCGATGGCACTTTTCAGGTCGAAATGATCCTGGTACGGCAAAACGCCGTGCCGGCGATCACCATCAAGTCGGCTCCGGAAGACTGGCGCAACGGCGCCCAGGCCATCCAGGAAGGTGACCTGCGCCAACCGGCGCTCAATGACGAAGCGGCCAAGCTTGCCGCCGACCCGCAGTACACCGTGCTGCTGCACAAGGCCTGGAAACAGGACGCAGGCACAGTGGCGATCAGCGACGGCGAAGAACACTTCGGCCAGTTCCCCATCGCCGGCAACCTGAGCATCAAGGAAGAGCGCTTTATCGCCGCAGAAGCCAACTTCTGGGTCAACCAGTTCGACGGCAACGGCAGCGTGCTGCAGAGCGAAGCATTCAAGCAGAGCAACAGCAACATGAAAAATGGCGAGTTGACCTTCCTCGATGGCGGACACCTGGCCGTGCTGCTGAAAGTTACTACCCACCGCCCAGTCAGCGCCCCCGCTGCGCCTGCGGAGATGATGGAGCAGTAACCCGATGCCTAACGATGGTCTTGCCCCCACACCTCACCTGATCCTGGGCAGCCACGAGTTCAGCGCCTACGTGCCACAAACCGGCCGGATGCAGCGCCAGCACCAGCACCGGGCGGCGCTGTCGTTCAACTATGACGGCATTCGTGCCAGCGGCAGGCAAGGCAAGGAAGCCGGCCGCCTGGACGTCAGCAGCCAACGCATACAGCGCCACGCCGAAGCCGAAAGTCAGATCCGCCAAACCCTTCAACGCCTGGGCTTCAAGGTGGCCACCCGGCAAAGCAAAGCCTTGCCGGAGAGTGCCGGCGACCTGCTGGAGCTGGCTTCCGAAGCGGCCTGGCTGCGTTTCATGCTCAACGATCTGCCCAGCCTGCGCGAGCAAGGCTGGGAGATCGAGTACACCGAGGACTTCGCCTTCAACCTCGCCGAGGTTGACGACTGGTATGCGCACATCGACGAAGCCAGCGGCCGCGACTGGTTCGACCTGGAGCTGGGTATCGAGGTCAATGGCCAGCGCCTGAGCCTGTTGCCGATTCTGCTCAATGTGCTACGCAGCCACCCGGAGCTGCTTAACCCGGCGCAACTGCACAAGCGTCGCGACGACGAGCAGTTGCTGGTGCAGATCCCCGCCCCCGCCGGTGAAGCACGGCGCAATCTGCAAGTGGCCTTGCCCTACGGCCGCCTCAAGCCGGTGCTGGCCACCCTGGGTGACTTTTACCTGCGCGAACCCGGCGAAACCAGCGTGCGCCTGCCAACCCTGGACGCCACCCGCCTCAACGACCTGGAAGACCTGCCGTTGAGCTGGCAAGGTGGCGAACAGGTGCGCAGCCTGGGCGAACGGCTGCGCGATATTCGCTTGCAGCCGGCACAAACCCCGGATGGCCTGAACGCAACCCTGCGCCCCTATCAGCTCGAAGGCCTGAGCTGGATGCAGGCCCTGCGCGAGCTGCAGGTTGGCGGTATCCTCGCCGACGACATGGGCTTGGGCAAAACCCTGCAGACCCTCGCCCACCTGCTCTGCGAAAAGAACGCCGGACGCCTGACCCGCCCGGCGATGGTGGTGATGCCTACCAGCCTGATCCCCAACTGGCAGGACGAAGCTGCGCGCTTCGCCCCTGGCTTGCGCGTACTGGCCCTGCAGGGCATTGGCCGGCGCAAGCATTTCGACAACCTGCAGGACTACGACCTGCTGCTGACCACCTACGCCCTGCTGCCCAAGGACCTGGAGCACTTCAAGGGCCTGATGCTGGATGTGCTGATCCTCGACGAGGCGCAGTACATCAAGAGCCCGAACAGCAAGGCGGCCCAGGCGGCGCGCCAGCTCGACGCACGCCAGCGCCTGTGCCTGAGCGGCACGCCGCTGGAAAACCACCTGGGCGAGCTGTGGTCGCTGTTTCACTTCCTGCTGCCTGGCTGGCTGGGCGATGCCAAGGCCTTCAATCGCGACTACCGCGTGCCGATAGAGCGCCAGGGCAACGATGAACGCCTGCAGTACCTGAATGCGCGAATCAAGCCCTTCCTGCTCAGGCGCACCAAGGAGCAGGTGGCCACCGAACTGCCGGCCAAGACCGAAATGATCCACTGGGTCGAGCTCAGCGATGCCCAGCGTGACGTGTACGAAACCATGCGCCTGGCCATGGACCAGAAAGTGCGCGCCGAAATCACCCGCAAGGGCGTGGCGCGCAGCCAGATCATCATTCTCGAAGCGCTGCTAAAGCTGCGCCAGGTGTGCTGCGATTTACGCCTGATCAACAGCGAAGCCTCGACCGCGCGCGGCGCCCACTCCGGCAAACTCACCAGCCTGATGGAAATGCTCGAAGAACTGCTGGCCGAAGGGCGACGCGTCCTGCTGTTCTCGCAGTTCACCAGCATGCTGCGGCTGATCGAGGCCGAACTGCAGCACCGCGGTATCGCCTATGCCCTGCTGACCGGCGAGACCCGCGATCGCCGCTCGCCGGTGCAGGACTTCCAGAGCGGGCAATTGCAGATCTTCCTGATCAGCCTCAAGGCCGGTGGTGTGGGCTTGAACCTGACCGCGGCCGACACCGTGATCCACTACGATCCGTGGTGGAACCCGGCCGCGGAAAACCAGGCCACCGACCGTGCCTATCGCATCGGCCAGGAGAAGCCGGTGTTCGTCTACAAGCTGATTACCCGGGGCACGGTGGAAGAAAAGATCCAGCAGTTGCAACTGGAGAAATCGGCGTTGGCGGCGGGTGTGCTGGATGGGCGCCAGGCGGGGGACTGGCGTTTGGCGGCGGAGGATATCGATGCGCTGTTTGCGCCGTTGCCGGGGAAGCGGCGAGGCACAAGATCCGGTTGAATTCATCGCTGGCAAGCCAGCTCCCACACGGACTCTGTGGGAGCTGGCTTGCCAGCGATGGGCTGCAACGCAGCCCTGCAATCAATCGACCAGTTGCGCTTCCTTCAGCGCCCCCAGGGCCTCCAGCCAGCGCGGCTGCTGGCGATAGTCGGTACGGGCAAAGCCCTGCCCGCGCATCTGCGCAATCCGCGGCGAAGGCTTGACCTTCAGGCGCTGGGCCGCGCTCAGGGCAAGTTCCGCCGCCGCACGGTCATTGCACACCAGGCCCATGTCGCAGCCGGCACTCAGTGCCGCCTCGATGCGGCTGGCCGCATCGCCGACCACGTGGGCGCCAGCCATGGACAGGTCATCACTGAAGATCACCCCGTTGAAACCCAGCTCGCCACGCAGGATGTCCTGCAACCAGCGGCGGGAGAAACCGGCCGGCTGGTTGTCGACCTGCGGGTAGATCACATGGGCCGGCATTACTGCCGCCATTTGTCCGCTCAAGCGGGTGAACGGCACCAGGTCGGCTGCGCGGATCTGCTCCAGGCTGCGCTCGTCGGTAGGGATCGCCACATGGGAATCGGCCTCGGCCCAGCCATGACCGGGGAAATGCTTGCCGCAAGCGGCCATGCCCGCAGCGTTCATGCCGCGGATAAAAGCACCGGCAAGCAACGTGGCGCGCTGTGGATCGCCTTCAAAGGCACGGCTGCCGACCACCGCGCTGCGCTGGTGATCGAGGTCCAGCACCGGCGCAAAGCTCAGGTCCAGGCCCACTGCCAGCACCTCGGTGGCCATCAGCCAACCGCACTGTTCGGCCAAATAGTCTGCGTTGGCGTTGTCGGCAATCGCGCGCATCGCCGGCAGGCGCACAAAGCCCTGGCGCAGGCGCTGGACCCGACCGCCCTCCTGGTCCACCGCGAGGATCAGCTCCGGGCGAATGGCGCGAATCGAGGCACACAGCTCACGCACCTGGCGCGGGCTTTCAATGTTGCGGGCAAAGATGATCAGGCCGGCCACTTCGGGCTGGCGCAAAAGCTGGCGGTCCTCGGCGGTCAGCCAGGTACCGGCGATGTCGACCATCAGGGAGCCTTGCAGGCTGGCACTCATAATTGATCCTTCAGTTGACGCTGATGTGAGCCCATTGGGGGCACGCGGCTTCGTCGATCTGCACCGGGCAATGCACCGGCACCTGGTCGAACAGGCTCAGCAGGTCGGCGTTGCGCAAGCGCACGCAGCCATGGGACAACGGCACACCCATAGGTTCGCTATCGGGCGTGCCATGCAGGTAGATGTAACGACGAAAGGTGTCGACCGACCCCAGGCGATTGACGCCCGGCTCGCAACCGCTGAGCCAGAGAATGCGCGTAAGGATCCAGTCGCGACCGGGAAATTGTTCATGCAGCTCGGCCGACCAGGTCTCGCCAGTCCAGCGCCGCCCGCGCAGCACCGCGCCTTGCGGCAGGCCGGCGCCGATCTTGGCACGCACCTGGTGGCGCCCTCGCGGCGTGCAACCTGAACCATTGAGCTCGCCCGCGCCATTGCGCGCGGTGGAGATCTCGAGGCGCAGGCGCAACTGCCCCTGGGCGAACCCATAGAGGCATTGATCAGCGAGGGAAATATGCAGGAAATCGAGACTGGCCATGGGGCGCTAGCTTAGCCGATGCGGCCCGCCGCGCCCAGCCGTGGCATCAGGCCTTGGCGGCGACCGGAGCGCTGGAGGACTTGCTGCGCGGGCGCAGCTGCGCGGCAGCCATGGCCTCGTCGGTGACGCCGCTGTCGGCGCGCATGCCGGCGGCCAGGAACGGCACCATCAGGCGCATGACCTGCTCGATCGAGGTATTGATGCCGAAATCGGTTTCGGCAATGGCGCGCAGGGCCTTGATCCCGGACATGCTGAACGCCGCAGCGCCGAGCATGAAGTGCACGCGCCAGAACAGCTCGATTGGCGGAATGCGCGGTGCGGCTTCGTTGACCAGCAGCATGTAGCGGCGGAACACCTTGCCGTACATGTCTTCAAGGTAGCGCCGCAGGTGACCCTGGCTCTGGCTGAAAGCCAGGCCCAGCAGGCGCATGAAGATCGACAGGTCGTTGCCACTGCGTGGCTGTACCACCAGGGCCTGTTCGACCAGCATCTCCAGCAGCTCTTCAAGGGTGGGCTTTTGCTCGGGGCGAGCCTGGCGACGCTCCAGCTCGCGCTCAAGGCTTGCGCAGAACGGCCCGAGGAAACGCGAGAAAACCGCCTGGATCAGGGCCTTCTTCGAACCGAAATGGTAGTTCACCGCCGCCAGGTTGACGCCGGCCTTGCTGGTGATCAGCCGTAATGAGGTTTCGGCAAAACCTTTTTCCGCGAACAGCTGCTCGGCAGCATCGAGAATGCGTTCTACGGTTTCCGACTGGGCCATGACTTCTCCGCCTGACAAACACTTGTTTGAAACATACGTTTCAAAGTGGTGATTTGTCAAGTCCGCGCAGCCGTTTTGCGGCCATATGGTCACGTATTAAACCATAGCTGCAAGCCACAAGCTGCAAGCTGCAAGAACGCCCCTGTGCCGTTTCTTCAAGCTTGGCGCTTGCAGCTTGCCACCCACTGTATATAATCCCAGTCACTGTATAAAAAGACAGAGCGATCGACATGCTAAAACTGACGCCACGCCAAGCTGAGATTCTGGCTTTTATCAAACGCTGCCTGGAAGACAACGGCTTCCCGCCGACCCGCGCAGAGATCGCCCAGGAGCTGGGCTTCAAATCGCCCAACGCCGCCGAGGAGCACCTCAAGGCCCTGGCCCGCAAGGGTGCGATCGAAATGACCCCCGGGGCGTCACGGGGCATTCGCATCCCGGGCTTCGAAGCCAAGCCCGACGACAGCGGCCTGCCGATCATCGGCCGGGTAGCAGCCGGTGCGCCGATCCTCGCCCAGCAACACATCGAGGAGTCCTGCAACATCAACCCGGGGTTCTTCCATCCGCGTGCCGACTACCTGCTGCGCGTTCACGGCATGAGCATGAAGGATGTCGGCATCGTCGACGGCGACCTGCTGGCGGTACACACCTGCCGAGAAGCCCGTAACGGCCAGATCGTCGTCGCCCGCATCGGCGATGAAGTCACGGTCAAACGCTTCAAGCGCGAAGGCAGCAAGGTCTGGCTGATTGCCGAGAACCCCGAATTCGCCCCTATCGAAGTCAACCTGAAAGACCAGGAACTGGTGATCGAGGGCTTGAGTGTCGGCGTCATACGCCGGTAAAGGAGGCTTCATGCAGTTCCCCCCTGCGTCACAGAACGTACCGCTGCAAGCACAATTGCCACTGTTCGAAGCATTCCTGGCCCAGCCGGTACTGCCCGGACTGAAAAACACCAGGCCTGCACCCCACCCCGGCGCGGCCCAGGTTTTCAGCGAGCTGTCCTTGCGTGGCGCACTGGGTAGCTGCCAGAGCCTGCTGGCACCGATGCTGCGTGAACTGAGCGAGTTGAGCGAAGAACATGACGCCCGCTGGCTGACCCTGATCGCTCCACCCGCCAGCCTGACCCAGGCCTGGCTGCGCGAGGCCGGGCTGAACCGCGAGCGCATCCTGCTGCTGCAACCGCGCGGCAACCAGAGCGCCTTGCAACTGGCCTGCGAAGCCCTGCGCCTGGGCCGCAGCCACACTGTGGTCAGCTGGCTCAATACCGTCAGCAGCAGCGCCCGTCAGCAACTGAGCAATGCCGCCCGTGCAGGAGACGCACAAAGCCTGAACATCCGCCTCGGCTGATATTCAGGTCTGTTTCAAATGTTGATTTCGCCAGGCTTCCTCAGGACGAGGAAGCCATGCAGGCGATCAGTGCAGAACCCGCGGCCCGTCGTCGCGCTCGATCTCGCCTTCCACCAGCTTGCCAGCCATCTGCACGCCAACACTGAGCATGGCCTTGGCCACTTCGACGTGCTGACCCTGCAAAAAGGCTTTGGCGTCCTCGGAGAAATCCAGGGTTACCAACGAACCCTCGTCCTCGGCACGGCGCAGCTCGATCCGGCCATCAGGCAACTCGACAATTTCTAGAAAGGACGTTGGCATAAGGGGCTGTTCTCCACGAAAGGCCGGCATTGTACCAGCCGTTGCCCCAATCAGCACTCACTCAAACCCTCGCGAAAACGAACCGTAAGGCGCTTGAGATTCTGCCGCCAGCTTTCCAGCTCTTCGCGCGACAGCGCTGGCGCCTCGGGTTCGTCGAGGCTCACCGCCTGGATCAGCGGCTGGGTGACGTCGGTTTTTGCTGCTTTTTTCGCGACCGGCGGTCGGAACAAATCGGCATAAGCGTCAAGCAGTTGCGCCAGCCAGGTTTCGCGCTGTTCAGCCAGTTCGACCAGTTCGGCCATCTCTGGAATGGCAATGGCCTCAAGCACTTCACGGGTCAGCAGCAGCTCGGCGCGGGGTGCGCCGGCCTGGGGCAAACGATAGAACCCGGCAATCTCGTGACACAAGCCCAGCAACGCGCCGTACAGGTGGAACAGCGCCGATTCGCGCTCGGCCTGGATCAGCGCCTGGGCGTTCATGGCCCGGCTCTCCTGCGCCTTGCCAAGGGCTTCGAGGGCCAGGCCTGCGAAGTAAATCTTCTGGTTGGTGCGGGTGTAGAGTTCCTGGGCCATCTGGGTGCCCTCCGAAAGGCTGCAAGGCGGTCTATCAATCTACACTAGTGCAGGCCTGAAAAGCATCGCGGGGCAAGCCCGCTCCTACAGACTGTAGGAGCGGGCTTGCCCCGCGATTTTTACCTGACCTGGCGATCAGCGCTTGTCTTCGACCTTCCAGGCATTGCCGTCGTAGAACGCACGCCAGCCAGTCGGCTTGCCGTCAACCTCGGTCTGCACGTACTGCTCCTTGGTCTTGCGGCTGTAGCGAATGACTGCCGGGCGACCGTCCGGGTCCTTCTTCGGCGCTTCGCAGAGGAAGTGGTACTTCGGATCGATCTCGTCCTTGTGCGGGATGATTTCGATCACCAGCGGTGCGCGGGTCTCGCGGTTTTTCGGGAACTGGCTGGCAGCCAGGAACAACCCCGAAGCGCCGTCACGCAGCACGTAGGTGTCGTTGACCTTCTCGCACTTGAGCTCCGGCATCTTCACCGCATCCATCTTCGGCGGCGCCGCCTCGCCGCTCTTGAGCAGCTTGCGGGTGTTCTTGCATTCGGCGTTGGTGCAACCGAAGAACTTGCCGAAACGGCCGGTCTTGAGCTGCATCTCGCTGCCGCACTTGTCGCACTCAAGGCTCGGCCCTTCGTAGCCCTTGATGCGGTAGTTGCCTTCTTCGATTTCGTAGCCGGTGCAATCCGGGTTGTTACCGCAGATGTGCAGCTTGCGCTTCTCATCGAGCAGGTAGGCATCCATGGCAGTCGAGCAGATCGGGCAGCGGTGCTTGTTGAGCAGCACGCGCGATTCCGATTCACCCTCGTCATCGGCGGCGATCTCATCGCCCGGGACCAGGTTGACGGTGGCCTTGCAGCGCTCTTTCGGTGGCAGGCTGTAGCCCGAGCAGCCGAGGAACACGCCGGTGGAGGCGGTGCGGATCATCATTGGCCGGCCACATTCCTTGCAGGCAATGTTGGTCAGGGTCGGCTGGTTGGCACGCATGCCCTTCTCGCCGTCCTCGGCCAGCTTGAGCTTGTTGCTGAAGTCGCCGTAGAACTCGTCGAGCACGTTTTTCCAGTCGCGCTCGCCCTGGGCCACGTCATCGAGGTTCTCTTCCATGCCGGCGGTAAAGCCGTAGTCCATGAGGTTGGAGAAGCTCTCGGACAGGCGCTCGGTGACGATGTCGCCCATCTTCTCGGAGTAGAAGCGGCGGTTGTGCAGGGTCACGTAACCGCGATCCTGAATGGTCGAGATGATCGCCGCGTAGGTCGAAGGACGACCGATGCCGCGTTTTTCCATCTCCTTGACCAGGCTGGCTTCGGAGTAGCGCGCCGGCGGCTTGGTGAAGTGCTGGCTCGGGTCGAGCTGGATCAGCTTGAGCACTTCGCCCTGGTTCATTTCCGGCAGCACATCGTCATCGCCCGGCTTGCTCTGCTGCGGCAGTACCCGGGTGTAGCCGTCGAACTTGAGGATACGGCCCTTGGCGCGCAGTTCGAAGTTGCCGGCGGTGACGCTGACGGTGGTCGACAGGTACTGCGCAGGCGGCATCTGGCAGGCCAGGAACTGGCGCCAGATCAGCTCGTACAGACGCTCGGCGTCACGCTCCATGCCGCTGAGCTTGGTCGGATGGGTGTTAACGTCGGACGGACGAATCGCTTCGTGCGCCTCCTGGGCACCCTCTTTGCTGCCGTAGACGATCGGCGCTTCGGGCAGGTACTTCTTGCCGAACTCGCTTTCGATGTAGCTGCGGGCCATTTCCACCGCATCGACCGAAAGGTTGGTCGAGTCGGTACGCATGTAGGTGATGTAGCCGGCTTCGTACAGACGCTGGGCCATCATCATGGTTTTCTTCACGCCGAAGCCCAGGCGGTTGCTCGCGGCCTGCTGCAGGGTCGAGGTGATGAACGGCGCCGACGGCTTGCTGCTGGTCGGGCGGTCTTCACGCTTGGCCACGGTGTAGCTGGACGACTTGAGCTGCGCAAGCGCTGCCATGGCCTGGGCTTCGTTCAGCGGCTTGAAGGCTTCGCCGTTCTCGCGGGCCACTTCGAAACGCACCTTGGCGTCCTTGGCGGTACCCAGGTCGGCGTGCACTTCCCAGTATTCTTCAGGGATGAAGGCGCGGATTTCGCGCTCACGCTCGACCACCAGCTTCACCGCCACCGATTGCACCCGGCCGGCAGACAGGCCGCGGGCGATCTTGGCCCACAGCAGTGGCGAAACCATGTAGCCCACCACGCGGTCGAGGAAGCGCCGCGCCTGCTGGGCGTTGACCCGGTCGATATCCAGCTCGCCAGGCTGCGAGAACGCCTCCTGAATGGCTTTCTTGGTGATTTCGTTGAACACCACGCGCTTGTAGCGGCTGTCGTCCCCACCGATGGCTTCGCGCAGGTGCCAGGCGATGGCTTCCCCCTCGCGATCCAAGTCGGTTGCGAGATAGATGGTGTCGGCATCCTTGGCCAGGCGACGCAGCTCGTCGATGACCTTCTCCTTGCCCGGGAGAATCTCGTACTTGGCCTTCCAGCCGTGGTCAGGGTCGACGCCCATGCGCGCAACCAGCTGCTTGCGCGCCTTCTCTTTCGGCGACAGGGCCGGCGCTTCGCCCGCGGCGGCCTTGCCGCGCTTGGCAGCAGGCTCCTTGCTGGCGCTGGCCGAACCGCTGGTGGGCAGGTCTCGGATATGGCCGATACTCGACTTCACCACGTACTGGCTGCCCAGGTACTTGTTGATGGTCTTGGCCTTAGCCGGGGATTCCACAATGACCAGCGATTTGCCCATGGATCGGAAAATTCCTGAATACTGAAAATAAAAACACGGCAGGTACCTGACGCGGCACCGCTATATATAGTGGCAACAGAGTGAGGTCAAGCGCGGGGCTTTAGCCACCCTCGGCATCGGAGCGGGAAAACAGCTCGGTTTCAGCCTTGACCAAAGCAAAGCGCGGCACTTGCTCGCCGTCAACCTCGACCGACTCCAGAAACATCGAAAGCGGTCGCACCCACAGGCCGAATTCGCCGTACAGGGCCTGGTAGAACACCACCCACTCCTCGGTTTCGGAATGGCGCGCGGTGCCGAACACACGATACTCAGGCCCCTTGTAATGCCGGTATACGCCTGGTTGTATCTGCATGTTGCTCACCCTCTTGAAAAAAATTTGCTGCAAAAACAAAAACCGGGGCACCAGGCCCCGGTTTCCGTCCAGCGAAGCGTTAAACGCGTTCGAAGACGGTGGTGATGCCTTGGCCCAGGCCGACGCACATGGTCGAAACGCCGAAGGTCCCGCCATTCTGCTTCATGACGTTGAGCAGAGTGCCGGAAATCCGCGCACCGGAGCAACCGAAAGGATGGCCCAGGGCGATGGCGCCGCCGTGCAGGTTAACCTTCTCATCCATCTTGTCGAGCACTTTCAGATCCTTCAGCACTGGCAGGGCCTGTGCGGCGAAGGCTTCGTTGAGCTCGAAGAAGTCGATATCGGCGATCGACAGGCCCGCGCGCTTGAGCGCTTTCTGGGTTGCCGGAACCGGACCGTAGCCCATGATTGCCGGGTCGACACCAGCCACGGCCATGGAACGGATCACCGCCAGAGGCTGGATACCGAGGTCCTGGGCACGCTGGGCCGACATGACGATCATGCACGAGGCGCCGTCGGTGATCTGCGACGAAGTACCGGCAGTCACGGTACCACCTTTGGGGTTGAAAGCCGGCTTGAGGGCCGCCAGGCTTTCCAGGGTGGTGTCCGGGCGAATGGTTTCGTCGTAGTCGAAGACCTTGAGGAAGCCGTTCTCGTCGTAGCCCTGCATCGGGATGATCTCATCCTTGAACTTGCCTTCGACCGTCGCCTTGTGGGCGAGCTGGTGCGAACGCAGGCCGAACAGGTCCTGCTGCTCACGGCTGATGCCGTGCATCTTGCCGAGCATTTCGGCGGTCAGGCCCATCATGCCCGAGGCCTTGGCGGCGTACAGCGACATGTGCGGGTTCGGGTCGACGCCGTGCATCATGCTGACGTGGCCCATGTGCTCGACACCACCGACGACGAAGACATCACCGTTGCCGGTCATGATCGCCTGGGCGGCGGTGTGCAGCGCGCTCATCGAGGAGCCGCACAGGCGGCTGACGGTCTGGCCGGCAGCGGTGTGCGGGATCTGGGTCATCAGGGAGGCCATGCGGGCGATGTTCCAGCCCTGCTCCAGGGTCTGGTTGACGCAGCCCCAGATGACGTCTTCGACTTCGCTCGGATCGACCTTGGTGTTGCGCTCCAGCACCTTGCTGATCAGGTGCGCGGACATGTCTTCGGCGCGGGTATTGCGATGCATGCCACCCTTGGAGCGGCCCATCGGGGTGCGACCGAAGTCGACAATCACCACGTCTCTTGGATTCAGGCTCATATATTCACTCTCGCTCTATATCGTTGGGCGCTTAACCGAAGAAGCTCTGGCCGTTCTTGGCCATTTCACGCAGCTTCGCGGTGGGGTGATACAGCGGACCCAGATCGGCGTATTTGTCGGCCAGGGCAACGAATTCGGCTACACCGATCGAGTCGATGTAACGCAGCGCGCCGCCACGGAAGGGAGGGAAACCGATACCGTAGACCAGGCCCATGTCGGCCTCGGCCGCGGTGTCGACGATGCCGTCTTCCAGGCAGCGAACGGTTTCCAGGCACAGCGGGATCATCATCCAGTTGATGATGTCTTCGTCGCTGACTTCACGCTGCTCGTAGACGATCGGCTTGAGCACTTCGAGGACTGCCGCGTCAGCGACCTTCTTCGGCTTGCCGCGCTTGTCGGTCTCGTAGGCGTAGAAGCCCTTGCCGTTCTTCTGGCCCAGGCGCTTGGCTTCGTAGAGCACATCGACGGCCGAACGACGGTCGTCCTTCATGCGGTCCGGGAAGCCCTCGGCCATGACGTCACGGCCGTGGTGGCCGGTGTCGATGCCGACCACGTCCATCAGGTAGGCCGGGCCCATCGGCCAGCCGAATTTTTCCATGATCTTGTCGATGCGCACGAAGTCGACACCGGCGCTGACCAGCTTGGCGAAGCCGCCAAAGTACGGGAACAGGACGCGGTTGACCAAGAAGCCCGGGCAGTCGTTGACCACGATCGGGTTCTTGCCCATCTTCTTGGCGTAGGCCACGGTAGTGGCGACGGCCACTTCGCTGGACTTCTCGCCACGGATGACTTCGACCAGCGGCATCATGTGCACCGGGTTGAAGAAGTGCATGCCGACGAAGTTTTCCGGACGCTTGAGGGCCTTGGCCAGCAGGTTGATGGAGATGGTCGAGGTGTTGGACGCAAGGATCGCGTCTTCCTTGACCTGGCCTTCCACTTCAGCCAGTACGGCCTGCTTGACCTTGGGGTTCTCGACCACGGCTTCGACGACGATGTCGACGTTGCCGAAGTCGCCGTAGGACAGGGTCGGGCGAATCGCGTTCAGCGCTTCGGCCATTTTCGCCGGGGTCAGGCGGCCTTTTTCAACGCGCTTGCCGAGCAGCTTGGAGGCTTCGTTCAAGCCCAGCTGGATGGCGGCTTCGTTGATGTCCTTCATCAGGATCGGGGTGCCCTTGACCGCCGACTGGTAGGCGATGCCGCCGCCCATGATGCCGGCGCCGAGTACGGCGGCCTGCTTCACGTCGTGAGCGATTTCGTCGTGGGCCTTGGCTTTGCGCTTGAGCTCCTGGTCGTTGAGGAACAGGCCGATCAGGCTCTCGGCAACCGAGGTCTTGGCCAGTTTGACGAAACCTGCGGCTTCGACTTCCAGAGCCTTGTCACGACCGAAGTTGGCGGCCTTCTGGATGCTCTTGATCGCTTCGACCGGCGCCGGGTAGTTCGGGCCAGCTTGACCGGCGACGAAACCCTTGGCGGTTTCGAACGACATCATCTGTTCGATGGCGTTGAGCTTGAGTTTTTCCAGTTTCGGCTGGCGCTTGGCCTTGTGGTCGAGCTCGCCGCTGATGGCGCGCTTGATCAGGTCCAGGGCCGCAGCCTGCAGCAGCTCGGGAACCACCACGGCATCGACGGCGCCGACCTTCAGCGCGTCTTCAGCACGGTTTTCCTTGCCGGCGGCAATCCACTCGATGGCGTTGTCGGCACCGATGATGCGCGGCAGGCGCACGGTACCGCCGAAGCCCGGGTAGATGCCCAGTTTGACTTCCGGCAGGCCGATCTTGGCGCTGCTGGCCATGACGCGGTAGTCCGCCGCCAGGCACATTTCCAGGCCGCCGCCCAGGGCGATGCCATTGATCGCGGCAACGGTCGGCACGGCCAGGTCTTCGAAATCGCTGAAAATCCGGTTGGCTTCCAGGTTGCCGGCGACCAGTTCGGCCTCGGGCAGCTTGAAGTTGTCGACAAACTCGGTGATGTCCGCGCCGACGATGAACACGTCCTTGCCACTGCTGACAATCACGCCCTTGATCGATGCGTCGGCTTTGATGGTGTCTACGGCCTGACGCAATTCGTTCAGGGTAAGACGGTTGAACTTGTTGACGGACTCACCCTTGAGGTCGAACTTCAGTTCGACGATGCCGCTTTCAAGAGCCTTAACCGTGATGGCTTTACCTTCGTAAATCATCAACTGATCTCCACGATATGGAAGCTGAACTGTACACGCCGATCGCTGGTGAAAGGCCCGGCCGGCCAATGGCCGTTGTTGCCGAACCCTTGCGCCAGGCACACCCGCCAGCGCGATAGTCGGGATTCTGTAAGAGCCGTCTGACAATACAAACGCTCAATTCATACGCCCGTTTGATTTGGGTATGCACACATTCAACGAAAAGATCGCCGTTGTCAAATACCCAAAAGCAGCGGCAAAACGCGACTTTCCGGTCATTTTCTGCTGAGCGCGGGTAAACCGCCGTGGCGGTGATGCTGAGCCATTCACTGGCGCGATAGTGTTCAACGGCTTACACGCCGTTACTATTGATCAACACGGAAAAAGTTGGGATTTGCAGCAGATAGCCGCGAGATGGCTACACTGGGAGAGATTGAACCTTAAGCCGGCCTGCCTGGCCTGTCCGCCCGATCTGTGAATCGGGCTTTTTATTGATGATGATCAGGCCAGCGCCTTGAGGACCTCGGCAATATCCTGCAATACAGCCGTTTCACCGCGCTCACCCCAGTACAGGGCAACCATCTGCGGACCCGCCTCAACCTTGTAGACGCTTTCTGGCAAGCGTGCCAATTGACCGGCATGCACAGCATCGGTGCACGGCTCGCGCCACTGGTTGAGCCATACGCCAGGGGTGGTCTGCCAATAGCTCCAGCTGTCGCTGCGGCCCGGGCGCCGCGGTCGCAGGTACTGGGCACAGGGGCTTGGCGGCTCTTTGGGCAGCCAGTGCGGCCACTCCTGGGGCGCCAGTTGCATGGCCAGGCCCATGCGCCGGGCTTCCATGCGCAAGGCCATCTGGCCGCTCTGCTTGCGTGAAGGACGCAACCAGGCCAAAGGGCTGAGAATCAGCGCAAGGATTGACACCACTACCCAGACCGTCATATCTGTTGTTCCCATAAAGCTTTGCAAATGAGCTGGTTAGCCGTGCTTCGAAGCGATCAGCCTGAAACCGACCATACTTTAACTATCGCGACTGTCAGGAGAGCTTCTCATGCCCTACGAACACATACTGGTTGCCGTCGACCTGACCGAAGAATGCGACCCGGTCATCAAGCGCGCCATGAAGCTGGCTGAACCTACCCGCGCCAAGGTTTCCCTGGTGCACATTGTCGAGCCCATGGCCATGGCCTTTGGCGGCGACGTGCCGATGGACCTGTCGCAGCTGCAACAGCAGCAGTTCGACCAGGCCAAGGAGCGCATGGAGCGCCTGTACAACAAGTACCCCGACATCAACCGCGGCGATTCGCACCTGACCTACGGCCAGCCGCGCCAGGAAATCCACCAGTTGGCCAAGGAGCAGAAATGCGACCTGATCGTGGTCGGCAGCCATGGCCGCCACGGCCTGGCCCTGCTGCTGGGCTCGACCGCCAATGACGTGCTGCATGGCGCACCGTGCGATGTGCTAGCGGTACGCCTGCAGAAAAAAGCCGAGTAAAAGCCTGGGCCCGGCGCACTTTCAAGCGCCGGGCCCTGCCCCTCAGCTGTCGAGCTCAGCCCAGCGCTCGACCAGCACGTCCAGTTCGCCCTGCATCTTCTCCAGGCTTGCCAGTACGGCGCTGGTCTGCTCGATCGGGCGCTGGTAGAAGGCCGGGGCAGCAATTTCTTCCTGCACCGCAGCCATCTTCTGCTCCAGTGCGTCGATCTGGCCCGGCAGGGCTTCGAGCTCGCGCTGCAGCTTGTAGCTGAGCTTTTTCTTCGGCGCGTCAACCGCTGCTGGTGCTGCTACCGGCGCAGGTGCCACGGCCTCGACCACTGCCGTGTTGAGCTCGGACTTGCCCGACTTGCTTTCGGTGACGCCGAGCAGCTTCGGCGAACCGCCCTGGCGGATCCAGTCCTGGTAACCGCCGACATACTCGCGCACCTTGCCCTCGCCTTCGAACACCAGGGTGCTGGTGACCACGTTGTCGAGGAAGGCCCGGTCGTGGCTGACCATCAGCACGGTGCCCTTGAACGCCGACAGCACTTCTTCGAGCAGCTCGAGGGTCTCGACGTCGAGGTCGTTGGTCGGTTCGTCGAGCACCAGCAGGTTGGCCGGCTTGCTGAACAATTTGGCCAGCAGCAGGCGCGCACGCTCACCACCGGACAAGGCCTTGACCGGCGTGCGGGCACGCTGCGGGCTGAACAGGAAGTCGCCCAGGTAGCTCAGCACGTGACGGCTCTGGCCGTCGATGTCGATGAAATCGCGACCTTCGGCGAGGTTGTCGATCACGGTCTTTTCCAGGTCCAGCTGATGGCGCAGCTGGTCGAAATAGGCCACTTCCAGACGGGTGCCAGACTCGACCTTGCCGCTGGTGGGCTCAAGATCGCCGAGCATCAGCTTGAGCAGCGTAGTCTTGCCGGTGCCGTTGGCGCCGAGCAGGCCGATGCGGTCTTCGCGCTGCAGGACCATGGAGAAGTCCTTGACCAGCTGCGGGCCGTTGGGGTGGCTGAAGCTGACGTTCTCCAGGACCATCACCTGCTTGCCGGATTTCTCCGCGACATCGAGCATGATGTTGGCCTTGCCCTGGCGCTCGCGGCGTTCGCTGCGCTCAACGCGCAGGGCCTTGAGGGCGCGTACGCGACCTTCGTTGCGGGTGCGCCGGGCCTTGATGCCCTGGCGGATCCACACTTCTTCCTGGGCCAGCTTCTTGTCGAACAGGGCGTTGGCAGTTTCTTCGGCCGCCAGCGCCGCTTCCTTGTGCACCAGGAAACTTGCGTAGTCGCCGTTCCAGTCGATCAGGCCGCCGCGGTCCAGCTCGAGGATGCGCGTGGCCAGGTTCTGCAGGAAGGAACGGTCGTGGGTGATGAACAGCACGGCGCCGCCGAAACCACTGAGGGCATCTTCAAGCCAGGCAATGGCGCCGATGTCCAGGTGGTTGGTCGGTTCGTCGAGCAGCAGCAGGTCAGGCTCGGACACCAGCGCCTGGGCCAGCAGCACGCGGCGGCGCCAGCCACCGGAGAGCTCGGCCAGGGTCTTGTCGGCCGGCAATTGCAGGCGGCTCAGGGTGCTGTCGACCAGTTGCTGCAGGCGCCAGCCATCGCGCGACTCGAGGTCGTGCTGGACATGCATGAGCTTTTCCAGGTCGGCATCGCTATGGATGTTCTGGCTCAGATGGTGGTATTCGGCCAGCAAGGCGCCGACGCCATCGAGACCTTCGGCTACCACGTCGAACACGGTACGGCCGTCAGCCACCGGCAACTCTTGCGGCAGCTCGCCGATCTTCAGGCCCGGGGCACGCCAGACGTCGCCTTCATCAGGCTTCTGATCGCCCTTGACCAGGCGCAGCATGCTCGACTTGCCAGTGCCGTTGCGGCCGATGATGCACACCCGCTCACCACGGGCGATCTGCCAGGACACCTTGTCCAACAACGGCGTGGCGCCGAACGCAAGGGACACATCGCTTAATTTGAGCAGGGTCATGATCTTCTCCAAAAACCGGGCGCGCATTCTACCCGACTTGGGCCGGCTTCACATTAAGCAGCGCGTCCTACTGTACCTTCCGACGACGGGCCGCTTCTTTACAACCAGATACAAGCACAATGCTTTCATCCGCCTGTTGCAACCGGCTAAGCTAAGGCAATGCAACTCCAACAGTGCTGGCTTCGCCGTCACTTTTCATGGTCAAACTGCCCGGAAGTCTCATGCGCAGCCGCCTGTTCTGCCTCGTATCCAGCCTGCTTCTCACTGCCTCGGCAGTGGGTGTCGCCCAGGCCACCGACATCACCCAGCAACGTCAATACTACGATGAAGCCAAACGCGCCCTGGCCAAGGGCGACAAGGGCCCGTACCTGCGTTACGCCGATGCCCTGCGCGATTATCCGTTGACGCCTTACCTGGCCTACGACGAACTCACCGCCCGGCTTAAAACTGCCAGCAACGACGAAATCGAGAAATTCCTCGCCGCCCACGGCGACCTGCCCCAGGCCAACTGGATGAAGCTGCGCTGGTTGCGCTGGCTGGCCGAGCGCGGCGACTGGGCGACCTTCACCAAGTACTACGATCCAAAGCTCAATTTCACCGAGCTGGACTGCCTCAACGGCCAGTACCAGCTCAGCCACGGCCATCGCGCCGAAGGCTTTGCCAGCGCCGAGAAACTCTGGCTGGTCGGCAAGTCGCAACCGGCTGCCTGCGATGCCCTGTTCGAGCGCTGGGCCGCCGAAGGCCAGTTGACCGAGCAAAAGCGCTGGGAGCGCGCCAAGCTGGCGGCCCAAACCCGCAACTACGCGCTGGCCAACACCCTGGTCAAAAGCCTCAACACCCTGGCACCGCAAGGCCGCCTGCTGATCGACGTGGCACAAAAGCCCGAGCTGCTCAACCAGCCCGGGCGCTTCACTCCGGTCAACGAGGCGATGTCCGACGTGGTCAGCCTCGGCCTGCGCCGCCTGGCCCGCCAGGACCCGGAGCGGGCCATGAGCCTGCTCGATGACTACGCCAACCGCATGCATTTCTCCCGCGACGAAAAGGTCGCCATCGCCCGCGAAATCGGCCTGACCCTGGCGCGTCGCTACGACCCGCGGGCGCTGGATCTGATGACCCGCTACGACCCGGAGCTGCGTGACAACACCGTCACCGAATGGCGCCTGCGCCTGCTGCTGCGCCTGGGCCGCTGGGAAGATGCCTACGAGCTGACCAAGCGCCTGCCCCAGGACCTGGCCAGCAGCAACCGCTGGCGCTACTGGCAGGCGCGCAGCCTGGAGCTGGCGCAGCCGAAGAACCCGCAGATCCCGCTGCTGTACAAAACCGTGGCCCGTGAGCGCGACTTCTACGGCTTCCTCGCCGCCGACCGCGCGCAAACCCCCTACCAGTTGAACAACAAGCCGCTGGTACTCAGCCAACAGCTCATCAACAAGGTTCGCAACACCCCTGGGGTCAAACGTGCACTGGAGTTCCATGCCCGCGGGCAGATCGTCGACGGTCGCCGCGAGTGGTATCACGTCAGCCGGCACTTCAACCGTGACGAGATGGTCGCCCAGGCCAAGCTGGCCTATGACATGCGCTGGTACTTCCCGGCCATTCGCACCATCAGCCAGGCCAAGTACTGGGACGACCTGGACATCCGCTTCCCGATGGCCCACCGCGACACCCTGGTGCGCGAGGCCAAGGTGCGCGGCCTGCATTCGAGCTGGGTGTTTGCCATCACCCGCCAGGAAAGCGCGTTCATGGACGATGCCCGCTCAAGCGTTGGCGCCAGTGGCCTGATGCAACTGATGCCGGCCACCGCCAAAGAGACCGCGCGCAAGTTCAGCATCCCGCTGGCCTCGCCGGCGCAGGTGTTCAACCCGGACAAGAACATCCAGCTGGGCGCTGCCTACCTGAGCCAGGTGCACAGCCAGTTCAACGGCAACCGCGTGCTCGCCTCGGCCGCCTACAACGCCGGGCCAGGCCGGGTACGCCAGTGGCTACGGGGCGCCGACCACCTGAGCTTTGACGTTTGGGTCGAGTCGATCCCGTTCGACGAGACACGCCAGTACGTGCAGAACGTGCTGTCGTATTCGGTGATCTACGGGCAAAAGCTCAATTCGCCGCAGCCGCTGGTGGACTGGCATGAGCGGTACTTTGACGATCAGTGATTGATGCCATCGCGGGGCAAGTCCACAGCCGCTCCCACAGCGCAATGTTGTGGGAGCGGCGGTGCGACGCCTCGACTTGCCCCGCGGTAGAAGTCCACAGCCGAACTACTCCAGCACCGTCACTGCCATCCCCACCTCAAGCCTTCCTACCCCATCGGCCACCAGGTTCTGGCCAAACAGCACATCGCCTTCCTTCTGCCGGTAGGTTTGCAAAGTCGCCAGTGGTTCACGGTCCGGGCTGCGTTCGCCGGTCTGCGGGTCGATGGTGGTCATGATGCAGCGCTCGCAGGGCTTGAGCACCCGGAATTCGACCTCGCCGATACGGATGCGCTTCCAGCCATCCTCGGCAAAGGCAGCACTGCCCTCCACCACCAGGTTGGGACGAAAGCGCAGCATCTGCAGCGGCCGCCCGACCTTCGCTACCAGGTCATCCAGCGATGCCTGGCCAATCAGCAGCAAGGGAAAACCATCGGCAAACGCCACACGGTCGCTGTTCAGGCCATACCCACTGGGCAGGAAGCGTGCACGTTGATCGGGCACGTAAACCAGGCGCACGTCCTTGCCGATGAATGCACTAAGCCACTGCGCGGCCGCATCGCCGGCATCGGGTACGCGAAAGGTGTCGCGCCAGATAGTGATACCGCGCAGGTCGTTTTCGGGCTCGGGTACGGCCACATGCAGCGTGGGATGGCCCGGCGCCTCAAGGGTGAGGCTGCCATCGGCGTTGTGCAGCGCGGCCAGCTGAGTCATCTGCGGGTACATGCGCTGGGTCAGGAAGCGCCCGTTGGCGCGCTCCACGAGCAGCCAGCGGCGGTCCCCGCTCAACCCCAGAAGGTCCAGCGAGGAAGTCTGCAGCGCCTCACCGCGCGCTGATTTGAGCGGGTATCGGTACAACGCACTGAGGCGCATCATGACCTGCCTTGTGTCGGTTAAAGCCCTAGCTTATACCGACTCAGGCCGTGGCTTCATCCAGCATCAGCCGCTGGCGCACGACATCGACCAGCTTGTCGGGCTGGAACTTGGACAGGAAGTTGTCGCAGCCGACCTTTTTCACCATCGATTCGTTGAAGCTGCCCGACAGCGACGTGTGCAGCACCACGTACAACGAACGCAGGCGCGGGTCGTTGCGAATTTCAGTGGTCAGGCGGTAGCCGTCCATTTCCGGCATTTCGGCATCGGTGAAAACCATCAGCAGTTTCTCGCAAACATCCTCGCCGGCATCGGCCCAGCCCTTGAGCATTCGCAGCGCCTTGAGGCCATCGCTGGCCACATGCATTTTCACTCCCAGTTGCGACAAGGTGTCGCGCAACTGCGCCAGGGCCACGGTAGAGTCGTCGACCAGTAGCACTTCGCGGCCGCGGGCACGGGCCAGCACCGGGTCTTCGAGCTTGTCGCGCGAGACCTTGGCGCTGTACGGGACGATTTCCGCCAGAACCTTCTCGACGTCGATGATTTCCACCAGTTGCTCGTCGACCTTGCTGATCGCCGTCAGGTAGTGCTGGCGACCGGCGCTGGTCGGCGGCGGCATGATGGCTTCCCAGTTCATGTTGACGATGCGGTCGACGCCGCCGACCAGGAAGGCCTGCACCGAGCGGTTGTATTCAGTGACGATGATGGTGCTGCCCGGGCCTGGCTCCAACGGGCGCATGCCGATGGCCTGGGACAGGTCGATCACCGGCAGGGTCTGGCCGCGCAGGTTGACCACGCCGCAGACGTACGCATGGCGCTGCGGCATCAGGGTCAGCTTGGGCATCTGCAGCACTTCCTGGACCTTGAACACGTTGATCGCGAACAGTTGCCGGCCAGCCAGGCGGAACATCAGGATTTCCAGGCGGTTCTCGCCCACCAGCTGCGTTCTTTGGTCTACCGTGTCGAGAATGCCAGCCATCGAAGAGCCCCCAAGGTGTGTCGAAAATGATCCCAATGGCCCTGTATCGGCCGTTTGCCGCAGAGCTTGACCCTGTGAAGAAAATGCTCCGCAGCCCATTGATGTCATTTTACCATCATGCTTTACTGCGCTCACCTCTCCGCTGTCGCAAACACCCGCAAAGGGTCGTATCGAAAACACCGCATCAGGGAATCCCCTAGTGACAATCGGGTGAGACCTGATGTTCGCAATATCCATTAGCCATTAATGTGACGCCATTCTCATTGCATGAACGGAGTCAGGCTTTTGTCAGCGATCGCCTCATGGTGGCCAGCCCCTGCTCCAGCCTTACGCGCTGGAGCCAAATGATGGCTAACGACGCACTGCACAACAGCGCCCTGCAGGATTTCCTGATCGACGCCCAGGTGCTGCTGACCAAGGCAGAGGAATGCCTGCTGCACCTGCAACTGATCGACAACGATCCGGATGCCTGTCACTGCCTCAACGATACCTTGGCCACCCTGGTAGAACGCGCACAGGCCCTTGGCCTGGTCGAGGTCGCGAGCTACAGCCAGCATCTGCAGGCGCTGTTGGAACCCGCGCAGGCGCAACCGGCATTGCAAGGTGAAGCCCTGCAAGCCCTGGAAAGCTGCCTGACCCTGCTGGCCTGGCAGCTGGAATTGATCGATCCGCACACCGGCCGCCTGAGTCTGGATACCGAGGAACAGGTGCAGTTGCTCGACACCCTGGCCACGGCCCTGAGCCCGCAGGAGGCTCTGGCCTGCGACTCTTGCATCGAAACCCGGCACACTTGCGAACACCCCGCCCCTTCAATGGCTGCGCCCACCAGCGCGAACGCCACTGCACTTTCTTCGCCAACCAGGGGCAACTAAGGGACATAACAATACTGCCCCGGCGAGATTAACCAAGCCTGTGACGAGTGCACACTAAGACCCAACTTAGTGTATTTCCAGGTCTCTCTAATTATCTGCAACAAACATTTCGTTTAATTGATTTCGGGCAAAATCCCAGCCCCGCAAACTGATGGCAAAATGCTAGATTCGAAGACAATCGGAACCGTCGTACCAGCCCGTAAAATCTGGCTATTCAGTCAGTTATCAGAGTTCGCGACCAATTGTATTTGAAGTGATACCATGCGCGCTGATGGACACATGCACCTTACCCGGATCTCCCCAGACACCGCGTGCAGACTTTCATCGCGGTTACCCCGGCGCCGGCATTTAAACGTTATTGAAGGCAATTCGACAAACGCCTCTAGTTCGACCTTTGCAAGGCTTTCAACAGCGATATTTCAGTGGCTTCAATTTCTATGTTCTCAAGCCTCAAGACACTCAAGCGCTGGCACCCCGGAGCCTCTCTGTTGCGCTGGGCAACCGCCCTGCTGTGCCTGGCTTCGGTTGCCGTCAACCTGGCCTTGTACCTGCTTGAGCAACCACTGCCAGGCATCGCCCTGGCCCTGCAACTGGTTGCCCTGTCGAGCATTGCCTGGCAACTGCGCCAGTGGGCGCGCTCGATTGCCCTGCGCCCGGCGGAACTGGCCGACCGCCTGCTCAAAGTGCAGGAAAGCGAACGCCAGCGCCTGAGCCGCGAACTGCACGACGATATCGGCCAGTTGCTGACCGCCGCCAAACTCCAGGCCGACTGGCTCGCGCGCCGCGCTCCGAGCGAGCTGCAGGAGCACTGCAAAACCTTGCGCAGCACCCTGGACGACACCCTGGCCAGCGTGCGCGATGTTTCGGCCATCCTCAACCCAAGACAACTGTCCAGCCTGGGCCTGGAAGCCAGCCTGCGCGCGCACCTGCTGCGCGCCCTGGAAAACACCGAGGTGCACTGGAGCCTGGAATGCCGCCAGCGCCTGGGGGGCTTGCCCGAAGACATGGCGATTGCCGCCTTTCGCATTACCCAAGAGGCGGTGACCAACATCCTGCGTCACGCCAAGGCAAAGAACCTGGTGGTGCGCATTCAGCGCCAGCCCGAAGGCCTGGCGTTGTCGATCAGCGATGACGGCCTGGGCTTTTCGCCGGCCAGCAGCCCAGCCGATGAAGGCCAGCGCGGCATGGCCGGAATGCTCGAGCGCGTCGGCCTGCTCAATGGCACACTGTCGGTCAACAGCCAGCCCGGCCTGGGCACCCAGATCGACGCCCTGTTCCCCTGGCCTGCGCGCACCCTCGAACGCGCCAAGACAAGTAACGTCCCATGACCTGTACATTGCTGTTGGTCGATGACCATTCACTGATTCGCGCAGGTGTGCGCGCGCTGGTGTCCGACATTCCCGGCTATGCCGTGATCGGCGAAGCCAACGACGGCAGCCAGGTGCCGGAACTGGTCATGCAACTGGACCCGGACATCGTCCTGCTGGATATCTCCATGCGCTGCACCAGCGGCCTGGATGCCCTGACCCGCCTGCGCGCCCTGGGCTGTCGCAGCAAGGTGCTGATCCTCTCCATGCACACCGACCCGGAGCTGATCATGCAGGCCCTGGAAAGCGGCGCCCATGGCTACCTGCTCAAAGACACCACCGCCACCGAGCTTGAGCAGGCATTGGCAGCACTGCGCGGCAACGAGCGCTACCTGAGCCCGGCGATTGCCCACACGGTAATCAACCAGGCCCTGCTGCGCGCCCAGTCGGGCAAGCCGGAGACAGCGGAAAAGCACAACCTCACCGCCCGCCAACTGGAAATCCTGCGCCTGATCGTGCGCGGCAAGTCGACCCGGGAAATCGCCCAGGGCCTGGGCTTGAGCATCAAGACCGTGGAAACCCACCGCTCGCAGATCATGAAACGCCTGCAGATCTACGACGTTGCTGGCCTGGTGCTGTTTGCCGTGCGCGAGCAAATCATCAGCCTCGACGACTGAGCAGCGGCGAGTCGACCGGCAGGTGCACGCGCAAGGCCGCGGGCAGCACTTCAAAACGCAGGTTGTCGCCCTGCAGGGGCTCACCATCGAGGTTGATGTCCAGGCCTTGCGAGCTTCTGATCTCGACCCATGGCAAGCGCGCACGGACAAACATGCTGTCCAGCCCCAAGCCATCGCTGAGCAGGCCGCGCAAGGTGCCGACCACTTCCTGGGGTGCCGGCAGGATGCTGATGTCGAGCAAGCCATCATCAACCTGCGCCTGGGGGCACAACGCATGCCCGCCGCCGGCCTGCCGCCCGTTGCCGATGCCCAGCGCCAGCAACTCACCCTGCCACTGGAAATCCGGGCCATGCAGCTCGACCGAGGCTGCGCGCAGCTCGCTGAAGCGCGACAGGCCGGTGAACAGGTAGGCTGCCGCACCCAATACCTTTTTCAGGTCTTCGGAGGTGTTAGCGGTAACCTGGCTGCCGAAACCACCGGTGGCCATGTTCAGGAATACCTGCCCACCCACCTCGCCCAGGTCAATGGCCCGGGCCGGTACTTCCAGCAGCATCAGCGCCTGCGCCGGCTCCAGCGGCACGCCGGCAGCCTTGGCAAAATCGTTGGCGGTGCCCAGCGCCAGCAACACCAGGCTGGCGTCAGCGTCGGCACGCACCATCGCTTCGGCGACATCGCGCAGGGTGCCATCGCCACCCGCGGCCACCAGGTGCGGGTAGCCGGCGGCCAGCGCTTCTTCGACCAGGCGCTGGGCGTCGCCCCCCTCCCAGGTCAGGCGCACGTCCAACTGCCAGCCGCGCTCTCGCATGCCGGTCACCGCAGCACGCACCTCTTCGTTCATGGCCTGCTTGCCATGCAGGATCATCAATGCCTTTTGCTGCGCCATGTGTGCGTTCCCCGATGATTTGAGCGTCGAGTATCTCGACCGTTTCCGGCGTCCCTTTACTGCATTGCAGGTAACGTTTCAGCAGAGTTTCGCATGCCATTCACACAAATATCATTGAAAGCTTCGCCGCCGAGGGGCATCATTCGACAAATATTTGGCCTTCATGGACGATGCCAGTGGCAAAAGTCATTTTATTGACTCATTGCGCAAAAGCCTGCCAGGTTGCTCTGTTTACTTTTGCTGCACTGCCCAGGCAGTGCCCCTGACTCGAGGCTGTGAGATGAGTGTTCTGATCCCTTGCATCATCGCTGGCGGCGCCGGCACCCGCCTGTGGCCGGTTTCGCGCGAAACCATGCCCAAGCCGTTCATGCGCCTGCCCGACGGCCAGAGCCTGCTGCAGAAAACCTTCGCCCGCGCCAGCGGGCTGGCGGACGTTGAGCGGGTTTTGACCGTGACCAACCGCGAGGTGTTTTTCCGCACCCAGGACGAATTCCGCCCACTGAACACCGCCAACCTGGCCCTGGACTACATCCTCGAACCCTTTGGCCGCAACACCGCCGCCGCCATTGCCGCTGCCGCTCTGCACTGCGCCCGGCTGTACGGTGAGGATGCGCAATTGCTGGTGCTGCCAGCCGATCACCTGATCAACGACCTCAGCGCCTTCGACCAGGCCGTCAGCCAGGCCCGCTTGCTGGCTGCCCAGGGCTGGCTGACCACCTTCGGCCTGCTGCCGACCCGTGCTGAAACCGGTTTTGGCTACATCGAAAAAGGCCAGGCCCTGGATGCCCACGGCTTCAGGGTTGCCCGCTTTGTCGAAAAGCCCGACGCCGACACCGCCCAGCAGTACCTCGATGGCGGCCAGCACCTGTGGAATGCCGGGATGTTCTGCATGCGTGTCGACGCCATCCTGCATGAACTGGAACAGCACGCCCCGCAACTGCTGGCGGCGGTCAATCACTGCCTGGCCCTGAGCCCGTGCAAGGAAGGCGCCCGCGAGTGCCAGGTGGAACTGGACCCGGACAGCTTCGCCCTGGTGCCGGACATTTCCATCGACTATGCCGTGATGGAGACCTCGCATCAGGTCGCGGTACTGCCCAGCCAGCTGGGCTGGAGCGATATCGGCAGCTGGGAGGCGGTGCGCGAGCTCAAGGCCGGTGATCATCAAGGCAACCGCTGCACCGGCGAAACCGTGCTGCACGATGTGCACAATTGCTATATCGACTCGCCACGGCGCCTGGTCGGCGCGGTGGGCCTGGACAACCTGATCATCATCGACACCCCCGACGCCCTGCTGATTGCCGATGCCGCGCGCAGCCAGGAGGTCAAGGTGATTGCCCAGCAGCTCAAGCGCCAGGGCCACGACGCGTTCCGCCTGCACCGCACGGTCAACCGCCCGTGGGGCACCTACACGGTGCTCGAGGAAGGCCCGCGGTTCAAGATCAAGCGCATCATGGTCCGCCCCGAGGCTTCGCTGTCGCTGCAGATGCATCATCACCGCAGCGAGCACTGGATCGTGGTCAGCGGCATGGCCTGTGTGACCAATGGTGAAGAGGAATTTCTGCTCGATACCAACGAATCGACCTTCATCAAACCCGGCCGGGTACACCGCCTGACCAACCCGGGGGTGATCGATCTGGTAATGATTGAAGTACAAAGTGGCGAATACCTGGGCGAGGATGACATCGTGCGCTTTACTGATATCTATGGACGCGCCCCGGAGCCAGCCGCAAGCTGATTCCCCCGGCGCGTCCATTTTTATCTGCATGCCGTTACCCGCCTGAACACAGAGGAAAGGGGTCATGCGCGTACTCTGGACACTACCCTACCTGCCCTGGCCCACCACCAGCGGCGGTAAAACCCGGCAATACCACCTGCTGCGCAGCCTGGCGCAGCGGGGTCACCGCATCACCCTGCTGGTGCAATCGAAAATCCCGCCCAGCGACGCGGCCCGACAGGCCTTGGAACCTTTGCTCGAACGCCTGATCGTGCTACCCAGGCGCCCCTTCCACAGCCCCCTGAACCTGCTGGCGGCGATCTACCCCAGCTATCCGATGCGCGCCAGCATCAATGGCCTGGCGCCGCACCTGCGCCACTGCTTCGAGCAATTGCTGGAAGAGCCCTGGGATGTCATCCAGATCGAGCACAGCTACAGCTTCCAGCCGTTCGAAAAGGCCCTGCAGGCTCGCGGGCTGCCATTCGTGCTCAGCGAGCACAACATCGAATCGGTCAATGGCGCCGCTTGCCACGACCGCTTGCCACTGTGGCTGCGACCGTTCAATGCCTTTGATCGCTGGCGTTACCGGCGCTGGGAAAACCGCGTGCTCAGCCAGGCCCATGAAGTGGTAGCGGTCAGCCCAACCGACGCCGAACACATCAGCCAGGCGACCGGCGCTGCGGTGTCGGTGGTGATCAATGGCGTGGATTGCGCGCATTACCAGGATATCCAGCCGTCGCTGTGCAGCCAGCGCCTGCTGTTCGTCGGCAATTTCGAATACGGCGCCAACCTTGAAGCCATCGAATGGGCGCTGGAAGACATTCTGCCGCAAGTCTGGTTGAGCAACCCCGCGGTACGCCTGGCCGTGGTTGGCCACGCCTTGCCGCCCAGCTGGAAACTGCGCTGGAGCGACCCGCGAATCGAATGGATTGGTTACCTGCCTGACCTGCGCGAACTGCAACGCAACTCGGCGATCTTCTTTGCGCCGCTACGTTATGGCGGCGGCTCGAAGATCAAGATACTGGAAGCCATGGCCGCCGGGCTGCCGGTGGTAACCACAGCCAAAGGCGTGTCAGGCCTGCAGGTGACCCATGGCGAGCACTACCTGGCCAGTGACGACGGCGACCAGCTGGCGCTGATGATTAACCAACTGCTCAATCAGCCCTGGCGCCTGCGCCAGCTGTCGCAAGCGGCGCGGGAGTTTGTCTGCAGCCGCCACGACTGGAGCATCGCCGCTGCCCAGCTGGAAAGCGTGCATGCGCGCCCCAGCCTGCGCGCGCCGAGCGGTGCCACCCTGGTGGGCGACACCCTGCTCAGCCGTTCAACCAAGTAGCTCGCTCAAGGGAATGAACTGCACGATATCGCCCTTGCCCGGGGTCTGGCCCTCACGGACTTCGACCAGGCCCTCGGCCCAGGCGGCGCTGCGCAGCACGCCCGAACTCTGGTTCTTGTAGATCAATGCGCTGCCCTGCTCCAGTCGCCCGCGCAGGTATTCGCGGCGCGTGCCAGCCTTGGGCCAGTCGAACCCGGCCGGCACCGCGAACTGCAGCGGCGTGACCTCGGTAACGCCCTGGCGGCGCAACAGGTAGGGCCGGGTCAGCAGGCCGAAGGTCACCAGGGTCGAAGCCGGGTTACCCGGCAAGCCAATGACCGGCACGCCCTTGTAATGACCGAAGGTCAGCGGCTTGCCCGGCTTGATTGCCAGCTTCCACAGCGACAGTTCGCCCTCTTCACGCAGGGCGATGCCCAGGTAATCGGCCTCGCCCACCGAAACACCGCCAGTGGAAAGGATCAGGTCGACGCCCTGCAGGGCAGCCAGGCAGTTGCGGGTTTTCTCCAGGTCATCGGCCAGAATGCCAGCGTCGATCACCTCACAGCCCAGGCGTTGCAGCCAGCTGCCGAGCAGCCGCCGGTTGCTGTTGTAGATCTGCCCGGGCCCCAGGGGCAAGCCGGGCTCGACCAGTTCGTCGCCGGTCGACAGCACAGCGACCTTGACCCGCCGCACGACGGTCAGCTCGGCGCACCCCAAGGAAGCTGCCAGGCCCAGCTCGATCGGCCCCAGGCGCGTACCCGCGGCCAAAACCGCCTCGCCAGCGCGGGTTTCCTGCCCTTGCGGGCGAATGTTCTGACCGACGCGCAGCGCCTCGGTAAAGCGCACGCGCTGATCGTCCAGGACGTCGGCGTTTTCCTGCATCTCAACGCAATCCGCCCCCACCGGCACCGGCGCCCCGGTAAAGATCCGCGCACAGGTACCCGGCTGCAACGGCTCGGGTGAATGCCCGGCGAATACCCGCTGGCTGACCGTCAAGGGCTCGCCCGTCCAGTCGGCCAGGCGCAGCGCGTAGCCGTCCATGGCGCTGTTGGGCCAGGGCGGCAGGTCGAGGCTCGAGACCAGCTCATGTGCCAGCACGCGGCCCTCGGCGTCGGCCAGGGCGACCTGCTCGGTAGCGGTGATAGGCGCGGCTTCGGCCAGCGCCAGCAGTTTTGCCAGGGCTTCTTCGACCGGCATCAGTTGAGTGTGCATGGGCGCCTCAACCACGGCTTTCGCAGGGCGCGGCCTGCTTGAGGTGGGTGACGAAGTTGCACGGGCGATGACGGGCGTCGAGCTGCTCGGCAAGGATGCCGTCCCAGCCGGTGCGCACGGCGTTGGTCGAGCCCGGCAGGCAACACACCAGGGTGCCGTTGGCCAGCCCGGCCAGGGCCCGGGACTGCACGGTGGAGGTACCGATATCGGCCAGGGAGATATGCCGGAACAGCTCGCCAAAGCCATCGACTTGCTTGTCCAGCAGGCAGGCCACGGCTTCCGGGGTGCTATCGCGCCCGGTAAAGCCGGTACCGCCGGTGATCAGCACCACCTGCACCTGCTCATCGGCGATCCAGGTGGCGACCTGGGCGCGAATCTTGTACAGATCGTCCTTGAGCAGCACCCGCGCCGCCAGAGCGTGGCCGGCCTCGCTCAGGCGGTCGACGAACACCTGGCCGGAGGTGTCGGTTTCCAGGGTGCGGGTATCGCTGACCGTCAGGACGGCAATGTTCAGCGGCACGAAAGGTACATCTGCCTTGGCTTTCATGGGACCTTGAATCCATTGATAGGAACGAATGAGCGGTGTTATATCACAGCCCTGCCTGCCTCGCGCCCGCCAGCGGCCCAGGCATTGTTGCCGGTCAATAATGCTAGATTGCCGCTATGCTGAAATCTGCATGGAACTTGCGCAGGCGCCATGCGTCTCAAGAAACATTACGCACCATCCTTTACTGGAGAAACACAATGATTCAACGGACTCTTCCCGCTTTCCTGCTCGCCCTGGGTCTTGGCACTCTGGCTGGCTGCGCTTCGCCGACCGTCATTACCCTGAACGACGGCCGCGAAATCCAGGCGGTCGATACTCCGCAATACGACGAAGACTCGGGCTTCTACGAATTCGAACAACTGGACGGCAAGCGCACCCGCATCAACAAGGACCAGGTCCGCACCGTCAAGGACCTGTGAGCTGATCGACAGGCCGCCTCTGGGGGCTTGTCGAGGAGAAGATTTTGAGTAATATTTTCTCCATCGGAGTGTAGCGCAGCCAGGTAGCGCGTCTCGTTCGGGACGAGAAGGCCGCAGGTTCGAATCCTGTCTCTCCGACCACTTTACTCAGCAAAAAGCCCGCCCTCGCGCGGGCTTTTTCGTGCCTGGCAGACGAGCAGCAGTGGCCAGCATTGCGCGGCGGCGACGCTGCCAGCAGAATGCGCGCCTTTTTGAACATTAAGGTTGATTCACATGCGTAAGACTCTTGCCGCCCTGACCCTGGGCCTTTTGTGCGCACAAGGCGCCATGGCCGGTGATGGCCAGACCGCTGTAGGCGGTGGCCTGGGTGGTGTTCTGGGTAACGTGGTCGGGCAGAAGCTTGGCGGCAGCACCGGTGCGGCCATTGGTGCCGGCGTCGGCGGCGCGGCAGGCAGTGCCATGGGCGCGAAAAAAGGCAACAAGACCAAGGCGGCCATTGGTGGTGGCCTGGGTTCGGCCGGTGGCTCGCTGGTCGGCGGCAAGCTCGGTGGCAGCACCGGCTCGGCAATTGGCGCAGGCCTGGGCGGCGCGGCTGGTGGTGCGTTGGGTAACAACCTGGCGGACAGTCATCGCAAGAAACGCCACTGATCCGCAACCGAGTAGCCGGCGATATTTTTGCCAGGCCAGAAACAAACAAGCCCCTGAACAGGGGCTTGTTTGTTTCTGGCAAAGCGAAAGCTTACAGCGCAGGCTCAGCCTGTACCGCAGCCGCTTCTTCCGGCAGCACCGGAACGTACAGCAGGTTCAGACGCGAACTGCTCCACTCACGGGTCTTGTTGGTCAGCTCAAGGTTGTTGTTGAGCTTCTGGCCGTAGGTCGGCACGATCTCCTTCAGCTTGGCCTGCCACTCAGGAGTCTTGATGCGATCCTTAAAGGTCTTTTCCAGCACGCTCAGCATGATCGGCGCAGCGGTCGAAGCACCTGGCGAGGCACCCAGCAGTGCGGCGATGGTGCCATCCTGGGCAGCAACGACTTCGGTACCGAACTGCAGGATGCCGCCGTGCTCAGGGTCCTTCTTGATCACCTGGACGCGTTGACCGGCCTGCAGCAGTTTCCAGTCTTCGTTCTTGGCGTTCGGGAAGTACTCGCGCAGGGCCGCCATGCGGTCATCGAAGCTCAGCATCAACTGACCCATCAGGTAGGTGCTCAGGTCGATGTTGTCGATACCGGCGTGGGTCATCGGCATGATGTTGTGGGTGGTCAGCGCAGCGAACATGTCCAGCAGCGAGCCGTTCTTCAGGAACTTGGTCGAGAAGGTGGCGAACGGGCCGAACAGCAGCACTTCCTTGCCGTCGATCACGCGGGTGTCCAGGTGCGGAACCGACATTGGCGGCGCACCCACCGAAGCCTTGCCGTACAGCTTGGCTTTGTGACGGGCAACGATGTCCTGGTTGTCGGTCATCAGGAACTGGCCACCGACCGGGAAGCCGGCATAGCCGTCAGCTTCAGGGATGCCCGATTTCTGCAGCAGCTTCAGCGCGCCACCACCGGCACCGATGAAGACGAACTTGGCCTTGATGCTGCTCTCGACGCCCTTGTTGGCCAGGTCAGCAACGACCACGGTCCAGGTGTTGTCGGCGTTACGGACGATGTCACGGACTTCGTGCTGGACGTGCAGCTTGACGTTGTCGTGCTTGGTCAGCGAGGCGAACAGCTGGCGGGTGATCTCGCCGAAGTTGACGTCGGTGCCGATCGGCATGCGGGTGGCGGCGATCTTCTGGTCGGCAGCGCGGCCTTCCATCACGATCGGTACCCACTTCTTGATCTGCTCGTGGTCTTCGGAGTACTCCATGCCACGGAACAGCGAGCTGTGCTGCAGGGCCTCATGACGCTTCTTGAGGAACTCGACGTTCTTGTCGCCCCAGACGAAGCTCATGTGCGGCACGTTATTGATGAACGAGGTCGGGTTGCTCAGCACTTTCTGCTCGACCTGGTAGGCCCAGAACTGCTTGGAGATCTCGAACTGCTCGTTGACGCCAACGGCCTTGCTGATGTCGATCTTGCCGTCGGCACCTTCGCTGGTGTAGTTCAGCTCGCAGAACGCGGAGTGACCGGTACCGGCGTTGTTCCAGGCGTTGGAGCTTTCTTCGGCGACCTTGTCCAGGCGCTCGTAGATGTCGATCGACCAACCGGGCTCCAGCTCATTGAGGTAGGTACCCAGGCTTGCACTCATGATGCCGCCGCCGATCAGCAGCACGTCTACGGTTTTCTCGGGCTCACTGGGCTTGGAGCAACCGATGACACTCAGGCACAGGAGCGTCAGCAGGATTTTTTTCATAGTTCAATCCAATTGAAGTGAAGTAATTGGCAATGACCGCAGGTCCCGTAGTGCACGCCCGGATTCTTGTTGTTGCTCGCGCAGTCCAAGGCTTAGCGTAGCTGGTGCTCGGGCAATCGGCCCGGACACCCGCGCACTGGATGGCGGCTGGGGTTGTTCGATGGATCGGGAACGGTCGTCACGCCAGACGCGGGGCATGGCCGCCGCTGTCAGGGTGGGTCGCCTTAAAGCAGGAAGCGGGCCAACTTTTACAAGACCAACGGCTAATAGCTAGGACGTGTCGTCGCACCCCAACTTTAACGGTTTAGCTGGCGACAATCCGCCACATTGCCAGGCCTTTACCGCTGGATGTGGCGGATTTCCCCCGCTTTTGCTCAAGCACTCAGGCGCGCAGTGACCTCCCCCAACTGCCCGGACAAGCCGTGCAAGTGCTGCCCGGCCTGCTCGGTCTGCTGCACCGCCTGCTGGTTGGTGGTGGCAATCCGGGTGATTTCCACCAGGTTGCGCGAGATGTCTTCGGCAACACTGGTCTGTTCTTCCGCCGCCGTGGCGATCTGCCGGTTCATGTCGCGGATAGCCTCGACGGCAACGGTGATGCGCTGCAGCATCTGCCCGGCCTGCTGCACCTGCTCGGCGCCCTCCTCGCTGCGCTGCTGGCCGCTCTCGATGGCTTTTACCGCCGCCACGGCGCCGGACTGCACGGCGCTGATGATCTGGTTGATCTCGGCAATCGACGCGGCCGTACGCTGGGCCAGGCTGCGCACCTCATCGGCGACCACGGCAAAGCCGCGTCCGGCCTCACCGGCCCGTGCCGCCTCGATGGCGGCGTTGAGCGCCAGCAGGTTGGTCTGCTCGGCAATCGCGCGGATCACTTCCAGCACCTTGCCGATGCGGTCGCTGTCGGCTTCCAGATGGCGAATCACCTTGGCGGTGTCGGCAATTTCCTGGTTGACCCCGGCAATGGTGGCAATGGTTGCCTGCATCACCTGCTCGCCGGCCTGGGCGCTGTGGTCGGCTTCATCGGCGGCGCGCGCGGCGTCGGCGGCATGGCGGGCGACTTCCTGGGCGGTCGCCGACATTTCATGCATGGCCGTAGCGACCTGGTCGGTACGCTGGAACTGGTCATCGGTGCCGCGGGCCATGTTGCCGGCAATGCCGCGCAGCTCGCCGCTGGCGCTTTCCAGCTCACCGGCATTGCGCTGCAGGCGGCTGAAGGTGTCGGCAAGAAAGTCGCGCAGAGTATTGGCCGCCACCGCCAGCCGCCCCAGCTCATCCTGGCGATCGCTGGCGACCCGCGCGGCGAAGCGCCCCTGGCTCAACTGCGCGACATAATCGATCAAGCCACGGATCGGCTCGATCAGGCTGCGGTTGACCAGCCACAGACTGAACAGCCCGACCAGCAACGCCGAGCCGAACATCACCAGCAGCCCCAGCCAGACCGTACGCTCTGCAGACTGGTTGATGGTCTGGGCACGCGCTTGGGCATCGCTGCGCAACTGGCTGACCAACTCACTCATTTGCTCGCTGGCAGCGCGGTCAACACCTTTGACTGCCTGATCGCCTACAACAGGATCAGCGCCCGCCGCCAGAAACGCCTGACGCCCCTGTGCGTAAGCCTGACCCAACTGTCGGTGGCTGGCCTTGAGTTGCTCGGCACGGCCCTTGAGCGGCTGCTCGCTGCGGGCGATCAACTGGTCAAGGATGCCCTGCACCTGCTGCTCACGGGCCAGGAACTGCTGCCAGTACTTGTCCAGCTCAGCGGGCTGCTTGCCGCGCAGCAGCACGTTCTTCCACTCCTGGACCTGGACCTTGAACTGCAGGTTGGCTTCATCGATCAACTGCGACGCCTGCAATGGCCCGTCGATCAGCTGGCCGTAGCCGCGCACGCTGGAGGACAACAACTGAAAGCACACCAGGGCGATCAGCAGGATCGCCGCCAGGCTGCCGCCGAGCAGGGCGAGAATTTGCACTCTGAGGGATTTACGCAACATCGAAAGAAGTCCCGGAACAAGGAATAAGGGAGCGGCGCCACTCGGCGCCAACCAGGCAAAGACGTCCCTGTCCTCGTTCACTGGCCACTGACGGCAGGCCAAAAAAAAGCTGCCATCGATCGATAGCAGCCAGGTTCGAGCATTACGCAACAGCTGGAACAGATAGTCTCAAGGGATTGCTACAGAAATGTGACAGTCTGTAGGACGCTGTCACATTTCCGTCACGTTATTGAATTGCAACGCCGCCAGCCGTGCATACAAGGGGCTCTGGGCAATCAACTGGCGATGCGTGCCGATGGCCACCAGCCGGCCCTGATCAATCACCGCAATGCGGTCGGCATGCTGCACCGTGGCCAGGCGATGGGCGATCACCAGGGTGGTGCGCCCGCTCATCAGGGTCGGCAGCGCCTGCTGGATCAAATGCTCGCTCTGCGCGTCGAGGGCGCTGGTGGCTTCGTCCAGCAACAGAATCGGTGCATCCACCAGCAAGGCCCGGGCAATCGCCAGGCGCTGGCGTTGACCGCCCGAGAGGCCAAGGCCGGCGTCACCCAAGTGAGTCTGATAGCCCTTGGGCAACTGCAAGATGAACTCATGGGCATGGGCGCTGCGGGCAGCAGCCTCGACCTGTTCGGCCGTGGCATCGGCGCGCCCGTAGCGGATGTTGTCCTCCACCGTGCCAAAGAACAGCGCCGGGTTCTGCGCTACCAGGGCGAAGTGGCGGCGCAGGTCCTGCGGATCGAGGCACCTGATGTCCTGACCATCAAGCAGGATGCGCCCTTGCTGCGGGTCGTAAAAACGCAGTAACAGGTCGAACAGGGTCGACTTGCCCGCCCCCGACGGCCCGACCAGGGCCAGGGTTTCGCCGGGCTCGACAGTAAGCTTCAGGTCATTGATGGCCGGCGATGTTGGCCGTGATGGATAAGCAAAACGGATGCCCTGCAACTCGACCCGGCCACTGACCCGCGGCGCCGAGCGCTGCAGGTCAGCAGGCGCGACTATCTCGCTGCGCGCTGCCAGCAGCTCGGCAATCCGCTCGCCGGCACCGGCAGCGCGCTGCAGCTCGCCAATCACTTCG
Source organism: Pseudomonas sp. 2(2015) (assembly GCF_000955865.1). Taxonomy (NCBI): domain Bacteria; kingdom Pseudomonadati; phylum Pseudomonadota; class Gammaproteobacteria; order Pseudomonadales; family Pseudomonadaceae; genus Pseudomonas; species Pseudomonas sp. 2(2015). The sequence continues at coordinate 706,106 of NZ_JYOF01000003.1, forward strand.
CTGAGGGTGCCGAAGGCGCTGCCGACGATCAGGCTGTAGAACACGAAGGCGGCCAGCTCACCGCCGGAAATACGCCCGGCGATCACGTCCATGCCACCGACCCAGAGCATTACCCCGACCGCCCCGAGCACCAGCACGATCACCAGGGTGATCAGCCAGGCGCGCTGGAGGATGCGTTTGCGCGCCACCTCAAAGGCCGCCTCGACCGTGGCGCCGAAGCGCTGCTGGTCGCTGGACTGGTGGTTGTAGGCCTGCACGGTCTTGATCTGGCCGAGGGTCTCGGCCACATAGCTGCCGACGTCGGCGACCCGGTCCTGGCTCTGCCGCGACAGGTTGCGCACCCGGCGGCCGAAAATCAGGATCGGTGCCAGCACCAGCGGCAAGGCCAGCACCACGATGCTGGTGAGCTTGGGGTTGGTGACAAACAGCAGGACGATGCCGCCCAGCACCATCAGCGCGTTGCGCAGGAACAGCGACAGCGACGAGCCGATCACCGATTGCAGCAAGGTTGTGTCGGCGGTCAGCCGCGACTGGATCTCCGAACTGCGGTTACTTTCGAAAAAACCCGGGTGCAGGTAGATCAGATGATCGAACACCTGCTGGCGGATATCGGCCACACAGCGTTCGCCAATCCACGACACCAGGTAGAAGCGGCTGAAGGTACCGATCGCCAGGGCCAGCACCAACAGCAGGAACAGGCCGATGGACTGGTTGAGCAGGTGCGGCGACTGGGTCATGAAGCCCTGGTCCACCAGCAGGCGAATACCCTGGCCCATGGACAGGGTAATCGCTGCGGTAACGATGAGTGCCAGCAAGGCCAGCAGCGCCTGCGTGCGGTAAGGACGGATAAAACGCCAGCCCAGGCGCAGGGCCTGGCGCTGGCGTGAAGAAAACCGGTTAAGCATGGAGTACGCCGTTTGTCCGCTATTTACAGCAGCCTACACCGGACCGTTGATCAAGCGCCAAGGAACTGCGGGCAATGATTGGGCGTCGGAACCAGAACCTGGGCATATAAGACCCAGGCCACAGCCGGCTAGACCGTTTCGGTCTAAAGTACTACTGGAGGTTTACTCGGCTTTCTGATGGACTGGACACGTCGCACAGTGATAACCGAAGGAGCTGTCACAGGCCGGTCACGAGGCGATTCTAGTCTGAGCTTGCAACCTGATGAGGAGACAGGAAATGAGCTTGCAACATCAAGGCAACACCCAGGAAAAATCGGTGAAGAACCCGCAAGCGCCGCTAGGTGGTGCGATCATTGGCCCGGATGGCAAAGAGATCATCATCACTGAAGAGATGGTCCAGCAGGCCTGCAAAACGCTGGAAGAAAGCCGCAAAGACCCCGCCAAGAAAGACTGACCCGCCCGAATTCTTCAACCCGGCGCAGGCGCCGGGTTTTTATTGCCCGCTATTTACACCAGCACGCCGCCCAGGGCGCGGACCAGCTGTGCCAGTTGCGGCGCTTCACCGTGCAGGCGCACGGCCAGGCCTTCGATTTCACGGCGCGGCGGGTAGTGCTTGCGCAGGTTGTCGAAGGCGGCCTTCTGCTGCGCCGGGTCGCGGCTCAAGCTGCGGCGAAAATCGGCATCGTCACGGCGCGGGTCATACACCGCACGGCACAGGGTCGCGAGGGCCCAGGCCGGATCGGTCTCGGCCTGCAAGGCGATTTCGGCCAGCCACGGCTGTGGCAGCAGGTCGCTCAGTTGCACCTCGGCAGGTTCGCCACGCCAGGCGCAAAACGCCTGGTAGATCTGCGCGGTGCCGCGCTGCTTGCCGTCCAGGCTGTAGCCGGCAATATGCGGGGTGGCGATCACGCAGAGGTCGGCCAGGGCCAGGTCGACCTGGGGCTCGCCCTCCCAGACGTCGAGCACCGCCTGGATATCGTCGCGCTCGCGCAGCAACTGGCGTAAAGCCTGGTTGTCGACCACCGGGCCGCGGCTGGCATTGATCAGCCAGGCGCCGGGGCGCAGGCGGGCCAGTTGCGCCTGGCCCAGCAGGTGCCAGGTCGGCAGCTCGCCGCTACGGGTCAGCGGGGTGTGCAGGCTAATGACGTCGCACTGCTCGATGATCTGCTCCAGGCTCACATAATCGCCACCCTCGCGCGCCTGGCGCGGCGGGTCGCACACCAGCACCTGCCAGCCAAGGCCGCGCAGCACCTCGACCAGACGCCCACCGACTTCCCCGGCGCCGACCACCCCATAGGTGCGCGCAGGCAAGCTGGCGCCGTCGAGCTCGGCCAGGGTCAGCAGGCTGCCGAGCACATAGTCGACCACCCCGCGGGCGTTGCAGCCTGGCGCGCTGGACCAGTGAATACCAGCCTCGGCGAAGTAATCCAGGGCCAGGTGGTCGGTGCCGATGGTGCAGGTGCCGACAAACTTCACCTGACTGCCTTCGAGCAAAGTGCGGTCGACCTTGGTCACTGAACGCACCAGCAGCACATCGGCATCCTTGACGCAGGCGGCATCGATCGCCCGCCCGGGGTAGCGGCGGATTTCGCCAAAACCGGCAAAGAAGGCATCGAGCAGCGGGATATTCTCGTCAGCAACAATCAGCATGGCGCTCTCCTATCGGGGTGCGCAGTGTAGGCCGATACGGGTGGGGCGATCCACAGGCAGGCGAGGTTCCTGACTGCCGCGTCAAGGCGTAGACTAGCCGGCTTTGCCCATCTTTCCTGTGGACGCCTGCCTTGTGACACCGATGACCGCCGAGACCCAAACCCCCGCCCTGTCGCGCCCGACGCGGATCCGCAGCGAGCTGCGCGGCCTGCTGATGCTGGCCACGCCAATCATCATTGCCCAGTTGGCGACCACCGCCATGGGTTTTGTCGATGCGGTGATGGCCGGCCGGGTCAGCCCCCGCGACCTGGCAGCCGTGGCGCTGGGTAACTCGATCTGGATTCCGGTGTACCTGCTGATGACCGGCATCCTGCTGGCGACCACGCCCAAGGTTGCCCAGCGCTATGGCGCCGGCCAGCATGCCGAGATCGGCCCGCTGGTGCGCCAGGCATTGTGGCTGGCACTGTGCGTCGGCCTGATCGCCAGTGGCCTGCTGCTCAGCGCCGAACCGATCTTGCAGGTGATGAAAGTCGACCCGCAACTGGTAGCGCCGAGCATGGGCTATTTGCAGGGCATTGCCTTCGGCTTCCCCGGTGTCGCCCTTTATTACGTGTTGCGCTGCTACAGCGATGCCCTGGGCCGGACCCGGCCGAGCATGGTCATCGGCTTGTCCGGGCTGCTGCTGAACATTCCGCTGAACTATGTACTGATTTACGGCCACTTCGGCATGCCGGCTCTGGGCGGCGTCGGTTGCGGCTGGGCCAGCGGCATCGTCATGTGGTTCATGGCCTTGAGCATGGCCGCCTGGACCCACTGGGCCCCGGCCTATGCCCGCCAGCGCGTGCTGGTGCGCCTGGACAAGCCGCAATGGCCGGTGATCAAGCGCCTGGTCGGCGTCGGCCTGCCGATCGGCATCGCGGTATTCGCCGAGTCGAGCATCTTCGCAGTGATTGCCCTGCTGATCGGCAGCCTCGGCCCGACCGTGGTGGCCGGGCACCAGATTGCCCTAAACATCAGCTCGCTGCTGTTCATGATTCCGTATTCGCTGGGGATGGCGGTGACCGTGCGGGTTGGCCAGGCGATCGGCGCCGGGCTACCGCGCCAGGCGCGCTTCGCCGCCCTGGTGGGCCTGGGTGCGGCGCTGGTGTTTGCCTGCTTCTCGGCCAGCCTGATCCTGCTGATGCGCGAGCCCATCGCCTCGATCTACACCCCGGACACGGCGGTGATCCAGATTGCCGCGATGCTGATCGTGTATGCCGCGCTGTATCAGTTCTCCGACGCCATCCAGGTGATTGCCGCCGGCGCCCTGCGCGGTTACCAGGACACCCGGGTGACCATGATCCTGACCCTGTTCGCCTACTGGGGCATCGGCTTGCCGGTGGGTTACGTGCTCGGCCTGACCGACCTGTTCGGCCCGGCAAGCGGCCCTAACGGCCTGTGGGAAGGCCTGATTGCCGGCCTCACCTGCGCGGCGCTGATGCTGGCGATTCGCTTGGCGCGCAGCAGCGCCAAGCACATTCGCCGCGCTGAAAAGCGTTAACCGAGCTTCTTGCGGATCCAGTACAGGTAAGTGCCCGCCTCTTCCTGCTGCTGGACCAGTTCATGGTCGAGGAACACGCAGAACTTGGGGATATCGCGACGGGTCGAGGGATCGGTGGCGATCACCTTGAGCAGGCCGCCGGGGGCCAGGTCGCGAATGTACTGGTGCAGCATCATCACCGGCTCCGGGCAGTTCAGGCCGGTGGCGTCGAGGATGGCATCTGGGGTGAAGTCAGTCATGTAGAACTCCGGAAACAATCAGCTATTGTCGCTCAAGCCGCTCCCGCAGCCTCAGCGCGGTTTCAGATCCAGGCGCCGCAGGTGGCAGGTCACTTCTTCGCGGTCGTGATACAGCTGCTTGCAGCCAATCGAGACCTTGACCTTGCGCGCCTTGAAGCCCTCTTCGATGCGCTCGAGCAGGCGCCGCACTTCGGCGTAACGCTGCTTCATCGGCAGCTTGAGGTTGACCACCGCCTCGCGGCACAAGCCCTCGCCGAGCCAGGTTTCCAGCAAGGCGGCACTGCGCGCCGGCTTCTCGACGATGTCACAGACCATCCAGTCCACGGTCTGCCTGGGCTTGTAGGTAAAGCCGTCGGCCATCAGGTGCTGGACCAGGCCGGTGTCCATCAGGCTCTCAGCCATCGGCCCGTTGTCGATGGCGGTCACCAGCATGCCGCGCTTGACCAGTTGATAAGTCCAGCCGCCCGGCGCAGCGCCCAGGTCAACCCCGGTCATGTCATCGGACAGGCGCGCATCCCACTGATCGCGAGGGATGAAGTGGTGCCAGGCCTCTTCCAGCTTGAGGGTTGAACGGCTCGGCGCTTCGCGGGGGAACTTCAGGCGCGGAATACCCATCGGCCACATCGCCGAGTTATCCGCCGCCGCCAGGCCGACAAACACCCGCCGGCCGCTGACGAAGGTCAGCAGCAATCGTGGTTTGTGCGCATCCTCAACCAGGCGCCCGGCCTTGCTCAGGGCCTTGCGCAACGGCACTTCAAACTTGCGACAGAAGGTCGACAGCTCTTTGCCATCGTTGGTGTCCATCACCTCCAGCCACAGGCTGCCACACTGCGGGTAATCGGCCAGGGCCTCGAGCAGAACGCTGATGCGGTCGGTTTCCGGCAGCTCGATGAACGCGCCGCGGGCCCATTGCCGGGGGAAGATCAGCTGGGCAAAACGCAGCTCGCGCATCAGTTGCTCGGCACCTTCGGCGTCGTTGCAGATGAACTCGGCGCAGGCGCTCTGCGGCTTGGCCTTGGCATAGCCGGCGACATTCAGGCGCGCGGCGTGCTCGGCGATTTCGGCACAGACTTCGCTCTCGAAACCGGGCCGGCAATGCATAAACAGGGTATTCATCTTCACTCCAGGACGGCTGACGGCCATTACCGCCAACCCTGACCGGGCGCAATACGCAGCGCCGGTAAATCGGCGAATGATAAAGGAAGATCGGAACCTGCGACACTTCCGGCCGGTCCAGTACATGGTCAGGTCCGCCAAACAGGGCTACCCTGACCGTTCAGCCAGGTCCGTGCCGTGCGGACTGTCACAGAGGCGGTGAACCGGCGACAGCAGGGAAGATTGCCGATCACCGGCGCAGAAGGAGTTGGTAATGCCCTCGCTCGATAGCCTGAAAACCCTCAAGACCCTGACGGTCGATGATCGTCTCTACCACTATTACAGCCTGCCCGACGCCGCCCACAGCCTCGGCGACCTGCAGCGCCTGCCGATGTCGCTGAAAGTGCTGCTGGAAAACCTGCTGCGCTGGGAAGACGGCAAGACCGTCACCAGCGGCGACCTTTCGGCGCTGGCCAACTGGCTCAAGGAGCGGCGTTCCGACCGCGAAATCCAGTACCGCCCGGCGCGGGTGCTGATGCAGGACTTTACCGGCGTACCGGCGGTGGTCGACCTCGCCGCCATGCGCGCGGCCATGGCCAAGGCCGGCGGCGATCCGCAGCGGATCAACCCGTTGTCGCCGGTGGACCTGGTCATCGATCACTCGGTGATGGTCGACCGCTACGCCAGCCAGCAGGCCTTTGCCCAGAACGTCGACATCGAAATGCAGCGCAACGGCGAACGCTACGCCTTCCTGCGCTGGGGCCAGAATGCTTTCGACAACTTCAGCGTGGTGCCGCCGGGCACCGGTATCTGCCACCAGGTCAACCTCGAGTACCTGGGGCGCACCGTCTGGACCCGTGAAGAAGACGGGCGCACCTACGCCTTCCCCGACACCCTGGTCGGCACCGACTCGCACACCACCATGATCAACGGCCTGGGCGTGCTCGGCTGGGGCGTCGGCGGTATCGAGGCGGAGGCTGCAATGCTCGGCCAGCCGGTGTCGATGCTGATCCCGGAAGTGATCGGTTTCAAGCTGACCGGCAAGCTGCGCGAAGGCATCACCGCCACCGACCTGGTGCTGACCGTCACGCAGATGCTGCGTAAAAAGGGCGTGGTCGGCAAATTCGTCGAGTTCTACGGCGACGGCCTGGCCGACCTGCCCCTGGCTGACCGCGCCACCATCGCCAATATGGCACCGGAGTATGGCGCCACCTGCGGCTTCTTCCCGGTCGACCAGATCACCCTCGATTACCTGCGCCTGTCGGGCCGTCCTGAAGCCACGGTGAAACTGGTCGAGGCTTACTGCAAAGCCCAGGGCCTGTGGCGCCTGCCCGGCCAGGAGCCGGTGTTCACCGACGCCCTGGCCCTGGACATGAACGAAGTCGAAGCGAGCCTGGCCGGGCCCAAGCGCCCACAAGACCGCGTCGCCCTGGGCAATGTCAGCCAGGCCTTCGATGACTTCATCGGCCTGCAACTCAAGCCCTCGAGCAAGGAAGAAGGTCGCCTTGAAAGCGAAGGCGGTGGCGGCGTGGCGGTGGGCAATGCCGACCAGGCCGGTGAAGTCAGCTATGAATACCAGGGCCAGCAACACCTGCTCAGAAACGGCGCGGTGGTGATCGCGGCGATCACCTCCTGCACCAACACCTCCAACCCCAGCGTGATGATGGCAGCCGGGCTGGTGGCGAAAAAGGCAGTGGAAAAAGGCCTGCAGCGCAAGCCCTGGGTCAAGAGCTCGCTGGCCCCCGGCTCCAAGGTGGTTACCGACTACTACAAGGCCGCCGGCCTGACCCAATACCTCGACGCCTTGGGCTTCGACCTGGTGGGCTATGGCTGCACCACCTGCATCGGCAACTCCGGCCCGCTGGACGACGCCATCGAAAAAGCCATCACCAGCGCCGACCTCACCGTCGCCTCGGTGCTCTCGGGCAACCGCAACTTCGAGGGCCGCGTGCACCCGCTGGTGAAAACCAACTGGCTGGCCTCGCCACCGCTGGTGGTCGCCTATGCCCTGGCCGGCAGCGTGCGCGTGGATATCAGCCGCGAACCGCTGGGCGTCGGCAAGGATGGCCAGCCGGTGTACCTGCGCGACATCTGGCCCAGCCAGAAAGAAATTGCCGACGCCGTGGCCAGCGTCGATACCGCGATGTTCCACAAGGAGTACGCCGAGGTGTTTGCCGGCGACGCCCAATGGCAAGCCATCGAAGTACCGCAGGCGGCCACCTATGTCTGGCAGGACGATTCCACCTACATCCAGCATCCGCCGTTCTTTGACGACATTACCGGGCCGCTGCCGGTCATCGAGGATATTCACGGCGCCAGGGTCCTGGCCCTGCTGGGCGATTCGGTGACCACCGACCACATTTCCCCGGCCGGCAACATCAAGGCCGACAGCCCGGCCGGACGTTACCTGCGGGAGAAGGGCGTCGAGCCGCGCGACTTCAACTCCTACGGCTCACGCCGGGGCAACCATGAAGTGATGATGCGCGGCACCTTCGCCAATATCCGCATTCGCAACGAGATGCTCGGCGGTGAAGAAGGCGGCAACACTCTCTATGTGCCCAGCGGCGAGAAGATGGCGATCTACGACGCGGCCATGCGCTACCAGGCCGATCGCACGCCACTGGTGGTGATTGCCGGCCAGGAATACGGCACCGGCTCCAGCCGCGACTGGGCCGCCAAGGGCACCAACCTGCTGGGGGTCAAGGCAGTGCTGGCGGAGAGCTTCGAACGCATCCACCGCTCCAACCTGGTGGGCATGGGCGTGTTGCCGTTGCAATTCAAGCCCGGGCAGAACCGCAAGAGCCTGGCCCTGGACGGCCGCGAGCGCATCGACATTCTTGGCCTGAGCCATGCACAGGTGCAGCCGCACATGACCCTGAACCTGAAGATCACCCGCGAGGACGGTCGCCAGGAGCAGATCGAAGTGCTGTGCCGCATCGATACCCTCAATGAAGTGGAGTACTTCAAGGCCGGCGGGATTCTTCACTATGTACTGCGGCAATTGATCGCAGCCTGAAGTAACGGCCCGGTCCCTGTGACCGGGCCTTTGCCTGATGGAGCAGACCACGTACGATAAGCAGTAATGGCCAAAGGATGGCCGAGTGGCGTGTCCTCGATTGTAAAAGCGCAGTCGAAGGTTTCACGTTTTGCTTTTCAAAGGATGTCTCATGCTTGCCCCGCAATGGATCGGCCTGGCGCTGCTCGGCCTCGGTTACCTCTTCGCCCTGCTCAAGGGCAACCTCGGCCTGCTGGCCCTGCCCACCCTGATTGCCCTGCTGTGTGCAGGCTTGCTGGTACGCCGCGCGAGCCTCTGGCAAAAGCTGGTCGGCCATGCCCTGTTCGTGCTCCTGGCCTTTGCCCTGGCCCTGCACATGCTGCCCGGTTTCAGCGGCGCCAAGGTCATCGACAAGGTGCGTTTTAGCAGCGAAGCCCTGCCCTTCTCCATGTACCTGAACCTCGACAAGCCGCTGATCGGCTTCTGGCTGCTGCTGGCGTGCCCCTGGGTGCTGGCTCTGAAGAACAAGCGCCCACTGGCGAGCCTGGCCTGGACCTTGCCATTGGTCATCGCGGTCTGCCTGGGCGGCGCCTGGCTGCTGGCAATGATCGCCTGGGCGCCGAAGTGGCCTGAACAGGCGTGGATCTGGGCCATGAACAACCTGCTGCTGGTGTGCCTGACCGAAGAGTTGCTGTTTCGCGGCTACATCCAGGGCGGCCTGCAACGCCTGCTGAAAAACCAGAACCTGGCCCTGCTGCTGGCCGCCAGCCTGTTCGGCCTGGCCCATCTCGGTGGCGGCTGGCAATGGGTGCTGCTGGCTGGGCTTGCCGGTGTCGGCTACGGCCTGGCATACCGTCATGGCGGCATTTTCGCCGCAGTACTCTGCCATTTCGGCCTGAACCTGGCGCATTTCGCCGGTTTCAGTTACCCGATGCTGGCGCCGTTGTGAACTTGCGGTCATTAGCTGACTTTTGTGTCAAAAACATGAAAGAATGCAGCTAATTTGTTGAACTTTGCACGAGTGACTTAGCGCAGGTCAGATCAGGACTCATTGATCGAAATCAAGCCCTGCAAATATTCATTCAACAAAACCCCCGGCGTGCCGATACCTCTCGAAAGCCTTGCGGATTGAACAGCTAATGCGTAACAACCAGCCGATTACCCAGCGCGAACGGACTTTCCCAGCTCAGCAACGGTTGATTTCGACCACTGATGCCAAGGGCGTTATCACTTACTGCAACGACGCCTTCGTCGAAATCAGCGGCTTCTCCCGCGAGGAGCTGATGCGCGCACCGCACAACCTGGTCCGCCACCCGGATGTGCCGCCTGCTGTGTTTGCGCATATGTGGACCACGCTCAAGCAAGGCCTGCCATGGATGGGCATCGTCAAGAACCGCTGCAAGTCGGGTGACCATTACTGGGTCAACGCCTATGTTACGCCGGTGTTCGAGAGCAACCAGGTGGTGGGCTTCGAATCGGTGCGGGTCAAGCCCACCGCCGAACAGGTACGCCGCGCCGAAGCGCTGTACCAGCGCATCAACCAGGGCAAGCCGGCCATTCCGCGCCGCGACAAGTGGCTGCCGGTGGTGCAGGACTGGCTGCCGTTCATCCTCATCAGCCAGATCGGCTTCCTGATCGGCAACTGGCTCGGCCATTCCTGGGGCTTTGCCCTGGCCGCCGGCCTTTCGGTGCCGCTCGGCCTGCTTGGCCTGAGCTGGCAGCAACGCGGCCTCAAGCGCCTGCTGCGCCTGGCCGAACAAGCCACTTCCGACCCGCTGATCGCGCAGATGTACACCGACAGCCGCGGCGTGCAGGCGCGCCTGGAAATGGCCATGCTCAGCCAGGATGCGCGGATGAAAACCTGCCTGACCCGCCTGCAGGATACCGCCGAGCACCTCAACGAGCAGGCGCGCCAGTCCGATACCCTGGCCCACAACAGCTCCTCGGGCCTGGAACGCCAGCGCGTGGAAACCGAACAGGTTGCCGCCGCCGTCAACCAGATGGCCGCCACCACCCAGGAAGTGGCCAACCACGTCCAGCGCACGGCCGATGCCACTCAGGAAGCCAATCGCCTGACCGGGCGCGGCCGTGACATCGCCGGGGAAACCCGCGAAGCCATCCAGCGCCTGTCGGCTGCCGTCGGCGAGACCGGCCTGACCGTGACTCAGCTGGCTCGCGACAGCGACGAAATCGGTGGCGTGGTCGATGTGATCAAGGGCATTGCCGACCAGACCAACCTGCTGGCCCTGAACGCCGCCATCGAAGCGGCCCGGGCCGGTGAGATGGGCCGCGGCTTTGCCGTAGTGGCCGACGAAGTGCGCCAGCTGGCGCAACGCACCGCCGAATCCACCGGGCAGATCCACGGCCTGATCGCCAAACTGCAACAGACTGCCAACAGCGCCGTGCAGACCATGGAAAGCGGTCATCGCCAGGCTGAAGAAGGCGTTGCACGGGTGATGGAAGCCGACCAGGCATTGGTCGGCATCAGCGAAGCGGTAGCCAACATCACCGACATGGCCACGCAAATTGCTGCTGCCACTGAAGAGCAGACTGCGGTGGCCGACGAGATCAGCCGCAACATCAGTACCATCGCCCAACTGGCCGACCAGACCTCGGAACAGGCCCAGCACTCGGCGCTGCTCAGCGAAGAACTGACCCGCACCGCCACCAGCCAGTACTCGCTGGTGGAACGCTTCAACCGCTAAGCCCGGCCGCGCATCGCCATTGGCGGTGCGCGGCTCCCCGCCTTACCAGTCGAGCGTCAGCCGGCTTTCAAAGTATCGCTCTGCACCGCTCAACGGGTCATTGAAACGCAGGCTGTGCGCCAGCAGTTTCAGCGGCTTGCTGTAGTCGTCCGGCCCCTGAACGATGTCCGGATAGAACGGATCGTTGCAAATGCTCGCGCCCAGGGCGGTCATGTGCACGCGCAGCTGGTGCGTCTTGCCGGTCACCGGCGACAGCCCGTAGCGCCACAGCTCGCCATTCTTCTCCAGCACCTGGGCCAGGGTTTCGCTGTTGCTCACCCCTTCCACTTCCTGCATGCGGAAGAACGGCTCGCCATTGACCAGGCGACTTTTGTGCACCAGTGGAAACTCACGCTCGGGCAAGGCGCGGGCGATGGCCTGGTAGCGCTTGTCGATCTGCCGGTTGGGAAACAGCGACTGATAGGCCGAACGGCTCTGCGGGTTGGCCGAGAACAGCACCAGCCCGGCGGTGTGCCGGTCGATGCGGTGCAAGGGCACCAGGTGGGGATTGTCCAGGCGGCGGATCAGCCGGCGCAGCAAGGTCTGCTCGACATATTCGCCGGTCGGGGTGACTGGCAGGAAATGCGGCTTGTCGGCAACCACCAGGTGCTCATCGATGTGCAGGATGGCCTCTTCGACCGGGATCGGTTTTTCGTTCGGCACTTCACGAAAGTAGTGAATGCGCAGGCCCGGACGGTAGGCAAGCGCGGCATTGATCGGCGCACCCTGGGCATCGAGCACCCGGCCGCGGGCGATACGATCGAGCCACTGCTCGCGACCGATGGCCTTGAAGTGCTCGCTCAGGCAATCGACCACCGTCGCCCAGTTGCCGGGCGGCAGGCAGACAGTACTGGCTTGATGCTGTGCCGGATCGAAGGGAGGCGTGGCCATGGGAACACTCAGGACGAAAGGACCGGGCATTATCGCCCATGCCCGCCCGCTCAGCCAGCTTCGGTGGCTGCAGCCTCGGTGAACTCCTTGAGCCAGCGCAGCACCTCGACCGCCTCCCAGCGGCCGGGGTCGTAAAGGGCGTACAACAACCCCTGGTAACCGACCACATCCAGCGGCCGGTGGTAACCCGCGCGCTGGAACAGCGCCTCGATCTCGGCGAAGCAGGTATTGAAATGCACTTTATTGAACGGCGTCTTGCCTTCCAGCACCAGGCCGTCAAGGCGCAACTCGAGCACCGCTTCACTCACGACCTCGACAGCCATGCGATTGACGGAGTATTTCAGTTGTTCGACATTGACCATTGATCCGGACCCTCGACGCAAGCGCCATCCCTTTACTGTATTTATATACAGCATATTCAGAGAAGTCGCCTGCGTCAATCAGACGACAGCTGTCAGACCAGACCCGGCAGGTAGCCACTACCGCGGCGAATGGTCAGCACCTGACGGCGTGGCACTTGCGTGCTGAGGCCAAAATGCACCCACTGGTCGTATTCGAGGATCAACTGATCGAACATCACCTCACTGTCCATGATTCGCCTGGCCAGTTCGCTCGGCGCCAGCCCGGCCACATTGATATCCACCGCCAGGCCGAGGGTATGCGCACTCCTGGGCGAGCCACCGATTGCCTTGTTGAGGGCCGGTGAACGGTAGCCGCTGCTGACTCGAATCGGCCGGCCGACCAGGCTGCGAACCTCTTCAAGCACAGTGCACAGTCGTTGCAGGTTACTGATGACCTGCGCTTCGGGGGTATTGTCGATACCACGACGAGCGGCAGTCTCCGAGGTAATCATCTCGGCGAGGGAAAAATGTGCGGACAGCTGCATGGGACCATTCCTTGGCATTGTGTATTCGCCAGGGATTGTCCTCGCACCCTTGAATCAACGCACGACAGGAAGCCGCTCCCCGCGCCCCCTGCTTTACTGCAAGAAGGTCACCACCTGTTCAGAGTCAAACGGCCAGTTCAGCTCGGCCCTGGTATCGCAACGGCGCAGCACCGGAATGCGCAGGCCATAGGTGTCGATCATCCCCTCGTGCTCGGCGATATCGACCAGTTCGACCATCAGGCCATGCTCGACAAACGGCATCAGCAGCCCCTCGGCCACTTCGCACAGGTGACAGCCCAAGGTGCCGAACAATTGGCATTCAGGAAGCATTTATGGGTACCAGCATCTGTAGGAACGGATCATTATTCTAGGTCTGCAATCGGGGCCAGTCGAGCGCCGCCCCTGAAGCTGGCCAACGGCAATGAAGTGCTGATGTACATCAACGGCCAAATCGCGTAAGTCGTTCAGACTTAATGGTTTTTCCGCTGTTTTCGCAAGGGAGTGTTTTGTGTTTGCCAACCTGTTGATCATCCTGGCCTCATCGCTGGTCGTCATTGCGTTCTTCCGGCGCCTGAAGTTGCCACCGGTACTTGGCTATTTGTGTGTCGGCCTGTTCGTCGGCCCTACCGCCCTGGACTGGGTCAACGAAAGCGAAGAGCTGCCGGACCTGGCTGAAATGGGTGTGGTGTTTTTGCTGTTTTCCCTGGGACTGGAATTTTCCCTGTCGAAAATGCTCGCCTTGCGCAAGGTGGTGTTTGGCCTCGGCAGCCTGCAGGTGATCTGCACCAGCATCCTCCTCGCCGGCCTGCTGGTGCTGCTCGGTATGCAACCCAACGTCGCCCTGATGCTCGGCGCAGGCCTGGCGCTGTCGTCGACGGCGATCGTCAGCAAGGAGCTGACCAGCCTTGGCGAAATCTTCAGCAGCCATGGCCAGAATGCCATCGGCGTGCTGCTGTTCCAGGACGTGGTGGCGGTGCTGCTGCTGACCCTGGTCCCGGTGTTTGCCGGTCAAGGCGGCCAGGCCTGGTACTGGGCTTTGCCGCTGACCCTGGGCAAGACCGTGATCCTCTTCTTCGGCCTGCTGCTGGCCAGCCGCTGGCTGCTGCCGCGGCTGTTCCATGAGGTGGCCAGCTCGCATTCAGCTGAGCTGTTCGTCTTGCTGGCGCTAGTGATCGTGCTGTTGACCGCCTGGCTGACCCACCTGCTGGGGTTGTCCCCGGCCCTGGGCGCGTTTCTCGCTGGCATGTTGCTGGGTGAAAGCAATTATCGCCATCAGATCGAAGCCGATATCCGCCCGTTCCGCGACATTCTGCTCGGGCTGTTCTTCGTCAGTATCGGCATGCTCATCGACCTGCAGTTGTTCGCCAGCCACGGCTGGCAACTGCTTGCCCTGACCCTCGCCCTGCTGCTGATCAAAGGTGTGGTGGTGGCCGCCCTGGTGCGCTTGCGCGGCAGTGATGCCGAGACCGCCTGGCGCAGCGGCCTGGCCCTGGCCCAGGGTGGCGAGTTCTGTTTCGCCCTGATGGCGCAGATGCAACAGACCCGCCTGCTGCCAGAAGAGCTGGGCAACCTGCTACTGGCCGCGACCTTCTGCTCGATGCTGGTCACCCCGCTACTGCTGCGCGCAGCGCCGAGCATCGCCGCCCGCCTGCACCGCAAGCCCAACCAGGAGATCCACCTGGAAGAGATCGAAGCGCAAAGCGCGGCAATGAATGGCCACGTGCTGATCTGCGGCTACGGCCGCGTCGGCCAATCGATCGGGCGCTTCCTGCGGCGCGAGAACATACCCTTTATTGCCCTTGACGATGACCCGGTGCGCGTTCAGGAAGCCGCCGCCGGGGAAAACTGCGTGCATTACGGCGACTCGCGGCGCGGCGAACTGCTCACCGCCATCGGCCTTGAACGCGCGCGCCTGCTGGTGATTGCCGTGGACAAGACCGACATTGCCCTGAGCGTGTTGAAAGCCGCCCGCGAGCGTCATGCCCAGGTGCAGATCCTGGTGCGCACCCGTGACGACAGTCAGCGCGAAGAATTGCGCGCCGCTGGCGCCACGGCGGTGGTCCCGGAGTTACTGGAGTCGAGCCTGATGCTGGCCTCCCACGCCCTGGTCATGCTCGGCCTGCCGCAAGAGCAGGTGCAGCAGCGTGTCGATGAAGTGCGCAAAACCCGCTACCGCTTGCTGCATGCCTTCTACCATGGCGCCCAGACCAGCCCGGTCGACAGCGAGGGCCTGCCCAAGGCGATGATGCACGCGGTCAACCTCGGCGCCGAAGCCTACGCCTGCGGCCGTCCCTTGAGCGAGCTGGGCCTGGAGCAACTGGGCGTTGAGTTGCAGGCGGTACAGCGCCAAGGCGAGGAGCTGAATGTCGACACCGGCACCTGCCTGCACGCCGGCGATGCCGTATTGGTCAGCGGCCCATTGAGCGCGGTAGAAGCCTGCGAGGCGCGCTTGCTCGCCGGGCGCTGAGCCGTTCAGTCCTGACTGGTGGCGCCGATCTTGTGAATCGACAGGTCGGCGCCGTAGTACTCCTGCTCCTGACTCAGGCGCAAGCCGTGCAGCAACTTGATGCTGCCATAGACGGCAAAGCCACCGAGCAACGCCACCAGCACCCCGGCCAGGCTGCCGATCAGCTGGCTGGCCAGGCTCACCCCACCCAAACCACCCAGCGCGCTCTGACCGAAGATTCCACAGGCGATCCCGCCCCATACCCCGCACAAACCATGCAGCGGCCAC
Source organism: Pseudomonas sp. 2(2015) (assembly GCF_000955865.1). Lineage (NCBI taxonomy): Bacteria > Pseudomonadati > Pseudomonadota > Gammaproteobacteria > Pseudomonadales > Pseudomonadaceae > Pseudomonas > Pseudomonas sp. 2(2015). Next base: position 721,785 of record NZ_JYOF01000003.1, read on the forward strand.
ACGCCCAGTACGTCGTCGATCTTCCAGGTGTTCTGCGCGGCAATAAAACACCAGACAAACAAGGCCCCGGCAATCGCCCCGGTGGCCAGCGCCCCCACCGGGTGCATCAGGTCAGAACCTGCGCACACCGCCACCAGCCCGGCCAGCGGGCCGTTGTGCAGGAAGCCCGGGTCGTTACGCCCGACCAGCAAGGCGGCGACAGTACCGCCGACCATGGCCATCAAGGAATTGACCGCCACCAGGCCACTAACCCCTTGCAGGGTTTGCGCGCTCATGACGTTGAAGCCGAACCAGCCGACAATCAGAATCCACGAACCCAGGGCAAGAAACGGAATATTCGACGGCGCAAAGGCCACCAGCTTGCCGTCGCGATAGCGGCCGTTGCGCGGCCCCAGCAACAATACCGCCGCCAGCGCCAGCCAGCCGCCCATGGCATGCACCACCACGGAGCCGGCAAAGTCATGAAAGCCTGCGCCAAAGCGTGCCGTCAGCCAGGCTTGCAGGCCAAAGTTGCCATTCCAGACGATGCCTTCGAAAAACGGATAGACGAAGGCAACGATCAGCACCGTGGCGCACAATTGCGGGGCAAAGCGCGCCCGCTCGGCAATGCCGCCGGAGATAATCGCCGGGATTGCCGCGGCAAAGGTCAACAGGAAGAAGAACTTCACCAGGCTATAGCCATGCTCCTGGCTCAATACCTGGGCCGGCTGGAGAAAACTCACGCCATAGGAAATCCAGTAGCCGACAAAAAAGTACGCCAGGGTCGAGACGGCAAAGTCGCTGAGAATCTTCGACAAGGCGTTGACCTGGTTCTTGTGCCGCACCGTGCCCACCTCGAGGAAGGCGAAGCCTGCGTGCATGGCCAGGACCATCACCGCCCCCAGCAGGATGAACAGCGTGTTGGAACCGTGGACCAGGGTGTCCACCGCGCTTTGCAAATTTTCCATGGAGTCGGCAGGCCTGCAAAAAAAAGCACCAAGACAGCCCAGAAGTACTCCTTGGTGCACCAGCCTGGATCGTTGTGACGGCCACCTCCCTGGCCGATCCGGGTGATACGGGAGTTTTTCCTTGGGTTTGTCATGGATTGGGTTAAGGTTTACAGGTCCGGCATTGTCCAGCGCCCACAATCGGCGCGGGCACCGGTCCTGGCGCACCAAGGCAAAGCAAAAGCTGTACCAGCCAAATGCACTTGAACCTTCGCCCGCGCCCACGACTCGAAATAGCCACACACACTGTTAGGGAGAGCCCCATGGCCAGCAAATCGGCAAAGACTGCTCAAGACATATTGATGGCTGACTTCCAGGCCCTGGTACGCGATACCGAGAAGCTGCTGGAACACACTGCAACCCTGGCCGGCGATCAGGCCGACGACCTGCGCGAGCAGATCCACGACAGCCTGCTGCGCGCCCGGGAAACCCTGCAACTGACCCAGGACTCGGTCCGCGAGCGCGGCCAGGCGGCCCTGAGCGCCACCGAAGACTACGTGCAGAGCAACCCCTGGCAGTCGATCGGCATTGCCGCCGGCGTAGGGTTTCTGATCGGCCTGTTGGCCACCCGCCGCTGAGGACCGAGCATGGAAAGCGAACCACTGGCCGGTGCCGGCCCCTCCAGCAAGCGCCTGGGCGCGGCAGTACTGGGCCTGTTGCATGGGCATGTCGAATTGTTCGGCATCGAGCTGCAGGAGCAGAAAGCCCGAACCCTGAGCCTGCTGCTGTTCGCCGGGCTGGCCCTGGTGTTTGCCCTGCTGCTGTTGACCGCCCTCTCCGGCCTGGTGCTGGTGATGCTCTGGGACAGCTACCGCCTGGCCGGCATCATCGGCCTGTGCGTGTTTTACGGGCTTGCCGCAGTGTTTTGCGGCCTGCGCCTGAAGGCAGCGGTGTTCGATGAATCGTCGCCGTTCAGCTCGACCCTCGAAGAACTTGCCAAGGACCGGGAGCGCCTGTTGCCATGAGCCTGCCAGAACTGCCGCAAACCACCAACCGCCGCGAATTGCGCAAGGCCCTGGTACGCCTGCGCCTGGAGATGCACCGCCAGGAAATTCGCCACGAATCCGGGCAACTGCTCAACCCCCTGACCCGCTTGCGCGCCATGGGCGATTCGCTGCAAGGCGGCCTGGGCATCAAGCACGCGCCGCTATGGGGCATTGGCGCCGTGGTGTTGCTGGGCTTCCTCACCGGCAAAGGCGCCCGCAGCGGCAGCGTCAGCCGCCTGGTGCGCCTGGGGACCAGCTTGATTCCGCTGTTGAAACTGGCCATGCAAGGGGCTGGTAGCAAGCGTTAAGTGCAGCGCCTGAACTACGACCGCTGCGCGCTCGATCGCGGGTCAAGCCCGCTCCCACAGATCTGCGGCTTAGCAAGAGCGAAGCGAATTGTGCTGTTGATCTTGATCTGCTCTTGATCTACCCGGCCCCGTTAACCAGAAGGGCCGAGTGCAGGTGTTGCGAAGGGGCGAGTGCGCAGCACCTTCGGCGTCAGCCGAAGTTGCGAAACGTAGAGTTGCTTGCAACTCGTAGTTCGCAATGCCCCGTAGCGACGCCGGAGCGAGGGAACCCGAAGCGCAGCGCAGGGCCCACTGGTGGGGCGAGAATTTTTGCTTACTTTTTTTTCGACTGAAAAAAGTAAGCCGCCGTAAAGGCGGAAGGGGCCCGCCAGTACACCCGATCAAATGGGTAAGCCCACAGATCGCAAGAACACACTTGCACCCCCCGACCCAAACCCCGAAGCTACCAACCTGCCCCAAAACCCCGGAGAAATGGCCTTGGATTGGCACACCCTGCTCACCCGCGAACGCCTCGGCAAACCCCTGCACAGCCCCGAAGAACTCGGCCGCAGCCCGTTCCACAAAGACCACGACCGGATCATCTTCTCCGGCGCCTTCCGCCGCCTGGGGCGCAAAACCCAGGTTCATCCGGTGTCCAGCAACGACCACATCCACACCCGCCTGACCCACTCCCTGGAAGTCAGCTGCGTCGGCCGCTCATTGGGCATGCGCGTCGGCGAAACCCTGCGCGCCAGCCTGCCGCAATGGTGCGAACCCAGCGACCTGGGCATGGTCGTGCAGTCCGCCTGCCTGGCCCATGACATCGGCAACCCGCCGTTCGGCCACTCCGGCGAAGACGCCATCCGCCACTGGTTCCAGCAGGCCGCCGGGCGTGGCTGGCTCGACGCCATGAGCGAGGCCGAACGCGCCGACTTCCTCAACTTCGAAGGCAACGCCCAGGGCTTTCGGGTGCTTACCCAGCTCGAATACCACCAGTTCGACGGCGGCACCCGGCTGACCTATGCCACCCTCGGCACCTACCTAAAGTACCCCTGGACCGCCCGCCATGCCGACGCCCTGGGCTACAAGAAGCACAAGTTCGGCTGTTACCAGAGCGAACTGGTGCTGCTTGAACAGATCGCCCGCAAGCTCGGTCTGCCGCAGCTTGAAGAGCAACGCTGGGCGCGTCATCCGCTGGTGTACCTGATGGAGGCCGCCGATGACATCTGCTATGCGCTGATCGACCTCGAGGACGGCCTGGAAATGGACCTGCTCGACTATGCCGAGGTCGAGTCGCTGTTGCTCAGCCTGGTGGGCGACGACCTGCCGGAAACCTATCGCCAGCTGGGCCCCGACGATTCGCGCCGACGCAAGCTGGCGATCCTGCGTGGCAAGGCCATCGAACATCTGACCAACGCCGCCGCACGCGCCTTTGTCGAGCAACAGGACGCCCTGCTGGCCGGCACCCTCGGCGGCGATCTGGTCGAACACATGCACGGCCCGGCCAAACGTTGCGTGCTGCAGGCCAAGGACATTGCGCGCAAGAAAATCTTCCAGGATAAACGCAAGACCCTGCACGAAATTGGTGCCTACACCACCCTGGAGATTTTGCTCAACTCGTTCTGTGGGGCGGCCCTTGAGCAACATGGCGGACGCACGCCGTCGTTCAAGAGCCGACGCATCCTCGACCTGCTCGGCAAGAACGCACCCGACCCTGACGCCTCGCTGCACAGCTCGTTCCTGCGCATGATCGACTTCATCGCCGGGATGACCGACAGCTATGCCAGCGAAATGGCCCGCGAAATGACCGGCCGCTCAAGCCCGACCTGATCGCGACCACAGCGTACTGCCCGGCATTCGGGCAGTACGATTTCGCCGATAAGACGTGAGAAACCACCTACACACTGCAAACAACAATAAACTTACCTTATCCTTCGCAACATCAACTTACTATCAACACTATTGACACTGCCACCATACAGAAACCCCTGTAATCCTACATTTCAAAACCAGTAGGACTTTTCCTATATATCATTTAACTCCCCTTGAGTTCATGTGCGACCTGTTCTATCTGCGCTAAGGTGCCGTTTCTCCCTCTGGCACCTTTATGGAAACTTCACCATGTACTCTGTATTCATCGTCGACGATCACCCGGTCATCCGCCTGGCGGTGCGCATGCTTCTGGAGAATGAGGGCTATCGCGTCGTCGGCGAATCGGACAACGGCGTAGACGCCATGCAAATGGTCCGCGAATGCCTGCCGGACCTGATCATCCTCGACATCAGCATCCCCCGGCTCGATGGCCTGGAAGTGCTCTCACGCTTTCACGCCATGGGCATCCCGCTGAAAATCCTGATATTGACCGCACAATCGCCGGCACTCTTTGCCATTCGCTGCATGCACTCCGGTGCTGCCGGCTATGTGTGCAAACAGGAAGATCTCAGTGAACTGCTCAGTGCGATAAAAGCGGTGCTTTCCGGTTATAACTACTTCCCCAGCCAAGCGATCAATCCGCCACGCAAACACGAAGATTGCGCCTCGGAACTGGACCTTTTCAAACAGGTCAATGACCGCGAGTTAATGGTGCTGCAACTATTTGCCCAAGGCCGAAGCAATAAGGAAATTGCCCAGGGCATGTTTCTCAGCAACAAAACTGTCAGCACCTACAAGAAACGGCTGATGCAAAAGCTCAAGGCCAGCTCGCTGGTCGAACTGATTGAAATGGCCAAACGCAATGCACTGGTGTGAGGCCACTCATGCTTAGGCAGCGCCTGACCCTGTTGTTGTGCGGCGTATTGGCCTGCCTGAGCCATGTCACGCAGGCAGACGAAGTCGCCGCCAGCCCGTTCACCCTGTTCAGCCGGGCCGGGCCGATTGCCATGCAACTGTCGCTGACTCCGGCCCAGCGCCTGTGGATCAAGGGCAAGGGCCAGCTGGTGCTGGGTACTTCAGCGCCGGACTACCCGCCGTTCGACATGACCGCCAGCGGCCGTGACTACGAAGGCCTGACCGCCGATTTCGCCGGGTTGATTGGCTCAGCCCTGGACCTGCCCATCCAGGTAAAGCGCTTCGCCACCCGCCAGGATGCGGTTAAGGCCCTGGCCCAAGGGCAGATCGACCTGCTGGGCAGCACCAACGGCTACGAGGCGGCAACTCCCGGCATTGCCCTGTCCAAGCCCTACGCGGTCGACCAGCCGGTGCTGGTCACCCGCGAGAACGAGGCGCGCCCGCTCGACATGGGCCTGGCCGGCCTGCGCCTGAGCATGGTCTATCACTACCTGCCGATGGACGAGGTACTGGCCAGTTACCCGGACGCCACCATCCAGTCCTACCCCTCCTACCAGAACGCCCTCAACGCCGTGGCCTTCGATCAGGCCGATGTGTTTCTCGGTGACACCATCTCGACCCATTACCTGATCAACCAGGGCCATTTGCAGAACATCAAGATGGCCAATTTCGGCAAGCACGAACCGGTCGGTTTCAGCTTTGCCGTGCAGCGCAGCAACCAGCCTTTGCTGGAACTGATCAACGCCACCCTCGACAGCGTCTCCAGCAGCACCCGCGAAAGCATCTTCAAACGCTGGAGCGCCGGCAGCGACGTGCTGCTCACCGACCGCAAGCTGCAGCTGTCGCAACGCGAAGAGCGCTGGCTCAGCGGCCACCCGGTGGTGCGCGTGGTGGTCAACGAAACCGCCGCGCCGCTGACTTTTTTTGACAGCGCCGGCAATTTTCGCGGCATCGCCGCCGATCTGCTGGAGCTGATCCGCCTGCGCACCGGGTTGCGTTTCGAGGTACAACGGGCCAGCGGCATCAGTGACATGATCGACCGCCTCAACCATGACCAGGCCGATGTCATTGCGGCAATTTCCCCCAGCCCGCGGCGCGCGGGCACCCTGGCGATCAGCCGCCCCTACCTGGAAAACTCCTACGTCCTACTGACACGCAAAGGCAGCGACCAGCCGGACTCGCTGGAGCAGATGAACGGCCGGCGCCTGGCCCTGACCCGCGACAGCCCGCTGTTCGAAGACTTGCGCCAGCGTTTTCCCGGCATCCAGCTGATCGAAACGGAAAGCACCTTCTTCTCAACCTCGCTGCTGGCCAGCGGGCATGTCGATGCGGCCATCACCGCGCTGATCAACGCCAACTTCAGCCTGGCCTCCCAGCGCGACCTGACGATCCGCGCCTCGGTCGGCGCCGAGCCTGCGACCTTCGCCATGGCCACGGCGCGAGGCGCCCAGGAGCTGGCGTCAATCCTCGACAAGGCGTTGCTGAGCATCGCCCCGGAAGAGCTGGGCATCATCAACAGCCGCTGGCGTGGCTACAGTACCGAAACCGACGCCTATTGGCAGAAGTACCAGCGCCTGATCCTCCAGGTTGTACTGGGTACCAGCCTACTGTTGCTGCTGTCGCTGGCCTGGAACGCCTGGATGCGCCGCCAGATCAAGCAGCGCGAGGCCGCCGAGCGCGCCCTCAACGACCAGCTCGAGTTCATGCGCGCACTGCTCAACGGTACCCCCCACCCGATGTACGTTCGCGATCGTGCCGGGTTGCTGCAAAGCTGCAACGACAGTTACCTGGAAGCGGTGCAGGCGCGCCTTGAGGACGTCCTCGGCAAGCGCATCCAGGACAGCACCCTGGGCGACAGCTGCTATGCCAGCCAGATCCAGGCCGATTACCAGAAGGTCATGCGCGAAGGTATTCCGCTGATCGTTGACCGGCCCCTGCTGCTCAGGGAACGGGAACTGACCATCTACCACTGGATCCTGCCTTACCGCGACTCGCTTGGCGAAGTACAGGGCATCATTGGCGGCTGGATCGACATCAGCGAGCGCCGCCAACTGATCCAGGACCTGCGCCTGGCCAAGCAACGCGCCGACGATGCCAATCGCACCAAGAGCGTGTTCCTGGCGACCATCAGCCATGAAATCCGCACGCCGATGAACGCCATCATCGGCATGCTCGAACTGACCCTCAAGCGGGGCGACCAGGGGCATATCGACCGACCGGCCATCGAAGTGGCCTACAACTCGGCGAGAGAACTGCTGGCCTTGATCGGCGACATTCTCGACATGGCCCGTATCGAGTCCGGCCACCTGAGCCTGGCACCAGAGCCCGTTAACCTGGCCGAGCTGGTCGAGTCGGTCGGGCGCGTGTTCGATGGCGTGGCCCGCCAGAAAGACCTGCGCCTGAACCTGGACATCGCCACGCAAGCACGCTGCGAAGTATTGCTCGACCCGCTGCGGTTCAAGCAGATTCTTTCCAACCTGGTCAGCAATGCGATCAAGTTCACCGAACAGGGTCAGGTCACCGTGCACCTGGTTCTGGAGCCCGGCCCGCAAGCGGATCACCCGACCCTGAAGATAACGGTCGAGGACAGCGGCATCGGCATTCGCCCGCAAGACCAGCAGCGCCTGTTCCTGCCCTTCGCCCAGGCCGATCCGGACAGCAACCTGGCCCGCAGCGGCACCGGCCTGGGCCTGGCCATCAGCCGCGACCTGTGCCAGTCGATGGGCGGCAACCTGAGCTTGCACAGCGTGTTCGGCCAGGGCACCCGTGCGTGCATCAGCATGCCCCTGACCCTGCTGGCTGAAACGGCCAAGCCGGACTCCCCCGTAGCGGTGCCCTGTGCGGTGCTGCCAGCGCTGCGGATCCTGGTGATCGATGACCATCCGGCAAACCTGCTGCTGATCGCCCAGCAGTTGAACTTTCTCGGGCTCGAACACGCCAGTGCCGACAATGGTTTCAGCGGCCTCAACGCCTGGCGTCAGGCGCACTTCGATGTGGTAATCGTCGACTGCAACATGCCGCAAATGAACGGCTACCAGTTCACCCAGGCGTTGCGCGACCACGAGCGACAGTACCAATGGTCACCCTGCACCATTCTCGGCTACACCGCCAATGCCCAGCCGGAAGTGCGCGAACGTTGTCGCCAGGTCGGCATGGATGATTGTTTGCTCAAGCCTATCAGCCTCAACGCCTTGGGCCAGCGCCTGGCCCGGGCGCCACTGATGAGCGCCCGGCCGGCGCCGCCTGCGCAGTTGCCGTTCGATCTGCAAGGGCTAGAGCCTGTGGTCGGCAACAGCATCAACGACCTGCGCCAGTTGCTTGAAGAACTGCTGCGCAGCTTCAAGCGCGACGGCGCCCAACTCAAGGCGCTCGACCCTGGCCGCGATGTAGCGCAAATGATGAGCCAGGCGCACAAGATTCTCGGCCCGGCGCGGATCATTCAGGCCAACGGCCTGATCCACGCCTGCGAACAGCTCGAGGCCGATTGCCAGGCCAACCTGGCGCCGGCCATGCTGGAGCGTCGGCAACGGCAGATCCTGCACATCCTCTCGGTGCTTGAGCAGGCATTACAGGGGTATTTGCACGAACACTTGCCGGAGCAGCGCTGTTCCAGCGGCACCACCTGAACAGGCGGCGGGGGAGCAGAAACGAAAACGGCGGCCACTGGGGCCGCCGTTTCAGCAGGATCAGGAAGCCGGGTTGACCGATTTTTCCGGATACCAGGCGTCCAGCAACGGGCTGACTTCAATCTTGGTCAGTTCGCTGCGGCCCTTGAGCCAGGCTTCAACAGCAGCGCGCTGCTCTTCAGTGACCGAACCACGGCTGGCCTTGCAGACCAGACCGAAGTCGTCGCCGCCAACATAGTCCAGACCATTGGCATCCATGGCGTCAGCCAGGAATGCATCGAGGAAGGCGTCAATGGCTTCGTCGGACAGATCTTCCTTGAAATCCAGGTTCAGCTCAAAACCCAGCTCCTGGAATTCATCCACGCAGAGTTTTTTGCGCAGACGGCGGGAACGGTTAGTGGCCATGAAACAATCCTCTTGAGTATTAACGCGCGGCACTTTACCAGTTTCACCGCGCGATTGCCGGAATAAAAGCCGATAAGCTGTTGTTTGATCCTGTATTCACAGGCCCATGGGCGTTCTGCTTGGGGCATAATGCGCGCTATATTTTTCCGTATCGGGGCCTTCACCTTTTTTCGCTCCGTTTTTTTCACCCCTCGCTCGCAGGGTTTTATCGCACATGATCAGATCTCTTCGCCCTCTTCTGCTTGCCGGCCTGCTGATGCCCCTGGCGCTTTCCAGCCACGCCGCCGCGGTCAACACCACGCTTTCGCCAAAAGTGCAGCAGGCGCTGAAAACCAACAAATTGCAGGACTCGGCCCTGTCGCTGGTCATGCTGCCGCTCAACGGCCCGGGCACACCGACCGTGTTCAATGCCGATGTCTCGGTCAACCCGGCCTCGACCATGAAGCTGGTCACCACCTACGCCGCCCTGGAAATGCTCGGCCCCACCCACCAGTGGAAAACCGAGTTCTACAGCGACGGCCCGCTGCGCAACGGCGTGCTGCAGGGCAACCTGTACCTCAAGGGCGGCGGCGACCCGAAGCTGAACATGGAAAAGCTCTGGCTGCTGATGCGCGACCTGCGCGCCAATGGCGTACAGACCATCAGCGGTGACCTGGTGCTCGACCGCAGCCACTTCATCCAGCCACAACTGCCGCAGTTCAACGATGATGGTGGCGACGAAAACAAACCCTTCCTGGTCAAGCCCGACTCGCTGCTGATCAACCTCAAGGCGCTGCGCTTCGTCGCCCGCAACGACGGGGGCAAGGTGCTGGTGTCGGTCGAGCCGCCGATTGCCAACATCCGCATCGACAACCAGGTCAAGGCGGTCAACACCAAGCAGTGCAGCGGCGACGTGCGCTACAACCCGGTGGTGCAAGCCGACGGCGTCAGCGTCGTGGTCAGCGGCCAGCTGGGCGATGGCTGCAACTCGCAGACCTACCTGTCGCTGCTCGATCACCCGACCTACGCCGCCGGCGCCGTGCGCGCCATCTGGAACGAACTGGGGGGTAGCATCCAGGGGCGTGACCGGGTCGACAACGTGCCGAAAAGCGCACGTCTGCTGGCCCGCGCCTACTCCCCGGACCTGGTGGAGATCATCCGCGACATTAACAAATACAGTAACAACACCATGGCCCAGCAGCTGTTCCTGAGCCTGGGCGCGCAGTTCCGTACCGACGCCGACGGCGACGACGCCCGCGCCGCCCAGCGCGTAGTACGCCAGTGGCTGGCGAAAAAGGGCATCACCGCGCCGCACCTGATCATGGAAAACGGCTCGGGCCTGTCCCGCGCCGAACGGGTCAGCACCCGGGAAATGGCCGCCCTGCTGCAAGCGGCCTGGAACAGCCCGTACGCTGCCGAGTTCATCAGCTCGATGCCGCTGGTGGGCATGGACGGCACCATGCGCAAGCGCCTCAAGCGCACCGCCATGACCGGTGAGGCGCACATCAAGACCGGCACCCTGAACACCGTGCGCGCCATCGCCGGCTTCAGCCGCGACAGCAACGGCAACACCTGGGCGGTCGCGGCGATCCTCAACGACCCCAAACCCTGGGGGGCTTCGGCCGTGCTCGACCAGGTCCTGCTCGACCTGTACCGCCAGCCGAAACTGGTCAACAGCACCGCCGCCGTTCAGCCCTGAGCCTGACTCAGGGCAGTTCGCCCTCGACCCGGTCGCGGCCAGCCTGCTTGGCCGCGTAGACCCCCGAGTCGGCGCGTAGCAGCAAGGCATCGGCGCCCTCCCCCGGGCGCCAGCCGGCCACGCCGAAACTCGCCGTGACCATCCCCACCCCGTCCACCGGCACGCTGCGCAGGCCCTGCCAGAGCTCCATGGCCAGGGTATAGGCCTGCTCGGCATTGCTGCCCGGGCACAACACCATGAATTCCTCGCCACCCAGGCGGCAGAACACATCGGTACGGCGCAGGCGGTGATTGATGCGCTGGCACAGGCTGCGCAGCACATGATCGCCCACGGCATGGCCGTACAAGTCGTTGATGCGCTTGAAGTGGTCGATATCGAGCATGATCACCGCCAGGTCCTGGCTGTCGCGCTGGGCCCGCTCAAGCTCGGCCTTGAGCCGCTCCTGAAAGTAGCGGCGGTTGTGAATGCCGGTCAGTGAGTCGGTTACCGACAACGCCCGCAGCTCCTCCTCGACGCGCTTCAGATCGGAGATATCAGTCAGGTAGCCGTGCCACAGAGTCCCCCCCTGCTCGGCCGGCTCCGGCGTGGCTTCGCCGCGGATCCAGCGCATCCCGGCCACCGGCAGCAGCACCCGGTACTCTTCGCGCCAGGGCGTGAGGTGATCAGCGGAATAGCGGATCGAGGCGCGCACCCGTTCCAGGTCATCGGGGTGGATACGCTCGAACACGGCCGTGGCGTCCTCGCGCAGGCGCTGCGGCTCGATCTCGTAGATATCGCGCAAGCCCTCGCTGGCATAGCTGAAGCACGAGCTGCCGTCGGGGTCGAGGCGAAACTGGTAAATGCCGCCGGGCACCTCGGCGCTGAGCTTTTCCAGCAGCCGGTCACGGGCCGCCAGGGCCTCGTGCACGCGCTTGCGCTCGGTAACGTCGATGCAGATGGCCAGGTGGCCGACCCACAGGCCGTGCTCATCGAGCACCGCGCTGACCATCATGTTAGCCAGCAGGTGGCTGCCATCCTTGCGCAACAGGGTCCACTCACCAGGCTCGCTCTCACCCTCCTGGACGGTCTCGGCGAACATCGCCTGGGCCGGGCTGACCTCGCGCCCATAACGCTGGCTCAAGGCGCGGGCCCGGGCCTGCAGCTCCTCTGGCGAGACCAGCTCTTCCAGGGTCAGGCGGCCGATGACTTCAGCGCTGTGGTAGCCGAGCATGCGTTCGGCGCCGGCGTTAAAGGTACTGATCACCCCGCGCAGGCTGGTGGCAATGATCGCCACCTGGGTGGCGGCATCGAGCACGCTGCGCAGCTGGTTGTGGGTATCGCGCAGCGACTGTTCGCTGACGCGCAACTCGGCGGTGCGCTGCTCGACCAGGGTCAGGGCACGCTGGCGCTGGCCGAACAGGCTGAACAGCAAGGCGCTGAGCAACAGGCTGAGCAGGCCGCCAAGCAGCACCACGGCAACGACCGCCGAGGAGCGATTGGCGTCCATGAAGGCAAGGCTGGGCTGGATATCCAGTTGATAGTCGTGATCGGCCAGGCGCAACAGGTGGCTGGCGGTCAGATCGGTGTCGGCCCCCTGGTTGCCGGATTGGAACAACACCTCATGCTGGCCCTGCCCGGACAGGTCAAGAATGCGCACCACCAGGTTGTCCTCGCTCGGGTTGGGCAGCCCCTCGGCCATCAGCTGCTGCAGGCTGATCACCGCCAGTACGTAGCCATCTGGTGGGGCGGCGGCGCTGCCCGGGGCAAAAACGGGCGCCACCATCAATACCCCGCGGGCGAAGGCCGGGTCGACATGGGTCAGGTTCAAGGGTGCCGACACCGCCATGCTGCCGGGCTGGCGGGCACGGTCGAGGGCCGCCTGGCGCAGCGGCTGGGAGAGCATGTCCAGGCCCAGGGGCTGGACCTGGTGGCTGGAGGCCTGGGTGTACAACAGTGGGTAATAGAGCGCACGCTCAGCCGCTACCTGCAGGCTGCCGGCGTCATTCAGTTCGTGGATGGCAAAGGGCTTGCCGAGGAGTTGCGCGGCGCTGCGCTCAAACGCTTGACGCTCATCGCCCGCCACCCGCGGCGCCCAGGCGTAGGCCTGGGTCCGGTACAACAGGGGCTTGGCGTAGCCGTTGAACTCGGCGAGAGTGACGCTTTCGGAGAACACGAAGAAGCGGCGCAGGCCATCGAGACGCTGCACCTGGTCCTCGAAACGCTCTTCGATACGGCTGTAACGCTCACTGGCGAGCAGTTCGAAGCGTTGACGCAACTGCTGGCGGTACAGGTCATGGGTGGCCAGCGCCAGCAGCGCAGTCAACAGGCCGCCGGCGACAAATGCCACGCCGGCCACCAGCCAGGCGGACACTTCCTCGCTGACAAAGCCGAGCATCTTCGGACGAGCGGCGTGCATCGACATAGAAAGCACTCAAAACGCCAGCGTCCAGCGGATCGCGGGCTCTGATTGAGTTATAGCCATTAGCCATTAACGTAGCAATCATCACCCGCGACAATCAGCCAATCAGCGCGCCTGAATTTTCCAGGCCCGGTGAATCTTGCTGTTACGGGCAAAGTCCGGGTCCAGGGTCTGGGCACTGATCTCTTCCACCGCGTAGCGCTCAGCCAGGTTTTCGTCGAGCTGGAACTTGCGGAAGTTGTTCGAGAAGTACAGCACACCGCCCGGCGCCAGGCGCGCCACGGCCAGGTCAAGCAACTCGACATGATCGCGCTGCACGTCAAACACGCCTTCCATACGCTTGGAGTTGGAGAAGGTCGGCGGATCGATGAAGATCAGCTCGTATTCCTCGCGACAGGCTTGCAGCCAGGCCATGACATCGCCCTGCTCCAGGCGATTCTTGTCCGAGAAGCCATTGAGCGACAGGTTGCGCCGCGCCCAGTCCAGGTAAGTCTTGGACAGGTCAACACTGGTGGTGCTGCGCGCGCCGCCCTTGGCCGCATGCACACTGGCGGTGGCGGTGTAGCAGAACAGGTTGAGGAAGCGCTTGCCGGCAGCCTCGCGCTGAATGCGCAGGCGCATCGGGCGGTGGTCGAGGAACAGCCCGGTGTCGAGGTAATCGGTGAGGTTGACCAGCAGCTTGACGCCGCCTTCCTGCACTTCGAGGAACTGCCCCTGGGCGCTCTGGCGCTCGTACTGGCGGGTACCGCTCTGACGCTCGCGACGCTTGACCACCACGCGGCTCTGGTCGATGCCCAGGGCCTGAGGGATCGCTGCCAGGGCGTCGAACAGACGCGCCTGGGCCTTTTCCGGGTCGATCGAGCGCGGGGCGGCGTATTCCTGCACGTGCACCCAGTCCTGGTACAGGTCGATGGCCAGGGCGTACTCGGGCATGTCGGCATCGTACAGGCGGTAGCAGCTGACGTTCTCGCGCTTGGCCCACTTGCCCAGTTGCTTGAGGTTCTTCTGCAGGCGGTTGGCGAACATCTGCCCGCCCTCGCTCAGGCGTGCCGGCTCACTGGCCACGGCGGCCGGGGTACGCGGTTCGCCAGCTTCGCCATTGCGCTCGGGCTGACGGCGCTCGCCGGTGACGAACTGGTCGGGCTGAACCTTGATCAGCAGCAGCTTGCACGGCAAGGCGCCGTTCCAGAAGGCATATTGCTTGTGGCTGCGGATACCCATGCGCTTGCCCAGGTCCGGGGCGCCGGTGAACACCGCCGCTTCCCAGTTCAGGCAGGCCTGACGCAGGCGCTCGCCGAGGTTCTGGTAGAGGTACAGCAGGCTCGCTTCGTCGCCCAGGCGCTCGCCGTACGGCGGGTTGCAGATCACCAGGCCTTTCTGGTTCTGGTCCGGGCGCGGCTCGAAGCTGCCGACTTCGCCCTGGTAGATCTTCACCCAGTCACTCAGGCCGGCGCGCTCAACGTTGTTGCGGCCCGGCTGGATCAGCCGCGGGTCGGCCTCATAGCCGCGAATCCACAGCGGCGGGCGGGCCAGGCCGGCTTCGGCACGGGCCAGCGCCTCATCATGGAGTTTGCGCCAGAGGGCCGGCACGTGGCCGAGCCAGGCGCTGAAGCCCCAACGCTCGCGGCGCAGGTTCGGTGCGATATCGGCGGCGATCATTGCGGCTTCGACCAGGAAAGTCCCCACACCACACATCGGGTCGGCCAGGGCGCCGCCCTCGGCAGCGATGCGTGGCCAGCCAGCGCGGATCAACACCGCGGCCGCGAGGTTTTCCTTGAGCGGCGCCGCACCTTGCTGCAGGCGGTAGCCGCGCTGGTGCAGGCTGTGGCCGGACAGGTCCAGGGACAGGATCGCCTCGCCACGCTCCAGGCGCAGGTGCACGCGCAGGTCCGGGTTGAGCTTGTCGACCGACGGGCGCTCGCCGCTGCTGGTACGCAGCTTGTCGACGATTGCATCCTTGACCTTCAAGGCGCCGAAGTGGGTGTTGTCGATACCCGAGCCGTGGCCGCTGAATTCCACCGCCAGCGAGCCGCTGGCCTCCAGGTGATCCTGCCACTCGACTTCGTTGACGCCGTCGTAGAGGTCGTCGGCGTTCTTCATGTTGAAGCGCTTGAGCACCAGCAGTACGCGGTTGCCCAGGCGCGACCACAGGCACAGCCGGTAGGCGGTTTCCATGTCGGCCGTGCCGCGGATCGCCGAAGTGTGCTCGCGCACTTCTTCAAGGCCGAGGCCGCGGGCTTCTTCGGCAAGCAGGCCTTCAAGGCCTTTGGGACAGGTGAGGTAAAGTTCGAAACGGTCCGACATGGGGTATCCAGAGCCTTGAGCAATAAAGTGGAGAGGCAAGCGCATCGCCCTTCCGATGTTTAATCGAACGCCTTTCCACAGCGTTCGAGTGGCGCTTTATCTCGCGCCGGGCCGCCCGCCAATCCGACTTTTGCCAAGGGCTGAAAAGTCTTTGATTGCCGGGCAGAACGAAAAATTCAGGCAAAAAACCGGGAAAAATGACCCTTCGTCGTTTTGCCGCTGTTGTTACAAATTATCACACGGCGATGGCCAGATGACTTTGCAGCAGGTCAAACCCTGATCATAGCGGGCTTTGCGCCAGATCCTAATCAGACGCATTTATTTACTTATCCTGTGACCCTATGAAAGGTTACGTCCTTATGACAAAACGATCATTCACACTGTGTCCTGCATTGGTTAGAACTGGTCTCAGGTTGTCACCGCAACGGGGCAACACTTCCGCTCGCGACGCCGGCAGCGAGCGCAAACCGGCAGAACGATTCTGCCCGACCTTCTAGAGGTCGACGGGACATTACAGTCAACAAGTGAGGGCAACACCCTATGAGAAGACTTAAGCGTGATCCGTTGGAACGAGCTTTTTCACGTGGCTACCAATATGGGGTCACCGGCAAATCCCGCGAGCTTTGCCCCTTTACTCTACCGTCTGTACGCCAGGCATGGATCAATGGCTGGCGCGAAGGACGCGGCGACAACTGGGACGGTATGACCGGCACTGCGGGTATCCATAGACTCAACGAACTTCACGCCGTTGGCTGAACGAGGAACTGAATCCGATTACCATGCGCGCCCTATCCGGGCGGCGGGCTGAGGCCCAGGGGCCCCTTGAGGGGGCCCTTTTTTATGCCTGCGGTTTCAGCGCCCCATGGCGGCGATGGCGTCCACTGCCTCGCGGATCAGGGCCGGGCCCTTGTAGATGAACCCCGAGTAGATCTGTACCAGGCTGGCACCGGCAGCAATCTTCTGCGCCGCATGCTTGCCTTCGGTAATCCCGCCCGCAGCAATGATCGGCAACTTGCCACCCAGCTCGCCAGCCAGCACCTTGACGATGTGGGTGCTCTTTTCCAGCACCGGCGCGCCCGACAGGCCGCCTGCTTCGTCACCATGCTGCAGGCCTTCGACGCCTTCACGGCCGAGGGTGGTGTTGGTGGCGATCACCGCGTCCATACCCGACTCGACCAGGGCTGCGGCGACCAGCGCGGTTTCTTCGTCGCTCATGTCCGGGGCGATCTTGATCGCCAGCGGCACATGCTTGCCGCGTTCGGTCACCAGTTGCGAGCGGCGCTCGGCCAGGGCGTCGAGCAGTTGCTTGAGCGAATCACCGAACTGCAGGCTGCGCAGGCCCGGGGTGTTCGGCGAGCTGACGTTGACGGTGATGTAGCTGGCCTGGTCGTAGACCTTGTCGAGGCAGATCAGGTAATCGTCGACCGCGCGCTCGACCGGAGTGTCGAAGTTCTTGCCAATATTGATGCCGAGGATGCCGCTGTATTTGGCGGCGCGCACACGGTTGAGCAGGTTGTCGACACCCAGGTTGTTGAAGCCCATGCGGTTGATGATCGCTTCGGCTTCCGGCAGGCGGAACAGGCGCGGCTTGGGGTTGCCCGGCTGTGGACGCGGGGTGACGGTGCCGATCTCGACAAAACCGAAACCCAGCTGGGCAAAACCGTCGATGGCCGCGCCGTTCTTGTCCAGACCCGCCGCCAGCCCGACCGGGTTGGCGAAGTTCAGGCCCATGACGGTAACCGGCAAGGAGGCCGGTGCCTTGGTCAGCAAACCGTTGAGGCCCAGGCGGCCACCGGCGCCGATCAGGTCCAGGGACAGGTCATGGGAGGTCTCCGGGGAGAGCTTGAACAGCAGCTGGCGGGCCAGGGTATACATGGGCGGGCTTAGCTCGACGTGAGTGAGGGGGGCGATTATAGCGGTGGCGTCGCCCGGGGGACAGGGCCGCCTTGGCATATGCGTTGCTTGGGCCCTGTTAATACGCCTGCCACGCAAGCGGTACGGCCTGACCCTCGACACAGGCGCACTGACGTGACCCACCCTATTCCCGCAACCTCCCTGGCTTGGGTGAACGGCAGCGATGCCCCGGAAAAGCCCTGCCTGAATCTCGGTTTCATGGCCCTGAGCGATTGTGCCTCGGTGGTGGTGGCAGCGACCCAAGGCTTCGCCCAAACCTACGGCCTGACTCTTAACCTGCAGCGCCAGAGCTCCTGGGCCGGCCTGCGCGACAAGCTGGCCAGCGGCGAGCTGGATGCCGCGCATAGCCTGTACGGCCTGATCTACGCGCTGCAACTGGGCATCGGCGGTAGTCCGGCCGCCGACATGGCGGTGCTGATGGGCCTGAACCAGAACGGCCAGGGCATCAATCTGTCCGCTGCGCTGCAACGTCAGGGCGTGACCAGTCCCGAGGCATTGGAGCGCTTCGTGCACCAAAGCAGGACAAAACTGACCTTTGCACAGACTTTTCCTACCGGCACCCATGCTATGTGGCTGTATTACTGGCTGGCCAGCCAGGGCATCCACCCCTTGCATGACGTCAACAGCGTGGTGGTGCCGCCAGGCCAGATGCTCGCACACCTGCAAGCCGGACGCATCGACGGATTTTGCGTCGGCGAACCCTGGTCGGCGGGCGCCATCGAACAGGGCCAGGGCTTCACCCTGGCCACCAGCCAATCAATCTGGCCGGATCACCCGGAAAAAGTCCTGGGTTGCACCCGGGCCTTTGTCGAACAGTATCCGAACAGTGCGCGGGCCCTGGTGATGGCGGTGCTGGCCGCCAGCCGCTTCATCGAGCAGAGCCGCGAAAACCGCCGCAGCACCGCGCAACTGCTCAGCAGCAAGGCCTACCTGGATGCGCCGCTGTCGAGCATCGAGCCGCGCCTGCTCGGCCACTACCAGGATGGCCTGGGCAACCAGTGGCAGGACCCGCACGCCTTGCGCCTGCATGATGAGGGCCGGGCCAACCTGCCGTACCTGTCCGATGGCATGTGGTTCATGACCCAGTTCCGTCGCTGGGGCCTGCTGCGCGAAGATCCGGATTACCTCGCGGTGGCCCGCCAGGTCCAGCAACTGGCGCTGTATCGCGATGCCGCCACCGCAGTTGGCGTGCTCTGCGACGGACCGGACATGCGCAGCAGCCAGCTGATCGATGGCACCCGTTGGGACGGCAGCGACCCGCACGGCTACGCCCGCAGCTTTCGTCTGCACGCGCTGGCCGAGCCGCACGCCGCCCTCGCCCGACGCTGAACGGAGAGGCCCCATGCTGCGAATCCTGCTAATCGACGACACCGCGAAAAAAGTCGGTCGCCTCAAGGCTGCGCTGGTCCAGGCCGGCTTCGAAGTGATCGAAGAGTCGGGCCTGACCATCGACCTGCCGGCACGCGTCGAAACGGTGCATCCGGACGTGGTGCTGATCGATACCGAGTCACCGGGCCGTGATGTCATGGAGCAAGTGGTGCTGGTCAGCCGGGACCGGCCGCGACCGATCGTCATGTTCACCGATGAACACGACCCCGGGGTGATGCGCCAGGCGATCCAGGCCGGGGTCAGCGCCTACATTGTCGAAGGCATCCAGGCTACGCGCTTGCAGCCGATCCTCGATGTGGCCATGGCCCGCTTTGAAAGCGACCAGGCGCTCAAGGCCCAGCTGCAGGCCCGCGACCAGCAACTGGCGGAGCGCAAGCGCATCGAACTGGCCAAGGGCCTGTTGATGAAAATGAAGGACTGCAACGAAGAACAGGCCTACACCCTGATGCGCCGCCAGGCCATGAGCAAGCAGCAGAAGCTGATCCAGGTGGCCGAGCAGATCATTGCAATGAGCGACCTGCTCGGCTGAAGCACTCTGGCCCGGCTCTTGCTATCACCACAGCACAGGTAGCCAACGGCGGTTGCCCCCTTCACGACAAAGACGTCGCCCCCCCACTCGCGCCAGCGGGTCGGGTGGCGACGTCTTTTTCGTTTCCGTCCCTGTTCAACGAGGTGTTCGATGAAGACGAGTTTCTGGAAGTCCGGGCATGTCCCCACCCTGTTCGCCGCCTTTTTGTATTTCGACCTGAGTTTTATGGTCTGGTACCTGCTCGGCCCGCTGGCGGTGCAGATTGCCGCCGACTTGCAACTGACCACCCAGCAACGCGGGCTGATGGTGGCCACGCCGATCCTGGCCGGGGCGATCCTGCGCTTTGTCATGGGCCTGCTGGTGGACCGGCTGTCGCCCAAGACCGCCGGGCTGATCGGCCAGGTGATTGTCATCGTCGCACTGTTCTGCGCTTGGCGCCTGGGCATTCACAGTTATGAGCAAGCCTTGTTGCTCGGGGTGTTCCTCGGCGTTGCCGGCGCCTCGTTTGCCGTGTCGCTGCCGCTGGCCTCGCAGTGGTACCCGGCGCAGCACCAGGGCAAGGCCATGGGCATCGCCGGTGCCGGCAACTCCGGCACGGTGTTCGCCGCCCTGCTGGCCCCGGCCCTGGCCGCAGGCTTTGGCTGGAACAACGTGTTCGGTTTTGCCGTGATCCCGCTGCTGCTGACCCTGGTGCTGTTCAGCCTGTTGGCGCGCAACGCCCCCGAACGGCCCAAACCGAAAGCCGTGGCCGACTACCTCAAGGCCCTGGGCGATCGCGACAGCTGGTGGTTCATGTTCTTCTACAGCGTCACCTTCGGTGGCTTTATCGGCCTGGCCAGTGCCCTGCCCGGCTACTTCAACGACCAGTACGGCCTGAGCCCGGTGACCGCTGGCTACTACACCGCCGCCTGCGTCTTTGCCGGCAGCCTGATGCGCCCGTTGGGCGGCGCCCTGGCCGATCGCTTCGGCGGCATCCGCACCCTGCTGGCGATGTACAGCGTTGCCGCCATCTGCATTGCCGCCGTCGGCTTCAACCTGCCCAGCGCAGTGGCTGCCCTGGCCCTGTTCGTCAGCGCCATGCTCGGCCTGGGTGCCGGCAACGGCGCGGTGTTCCAACTGGTGCCGCAACGCTTTCGCCAGGAAATCGGCGTGATGACCGGGCTGATCGGCATGGCCGGCGGCATCGGCGGCTTTCTGCTCGCTGCGGGCCTGGGGGCGATCAAACAGCACAGCGGCGACTATCAGCTGGGCCTGTGGCTGTTCGCCAGCCTGGGCATTCTTGCCTGGTTCGGCCTGCACGGCGTCAAGCAGCGCTGGCGCACCACCTGGGGCTCGGCAGCGGTGACTGCGGCGCGGGTTTGAGGATGACAACATGAGCCTGCAACTGAGCTTTGCCCAGGCCAGCGCCAGCGGCCCCCGGGAGGAAAACCAGGACGCCCTGCGCCTGGTCACCCCCAACCCGGAACTGGCCGCCAGCAAAGGCTACCTGTTCGCCCTCGCCGACGGCGTCAGCCAGTGCGCCGATGGCGGCCTGGCGGCGCGGGCCAGCCTGCAGGCGCTGGCCCTGGACTATTACGCCACGCCGGCCACCTGGGGCGTGGCCCAGGCCCTGGACCGCCTGCTACTGGCGCAGAACCGCTGGCTGCGTGCCAATAGCGGCGGCCAGCCGCTGCTGACCACGCTGAGCGCACTGGTGCTGCGTGGTCGGCGTTTTACCCTGGCGCATGTCGGTGATTGCCGGATCTACCGCTGGGCCGCCGGGCAACTGCAGCGCATCAGCGAAGACCACGTCTGGGACCAACCCGGCATGCAGCACGTGCTCAAGCGCGCCCTGGGCCTGGACCAGCACCTGCAGGTCGACTACCTGGAGGGCGAGCTGCAGGCCGGTGAGTGTTTCCTGCTGCTCAGCGACGGCGTCTGGGCCAGCCTCAGCGAAGCGCAGATTCGCGCGGTGCTGCGCGAGCAGATCGACCTGCAGGACGCCGCCCAGACCCTGGTCAGCTCGGCTCACTACTGCGGCAGCCAGGACAATGCCAGCGCGCTGCTGGTGCGGGTCGAGCAACTGGGTGCGAGCAACCTCGGTGATTCCCTGGCGCAATTGCAGCAATGGCCACTGCCGCCCGCCCTGCGCAGCGGGCAGACAATCGACGGCTGGCAGGTCGAGCGGGCGCTTGGCCACAGCCGCCAATCCTTGCTGTATCGCGTGCGCGACCCGCAGCAACAGGCATGGCTGCTGAAAACCCTGCCGGCCGAACGCAAAGATGAACCCGGCGCGCAGCAAGGCCTGCTGCTTGAAGAGTGGATCCTGCGCCGGGTGGCCGGGCGCTACTTCCCCGAAGTGCACCCGGCCAGCCAGCGCCAGCACCTGTATTACCTGATGCGCGAGTACTCCGGGCAAACCCTGGCGCAACGGTTCGCCGCCAGCGGCCCCCTGCCGTTGGCGCAATGGCAGGCGCTGGCCCGGCAACTGTTGCAGGCGGTAGGCGCGCTGCACCGACGCAACATCCTCCATCGCGACATCAAGCCCGAGAACCTGCTCCTGGGCGATGACGGCCAGCTGCGCCTGCTGGATTTCGGCCTGGCGTTCTGCCCGGGGCTTTCCGAGGACCGCGCCCATGAGCTGCCAGGCACGCCCTCGTTTATTGCGCCGGAAGCCTTCGACGCCGAGCCGCCCAGCCCGCAACAGGACCTCTACAGCGTGGCGGTAACGCTGTACTACTTGCTCACCGGACATTACCCCTATGGCGAAATCGAAGCCTTCCAGCGCCCGCGCTTCACCCAGGCGATCAGCGCCGCCCGCTATCGCCCGGACCTGCCCGAATGGCTCGAGCACAACCTCGCTCAGGCACTGCTCGCCGACCCACGGCAACGCTTTGAAACCGCCGAGCAATGGCTGTTGCTGCTTGAACAGGGCGACCGCCAGGCGCTTAGCGTGCGCCCGCGGCCGCTGCTTGAGCGCGAGCCGCTGAAAGTCTGGCGCACCCTGGCGCTGCTGTCCCTGCTGCTTAACCTGATCCTGCTGATCAGCCTGCTAAAAGGCTGACAGCCCCTATGCCGATGAGGAAAACCCGATGCATGCGAAAGTCTGGCTGATTGGTGCAGGCCCCGGCGATCCGGAGCTGCTGACCCTCAAGGCGGTACGCGCCCTGGGGGAAGCCGAAGTGGTGCTGATCGACGACCTGGTCAACCCGCACATTCTTCAACACTGCCCGCAGGCGCGGGTGGTTGCCGTGGGTAAGCGCGGCGGATGCCGCTCCACGCCGCAAGCCTTCATTCAGCGCCTGATGCTGCGCTATGCCCGTCAGGGCCGCTGCGTGGCGCGGCTCAAGGGCGGTGACCCGTGCATCTTTGGCCGCGGCGGCGAAGAGGCGGCCTGGTTGCAGGCTCATGGCGTCGAAACCGAGCTGGTCAATGGCATTACCGCAGGCTTGGCCGGCGCGACCCAATGCGGTATCTCGCTGACCTTGCGCGGCGTCAGCCGTGGCGTGACCCTGGTCACCGCCCACACTCAGGACGACAGCCCGTTGAACTGGCAGGCGTTGGCTCAGGGCGGTACCACCCTGGTGGTGTACATGGGCGTGAGCAAGCTGGAGGACGTGCAGCAGGGCTTGCTGGCAGGTGGCCTGGCGGCGCAGACGCCGGTGGCCATGATCGAGAATGCCTCGCTGCCTCAGCAGCGCGAGCAACGCAGCACGCTGGCGCAGCTGTGCCAGGACGCCGCCCGCTTCAAGCTGTGCAGCCCGGCGATTGTGGTGATCGGCGAGGTGGCAGCAGCGCACAGCGCAGTGCTGCAGCAACTGACAGCCTGAATCGCAGGCAAAGAAAAGCCCGGCCTAGGCCGGGCTTTTCAGTAGCGCCTGGACCAATTACTTGGCTTGGGCTTCTACTTGTGCTTCTACGCGACGGTTAACAGCGCGACCAGCGTCGGTGGCGTTGTCAGCAACCGGACGGGTTTCACCGTAGCCAACCGACTCAACGCGGTTCGACTCAACACCGTACTGGTTGGTCAGAACTTGCTTAACGGCGTTTGCACGACGCTCAGACAGTTTCTGGTTGTAAGCGTCAGGACCGACGGAGTCAGTGTGACCTTCAACAGTGGTGGTGGTCTGTGGGTACTGCTTCATGAAGTCAGCCAGGTTCTTGATGTCGCCGTAGCTGTTTGGCTTGACGACCGACTTGTCGAAGTCGAACTTGACGTCCAGCTCAACACGGACGACTTCAGCAACAGCTGGGCAGCCATCAGCGTCAACGGTAACGTTGGCTGGGGTGTCAGGGCACTTGTCGACGTTGTCGCAGACGCCATCGTTGTCGCTGTCGGAGCAGACTTCAGCGACTGGAGCAGGAGCGGCTTCAACCTTGCCACCGCTACCACCGAAGTTCAGACCCAGACCAACGGTCGGACCCCACTCGGTGTTGCCGTTGTCGATGTTGTACATGGCTTCAACGCCAGCACGGGCGAAGAACATGTCGGTGATGTACCACTTGGCGCCAGCGCCAACGTTGGCGAAGGTGGAGTGGTCACGGCCGTTACGGGTAGCTTGACCCAGGCTTTCGTGAGCGAAACCAGCCGAAACGTATGGACGCAGAGCGTCGCCGACGGTACCGAAGTGGTAGGTAGCGTCCAGCTTGGCCTTGGAACCTTTGATGTCTTTGTTGAAGACTTCGCCACGAGCGTTGTGAGTCTCGTTGTAGCCCAGGTCCAGGGACAGGTCGTCGGTCAGGAAGTAACCGAGGCGAACACCAGGATTGGTGCCGTCGTTCTTGAAGTTACGTTCGCTGTCGTAGTACTGCTTGGTGACGTTGCCTTCAATTTCGACTGCGCCTTGGCCTTGTGCCAGAGCGCCGAAGGAAGTTGCGGCTACAAGAGAACCAATGGCCAAGCCCAAGGTGTTTTTCAATTTCATCCGTTAAATCCCCATCTGGTGATAGTTAAGCAGTCCCACCAACATCCGGGGGACAACTCGACGGCAAGTCTAGCAGAACTTGCCGGTACGTTAGAGATATTTGCGCGCTACTAAGTTTCAGCAAGGCCCGCAAATTTCTCACGTAGCTTGTCAAGCGCACGCTTGTACCGCATTTTCGTTGCGCTCAGGCCCATGTGCATGATATCGGCGATTTCCTGAAATTCCAGTTCTGCGACAAATCGAAGCACCAGAATCTCGCGGTCAATCGGATTGACATGCACTAGCCATTTGTCCAGCCCGCCTTTCTCTTCCGGTTTTGGCGCCTTCTCTTCCGAGGCCTCCTCGAGTGGATCAAGACTCAAGGCATCCATCAGTCGACGTTTGCGCCGCTCCTTGCGGTACTGGGTGATGCATTCGTTGTAGGTGATGCTGTAGAGCCATGTCTTGAACTTCGATTTGCCCTCGAAGTTCTTCAGCCCATAGAGCACCTTGAGCATCACCTCCTGACAGACATCGTCAGCATCCCGATCGTTCCCTAAATAACGTGCACAGACGTTAAAAAGGGTCCGTTGGTAGCGGCGCATGAGCTCCTCATACGCGCGAGTAACATGAAACAGCTCCTCATGCGAACGCGCCACCAACTCCTCATCAGTGAGCTCGCGGGGGTCGTAACGCATGGGCAGCGAGTGAACTTTATTCAAAACGGATCTGGCCGACAGTCAGGTCAATGTCGCCGCATACCCCTGCCTGGGGCATTTTTGCGGCGGCATACATTAGCAGGATTTGCCCGGTTAGCGGCTATTGACTCGCTGCTCAAGCAGAATCCGGTTGGACAACGACACTAGTTCGCCATCATCGGTCAGCAGGGTCGTCTTGACCGTGCCGATCTCTTCGATCTGCCCTTCGACCTCGCCAATCCGCACTTGTTGGCCCACTTGATACAGTTCACGCACGTAAATTCCGGCCAGGATCTGCCCGGCGATTTCCCGGCTGCCCAGGCCCATGGCCAGCGCTACGGCCAGACCAACGGTAATCAAACCGATGACGATCACATGGTTGAGCAGGTCGGTCTTGACCTCAAGCTGGCTGATTGCCACCGAGATACTGATGATAATCACCAGGCCCTGGGCGATGCGCCCGACGCCTGCGGCATATTCCAGGCCGATGCCTTCGGCGGCGCCGCGTACCAGGCCGTTGACCAGTTGCGCCAGCAACACACCGGCCAGCAGCACCAGCGCCGCACCGAATACCTTCGGCAGGTACAGGGCGAGCATGTCGAGGGTCGCCGAGACGCGCTCAAGGCCAAGGGATTCAGCGGCCGAAACCAGGAAAATCAGCAGCACGAACCAGTAGACGATCTTGCCGATCAGGGTCGAGATCGGCACCTGGATGCCGACCCGGCTGAGCATCTTGGTCAGGCCGGTGCCGCCCATCAGGCGATCCAGGCCGAGCTTGGCCAGCAATTTCGACAACAGGGTGTCGAGCAGCTTGGCCACGACGAAACCGAGCAGCACCACAACCAGGGCGCCGAACAGGTTGGGGATGAAGTTCGCCACTTTGGTCCACAGCGCTGTCATCGCGGTGACCAGGCTCTGGGTCCAGAGATCAAGTTCCATATTCAATCGGCCTTATCAGCTTTACGGGCGGTAGCGTTACGGCGCACCGGCGCGACATGCGCCGAGCCATTGTTCACGGCAATCATCAGCGCCTGGCTCCAGCGGCCCAGCAGGCTGAACAGATCGCCCGCGCCAACCTGGCGGTTGGCGGTTTTCAGGACCCGGCCCAGGCAGGCGTCGTCGTCGCGGTCCTGACCGGACGGCGATGCCTTGAGCAGGTCTCGCAGGGATTCTTCAAACGGATCGTGCATAGGCACCTCGCGCAATATCTGTCAAAGACGAGGTCGCCAGACAACGGGTCACATGAACCGCCCAGGCAGTTTGTGACTGCATGTTCACAGATTTCATCTTCACACCCAGCGCAGGCGGCGGAACAGCCACCATTGCCCCAACGCCAGGGCCAGTACCAGCAGGCTGGCGAACAGAAAGCCGTAGGGGCTGTCGGAGCCGGGAATGCCGCCGACGTTGATGCCCAGAAGCCCGGTGACGAAACTCATGGGCAGGAAGATGCAGGTGATGATACCGAAGCGGTACATGGTCCGGTTCATCCGCTCGCTGCGGCGCCGGTCCTCGCTCTCGAGCACCAGGGCGGCGCGCTCACGGGTGAGATCCAGCTCTTCGAGGTAGCGGGTCAGGCTGTTGTTGAGCTCGTTCCAGTAGTCGGCATCGTCGGCGGCGAACCAGCTCCACTTGTTGCGCGCCAGTTGTGCGTAGATTTCCCGCTGCGGGTTGAGAAACCGCCGCAGCCCCGCCGCACGCCGGCGGATCTGCTGCAGGCTGCCCTGGTCCGGGGCATAGCGCTTGTCGGCTTCAAGCTGCTCTTCTTCGCCGTCAACCACTTCCGAGAGGTCGCTGATCAGCGCCTGGACCTTTTCGGTCAGCAGTTGGGCCATGCTCAGCAGCAGTTCGGAGGCGGTCTTCGGCCCTCGATTTTCGGCCAGTTGCTGGAGCAGCTCGTCACTGGCGCGCAACGGCCGCAGGCGCAGCGAGATCACCCGCTGGGCCTCGGCGAAGATGCGCACCGAGACCATGTCTTCGGGTTCAGCGCCGGGGTTTAAGTTGACCCCGCGCAAAAACAGCAGCATCTGCGCATCCGGCAGGGGCAGCAGGCGTGGACGGGTGTTTTCTTCCAGCAACAGGTCGCAGGCAAACTCGTTCAGGCCGCTGTCGTGGCGCAACCAGGTGCGGGTCTGCGGGTGGCTGCGGTCCCAGTGCAGCCACAGGCTTTCCTGGGGCTGCAACGCAAGGGCGTCCAGTTCAGTTCGGGCGATCGCACGGGCACCGCCTTTTCCATCCAGCACCAGGGCATGCACCAGCCCCCATTGCGCGTTTTCTTCCTCGAACATCCCTACCCCACTGACCGGTTTCAGAGCTTTACTCAGGCATTTTCAACGGGCTTGGCGAGACGATCACGCCATTGTTGTCGGCGTAGATGTATTCGCCCGGACGGAAGGTCACGCCGGCAAAGGTCACGGGGATGTTGAGTTCGCCAACACCGCGGCGTACCGATTTGAGCGGGTGGCTGGCCAGGGCCTGGACGCCGACGTCGGTCTGCGCCAGGACATCGACATCACGCACGCATCCGTAGATCACCAGGCCTTGCCAGTGATTCTTCGCCGCCTTTTCGGCGAGCATGTCGCCGAGCAGGGCATGGCGCAGCGAACCGCCGCCATCGACCACCAGGACCTTGCCGGTGCCATCGAGCTCGACCTGCTCTTTTACCCGCGAGTTGTCCTCGAAGCACTTGATGGTGACGATCTCACCCCCGAAGGAGTCGCGGCCGCCGAAGTTGCTGAACATCGGCTCCAGCACCTGCACCAGTTCCGGGTAGGCGTCGCACAGATCGGGGGTGATGTAATGCATGGGAAACTCCTGTCGATTATCGAGACGATGAATGTCGCAGTTTCACTCAGTGAACGAGGCCCGGCGATGCGGCTTTAGGCCCAAGGCTACACGTCACTGCCGTTGCGGTCACCTTGGGCAAGGAATCAGCGAACAGATGTTCGCTGAAAAACCCAAAAATGACCAAAACCTTCACAATCGTCATATCTTAACGGCATCAGCTCGCCGGCGAAACGGCCTGCGCCGCCTCCGGCAGCAACGCCGCCAGCGGATCCTGCAACCA
The DNA here is from genome assembly GCF_000955865.1 of Pseudomonas sp. 2(2015). Lineage (NCBI taxonomy): Bacteria > Pseudomonadati > Pseudomonadota > Gammaproteobacteria > Pseudomonadales > Pseudomonadaceae > Pseudomonas > Pseudomonas sp. 2(2015). Next base: position 749,719 of record NZ_JYOF01000003.1, read on the forward strand.
ACGCTCGACCAACGGCCAGACCTGCGCCTGCGCCGGCTTGCTGACCAGCATGTCGACATGACCAAAGTTGTCGAAGCCCTCCTCACGGCCCAGGCGGACAAACTGCTTGTGCTCGCAGCCCAGTTGCTCGAACAGCTTGCGACAGGCCCACACCGGGTCCTGGTGATCACCCGCGCCGGCCACCGCCAGCACTGGCACATCAACTTCGGCCAGCCCCGCCCACCAGTCGCGATCCTTGTCGCCAAAGCGGCCAAACAGACCGAACCAGCGCATGCTTTCCAGCGCCAGGCCAATCGGCTCGTCTTCCGGGCCGCGCTTGAGCCGCGAGCCGGAAATCTGCGCAAAGCGCTTGAGCAGCAGGCGCCCGCCCCACTCCACCGGCGGCAGCTTCAGTGGCCAGTAGGTTCGGCTGACCTGGGTACCGAAGAACGCCACGCCGGCCACCTGCTCGGCGCCCAGGTACTGGCCACCGAGGGCCGCCGCCAGGGTGGTACCGCCCAGCGAGTGACCGATCCAGTGCGCAGGCCTGCCGGCCTGCTCGCAGACGAACGCGGCAATTACCGGCAGGTCGTAACGGGCATAGTCAGCCACGCGGTTGTTGCGATAGCCATGGTTGCGCGGCGACAGGCCGTGGCCGCGCATCTCCGGGATCCACACATCGAAACCGGCGCGCGCCAGGTAGGCGCCCAGGCCAATGCCCCGGGGCGAATACCAGAAGCGCCGGTTGGAAAAGCTGCCGTGCAGCAGAATGACCGGGGTGCCACGCACCTCGGCTTGATCGGCCATGCCCAGGCGGGTGAGCGCCAGCTCGACGCTGCGATCCGGGCTGTTACCGGCTTTGATCCGGTACACGTCCTCGCTCAGGTCGCCACGGCGCTCGGCACTGAGCAAGGCCACGGGAAAAAGGATACTGCTGCTTTGCATAGGGTTCTTGCACAAAAAAGGGCGAGATCCATCACTGGAACACGCCCTGGAATACGGTCGGAACCCTCACCGGCGTAACCGCCAGGTGAAGGCTCCGGTTCAGCGCATCAGTTCGCGGCCTGGCCTTCAGCCAGGAAGAACCAGGTCTCGAGGACCGAGTCCGGGTTCAGCGAGACGCTTTCGATGCCCTGTTCCATCAGCCATTTGGCCAGGTCCGGGTGGTCGGATGGGCCCTGGCCGCAGATGCCGATGTACTTGCCAGCCTTGTTACAGGCCTGGATGGCATTGGCCAGCAGCTTCTTGACGGCAGGGTTACGCTCGTCGAACAGGTGCGCAATGATCCCCGAGTCGCGGTCCAGGCCCAGTGTCAGCTGGGTCAGGTCGTTGGAGCCGATGGAGAAGCCATCGAAGTACTCGAGGAACTCTTCGGCGAGGATGGCGTTGGACGGCAGTTCGCACATCATGATCACGCGCAGGCCGTTGTCACCGCGGGCCAGGCCGTTTTCGGCAAGCAGGTCGACAACCTGGCTGGCCTCGCCCAGGGTGCGCACGAACGGCACCATGATCTCGACGTTGGTCAGGCCCATCTCGTTGCGCACGCGCTTGAGGGCGCGGCACTCGAGCTCGAAGCAGTCACGGAAGGTTTCGCTGATGTAGCGCGAAGCACCGCGGAAACCCAGCATCGGGTTTTCTTCTTCCGGCTCGTAGAGCTTGCCGCCGATCAGGTTGGCGTATTCGTTGGACTTGAAGTCCGACAGGCGCACGATGACCTTCTTCGGCCAGAACGCCGCCGCCAGGGTGCTGATGCCCTCGACCAGTTTCTCGACGTAGAAGCCGACCGGGTCGTTGTAGCCGGCAATGCGCTTGTCGACGCTCTCTTTGAGCTCGGCAGGCAGGCCTGCGTAGTTGAGCAGCGCCTTGGGGTGCACGCCGATCATGCGGTTGATGATGAATTCCAGGCGCGCCAGGCCGACACCGGCGTTGGGCAGCTGGGCAAAATCAAAGGCGCGGTCCGGGTTGCCGACGTTCATCATGATCTTGAACGGCAGCTCCGGCATGGCGTCGACGGAGTTCTTGCGCACGTCAAAGCCCAGCTCACCTTCGAAGATGAAACCGGTATCGCCTTCGGCGCACGACACGGTCACGCCCTGGCCATCCTTGAGCAGCTGGGTGGCGTTGCCGCAACCCACCACCGCCGGAATACCCAGTTCACGGGCAATGATCGCCGCGTGGCAGGTACGCCCGCCACGGTTGGTGACGATGGCGCTGGCGCGCTTCATCACCGGTTCCCAGTCCGGGTCGGTCATGTCCGAAACCAGTACGTCGCCGGGCTGGACCTTGTCCATCTCCGAGACGTCCTTGATGATCCGCACCTTGCCGGCGCCGATGCGCTGGCCGATGGCGCGGCCTTCGACCAGCACGGTGCCGGTCTCTTTGAGCAAGTAACGCTCCATGACGTTGGCCTGGGCGCGGCTTTTCACGGTTTCAGGGCGGGCCTGAACGATGTACAGCTTGCCGTCGTCACCGTCCTTGGCCCATTCGATGTCCATCGGGCACTTGTAGTGCTTCTCGATGATCATCGCCTGCTTGGCCAGCTCGCTGACTTCGGCGTCGCTCAGGCAGAAACGGGTGCGGTCGGCCTTGTCGACATCGACGGTCTTGACCGAACGACCGGCCTTGGCTTCTTCGCCATAGACCATCTTGATCGCCTTGCTGCCCAGGTTGCGGCGCAGGATCGCCGGGCGGCCGGCCTCCAGGGTGCCTTTGTGCACGTAGAATTCGTCGGGGTTGACCGCACCCTGAACGACGGTTTCACCCAGGCCGTAGGCGCCGGTGATGAACACCACGTCACGAAAGCCCGACTCGGTGTCGAGGGTGAACATTACGCCGGCAGTGCCGGTTTCCGAGCGGACCATGCGCTGCACGCCGGCCGACAGGGCCACCAGCTTGTGGTCGAAGCCCTGGTGCACGCGGTAGGAAATGGCGCGGTCGTTGAACAGCGAGGCGAACACTTCCTTGGCGGCGCGGATGACGTTGTCGACGCCGCGGATGTTCAGGAAGGTTTCCTGCTGGCCGGCGAACGAGGCGTCCGGCAGGTCTTCGGCAGTGGCCGAGGAGCGCACGGCCACGGCCATGTTCGGGTTGCCCTGGGACATTTCGGCGAAGGCAGTGCGGATTTCGGCGTTCAGGCGCTCGGGGAACTCGGCCTCCATGATCCACTGGCGGATCTGCGCACCGGTCTTGGCCAGGGCGTTGACGTCGTCAACGTCCAGCGCGTCGAGGGCAGCGTGGATCTGGGCGTTCAGGCCGCTCTGCTCGAGAAAGTCACGATACGCCTGAGCCGTAGTGGCAAAGCCGCCGGGGACCGAGACACCGGCGCCCGCGAGGTTACTGATCATCTCGCCGAGGGATGCGTTCTTGCCCCCCACATGCTCTACATCATGGACGCCGAGCTTATCGAGGGAAACTACGTACTCTACCAAGGTGATCTCTCCACTAACTGTGTTGGAAAAGCTCAGGTCGCCCGCCTGCCAGCTCTGGCTTGGCCGGGCGCTTGTGGCCTGGACCTGGAAAATAAGTGAGAATGCCGAACGCAGTGTTCGGTAAACCGAACCTATCATATCCAAGATTCGTCACCAGCTTAAGGCCCAAGGCGCAAATGAAACGATCTGCTTTCTTTATCTCCGATGGCACCGGCATTACCGCCGAGACGCTGGGACAGAGTCTTCTAGCGCAGTTCGATACCATTCCGTTCAATAAATTCACGCGTCCGTACATCGACAGCGTAGAAAAAGCGCGGGTGATGGTACAACAAATCAATAGCGCCGCTGAGAAAGACGGTGTCCGTCCGATCATCTTCGACACCATCGTCAATCAGGATATCCGCGAGGTCCTCGCCACCTCCAACGGCTTCATGATCGACATCTTCTCGACCTTCCTGGCCCCGCTGGAACAGGAACTGACCGCCCATTCGTCCTATTCGGTGGGCAAATCCCACTCGATCGGCGGCAATTCCAACTATATGGAACGCATCGAGGCGGTCAACTTCGCTCTCGACAACGACGACGGCGCGCGCACCCACTACTACGACAAGGCCGACTTGATCCTGGTAGGCGTGTCGCGTTGCGGCAAGACCCCGACCTGCCTGTACATGGCCATGCAATTCGGCATCCGCGCGGCCAACTACCCGCTGACCGAAGATGACATGGAGCGCCTGCAACTGCCCCAGGCCCTGAAAAACCACCAGCACAAGCTGTTCGGCCTGACCATCGACCCCGACCGCCTGACCGCCATCCGCCACGAGCGCAAGCCCAACAGCCGCTACGCAAGCTTTGCCCAGTGCGAGTTCGAGGTACGTGAAGTGGAGAATCTGTTCCGCCGCGAGAACATTGCGCACATCAACTCCACGCATTTCTCCGTGGAAGAGATTGCGGCGAAGATTCTGGTCGAGAAAGGTGTAGAGCGAAGGTTCAAATAAAATTCACCTGCCTCATCGCGGGTCAAGCCCGCTCCCACAGGTACAGCACGATCCACCCTGTGGGAGCGGCGGTGCGGCGACCCGACTTGACCCGCGATGAGGCCGGGACAGGCACAAAAAAAGCCCCGGCAAATGCCGGGGCTTTTTCATTTCAGCTCACGCTCAGGACGGCATCACCGTTGCCTGGCCACTCAGGGCCAGGTCCACCAGTTCGCGGTTGGCCACCGCGTACATGGCGTAGTCGGTGCCGGTAGCGGCACGCAGCTCGTCGAGCATGGCGCGCCAGCGCTCGACCATGACCCGGTGCTGATCCAGCCACAGGGCCACGCGGGCGTCCATGTCCTCGGGTGCGTCGATCATCTGCAGCACCGAGATGGTGATCGCCCGTTGCTGCAGGTCGATATCATCGCGGAAGGCTTCACGGGCCAGGGCCTGCCAGTTGTTTTCCACCGGCAGGTTGCTGATTTCCTGCAGGTACCAGGTCAGGTCCAGGGCGCTGCCAACGGCGAAGAAGGCCTTGGCCACTTCGGCCGGGTCCTGGCCGGTGACGTCGGAAGCCTCGATGATCGGCAACAGGGTGTACAGGTGCGTGGTGCCGGCCACCATGCGTGCCAGCAGCTCCGGCACGCCGGCTTCGACAAAGCCCTGGTAACGGGTCATCCAGCGCTCGCGGGTCGGCCCTTCCAGCAGTTCGTCAAGCTTGAGCCCCAAAGCAGCGATCTTCGGCCCGAAGTGCGCCACGTCACGCCCGGCATCCTGCTCATTACGACGGCTGCGCAGGAACCAGCGGGTCGCACGGCGGCCCAGACGCATCAGCTCGTCCATCAGGGTCAACTGGATTTCAGCCGGGACCTGGTAGTCCAGCGCCTCGATCTGACGGAACCAGTGCGGCAGGTGGAAGATGTCGCGCACGATCACGTAGGCGCCAGCGACGTTCGCCGGGCTCATGCCGGTGGACTCTTTCAGGCGCTGAACGAAGGTGATGCCCATGTTGTTGACCAGATCGTTGGCGATCTGGGTGCTGACGATCTCGCGTTTCAGGCGATGGCGGCGCATGGCCTCGGCGAACTTGCTCACCAGCGACGGCGGGAACGCGGTTTCCATGTCGCGGGTCAGGTAGTCATCGTCCGGCACCAGCGACTTGAGCAACTGCTCCTTGAGGTCGATCTTGCTGTACGAGATCAGCACCGACAGCTCGGCACGGGTCAGGCCCTGACCGGCGGCCAGGCGCTCGGCCAGTTGCTCTTCGGTCGGCAGGAACTCGATGGCGCGGTCCAGCTTGCCACGGCCCTCAAGGTCGGCCATCAGGCGCTTGTATTCAGCGATGCGCTCCTTGGCCCGACGCGCAGCCAGCGACAACGCCTGGGTCTGCTTGTAGTTGTTGCCCAGCACCAGGCCGGCCACTTCGTCGGTCATGCTGCCCAGCAGCTGGTTGCGCTGCTTCTCGGTCATGTCGCCAGCCTGCACCACTTCGTTGAGCAGGATCTTGATGTTGACCTCGTGGTCGGAGCAGTCCACGCCACCGGCGTTGTCGATGAAGTCGGTGTTGGTGGCGCCGCCGTTCAAGCCGAACTCGACCCGGCCCAGCTGGGTCATGCCGAGGTTGCCGCCCTCGCCCACCACCTTGCAGCGCAGCTCGTTGCCGTCTACGCGCAGGGCGTCGTTGGCCTTGTCGCCGACGTCAGCGTGGCTTTCTTCACTGGACTTGACGTAGGTGCCGATACCGCCGTTCCACAGCAGGTCGACCGGCGCCTTGAGCAGTGCGTTGAGCAGCTCGGTCGGGGTCAGCTTGTCGGCTTCGATGGCGAAGCGCTCTTTCATTTGCGCGGTGATCGCGATGCTTTTCGCACTGCGCGGGAAGATCCCGCCGCCTTCGGACATGATGCTGGTGTCGTAGTCGCTCCAGGCCGAACGCGGCAGGTCGAACAGGCGCTGGCGCTCGGCGAAGCTGCTGGCCGGCTCCGGGTTCGGGTCGATGAAGATGTGCAGGTGGTTGAACGCCGCCACCAGTTGCAGCTTGTCGGACATCAGCAGGCCGTTGCCGAACACGTCACCGGCCATGTCGCCGACGCCGACCACGGTGATCGGGTCTTCCTGGACGTTGATGCCGCGCTCGCGGAAGTGACGCTGCACGCCAACCCAGGCGCCACGGGCGGTAATGCCCATTTTCTTGTGGTCGTAACCGGCCGAGCCACCGGAGGCGAACGCATCGCCGAGCCAGAAGCCGTAGTCGATGGCAATGCCGTTGGCGATATCGGAGAAGGTCGCGGTGCCTTTGTCGGCAGCCACCACCAGGTACGGGTCATCGTCGTCATGCCGGACGACGTTGGCCGGCGGCACCAGGGCGCCGTCCTTGAGGTTGTCGGTGATGTCCAGCAGGCCGGAAATGAAGATCCGGTAGCAGGCGATGCCTTCGGCCTGGATATCGTCGCGGCTGCCGCCCAGCGGCAGGCGACGCGGCAGGAAACCGCCCTTGGCGCCGACCGGCACGATCACCGAGTTCTTCACCTGCTGGGCTTTTACCAGGCCCAGCACTTCGGTGCGGAAGTCTTCTTCACGGTCCGACCAGCGCAGGCCGCCGCGGGCGACGTTGCCAAAGCGCAAGTGCACACCCTCGACCCGTGGCGAGTAGACGAAGATCTCGAACTTCGGCACCGGCTTGGGCAGCTCGGGGATCAGCTTGGGGTTGAACTTGAAGCTGAAGTACGACTTGTTATGGCCCTGGGCATCGGTTTGGTAGAAGTTGGTGCGCAGGGTGGCCTTGATCAGGTCCAGGTAGCGACGCAGGATGCGGTCTTCGTTGAGCACCTGAACGTCGTCCAGGGCGGTGAGGATCGCCTGCTCCAGACGCTGCTGCTTGTCGTCGAGGTCTTCGCTGGTGAGCTTGCGCGCCAGGTAGAAGCGGGTCTTGAACAACCGGGTCAGCTCGCGGGCGATGTCGGTGTGGTTGTTCAGCGTGCTGGCGATGTAGCCGAGGTCGAAGCCTAGGCGGATCTGCTTGAGGTAGCGGGCGTAGGCACGCAGCAGCGCCACATCGCGCCATGGCAGGCCGGCGGTCAGCACCAGGCGGTTGAAGGCGTCGTTCTCGGCATCGCCATTGACGATGTGCACGAAAGCATCCTGCAGGGTGTCGTTGAGCTGCTGGATGTCGAGGTTCAGGCCTTCGGCGGCGGTGAAGGCAAAGTCATGAATCCAGTATTCGCGGCCATTGGCATGGCGCAGGCGGTAGGGGAACTCGCCGAGCACGCGCAGACCGAGGTTTTCCAGGATCGGCAGCACATCTGAAAGCGCCAGCGGCGTATCGGCGTGGTACAGCTTGCAGTGCAGCTGCTGTTTGCCGGCCTGGGTCAGCGGCTGGTAGAAGCTCATGACCAGCGGCTTGCGCTCGGACAGGGTCAGCAGGTGCTGCATGTCGACCACCGCCGAATGGGCGGCGAAACGCTCGCGGTAACCGGCCGGGAAGCCTTTCGGGAAATCGGCCAGGACGTTGGTGCCCTGGGCTTCGCCGAAGCTTTCGACGGTCAGGCTGGCGTAGTCGTCCTGCCACGAACGGCAGGCCTGGATCACTTCGTTTTCCAGTTGCTGCGGGTCGATGTCGATGCGGTTTTTCGGGTCGACGCGCAGAATCAGCTGCACGCGGGCCAGTACCGACTCGGAGAAGAAGGTCCAGAACTCGCAGTCGCTGGCCTTGAGGCGCTCCATCAGCACCTGCTGGATCTTCTGCCGCACTTCGGTGGAGTAGATATCACGCGGCACGTAGGCCAGGCAGTAGCAGAAGCGGCCGTACGGGTCCTTGCGCAGGAACACGCGGATCTTGTTGCGCTCCTGGATCTGCACGATCGACATGACGGTGCTGAACAGCTCGTCGACCGGGGTCTGGAACAGGTCGTCGCGCGGCAGCACTTCCAGGACCTGCGCCAGCTCCTTGCCCAGGTGGGCCTTGGGGTCGAAGTGCGAGCGGCGCTCGACTTCGGCGACCTTGCCACGGATGTAGGGGATCGCGCGCACGCTCTCGCCGTACACCGAGGAGGTGTACAGGCCCATGAAGCGGCATTCCTTGATGACCTTGCCGTCGGCATCCAACTGGCGGATCGACACGTAGTCCGGGTAGGCCGGACGGTGCACGCGGCTTGGGTGCGCGGCCTTGGCGAAGGACAGCAGCAGCGGCTCTTGCAGGTAATTGACGGCGTAGTCTTCGATGCGCAGGTCTTCGGCGGTGAGACCGACGCGCAGCATGCGGGTCAGGCCGAGGAACGACTGCTCGTCGTATTGCAGCTGGCCGCCCTGGGCGTCGCCATGGACAACGAACTCTTCGTAGCCGAGGAAGGTGAAGTGGTTGCCCAGCAGCCACTCGAGGAACGCCTTGACCTCGGCCTTTTCATTTTGTGCCGGGGCGTAGGCGGTTTGTTCAACCAGCGCCACGACCTCGCGCAGCTTGGCTTTCATCGGCTCGAAATCGGCGACGGCGACACGCACTTCAGCCAGCACCTGCTCAAGCTCGCGGGTCAGCAGGTTGAGTTCGGCGGTGTTGGCGCAGCGGTCGATTTCCAGGTACATCAGCGACTCTTGCAGCACGCCTTCGCCCTGGGTGCCCTTGGGCAGGATTTCCAGCAGCTCGCCTTTCGGCCCGCGACGCACGCTCAGTACGGTGGTCTGCAGGGTGTGGATGCTGTAGCCGCGACGGTTGAGCTCGGTGCGTACCGAGTCGACCAGAAACGGCAGGTCATGGTGCAGGACTTCGACCGCGGTGTGGGTCGACTGCCAGCCATGACGCTCGTAATCGGGGTTGTAGACGCGAACCTGAGGCTGGGAGTGATCGAAACGCTCGATGATGCGCCAGGCAGAGAGGGTGCAACCGGCCAGGTCCGACATACGGCGCTGGGTGAGTTCGTCCAGAGAGATGATGCCGAAGAACTGCTCTGCGAACAGCGCCACTTGTGGCAGTGCCTGTTCGCTGATGTGCTGCGCCAGGGCCGCTTGCAGTTGATGCTGGAAGTCGGCTTTGCTGGCTGCGGTGAAAAACGCCATCTGTGGTACTCCGCTTGGGCTTTATTATTGAGTGAAGCGTCGCGCGCGTCCGCCGTTTACGGATCAACGATAGCCAACCCGTAGCAGGAGGACGGTAAAACCATAGAAACAGGCGCTCAAGGTGACCCGCAAGTCACATCTTCCCGCTCCACGGATGGGCATCTGCAAAAACGACTGCCAGCGCGGCTGTGTCTTTACGGGTGTCCATCGACAGCGCAGCTTAACGAGTGCCCGCCCGCCCCTGCTTGCGGTGCTGCGACATATTCGGTCATTGAGGTGCAACCGTACGTTTATCCACAGGCCGAAGACTGGCAGAATCGTGTTTCAACTTGTTTATGGAAGGGCGAGATACCCACTCCTGACAGGTCATGCAGGGTAGGATTCGCAAAGCCCGCTGCCAGGAGCAAGAAGATCATGCTGTATCTCGACACTCCACTCTCCAAAGCCATCGTCAGCCTGTTTGAGCGCGCCTTACCCATGCTGCAAGGCAAACAGCCCGGAGCGTTGAAGATCTATGTATTTGGTGGCTGTGCATTGCACATCCTGACGAACGCCCGAGGGAGTGCTGACGTTGATGCCGAACTGATGGCAGCCGAACATAAAGGTACGGTGAGCAGTTACTTGAGGTTGATTCTCGATGAAGCAAAAGACATCGGCGATGACAGCTAAGCCAGTGTGCCCGCAGGATACTCTGGAGCGCTTCCTCGGGCTGTGCGCCACGCCATCCGATGCCAGGCTATCGGATAACTTGCATAGCGTTTTTGATAAAGTCGTCGTCGAGGTAAGCAAGGCCCCTCTGGATCACCTTGACCAAGACGCAGCGACGCGCTTTGCCGTGGCGCTCTGGTACTTCAGTGATGCAATGACCGAGTCTCTCGAGCAGCGCCTTCAGCACCCCAGGCTTGCTCCGGTGCGAAAACGTCGCCTGTTGTACCTGGTGGACAGGCTGCGCAGATTTCCTGTACTGACACCGGAAAAAGCAGCGCTCATGAAGTCATTTGTCAATCAATGGCGTTGTTTGGCAACGACAGCGGACTCGCTGGCAGTTCGCACGGCTGAAAAAGTTAACCGTTACGACAAGGTTGCGGTGACCTGGGGGCTTACCGAGGATGTCAGTGGCCTAATGAGCAAAGTGCTTGAGTACCAGACTCGGCATTTCGTCGATGCCCATGCTTTGCCAAGCGGCTACTCCGAATTGTGCTCCAGAAAAACAGCTTGAAATCGGCAGACTCCACAGCCTGCAACGCTTATCACCCCTGCCAGTAAAATCGCAGCTCAACACTCGTAGATTTATTGCCAGGCCGAAGACTGGCAGAATCGTGTTTCAACTTATTGATCGAGCCGCTCATGCAATTCAAGACCGCCCTGCTCTTCGCCACCCCCTGCGATGATGAAGAAGACAACATGGCCACCCTGTGCTGCCACAGCGACAAGGGCCAGATGTTCCTCATGACGCGCTATCCGGACGAAGACACGGTGGACATCACCCTGGATGACGAGCCAAGCACTCTCGATGGCCTTAAAGTGACCTTCAGTGCCAAACGCTTGATGATCGAAGTGGCAGCGGGCGATACCGATGCGCTCAATGGCGACGACTTTCTGGAAATCCTGCTTACCGCCGACGGCACCGACCTTGCCGAAGTCGAAGAAACCCTGCAGAACATCCTCAAGGGCACCGGTACCTACGTCAGCGAGCTGTAATCGCCCACGCGGTTTCTTGACAAGGAACCGCTGCAAAAGGCATTGTCTGACAACCTGATTAATGAGCCACCCCTCATGCTTGAGCTTCAGCGCCCCGACACCCTGGTCGAACGGGTTGTCGGCGCCATCCGCGCAGAAATCGATTCCGGTCGCCTGGCGGCCGAATCGCGCCTGCCCACCGAACAGCAACTGGCCGAGCAATTGAACGTCAGCCGCTCGGTGGTACGCGAGGCAGTGGCCCAGCTCAAGGCGGACGGGGTGCTGATCGCTCGCCGCGGCCTGGGTTCGTACATTTCGCAAACCCCGACCGGCACGGTCTTCCGCTTCCCTGCTGCGCAAGGCCGCAGCCCGGACCTGGTGCAGATGTTCGAAGTGCGCCTGTGGATCGAGACCCAGGCCGCCTCGGTAGCCGCCCAGCGCCGCGACGCCGCTGACCTGGCGCGCATGGGCAAGGCCCTGCAGGAGATGCTCGACAAGCGGAGCGAGTTTGCCGTGGCCGCCGCTGCCGACGTGGAGTTCCACCGGGCCATCGCCGAGGCCAGCAAGAACGATTATTTCGTCGCTTTCCATGATTTTCTGCGTGGCCAGCTGGCCGCAGCCCGTCGCACCGCCTGGGAAAACTCGGCGGCGCATTCGGTCGGCGGTTCGGCCGATGCCCATCGCGAGCACCAGGCGCTGTACCAGGCCATCGCCGATGGCGACCGGCTTGGCGCCGCAGCCTGCGCCGAAGCGCACCTGCGGGCCTCGGCCAAACGCCTGAAACTGGACCTGCCGAGTATCGACTGAACACCCTATAGAACGGGCGCTGCGGCATGGCGCCCTTTTGTTTGACCTACTTAGTCTGACAACCTGATAAGCAGACTCTCTGATAAGAACAAGCCAAGGTGACACCTGCATGATCTACGACTACTGCATCATCGGCGGGGGCATCGTCGGCCTCGCCACCGCCATGGCGCTGCTGGAACGCCAACCGGGCGCCTCCTTGCTGATCCTGGAAAAGGAAAGCAGCCTGGCCAAGCACCAGACCGGGCATAACAGCGGCGTGATTCACGCAGGCATCTACTACGCGCCGGGCAGCCTCAAGGCCGACCTGTGCAAGCGCGGCGCCCAGGCCACCAAAGCGTTCTGCAGCGAGCACCAGATCAAGTTCGAAGTCTGCGGCAAGTTGCTGGTGGCCTCGACGCCGCTGGAAGTCGAGCGCATGCACGCCCTGTACGAGCGCTCGCAGCAGAACGGCCTGAAGGTCGAACAGCTGGATGCCAAGGAACTGCAACGCCGCGAGCCGAATATCGTCGGCCTCGGCGGCCTGTTCCTCGATGCCACCGGCATTGTCGACTACCAGCAGGTCTGCGAAGCCATGGCCCGGGTCATCCAGCGATTCGGCGGCGAAGTGCAGCTGCAAACCACCGTGCGCGCTATTGTCGAAACCGCCGACAAGGTCACCATCAGCAGCGACGACAAGGTCTGGAGCGCCCGCCAGCTGGTGGCCTGTGCCGGCCTGCAATCGGACCGCCTGGCAACCATGGCCGGGGTCAAGATCGACCACCAGATCATCCCCTTCCGCGGCGAATACTTCCGCCTGCCTGCGGCCAAGAACGACATCGTCAACCACCTGATCTACCCGATCCCCGACCCGGAGCTGCCGTTTCTTGGCGTGCACCTGACGCGGATGATCGACGGCAGCGTTACCGTCGGGCCGAACGCGGTACTGGGGCTGGGCCGGGAAAACTACCGCAAGTTCTCGGTGAACTGGCGCGACGTTGCCGAATACGCGCGTTTTCCGGGGTTCTGGAAAACCATCTGGAACAACCTTGGTTCCGGCACCGCCGAGATGAAGAACTCGCTGTTCAAAGGCGGCTATCTGGAGCAATGCCGCAAGTACTGCCCGTCGCTGAATGTCGAAGACCTGCTGCCCTATGAGGCCGGGATCCGCGCCCAGGCGGTGATGCGCGACGGCACCCTGGTGCACGACTTCCTGTTCGCCGAGACGCCGCGCATGGTGCACGTCTGCAACGCGCCGTCACCGGCGGCCACCTCGGCCATCCCGATCGGCCAGATGATCGCCGAAAGGATCTTCAAGGCCCGCTGAATCCTGCTGCACACCTAACTACAAAGACAAAAAAGGAACACCCCACATGTCGGTACATGAGGCGGCTGCGGCCGCGAGCGAAACCCCGGAACAAAAACGCAAACGCCTGCGCAAGGTCGCCGCCGCGACCATCTTCGGCTCGATGCTGGAGTGGTACGACTTCTACCTGTACGCGACCATGGCGGCGATCGTCTTCTCGAAGATCTTCTTCGACCCGAGCAACCCGGCGGTGGCGTCGCTGCTGGCGTTCTCCACCTTCGCCATCGGCTTTATCGCCCGCCCCTTCGGCGGCGTGCTGTTCGGCTACCTGGGCGACCGCTTCGGGCGCAAGCAGGTACTGGTCATCACCTTCTGCATGATGGGCGTGTGCACCACCCTGATCGGCCTGATCCCCAGCTACGCCTCGATCGGTATCTGGGCGCCGATCATCCTCGTACTGGTACGCATCATCCAGGGCCTGGGTGCCGGTGCGGAGTTGTCTGGCGCGGCGGTGACCTCTTATGAACACGCCAGCGAAGGCAAGCGCGGCAGCCAGGGCGCCTGGCCGGCGCTGGGCCTGAACCTGGGCCTGCTGCTGTCGTCGCTGACCGTCTACCTGCTGACCATGAACGGCAACGAGTTCCTGCTCGCTGGCGGCTGGCGCATCCCGTTCATCTGCAGCATCGTGCTGGTCGGCGTCGGCCTGTGGGTGCGTAAAAGCATCCCGGAAACCCCGGACTTCAAAGAGCTCGACAAAACCCCGGCCAAGGACCAGGTTTCGCCGCTCAAGCTGCTGTTTCGCAACGACCTCAAGGGCCTGGCCGTGGTGTTCTTCGTGGCCATCGGCTACAACGCCCTGAGCTACATCTTCAAGACCTTCTCGCTGGCCTATCTGACCCAGTACAAAGGCGTCGAAGCCCATGTCACCTCGCTGTCGGTGACCATCGCCAGCCTGGTGGCGATTATCGCCGTGCCGTTCTTCGGCTGGCTGTGCGACAAATGGAGCAGCAAGACCGTGCTGATGCTTGGCGGGCTGTTCTCGGTGCTGTTCGCCTACCCGTTCCTGAGCCTGCTCAACACCGGCGAGCCGATGATGATCTACCTGGCGATTGCCATCGGTACCGGCATCCTCGCACCGATGATGTTTGCCCCGCAGGGCTCGTTCCTCAGCCGCCAGTTCCCGACCCAGACCCGCTCTTCGGGCTTTGGCACCGGGCGCGAGATCGGCACCGCCGTGGCCGGCGGCCTGGCACCGCTGGGCGGCCTGGCGCTGGTGGCCAACTCGGCGACCCACTCCACCGACGGCGTGGCGCTGATTCTGGTGGTGGCGGCGGTGTTCGTGGTGGTGTTTGCCCTGTGTGACCAGGGCCGCAAGCATTCCAGCTTCAAGAACTGACACCCCGGGTCCCACAGGGTCAGCGCGATCCCTGTGGGAGTTGGCGTTGCCGACGATGAGCTGCACAGCAGCCCCGACTTCACGATTTGAACAATTTTCCCTGCTGCCGTTAGTCGCAAGCCCCCGGATGGATTAAAGTATCAGCCCCCGCCCGGGCGCTTTTACGCCGCACGCCCTGGCTTTTTTCCAGGAACCGTCAACGATGGAACACCGTGAGGCGCTGATCGCGCTGCGCACCTTTCTTTCAACCCAGATCCTGGGCCAGGAAAAACTCGTCGAGCGCTTGCTCATCGTGCTCCTCGCCGACGGCCACATGCTGGTCGAAGGCGCCCCGGGCCTGGCCAAGACCAAGGCCATCAAGGAACTGGCCGAAGGCGTCGAAGCCGAGTTCCATCGTATCCAGTTCACCCCCGACCTGCTCCCGGCCGACATCACCGGCACCGAGATCTATCGCCCGGAAACCGGCAGCTTCGTGTTCCAGCAGGGGCCGATCTTCCACAACCTGGTATTGGCCGACGAAATCAACCGCGCCCCGGCCAAGGTTCAGTCGGCGCTGCTCGAGGCCATGGCCGAACGCCAGGTCAGTGTCGGGCGCAGTACCTACGAGCTGTCGCCGCTGTTCCTGGTGATGGCCACGCAGAACCCGATCGAGCAGGAAGGCACCTACCCGCTGCCCGAAGCCCAGCTCGACCGCTTCCTCATGCACGTCAAGATTGGTTTTCCCGATGCCGCCGTCGAACGGCGCATCCTCCAGCAGGCCCGGGGCGAGGCGCTCAACGGCGAGACCAAGCCGGAACGACGGGTCAGCCAGCAGGCGATCTTTGCCGCCCGCAAAGAAATCCTCGGTCTGTACATGGCCGACGCGGTAGAGGAATACCTGGTGCAACTGGTGATGGCCACCCGCACCCCGGCCAAGTTCGACCTGGAGCTGGCCGACTGGATCGCCTACGGCGCCAGCCCGCGCGGCTCGATTGCCCTCGACCGCTGCGCGCGGGCTCATGCCTGGCTGGCCGGACGCGACTTCGTAAGCCCTGAAGACATCCAGGCGGTGCTGTTCGACGTACTGCGCCACCGCATCATTCTTTCCTTCGAGGCCGAGGCCGCCGGGATTGACCAGGACCGGGTGATCCAGCGCATCCTCGACGTCGTCGCCGTCGCCTGAACCCATGCCCAATCGCCTGCTGGCCGCGCCCGGAATCCGCATCAGCCTCGCCGAGCTGATCGAGATGCGCCATCGCGTGCGCGAAGTGCAGTTGTTCTCCCGGCCCGGCCAGCGCAGCCCGCTGGTCGGCCTGCACCACTCGAAACTGCGCGGACGCGGGGTCGACTTCGATCAGGTGCGGGTGTACCAGGCAGGCGACGATGTGCGCAACATCGACTGGCGGGTGACCGCGCGCACCCAGGAGCCGCATACCAAGCTGTTCCATGAGGAGCGGGAGCGGCCGATCTTCATCCTCGTCGAACAAAGCCAGCGTCTGTTCTTCGGTTCCGGGCTGATGTTCAAGTCGGTGCTCGCCGCCCAGGCCGCCGCCCTGATCGGCTGGGCTGCGCTGGGCCACAACGACCGCATTGGCGGCCTGGTGTTCGGCGACAACGAGCACTACGAAATCAAGCCACGGCGCAGCAAGCAGAGCCTGTTGCAGTTGCTCAACCGCCTGGCACGGGTCAACCAGTCGCTGCACACCGAAGCCGTGCCCCAGGCCGACAGCCTCGGTATCGCCCTGCGCCGCGCCCGCGAAGTGCTGCGCCCGGGCAGCCTGGCAATCATCATCTGCGACGAGCGGGCGCTGACGCCTGCGGTCGAGCAGCAATTGAGCCTGCTTTCGCGTCATTGCGACCTGCTGCTGTTGCCGCTGTCCGACCCGCTCGACCATGCCCTGCCGGCCGCCGGCCTGCTGCGCTTTGCCCAGCACGGTGCGCAACTGGAGCTCGACACCCTCGACCCGACCCTGCGCAAGAGCTACCGCCAGCAAAGCGAGGCGCGCATCGAACGCTGGGAGCTGCTGGCGCAAAAGCTGCGGGTGGTGCTGATGCCGCTGAGCACCCAGAGCGAGATGATCGAGCAACTGCGCGAGTACCTTAACGCGCAACGACCGGGGAAAACCTCGTGAACCCGCTCGATCAATTGCAGCCGCTGCTGGCCCCGGCGCCAATCGGCTGGTGGCCGCTGGCGCCGGGCTGGTGGGCGCTGCTGTTGCTGCTGCCGCTACTGGCTTGGGGCCTGTGGCGCCTGCGCCATTGGCGCCCGGGTAAAAAGCCCATCGTGCGCGCCGAACTGCCTCTGGACCCGGTACGCATCGAGGCCCTGGCCGAACTCGCGCGCCTGCCCAAACCCTACGACGGTGCCCCGGCCGGGGCCTGGCTGCAGCAGATCAACGCGCTGCTCAAGCGCCTGTGCCGCAACCATTACCCGGGCAGCCACAGCCATACCCTCAACGGCCGCCAATGGCTGGCGTTTCTTGATAACCGCTGCCCGGCCGCCGGCCTGACCCGCTGGATGGTACTGGTCGAAGGCGCCTACAAGCCCGAATGCAAACTCGACGACAAAGCCATCAACGGCCTCAACCAGTCGGTCGAAACCTGGATCCGCAAACATGTTTGAACTGGCCTGGCCGTGGATCTTCGTACTGCTGCCGCTGCCCTGGCTGGCGCGCCTGCTGCTGCCGGCCGCCGACAGCGGCGAACCGGTGCTCAAGGTCAGTTTCCTCGATGAACTCGAAGGCCTGGCCGGGCGCCGCGCGCGCCTGAACCTGCCGACCTGGCGCCAGCAGGCGCCGTTCGTGCTGGTCTGGCTGTTGCTGCTGTTTGCCGCCGCCCGCCCGCAGTGGCTGGGCGAACCGCTGCCGGTGGCCGCCAGTGGCCGCGACCTGCTGGTGGCGGTGGATGTTTCCGGCTCCATGGACTTTCCCGACATGCAGTGGCAAGGCGACGACGTCAGCCGCCTGACCCTGGTCAAGGCCCTGCTCGGCGACTTTCTCGAAGAGCGCCAGGGCGATCGCGTCGGCCTGATCCTGTTCGGTAGCCAGGCCTACCTGCAGGCACCGCTGACTTTCGACCGGCGCACCGTACGCACCTTCCTCGACGAAGCGCAGATCGGCATCGCCGGCAAGAACACTGCCATTGGCGATGCCATCGGCCTGGCGCTCAAGCGCCTGCGTCAGCGCCCGGCGCAGAGCCGGGTGCTGGTGCTGGTCACCGACGGCGCCAACAACGGCGGGCAGATCCACCCGCTGACCGCCGCGCGCCTGGCCGCCCAGGAAAACGTGCGCATCTACACCATCGGCATTGGTGCCGACCCGGAGCAGACCGGCACCGCCGGCTTGCTGGGCATCAACCCGAGCCTGGACCTGGACGAAGCCTCGCTCAAGGAAATCGCCGAACTGACCGGCGGCAGCTACTTCCGCGCCCACGACGGCGAAGAACTGCAAGCCATCGGCGACGCCCTCGACCGCCTGGAGCCTGTGGCCCAGCAGCCGACCCAGGCGCGCACCGCCGAGCCGCTGTACAGCTGGCCGCTGGCCCTGGCGTTGGTGCTCAGCGTGCTGCTGGTGGTCGAACAGCAATGGCCCGACAACCTGTTGCAGCGCCTGCTGCGCCGCCCACGCTTCCTGCAGCCGCACCCGGAATGGCGCCAGCGCCTGCAACGGCTGCGCTTGAGGAGGCGGCGATGAACGAACTGTGGCCGCAATGGCTACGCCCGCTGTGGCTGGTCGTCCTGCCGCTGCTGGCCTGGTTGCTGTGGAAGCTCTGGCATCGGCAAAAACGCGCCGGGCGCTGGCAGATGATCCTGCCCGCGGCCTTCCATGCCGTGCTGCTCGGTGGCGGCAACGGTCGCGACAGCAAACTGCCGTGGATCGCGTTGGGCCTGGCCTGGCTGATCACCGTGCTGGCCCTGGTGGGCCCAAGCTGGCAGCGCCTGGAGGACACCCGCCAGCGCCCGGCCGACCCGCTGGTGGTGCTGCTTGAGCTGACCCCGCAGATGCTCGCCGACGACGCCGCGCCAAACCGCCTGGAACAGGCCCGACGCAAGATCCTCGACCTGCTCGAGCACCGCCGCGACAGCCAGACCGCGATCATCGTCTACGCCGGCAGCGCCCACACCCTGGTGCCGCTGTCCGACGACCTGGCCACCAGCCGCAACCTGCTCGAAGCCCTGGACCCGGCGATCATGCCGCAAGCCGGCCAGCGCGCGGATCTTGCCGTGCGCAAGGGCCTGGCCCTGCTCGCCCAGGCAGGCATCGGCCAGGGCCGGCTGCTGTTGATCGGCTCATCGCTCGATGCCCAGGAGCGCCAGGGCATCGTCCAGGCGCTTGGCCGCCAGGGCCCGAGCCTGCTGATGCTTGGCGTCGGCAGCGCCGAGGGGGCGCCGGTCAGGCAGGCCAACGGCGAGTTCCTCAAGGACGATCAGGGCGGCATCCTCTTGCCGCGCCTGGACAGCGCCAGCCTCAAGGCCTTTATCAACAGCACCGGCGGGCGTTATCGCAGCGCCCGCATCGACGACCTCGACCTGCGCGGCCTGCGCCTGTTCGACAACCCGCGTAGCCTGCGAGACGATGGCCAGACCGTGCAGCTCGACAGCTGGGCCGACCAGGGCTACTGGCTGTTGCTGCCACTGTTGCTGCTGGCCGCCTGCGCCGGCCGCCGTGGCTGGCTGTTCTGCCTGCCGTTGCTGCTGGCCCTGCCGCAACCAAGCTACGCCTTCGAGTTCAACGACCTGTGGCTGCGCCCCGACCAGCAAGGCCAGCGCCTGCTTGAGCAGCAGCGCCCGGCCGAAGCTGCGCAGCACTTCGAAGACCCGCAATGGAAAGGCCTGGCCTTGTATGAGGCCGGCGACTACAACGGCGCCGCGCGCCAGTTCGCCCAGGGCAACCGCGCCGCCGACCATTACAATCGCGGCAACGCCCTGGCCCGCAGCGGTGAACTGGAAGCCGCAGTGGATGCCTACGAGCAGGCTCTGGAGCGCCAGCCGGAACTGCAACCGGCGCTGGCCAACAAGGCCCTGGTCGAGCAATTGCTGCAACAACGCCAGGCCGAACAGACGCCTGAGCAGCCGCCCGAAGACAACCAGCAAAGCGACCCCAACAGCAGCAGCGACGCTGCCAGCAGCTCGCAGAACGCCCAGGACCAGGCCGCAGCAAAACCACCGCAAGAGGCCGATGAAGCGGGCAAACCTGCAGACAACGCCAACGAGCAGGCACAAAACCAGGCCAGCGGCGCGAACGACGAAGACACCACCCGCCCGCCCCAGCGCCCGACCGACAGCAGCCTTGATGCCGAACAGCGCCAGGCCCTGGAACAATGGCTGCGAGAGATTCCGGACAACCCGGCCGAGCTGTTGCGGCGTAAATTCTGGTATGAACAGCAACAACATCAGGAAACCCATCGATGAGTCGCGTCTGCGTCCTGGTCTTCAGCCTCTTTATCGCCCTGCAGGTGCAGGCGGCGGCGCTGCTCGCCAGTGTCGACCGCACCCGCCTGAATGCCGGCGAAACCCTTGAGCTGACCCTCGAGACCCAGGATGTCACCCAATTCGGCAAGCCCGACCTGACGCCGCTCGCTGCCAGCTTCGAAGTGCGTGGCACCCGCCAGGTCAACAGCCTCAACAGCCTCGACGAGAACAGCGCCAACACCCGCTGGATCATCACCCTGTTGCCACGCCAGAGCGGCAGCATGGAAATTCCCGCCCTGCAGCTGGGCGAGGTGCGCAGCCAGCCGATCAGCCTGCAGATCCAGGCCAACGAGGTCAGCAGCGAAAACCACGGGCCGGTGTTCATCGACGCCAGCCTCGACCAGCCCGAGGTTTACGTCCAGGCCCAGGCGGTGCTGACCCTGAGCATCTATCACTCGGTGCCGCTGTACGACGACAGCAGCCTCAGCCCGCTGCAGCTGGACAACGCCAGGGTCGAGCCGCTGGGTGAGTCGCGCACCTTCGAAAAAGTCATCGACGGTGTGCGCCACGGCGTGATCGAGATGCGCTATGCAATTTACCCGCAGCAAAGCGGCGACCTGAAAATCCCGGCCCTGACCTTCAGCGCCACCGCCGCGCAGAACGACGCCGAGCAGGAACTCAACACCCCGCGCGCCGGCAAGCAGGTGCAGGTCAGCTCGACGCCGCTGGTGTTGACGGTCGACCCGATCCCGGCCGATTACCCAGCCGATACACCGTGGCTGCCGGCCAACAGCCTGACCCTGGAAGAACACTGGAGCCCGGACCCGGCCCAGCAACAGACGCAAATCGGCGACTCGCTGACCCGCACCGTGATCCTCCAGGTCGAGGGTTTGTCCAGCGCCCAGTTGCCACCACTGCCCGGCACCGAAGTGAGCGGCCTGCGCCGCTACCCGGACCAGCCGCAACTGCGCAACCAGGTCAATGACCGCGGCCTGCTCGGGGTGCGTGAAGAGCGCGAAGCGCTGGTACCGACCCACGCCGGCAGGCTGGAACTGCCGAGCCAGGAAGTGGTCTGGTGGAACACCCGCGAAGATCATCTGGAGCGCAGCAATCTGCCGGCGCGCAGCCTGCAGATCGAGGACAACCCGGCGCTGAGTGCCGACAAGCCGGCCAGCGTCGACCCGGTCACGGTGCACACCTACCTGCTCTGGCCCTGGCAACTGAGTACCCTGGTGCTGGCCCTGACCACCCTGCTGGGCTTCGCCCTGTGGTGGCGGGCGCGCTCGCAACCGGCGGTGCTGCGCGCGGCGCAAAGCGGGCCGAGCCCGCGCACCCTGCTTGATGACCTCAAGCGCGCGTGCCAGGCCAACGACCCTCAAGCAACGCGCCAGGCCCTGGATGCCTGGGCGCGCCAGCAACCGGAAACCCTGGCCGAGATGGCCGCGCGTTTCGTGCCGCTGTCCGATGCCCTCGATGGCCTCAACGGCGCGCTGTACAGCGAAAGCGGGCAGTATTGGCAAGGCGAAGAATTATGGCGGGCCATCGGTACCATCCCGGCCGCCGAGCAGGTCCAGCCTGCACAAAGCGAGAACGGCAGCTTGCCGCCGCTGTACCCCAAATAACCTCAAGGCGTGACGCCCCGGGCGCCACGCCGGCACACTGCGGAACCCTTCATGCGTCTGTTTCACACCTCCGACTGGCACCTGGGTCAAACCCTGCACGGCCAGGAACGCGACTTCGAACACGCCTGCTTTCTCGAGTGGCTGCTCGGCCAGCTCAAGCTGCGCCAGCCCGATGCCCTGCTGATTGCCGGCGACATCTTCGACACCGTCAACCCGCCGGTCAAAGCCCAGGAGCGGCTCTACGACTTCATCGTCCAGGCCCACGAACAGCAGCCCAAACTGACCATCGTGATGATCGCCGGCAACCATGACTCCGGTTCGCGCATCGAGTTGCCGGCGCCGCTGATGCGCAGCTTGCGCACCCACGCCCTGGGCCGTGTGCAGTGGCTGGATGAAGGCGAGCTGGACAGCGAGCGCCTGCTGATCCCACTGACCAACGCCAAAGGCAAGGTCGCCGCCTGGTGCCTGGCGCTGCCGTTTTTACGCCCGGCAGAAGTCACCGGTGCCCACCTGGGCGATGACTACCTGCGCGGCATCGCCCAGGTTCACGAAAAACTCATCGCCGCCGCCCTGCAACGGCGCAAAAACGGCCAGGCACTGATAGCCGTGAGCCATGCACACATGGCCGGCGGCTCGATCTCGGAAGACTCCGAACGCAGCCTGATCATCGGCAACGCCGAAGCCTTGCCGGCGCGGCTGTTCGCCCCGCAGATCTGCTACGTCGCCCTCGGCCACCTGCACAAACCGCAGAAGGTCAACCGCGAAGAGCGCATCCGCTACAGCGGCTCGCCGATCCCGCTGTCGTTCTCGGAAATCGGCTATCAGCATCAGGTCCTGGAAATCGAACTGGACGGCGCCAAGCTTGCCAGCGTCGAATCGCGCCTGGTGCCGCGCGCCGTGCACCTGCAACGCCTGGGCCCGGCGCCGCTGGCCGAGGTGCTGGAGCAACTGGCCGAGCTGCCGGTGGTCGACCTGCTCGACGACCCACAGCGCCAACCCTGGCTGGAGATCCGCGTACGCCTGGACGAACCCCTGCCCGACCTGCGCGCGCAACTTGAAAGCGCCCTGCACGGCAAGGCGGTACGCCTGGTGCGCATCGCCGCCGAATATGCCGGCAACGGCCGCAGCGCAGACGACAGCAGCGCCGACCTGCTGGAACTCGGCCAACTGACCCCGCACGAGCTGTTCAGCCGCGCCTGGGAGCAGGCCTACGGCAACGCCGTCGATGAACAGACCCTGGCCGACTTTGCCCTGTTGCTGCAGGACGTCCAGCAGGAGCAAGAACAGCCATGAAGATTCTCGCCATCCGCCTGAAGAACCTGGCCTCCCTGGAAGGCCCGATCGAGATCGACTTCAGCGCCGAGCCGCTGGCCAGCGCCGGCCTGTTCGCCATTACCGGACCTACCGGCGCCGGTAAGAGCACCCTGCTCGACGCCCTGTGCCTGGCGCTGTTCGGCGCGGTGCCGCGGTTGAGCAACATCGGCCGCGAAACCAAGTTGCCGGAAGTTGACAGCGACATCCTCACCAGCGACCCGCGCACCCTGCTGCGTCGGGGTTCGGGCAGCGGCTTTGCCGAGGTGGATTTCGTCGGCATCGACAGTCGTCGCTACCGCGCCCGCTGGGAAACCAACCGCGCCCGCGACAAGGCCAACGGCAAGCTGCAAGGCAGCCGCCAGAGCCTGCATGACCTGGACAGCGAGCAACTGCTGAGCAACCAGAGCAAGGCCGAATACAAGCAACTGATCGAGTCGCGCCTGGGACTTAATTTCGAGCAGTTCACCCGTGCCGTGATGCTCGCCCAGAGCGAGTTCAGCGCCTTCCTCAAGGCCGATGACAAAGAGCGCAGCGAGCTGCTGGAAAAGCTCACCAACACGGCGATCTACAGCCAGTTGGGGCGCCGCGCCTATAGCAAGAGCAAAGAAGCCGAAGAGGCGCACAAAGCCCTGCAGGACCAGGCCAGCGGCGTGCTGCCCATGGCCGCCGAGGCTCGCGCCGAACTGGACCTGCACTACACCCAAGCGCTCGACGGGTTCAAGGCCGAACAGGCGCAACTGCGCCTGCTCGAACAGCAACGCAGCTGGCTCAGCGAGCTGCTGCAACTGCAAGAGCAAGTGCAGGCCGCCAGCGCGCAACTACACAGTGCCCAACACCACCACGACAGCCTGCACGGTGAGCGGCTGAAGCTTGCGCGCCTGGAACAGCTGGCGCCGCAGCGTCACCAGTTCTCCCGCCAGCAGGCGCTCAATGCCCAGCTCAGCCCGCTGGCCACGAATATCGCCGCGCAGCGCCAGCAACATGAGCAGTTGCATAGCCGTCAGCAGCAGCTGCAGGACGAACAGGCCAAGGCCCGCGAAGCCCTGGGCCTGGCCCTGGCGCAACAAAGCGACAGCGCACCTGCGCTACGCCAGGCCTTTGCCGAGCAAAACACCCTGACCCGTTTGCAGCAGGAGCTGACCAACAGCACAGCGCTCAAGCAGCAGGCCGAACAGGCCAGTGCCGAAGGCCAGCAACAGCTGCTGAGCCTCAATGAGCAGCAACGCCTGAGCGAACAACGCTTGCAGCAGATCGGCGCGCAGCTTGAGCAAAGCGTGGCGCTGGCTGGCTTGAGCGAAGCCTGGAATGCCTATCGCCACCGCCTGCAGCAACTGATGCAACTGGGCAACCGCCTCAACCAGGGCCGTGCCGAACTGCCGGGCCTGCAGCAACGCGCCAGCGAGGCCCACGCCCAGCTTGAAACGCAACGCGCCGCCCTGGCCCTGCTCTACCGCGAAGCCGAGGCCGAACCCGAGGCACTGGCCGAACAGATCGGCCTGCTTGGCGAGCTGTTGCAGAAAAACCGCCAGCAGCAACGCCAGGTCGAAGAACTGAGCCGGCTGTGGAGCAACCAGCAAGAGCTCGAACAGCGCCTGCAAGCCCTGCGCGAACGCCAGCAAGCTGCCCTGCAACAACGCGAACAGCTGATCAGCGAAGGCCTCAATGGCAAAAACCAGCTGACCGCCGCCGAACAGGCGCTGAACGTTACTCGCCAGTTGCTCGAACGCCAGCGCCTGGCCCGCAGCCAGAGCGTCGAAGAACTGCGCGCGCAATTGCAGGACGACCAGCCCTGTCCGGTCTGCGGTAGCCAGGAACACCCTTACCATCAGCCCGAAGCCCTGCTGCAAAGCCTCGGCCGCCACGACCAGAACGAAGAAGCCAATGCCCAGCAGGTGGTCGACGGGCTGAAGAAGCAACTCGATGAGCTGCGCACGCAACTGGGCGGGGTCAACGGCCAGATCAAGGAGTACCTGCACCAGCAGGAGCAACTGGGCAGCCAGCAACAGGCGCTGCTGCCCAGCCTCCAAGCGCACCCGCTGTACCCGTCGCTGGCCGCTCAGGACGCAAGCCAGCGCAGCACCTGGCTGGACTTGCAGGCACGCAACCTGAACCACGACATCGGTCGTGACGAGCAGCGCCAGAACGCCCTGCTGACCCTGCAAAAAGACGCCAGCCGCCTGCAACAGCAGCTGCAGGCAGCCCAAGAAGCCAGCCAACAGGCCAGCCAGCACCTGAGCCAGCAGCAAACAGCGCTGGCCGGTGACGAAGAACGCCTGGAACAGGAACTGGGCAGCTTCGCCAGCCTGTTGCCCGCTGACATCCTCAACGACCTGCGCCAGGAGCCGGCCGCCGCCTTCATGCGCCTGGACCAGCAACTGGCCCTGCGCCTGGACCTTTTGCAACGGCAAAAGGACGAACAGCAGGAACATGCCGAGCGCCAGCAGAGCCTGGACAAAGCCCAGCTGCAGCAACAGGCGCGGGTACAAAAACACGAAGAGCTGCAACAGCAGTGCACTGAGCTGGAACACCAGCATCAAAGCAGCCGCGACAGCCTCACCGCCCTGCTCGGCGAACAGGCCAGCGCCGAACACTGGCAGCAGCATCTGGAACAGGCCGTGGAGCACGCACGCCAGGCTGAAACCCAGGCACTGCAACAACTGCAGCAAACCCAGGCGCAACTGATCGAACTGGCCGCCGAGCTCAAGGCCAAAGACGAACGCCTGAGCAACCTGGAACAGGAACACAACGAGGTTCGCACGCAGATCGAACAATGGCGCCAGGGCCACCCGGAGCTGGACGACAGTGGCCTGGAGCAATTGTTGGCACTGGACGACAACGCCGTAGCGCAGCTGCGTCAGGGTCTGCAGGACGCCGAAAAAGCCATCGAACAGGCCCGCACCCTGCTGCAGGAGCGCCAGCAGCGCCTGGACCAGCATCAGACCCAGGGCAACGCCGAGCTCACCCGCGAAGCCCTGGAGCAGGTAATCGACAGCCTGCAGCTACAGCTGGCGGCCAGCGAACAGACCTGCGCCGAACTGCGTGCCGCCCAGGCTGAAGACCAGCGCCGGCAACTGGCGCACCAGGCCCTGGCCGAACGGATCGCCAGCGCCTACGGCGAATGGCAGCGCTGGGCGCGGCTCAACGCCCTGATAGGCTCGGCCACCGGTGACACCTTCCGCAAGATCGCCCAGGGCTACAACCTCGACCTGCTGGTGCACCACGCCAACGCCCAGTTGCGTCAGCTGGCCCGGCGCTACCGGCTCAAGCGCGGTGGCAGCCTGCTCGGTTTGCTGGTGCTGGACACGGAAATGGGCGACGAGCTGCGCTCGGTGCATTCGCTGTCGGGCGGTGAAACCTTCCTGGTCTCGCTGGCCCTGGCCCTGGGCCTGGCATCGATGGCCTCGAGCACCTTGCGCATCGAGTCGCTGTTCATCGACGAGGGCTTCGGCAGCCTCGACCCGGAGTCGCTGCAACTGGCCATGGACGCCCTCGACGGCCTGCAGGCCCAGGGCCGCAAGGTCGCGGTGATCTCCCACGTACAGGAAATGCACGAGCGTATCCCGGTGCAGATCCAGGTACGTCGCCAGGGCAATGGCCTGAGCACGGTGGAGGTCAGCGGATGATCCTCTACTCGTTCCGCCGCTGCCCGTGGGCCATGCGTGCGCGCCTGGCGCTGCGCTATGCCGAGTGTCCGGTAGAAATTCGCGAAGTCAGCCTCAAGGCCAAACCTGCCGAGCTTCTGGCTCTGTCGCCCAAGGGCACGGTACCGGTGTTGAGTGCAGGTAGCCTGGTGCTGGAGGAAAGCCTGGAGATCATGCGCTGGGCCCTGGCCCAGCATGATCCGCAAGACTGGCAACTGACGGCCGACCCGCAGGCGGCGCAGGCCGCCGAGGCGCTGATCGAGCGCAATGATCGCCAGTTCAAGGTGCAGGTCAATCTGTACAAGTACGCTGAACGCTACCCACAGCACTCACGTGAGGAGTACCGGGCACAGGCTGAACCCTGGCTGGCCGAGCTGAATGAGCGACTGGCGCACCAGGGCTACCTGTTCGCTGACCATCCAAGCCTGGCGGATGCGGCGTTACTGCCATTGATGCGCCAGTTCGCCGGGGTCGAGCCTGAATGGTTTGCCCAGGCGCCCTACCCGCATCTGCAGGCGTGGCTGCAGGGTTGGCTGGCGTCGGCATTGTTCAAGGCGATCATGGCGCGTTGAACCCATCGCTGGCAAGCCAGCTCCCACAGGGGCCTGGGCATGCACGGCCATGGTGGGAGCTGGCTTGCCAGCGATGAGGCCAGAAGCTACAGCGCCAGAATCGGCGAAGAATAGAGGAACAGCAACACCGCCAGAATTCGCCATTTCATGTGTTATCCCATGACGTCAATAAATTAGCGTCAAATTCAATCACATGGCGATGTGCCATTGCCAGAAAAAACTACCGGCTCAGTGCTGCGATTTGTGGTCCAGCGCAGCGTAGAAGTTGGCGCTTTGTTGCAGGTACTTCTGGGTGTAGCTCTGAGTCGATGATTTGCGCTCGCTGAGCTCGACATGGGCGTTGGCCGGCAGGACCACCGAAGCAGAAATGGCGGAAGCGGCGATGACCGGGAAAAGGTTGAAGTTCATGGCGCTGACCCTCGAAGTCTGTGGTTTGAAGTGGCCGTCTGGGGCCGTGGTTCAAACTTACGCCGCTGGCGCGGCGCACAGAAATTCATTGCAGCAGTAGCAAACATCAAGGCAATTGATAGTCAGTTGACGAACTTCAGGTCCGAGGGCGCATCCTGGGCCAGCTTCTGCACGGTTTCACCGAGCAAGCCACTGCGCGGATCACGGCGGATCACCACGATCTGGTTACTCTTCTGATTGGCCACCAGCAGGAACTTGCCGCCAGGGTCGAGGGTGAATTCCCGTGGATGATCACCTTCGACACTGCGCCGCTGCACCTGCATCAGCTTGCCGGTCTTGTCATCGACGGCAAACACCAGCAGCTCGTTGGCCGTACCGCGGTTGCTGACATACAGAAAGCGCCCGTCAGCCGACAGGTGCAAGGCCCCCGCCGCGCGGGCCGAGGCATCACCCTGTTCGGTCAAGGGCAGGCGCTGCAGCTCCAGCAGCTTGCCGTCCTGGTAATCGAACGCCACCACTTGCGCGCTCATTTCCAGGGTCAGGTAGGCATGTTTGCCGTCGCGGTCAAACAGCAAATGGCGCGGCCCGCTGCCCGGCGGCAGGCTTACCGGCTCGACCGCGCTCAGGGGCTGGGTGGGGCTGGCACCGTCGTAACGGTAGACAAACACCTTGTCGGCGCCAAGATCACTGGCGAACACGTACTTGCCGTCGTCCGAGGACACCACCGAATGCACGTGCGGCCCGGTCTGGCGCTCCGGATTGACGCCGCTGGGCTTGTGCCGGTCTTGCTGCACCGAGGCCTGCAAGTGGCCGTTGCGGTCTACCGGCAACACACTGAGGCTGCCGCCCGGGGCGGGCAACACGCCGTAGTTGGCGACGAACAGGTAGCGCTGGTCATGGCTGAGGCTGGAATGGGTCGGCTCGTCGCCCAGGCTGGGCACCTGGTTCAGGGCCTTGAGGCTGCCGTCCTTGCCGATGGCAAAACTGCTGACCTGACCGTTGCCGGCGCCATTCTCGTTGACCGCGAACAGCAGGCGCTTGTCGACCGAGAGGGTCAGCCAGGACGGGTTTTCACTGTTGAGCACCTGCAGCGGCGTGGGGTCGATCTGGCCGCTGTCGCTGTTGAAGCGGTAACGGTAGATGCCCTCGCTGCTGCCTGCGGTGTAGCTGCCGACCAGCAGCTCATGGGCCTGGGCGGTGAACATCAGGCTCATGCTACTGGCGATCAGCAGGTTCTTCAGCAGGCGCGTCATCGTCATCCTCTTCGCGGGCACTAAAGGCACTCATACAGACTAGCCGATGCTCGCCGGTGTCGGCCGTGATCAGCCAGTCGGTACCTTCGAGCCGGGCGGCGCCGATCTGCTCGGCGGAGAACGCGTATTTTTTCAAGGCGCGGCCGTCCATCAACTCGATGCGCAGGCCGGTTTCGTCGAAGCTGAAGTCAAAGGCGTGCAGGCCGTCGACCAGGAGCATGTTGCAGGATTCGAGGGCTTGGGAGAGGGTTGTCATTGCAGGGATATCACTGGCGGGAAACCCCCATGATACCTGAAAGCATCGCGGGTCAACCCCGCTCCCCCTGTGGGAGCGGGCTTGACCCGCGATTATCACCAGCAATCAATGGGCGAAAATCGAACCGCCCTGCTTGCCCGCCATTTTTTCCGGCTTGATCAGGAACCGCGCCAGTGCCGGCAGCAGCCACAACGCGCCGAACATGTTCCACAGCAGCATGAAGGTCAGCATCAGGCCCATGTCGGCCTGGAACTTGATCGCCGAGAAGATCCAGGTGCACACGCCGATGGCCAGGCACAGGCCGGTGAACAGCACCGCCTTGCCGGTGGACTTGAGGGTCTGGTAGTAGGCTTCCTGCAGCGGCAGCCCGGCACGCAGGAAACTCTCCAGGCGGCTGTAGATGTAGATGCCGTAGTCCACGCCGATACCCACGCCCAGCGCCACCACCGGCAGGGTCGCGACCTTGACGCCGATGCCCATGAAGGCCATCAGGGCGTTGCCCAGCACCGAGGTCAGCACCAGCGGCAGGACAATGCACAAGGTTGCGGCAAACGAGCGGAAGGTGATCATGCACATCACCGCCACGCAGATGTACACCAGAATCAGGATGGTCAGCTCGGCCGACTTGATCACCTCGTTGGTGGCCGCCTCGATACCGGCGTTACCGGCCGCCAGGAGGAATTCCAGGCCTTCCTTGTTGTGGGTGTCGGCAAATTCCTGCACCGCCTTGACCGCGCGGTCGAGGGTCTCGGCCTTGTGGTCGTTGAGGAAGATCAGCACCGGCGCCAGCGAGCAGTCGGCGTTGTACAGGCCGTCGGCTCGGGAGATCGAGCTGTTGAGCACGTCCGGGTTGCGCGACAGGCTTTCCCATTTCAGGTTGCCCTCGTTCATGCCCTTGATCATCTGCTTGGACACGGTCACCAGGGAGATCGCCGATTGCACCCCCTGGGTGTTCTCCATCTTCCACATCAGCTCGTCGATCGGCGCCATGGTCGAGTGCACCGAGCAGCCTTCGGTCGGGGTCTTGACCATGACCACCAGCACGTCGGAGCTGGTCGAGTAGTTGTTGATGATGAAGGCGTTGTCCTGGTTGTAGCGCGAGTCCGGACGCAGCTCCGGCGCGCCCTGGTCGAGGTCGCCGATCTTCAGGTTCTGGCTGTACCAGAGGCCGCCACCGAAGGCCAGCAAGGCCAGGACGATGGACACCGGCGCCACCTTGGCGCTGGCAAAATTGGACAGCAGGCGCCAGAACGGATGCTCGCGGGTGGCGTCCTTCTTGCTGCGCTCGATGGCCTTCTTGCTGATGCCGACATAAGAGATGGCGACCGGCAGCAGGATCAGGTTGGTAAAGACGATTACCGCCACACCGATCGAGGCACCGATGGCCAGCTCGCGGATCACGCCGATGTCGATGATCAACAGGGTGATGAAGCCCACGGCGTCGGCCAGGATGGCGATCATCCCCGGCAGGAACAGCTGGCGGAAGGTGCGCCGGGCCGCGGTCAGGGCGTTGTCGGCATCACTGGACTGCAAGGCGATGCCGTTGATCTTTTGCACCCCGTGAGAGATGCCGATGGCGAAGATCAGGAACGGCACCAGCATCGAGTACGGGTCAAGACCGAAGCCCACCGCATGCATCAGGCCCAATTGCCAGACCACCGCCACCAGGGTGGTGATCAGCACGGCGATGGTGCTGCGGATACACCAGGTGAACCAGTACAGCAGCACCCAGGTGATCACCAGGGCGATGCCGAAGAACATCGCCACCATCATCAGGCCGTCGATCAGGTCACCGACCTTCTTGGCGAAGCCGACGATGTGCACCTTCACGTTGGGGTTCTGGGCCTGGAACTTGTCGCGGATCTTCTCTTCGAGCTGATGGGAGAATTGCTGGTAGTCGAGCTTGATCAGCCTGCCCTGGTCCTGCGGGTCGGGGTAGGACTCCAGCAGCGGGATGTCGATGATGCTCGACTTGAAGTTGTTGGCCACCAGGCGCCCGACCTGCCCGGACTTGAGCACGTTGTTGCGCAACTGGTCGAGGCTGTCGGCCGAACCGTCGTAGGTCTGCGGGATCACCTCGCCGCCGGCGAAGCCCTCTTCGGTCACTTCGGTCCAGCGCACGCTGGGGCTCCACAGCGACTTCAACCCCGAGCGGTCGACGCCGGGAATGTAGAACACCTCGTCATGCACCTGACGCAGGGTTTCCATGTAGTCCTTGCTGAAGATGTCGCCGTCGGTGGCCTCCACCGAGATGCGCACGGTGTTGCCGAGGTTGGCCAGGTCGTTGCGGTGTTCGAGCATCTTCTCGATGAACGGATGCTCGAGCGGGATCATTTTTTCGAAGCTGGTGGACGGACGAATCTGCGTGGCCTGCCAGAACAGGAACACGCTGACCAGCAGGCAGATGAGGATCACCACCGGGCGGTTATTGAAGATCAGGCGCTCAAGCAAGGTCGCCTTGTCCTGATGGTGTTGCTGCTGGTTCATGTTGAACTGCTCCTGACGGGTCATGGCTGCACTCCTTCGGCGCCCTGGGCCGAAGCCAGGTGCACGCCACCCTGGCCCACCAGCACCAGGCGCCCTTCATTCAGCCCGCTGACGCCGGCCAGGGCAATGCGATCGGCCCGGTTGAACACGCTGAAGCTCTGACCGTCGTCGCTGCTGCGCAGCACGCTGCCGCCATTGCCCACGAGTACCAGGCTGCCATCATCGAGAAGCGTAGCGCTTGCCAGACCAAATTCGAGGTTGCCGCGCGCGGCTTTCAATTTGATCTGTTGCCAGGTGTCGCCAAAATCGCTGGAACGGTAGAGGTTGCCGCGCAAGCCGTAGGCCAGCAAAGTGCGTGGCTGGGCGGTGCCGGTGACGCCGAACAGCGAGCCTTCATAAGGGCCTTCGAGCTTTTCCCAGGTCTGGCCGTCGTCGCTGGAGCGGAACATGCTGCCCTGCTCGCCAACGATGAACAGGCCGGTGTCTTTTACCTCGGCGATGCCGTTGAGGTGGAACTGGTCATCGTTATGCAGCCGATCGCCGACATCGTTCCAGTGCTTGCCACCGTCGGTGGTTTCCAGCAATGCGCCATAGGCGCCCACGGCGATGCCGTGCTGGGTGTCCTTGAACCAGACATCGAGCAGCGGCGCTTCACGCGCCAGGTCTTCGAATTGTTTGCTCCAGGTGGCGCCGCCGTCGGTGCTGGCGAGGATCTGCGCATCGTGGCCGACCGCCCAGCCGTGCTGGTCGTCGACAAAATAGACAGCGGTGAGCAGTTGCCGGGTCGGCACCTTGGCCTGGGTCCAGGACTTGCCCTGGTCATCGGAAAACAGGATATGGCCGCGATCACCCACGGCGACCAGGCGTGCGCCGGCCTTGGTGACGTCCAGCAGCAAGCTTTTTACCGCCTTGGACGATTGGGTGGAGTAGTCATCGGTTTGCGCGGCTGCGGCTTCGGCCGTATTGGCCCACAGCCCGATTGCCAAGACCAGCAAGCCGCTGGCGGCCAATGCCCAAGGGCGATTGCCGGCTTTACGCGCAGCAGCGCCGAGACCCGCCATGACAGGCTCAGTCATAGATCTATCCCCCGTTTATTGTTATTTGGGTCAATCTATATGCAGGTACTGCAAAAACCGTGTTCCAGAGCCCCGCAATAGCTGAGAGCCATCCTATCGGGGTTTGCAAAGGGCTGACAACGAACGGGACGTTATCTTTTGTTAAGCGCAGGATTTGCGGGGAAGCAATCGCGGGTCAAGCCCGCTCCCACACTAAATGTGGGAGCGGGCTTGACCCGCGATGAGGCCATCAGGCCAGACTTTTGCTCACGACTTCATACACATCGCTGGACAGCGAACCACTAGCCAGAATCCGCTCCAGCTCGCCTTTCATCAACGCCTGACGGGCGCTGTCGTATTTGCGCCAGCGGGTCAGCGGCGCCAGTTGCCGCGAAGCGATCTGCGGGTTGAGGGCGTTGAGTTCGATCACCAGGTCCGCCAGGAAGCGATAGCCCGAACCATCGCCGGCATGGAAGTTGACCAGGTTCTGCCCGGCGAAGGCACCGATCAGGGCGCGGACCTTGTTCGGGTTCTTCATGGTGAAGGCCGGGTGCTGCATCAGCGCCTTGACCCGCGCCAGGCCGCCCGGCAGGGTGCTGGCCGCCTGTACGCTGAACCATTGGTCCATGACCAGCGGGTTGTCCTTGAAGTGCTCGGCAAAGCTTTCCAGGGCCTTGGCCCGCTGCGTCTCGAACGGCGAGTTGACCAGCACGGCCAGGGCGGTGAGGCGCTCGGTCATGTTGTCACAGGCGTCAAACTGCTCCAGGGTTGCAGCCAGCACTTCGGGCCGGGCGCTGAGCATCAGGTACGAGAGCACGATGTTCTGCAGGCTGCGACGGGCAAAGTGCTCGGCTTCGGCAACGTACTCGGTGCTGCGCGATAGCGCGCGGTTGGCCTGGTAGCGTGCGTTGAGGGCATCGAACAGCTGCTCGGCGATCTGCTTGCGGGCGAACTCGCGGGCGGCGTGGATGGCATCGACGTCAGCCACTTCGCTGATTTCGGTGAGGTAGGCTTCGCTGGGCAGCGAGAGCATCTCGGCGACCATGGCCTGGTCCAGCTGTTCGTTGGCCAGTACCGTGCCCAACGCGGTCACCAGGCGCTGGTCCAGCACTAGCTTGGCGCCCTGCTGGTGCTGGGCGATCAGTTCCTGCAGCACCTGTACCGACAGTTGCTGGCCGGCTTCCCAGCGATTGAAACCATCGCTGTCGTGCTGCATGAGGAACATCAGCTGGTCGCGGTCATACGGAAAGCTCAGCTTGACCGGGGCACTGAAGCCACGCAGCAAGGAGGGCAGCGGCTTGGCAGCGATGCCTTCGAAGGTGAAGGTCTGCTCGGCTTCGGTGACCGACAACACCCGCGAGGTGCCGTCTGCTGCCGCTTCACCTTGCAGGCGCAGGGCAATGTCGTTGCCCTGGGCATCGAGCAGGCCCAGCTCCACCGGGATCACGAATGGTTTTTTCTCGACCTTGTCCGGGGTGGCCGGGCAGCTCTGACGGAACGTCAGGCTGTAGGTCTGGGCAGCACTGTCGTAAGCCTCGCTGACTGCCAGGCGCGGCGTGCCGGCCTGGCTGTACCAACGCTTGAATTGGGTCAGGTCGACGCCGTTGGCGTCTTCCATGGCCTTGATGAAGTCATCGCAGGTCACGGCCTGGCCGTCATGACGCTCGAAGTACAGGTCGCTGCCTTTACGGAAACCCTCGGCGCCCAGCAGGGTGCGGACCATGCGCACCACTTCCGAGCCCTTCTCGTAGACGGTCAGGGTGTAGAAGTTGGAGATCTCGATGAAGCTGTCCGGGCGCACGGCGTGGGCCATGGGCCCGGCGTCTTCGGCGAACTGGTGGGTGCGCAGGTAGGCGACGTCCTCGATGCGCTTGACCGTGCGCGAGTTCATGTCGGCGCTGAACTCCGAATCACGGAACACCGTGAAGCCTTCCTTGAGCGACAGCTGGAACCAGTCACGGCAGGTCACGCGGTTGCCCGACCAGTTGTGGAAGTATTCGTGGGCGACCACCGCCTCGACCCGCTGGTGCGCAGCGTCGGTGGCGGTTTCGGCGCGGGCCAGCACGCAACTGGAGTTGAAGATGTTCAGGCCCTTGTTTTCCATGGCGCCCATGTTGAAGTCGTTGACCGCGACGATCATGAAGATGTCCAGGTCGTACTCGCGGCCATAGACTTCCTCGTCCCAGCGCATGGACTTCTTCAGGCTGGTCATGGCGTGCTGGCACTTGTCGATGTTTTCCGGCTCGACATAAATGCGCAGGGTCACGTCACGGCCCGACTGGCGGGTGAACTTGTCTTCGACGCACCACAGGTCACCGGCGACCAGGGCGAACAGGTAGGCCGGTTTCATGAACGGGTCTTCCCAGGTTGCCCAATGCCGGCCATCTTCCTGCGGGCCAGTACCGACCGGGTTGCCGTTGGACAGCAGCACCGGATAGCGATGCTGCTCGGCGATCACCGTGGTGGTGAACTTGCTCATCACGTCCGGGCGGTCGAGGTAGTAGGTGATCTTGCGAAAACCCTCGGCCTCGCACTGGGTGCAGAACATGCTGCCGGACTTGTACAGGCCTTCGAGGGCGGTGTTGCGCTCGGGGTGGATCTTCACGCTGGTGTCGAGGGTGAAGGTCGCAGCCTTGGGCTGTACGGTCAGGTGGCTGTCATCGAGCTGGTAGTCGCCGGCGGCCAGGGCCTGGTCGTCCAGGGCGACGCTGAGCAGCTCCAGCTGCTGGCCGTCGAGCACCAGCGGCGGCAGGCCGGCACCCCGGGCCGGATTGCGGCGCATGACCAGTTGCGCGTGGACCAGGCTGTGGTCCTCGAACAGTTCGAAGGTCAGGTGGGTCTCGTCGATCAGGTATTCGGGGGCCTGATAGTCCTTGAGGTAGATCACTTGCGGCTGTTCGGTACGCATGTGGCGGTCCTTTTTTACTGATGCACGGCGAGCTGGTACGCCGTGTATTTGCGAATATTGATCACGCCGGTATCGAAGATCAGGTACTGGCCCTTGATGCCCAGCAGCGTGCCTTCAGCCACGGGGTTCTTGTCCAGGTTAAAGCTGACGATCTTGCTTGGGTAGGCCTCGACCGGGTAGCGGATTTCCAGCACTTCACCATCGTTCAACGGCTGCACGGCCTGTAGGCCGAATCGCGCCTGCAGGGCAGTCAGGCCCTCGGCGCAGCTGTCGAACAGTTGATCGCGCACGGCAAGCAGGTCGACCGCCTCGGCATCGCCCTTGAGCAAGGCGCGCCAGTTGGTGCGGTCGGCCACCTGGCTGCGGAACAGGTCTTCGACCAGCCCCGACTGCTGGCGGGTGGCAACGCGCACGATCGGCAGCGCCTGGCTGGCGCCCTGGTCTAGCCAGCGGGTGGGCAACTGGGTCGCCCGGGTAATGCCGACCTTGATGCCTGAGGAGTTGGCCAGGTACACCACATGATCGGTCATGCAGAACTGCTCGCCCCACGAAGGTTCGCGGCAGGTGCCCTGATCGTAGTGGCATTTTTCCGGAGCCATGATGCACACGTCGCACTGCGCAAGCTTGGTCATGCACGGGTAGCAATAACCCTGGCTGAAGCTGGTCTTGGTCTTGCGCCCGCAGTGGCTGCAATGGATGGCACCGAGGTATTCCAGGCGCAGGGTCTTGCCGATCAAGGGGTTGACCGGCACTTCCTGCTCGCCCAGACGAAAAGCGTACTGCACCACCGGCGCATCGAGACGCGCCGACATTTTACTGATGGAGCCGCGGCCGAGTTCGATCAATGGATCGCATCCGACTTGAACAGGATGTTCGGCACCGGTGCCGACTTCGAGGCGCATTCCTGCGGGCCCATGTAACCGGTACGCTGTTCTTCCGGCAGGTTCTGCAGCTCCCAGGCGATCACCGCCTGCAGCGACAGCTCTTTCTGCTCGGTGGTGAGCTTGCGCCCGTCTGCCCATTTGCCCAGCTCTACCGCCAGTTTCAGGCTCTGGTAGATTTCCGGGGTGATGTTTTCAATCATTTGCGCAAAAGTGGACATAAGGTCTCCCAAAATCAAGCGGTCAGTTTACGCCGGGCCAGCGCCCCGCCCAAGAGCCCGCTGAGGCAACCGACCAACAGCCCGCCGACATGGGCGGCGTTGGCGATCTGGCCGAAGCCGAGCAGGCTGATCAAACCGGACAGGCACAGCAGCAGCCACACCAGCATCATCACCAGCACGCCGCGCGGCATGCGATACACCGGGTTGGGCGCCAGCCACTGGTACAGCCAGATGTGTCCGAGCAAACCGTAGAGCACCCCCGACAAGCCGCCGAACAGGCTCGGGCCGCCAAACAGGTACTGCGCCGCGTTGGACACCAGGCTGAACAGCAAGGTCAGGCCGAGCAGGTTCCATGGCCCCTGGCGCAGTTCGATGCGCCGGCCCAGTTCCCAGTACCAGAGGCCGTTCATGGCCAGGTGGAGGATGCCGAAATGCACCAGCATCGGCGTGAACAGGCGCCACCACTGGCCATCGGCAAGGCTGGCGGCCAAGGGGGTGAAGTACAGGTAGTCGCCCTGCACGCGAAAATCGAGGAAGGTCAGCCAGCTCAAGGTCGCGAAGTTGTCGCCAAGGCCAGTAAGGCCGGCGACGATCAGGCACAGCAGGAGGATCGCCGCCGTGGCCTTGCTGGCGCGCAACTGCTCGCCGATGCTCGGACGCGCCGGCGGCGCCAGGGCGGCATCGGCCGGCAGTTCGAACTCGGCATTGCCCTCGGGGAAACGCTGGTAAAGCTGGCGTACGTCTTCGGCGAGGTTCTCGGCCACCCACAACACCTGGTCACCGCCCTCCTCGCTGACCCGGTGCGGCACCTGCAGGCGCCGCAACAGGCCGACAAAGCCGCTGAGATCGGTACTCAACGGCATGCGTAATACCACCACTGCAGTCATTGGCTGGCCTCCGGCCGGTCGACATCAACCCAGACGAACTTGCGCGGGTCGATGCGGGTTTCAGCATCCAGGCGGTAAGCGACCAGTTTGCCGTACAGCACCGCACTGTAGTCCAGGCAGGCCAGGTTGGCGCGGATCGGCGCCGGCTTGCCGCTGCGCCAGTAATGGCCGACGAACAGCATCGGCTCGTCCTCGCTGTAGCGCAGCAAGGCGTTCTTCTGGCTGTGGCTGAGCGGCGCACTGGCCACCTGCTCGGGCAACGCATCGGGCTGGA
This sequence comes from Pseudomonas sp. 2(2015), assembly GCF_000955865.1. Taxonomy (NCBI): domain Bacteria; kingdom Pseudomonadati; phylum Pseudomonadota; class Gammaproteobacteria; order Pseudomonadales; family Pseudomonadaceae; genus Pseudomonas; species Pseudomonas sp. 2(2015). The sequence goes on from NZ_JYOF01000003.1 coordinate 787,482, forward strand.
AGACGATATCGCCGTAGGTCTGCGGGTCTTCTTCCCAGAACTTGGTGCGGAAAAACGCCCGGGTCAGGCCGTCGCCGCCAGTCAGGGTCAAACCGTCCGGCAGGCGCATGTCGGTGCCGCGCAACAGGCGGTTGCAGACTGTGGCGGCAAAGCTCTCAGGCACTGCCGAAGCCTGGATGAAATGCTCGTCGATGTGCCCGTCCGGGTACTGCTGGCGCAACGGGTCGATCAGCCGCGCATCCCAGCAGGCATGCACAACGCGAAAACGCCCGGCGTCGATGAACAACGGCAGTTCGTAGAACCACTCGAGAAAGTCATGCCAGTCGCCTGGATGCTGTTCGAACTGGGTCAAGGTTTCGTAGATCAGCCGGCCGTGGCGCGGGGTGTGCTCGCGCACGTAGTGCTTGCCGCTCTCGGGCAACGCCGGGGTGTTCCAGCCCAGGGCGTTGTACTCGTGGTTGCCCATGATGCAGTGGGCCTGGCCGGCCTCGACCATGTCATGGACGATGTGCAGCGCTTCGCGAATCCGCGGGCCACGGTCGATGATGTCGCCAAGGAACACGGCCTGGCGCGACGGATGCCGCCAGACGCCGCCCTGGCGCTTGTAGCCGAGGGCGTCGAGCAGGCGCTCGAGGGTGTGGGCACAGCCGTGCACGTCACCGATCAGGTCGAAACTGCGAGCGGGATCGAGCATCACTCGCCTCCACCACCCAGGCGGCTGCCCCAGCCGAGCTTGGTCCGGCATACCTCGTAGTAATTGTGATCCAGCGGATGGATCAGGCGCAGCTTCTGCGGCTTCTTGTTGACCGTGATGGTATCGCCAGGCGCGCAGGTGAAATGGTTCTGGCCGTCGCAGGAAATCTGCGGGTAGATCTGCAGGTCCTTGGACACGACGATCTTCAGCTCACTGTTGCCGTCAACCACGATCGGCCGCCCCGACAGCGTGTGCGGGTACATCGGCACGATGACGATGGCGTCGAGCTTGGGGTGCATGATCGGCCCGCCCGCCGACAGCGCGTAGGCGGTCGAGCCGGTCGGCGTGGCGACGATCAGGCCGTCGGCCTTCTGGCTGCAGACGAACTGGCCATCGATGTAGATCTCGAACTCGATCATTCGCGTCGACTTGCCCGGGTGCAGCACCACATCGTTGAGGGCGTCGCCCTGGCCGATGGCTTCGGCGTGACGGCGCACTTCGGCCTGCAGCAGGAAGCGGTTTTCCACCAGGTAGTGGCCGTCGAGCACCTCGGCGACTTTGACCTCCAGCTCATCGGGGCGGATGTCGGTCAGAAAGCCCAGGCTGCCACGGTTGATGCCCAGTACCGGAATGTTGTGCCGGGCCAGGGCGCGGGCGGCGCCGAGCAGGCTGCCGTCGCCACCGACGACGATCACCAGGTCGCAGACCTCGCCCAGCAGCTTGCGGGTCGAGGTTTGCAGGCCGTGGCCGGGCAGGACTTCGGCGATGGTGTCCTCGAGGATCACGTGCAGATGCCGCGCCAGCAGGAATTTTTTCAGTCGGCGAATGGTATCGAGCACCTGGGAGCTGCCCAGACGTCCGATGATACCGATATTGCGAAATTGCTCCATGGGGCTCCAGGGCTCTGCGGCGGGTAAAGAGGCGATGCTCGCCAAAGAGTTCGATTATGGGCGAAAGCGCCGGGCAGCGGCAAACGCCGGAGAAATTCAGCAAGCGCGCAGGCTGAGCGGCTATGCTCGCAGAATGAACCCGTTCCCCAGCCTGACCGACCTGCCCCGCCAGTTGCGCCAGCCCCAGGTGCGCGACCTGGCCTGGGTGATCCTGGCGCCGCCGATGCTGCGCGACACGCCGTGGCCGCAGCGCCACCCGCTGGCGGCCAGCCGCTGGGTAGCCGAGCCTGAACAACTGCGCCAGTGGCTGCTGGCACAAGACCGCGACAGCCAGGTCCTGCTGCACTGGCTGGCCCAGGCCAGCACCCGGCGCCTGGGTTTGTACTACGAACGTCTATGGCAGTTCGTCCTCCAGCATGCCCCCGGGGTGACCCTGCTGGCTGCCAACCTGCCGATCCGCAATGGCGGGCACACCCTCGGCGAGCTGGACCTGTTGCTGCGCGACAGCGACGGTGTGCACCACCTGGAGCTGGCGATCAAGCTGTACCTGGGGCCGCAGAACGGCACGGGAGAGAACCCGGCGCAGTGGCTGGGGCCGGGTTGCCATGACCGCCTGGACCGCAAGCTTGCCCACCTGGCCGAACACCAGTTGCCGATTTCGGCGCGCGCGGAAAGCCGCGAAGCGCTGGCGGCGCTGGAGATCGAGCAGTTCAGTGCGCAATTGTGGCTGGGCGGTTACCTGCTCTACCCCTGGCCGGGGCAGGCGCAAGCGCCGCGTGGGGCCAACCCGCAGCATTTGCGCGGGCTCTGGTTGCATCAGCGGGACTGGGCAGCGTTCCGTGCCCAGAGTGCACCTGGTCGCTGGCAGCCATTGCCGCGCCATGCCTGGCTGGCGCCGGCCTGTTACCCGGCGCAGGACTGCTGGTCGGCACAGCGCTTCGAGACCTGGTTGCAGGCGCTGGACCCACTGGCGCCAGCGCAGTTGCTGGTGCGGCTGGTCGAGGGTGAGCGTGGCGAGTGGGAGGAAGCCGAGCGGTTGTTTCTGGTCTCGGACTTATGGCCGAACCTGCCAGGGTGACGGGTTTTACGCCTGCTGCGCAGGCGATCGCTGGCAAGCCAGCTCCCACAGGTTCGGCGTGCGCAGATCCACTGTGGGAGCCGGCCTTGCCGGCGATGAAGCCAGCCCTAAACCACAGTCAACCGCAGCGCCAGCGCCACCAAGGTCAGCAGCAACACCGGCAGCGTCAGCACAATCCCGACCTTGAAGTAATACCCCCAGCCAATCTTCACCCCCTTGCGCTCCAGCACATGCAACCACAACAAGGTCGCCAGGCTGCCGATCGGGGTAATTTTCGGCCCCAGGTCACTGCCGATCACGTTGGCGTAGATCATCGCTTCCTTGACCACCCCGGTGGCGGCACTGGCATCGATCGACAAGGCGCCGATCAGCACCGTCGGCAGGTTGTTCATGATCGACGACAGCACCGCGGTCAGCAGCCCGGTACCCAGCGCCGCACCCCACACCCCGCCGCTGGCGAATGCGTTGAGCCAACCGGCCAGGTAATCGGTCAGCCCGGCGTTGCGCAGGCCATAGACCACCAGGTACATCCCTAAGGAGAACACCACGATGTGCCAGGGCGCTTCTTTGAGCACCTTGCGCGTGGAAATCCTGTGCCCGCGTGCCGCCACCAGCAGCAACACCAGTGCACACACCGCCGAAATCGCGCTGATGGGGATGCCCAGCGGCTCAAGGGCAAAACAGCCGAGCAGCAGGATCGCCAGCACCAGCCAGCCGGCAACAAACGTCGCCGGGTCTTGCACCACGCTGCGCGGCGCATCCAGTTGCAGCGGGTCGTAGTCTGCCGGGATATCGCGGCGGAAGTACCACAACAGCACCGCCAGGGTTGCCGCCACGGCAACCAGGTTGACCGGCACCATCACCGCCGCATAACGGTTGAAACCAATACCGAAGAAGTCCGCAGAGACGATGTTGACCAGGTTCGACACCACCAGCGGCAAGCTCGCGGTATCGGCAATAAAACCTGCGGCCATGACAAAAGCCAGGGTCGCCGCCGGGCTAAAGCGCAGGGCCAGGAGCATGGCCACCACGATCGGGGTGAGGATCAGCGCCGCGCCGTCGTTGGCAAACAACGCCGACACCAGTGCCCCCAGCAGTACGATGAAGCAGAACAGCCGCTGGCCACTGCCGCGCCCCCAACGCGCCACGTGCAGCGCCGCCCAGGCAAAAAAGCCAGCAGCATCGAGCAACAGGCTGATGATAATCAGGGCAATGAAGGTGCCGGTGGCGTTCCAGATGATCTGCCAGACCACCGGGATATCGCTCCACTGCACCACCCCGCAGAGCAACGCCAGCAGCGCCCCGCCCGTGGCACTCCAGCCAACGCCCAGGCCACGGGGCTGCCAGATCACCAAGGTAATGGTCAGTAGGAATATCAGCGATGCCATCAGCATGAAGTACAAGCCTTGTAGAAATGGGGCACAAGCGCCGGATTCTAGCGACAGATCAAGGCCTGCGTGACCAATTTCTGCTGCAATGGCCGGGTAATCGGCTGGCAAGCGGTTACAGTTAGCTGACTGCGCCACAAGAGCGCGGACTTCGACCTGATGATGAGGAATACCCATGACGTTGAGCCAAAACCAGGCCCGCTATGGCGGTCTGTCGATTGCCCTGCACTGGCTGATGCTGGTGCTGCTGGCGGCGGTCTACGCCTTTATCGAACTGCGCGGCATGTTCCCCAAGGACAGCGCCGAGCGCGCGCTGATGAAAGACCTGCACTTCATGCTCGGCCTGACGGTATTCGTGCTGGTCTGGCTGCGCCTGGCCCTGCGCCTGGGCCGCCCGACCCCGCCGATCATTCCGGCGCCGCCGGCCTGGCAGACCGGCCTGGCGCACCTGATGCACCTGGCTCTGTACCTGCTGATGATCGGCCTGCCGCTGGCCGGCTGGCTGTTGCTCAGCGCCGCCAACAAATCGATCCCGTTCTACGGTTTCGAGCTGCCGGCGCTGATCGCCCCGGACCCGGACCTGGCCAAGTTCATCAAGGGCTGGCACGAGCGCATCGGCACCTGGGGCTACTGGTTGATCGGCCTGCATGCTGTTGCCGGCCTGTTCCATCACTATGTGCAGCGCGACAACACCTTGCTGCGCATGTTGCCACGCAATAACTAGGCGAACCCGCGGCGGCCCTGCAGGCCGCCGCTGTGTAAAAAGATCAGCCGGGTGCCGGCAGCAAAAGCCCCCGCTTCGACTTCCCGGCGCAGCGCCAGCAAGGCCTTGGCGGTGTACAGCGGCTCCAGCGGCATGCCCGTTTCAGATTCGCAGTCGGCCATAAACGCCACCAACTCGTCATCGACCTTGGCAAAGCCGCCACGGCAGGCCTCATGCAGCCTGTAACCTGCCTTGCCAACCAGTGTTTCGACAGACTCGGGCACGCCGTGGTCCAGCGGTACGGCCAGGGCGCCATGCACCTCACGCCGGCCCGCCTCGGCCAACACCAACCCGGCCAGGGTGGTGCCGGTGCCGGCCGCCAGCCACCAGCCGTGGTAATCCGCCCAGCCCAGCGCCGCCAACTGCGCTTGCGCCTGCTCGACGATCAACGCACAGCCCTTGGCACCCAACGCCCCGCCACCGCCTTCGGCGACACATTGCCACCCCGGATAAAGCGCCTGCCACGGCTGCCAGAACCCCGGTTGATGACGCTCGCGATAACCGCCATACCCCAACCAGTGCAGCTGCATGCCAAAAGCTTGCAGGTCGCGCACGGTCGGGGTGTCCTGGGCATGGCCACGCAACAGCCCGGCGGTAGCAAAGCCGAAGCGCTTGCCCGCCGCCGCCAGGGCATGCAGGTGATTGGAATGGGCGCCGCCAAGGCTGATCACCCCGGGCGCCCCTTGGGCCTGGGCGACTCGCAGGTGCTCGAGCAGCTTGAACCACTTGTTGCCACTGATCAGCGGGTCGATCAGGTCCAGGCGCAACACCGCGAGCTCCACACCATGAGGGCGTAGCCAGTTCAGCGGCAAGGGTTGCAGGGGCGCGAGAGGAAGGTCGTCGAAATTGCCAATCATGGGCGGGGCACAACAGGGCTGCCAGGGCAGCGCAGTGTAACAGCGCGACGGGCCGGGCGGCCCGCCGCGCTGCGCCGGTCAGAGCTCGGCGGCCAGGCGCGAGCCCTGGTTGATGGCGCGCTTGGCGTCCAGTTCGGCAGCGACATCGGCGCCACCGATCAGGTGCACCGACTGCCCGGCGGCGAGCAGGCCGTCCTGCAGTTCGCGCAGCGGATCCTGGCCGGCGCAGATGACGATGTTATCCACAGGCAGCACCTGCGGCTCGCCCTCGGCGATACGGATGTGCAGGCCGGCATCGTCGATGTTCAGGTATTCGACGCTGTTAAGCATCTGCACCTGCTTGTTCTTCAGGCCCGTACGGTGAATCCAGCCGGTAGTCTTGCCCAGGCCGTCGCCTACCTTGGTTTTTTTCCGTTGCAGGAGGAACACCTGGCGCGCCGGCGCATGCGGCTCGGCCTTGATCCCGGCCACGCCGCCGCGGGCTTCAAGCCGGGTATCGATACCCCACTCTTTCCAGAACGCTTCACGATCCTGGCTGGTGGCCACGCCCTGGTGCACCAGATACTCGGAGACGTCAAAACCGATACCGCCGGCGCCGATCACCGCGACCTTCTGCCCTACCGGCTTGCGCTGCAGCAGCACGTCCAGGTAGCTCAACACCTTGGCGTGCTCGATGCCCGGGATGGCCGGCAGGCGCGGGGCGATACCGGTGGCGAGGATGATCTCGTCAAAGCCGCCCGCCGCCAGCTGCTCGGCATCGACGCGGGTGTTCAGGCACAGCTCGACACCGGTGGTCTGCAGCTTGCGCTTGAAGTAGCGCAGGGTTTCATAGAACTCTTCTTTGCCCGGCACGCGCTTGGCCACGTTGAACTGGCCGCCGATTTCGCTGGCCGAATCGAACAGGGTCACTTCATGGCCGCGCTCGGCCGCCACGGTGGCAGCGGCCAGGCCGGCAGGGCCGGCGCCGACCACGGCGATGCGCTTGACCTGGGTCACCGGCAGGTAATTGAGCTCGGTTTCATGGCAGGCGCGCGGGTTGACCAGGCAGCTGGTCAGCTTGCCGCCGAAGGTGTGGTCCAGGCAGGCCTGGTTGCAGCCGATGCAGGTGTTGATCTCGTCGCCACGCCCGGCGGCGGCCTTGTTGACGAACTCCGGGTCAGCCAGGAACGGCCGCGCCATCGAGACCATGTCGGCGTCGCCCTCGGCAAGGATCTGCTCGGCGACTTCCGGGGTGTTGATGCGGTTGGTAGTGATCAGCGGGATCTGCACCGCGCCGCGCAGCTTGGCGGTGACCTTGGTGAATGCCGCACGCGGCACCTTGGTGGCGATGGTCGGGATCCGCGCTTCGTGCCAGCCGATACCGGTGTTGATGAGGGTCGCGCCGGCCTGCTCCACGGCCTTGGCCAGCTGCACGATCTCTTCCCAGCTGCTGCCGCCCTCGACCAGGTCGAGCATCGACAGGCGGAAGATGATGATGAAGTTCGGCCCTACCGCTTCGCGCACCCGGCGCACGATCTCCACCGCCAGGCGCATGCGGTTCTCGTAGCTGCCACCCCAGCGATCGGTACGCTGGTTGGTGTGGGCGGCGAGGAACTGGTTGATGAAGTAGCCTTCCGACCCCATGATCTCGACGCCGTCGTACTCGGCGCTCTGCGCCAGCAGCGAGCAGGTGACGAAGTCCTGGATCTGCTTCTCGATGCCCTCTTCGTCCAGCTCACGCGGCTTGAACGGGTTGATCGGCGCCTGGATCGCGCTCGGCGCTACCGATTTGGGGCTGTAGGCATAGCGCCCGGCGTGAAGGATCTGCATGCAGATCTTGCCACCGGCTTCATGCACCGCTTGGGTGACGATGCGGTGTTTATCGGCTTCTTCCGGCGTGCTCAGCTTGGCCGCGCCGGAGTACACCCCGCCCTCCACGTTCGGGCCGATGCCGCCGGTCACCATCAGGCCGACGCCGCCACGGGCACGCTCGGCAAAATAGGCCGCCATGCGCTCGAAACCGCCGGGCTTTTCTTCAAGGCCGGTGTGCATCGAGCCCATCAGGGTGCGGTTGCGCAAGGTGGTGAAACCCAGGTCCAGCGGGGCGAGCAAATGCGGGTATTGAGCGGCGGCCATAGTGAACTCCACAACAGGCGTAATCACGGAATGCGGGCGCCTCGCCAAGGCTGGCGGGGCCCGTCAGTTATCTGAGGCCGACATTAAAGAGCCAGCGGGCGCGGCTCAATGACCGAAAGTGACAAGTTATTGATCCTGCTGCACTCGGGGTCTACCCTAGGGGCCGAATCCCTTTTCGGCGCTGTCCCGTTTCATGCGAAAACTTCTGTTGAGCGCCCTGGCGCTGGTTGTCATTGCCGTCCTCAGTGGCTACGGCTTCTGGACCGAGCAGCGCCCGGCCGGGCACTATCTGTCGGACCTGCGCATCGAGCTGGCCCTGAGCGAAGGCGTGCCGGCCGATCACGGCAACCTGCTGGGCGTCGAGCCGCAGCTGTTCCCCGGTGACTACCAGAGCCTGCAGCGCCTGCACCGCAAGCTGGCCGCCTACCTTGAACACGCCCGCGCCCAGGGCCTGGTCAACGCCAAAACCATCGTCATCCTGCCCGAACACATCGGCACCTGGCTGTGGGCCCGAGGCGAGAAGAGCGAGCTGTACCAGGTCACCCAACGCCGCGAAGCCCTGCAATGGCTGGAACTGAGCAACCCGCTGCGCTACGGCCTGGCCCTGCTCGGCGCCGAAGGTGACGACCGTCGTGCCGACGCCCACCTGCGGATGAAAGCCGGGCAGATGGCCGAGGATTATCAGCAACTGTTCGGCGGCCTGGCCAAGGAGTTCGGCGTGACCCTGGTGGCCGGCTCCATCGTCCTGCCTGAACCTTACGTCGAGCGCGGTACCCTGCGCATCGGCTCCGGCGCTCTGTACAACGCAAGCCTGGTGTTCGCCAGCGACGGCTCGGTGCTCGGCCAGCCGCAACGCCAGCAGCACCCGGACAGTGAAGTGCGGCGTTTTATCAGCAGCGGCACCGATCAACCGCCACAGGTGCTGCAAACCCCGGCCGGGCGCCTGGGCGTGCTGATCGGCAGCGACAGCTGGTACCCGAGCAACCAGCAGCAACTGGCCAACCAGTTTGCCCAGATCGTCGCCAACCCGGTGTTTCTCAGCGGCCATGACAGCTGGAACGCGCCGTGGCGCGGCAACCGGCATCAACCCCTGGCCTCGTCGCTGGCGCTAAAGCCCGGTGAGGTGAGCGAACACGACGCCTGGCAACGCCTGACCCTGAACGCCAACGCCGCCAGGGTCAGCAGCATGAGTGTGTTCCTGCGCGGGCGCTTCTGGGACCTGGCCGCCGATGGCCAGGGCTTTGCCCAGCTCAACGGGGTGAACCTGGGCGGCACGTCCAGCCCCGGTGCGCGCCTGCTGAACCTCTGGTTGTAGGGCATGAACCGTCCCCGCGTGCGCCTGGGCGACCTGTCGGTCGGTTTTATCCAGCCGCTGAGCGAAACCCTGCAGCAACGCGGCATCGATCCTACGGCCCTGCTCGCCCGCTACGGCCTGGAGCCAGCGCGCCTGGCCGAAGCCGGCGCGCGCCTGTCGATCCCGCGCTATATGCACCTGGGCCATGCTGCCATCGAACTGACCGGCGACCCGGCCCTGGGCCTGCACATGGGCCACATCAGCCGCCTGGGCCAGGCCGGCCTGGCCGGCGTCACTGCGGCACAAGCACCCACCGTGGGCGAAGCGGCGCGCACCTTGTTGCGCTTCGAGCCACTGTACGCGGCCAACTACCGCGGGCACTCAAGCTTTCATGAAGACAGCAGCGGCGCCTGGCTACGGTTCTATTCGATCAGCCCGTACAACGCCTATAACCGCTTCGTGGTGGATTCGCTGCTGGCCGGCTGGCTGGCGCAGCTGTCGAGCCTGGCGGGTACGATGCTGCTGGCCGAACGGGTCGAGATCGAGTTCGAGGCGCCCGCCTACGCCGCCCACTACCAGGCCTTGAGCTGCAACCCGGTGCAGTTTGGCGCCGCCACCAATCAACTGCGCCTGAGCCGCGCCAACCTGGCCCTGCGCAACCCGGCGCACTGCCCAAGCACCTGGCAGCACCTGCTGCAGCTGTGTGAGGCCGAGCTTGAGCAACGCACGCGGATACGCAGCCTGGGCGAGCGCATCGCCCACCTGCTGGGGCCGCTATTGAATGGCGGACGGGAACCGGATCTGGAGGAAGTGGCCAGGCACCTGCAATTGCCGACCTGGACCCTGCGGCGCAAGCTGGCCGAGGAAGGCACGCAGTTTCGCGCCATCCTCAACGATACCCGGCGCGATCTGGCCATGACCTATATCCGTGACACGGAACTGGCCTTTGGCGAGATTGCCTACTTGCTCGGGTTTGCCTCGGCGGAGGCGTTTCAGCGTGCGTTCAAGCGCTGGAACGGCATCACCCCGGGCGAGTTTCGCCGCAGCCAGCGGCGTACCGGCTGATTACAGCTCGGTAGCGTCTTCGGCCGGCTCGACCGGGTCGAGCTCAATGGCGCGGTATTCGAGTAGTTCTTCTTGATAGTCGTCCATCGTCTGCTCCGTTGTTTCTCATTCATGTCATTGATTCATCAACGAGCCTAAAGTGCCGCGATGAAAGAAAAATGACAATGACGCTTATCAAAACAACGTAGCAGAGACGGGCGAATTTACAGCGGCGCCTGCTCGCTGCTGGCCGGTGCTACCGGGGCGATGGTCGGGGTCGGCTCTACGGGTGCCGGTGTGCTGCTGTCCTGGACGCTGATCGGCGCAGCTTCGGCGGGCGGCGGCACCGGCTGCGAGCTACTGCTGTCATCCACCACCGGCGCGGCCGGCACTTCGGCAGCCGGGGCCGGCGACGGTTCGCTGACCGGTACGCCAGCCGCTGCAGCCGCTGGTGCTTCAACCGGAGCCGGAGCCAGGGCGGCCGCTGGTGCTGCCGGCGCGGTCTCGGGCACACCCAGCTCCACCGCTGGCTTGGCTGCAGGCTTTGCCTCAGCCTTCTTCTTGGTTTCCTTGGGCAGGAAACTTTCCACCAGGGCGAAGTAACGCTCGTAGAACTTGGCCGAGGTCACGGTCTCGCTGGCAACCTTGACCATCGAATCGTCACTGGAGCCGATCGGCATCGACACCGAACCCAGCACGCCAACGCCGAGGCTGGCCGAGGTGTTGGATTTTTTCAGCGCATAGCGATCCTGCAGGGCGTTGGCGAACATGGTCGAGCGCTGCTCGTCGCCGCTGTCGCGGGCACAGACCACGTTGAAGCTGATCTGCAGGTGCGAATCGCCAGTCTGCTGGAAGCTCTTGTTGCCATTGACCTGGCCAGCGTCGCTGCTGGTGATGATATAGCCCTGGCTGAGCAAGGCACGGCGCGCCGCTTCGCAGGTACCGGCTTCACTCACCGCAAAGCTGCGCGAGAAGGTACCCGAGTCGTCGAAATTCTCGTGTTCGTAAATGGCAGCTTTCTTCGAAGAACAGCCGGAAACACCCGCCAGCACAAGGGCCAGCCCGAGCGCACCGCAGACGGTTGACTTTGACATTGCAAATCCTGAGGAAACGGTCGGCGCCTATTGTGCAACACATCGACGGAATGCTGAAACCACAGGCGGGCAATCACCGCAGAAAATTCATACAAGGGGCCAGTGATCGCCCCTGATGCCGGGGTTTGACCATTGGTCGATAAACCCACAAATCCTTCGCTCGAACCCTACGAACAGATCGGACCCATCCGACTTTTGCCCTGCCCATTCTACGACTACGCTGGCAACTAGCCATCACCGCCTACCGGTCGACAGGAGTTATCTCGGTGAAAAACCTATCTGTGAAAATCAAGTTGCTGCTTGGCTTTGCGCCCATTCTGGTACTGATGGTGCTACTCGCCATTACCGCCATCAACAGCTTGAACACCCTGACCCAGCGCGCCGATCGCCTGGTGTCGGTCAACTACATCCTCGACAACCTCAATGAAATGCGCGCCGCCCAGCTGAGCTTCGAGCAACGCCGCGAAGGCAGCTTCGCCAGCCAGCTGGTACAGGCCCACCAGGAGGCCAGCCGCCTGGTCGAGGAAAACCTCGGCGCCCTGCCCGATGCCGACTCGCAGCGCCTGCTCAAGGCCACTGGCGATGATCTCAAGCAGTACCTGCAACAGTTCGAGCAACTCAAGGCGGCCAGCGGCGGCACCCTGCTGCAGAGCAAGCTGCATGACCAGTTGCTGCAGACCGTGCATCAGGGCCTGGAGGCGATCAACCAGTTGATCACCCTGCAGAACCAGAAGAGCACCGAGGAATCCAGCGACAGCCGCAGCCTGATGCTGGGCTTGCTGTTCGCAGCCCTGGTGCTGGGCGTGCTGATCAGTGCGCTGATCATCCGCCAGGTCACCCAGCCACTGCGCCAGGCGGTGGAAATTGCCCGGCGCATTGGCCAAGGCGACCTCACCAACACTGCCAGCGAACCGCGCCGCGACGAGTTCGGCCAGCTGTTGCAGGCGCTGGCGCAAAGCGGCGAGAACCTGCGCGAGATGCTTGGCCAGGCCGGGCATGTCACCCGCCAGCTGTCGACCGCCGCCGAGGAGCTGTCGACCATCACTGAACAGACCAGCGCCGGCATCACCAGCCAGAAGGTCGAAACCGACCAGGTGGCCACGGCAATGAGCGAGATGGTTGCCACCGTCCAGGAAGTCGCGCGTAACGCAGAAGAAGCCAGCGAAGCCACGCACCAGGCCGACAGCCAGGCCAAACAGGGCAACCGCGTAGTGCAGCAGGCCCTGAGCCAGATCGGCCAGCTGGCCGACGACATCGGCAATTGCGCCAGTGCGGTCAGCCAATTGTCGGAAGAAAGCGAGCGCATCGGCACCGTGATGACGGTGATCAACGCCATTGCCGAACAGACCAACCTGCTGGCCCTCAACGCCGCCATCGAGGCGGCGCGCGCGGGTGAGGCCGGGCGCGGCTTTGCCGTGGTCGCCGATGAAGTGCGCGGGCTGGCCCAGCGCACACAGCAATCAACAGCGCAGATCGAGACGCTGATTCTGTCGTTGCAACAAGGCGCGCAGAAAGCCGCCGAAATGATGCACGCCAACCAGCAACAGGTCGGCGGTACTGTGGAATTGGCCAACCAGGTCGGTATCGAGCTGCAGGCCATCACCCAGACCGTGACCGGCATCCAGACCATGAACCTGCAGATCGCCACCGCCGCCGAACAGCAGAGCAGCGTCGCCGAATCGATCAACCGCAGTGTGCTCAGCGTGCGCGACGTTGCCGAACAGTCGTCCACCGCGTCGCAGCAGACGGCGGCTTCGTCGGTGGAACTGGCGCGCCTGGGCAGTGAACTGCAACAGCTGGTGGCGCGCTTTCGGGTGTAACCGGTAAGTCAGCCGAACAGGCCGCCGTCGTCGCTGTCGATAACGATCGACGACAGGCTCACATGCCGCGGCCGGGTCACGGCAAACAGCACGGCCTCGACCACGTCACGGTTGGTGCCGCGCTCACCTTTCTGGCGTTGGGCGACGGCCTCCCAGGCCGGTTGCGTCGGGCAGATGTCGTCCAGGTACGGCGGGTGCACGCACAGCGAACGGATCGGCGTACCGGCCAGTTGCTGACGCAACCCCTCTGCCAGCGCACGCTGGGCGTGCTTGGCGGCGTAGAACGGCACTGAGACGCTGTGCAAGGCGGCATTGGGCAGCGCGCTGATCGAGCCTATGGTGACGATGTCCGGGCGCTGAGAGCGGCGCAGAGAGGCCAGCAAGCCCTGGGTGAAGAGAAAGGTGCCGGTGACCGCAGCGTTGATCACGCCGTGGATGTCTTCAGGGGAATAACCTTCCTCGTTGTGCTCCAGCCACATGGCGCCGTTGTTGATCAGCAGATCGATAGAGGGGAACCGCTGGCTGATGGCCTGCGTTGCCTGGGTAACGCTGGCGCTGTCGGCGAGATCGACCTGGACAGTCAATGGCAGTTGAGCGGTGCGGGTTTCGATCGTGGCAGCGACTTGGGCCAGGGCTGCTTCGTTGCGGCCACAGAGCACGACCTTGCAACCAGCGTCGGCCAGGGAGATGGCCAACGCGGCACCCAGGCCGCGTCCGGCACCGGTGATGACCGCGATCGAGTCTTGAAGATTGTTCATCCTGAACCTCAGTGGAAGACTGGAGGCGCTAGCATAACGGTTGTGAGGACTGGATGTAGACCAAGTAGGCCTCATCGCTGGCAAGGCCAGCTCCCACAAGTTTTGTGTACACCGCGCTCCTGTGGGAGCCGGCCTTGCCGGCGATGGCCACACCACAGTGCCGAAATTCAGGCACAAAAAAAGCGACCCGCAGGTCGCTTTCTTTGTTACTTCGATATGGCGCAGCGGACGGGACTCGAACCCGCGACCCCCGGCGTGACAGGCCGGTATTCTAACCGACTGAACTACCGCTGCGTGTCGTGCTCACCCGGGCTGCGCAAAGGCTGCAAATACCGGGCACAAAAAAAGCAACCTCAGGTCGCTCTCTTTATTGCTTCGAGGAGTTCAAGGGCCTCGAAGCGAAGATGGCGCAGCGGACGGGACTCGAACCCGCGACCCCCGGCGTGACAGGCCGGTATTCTAACCGACTGAACTACCGCTGCGTATCGTACAGGCTTGCGCCCGCTTGAAACTGGGATCTGGCTACAAGGCTGTTTGGCCCTGGAACCTCAAACCGGTCGTTAAACCGATCTGGAGAAAAGTGGCGCAGCGGACGGGACTCGAACCCGCGACCCCCGGCGTGACAGGCCGGTATTCTAACCGACTGAACTACCGCTGCGCATATGGACTTGCGTCCTGTTCCTCTCTGGTAACACCTTCTTGCGAAAGTGTCGGGTCAGGAACATCTCAGGAAGTGGTGGGTGATGACGGGATCGAACCGCCGACCCTCTGCTTGTAAGGCAGATGCTCTCCCGGCTGAGCTAATCACCCGTGTGCTTCGCTGAGGTGGCGAAATTTACGCAGGTATCGAACCTAAGTCAATAGCCTGATTGAAGTTTTTTTCACGGGGGTGGAAAAAACAGCTTCAAGGTTCAAGCTGCAAGCTACAAGAAAAAGCAAAATCAAAAGCACAACGCGGACGTCTTGCCGCTTGTCGCTTGCCGCTACCGATAAACCATCTTCTTGGTCATGCCGCCATCGACCACGAATTCCTGGCCGGTGACGAAGCCGGCGTTGCGCGACAGCAACCAGGCCACCATCGCCGCCACGTCTTCTACCGTCCCTACCCTGCCCGCCGGATGCTGGGCATGGTCAGCCTCGCTCAGGGGTTCGGCACGGCGCTGGGCAGGATCACGGGCGTCGATCCAGCCGGGGCTGACGGCGTTGACACGAATCTCCGGGCCCAGGCTCATGGCCAGGGCATGGGTCAGGGCCAGCAGCCCGCCCTTGCTCGCGGCATAGGCCTCGGTGTCGGGCTCCGATTGCCCGGCGCGCGTTGACGCCAGGTTGACGATCGCCCCGCAATGGGCGCGCAGGTACGGCGCACAGTGCTTGGCCAGCAGCATCGGGCCGCCGAGGTTGACCGCCAGCACCCGGTTCCAGTGGGCCAGGCTCAGGCTTTCGAGGGTGGTGTTGTGCGGGTCGGCAATCGCCGCGTTGCATACCAGGGCGTCGAGCCGGCCAAACTGGCCCAGCACTTCGGCCACGCCGGTCATTACCTGGGCTTCGTCGGCGACATCCATGCCGACGAACCAGGCGTTATCACCCAGCACCTTGGCCACTTTCGCGCCACGGGCCCGGTCGAGGTCGGTGAGCACCACCTGCCAGCCTTCGCTGATCAGCCAGGCGGCAATGCCCAGGCCGATGCCCCGCGCCGCGCCGGTGACCAGGGCGACGCGGCCGTTATGGCTACTGTCGCCCACCGACCAGTCGATCACAGTGCCGCCAGCCCGCGGGCCAGGTCGGCCTTGAGGTCAGCGACGTCTTCCAGCCCCACGGCAACCCGGATCAGGCTGTCGCGAATGCCGGCGGCCTCACGCTCCTGCGGCGACAGGCGGCCGTGGGAGGTGGTGCCTGGGTGGGTGATGGTGGTCTTGCTGTCACCCAGGTTGGCGGTGATCGAAATCAGCCGGGTGGCATCGATGAAGCGCCAGGCGCCCTCTTTGCCGCCCTTGACCTCAAAGCTCACCACTGCACCGAAGCCGCTCATCTGCTGCTTGGCCAGCTCGTGCTGCGGATGGCTGTGCAGGCCCGCGTAGTGGACCTTGTCGATGCCGTCCTGCTGCTCCAGCCACTCGGCCAGTGCCTGGGCATTGGCGCAGTGGGCGCGCATGCGCAGGTTGAGGGTCTCAAGGCCCTTGAGGAAGATCCAGGCGTTGAACGGGCTCAGCGACGGCCCGGCGGTGCGCAGAAAGCCCACCACTTCTTTCATCTGCTCGCTGCGCCCGGCAACCACGCCGCCCATGCAACGGCCCTGGCCGTCGATGAACTTGGTCGCCGAGTGCACGACAATGTCGGCGCCCAGCTTCAGCGGCTGCTGCAAGGCCGGGGTGCTGAAGCAGTTGTCGACCACCAGCTGCGCGCCCTTGGCATGGGCGATTTCAGCCAGGGCAGCAATATCCACAAGCTCCGCCAACGGGTTGGACGGTGACTCGACGAACAGCAGCTTGGTGTTGCCCTTGATCGCCTGGTCCCAGCCGGCCAGGTCGGTCAGCGGCACGTAGTCGACCTGCACGCCGAAGCGCTTGAAGTACTTCTCGAACAGGCTGATGGTCGAACCGAAGACGCTCTGCGACACCAGCACATGGTCGCCAGCGCTGCACAGGGCCATGACGGTCGAGAGGATCGCCGACATGCCGGTGGAGGTGGCAACCGCTTGCTCGGCGCCTTCAAGGGCGGCGATGCGCTCTTCGAACGCGCGTACGGTGGGGTTGGTGTAGCGTGAATAGACGTTGCCTGGAACCTCGCCGGCGAACCGCGCGGCGGCATCGGCCGCCGTACGGAACACGTAGCTGGAGGTGAAGAACAGCGGATCGCTGTGCTCACCTTCCGGCGTGCGATGCTGGCCGGCGCGTACCGCCAGCGTGTCGAAAGCGACCCCTTCGAGGTCGCTGTCCAGGCGCCCGGCATCCCATTCCTGTGTCATGCCGCTGCTCCTAACTTAGTTGTTGTAGAGGTCGATGATCGCGCTGACCGCCTGGTTCTTGACCTTGGAGGCGTCGTTGCGCGCCTGCTCGATCTTGTCCAGGTAGGCTTCGTCGATGTCGCCGGTGACGTACTTGCCGTCGAACACCGCGCAATCGAAATGCTCGATCTTGATCTTGCCACCGCCGACCGCTTCGATCAGGTCCGGCAGGTCCTGGTAGACCAGCCAGTCGGCGCCGATCAGCTCGGCGACATCCTGGGTGCTGCGGTTGTGCGCGATCAGCTCGTGGGCGCTCGGCATGTCGATGCCGTAGACGTTAGGGAAGCGCACCGCCGGGGCGGCCGAGCAGAAGTAGACGTTTTTCGCGCCGGCTTCGCGGGCCATCTGGATGATCTGCTTGCAGGTGGTGCCGCGCACGATCGAGTCGTCGACCAGCATCACGTTCTTGCCGCGGAACTCCAGCTCGATGGCGTTGAGTTTCTGGCGTACCGATTTCTTGCGCGCGGCCTGGCCGGGCATGATGAAGGTACGGCCGATGTAGCGGTTCTTGACGAAGCCTTCGCGGAACTTGACGCCCAGGTGGTTGGCCAGCTCCAGCGCTGCGGTGCGGCTGGTGTCGGGAATCGGGATGACCACGTCGATGTCGTGGTCAGGGCGCTCGCGCTGGATCTTCTCGGCCAGCTTCTCGCCCATGCGCAGGCGCGCCTTGTACACCGAGACGCCGTCGATGATCGAGTCAGGGCGGGCCAGGTAGACGTGTTCGAAGATGCACGGCGACAGTTGCGGGTTGGTCGCGCACTGACGGGTGTGCAGCTTGCCCTCTTCAGTGATGTACACCGCTTCGCCTGGCGCCAGGTCACGGATCAGGGTGAAGCCCAGCACGTCCAGAGAGACGCTTTCGGAAGCGATCATGTACTCGACGCCTTCGTCGGTGTGACGCTGGCCGAAGACGATCGGGCGGATACCGTTGGGATCGCGGAAACCGACGATGCCGTAGCCGGTGATCATCGCCACCACCGCGTAACCGCCAACGCAACGGTTGTGCACGTCGGTGACCGCGGCGAACACGTCTTCTTCGGTCGGTTGCAGCTTGCCACGCACTGCCAGCTCATGGGCGAAGACGTTGAGCAGCACTTCCGAGTCGGAGCTGGTGTTGACGTGGCGCAGGTCGGACTCGTAGATCTCCTTGGCCAGCTGTTCGACGTTGGTCAGGTTGCCGTTGTGCGCCAGGGTGATGCCGTAGGGCGAGTTGACGTAGAACGGCTGGGCCTCGGCCGAGGTCGAGCTGCCCGCGGTCGGGTAGCGCACGTGGCCGATACCCATGTGACCGACCAGGCGCTGCATATGGCGCTGCTGGAATACGTCACGGACCAGGCCGTTGTCCTTGCGCAGGAATAACCGGCCATCATGGCTGGTCACAATACCGGCAGCGTCCTGGCCGCGGTGCTGGAGGACGGTTAGCGCGTCATACAGCGCCTGATTGACGTTCGACTTACCGACGATACCGACGATGCCACACATGCGACGCAACCCCTACTTAATGAAACTGGATTGAAAAGCGCTCAAGGCGTTTTGGGCCCCAGCAGCTGTTCCTGGAACGGGAGATCAGCCGGTGCGCTGATCCCGCTGGCTAGCCACTGACTGGTGAACCCCAGAATGAGGTTTTTCGACCAGTCAGCCACCAATAGAAATTGTGGCAGGAGGCGAGACTCCTGCCACCACTGATCCTGTTGTACCGGCCCCAGGCTCAACAGCCCGACCGCCACGACCACCAGCAAGGCCCCGCGGGCGGCGCCGAAGGCCATGCCCAGGAAGCGATCGGTCCCGGACAGCCCGGTGACGCGAATCAGCTCGCCGATGAGAAAGTTGATCATGGCCCCCACCAGCAGGGTGGCGACGAAAAGAATGGCGCATCCGGCGATGACCCGGGCCGAAGGCGTCTGGATATAAGCTTCCAGGTACTGCGACAGCGAGCCACCGAACATCCAGGCCACGGCACCGGCGATGATCCAGGTAAGCAGCGACAAGGCCTCTTTGACAAAGCCGCGCTTGAGACTGATCAGCGAAGAAATGGCGATGATCGCGAGAATCGCCCAGTCGACCCAGGTAAATGCCACAGTGTTGCCTGCAAACGGATAAGGCGGCGCATTTTACCAGAGCAACGGGCTGTCGGTAAGCAGTGATTTACCGCCCGGTACGGGCCGGGCGGCAAGGGTTCAACTGCGCTCGGGCTGGAAGCGTACGACAAAGCCCTTGAGCTTCTGCTGGCGGTTGATCACATCGCGCAGGCGCTCGGCCTCGGCGCGCTCGATCAACGGTCCGACATACACCCGGTTCATGCCTTCGGCCGAACGGATATAAGCGTTGTAGCCCTGGCTGCGCAGGGTTTTCTGCAGGTTGTCGGCGCTGGCGCGGTTGGCCAGGCTGGCCATCTGAATCGACCAGCTGACCGGCAGGCCATTGGCGTCGATCTTGCCCGCAGCAGGCTTGGTCGCAGCGGCGACGGTGGCTGCCGGCTTGGCTTCTACCTTGGCGGGCGCCGGCGTCGCCGGTTTTGCCGCGACAGCCGGTGCCGGTGTCGGCAGCGGCGTGGCGGCCGGCGCCGGGGCAATCGGCGTGCTTGGCGCCTGCACCGGTGCCGTGGCCTGCTCGACGATCAGCGGCTCTTCAGGCACTACCTGCGGCTCGGGGACCTGCACCGGCTCTACCTGCACTTGCGGCAGGGTCGGCACAGCCGGTGCCTCGGGGGCTTCGACGCGCACCTGGCGCATTTCGTCTTCGCGCGAGAACAGCATCGGCAGGAAGATCACCGCCAGCGCCACCAGCACCAGCGCCCCGACCATGCGTTGCTTGACCACTTTATCCAGCAATGCCATTTGCCCCGTCCTCCGTGGCCTGCCGGTCGAGCCACTGCAGGGCTTCGCCGACACAGAAAAATGATCCGAACAGCAGGATTTCGTCATCCGCCGTTGCCTGCGCGCACTGCCCTTCCAGGGCGGCGGCGACGCTGGGGTAAGACTGCACCGCAGCGCCAAGGTTCGTCAGCGCCGCCTGCAACTCGCCAGCCGGCCGGCTGCGGGCGGTGTCCAGCGGCGCCACGGCCCAGGCCTGAACCTGGTGCTGCAGCGGCTTGAGCACACCGTCGAGGTCCTTGTCGGCGAGCAAACCGAACACCGCCAGGCGCTTGCCCTGCGGCGGCCGGGTGGCCAGGCGCTGAGCCAGGTACTCGGCAGCATGCGGGTTGTGCCCGACATCCATGAGGATAGTCAAAGGTTTGCCTTGCCAGATAAAGGCCCGCCGATCGAGGCGGCCGACCATGCGCGTGCTGCGCAGGGCCTCGGCAATCTGCCCGGCATCCCACGGCAGGTCGAGCAACAGGTAGGCCTGCAATGCCAACGCGGCGTTTTCCATCGGCAGGTCGAGCAGCGGCAAATCCTGCAGCTCGACCACCTCGCCACGGGCATTGACCCCACGCCACTGCCAGTACTGGTCAGTGCTGGCCAGGTCGAAATCGCGACCGCGCAAAAACAGCGGGCTGTTCAGGGCACGGGCCTTGTCCAGCAACGGCTGCGGCGGATTGAGGTCACCACACAGGGCCGGCTTGCCCTGGCGGAAGATCCCGGCCTTCTCGAAGGCCACCAACTCACGGGTGTCGCCCAGGTAGTCGACATGGTCAACGCCGATGCTGGTGACCAGCGCCAGGTCGGCATCGACGATGTTGACGGTATCCAGGCGTCCGCCCAGGCCGACTTCGAGCACCACGGCGTCGAGCGCCGCCTGCTTGAACAGCCAGAACGCCGCCAGGGTACCGGCTTCGAAGTAGGTCAGGGAGATGTCGCCGCGGGCCGCTTCAACCGCGGCGAAGGCTTCGCACAGCTGCTCATCGCCGGCTTCAGCGCCGTTGATCTGCACCCGCTCGTTGTAGCGCAGCAGGTGCGGCGAGCTGTAGACGCCGACCTTGAGGCCCTGGGCGCGCAGCAACGCGGCAACGAAGGCGCAGGTCGAACCCTTGCCGTTGGTGCCGGTCACGGTGATTACCCGTGGCGCCGGCTGGCCCAGCCCGAGCCGCGCAGCGACCTGTTGCGAACGCTCCAGGCCCATGTCGATGGCCGACGGATGCAACTGCTCGAGGTAGGCGAGCCAGTCGCCAAGGGTACGTTGGGTCATACGGTGGCAGGCGCCGGCGGCACGACGATCGGCTCGATCACCGGGGCGACGAACGTGGGCGTCGGCAGGCCCATCATCTGGGCCAGCAGGTTGCCCAGGCGCTGACGCAGCTCCTGACGCGGGATGATCATGTCGATGGCGCCGTGCTCCAGAAGGAACTCGCTGCGCTGGAAGCCTTCTGGCAGCTTCTCGCGTACGGTCTGCTCGATCACCCGCGGGCCGGCAAAGCCGATCAGCGCCTTCGGCTCACCGACAATGACGTCACCGAGCATCGCCAGGCTGGCAGAAACGCCGCCGTAGACCGGATCGGTCAGCACCGAGATGAACGGGATGCCTTCTTCGCGCAGGCGTGCCAGTACTGCGGAGGTCTTGGCCATCTGCATCAGCGAGATCAGCGCTTCCTGCATGCGCGCACCACCGGAGGCCGAGAAGCAGACCATCGGGCAGCGGTTTTCCAGGGCGTAGTTGGCGGCACGGACGAAACGCTCGCCGACGATGGCGCCCATCGAACCACCCATGAAGGAGAATTCGAAGGCGCTGACCACGATCGGCATGCCCAGCAGGGTACCGCTCATGGAGATCAGTGCGTCTTTCTCGCCGGTCTGCTTCTGGGCAGCAGTCAGGCGGTCCTTGTACTTCTTGCCATCGCGAAACTTCAGGCGGTCGACCGGTTCCAGGTCAGCGCCCAGCTCGGCGCGGCCTTCGGCATCGAGGAAGATGTCGATACGAGCGCGGGCGCCGATACGCATGTGATGGTTGCACTTAGGGCAGACATCCAGGGTCTTTTCCAGCTCCGGACGATACAGCACGGCCTCGCAGGACGGGCACTTGTGCCACAGGCCTTCAGGGACCGAACTCTTCTTCACCTCGGAACGCATGATCGAAGGGATCAGTTTGTCTACTAACCAGTTGCTCATGCTTTCTTTCTCCAGTAGCGGCGACCGGCAGGCTATGGCTGCCGGCTCGCGCGTATGCCCTTGAGCTCAATTCGTGTATGACGCGATGAAGATGCGGCTCCGGCGCCCGCCTGCAGCGAGCCACCCCGATACCGCACCCTCGTCAACCTGTAAGGGCGACGCCCGTGGCGTCACCCGCTAATTTCGACCGGCCCATGGGCGCGATCCGGCAGCACCGGGCTGCGAAAGCTATGGACGATGGCGCGCGGCCAGCCGTCACATCCGCAGCATGCAGCGCTTTCACGCCTGCTTGACCGCGCGGATAAACGCCTCGATCCGCGCCGGGTCCTTGATGCCCTTGGCCTGCTCCACGCCGCCGCTGACATCCACCGCATAAGGCCGCACCTGCGCAATGGCCTGGGCGACGTTATCCGGCGACAGGCCGCCGGCGAGGATGATTGGCTTGCTCAGTTGCGCAGGCACCAGCGACCAGTCGAACGCCTCGCCGGTACCGCCGGGCACGCCGGCCACGTAGGTATCGAGAAGAATGCCGCTGGCACCGCTGTAGCGCTTGCAACTGGCCTCCAGGTCGTCGCCCGGGCGCACCCGCAAGGCCTTGATCCATGGACGGTTGTGACCTGCGCAATCGGCCGGGGTTTCATCGCCATGGAACTGCAGCAGGTCGAGCGGCACCGCTTCGAGGATTTCCGTCAGCTCGCAACGGCTGGCGTTGACGAACAGGCCGACGGTGGTGACGAACGGCGGCAAGGCGGCGATGATCGCCCGCGCCTGCTGCACATCGACCGCCCGCGGGCTCTTGGCATAGAACACCAGGCCGATGGCATCGGCGCCCGCCTCGGCTGCGGCCAGCGCATCCTCGATGCGGGTAATGCCGCAGATTTTGCTGCGAACGGCGCTCATGACCTGTGAACCTCAGCAGAAAGCGGAAAGTCCCGGATGTTAGCAAATGGCTTGCGGGCCGTCAGCCCGTCAATGCCTCGTAGCCGGTAATGAAGTGTGGGCCGATGTAACGCTCGGGCAGTTCGAACTCGTCGTGGTACTCGACCTGCACCAGGTACAGCCCATACGGATGCGCGGTCACCCCGCCGGCGCGCCGCTCGCGGCTTTGCAGCACTTCCAGGGCCCACTCCGGCGGGCGCTCGCCAGCGCCGATGGTCATCAGCACGCCGGCAATGTTGCGCACCATGTGGTGCAGGAAGGCGCTGGCGCGGATGTCGAGGACGATCATCTGGCCGTGGCGGCTAACACGCAGGTGATGGAGGTTCTTGACCGGCGACTTGGCCTGGCACTGGCCGGCGCGAAAGGCACTGAAATCGTGGGTGCCGACCAGGTACTCGGCGGCCAGGGCCATGCGCTCGGCGTCCAGCGGCCGGTGGTTCCAGGTCACCTCTTCGCCCAGGTGCGCCGGGCGGATCTGGTCGTTGTAGATCACGTAGCGGTAACGCCGGGCAATGGCCTTGAAGCGCGCATGGAAGTGCGCCGGCATCTGCTTGGCCCAGGACACGCTGATGTCGTGCGGCAGGTTGATGTTGGCGCCCATGGTCCAGCCCTTCATGCTGCGCACCGCCTGGGTGTCGAAATGCACCACCTGGCCGCAGGCATGCACGCCGGCATCGGTGCGCCCGGCGCAATGCAGGGTGACCGGCGAATCGGCCACCCGCGACAAGGCTTCTTCGAGGGTTTGCTGCACGCTTGCCACGCCACTGGCCTGGCGCTGCCAGCCGCGGTAGCGCGAACCTTTGTACTCAACGCCCAGGGCGATACGAAAGAAGCCTTCGGCGGCCACTTCGGCAGCCGCGTTATCAATGATTTCCAAGGGGATACAGCCTGTCGGTTTAGCAGATGGCGGCAATTATAACGACAACGGCAGCCACTTGGGCTGCCGTTGGTTTTACACAGGGTGAACTCAGACCAGGCGCGAGAGCAGCTCGTCGGCTTCCTGGCGCTGGGCATCGCTGCCGTCCTTGCGCACTTCGTCGAGAATGTCGCGGGCGCCGTCATGGTCGCCCATGTCGATATAGGCCCGGGCCAGGTCGAGCTTGGTGGCCACTTCGTCGGCGCCGCCGAGGTAGTCGAAATCATCGTCGAGGTCGTCGCTGATCGCGGCGTCCGCTTCGCTGAAGTGCGGCTCGATCGACGGCTGCTCCAGGCTTTGCGACAGCTTGTCGAGTTCGGCGTTGACGTCATCGAGCTCCGAGGCAAAGTTTTTATCCGCCTGCGAGTCCTCCAGCGACAGCGACAGGTCGAAGTCTTCCGGCAGGTCCAGCTCGCTCAACGGGTCGAACTCGGGCATGGTTTCATCGAACGCCGCCAGCTCTGCGGCGATATCGACGGTCTCGCTGTTCGGCGCCAGCGCCGGCTCGTCGCCAGCGACGTCGAGGTCGAAATCGGCGAGGTCGTCCAGGGCCTGCTCAGGCTCGGCAAGATGCTCTGCGAGCAAGGCGTCGAAGTCCGGTTGCGCCGGGCTGGCTTCGCTCGCGACTGCTTCGGCTTGTGGCGCTTCAACAGCCAGCGAGGGCTCGTCGAGCAGTGGCGGCGCGTCCAGCTCCAGGCCTTGCAGGTCGTCATCCAGGCTCAGGTCGAAGGCACTGTCCAGGTCGTCTTCAGGAACAGGCTCAGGCTCGGCCAGCGATTCTTCAACCACAGGTTCAGGTTCAGGTTCAGGCTCGGCCCCTGCTTCTGGCTCAACGGCTGGCTCGACGGCTGGTTCGGCTTCTGTCAGCGGTTCGGCTGGCGCCTCGTCCTGCAGCAGCTCCTGGACATACTGGGCATCCAGTTCAGCCGCCAGCGCCGCCGCGCTGACGCCCGCCGCCGCGACGGCGAGCATGGCCGGGAAGCGGTTTTTCAGGGCTTCGACATCGGCATGGTTCTGGCCGGTGGCGATCAGCTGCCGCTCGTGGCCGACAAAGGCATCGCGATCGCCCTGGCGGGCATAGACTTCCATCAGCTTCAGGCGCAGGTCGCTGCGCTCAGGGGCTGCGGCAACCGCAGGCTCGAGCAGTTCGGCGGCGTGATTGAGGCGACCACGGGCAATGCTCAACGCTGCTTCGTCGAGCACAGCGTCGCCGGTCGGGGCTGCCGGGCTGGCCGCCGGAGCAACCAATGGCGCGGCAATCGGGCCTTGCACCGGCTTGCTCGGCGCTGGCTCCGCCACCACAGGCGCCGGCTCTTCGGCAGGCAAGGCGGCGGCTGTGGCGGCGGCGGCAGATGCCGCGACCACTGCCGGTGCCAGGGTCACGCTCGGCGGCGCGATGTCCAGGCCTTCAAAACTGCTTGGCGGCAGGTCCAGGTCTGGGGCGCGCTCGCCCTCTTCGGCCAGGGCGCGGGCCATGCGCAGGTGTTTTTCCGCTTCCTGGTCGGCCTTGCGCTTGCGTGCCAGCAACAGCAGCAGAAGCAACAGCACCAACAACGCGGAACCGGCGATCAGCGCCAGCAACAACGGGTTGCCGAGCAGATCGTCGAGCATCTTGTTCGAGTCGGCCGGTGCCTGGTCGGCAGCAGGCTGCGCCGGATCAACCGGTGCGGTATCGACCGCAGCCGGTGCCGGGGTGACCACCGGTTCGGCAGGAGCCGGCTGCAACTCGGCGGCAATGGCCGGCGGCTGGGCCGCGGCAGCTTCAGGCGCCGGCGCGCCAGCGGCGCCCTGGGCTTCAAGCTTGGCCAGTTGGTCGTTCTTCAGCGCGATCAGGCGCTGCAGTTTGTCCAGCTGGCTCTGCAGGTCGGCCATGCGACTTTTCAGTTCTTCGTTGTCACGACGGCTGGTGTCCAGGCTTTCCTGGGCCACAGCCAGCTTGTCGTTGAGACCTTTGCCGTCCGCAGCGCCCTTGCTGCCGGGGGCAACCAGCTTGAGGCTGTCCTGGTTGGCGATGCGTGCCGGCGCCGCCTCGGTGCCGCTGCGCCGGGTGGCGTCCAGCTGGCGTGCGCGCGGGCCCAGGCGCCGGCCTTCGCGCCAGGCAGCATACTGCTCGGCCACTTCGGTAACGGCCTGGGCCTGGGGAATACTGGTGATCTGCTGTTGATCGGGCAGGCGCAAGACCTGGCCGGTTTTCAGCAGGTTGATGTTGCCGTTGATAAAGGCATCCGGGTTCAGCGCCTGAATGGCCAGCATGGTCTGCTGCACCGACCCGCCCTGACGGGCTTTCGAGGCGATTTCCCACAGGGTGTCGCGACGCACGGTGGTGTAGTTGGCCGCGGTCACCGCCGGCGCTACGCCAGCTGGCGCCGGTTGTCCGGCAGGTGTATTGAACTTGGCCGGGTCGACCAGCACGCTGTAGTCGCGCAGCAGGCGGCCGCTCGGCCACATGACCTGGACCAGGAACTTGACCATCGGCGCCGGCAGCGGCTGGCTCGAGGTCACCCGCAACACGCTCTTGCCGTTGGGGTTGATCACCGTGGTGAAGGTCAGGTCATTGAGAAACGCCTGGCGCTCGACACCGGCCTTGGCGAACTCTTCGGCCGGCGCCAGGCTCGGCGCTACTTCGGCCGCGGTCAGGTCGCGGACATCGAGCAGTTCGATCTCGGCATCCAGGGGCTGGTTCTGCGCTGACTTCAAGGTCAGCTCGCCCAACCCGAGGGCATGCGCCATACCGGACGACAGCGCCGACGCCGCGGCTATTGCTAAGACCAGTTTGCGAATTCGAAGCATGACCTCTTCCTTTGAATGAACCTTCCCCGACAAGCGAGAACAAGTGGAGCAAATTGTCGGCAAGTATCTTTTACACAAGGCCTTTTATCAACAATTGCGCCAGCTGGACCGCGTTCAGGGCCGCACCTTTGCGCACATTGTCGGTGGTCAGCCAGAGGTTGAGCTGCTCAACCTCGTCGATTCCACCCCGTACCCGTCCAACATAGACCACGTCCTGGCCCACTGCGTCACCCACCGGCGTCGGATAATCACCCTCCTCCACCAGTTCGATGCTGTCAGCGGCTTCCAGTGCGGCGTTGACCGCCGCCAGGTCGACCGGCGTGCGGCTTTGCACGGACACACTGTAGCTATCGCCGAAAAACACCGGGACTTGAACGCAGGTCACCGAAATCTTCAGTGAAGGCAAGCCGAGCACTTCGCGCAACTCACTGACCAGGCGGCGTTCAAGGGCGCCATGGCCGTCAGCATCGCTGGCACCGACCTGGGCCAACAGGTTGAAGGCCATCTGCCGGTCGAAGAAGCGCGGCTCCAGCGGGCGGGCGTTGAGCAGCTCGGCGGTCTGCCGGGCCAGCTCGTTGACCGCCTCGCGCCCCTGGGCCGAGACCGCCAGGCACGCGGTGACATTAATGCGCTCAAGTTCCAGCAAGCCCTTGAGGGGCGCCAGGGTTACCGCCAGGGCAATCGCTGCGGCGCTTGGGCTGCTCAGTTGCTGCGGCGCCTTGAGGCTGTCGAGCACTGCCGGGTTGGCTTCCGGCACCACCGCCGGCGCCTGCTCGGCCGGCAAGCCGCCGGACAGGTCGATGACTGCGCAACCGGCCGCCTGGGCCCGTGGCGCGAAGCTGCGGGTCACTGCCGGGCCGGCGGCGAAGAAGGCCAGCTTGACCTTGCTGAAGTCGAAGCTGTCGACCTCGCGCACGCGCAGGCTCTTGCTGCGAAACATCACCCCGCTGCCCGCCGATTCGTTGCTGGCCAGCAGGTGCAGGGTGCCGACCGGGAAATCGCACTCGTCAAGGATCTGCACGAGGGTTTCACCGACAGTACCGGTGGCACCGATAACGGCGATATCAATAGGCTGGCTCATGGAAAAATCCTCTGCTGAAACGGCGGGAGCGGCACTTTACTTGGATTCTCATGCGCGGAACACCTGAATCGCGGGTCAACCCCGCTCCCACAGCGTGGACCACCCACAAAAAAGCCCGTGCTGTTTCCAGCACGGGCTTGGGTTCAACACTGCCTGGCGATCAACGCTCCAGGAGGATGCGCAGCATGCGCCGCAGTGGCTCGGCCGCGCCCCACAGCAGCTGATCACCAACGGTGAAGGCGCCCAGGTACTGGGAACCCATGTTCAGCTTGCGCAGGCGACCCACCGGGATGTTCAGGGTACCGGTGACGTTGGTCGGGCTGAGCTCCTGCATGCTGATTTCACGCTGGTTCGGCACCAGTTTCACCCAAGGGTTGTGCTGGCTGATCATGCCTTCGATGTCGGCAATCGGCACGTCCTTGTTCAGCTTGATGGTCAGTGCCTGGCTGTGGCAACGCATGGCGCCGATGCGCACGCAGATGCCGTCGACCGGGATCGGGCTCTTGAAGCGGCCGAGGATCTTGTTGGTCTCGGCCTGGGCCTTCCACTCTTCACGGCTCTGGCCGTTAGGCAGCTCTTTGTCGATCCACGGGATCAGGCTGCCGGCCAGCGGCACGCCGAAGTTCTCGGTCGGGTAGGCGTCGCTGCGCATGGCCTCGGCAACCTTGCGGTCGATGTCGAGGATGGCGCTGGCCGGGTTGGCCAGGTCATCGGCGACCGCGGCGTGGGTCGCGCCCATCTGGCGAATCAGCTCGCGCATGTTCTGCGCACCGGCGCCGGAGGCTGCCTGGTAGGTCATGGCGCTCATCCACTCGACCAGGCCGGCTTCGAACAGGCCGCCCAGGCCCATCAGCATCAGGCTGACGGTGCAGTTGCCGCCGATGTAGTTCTTGGTACCGGCGTCGAGCTGCTGGTCGATGACCTTGCGGTTGACCGGGTCGAGAACGATGACCGCATCATCCTGCATGCGCAGGCTGGAGGCGGCGTCGATCCAGTAGCCCTGCCAGCCGGCTTCGCGCAGCTTGGGGAAGACTTCGTTGGTGTAGTCGCCGCCCTGACAGGTCAGGATCACATCGAGGGTCTTGAGCTCTTCAATGCTGTAAGCGTCCTTGAGCGGAGCAATATCCTTGCCCACTGCCGGACCCTGGCCACCGACGTTGGAGGTGGTGAAGAACACCGGCTCGATAAGATCAAAATCCTGCTCTTCCAGCATCCGCTGCATGAGCACGGAACCGACCATACCGCGCCAACCGATCAGACCTACACGTTTCATCGCAACTACACCTTTGCTAAAAAGTGGGCCGCTGCTTCACTAGGAAAAACAGCAGCGGGCCCGAGAGATTACAGATTCCGCAGCGCTGCGACTACTGCGTCGCCCATTTCCTGCGTACCTACCTTGCTGCAACCGTCCGACCAGATGTCGCCGGTGCGCAGCCCCTGATCCAATACCAGGCTGACGGCCTTTTCAATGGCCTCGGCTGCCGCCTGCTGGTTGAAGCTGTAACGCAGCATCATCGACACCGACAAAATGGTCGCCAGCGGGTTGGCGATGCCCTGGCCGGCGATGTCCGGTGCCGAGCCGTGGCAAGGCTCGTACATGCCCTTGTTGTCGGCATCCAGCGACGCTGATGGCAGCATGCCAATGGAGCCGGTGAGCATGGAAGCCTCATCCGACAGGATGTCGCCGAACATGTTGTCGGTGACCATCACGTCGAACTGCTTGGGCGCACGCACCAGTTGCATGGCGGCGTTGTCGACGTACATGTGGCTGAGTTCGACGTCCGGGTAGTCCTTGGCGACTTCCTCGACGATCTCGCGCCACAGCTGGCTGGAGGCCAGGACGTTGGCCTTGTCGACCGAGCAGAGTTTTTTACCGCGCACGCGGGCCATGTCGAAACCGACCCGGGCGATACGGCGGATTTCGCTCTCGCTGTATGGCAGGGTGTCGTAGGACTGGCGCTCGCCGCCTTCCAGCTCGCGGGTGCCGCGGGGTGCGCCGAAATAGATGCCGCCGGTCAGTTCGCGAACGATGAGGATGTCCAGGCCGGCGACGATTTCTGGCTTGAGCGACGAAGCGTCGGCCAGTTGCGGGTAGAGGATCGCCGGGCGCAGGTTGGCGAACAGGCCCAGTTGCGAGCGGATTTTCAGCAGGCCGCGTTCAGGGCGAATGTCGCGCTCGATCTTGTCCCACTTCGGCCCGCCAACGGCGCCGAGCAGCACGGCATCGGCCTTGCGAGCGCGCTCCAGGGTCTGGTCGGCCAGCGGCACGCCGTGCTTGTCGATGGCGGCGCCGCCGATGACGTCGTGCTCCAGGCTGAAACCGAGCTGGAACTTGTCGTTGGCCAGTTCCAGCACCTTGACCGCCTCGGCCATGATTTCCGGACCGATGCCATCACCTGGAAGAATCAGAATCTGCTTGCTCATGCTTTCCTCTATTCAATTCAAGCGGCACGCCCTGTTGGCCTGCCGGAAAAAACCTAGCGTTCGGCCCAGAGCACCACGACATCGGTGCTGAACGAGCCGTCGGCTTCAATCTGGTAATACTGCCGTACTTCTTCGCCCATCGCCTGCTGCAATTGGCGGATGGCGCCACGCATCACTTCAGGGGTGCGCATGCGCTCGACCCACGAGCTGTACTCCAGGCGCAGGCGCTGGCGGCTGTGGCTGCGGGTGAACAGGCCGGCTTCGCTGACCTGCTGCAGCCATTCGCTGGCCGAATAATCGCGTACATGGCTGGTGTCGCGCAGCACCTCGACGCTCTGCAGGTAAGTGTCGAGCAACGGGCTGCCCGGCGACATGACGTCGATGAAGGCTGCCACGCCGCCGGGCTTGAGCACCCGCTTCACTTCCCGCAGCGCCAGGCCCAGGTCGCTCCAGTGGTGCGCCGAATAGCGGCTGAAAACGAATTCGAACGAAGCATCGGCGAACGGCAGGCGCTCGGCGGCGCCACGTTCGGTGACGATGTTCTCGAAGCCACGCTCGGCGGCAGCAGCGGCGACCACATCCAGCATCTGCTGCGACAGGTCGTAGGCCACTACTTCACGCACCAGCGGGGCAACGTGGAAACTCACATGGCCGGCGCCACAGCCAAGGTCCAGCAGGCGTGCCCGGCCCTGGCCGGCAAGTTCGGCCTGCAACAGGGCGAACTCGCTGCCCTGGGCATGCACGGCGCTGCTCAGGTAGGCACTGGCCTGTTCGCCGAACTGGCGCTGGACGACGTCCTTATGGGTGGTGCTGGTCATCTGCATCTCCTGGGGCCTTATCGCGGGGCATGTGGGAGCGGGCTTGCCCCGCGATTGGCATCAATCAAGCGTCACGAAACAACCAGGGCTGGCTGGCCCGGTGCTTGGCTTCAAAGGCGGCAATCGCATCGCCATCCTGCAAGGTCAGGCCGATGTCATCCAGGCCGTTGAGCAGGCAGTGCTTGCGAAATGCATCGATCTCGAAGGTCAGCACCTTGCCGTCCGGGCGGGTCACGGTCTGAGCCTGCAAGTCGATGCTCAACTGGTAACCCGGATCGGCTTCAACCTGCTTGAACAGCTCGTCGACTTCCTCATCGCTGAGGATGATCGGCAGCAAGCCGTTCTTGAAGCTGTTGTTGAAGAAGATGTCGGCATAGCTCGGCGCGATGATGCTGCGAAAGCCGTACTCTTCCAGCGCCCACGGCGCATGTTCACGGCTTGAGCCACAACCGAAGTTCTCGCGGGCGAGCAACACGCTGGCACCTTGATAACGCGCGTGGTTGAGCACGAAATCCGGGTTCTGCGGGCGCTTGCTGTTGTCCTGGTACGGCTGGCCGACATCCAGGTAACGCCATTCATCGAACAGGTTGGGGCCAAAGCCGGTGCGCTTGATCGACTTCAGGAACTGCTTGGGAATGATCTGGTCGGTGTCGACGTTGGCACGGTCCAATGGCGCGACAAGGCCGGTGTGCTGGGTAAAGGCTTTCATGCTGCGCTCCCTTGGATCAACTCGCGTACATCGACAAAACGGCCGGTAACGGCGGCGGCGGCGGCCATGGCCGGGCTCACCAGGTGGGTACGGCCACCGGCGCCCTGACGCCCTTCAAAGTTGCGGTTGGAGGTCGAGGCGCAATGCTCGCCACTCTCCAGGCGGTCGGGGTTCATCGCCAGGCACATCGAGCAACCCGGTTCACGCCACTCAAAGCCCGCTTCGAGGAAAATCTTGTCCAGGCCTTCTTTCTCGGCCTGGGCCTTGACCAGGCCCGAGCCCGGCACCACGATCGCCTGCTTGATGGTCGCGGCAACCTTGCGGCCCTTGGCGATTTCGGCGGCGGCGCGCAGGTCTTCGATGCGCGAGTTGGTGCAGGAGCCGATAAACACCCGGTCAAGCTGAATGTCGGTGATCGCCTGGTTGGCATTCAAGCCCATGTACTTCAAGGCGCGTTCGATCGAGCCACGCTTGACCAGATCGGCCTCGGCAGCCGGGTCCGGTACGCGCTGGTCGACGGCCAGGACCATCTCCGGCGAGGTGCCCCAGCTGACCTGCGGCTTGATCTGCGCAGCGTCCAGCTCGATCACCGTGTCAAACACCGCATCGGCGTCGGAGACCAGGTCTTTCCAGGCTTCGACCGCTTGCGCCCACTGCTCGCCCTTGGGTGCATAGGGGCGGCCCTTGACGTACTCGACGGTTTTTTCATCGGTGGCCACCAGACCTACCCGGGCGCCGGCTTCGATGGACATGTTGCAGATGGTCATGCGCCCTTCGACCGACAACTCGCGAATCGCGCTGCCAGCGAATTCCATGGCATGGCCGTTGCCGCCGGCGGTGCCGATCTTGCCGATCACCGCGAGGACGATGTCCTTGGCGGTGACGCCGAACGGCAATGTGCCTTCGACGCGCACCAGCATGTTCTTCATCTTTTTGGCCACCAGGCACTGGGTGGCGAGTACGTGCTCGACCTCGGACGTACCGATACCGTGGGCAAGGGCGCCGAAGGCACCGTGGGTCGAGGTGTGCGAGTCGCCGCAGACCACGGTCATGCCCGGCAAGGTCGCACCCTGCTCCGGGCCGATGACGTGGACGATGCCCTGACGCACGTCATTCATCTTGAATTCGACGATGCCATACTCGTCGCAGTTTTCATCGAGGGTCTGAACCTGCAAACGCGAGACCTGGTCGACAATGGCGTCGATACCGCCCTTGCGCTCCGGGGTGGTCGGCACGTTGTGATCAGGCGTGGCGATGTTGGCATCGATGCGCCAGGGTTTGCGATTGGCCAGGCGCAGGCCTTCGAAGGCTTGCGGCGACGTCACTTCGTGAATGATGTGACGGTCGATATAGATCAGCGCCGAACCATCGTCGCGCTGCTTGACCAAATGCGAATCC
The DNA here is from genome assembly GCF_000955865.1 of Pseudomonas sp. 2(2015). Taxonomy (NCBI): domain Bacteria; kingdom Pseudomonadati; phylum Pseudomonadota; class Gammaproteobacteria; order Pseudomonadales; family Pseudomonadaceae; genus Pseudomonas; species Pseudomonas sp. 2(2015). Next base: position 820,401 of record NZ_JYOF01000003.1, read on the forward strand.
CAGAGCTTGTCGTAAAGCGTTTTGCCGGCCATCAGACTGTTCCTCATCAGCGTCTTTCTATGCCAATAACCCCTTGGCTTGTACGGACGATGCTATGCCGGTAGATTGAATAACTCAAATTCATAATTTTTATGCTTTGGATAACCAAAAGGAATCTGAGTAGTGGACCTGGCCAACCTCAATGCCTTTATCGCGATTGCCGAGACTGGCAGTTTCTCCGGGGCCGGCGAGCGCCTGCACCTGACCCAGCCGGCAATCAGCAAACGCATCGCCGGCCTTGAGCAGCAACTGGATGTGCGCCTGTTCGACCGCCTCGGCCGCGAGGTCAACCTGACCGAGGCCGGACGCGCCCTGCTGCCGCGCGCCTACCAGATCCTCAATGTGCTGGACGACACCCGCCGGGCCCTGACCAACCTCACCGGGGAAGTCAGCGGGCGCCTGACCCTGGCCACCAGCCATCACATCGGCCTGCACCGCCTGCCGCCGCTGCTGCGAGCCTTCACCCGCCAGTACCCGGCGGTGGCGCTGGATATCCAGTTTCTCGATTCGGAAGTTGCCTACGAAGAAATCCTCCATGGCCGCGCAGAGATCGCCGTCATCACCCTGGCCCCGGAGCCACACCATCTGGTGCGTGCCGTGCCGGTATGGGACGATCCGCTGGACTTCGTCGCCGCCCCAGAGCACCCGCTGGCACGCAAAGACGCGGTCAGCCTGGCCGACATTGCCCACCATCCGGCGGTGTTCCCCGGTGGTAACACTTTCACACACCATATCGTCCAGCGCCTGTTCGAAGCCCAGGGCCTGACGCCGAACATCGCCATGAGCACCAACTATCTGGAAACCATCAAGATGATGGTCTCCATCGGTCTGGCATGGAGCGTGCTGCCGCGTACTATGCTCGACGAGCAGGTTGCGCCCATCGCCTTGCCGGGCATACAGCTGTCGCGCCAGCTAGGCTACATTCTGCACACCGAACGAACGTTATCGAATGCCGCCAGGGCCTTTATGGCATTGCTCGACAGCCATGCAAGCCCCTTGAACCACTGAGGTAGTACCCGGGCACACCTGCCCGCTCAAGGACGCGTTATCTGCCAAAGGTCTGGTATCGATGCCCAAATCAGCAAACCGTTTTCCGCGCATGCCCCGAATTCATGCAGCGGACCCCCAGGAATCGGAGCAAACCTGGGAAAACGCCCCGCAACTGTTGGCGGCGCTTAACGGTGCGCGCCTGGGTGCCTGGTTCTGGGATGTCGAGACCGGGCAGATCAGCTGGTCGCGCGGCACCCAGGCGCTGTTCGGCTTTGACCCGCACCAGCCGCTGCCCAATGACCTGGACTACCTGGAACTGGTGCCCATGGAAGACCGCGCCCGCGCCCTGCAGGCCTTTCATGCGGTGGTCAACGGCGAGCCGGTCGAGCAAGCCCTGCGCCATCGCATCCGCTGGCCCGACGGCAGCCTGCACTGGCTGGAAATCAACGGCAGCATGACCAAGGACCGCAACGGCCGGCGACAGATGGTCGGGGTGATTCGCGAAATTACCCGCCAGCGTGAACGGGAAGCGGCGCTGATCAACTCGGAAAAGCGCTTTGCCACGCTCTTCCACCTGAGCCCCAATGTCATCCTCCTGACCCGCCGCGCCGACGGCATGATCTACGAGGTCAACCAGCACTTTGAAAACATCCTCGGCTGGCCGGGCCACCAGATCATCAACAAGAGCACCCTCGAACTTGGCCTGTGGGTGCATCCACAGCAGCGCCTGCAGGTGCTGGCGGCGACCAGCGGCACCAGCGGCCCGGTGACCCTCGAGGTGCAGTTTCGCGGCAGCAGCGGCGAAGTCCACGACGGCCTGCTCTGTACTCAGAACATCGACCTGGAAGGCACCGCCTACCTGCTCAGCACCTTCGTCGACACCAGCGAGCGCAAACGCGCCGAACAAGCGCTCAAGGACAGCCAGGAGCGCCTGGACCTGGCCCTGGACTCGGCACAACTGGGCACCTGGGACTGGCACATCCCCAGCGGCATGCTCTATGGCTCGGCCCGCGCCGCCGAACTGCACGGCCTTGAGCCGGTGCCGTTTCACGAATCCTTCGAGTCGTTTTTCGAAGGCGTGCCGGAAATGGAACGCAGCAGCATGCGCCAGGCCTACCGCAGCCTGCGCGAAGGTCCGGCCGGCAATTACCAGATCACTTACCGCATCCAGATGGAAGACGGCAGCTCGCGCTTCATTGAAAGCCGCGCGCGCCTGTACCGCGATGAACAGGGCAACCCGCTGCGCATGGCCGGCACCTTGCTGGACATCACCGAACAAGTGGAGCGCGAGCAGCGCCTGACCAGTTCCGAAGAAAAGTTCGCCAGCCTGTTCCAGGCCAGCCCCGACCCGATCTGCGTGACCCGCCAGGACAGCGGCCAGTTCATCGAGATCAACCCGGCCTTTACCCAGGTGTTTGGCTGGAACGCCGAACAGGTACTGGGCAACACCGCCGAACAGATCGGCCTGTGGGCCGAGTCGGCCGAACGCGCCCGGCGCATCGAACGGGTGATCCGCGACCAGGCCTTGAACAACGTCGCCGTGGTGGTCAACCACAAGGACGGGCAGCCGCTGACCTGCGTGATTTCCAGCCGCCTGATCAAGGTCGACAACCAGCCCTGCAGCGTCACCACCCTGCGCGACATCACCCAGCAGCAGCGCGCCGAAGCGGCGCTCAAGGCCAGCGAAGAGAAATTCGCCAAGGCCTTCCATTCAAGCCCCGACGCCATCACCATCACCGAACGCGACAGCGGCCGCTACCTGGAGGTCAACGACGGTTTCTGCCGCCTGACTGGCTACAGCGCCGCTGAAGTGATCGGCCAGACTGTGCACGACATCGGCATCTGGGCTGACGACAAACAGCGCGCCGCGCTGCTCAACGAATTCCACGACAAAGGCCGCGTGCATCACCGGGAAATGCTCGGGCGCAACAAGCGTGGCGACATCCTCACCGTCGAGGTTTCGATCGAGCCGATCAACCTCAACGAAACCGAGTGCCTGCTGCTCACCGCCCGCGACGTCAGCCAGTTGAAGAATGCCCAGGCGCAGATCCGCCACCTGGCCTACCACGACCCGCTGACCAACCTGCCCAACCGCGCCCTGTTGATGGACCGCCTGAGCCAGCAGATCGCCCTGCTCAAGCGCCACAACCTGCGTGGCGCCCTGCTGTTTCTCGACCTCGACCACTTCAAGCACATCAACGATTCGCTTGGCCATCCGGTCGGCGACACGGTGCTGAAGATCATCACCGCGCGCCTGGAAGCCAGCGTGCGCCTGGAAGACACCGTCGCGCGCCTGGGCGGTGACGAGTTCGTGGTGCTGCTCAGCGGCCTTGAAGGCAGCCGCGAGGAAGTCACGGAAAAAGTCCGCGAACTGGCCGACACCCTGCGCGAACTGCTGGCCGAGCCAATGTCGCTGGACGGCCAGCGCCTGCAGGTGACGCCGAGCATCGGCGTGGCGCTGATCCCCGACCACGGCTCGACCCCGGCCGATTTGCTCAAGCGTGCGGACATCGCCCTGTACCGGGCCAAGGACTCCGGGCGCAACACCACGCAAATGTTCCACACCACCATGCAAAAGGCTGCCAGCGAACGCCTGCGCATGGAAAACGACCTGCGCCTGGCCCTGGCCCGCGGCGAACTGGCCCTGCACTTCCAGCCCCAGGTCGACGCCCGCGACAACCGCATCGTCGGCGCCGAAGTGCTGTTGCGCTGGCACCACCCGCAACTGGGCCAGCAGCCGCCGGCGCAGTTCATTCAGGTGCTGGAAGAAAGCGGGCTGATCCTCGAAGTTGGCAGCTGGATCCTCGACGAAGCCTGCGACGCCTGCGCCGGTATGCTGCGCGACGGCCTGATCGACCCCGACGACTTCAGCCTGTGCGTGAACATCAGCCCGCGCCAGTTCCGCCAGAACGACTTCGTCGAACGGGTAATGCGCAGCCTTGACGACTACCGCCTGCCGCACAAGATCCTCAAGCTGGAAATCACCGAAGGCATCGTCATCCAGAACCTCGAAGACACCATCAGCAAAATGCGCGAGCTCAAGGCCTTTGGCGTGAGTTTTGCCATGGATGATTTCGGCACCGGCTACTCCTCGCTGACCTACCTCAAGCGCCTGCCGGTGGATGCCCTGAAGATCGACCAGTCCTTCGTCCGCGACGCCCCGATCGACCCCAACGACGCCGAAATCGTCCGCGCCATCGTCGCCATGGCCCGCAGCCTGGACCTGGCGGTGATTGCCGAAGGGGTGGAGCTGTCGGAGCAACTGGAGTTTCTTGAGCGGCTGGGCTGCCACTTGTACCAGGGCTACCTGCATAGCCGGCCGTTGCCGCTGGGGGAGTTTCGGGCGATGTTGCTTGAAGCGCCGGCGGGCTACTGAAGCTTTCGAAAATGTAGAAGCGGGCTAGCTCCGCGATATCGTCCCGCCCGCCACATCGCATCGCGGGTCAAGCCCGCTCCCACAAAAGCAACGCGAATTGTGCTCTTGATCTGCCGGCCCCGTTAACCAGAAGGGCCGTAGCGACACCGGAGCGAGGGAACCCGAAGCGCAGCGCAGGGCCCACTGGTGGGGCGAGAGTTTTTGCTTACTTTTTTTTCGACTGAAAAAAGTAAGCCGCCGTAAGGGCGGAAAGGTGCCTCGGCAGCACCCTCGCCAATGGATAATCACCAAAGACAAAAAGGGCACCCGAAGGTGCCCTCATTCACATCAAACAATCAATTCAGAGCAGGCTTGCTCTCACCATTGATAGGAATCCGCTTGGCCTTGGCCTCTTCCGGCACAATCCTCAGCAGATCAATGCTCAGCAGCCCGTTCGCCAGACCAGCCGCCTTGACCTCGATATGGTCAGCCAACCGGAACGACAACTTGAACGCCCGTTGGGCGATGCCCTGATGCAGATAGGTAACGCTATCAGCGTTGCTGTCACGCTTGCCGCCAGTCACGGTCAAGACGCCTTTTTCCACCTGCAGGTCCAGATCCTGCTCCTGGAAACCGGCCGCAGCAACGACGATTCGATAATGGTCATCGCCATGTTTTTCAACGTTGTAGGGAGGGTAGCTGCTACCCGCCTCATTACGCGCCGCAGACTCGAACAGGTCATTGAAACGGTCGAAACCTACGGAATGACGGAACAGTGGAGCCAGAGAAAAAGCAGTAGTCATGATGCATCTCCTGAAAATCAGCGAGGTTGTGTAGTAGCGCGACCCGACTTCGGCATCGCGTACTCCCTAGATAAGGACCCTCGCCTGCTTTTCAAGCAACCCTGCAAAAATTTTTTCAGGCCGCCTCGCTGACCGGTACACCAATCAACTGCCCGACCCGATCGCAGTCGGTTTCCCGACGCAATTCGGTGAACAGCGCCACCGCTTCGGGGTAGGTGCGGGTCAGCATCGCCACCCATTGCTTGAGACGCCCCGGCGCCTGGCGCGGGGTCATCTGCGCGCGGGCCTGGCCCCAGAAGTCCTGGATCAGCGGCAGCAAGCTCTGCCAGTCCATGGGCACGAACTCGACGCCATCGCGTTCGGCGGCAATCTGCCGGGCCAGGTCCGGGCGCGAAACCAGGCCACGCCCCAGCATGATGTCTTCAACGCCACTGACTTCGCGGCAGCGCCGCCAGTCTTCCAGGGTCCAGACCTCGCCGTTGGCATACACCGGCACCTTGACCACCTCTTGCACCCGCGCCACCCACTCCCAATGGGCCGGCGGCTTGTAGCCGTCAACTTTGGTCCGCGCGTGCACCACCAACTGCTCGGCGCCGCCTTCGGCCAGGGCCCGGGCGCAGTCCAGGGCGCTGTCGGGGCTGTCGAAACCCAGGCGCATCTTGGCCGTGACCGGGATATGCGCAGGCACCGCGCGACGCACTTCACGCAAGATCGCGTGCAGCAGTTCCGGCTCCTTGAGCAGCACCGCCCCGCCCCGCGACTTGTTGACGGTCTTGGCCGGGCAGCCAAAGTTGAGGTCGATCACCGGCGCGCCCAGCTCACAGGCCAGCACTGCGTTCTCGGCCAGGCACACCGGGTCGGAACCGAGCAATTGCACCCGCAACGGCACCCCGGCAGCAGTGCGGGCACCCTGGCTCAGCTCCGGCGCGAGCTTTTCGAAGGTCGCCGCCGGCAGCAGGCGGTCGCAGACCCGAATGAACTCGGTGACACACCAGTCGATGCCGCCCACCTGGGTCAGTACGTCGCGAAGAATGTCGTCGACCAGCCCCTCCATCGGGGCCAGGGCAATTTGCATGGGTTGCATCTCGGCTGGAAAAGGCCGGCAGTCTAGCAAAATCCGCGGCTTACAGCGCTCCGGCCATCAGCGCCGGGCCATAGCCGTCGATAAACTCGGCCGGCATGCGCTTGGGTCGCCCTGTGGATAACTCGATGCAGACGAAGGTGGTTTGCGCACGCAGCAAAGTGGTGCCGTCGCTGGGGCGGACCAGCTGGAAGCGCCGGGTCATTTTCAGCCGCTGGTCCCAGTCGACGATCCAGGTTGCCAGTTGCAGCTCGTCGTCTTCGTAGGCAGCGGCCAGGTAGTCGATTTCGTGGCGGACCACCGCCATGGCCCGGTCCAGGCGCCGGTATTCGGCCAGGTCCAGCCCCAGGCGCTGGGAGTGGCGCCAGGCGCAGCGCTCGAGCCAGGTGACGTAGACCGCGTTGTTGGCGTGGCCGAGGCCGTCGATGTCGTCGGCAGCGACCCGCAGGTCGATGATGAACGGTGTTGCCAGGTCCCAACTCATGCCCGCTCCAGATCCGTGGTTAACGGGCAGAGTGTACCGGATGCTCAGGCCGATTGCCGGGCCGGTGAACTGGTGCGCTGCAGCAGCGCCAGCACCCCTTCGCGCACTTGTGGGTCAGCCAGCACCCGCAGGTGACCACCGTCGGGCAGGCGCAGCAGGCGGCTGTCGAACCAGGCGCGGTGGATGGCGTCGGACTCGTCTACCGGTACCAACTGGTCGTCCTCGGCATGCACGATCAAGCCGGGCAGCTCCAGTTGGTAGCCGCTGACATCCAGGCGAGAAATCTGCACGCCGACATCGCGCTCAATCTGGCGAATGAACGCCGCCCGCGCCCGCGCCGGCATGCCCAGGTGACGAGCGAAACCGCGGATCACGCCAAGCAACTGCGCCGGCGCGGCGATGCTCACCGCCACTTCGGCGCGCAGCCCCCACTGCAACGCCAGGAGCATGCTGGCGCCGCCCATGGAATGGCCAACCACGGCCTTGAGCGGCGGCAGTTCGGCGGCGGCTTCCAGCAAGGCACGGGCGAACAGCACCACGTTAGCTTCGTTGCCCGGCGAGCGGCCATGGGCCGGGCCTTCCAGGGCCACGGCGGTGTAACCGGCGTCGACCAGGCTGTCGATCAGGTGGGCGAACTGGGTCGGGCGCCCTTCCCAGCCGTGCATCAGCAGCACGGTCGGGCCCTGGCCCCAGCGCAGTGCCGAGAGGCCGAAACGCAAGGTGATGCGCTCGGCGCGGGCCAGCAGCGGCAGCTCCCAGTCTCGCGGCGGCCGGTTGCGAGGGGTCATGAAGGCACGGCGCATCTTGCGTGCGATATGTTCCGGCGCCAGATGCCCGAGGGTGCCGTTAACACTACGAATCCAGCTCAAGGTATTCATCGCTTCACTCCGGTGGATATCGCGTAGTTCAGACAACCGCCGACTTGGCGGCGCGCAGGATGCGGTCAGACAGCTCGTCAGTGCCCAGGGCCCGGGCCAGGGCCAGGCCACCAATCATCAGGGCCATGTCGGCGAGCACCTTGTCGGCCTCTTCCGGGCTGTCGGCGAGGTTGGCCATCATCAGTTCAATGTGTTCGGCCAGCACTTCGCGGAAGGCTTCCGGAAGGCGCGCCATTTCGCCCAGCGAGGTGGGCAGCGGGCAGGCACGCTCGGTGGCGTCGCGGTGCTTGCGCGACAGGTAGAAGGCGGCAACCAGAGCCCGGCGCTCCTCGCCGCTCATGTTCGGGTCGACTTCGGCGAGCAGCGCCCGACGCTCGCCCAGCAACTGGCGAAAGGCTTCGAGCATCAACGCGTCCTTGCTGTCGAAATGGGCGTAGAAGCCACCGACGGTCAGGCCGGCGGCGCCCATCACCTGATTGACGCTCGGCTCGGCGGGGCCATGCTGGATCAGCGCACTGCAGGCAGCATCGAGAATCCGTTCGCGGGTCTTGGCCTTTTTGTCGTTCATGCTTGCCTCCAAAATATTATGGTTAGAATATTACTATCATCATATTTTTTAGCAAGCAGAAATTGCTGCCGCTGGTCGCGTCAGGCAAGAAAGGCGTGAGGAGAAGTTTTTTCAAGACAAAAACAAAAGGCTCATTCAATAATCGAATGAGCCTTGAAATCCCACAAAGTGGGTAAAATGGCGTCCCCTAGGGGACTCGAACCCCTGTTACCGCCGTGAAAGGGCGGTGTCCTAGGCCACTAGACGAAGGGGACTTGTAACCTTCGTGCAGATCCGTTTTCACGAATCCTGGCAAAATTGGTGGAGCTAAGCGGGATCGAACCGCTGACCTCCTGCATGCCATGCAGGCGCTCTCCCAGCTGAGCTATAGCCCCAGATTTCTAGCCTCGCGGCCCAGCGACTTCTTTCGATGTCGCTTGTGTAAAACTGGCGTCCCCTAGGGGACTCGAACCCCTGTTACCGCCGTGAAAGGGCGGTGTCCTAGGCCACTAGACGAAGGGGACGAACCTTCTTACCTTACCAACCCGGTCGCTGGAACCCGGTTGATTCCGCAGTCAGTCTAGCTGACTGCGAATCGGAATTTGGTGGAGCTAAGCGGGATCGAACCGCTGACCTCCTGCATGCCATGCAGGCGCTCTCCCAGCTGAGCTATAGCCCCACAATGTCGCTTTGAACTTGAATCGCTTGGCTGGGTGCTTCGCGTTTCGTTTTCGTTCATCGCTGTGGACGGGGCGCATATTAAGATCGGATGGCGAACCTGTCAAATATATTTTCAACAAAATTCAAAAAAAATTTCCGAGATAACAAACACTTACCGCCCGAGCGGATGAAACACCCCGGTTTTACAGGGGTTTGCGGGCTTCTTCGCGGGGCAAGCCCGCGCCTACTGAACAGGTAGGAGCGGGCTTGCCCCGCGAAGTTTTACCAAGGTCAGGCAATCAGGCGATGGTGCCCAGGAGCTTTTCCCACTCTTTGTTTTCTTTCTTCGACACACCACCGAGCAGGTCCAGAGCCTGGCGCAGGCGGTAGCGGGTCAGGTCCGGGCCGAGGATTTCCATGGCATCGAGCACCGAAACCGAGCTGGCCTGGCCGGTGATGGCGGCAAACATCAGCGGCATGGCATCACGCAGCTTCAGCTCCAGGGCTTCGACCACCGCCTGGATGCAAGCGGTGATCCGCTCTTTTTCCCACTGGCGCAGGCTTTCGAGCTTCCACAGGATCAGCTGGATCACCTGGCGTACCTGGTCGGCCGAGAGCTTTTTGCTTTCGAACAGCTTGGCGTCGAGCTTGAGCGCACCTTCAAAGAAGAAGCCGCCCAGCGGCACGACCTGGCTGAAGGTCTCTACCCTGCCCTGCACGTGCGGCGCGATCTGCATCATGTAGTCGCTGTTGAACGCCCATTTCTGCAGGCGCGCAGCGAATTCCTCTACCGGCAGTTCGCGCAGCCACTGGCCATTGAGCCACGACAGCTTCTCGATGTCGAAGATCGGCCCGCCGAGGGACACCCGCGACAGGTCGAAGTGCTCGACCATCTCGGCCAGGGAGAATTTCTCGCGCTCGTCCGGCATCGACCAGCCCATGCGGCCCAGGTAGTTGAGCATGGCTTCGGGCATGAAGCCCATGCGCTCGTAGAAGGTCACCGAGGTCGGGTTCTTGCGCTTGGACAGCTTGCTCTTGTCCGGGTTACGCAGCAGCGGCATGTAGCACAGGGTCGGTTGTTCCCAGCCGAAGTACTCGTACAGCTTGATCAGCTTGGGCGCCGACGGCAGCCATTCTTCGCCGCGCAGCACGTGGGTGATGCCCATCAGGTGGTCATCGACGACGTTGGCCAGGAAGTAGGTCGGCAGGCCGTCGGTCTTCATCAGCACCTGCATGTCCATGCGGTCCCACGGGATTTCGACGTCGCCACGGAGCATGTCCGGGACTACGCAGACGCCTTCACTCGGCACCTTCATGCGGATCACGTGCGGCTCGCCAGCGGCCAGGCGGCGCTGCACTTCTTCAGCCGACAGCAGCAAGGCGCGACCGTCGTAGCGCGGGGTTTCGCCGCGGGCCATCTGCTCGGCACGCATCTGGTCGAGCTCTTCGGCGGTGCAGAAGCACGGGAAGGCGTGGCCAAGGTCGACCAGTTGCTGGGCGTACTGCTTGTAGATATCGCCCCGCTCGCTCTGCCGGTAAGGGCCATGCGGGCCGCCGACGTCCGGACCTTCGCTCCACTCGATGCCGAGCCAGCGCAGGGCGTCGAAGATTTGCTGTTCCGACTCGCGGGTCGAGCGCAGCTGGTCGGTATCTTCGATACGCAGGATGAACTCGCCGCCGTGCTGCTTGGCAAAGCAGTAGTTGAACAGGGCGATGTAAGCGGTGCCGACGTGGGGATCGCCAGTAGGCGAAGGCGCGATACGCGTGCGAACGGTGGTCATGGACAGTCTCGAACTAGAGATGAAACAAAGGCTGGATGTTAACAGGGAGCGGGCACCGGGCTCCAGCAATGGGCGCGATCGGCACTTGTAAGCACGGCTGCAAACGCTGTTAAATTTGCTTACATTTTTACAACGATCGTACCCATGCCTGCCCAACTCAAGCGTCGCCTGCTGATTTTTCTTGCCCTTGTCCTGCTGATTGCCCTCGCCTTCCTGGCCCACTGGTACTTCAAGGGACGCTTCTATGAAAGCACCGACAACGCCTACGTGCAGGGCGAAATAACCCGGGTTTCCAGCCAGCTGAGCGCGCGCATCGATCAAGTGCTGGTACAGGACAACCAGCACGTGGCCAAGGGCGACCTGCTGGTGCGCCTTGAGCCCGAAGATTTTCGCCTGGCCGTTGAACGCGCCCGCGCCGCCCTTGATACCCGCGAAGCCGAACGCCTGCAGGCCGAAAGCCGGCTCACCCAGCAAGCCAGCCTGATTGCCGCAGGAAAAGCGCAGGTTGCCGCCAACCAGGCCACCCTCGGCCGTGCGCAACTGGACCTGAACCGCGCCGAGGCCCTGCGCAAACCGGGCTTTGTCTCGGAAGAACGGGTCACCACACTGTCAGCCGAAAACCACGTCGCCCGCTCCCAGGTGAGCAAGGCCCAGGCCGACCTGCAAGGCCAGCGCCAGCAGGTCAACGCCCTGGCCGCCGAGATCAAGCGCCTCGATGCGCAGATCGTCAACGCCCGCGCCGACCTGGCCCAGGCCGAGCTGAACCTGACCCGCAGCGAAATCCACGCCCCGATCAGCGGCATCATCGGCCAGCGCGCCGCGCGCAATGGCCAGGTGGTCCAGGCCGGCGCCTACCTGCTGTCGATCGTCCCCGATGAAGACATCTGGATTCAGGCCAACTTCAAAGAAACCCAGATCGGCCACATGCAGCCCGGGCAAAAGGCTGAACTGCTATTCGACAGCTACCCGGACACCCCGATCGAAGCGCGGGTCGACAGCCTGTTCGCCGCCTCCGGCGCGCAGTTCAGCCTGCTGCCGCCGGACAACGCCACCGGCAACTTCACCAAGGTGGTGCAGCGCATTCCGGTAAAACTGACCTTCGCCGCCAACAACCCGCTGCACGGCAAGATCCGCCCGGGCATGTCGGTAACCGCCACCGTTGATATCCGCGACAACGCCGACCATGGCCGGTGACCAGTTGATCCGTCCCGCCGGCGAACCCAGCCGACGCGACTGGATCGCGGTAATGAGCGTGATGCTCGGCGCCTTCATGGCGGTGCTGGACATCCAGATCACCAACTCCTCGCTCAAGGACATTCAGGGCGCGCTGTCGGCAACCCTGGAGGAAGGCTCGTGGATTTCCACCTCCTACCTGGTGGCCGAGATCATCATGATTCCGCTCACCGCCTGGCTGGTGCAGCTGCTGTCGGCGCGGCGCCTGGCGGTGTGGGTGTCGCTGGGCTTTCTGGCCTCATCGCTGCTCTGCTCCATGGCCTGGAACCTGGAGAGCATGATCGTCTTCCGCGCCATGCAGGGCTTTACCGGCGGCGCGCTGATCCCCCTGGCCTTCACCCTGACCCTGATCAAGCTGCCCGAGCACCACCGGGCCAAGGGCATGGCCATGTTCGCCATGACCGCCACCTTCGCCCCCTCGATCGGCCCGACCCTGGGTGGCTGGCTGACCGAGAACTGGGGCTGGGAGTACATCTTCTACATCAACATCCCGCCGGGGCTGATCATGATCGGCGGCTTGCTGTACGGCCTGGAGAAGAAAGAAGCCCATTGGGAACTGCTGAAAAGCACTGACTATGCCGGTATCGTCACGCTCGGCGTCGGCCTTGGCTGCCTGCAGGTATTTCTCGAGGAAGGCCACCGCAAGGACTGGCTGGAATCGAGCCTGATCGTCACCCTGGGCAGCATCGCCCTGCTCAGCCTGATCACCTTCGTGATCCTGCAGTTTTCCAAACCCAACCCGCTGATCAACCTGCGCATCCTTGGCAACCGCAACTTCGGCCTGTCGAGCATTGCCAGCCTGGGCATGGGCGTGGGTTTGTACGGTTCGATCTACCTGCTGCCGCTTTACCTGGCGCAGATCCAGAACTACAACGCCCTGCAGATCGGTGAAGTGATCATGTGGATGGGCATTCCGCAGCTGTTCCTGATTCCGCTGGTGCCGCAGCTGATGAAGGTGATTTCACCGAAGATCCTCTGCACCCTGGGTTTCGGCCTGTTCGGCCTGGCCAGTTTCGGCTCCGGGGTGCTCAACCCGGACTTTGCCGGCGAGCAGTTCAACCATATCCAGATCATCCGCGCCCTCGGCCAACCAATGATCATGGTGACCATCTCGCTGATTGCCACCGCGTACATCCAGCCGCAGGACGCCGGCTCGGCCTCGAGCCTGTTCAACATCTTGCGCAACCTGGGTGGCGCCATCGGCATCGCCTTGCTGGCGACCTTGCTGGATGCACGTACCAAGGTGTATTTCGATTACCTGCGCGAGTCGATAGTGCCGAGCAACCCGCAAGTCGCGGAGCGTCTGGCGCAACTGGCCGAGCGACTGGGTAGCGATGCGGCGGCGCTGGGCAAGCTGAGTGAAATCACCCACCAGCAGGCGATGATCATGGCCTATAACGATGCCTTCCACTTTGTCGGCATCGGCTTGGCGATCAGCATGCTGGCGGTGGTGATGACGCGCAAATTGCCGCAGGGGTTGAAGGCTGGGGAAGCGCACTGACCCGTTTAGGGCCTGCTTTGCAGGCCATCGCTGGCAAGCCGGCTCCCACGGGTATGGCATTCACAAGCCCTGTGGGAGCTGGCTTGCCAGCGATAGGGCCCTCAGGTGGTAATCATCCGCTCGCGCAGCGCGGTAATCTCGTCGCGCAACTGCGCCGCCGCTTCGAACTCCAGGTCCCGCGCCAGCTGGTACATTTTCTCTTCCAACTGCTTGATGCGCTTGGCGATCTCGCCCGGTGAGCGCAGTTCGGCTTCGTAACGGGCGCTCTCCTCTGCCGCCTTGGCCATGCCCTTGCGCTTCTTGCTGCGCGAGCCGGGCACGTTGGCGCCTTCCATGATGTCGGTGATGTCCTTGACCACGCCCTTGGGCACGATGCCGTTGGCGGCGTTGAAGGCGATCTGCTTGTCGCGGCGCCGCTCGGTCTCGCCAATCGCCCGCTGCATGGAGCCGGTCATGTTGTCGGCATAGAGGATCGCCCGGCCATTGAGGTTACGCGCCGCGCGGCCGATGGTCTGGATCAGCGAGCGCTCGGAACGCAGGAAACCTTCCTTGTCGGCATCGAGAATCGCCACCAGCGATACCTCCGGCATATCCAGGCCTTCACGCAGCAGGTTGATGCCCACCAGCACATCGAAGGTACCCAGGCGCAGGTCGCGGATGATCTCGACCCGCTCCACAGTATCGATGTCCGAGTGCAGGTAGCGCACGCGCACATCGTGGTCGGCCAGGTAGTCGGTGAGGTCCTCGGCCATGCGTTTGGTCAGGGTGGTGACCAGCACGCGCTCCTCCACGGCCACGCGCTTGCGGATCTCCGAGAGCAGGTCGTCGACCTGGGTGGTGGCCGGGCGCACTTCGACCTGCGGATCGACCAGGCCGGTTGGGCGTACTACCTGCTCGACCACCCGGCCAGCATGTTCGGCCTCGTAGTTGCCGGGGGTCGCCGAAACGAAGATGGTCTGCGGGCTGACGTTTTCCCACTCGTCAAAGCGCATCGGCCGGTTGTCCAGCGCCGAGGGCAGGCGAAAGCCGTACTCGACCAGGGTTTCCTTGCGCGAGCGGTCGCCCTTGTACATGGCGCCGACTTGCGGAACGCTGACGTGGGATTCGTCAATTACCAGCAGGGCATCGTCCGGCAGATAGTCGTAAAGAGTCGGTGGCGCTGCCCCGGCCGGGCGCCCGGAGAGGTAGCGCGAGTAGTTTTCGATGCCGTTGCAGTAACCCAGCTCGAGGATCATCTCCAGGTCAAAGCGGGTGCGCTGCTCCAGGCGCTGGGCCTCGACCAGCTTGTTGGCCTTGTGCAGGTACTCAAGGCGCTGGGCCAGTTCCTCCTTGATGCCGTCCACGGCCTCGAGCAGGGTCTCGCGCGGGGTCACGTAATGGCTCTTGGGGTAGAAGGTGAAACGCGGCAGTTTGCGGATCACCTCGCCGGTCAGCGGATCGAAGGCGGCGATGTTCTCGACCTCGTCGTCGAACAGCTCGATGCGGATGGCTTCCAGGTCCGATTCGGCCGGGAAGATATCGATCACATCGCCGCGCACGCGGAAGGTGGCGCGGGCAAAGTCCATTTCGTTGCGGGTGTACTGCAGGTCGGCCAGGCGGCGCAGCAGCGCACGCTGGTCGAGCTTGTCGCCGCGGTCCACGTGCAGGACCATCTTCAGATAGGTTTCCGGGCTGCCCAGGCCATAGATGCAGGACACCGTGGTGACGATGATCGCATCACGGCGCTCCAGCAGCGCCTTGGTCGCCGACAGGCGCATCTGCTCGATATGGTCGTTGATCGAGGCGTCCTTCTCGATAAAGGTGTCCGAGGACGGCACGTAGGCTTCGGGCTGGTAGTAGTCGTAGTAGGAAACGAAGTACTCGACGGCGTTGTTCGGGAAGAATGACTTGAACTCGCCATACAGCTGCGCCGCCAGGGTCTTGTTCGGCGCCAGTACCAATGTCGGGCGCTGCACCTGGGCGATCACGTTGGCAATGCTGAAGGTCTTGCCTGAGCCTGTCACCCCGAGCAGGGTCTGGTGCGCAAGGCCCGCCTCGATTCCTTCGACCATCAGGCGAATGGCCTCGGGCTGGTCGCCGGCCGGCTGGAAACGGGTGACGAGCTGGAACTCGGACATGACAAACCTCTGTGTGATCGCGATGGTTTCATCGCTGGCGCGGGCAACTGTATTTATAGACAGTAGTTATACCGAATTAAGGGCCCATTGCGCCAGTTTCAACTGAGTAACCCGGGCATTTCTGAGTATGGACCGGTGAAATCGACTAACGGTCGAAAAATATTCGGTCAAACAGCAGGAAAAGCTGCGACAGACTGTCGCCGTGACCGAGCGGTATCACTATACTGACTCCCCGTTTGTGCACCGCTCTAGTGCAAGCGACTGGAGCGTGCGACCTCTTCCACTCTCCATTCAGAGCCAAGGTAATAATGAGCCTGTTTTCCGCTGTCGAGCTGGCACCACGCGATCCCATTCTGGGCCTCAACGAAGCTTTCAACGCCGATACCCGTAGCAACAAGGTCAACCTGGGTGTAGGTGTTTACTGCAACGAAGAAGGGCGTATCCCACTGCTGCGTGCAGTGATCGAAGCCGAAACCCAGCGCGCTGCCCAGCACGCTTCCCGCGGTTACCTGCCGATCGACGGTATCGTCGCTTACGACCAGGCCGTACAGAAGCTGCTGTTCGGTGCCGAGTCGCCACTGCTGAGCGCCGGTCGCGTAATCACCACCCAGGCCGTCGGCGGTACCGGCGCCCTGAAGATCGGTGCCGACTTCCTCAAGCAGCTGTCGCCGAACGCCGTCGTCGCCATCAGCGACCCGAGCTGGGAAAACCACCGCGCACTGTTCGAAACCGCTGGCTTCCCGGTCCAGAACTACCGCTACTACGACGCCGCCACCCACGACGTCAACCGCAGCGGCATGCTCGAAGACCTCAACGCCCTGCCGTCCGGCTCGATCATTGTGCTGCACGCCTGCTGCCACAACCCGACCGGTGTCGACCTGACCCCGCAAGACTGGAAAAACGTCCTCGAAGTGGTCAAGGCCAAAGGCCACGTGCCGTTCCTCGACATGGCCTACCAGGGCTTTGGCGCCGGCATCACTGAAGACGCCGCCGCGGTACGCCTGTTCGCCGAGTCGGGCCTGGACTTCTTCGTCTCCAGCTCGTTCTCCAAATCCTTCTCGCTGTACGGCGAGCGCGTTGGCGCCCTGTCGATCGTCACCGAGTCCAAGGAAGAGGCCACCCGCGTGCTGTCGCAAGTCAAGCGCGTGATCCGCACCAACTACTCCAACCCGCCGACCCACGGCGCGACCATCGTCGCCACCGTGCTCAACAGCCCAGAGCTGCGCAAGATGTGGGAAGACGAGCTGGCCGAGATGCGCCAGCGCATCCACGGCATGCGCAAGCAGATGGTCGAGCTGCTGGCCGAGTACGGCGCCAAGCAGGACTTCAGCTTCGTCGGTCGCCAGTGCGGCATGTTCTCCTACTCCGGTCTGACCGTTGAGCAGGTCGCGCGCCTGAAGAACGAGTTCGGTATCTATGCTCTGGATACCGGTCGCATCTGCGTCGCCTCGCTGAACCAAAACAACATCCATGTGGTGACCAAGGCGATCGTCGAGGTCCTGTAATTTACTCAATTGCATAGGGGAGGCTTGACTTCCCCTTAGCAATCAGTAAGATACGCCACAGATTCCGCGATAGCTCAGTCGGTAGAGCAAATGACTGTTAATCATTGGGTCCCAGGTTCGAGTCCTGGTCGCGGAGCCAAACACCTGAAAAACCTCCAGTTGCCCTGAGCACTGGAGGTTTTTTCGTTTCTGGCAGATTAAATCGCGCAGCCCGGTCACCCATCAGGGAAAACCGGGCGGACGATCAGGTCCGGCCGATGGGGTAGAAACAGCCACCACTCCAGACGCCCAGCCACTGCTGGCCATCGATCTGTCTGGGCACCGCCAGTTCGACCAACTGGTAGAAGACATTGCGATGGATCAACGCTTCGAGGTTGCTACGCATGTGCACGTACGGCGAAGGCTCCTGGGTCTGCGCGTCGATTTCAACGCGCAGCGGATGCTCGGGGCCGGCCTCGACCTGGTCGTCGACATTGCTGGTAAAGCGCAACAATTGCTGCTCACCCTCGCCCTGCACCTCCAGGCTGACCGCAACAAAGGGCGCGTCATCGACCTTGATGCCGACCTTCTCCACTGGCGTCACCAGGAAGTAGTCGTCACCGTCGCGGCGGATGATGGTCGAGAACAGCCGCACCATCGGCTTGCGCCCGATCGGCGTACCCAGGTAGTACCAGGTGCCGTCACGGGCGATGCGCATGTCGATGTCGCCGCAAAAATCCGGGTTCCACAGGTGCACGGGCGGCAGGCCCTTTTCTGCCTTGGGAATCTGCGCCAGTAGATCATTGGCCTTGCCGGTGTCTTGCATCACCCTCTCCTTAACGACTCATGCCCAACAGACTGCGAGCGTAATCCTCGAGTGGCGGGCGGAGCAAATCTTCCGGCTTGTTGTCGTGGAACGTCAGCAAACCGCCGCGGCTTTTGATCCGCGCGGTGTCGATCAGGTAACGGGTGCTGGTTTCAATCAGCATCAGCTGCACCACGCCAGTATCGATACCCAGACGATCGACCGCCTGCTCGTCATACCACTCATCGCCATTGCCGATGCGATCATCGGTGCGGGCAAAACGGGTGTACAGCAGGTAATGGGCGCCGACTTCACGCGCTTCGATCAGCGCTTGCTCAAGGCCCAGCGGCGCCGGGGCACGGCGAACCAGCGGGAAGTACTCGACAAAGCCCTTGAAGGCTTCTTCAGCCACGACGTTGGGCCGGGGGTACGGGCCCTTGCCTGATGGCACGAAAGCACCCTGGCCAATGTAAATGAATGAATCAGGCTGCAGGCGCACCGACAGCGAACGACGGGTGTCGCTGTGATCGAGCAGACCGGCATCGCTCATGTGATAACGGGCACCCTCGCCCATATCGCTGACATTCATGCAGCCGCCCAGCGCCGTCAGCGCCAGCAGCAAAACCAGGCTACGCATCTATCCTCCAGTGGCCGGTGACGGAAAACCGGCGAACAGCTGGCAGATGCAGCTTTTGCGCCAGTCTTAGCCGCCGATGATTTTCATCACCGTCGCGCCGCCCGAAAACGCCACCGGCTGCTTGTCGCCAAGGGCTTTGACCAGCAAGCCCTGTAGCGCCGGCAAGGCCTGGTGGCGCGGTTTGTCGAGCAGGTCGCCGATATAGTGGCGGTTGCTCGACGACAGGCAACCGTGCAGCCAGCCGGTAGACGACAGGCGCAAACGCGAACAGGTACGGCAGAACGGTACGCTCTCGTTGGCGATCACGCCAAAATAGCCCTGGCCCGGGATCTGATAGCGCAAGGCGGTGGCATCCACCGGCGCGTTGGCCTGCAGGTACTCGTACTGCTCGCCGATCAATTGCAGCAAGTGCTCAAGGCTGACGAACTGCTGCAAAAATGCATTGCTGTCGCGCGCCAGGTGCCCCATGCGCATCAGCTCGATGAAGCGCAGCTCGTAGCCGTGGGCCAGGCAGTACTCCAGCAGCGGCAGCACCTGGTCGAAGTTCTGCCCGCGCAACGGCACCATGTTGACCTTGATCTGCATGCCGGCGGCGCTGGCCTGGCTCATGCCGTCGAGCACAGTGGCCAGGTCGCCGCCACGGGCAATGCGCCGGAAGGCATCCGGATCAAGGGTGTCGAGGGAAACGTTGAGGCGACGGATACCCGCCGCGCGCAGCAACGGCAGCTTGCGCGCCAGCAACTGGCCGTTGGTGGTCAGGCTGATTTCATCCAGGCCCAGATTGGCAATGGAGCTGAGGAAGGTTTCCAGCTTGGGGCTGACCAGCGGCTCGCCGCCGGTGACGCGCACCCGCTCGATACCGGCGGCCTCGACCAGATAAGCCACGCCGCGGGCCATGGCCTCGGCCGAGAGCTCGTCCTGGGCCGCGACCAGACGCTTGCCGTCGGGCACACAATAGGTACAGGCGTAGTTGCAGGCAGCCGTGAGGCTGACACGCAAATTGCGAAAACGCCTGCCTTGGCGGTCGACGATCATGGGTGACTCCGGCATGGGTGAATCGGGCCTGCAAAACCTGACTCAAAAATCAGGTTTTTGCAAGCCTCATACCTGAGTATATTCCTCGCCACCCAATCCCAGTAGCGCCATGGTTTGGCTGAATGTCTCAGCTACCGGCGGTATCCGGGTCGCGCTTGCGCTTGTTGCCCATGCGCACGCCAATGTCCATGAGGAACTGGAAGAAGCCTTCCTGATCTTCCAGGACGTTGCTCCAGAACGGCGAGTGGTAGAGCGCCACGGCCCCATGCACAAGGGCCCAGGCCGCGCAGTAGTGGAAGTACGGCGGTACGTCCTCAAGCTTGCCTTCGCTGATGCGACCCTTGATCAGCAGGGTTAGGCGGTCGAAGTTGGAGGCGCGGATCTTGTGCAGCTCCTCGACCATCTCCGGCACCTGGTTGCCCTTGACCACCTTCTCTTCGAGACGGTCGAACAGGCGGTAGCGCTGCGGATCACGCATGCGGAATTCGAAGTAGGCGCGCGACAGGGCTTCCTTGTCGCGGTCGACGTCGGCAGAGTGCAGCAGTTCGTTCAAATCGCGCTCGTAGTCGAGCATCAGGCGCAGGTAGATCTCCGCCTTGGATTTGAAATGCTTGTAGATCGTGCCTTTGCCGATACCGACGGCATCAGCGATCATCTCGACGGTGACACTGTCTTCACCCTGTTCGAGAAACAGCTTGAGCGCGGTATCGAGAATTTCTTGCTCTCGGCGACGAAACTCACGGACCTTACGAGGTTCTTTCTGCATAAGAAGGACTGGATCAAAATCGAAGCCGGTTATTATGCCTAACTTGCGCCAAAATGCACGGATCATCCAACCATGTCTATGTTTCTTGATGAGTTTGAACAGGCCCCGGGGCTTCGTTATCTGAACCATGCCGCGGTCGCACCCTGGCCCAAACGCGCCAGCCAGGCGGTTTCGCGCTTCGCCAGCGAGAACGTTTTGCTCGGTGCAAGGGACTATCCGGACTGGATGGCCATGGAGCAGCGTTTACGTGAACGCCTGATGCGCCTGACGAATGCACCGTCGACGGATGACATCGCATTGGTCAAGAACACCTCCGAAGCGCTGTCTTTCGTCGCCTTCGGTATCGACTGGCAGGCCGGCGACCAGATCGTCATCAGCGACGAAGAATTCCCCTCCAACCGGATTGTCTGGGAAGCCTTGGCCGACAAAGGCGTCAGCGTCATCCAGGTAAGCCTCAAGGGCAGCGACCCGGAGGCGGCCTTGCTCGCGGCCTGCGGCCCCAAGGTGCGCCTGCTGGCAATCAGCGCCGTGCAGTTTGCCAGCGGCCTGCGCCTTGACCTGGTGCGTCTGGGCCAAGGCTGTCGTGAGCGTGAGGTGTTGTTCTGCATCGACGCCATCCAGCAATTGGGCGCCCTGCCCTTCGACGTCCAGGCCTATCAGTGCGACTTTGCCATGGCCGATGGGCACAAATGGATGCTCGGCCCGGAAGGCCTCGGGGTGTTCTATTGCCGCGCCGAGGTCCGCCCGCTGCTCAAGCTCAGCGAGTACGGCTGGCACATGCTCGAACACATGGGCGACTACAGCCGTAGCGAATGGCAGCCGGCCCACAGCGCCCGGCGCTTTGAATGCGGCAGCCCGAACATGCTCGGTGCAGCGGCGCTGGAGGCAAGCCTGGCGCTGCTCGAAGAAGTGGGCATGGATCAGGTGGCCACAGCGCTGCTGGAGCGGGTGTACTGGCTCAACGAAGGCCTGGCAGCGATCCCTGGGGTCCGCGTACACAGCCCGCAGGAGCCTGCGCGTCGCTCAGGGATCGTGTCCTTCAGCATTGAGGGCGTCGAGAACGCCCAGGTTTATCAGCGCCTCAAGCAGGAACAGGTGATCTGCATTCCGCGTGGCCCCGGGGTGCGATTTTCCCCGCACTTCTACACACCTAGGCAGATAATCGACGAAACTCTGGCCATTGTGCGCGAGATCGCAGAGCGATGAGTGCTCAGCAGCGGCAGGCGTATTCCAAATCTGTTTAAAAAACGACCAGCTGTGGCTGGCGGCGCGTCAATCCTGGCCAATACTTCAGGTGTTGGCGCAGCGCATCCCCCCATGTGGCGCGCCGATAAAGGTGCTCAGGGACCGCGTGCCTTTGTTTTACTCCTAATGGTCTTAACCCGGATTCACCCCCCAGAACCCGGGTTTTTTTTGCCTGCGGTTTTTACCGCCCGCAGGCTCAGGCCACCCGCGCCAACGGAAACAGGCGCTTGAAGTTGGCCGTGGTCTGTTCAGCCAGTTGCTCATAACTTTCACCGCGCACCATCGCCACGAACTCCGCCACTTCACGTACGTACTCTGGCAAGTTGGCCTTGCCGCGGTAGGGGATCGGCGCCAGGTACGGCGAGTCGGTCTCGACCAGTAGCCGATCGGCAGGCACCTGGCGGGCCACATCGCGCAACGCATCGGCATTGCGGAAGGTGACGATGCCCGACAGCGAAATGTAGTAGCCCAGGTCCAGCGCCGCCCTGGCCATGTCCCAGTCTTCAGTGAAGCAATGCAGAACGCCGGCCTGCTTGAGGTCCGCTTCACGCAGCAAGGCCAGGGTGTCGGCGCGCGCCGCGCGGGTATGGATGATCACCGGCTTGCCGGTTACCCTGGCCGCCTCCAGGTGCAGGCGGAACGAGTCCTGCTGCACCTGAGCCGCTTGCGGCTCATAGTGATAGTCCAGGCCGGTCTCGCCAATCGCCACCACATGCGGGTGCTCCAGCTCCTTGAGCAGCCAGTCCAGCGGCGGTGCGCCATCGGGGGTGAGGTCGAGCGGGTGGATGCCCACCGAGCAGTCGACATCACTGTAACGCTCGCTGAGGTCCTTGACCGCCTGGGCGTTGTCGGCGCTGATGCCGATGCACAGGAAGTGGCCGACGCCGCGCGCGCGGGCAGCGTCCAGGGCCGCATCCAGGGAGCCCTGGTGGGCGGTGAGGTCAAGACGGTCGAGGTGGCAATGGGAATCTACAAGCATGGGTGCATGACAACGCTGAAAAGAAATGAAGGAACGGCGCAGCTCAACGCTGGCCCGGCAACATCGCCCAGGACGCCAGCAGCGCCTCGAGCAACAGCACCCGATTGAGGTTGGCCTTGCCCAGGACCTTCTGGCGCTGGGCCAGAATCCAGTCCTGGATCTCCAGGACCCTGGCCTGGCTGCTCTTCTGCGCCAGGTACTGGACCACCTTGCGCATATCGCTCAAGCCTAACCCCTCCTCGTCCTGGGTCAACTGATAACGCAGGACCAGGCTGGACCAGTCGCAGAACCAGTCGAACAGTTGCAGCAAGGGAATGGCATTCCAGGCGTCGGCCAGCTGGCTAGGCGATTGCTGCTGCTTGAGCAGCTTCTTCACCCCATCGACCACCAGCGCGCGCTGCTCGCGCACACCCTGGGCCTGCAGACTGACGGCCGCCAACGGCGAGCCGGCGGCCAGGCTGAGCAACTCCAGGCGCTCCTGCTCGTCGCAGTCGGGCAAGGCCTGTTCGAGCCAGGCCAGGCTTTGCTCGCGGCTCGGCAGCGGGCAGGCCTGCTGCTGGCAGCGGCTCTTGATGGTTGGCAACAGGCGGCTGGGCTGATGGCTGACCAGCAGCAGAACAGTATTGCCCGAGGGCTCTTCAAGGCTTTTGAGCAAGGCGTTGGCGGCGTTGACGTTCATCGCCTCGACCGGCTCGATCAAGATCACCTTGCGCCCGCCCAACTGCGCAGTCTGCACCACGAAAGACACCAGCTCGCGGACCTGGTCGACCTTGATCGGCTTGTCGGCCTCTTCCGGCTCCAGCACGTAGTTGTCCGGGTGGCTGCCGGCTGCGAGCAACAGGCATGACTTGCACTGCCCACACGCCTGCAGCCCTTGCGCACGCTGGCACAGCAGCAAGGCCATCAGGCGCTCGGCCAGGGCCCGCTTGCCAATGCCTTGCGGGCCGTGCAGCAGATAGGCATGGGCATGCTGGGTGCGCCCGGCCAGTTGCTGCCACAGCGCCTGCTGCCAGGGAAAGGCCTCAGCCACGGCAACGCTCCAGAATCTGCGGCAGCAAGGCGTCCAGCGCCTGCTGTACCTGGGCCAGCGGCAAAGCGGCATCAATCAGCCGGTATTGCTGCGGCGAAGCCTGGGCGCGAGCCAGGTAGGCCTGGCGCACGGCTTCGAAGAAGGCCTGGCCTTCCTGTTCGAAACGGTCCAGGCGGCCGCGGGCGGCCGCGCGCGACAGACCGATCGCCACCGGCAGATCGAACACCAGGGTCAGGTCCGGGCGCAGATCGCCCTGGACGAAATTCTCCAGGGTGGCGATGCGCTCCAGCGACAGGCCGCGCCCGCCGCCCTGATAGGCGTAGGTGGCATCGGTAAAACGGTCGCACAACACCACCGCGCCACGGGCCAGGGCCGGGCGAATGACTTCGGCCAGGTGCTGGGCACGGGCGGCAAACACCAGCAGCAGCTCGGTGTCGGCATCCATCTTCTCTTCACTGGGGGCCAGCAGCAGTTCGCGGATTCGCTCGGCCAGTGGCGTGCCGCCCGGCTCGCGGGTCAGCACGACATCCAGGCCGGCGCCGCGCAGGTGCTCGGCGAGGTACTCGCGATTGGTGCTTTTGCCCGCGCCTTCAGGGCCTTCCAGGGTGATAAACAAGCCGCTCACAGGCAGTCCTTACAGTGGGTCATTGCGGGGAGGCCGCGTCGCTGGCCGGCGCCGCTTGCTCGGGCGCCGGCTCAGGGCTGACATCCGGCGATTGCGGCGCCAGCGGCTGGGCCTCAGGTTCAGGTTCGGTAACCGGGGCCGGGCTCGAACGGTAGTCGGCACGGCGCTTGATCTGGTACTCGCGCACGGCCGAATTGTGCGCATCGAGGTCATCGGAGAACACATGGCTGCCATCGCCACGCGCCACGAAATACAGGCTGCTGCCCGGCGTCGGGTTCAACGCGGCATGAATGGCTTCGCGGCCAACCATGGCAATCGGCGTCGGCGGCAGGCCGGCGTTGGTGTAGGTGTTGTACGGCGTCGGCTCGCGCAGGTCGGCGCGGGTGATCTTGCCGTTGTAGCGTTCGCCCATGCCGTAGATCACCGTCGGGTCGGTCTGCAGCAGCATGCCGATACGCATGCGCCGCACGAACACCCCGGCAATTTGCCCGCGCTCTTGCGGTACGCCGGTTTCCTTCTCGACCAGCGACGCCATGATCAGCGCCTGGTACGGGTCGCGATACGGCACATCGCTGGAGCGCTCAGCCCATTCCTTGGCCAGCACTTCTTCCAGGCGCGCGTAGGCCTGCTGGAGGAACTCGACATCGCTCATGCCACGCACGAAGCGATAGGTATCGGGGAAGAACCGACCTTCAGGGAACACCCCCGGATGGCCGAGCTTGTCCATGACCTCGGTATCACTCAGGCCGTCGATGGTTTTCTTGATCTTCTCGTGCCTGGCCAGCGCCGCACGCACCTGGCGGAAGTTCCAGCCCTCGACCAGCGTCAGGGTGTACTGCACCACATCACCGCGACGCCAGACCTCGAACAGCTCGCGCACGGTCATGCCCGGGGTCATGCGGTACTCGCCGGTATGCAGCGGCACGCCAGCCATGTTGAAGCGCCAGTACAGGCGCAGCCAGAAGGCGTCTTCCAGTACCCCGTCGTTCTGCATGCGGTAGAACATGCGGTTGGGGGTGGTACCGGTGGGCACGTCGAGCAACTGCTCCTGGGACACGTGCAGGGTCTGCTCCAGCGCCGATTTTACCTTCCAGGCCGAATAGCCCAACGTCAGGCCGGCCAGGATCAAGCCGATCTCCAGCAGCACCAAGAATTTACGTCTCACAAATCAGGCATCCAGTAGCGTACGGGCAATGGCCTGCAGTTTACGGGTGAGCGGCCCCGGCGGCCAGTTCAGCGATGTAAAAGCCTGTACCGGCCAGATGCCGTAGACGCTGTTGCAGACAAACACTTCGTCAGCTTGCTGCAGGTCCTGCAGGCTCAGGTCGGTAATCTGCACAGCGATTGCGGCGTCCCTGGCGTGATCGAGCAAGGCTGCGCGCATGACCCCGGCCACGCCGCAGCGGCTCAGGTCGGCAGTCTGCAGTTGGCCATCGCGCACCAGGAACAGGTTGCTGTACACCCCCTCGATGATGCGCCCGGAAACATCGCGCATCAAACCTTCGGCGTGCGCGGCATCCTGCCACTCGGCACGGGCCAGCACCTGCTCGAGGCGATTGAGGTGTTTCAAGCCTGCCAGCAAGGGTTGCTCGGCCAGACGGGTCTGGCAATCGAACAAGCGAACGCCCTCTTCGGCATGCCCTGCGGGATAGGTGGGCAAGGGATTGCCCTGGAGAATTCGTCGTGGCGCCACGCCAGCGGCCGGCGCGTAGCCGCGCTGGCTGTCGCCGCGGGTAACAATGAGCTTGAGCACGCCGTCACCCAGCAAGCTGGCATAACGGCATAGCTCGTCGCGAATCAGGCCGTGATCGGCGCTGATCGCCAGGCGCTGGCAACCCAGCGCCAGGCGCTCGAGGTGGTACTCGAGCAACGATGGCCGACCTGCGCGCACGGCGATGGTCTCGAACAGACCATCGCCATAGGCCAGCCCCCGGCTTTGCAGGGTTAGTGCATCTGCCGGCAGGCCATCGACCCAGCTGTGCATCAGCCGGCGAACCGGCGGAACACCAGCGAGCCGTTGGTGCCACCAAAACCGAAGGAGTTGGACAGCACCACCTCGATCGGCATGTTGCGCGCCTGGTGCGGCACGAAGTCGAGGTCGCAACCTTCGCTCGGCTCGTCCAGGTTGATGGTCGGTGGCGCCACCTGGCTGTTGATCGACAGCACGCTGAAGATCGCCTCGACGGCACCGGCAGCGCCAAGCAGGTGCCCGGTCATCGACTTGGTCGAGCTGACGGCCAGCTTGTAGGCGTGATCGCCAAACACCGACTTGATCGCCGAGCTTTCTGCCAGGTCGCCGGCCGGCGTCGAGGTGCCGTGGGCGTTGATGTAATCGACTTCGCCGGGGTTCAGGCCGGCATCGCGCAGGGCGTTGGCCATGCAGCGCGCGGCACCGCTGCCATCTTCTGGCGGCGAGGTCATGTGGTAGGCATCGCCACTCATGCCAAAGCCTACCAGCTCGGCATAGATGGTCGCGCCGCGGGCCTTGGCGTGCTCGAGTTCTTCGAGTACCAGCGCACCGGCACCGTCGGCGAGGACGAAGCCATCACGGCCCTTGTCCCACGGACGGCTGGCGCGGGTCGGGTCGTCGTTGCGGGTCGACAGCGCCCGCGACGCACCGAAACCACCCATGCCCAGGCCACAGGCGGCCATTTCCGCACCGCCGGCGATCATCACGTCGGCTTCACCGAAGGCGATGTTGCGCGCAGCCATGCCGATACAGTGGGTACCGGTGGTGCAGGCGGTGGAAATAGCGTAGTTAGGCCCCTGTACACCCAGGTGGATCGACAGGAAACCGGAAATCATGTTGATGATCGAACCCGGCACGAAGAACGGCGAAATACGCCGCGGGCCCTGGTCATGCAAGGTCCGGCTGGTTTCTTCGATGTTGGTCAGGCCACCGATACCCGAGCCCATGGCCACGCCAATGCGCTCGCGGTTGGCATCGGTCACTTCCAGGCCGGCGTTACGCACTGCCTGAAAACCGGCTGCCAGGCCGTACTGAATGAACAGATCGAGCTTGCGGGCTTCCTTGACCGACAGGTACTGCTCGACTTCAAAGCCCTTTACCGAGCCGCCAAAACGGGTGGAGTAGGCAGACAGGTCAGTATGCTCGATCAGACCTATGCCACTGCGGCCAGCCAGAATGCCCTGCCAACTGCTCGGCACATCCGTACCCAGTGGCGACAGCATACCCATACCGGTGACCACGACGCGTCTACGCGACACAGCACTCTCCTTATTCAATTGACTACATCTCTTGTAAAGAAAAAACCGCACGCCGGCGAAGGCAGTGCGGTTTTTCCATGACAAGAAGCGACGACTACAACGTCTTAGGCCTGGTGGCTGGTGACGTAGTCGATAGCAGCTTGAACAGTAGTGATCTTCTCGGCTTCTTCGTCAGGGATTTCGGTCTCGAATTCCTCTTCCAGAGCCATCACCAGCTCAACGGTGTCAAGGGAATCGGCACCCAGATCTTCGACGAAGGAAGCAGTGTTCACTACTTCTTCTTCTTTAACGCCCAGTTGCTCGGCGACGATTTTCTTGACGCGTTCTTCGATGGTGCTCATACCTTGTTTTCACTCCTAATGGACATATGTCAGGCAGCTGGCCGGTGTGTAAGTGTATAGAAAGACGTCTGCTTTTCAAGCGCAACACGCCTTGCAAGACCACACCTGCCAACCGACTAGAATCTGGTTGCAGCTTTATAACGGATTTTAGACAGCTCGTATGACATTTTTTTGATGCAATCCGTCACATTCAATTTTACATGTACATGCCGCCGTTGACCGGAATGGTCGCGCCGGTGACATAACCTGCACCTTCGGAGGCCAGGAAAGCCACCACATTGGCTATCTCCTGAGCCTGGCCCAGACGCCCCAGGGGGATCTGGGTCTGCAGCGCTTCACGCTGAGCTTCAGGCAGCTCGCGCGTCATGTCGGTGTCGATGAAGCCCGGGGTCACCGAGTTGACGGTGATCGCGCGGGAGCCGACTTCACGCGCCAGGGCGCGGCTGAAGCCTTCCAGGCCGGCCTTGGCGGCAGCGTAGTTGACCTGGCCGACGTTACCCATGGCACCGACCACCGAGCCGATGCTGATGATACGACCCCAGCGCGCCTTGGTCATGCCGCGCAGCACGCCCTTGGACAGACGGTAGAGGCTGTTCAGGTTGGTGTCGATGACGTCGAACCACTCGTCGTCCTTCATGCGCAGCATGAGGTTGTCGCGGGTGATGCCGGCGTTGTTGACCAGAATGGTCGGCGCACCGAACTGCTCCTGGATCTTGGCCAGCGTAGCGGTGACCGACTCGTCGCTGGTCACGTTCAGCTCAAGGCCAGTGCCGGTGATGCCGTGCTCCTTGAGGGTCGCGGCGATACGCTCGGCGCCCGAAGCGGAGGTGGCGGTACCGATCACGGTAGCGCCCAGACGGCCCAGCTCCAGGGCGATAGCCTGGCCGATACCACGGCTGGCGCCGGTAACCAGGGCAACTTTACCTTGCAGGCTCATGCAAGTTTCTCCTAAATCAGGCCAGCGCCGCACGAGTGGCGGCGACAGCATCTGGGGTATTGAGGTTGTAGGTGGTCACGCCATCGGCGCAACGCTTGTTCAGACCGGCCAGAACCTTGCCCGGGCCGCATTCGACCAGGTTGACCGCACCCTTGGCGGCCAGGGTCTGCACGCACTCGACCCAACGCACTGGCTTGTACAGCTGCTCCAGCAGATCGCGCTTGAGGGTGTCGAGGTCCGCGGCAACGGCGGCGCTGACGTTTTGCACCAGCGGGATCTGCGGGGCCTGCCAGTCGATGGCATTGACCGACTCGGCAAAGCGCTCGGCTGCCGGGCGCATCAGCTCACAGTGCGACGGCACGCTGACCGGCAGTGGCAGTGCGCGCTTGGCGCCAGCAGCCTTACAGGCTTCCATGGCACGCTCAACGGCGGCCTTGGCACCGGCGATGACTACCTGACCTGGCGAGTTGAAGTTCACCGCACTGACCACTTCGCCCTGGGCTGCTTCTGCGCAGATACCCACGACAACGGCGTCGTCCAGACCCAGGATTGCCGCCATGGCGCCCTGCCCGGCCGGTACGGCCTCTTGCATGAGCTCGCCGCGGCGCTTGACCAGTTTAACGGCGTCACCCAGGCTCAGGCTGCCGGCGGCGACCAGGGCGCTGTACTCACCCAGGCTGTGACCGGAAACGAACGCCGGACGCGCGCCGCCCTCAGCCAGCCACAGGCGCCACAAAGCGATCGAGGCGGTAAGGATGGCCGGCTGGGTTTTGTCGGTTTGGTTGAGTTGCTCTTCCGGACCGTTCTGGGTCAGCGCCCAGAGGTCATAGCCCAGAGCCTCGGAGGCCTCACGGAAGGTATCAATGACCAGCGGATGCTGGGCGCCCAGCTCGGCGAGCATGCCGAGGGACTGCGAACCTTGACCGGGAAAGACGAATGCGAGGGATGCAGACATTGAACAAGCCCCTAGTGATCTTGTCGTCGGAAATAAAGCGCCCAGCATCAGGCTGAGCACAAGAAACTGAAGAGTTGGATGGTAACGAGGACCAAGCGGTCACATTTAACCACTTCCTGAGGCATATGCCTAAAGCAACAGGTCTTCCAGGCGCCCGTGCAAACGTTGCGGCAGGTTCTCCTGGATCTCGATCAAAGCGCGCTGGATAGCGCTCTGCAAGCCCTGCACCCCGGCAGAGCCATGGCTCTTGATGACAATGCCCTGCAGGCCGAGAAAGCTTGCGCCATTATGTCGCGCCGGCGCCAGGTCAGCCTGCAGGCGGCGCAGCAGGGGCATGGCCACGGCGCCGGCCAGGCGCGCGCCGAGCCCGCCCTTGAACAACGCCTCGATGCGCGAGCCGATCATGGTCGCCAGGCCCTCGCTGGACTTGAGCAGGATATTGCCGACAAAACCGTCGCACACCACCACATCCGCCTCGCCACGGTACAAGCCGTCACCTTCGACGAAACCGATGTAGTTCAGGCCGCGGGCGTTCTGCAGCAGGCTGGCCGCAAGCTTGACCTGCTGGTTGCCCTTGATGTCTTCAGTGCCAACATTGAGCAAGGCTACGCGCGGGCGCGAGATACCCAGGGCCTGGGCGGCCACCGAGCCCATCACGGCAAACTGATAGAGGTTTTCTGCACTGCAGTCGACATTGGCGCCCAGGTCGAGCAGCTGGCAATAGCCGGTCTGGGTGGGAATGGCGGCAACCATGGCCGGGCGATCGATACCGGGCAGGGTTTTCAGCACATAGCGCGAAAGGGCCATCAGCGCACCGGTGTTGCCGGCACTGACGCAGGCTTGAACCTTGCCATCACGCAATAATTCCAGGGCCACGCGCATGGACGAATCGGGCTTGCTGCGCAGCGCCTGTGACGGCCGCTCGTCCATGCCGATCACTTCGCTGGCGGCCACGATCTGCAGGCGCGCGCGATCCGCTGCCGACTGGCCAGCGATCAGATCTTCAAGGAGGGAGGGTTGACCGACAAGGGTCAGGTGCAGCGAGGGGGTAGCCGACAGGCAAGCAATACTCGCCTGAACAATGCTGCGGGGACCGAAGTCCCCGCCCATTGCGTCAATCGCGATGATCTGAGCGGACAAGGATTACTCGTCAGCGCCCTTGTCGATCACTTTACGACCACGGTATACGCCTTCTGGCGATACGTGGTGACGCAGGTGCACTTCACCAGTGGTTTTCTCTACGGACAGAGCGTTTTCCGAGAGGGCGTCGTGCGAACGGCGCATGTCACGGGCAGAGCGGGATTTTTTGTTCTGCTGAACAGCCATAATTGATTAACTCCTAAACGTTTGGGTCACGCTTTAACTGCGCCAATACACTGAACGGGTTGGACCGTGTTACCTCGTCCTTGCTCGGTTCGGGCTCATCGGCGCCCGCCGGCTGCTGGCATTCTTCCGGATGATGAGCAGGCACGATAGGCAAGGCGAGCAGAAGCTCTTCCTCGACCAAGGCCTGCAGATCCAAAGGATCTTCGCCCAGTTCCAGCACGTCATAACCTTTCGGCAACGACTGGGTATTCGCACCCTCCTTCACCACGGCGTAAGTACATTCGCTGTGGATCGGCAGGGTGACCAGCTCAAGACAACGCTGGCAAACCATCTTGACCTCGACGCGCAGGTCGGTGTGGATAACCACAGCCTTCTGCTCGTCGCGCTCAAAATCGAATTTAGCCTGCACCGTACCGACAGTGTCGGAAAGCGGGTCGCAGAGTCTCTCCAAATCGGCGAGCTGCAGTGTTCCTTCGAGGGAAACACCACGATCGGCCAATTTGCGCGGGTCAACGTGAGGTGGAATCGGGTCATTCAACATAGGCGCAGCATTCTAGGGATGACCCCCGCCCCTGTCAAAGGAAATTCGGCTCCGTTCAGCATGTTAGAATCGTTTCACCTGTTCAGGAGTCTATCATGCTGCCTTTATTACTGGCTTCCAGCTCACCCTACCGACGCGAACTGCTCGAGCGTCTGCGTCTGCCCTTCAGTTGGGCATCGCCGGATATCGACGAACATCGGCTGGACGAAGAGCCCGCCCTTGAGCTGGTCAAGCGCCTGGCCCGGGAGAAAGCCCAGGCCCTGGCCGGCAGCCATCCCGGGCACCTGATCATCGGCTCCGACCAGGTCGCGGTGCTCGGCGAGCAGATCCTCGGCAAGCCGCACACCTTCGAGCGCGCCTGCGAGCAACTGCTGGCAGCCAGCGGCAACCATGTGACCTTTCTCACCGGCCTGGCGCTGCTCAACAGCGCCACCGGCCACTGCCAGGTCGACTGCGTGCCGTTCACGGTAAACATGCGCGAACTGGACCTGCCACGCATTGAGCGCTACCTGCGCGCCGAACAGCCCTACGACTGCGCCGGCAGCTTCAAGGCCGAAGGCCTGGGCGTCAGCCTGTTCCAGAGCACCCACGGCGTGGATGCCACCAGCCTGATCGGCCTGCCACTGATCCGCCTGGTAGACATGCTGCTGGCCGAAGGCGTCAGCCTGCCCTGACGCGCACAAAAAAGCCGACCTCGATGGTCGGCTTTTTCAATGCATCAGGCAATCAACGCAGCGATGGCCCCTGAAAGCCCATCCACATCGCCAGGTGCTCGGCCACACTGGCCCCCAGGCGCTTGGAGAAGCGATCGAACGGCGACTCCTCGACGGTGAAGTCAACCAGCTCCTTCTCCCCTACCACCTCGCGTGCCACGTAACCGGCGCTGCCCAGGCCATCCACCAGGCCCAGGGAGAGGGCTTGCTCGCCCGACCAGATCAGACCACTGAACAGCTCAGGGTGCTCCTTGTCCTTGAGGCGCTCGCCACGACCCTGCTTGACACTGGCAATGAACTGCTTGTGGGTGGTTTCCAGCACGCCCTGCCAGAACGCCGTCTCTTCAGGCTTTTGCGGCTGGAACGGATCAAGGAAGGCCTTGTGCTCACCCGCGGTGTAGGTACGACGCTCGACGCCGAGCTTTTCCATGGTGCCGACAAAACCGTAACCGGCAGCCGTTACACCGATGGAGCCCACCAGGCTGGCCTTGTCGGCGTAGATCTGATCAGCGGCACTGGCGATATAGTAAGCGCCGGAAGCGCCGAGATCGCTGATCACCGCATACAGCTTGATCGTCGGGTATTCGGCACGCAGGCGGCGGATTTCATCGTAGATGTAACCCGACTGCACCGGACTGCCGCCCGGGCTGTTGATACGCAGGATCACCGCCTTGGTTTTCGGGTCCTTGAACGCTTCGCGCAGGCCGCTGATGATATTGTCGGCACTGGCCGGCTCCTGGTCGGCGATCATGCCGCGCACCTCGACCAGTGCGGTATGGCTGACGCTGCGCGAGGCCGCCTTGTCCATGTTCATCAAAGGCGTGAACAGGGCAAAAATGCCGAACAGGTAAACAAAGGTCAGCAGCTTGAAAAAGATCCCCCAGCGCCGCGCCCGACGCTGCTCCTGAACACCGGCCAGAAGGGTTTTCTCCAGCAGCTTCCAGCTCTTCTGTTCTTCGTTGCTGTCGTTACTTTCGGCGCTGGGCGCCTTCCACTCGTCAGCCATGCTCACCTACCCTGGAATGTACTGCTGCAGGCGTGCAGCGAAGCCAGGCCTGCAACTGTGAAAAATGATCGATACACACCTGTGGCCCGAAGGCACTCAAGGCCTCAAGCGACATGGCGCCGTAACCCACCGCCACCGAATGCATGCCGGCATTGCTGGCCATCAACAGATCGAAGGAAGAATCTCCGACCATCAATGCACGCTGCGGTTCGACCTGGCAATGGGCAAGAATCTCTTCAAGCATCTGCGGGTGCGGCTTGCCGCGGCTTTCGTCGGCTGCACGGGTGATATCGAAGTAATCTTCCCAACCGTTGGCGCGCAAGACCCGGTCGAGCCCGCGCCGGGCCTTGCCGGTCGCTACCGCCAGGCGATAACCCTCGGCACGAAAGGCCTCCAGCGACTCAACCACACCCTCGAACAGCGGCGAAGGCTGGTCATCCAGGGCCATGTACACGTCGGCATAGTGCTGGCGAAACTGCACGATCTGCTCGGCATCCAGCTGCGGATACAACACGCTGATGGCCTCGGGCAACGCCAGGCCAATGATACCTTTGACCGCGTCATCCGCGCAGATGGCATAGCCGGCGCGACCGGCGGCCAGGTGCATGGCCTCGACGATACGGCCAATGGAGTCGGCGAGGGTACCGTCCCAGTCGAAGATCAGCAGGTCGTAATTACGCTGCACCCAGGCGCTCCACGGTCTTTGCCCACATTTCGTCTACCGGCGCTTCGAGCTTGAGCTCGCCACCATCGGGCAGCGGCACGGTCAGGGCGTAGGCATGCAGGAACAGGCGCTTGCCACCCAGATCACGGATCTCACGGGTGAAATCTTCATCGCCATACTTGCTGTCGCCAGCAATGCAATGCCCGGCATGCAGGGCATGCACGCGGATCTGGTGGGTACGACCGGTGATCGGCCGCGCCTCGACGATGGTGGCAAATTCGCCAAAACGGCGCAGCACGCGGAAGATCGTCAGCGCTTCCTTGCCTTCGTCGTTGACCTCGACCATGCGCTCGCCGGAGCGCAGGTTGCTCTTGAGCAACGGCGCATTGACCTGCTTCTTGGCGGTGGCCCAATGACCGCGGACCAGGGCCATGTAGCGCTTGTCGACACCGTCGCCGCGAAGGGCAGCGTGCAAATGGCGCAACATGCTGCGTTTCTTGGCAATCATCAACAGGCCCGAGGTGTCGCGGTCCAGGCGATGGACCAGCTCCAGCTCCTTGGCGTCCGGGCGCATCTGACGAAAGGCTTCGATCACGCCGAAATTCAGGCCGCTGCCACCGTGCACGGCGATGCCGGCCGGTTTGTTGAGCACAATCAGCGCCTTGTCTTCATAGACAATCGCCGCCTCAAGGCGCTGAAGCAAGCCCTGGGCCACCGGTACCGGCTCGTCGCGCTCGGGCAGACGAACGGGCGGCACGCGCACGATGTCGCCCGCCTGCAGCTTGTACTCGGGCTTGATCCGGCCCTTGTTCACGCGCACTTCGCCTTTACGCAAAATGCGGTAAATCAAGGTCTTGGGAACACCCTTGAGCTTCGTTACGAGGAAATTATCGATTCGTTGGCCGGCAAGTTCCGGCGCGACCTCGATCAGCTGGACGCCGGAGGTCGGAGGGGCAGTAGTCGTCATTTGCCAATCATAACAATTTTTTATGGATTTGAAGCACTTAATGATTGCTGCTATAGTCGCGAACGCCGCCAAAAGCGGCTGGCCAGCGGACTCACGGCTTTCAGCCGGCCCTGACCGACGCAATTCTCGAGGACGCGAGGCCGTCCGACGGGGCTTTCGCCAGTTTACAGAAATGCCTGGAATCGCCACCAGCGCCGTGCAGAGAAGACCGATAAAAAACTACAAGAGCGGTATTTCACCCTCCCCCACGTTTTTTTCGCTGCCACTCTGTCAGTGCCGTCAATTTCACGCAGTCATGGCGACGGCTTCGGAAATACCAGCCTTGGACATAAAAGGCGCGGGCTCCCGTATGGAGCTGGCGAAAATGCAACCCGTTGCGGATTCAGCGCGCGGCAGCACCCGAATTATCAGGGATACGTGTAGGGTGGAGATGCACAACCGTCGGACCGTGTAGTACTGCGTCCAGTCCACCGGCCTATTGGCCAGGCGACCGGACCCGGTCTTGATCAAGATGCCCCACGGGCGTCCACGGCCGAAGGCTGATTCCTCCTCCTGACTGAGTGCATTTGACACCACAGCAAGCAGGACGCGTCGTCGCGACTTCGGCAGTACTGGGTGACCAGTCGGACTCGAAAGTTGCTGGACACGGGGGTGGCCCGCCACCCCTTGCGCACCTGACACCGACCGTGAGAAGTCGTGTGTGCCGAACGCCGTTTCCGGCAGCCCGGAAACCGACGGTATTACATGAAAAGAATGCTGATTAACGCGACTCAACCCGAAGAGTTGCGTGTAGCTCTGGTGGACGGCCAACGTCTCTACGACCTGGACATCGAGTCCGGCGCGCGTGAGCAGAAGAAGGCCAACATCTACAAAGGCCGGATCACCCGGATCGAACCTAGCCTGGAAGCCGCTTTCGTCGACTTCGGCTCCGAGCGTCACGGCTTCCTGCCGCTGAAGGAAATCTCCCGCGAATACTTCAAGAAGTCGCCCGAAGGCCGGGTGAACATCAAGGAAGTGCTCAGCGAAGGCCAGGAAGTCATCGTCCAGGTCGAGAAAGAAGAGCGCGGCAACAAGGGCGCCGCCCTGACCACCTTCATCAGCCTGGCCGGTCGCTACCTGGTGCTGATGCCGAACAACCCGCGTGCCGGCGGCATCTCCCGTCGTATCGAAGGCGAAGAGCGCAACGAACTGCGCGAAGCCCTCAACGGCCTGGTCGCCCCTGCCGACATGGGCCTGATCGTGCGCACTGCCGGCCTTGGCCGCAGCAGCGAAGAAATGCAGTGGGACCTCGACTACCTGCTGCAGCTGTGGACCGCGATCAAGGAAGCTTCCCAGGACCGCGCCGCGCCATTCCTGATCTACCAGGAAAGCAACGTCATCATCCGCGCCATCCGTGACTACCTGCGTCAGGACATCGGCGAAGTACTGATCGACAGCATCGACGCCCAGGAAGAAGCCCTGACCTTCATCCGCCAGGTCATGCCGCAGTACGCCAGCAAGATCAAGCTGTATGAAGACAGCGTGCCGCTGTTCAACCGCTTCCAGATCGAAAGCCAGATCGAGACCGCCTTCCAGCGCGTCGTCGACCTGCCGTCCGGCGGCTCGATCGTTATCGACCCGACCGAGGCCCTGGTCTCCATCGACATCAACTCGGCGCGCGCCACCAAAGGCAGCGACATCGAGGAAACCGCCCTGCAGACCAACCTGGAAGCGGCTGAAGAAATCGCCCGCCAGCTGCGCCTGCGTGATATCGGCGGCCTGATCGTGATCGACTTCATCGACATGACCCCGGCCAAGAACCAGCGCGCCGTGGAAGAAAAAGTCCGCGAATGCCTGGAAGCCGACCGTGCCCGCGTACAGGTTGGGCGCATCTCGCGCTTCGGCCTGCTGGAAATGTCCCGTCAGCGCCTGCGTCCTTCGCTGGGCGAAAGCAGCGGCATCGTCTGCCCACGCTGCAGCGGCACCGGCATCATCCGTGACGTCGAATCGCTGTCGCTGGCCATCCTGCGCCTGATCGAAGAAGAAGCCCTGAAAGACCGCACCGCCGAAGTCCGCGCGCAAGTGCCGATTCCGGTTGCCGCCTTCCTGCTCAACGAGAAACGCAATTCGATCACCAAGATCGAGCTGCGCACCCGGGCGCGTATCGTCATCCTGCCGAACGACCACCTGGAAACCCCGCATTTCGAAGTCCAGCGCCTGCGCGACGACAGCCCGGAAGCCCTGAGCAGCCAGTCCAGCTACGAAATCGCCGCCGCCGAGACCGAAGAAGTCCAGCCGACTGCCGCTACCCGCACCCTGGTGCGCCAGGAAGCTGCGGTCAAGACCGCTCCGGCCCGCGCCAACGCTCCAGTACCTGCCGAAGCTGCCGCGCCAGTGGCTGCTCCAGTCCACGCTCCTGAGCCAAGCCTGTTCAAAGGCCTGGTGAAGTCGCTGGTCAGCCTGTTCGCCGGCAAGGACGAGCCTGCCGCCGCCCCTGTGGTTGCCGAGAAGCCCGCCACCGAACGCCCGCAGCGCAACGAAGAGCGCCGCAACGGTCGCCAGCAGAGCCGCAACCGCAACGGCCGTCGCGACGAAGACCGCAAGCCGCGTGAAGAGCGTGCCGAGCGCGCCCCGCGTGAAGAGCGTCAGCCTCGCGAAGCCCGCGAAGAAGCACCGGCCCGCGAAGAACGTGCACCACGCCAGCCGCGCGAAGAGCGTCAAGCTCGCGCCCCACGTGAAGAGCGCCGCTCCCGTGAAGAGCGTCCGGTCCGCGAACTGCGCGAGCCGCTGGACGCTGCTACCCCGGCGGTCCGTGAAGAACGCCCTGAGCGCGCCCCACGTGAAGAGCGCCAGCCTCGTGAAGAACGTGCTCCACGCGAAGAACGCGCCCCACGTGAAGAGCGCGCACCGCGCGAAGAACGTGCACCGCGTGAAGAGCGTGCCCCACGCGAAGAGCGCGCCCCGCGCCCACCGCGTGAAGAACGCCAGCCGCGCCCGGCCGAACAGGCTGCCGACGCTGCTGAAGAGCAACTGCCGAACGAAGAGCTGCTGCAGGATGACAACCAGGAAGGTACCGAAGGCGAACGCCCTCGCCGCCGCTCCCGTGGCCAGCGTCGTCGCAGCAACCGTCGTGAGCGTCAACGCGATGCCAACGGTAACCTGGTAGAAGGTTCGGAAGACGGCAGCGACGAGCAGCCTCAAGCCAGCGAACTGGGTGCTGAACTGGCCGCAGGCCTGGCCGTGACCGCCGCTGTTGCCACCAGCAACATCAGCGCCGCTGCCGAAGCCCAAGCCAACCAGCAGGCTGAACGCGCCACCGCTACTGTCGAAGAGCAGGCGGTTGTTGAAGTCGCGGCCAGCGAAACCGTCGTCGAAGCAACTCAGCCAGTAGTTGAAGCGGCTGAAGTCGCCGAAGTGGTTCAAGCAACTGAAGCAACCGAAGTGGTAGAAACTGCCCAGGTCGCTGAAGTCGCTGCCGCGCCGGTTGTCGAACAGCCCTTCACTGCCCCGGTCGAAGCAGCAGAAGCCGTAGAAACCAGCATCGCGCCGGTTATCGAAGCCCCTGTTGCTGCCCCGGCTGAAGTGGTCGAGCCGGTTGCTGCGGTCGAGCCAGCGCCTGAAGTCCAGACACCTGTAGTGGCCGAACCGGTAGTCGTTGCTGAAGTGGTCGAAGCGCCTGCGCCAGTAGTTGCCGAGCCTGCAGCGGTTGAAGAGCCAGCGGTTGAAGCTCCTGCCAGTGCTCTGACCAGCAACGGTCGCGCACCGAACGACCCACGTGAAGTACGCCGTCGCAAGCGTGAAGCCGAAGCTGCCGCAGCCGCTGCTGCAGTGGCCGCCGCCGAAGCCAGCGCTGCTGTAGTCGCTGAAGAGGCGCCTGCTGCACCGGCTGAAGAAGTGGTTGAAGAGAAAGAAGAGCACAAACCGCTCGTCTGATCTTCCAGGCTGAAAAAAAGCCCCGCCAGGTGACTGGCGGGGCTTTTTTATGGTTCTTCACGGAATCCCGGGGGCTATGATTCTTGGGTTGGGTTGCGGGCTTATCCATTCGGTGTGGCGCCGCTGTTGGCCCCTTCCGCCCTTACGGCGGGTCCCTTTTGTTCTTGGCAAAAGTAACCAAAACCGCTCGCTCCAGCATACGGCCCTACGCTGCGCTCCGGGTTCCTTCGCTACGGTGCCTTCCAGGGGCATCGCGGCCTACGACTTGCTACGCCAAGTCTACATCTCGCGACTTCGGCTCAGGCCGAAGGGTGCTGCGCACCAGCCCCCTCCAGACACCTACGCTCAGCCTCCTGAAGTCGCGAAGTTACGGGCGGCGCCTGCACTGACGTATCTGCGAAAGCAGATGTTGGCGAAGCCATGCTGACGCAGGAGCGGGACAGCCCGCTGATAAAACGAGCACCAACTTGATCTTGATATTCATGCACGCACTTCCAGACGCCGCGAAAAGCGACTTCAGGAGGCCGAGCGTAGGTGCCTGTAGGGGCGGTGCGCAGCACCTTCGGCGGCAGCCGAAGACGCGAGATGTAGACTTGCGAAGCAAGTCGTAGGCCGCGATGCCCCGGAAGGTGCCGTAGCGAGGGGACCCGAAGCGCAGCGTAGGGCCGTATGCAGGAGCAAGCGGTTTTGCCTACTTCTTCCCAAGAGAAAAGTAGGCCGCCGTAAAGGCGGAAGGGGCCAGCAGCAGCCCCACACTAAATGGATAAACTCGCAGCCTCAACATCCCAACCCGGGATTCCGTGAAGAGCCTTTTTTATTGCCGTTGGGAGCGGTTAATAAAGGTTTGGCTCCATCTCCAGCTCAACCCCGAAACGCTCGAGGATATCGGCCTGGATCTTCTGCGCCAGCTGATGCAACTGCACACCGGTGGCCTGGCCATAGTTGACCAGCACCAGCGACTGCAATCGGTGCACCCCGGCATCGCCTTCGCGATGGCCCTTCCAGCCCGCCTGTTCGATCAGCCAGCCGGCAGCCAGCTTGAACTGGCCATCAGCCTGTGGATAAGCCACCAGCCCCGGATACTGCAAACGGATCTTGTCGGCCAGCACAGCTGCCACCACCGGGTTCTTGAAGAAACTTCCGGCATTGCCCAGCTCGACCGGGTCAGGCAGTTTTTCCCGGCGGATGCTGCAAATCGCATCACTGACATTTTGCGCAGTCGGCTGGCTGATGCCTTGCTCGTTCAGGCGCTGGCGCACCGGACCGTAATCCAGGTGGGCATGCATGAGCCGGCTCAAGGCAAAGCGCACCCGCAGGATCAACCAGCGCCCAGGATTGCGCTTGAACAGGCTGTCGCGGTAGGCGAAGGCGCACTCTTGCAGGCTGAAGTCGCGCAGCTTGCCCGTCTGGCGATCCAGTGCGGTGAGCCCGGCGAACACGTCCTTGATCTCGACGCCATAGGCGCCAATGTTCTGCATCGGCGCGGCGCCGACCGTACCCGGAATCAGGCTGAGGTTCTCAAGCCCGGCCAGGCCTTGGGCCAGACTCCATTGCACAAACGGGTGCCAGGGTTCGCCAGCTTCGGCCTCGACCACCACCCGCTCACCATCGTCAGACAAGATGCGCAGGCCACGGCTGGCCATGCGCAGCACCAGCGCCTGGATATCGGCAGTCAGCAACAAGTTGCTACCGCCTCCCACCACCAGCACCGGTACTCCCTGATCAGCCGCCTGGGCCAAGGCCTGACGAGCCTCTTCGTCGTTGTGGGCTTCAGTGAAAAACTGGGCCTTAACGTCGATACCGAAGGTGTTAAATGGCTTGAGCGAAACTTGTTGCTGCCACTGCCCGCTCATAGACGACCCTTGAGTTCGGTGACCAAACGGCTGCAGGCGATTTCGATCAGGTCGAGGACCTGTTCGAAATCCTCCTCGGCGCCGTAGTAAGGATCCGGCACCTCATCCAGCGCGCCGTCATAGCGGCGCAGGAACAGGTCCAGCTCGGCTTTGGCCGTGGCCGGGCGCATGCCCTGCAGATGGCCAAGATTGCTCTTGTCCATAGCCAGGATCAGGTCGTAGTCATTGAAGTGCGCGGCCTTGATTTGCTGCGCACGCTGCTGCGACAAGTCATAGCCACGAATGCGCGCGGTGCGGCAGGTGCGCGCATCAGGCTGCTTGCCGACATGCCAGTCGCCAGTGCCAGCCGACGCCACTTCGACCAGTTCGGCCAGGCCTTCGGCGCGCAATTGCTGACGCAGCACGCCTTCGGCGGTAGGCGAGCGGCAGATATTGCCCAGGCACACGAACAAAACCCGCATCAGGCCTCCAGCAAGCGCCGTACGCGCTCCAGGTCTTCAGGGGTATCGACGCCCACGGGCGGCGCATCGATGGCATCGGCAACGTGAATACGCACGCCATGCCAGAGCGCCCGCAACTGCTCCAGCGATTCGGTCTTCTCCAGCCAGCACGGGCCCCAGGCGACGAAGTCCTGCAAGAAGCCGGCGCGATAGGCGTACATGCCGATGTGGCGACGGTACGGCACGCCTTGCGGCATCTGCTCACGGTTCTGGGCAAAGGCATCCCGCGCCCAGGGCAACGGTGCGCGGCTGAACGTCAGGGCCAGGCCATTGCAATCGCTGACCACCTTGACCGCATTGGGATTGAACAGCGCTTCGACGTCACTGATCGGCTCGGCCAGGGTGGCGATGCCGGCCTCGGGATGGGCCGCCAGGTTGGCCGCCACCTGATCGATGATCACCGGCGGAATCAGCGGCTCGTCACCCTGCACGTTGACCACGATGGCATCGGCAGCCAGGCCCAGCTTGGCGGCGACTTCAGCCAAACGGTCGGTACCGGAGTCATGGTCTTCGCGGGTCATCAGCACTTCAGCGCCAAAGGCCTCGCAGGCCTTGAAGATATCCGCGTCGTCGGTGGCGATTACCACACGGTTGGCGCTGCTTTTGCGAGCCTGTTCCCAGACGTGCTGGATCATCGGCTTGCCGGCAATCGGCAGCAACGGCTTGCCGGGCAAGCGCGTGGAGCGCAGCCGCGCCGGAATCACAACGGTAAAGGCCAGGCTCATTTGTCCAGACGCTCGTCATCGGTCAGGGTACGGGCTTCGCTTTCGAGCATCACCGGGATACCGTCGCGGATTGGATAGGCCAGACCCGCGCCCTTGCTGATCAGCTCGGTCTTGTCGGCGCTGAGCTTGAGCGGGCCCTTGCAGATCGGGCAGGCAAGGATATCGAGCAGTTTGGTGTCCATGGAAATTCCTCAGGCCAGTGGCCGGAAAAAGAAACGAATCAGGAGGGCCGCGACCCGGGCAGCAAGCGTGCAAGCTGTGTGTCGAGCCAGGCCTTGAAGGCCGGCGAAGGCACAGCATCGACCGCAAGGTACCACCAGTCGTCGGCAGCGAAGGCGCGGCATTTGACCGCGTCCTTCTCGGTCATGACCAGGGGCAGCGCAGGGCTGAAGCTCAGGGCCTGGGCGCTGTATTGGGCATGATCGGCAAAAGGGTGTGGCACAGGTCGCCAGTTTAGCCCCTGCAAGGTATTGAAGAAACGTTGCGGGTTGCCAATGCCGGCCACCGCGTGCACGGCCTGGCCTGGCTCAAAGAAGTCGAGGCCACGGCGCTCGCCACTGCGCAGGTTGACCAGTGCAGTAGGTTGCAGGGCAAAGGCAAAACCGTCTTCGCGGTCGGTCGTGGCGCCGTTGTAAAGCACCGCGTCGACGTCCTGCAGGCGTTCCACCGGCTCGCGCAGGGGGCCGGCCGGCAGGCAGCGGCGGTTACCCAGGCCACGGGCGGCATCGATCAGTACCAGCTCCAGGTCGCGGGCCAGGCGGTAATGTTGCATGCCGTCGTCACACAGGATCAGGTCCAGCGGCTCGCTGGCCAGCAATGCCTGAACCGCACGCGAACGGTCCGGGTCGATCATCAGCGGCACGCCGCTGCGCTGGACGATCAGCAAAGGTTCATCACCCGCCTCAGCCGCGCTTTGCTCGGCACGCACGCGCCACGGCAACTGTGGCGGCCTGGCGCCATAGCCACGGCTGACCACGCCGACACGCAGGCCCTGCTGGCGGCAATGCTCGATCAACCAGAGGATCATCGGTGTCTTGCCGGTGCCGCCGACGGTGATGTTGCCCACCACGATGACCGGCACCGGCGCGCGGTAGCTGCGGCTCTCGCCACTGAGAAAGCGCGCGCGCTTGCCCAGCACCACGCGACGATAGAGGGCTTCGAGCGGACGCAGCAGCGCCAGGGCCGGATGCCCGGCGTACCAGGCATCGAGCAGACGATCGGCAAAGGCCATCAGGGCGTCCCCTGAGCCGCCTCGACCGTGGTCATGCGCAACTGGCTGAAACCGAGCTTGCCGGCCGCATCCATGGCAGTCACCACCGCCTGGTGCGGGGTCTTGCCGTCGGCGCTGATCGACAACGGCAGTTTGGTGTCCCCTGCGGATTCCTGCTGCAGGGCTTCAATGAGGGTCGCCAGGTCGCTCTTGGGCAACAGGTGGTTGTTCACCGAATAGACGCCGTCGGCGCTGATGGTGATGTCCAGTTGCTTGAGCTCCGAATCCGGTGCCGGCGCGCCGCTGACCGACTCCGGCAGCTCGACACGCAACTGGGTTTCGCGAGTGAAGGTGGTGGTGACCACGAAAAACAGCAGCAGGATGAACACCACGTCGATCAGCGAGGCCAGGTTGATGTCCACGGTCTCCCGTGGCTTGCGCCGGAATTTCACGCCTTGCCCTCGGCCAGGTCGACATCACGGTCGCCCTGCACCACTTCGACCAGCTTGATCGCTTCCTGCTCCATACCGACCACCAGCTCGTCGATACGACGCTGCAGGAAACGGTGGAAGAACACCGACGGAATACCGACCATCAGGCCGGCCGCGGTGGTGATCAGTGCCTTGGAGATACCGCCGGCGAGCACTGCGGCATTGGTGGTCATGCCGGTACCCATGAAGGCGCTGAAGATGTCGATCATGCCCAGCACGGTGCCGAGCAAGCCCAGCAGCGGCGCCATGGCGGCGATGGTGCCCAGGGCGTTGATGTAGCGCTCCAGCTCGTGAATGACACGCGCTGCGGCCTCTTCGATGCATTCCTTCATGATTTCGCGGCCATGGCGCGAGTTGGCCAGGCCTGCGGCAAGGATCTCGCCCAGCGGCGAATCGGCGCGCAGGGCCTTGAGCTTGTCACTGGTGAGCTGTTTGTCCTTGATCCACATCCACACCTGGCCCAGCAGGTGCGGTGGCGTGACCCGGCTGGCGCGCAAGGTCCAGAGA
Source organism: Pseudomonas sp. 2(2015) (assembly GCF_000955865.1). Lineage (NCBI taxonomy): Bacteria > Pseudomonadati > Pseudomonadota > Gammaproteobacteria > Pseudomonadales > Pseudomonadaceae > Pseudomonas > Pseudomonas sp. 2(2015). Next base: position 864,352 of record NZ_JYOF01000003.1, read on the forward strand.
CGCTCGGCGACGATCGCCATGGCAGCGATGGAACTCAGAATGATCGGCAGCATCATCCAGCCACCGGACTTGACCAATTCCCACACAGTAAGCATCCCCTCGAAAAAGTCCGCCACTTTACCATAGGACCCCAGGGGGCTCATCTGCCGAAGGTCGTCATCTCGGTTCACGCCAGAAACGCCGCTGGGCACGCAACCCCTCAGGCTCGCCGAACACACCCAGGCGCAGGCGCAAGGCACCGTGGTCGACATTGTCATAGGCCTGAATACCGTGCGTCCGATAGCGCGCCATGACCTCCGGGTGCGGATGCCCGAAGGCGTTGTAGCGCCCGCGCGAAATCAGCACGCCGCGCGGGCTAGCAGCCTTTAACAAGGCCTCGCTGGAGGAGCTGCGACTGCCGTGATGGGGCGATTGCAGCCAGTCGACCGTGGTCGCCTGCCAGCCCCGCGCCCAGGCCCGTTCGCCACGGGCATCGAGATCGCCGGTGAGCAGCAGTTTTTCGCCGTTTGCCTCGACCAGCAGCACACAGGAATCCTGGTTGCTGTCGCCAGCATCCTGCCACTGCCACAGTGAAAAATTCACCCCGTCCCACTGCCAGCGTTCGCCGCTGCTGCACGGCTGCGCTTGCAGCACTTCAGGCAAGGCCGCAGCCTCACCAGCCTGCACCCGCAGCACCGGCAACCCGCGCTGCACGGCGCGGGCGCCCCCGGCGTGATCGGCGTCGGCGTGGCTGAGCAACATCAGGTCGAGCTTGCTTACCCCCAGCTTGCGCAAGCTGGGAAGCACTACCCGCTCGCCCAGATCGAAATCGCCCATGGCCGGGCCGGCGTCATACAACATGGCGTGGTGCCGGGTGCGCAGCACAAAGGCCAGCCCCTGGCCGACATCCAGCTGCCAGACCTCTACCTGCCCCTGCGGAACGCGCTCCCGGGGCGCAAACACCGCCAACAGCAACAATGGCCAGCCCAGCACCCGCATCGGTATGCCGCGCGGCAACAACACCAGCAATGCCCCCAGGCACACCAGCAACCAGGCCCAGAACGGCAATGGTTCTGGCATCCAGGCCGGTTGCCAAACCGCCACATGCGCCAGCAAGCGAAACAAACCGTCGAGCAGGCCGCCGGCAAGCCACAGCAAGCCTTCCCCCAGAACCGGCACCGGCAGCAACACAGTGCCGAGCAACGCCATTGGCAACACCGCAAGGCTGATCCACGGCACTGCCAGCAGATTGATCAGCGGCGCCGTCAGGCTCACCGGCAACCCTTGCGCCAGCAGCACCGGCAACAAGCCGATGGCGATCAACCACTGGGCGCGACTCCAGGCCAGCCAGGGGTTCCAGGCGCCAAGGCGACCGCTGAAGGTGAAGATCAGAATGGCCACGGCCATGAACGACAGCCAGAAGCCCGGCTGCAAGCTGGCCAATGGTTCCCACAGCAGCACTGCATCGAGCGCCAGCAACAACGGCAGCCCGACACCCAGGTGACGAAAGCGCAGGCGCCAGAGCAGCACCATGGCCAGCATCATGCAGGCGCGCTGCACCGGCACCTGAAACCCGGCCAGCAAGCCATAGGCCAGTGCTGCGGCAAAGGCCAGCGCACAGGCCCAAGGCAGCCAGGATAGCCGTTGCGGCCACCAGCCCAGGCGCGCCAGCCCGGCAATCAAGGCGTATACCAGCCCGGCCAACAGGCCAATATGCTGGCCGGAAATCACCAGCAAGTGCACCGTGCCGGTGGCCTGCAGCGCTTGCCAGTCCTGGCGCGCCAGAGCACCGCCATCGCCGAGTATCAAGGCCACCAGCGCCGCCTCCCGGCCCTGGGCATCAACGCTGAGCAAGCGTTGGCGCAGATCATCCCGCCAGGCCGCCGTTGCCGGCAGCAGCCGCTCGCCGGCCTTGACGCTGCCGGTGGCGCCGATGCGCCGGGCCAACAAACTGGCCTCCTGGTCCGGGCCGTGAGGATTGAGCAAGCCTGCGGGGCGCTTGAGGCTGACTGCCAAACGCCAGTATTCACCGCTGTTGACCGCCGGGCCGCCGAACCAGCTGAGCTGCATGCGCCTTGGCAATTGCCCCCGGCGCGACTCGGCATCGCTCAACTCGAACCTCACCGAGCGCGCACCCTGCTCCGGCAAACCAGTAACCCGGCCCTCTATCCACAGGGTACGGCCATCGAACTGCGCCGCCAGGCGCTCATCCAACGCCCATTGCGCCGAGACACAGGCCCAGCTCAAGCCCAGCAGAAACAGCCCGGCGGGCCACAGCCGCGTAGGCAGGCAGCAAAGCCCGGCAACTATCAGCAGGACAAGTGTCCAGACGGGCGGCAAAGCCGGCAGGAACCCGAGGCTGAGCAGCCCGAGTGCAAGCGCCAACATCCCTGTGCGCATAAGCGTGAAGCTCCAGAAGTAAACCACCCCCTGAGGCTTAGATCAGTGACGGCAACCGCTCGCTAAATAATTGTCACAAAGTCTGAATAAGGCACTTTTAGAATCCGTGCATACTGGCACCCTTCAGATTGCCGAGACCCCACATGCCGCGTCGTCTCTTCAAACGCTACATGCCCGATCCGACCAGCATCAGGGAACACAAATCCTTACGCTTTCTCGGCCGGCTGTTGCACGACCCCAACCTCTGGCACCTCAACCGGCATTCGGTTGCGCGCGCCATGGCTGTCGGCCTGTTCGCCGCTTTCATTCCGATTCCGATGCAAATGCTGCTGGCCGCAAGCCTGGCGATCATGGTCCGCGGCAACATGCCGATCGCGGTCAGCCTGGTGTGGCTGACCAACCCGATCACCATGCCGCCGGTGTTCTTCTGCACCTACCAGATGGGCGCCTGGCTGATGCAGATCCCGCCACGCACCCTGCCTGAAGAACTGACCTTCGAGTGGATCACCGACCAGCTGTCGACCCTGTGGCAGCCGTTCCTGCTCGGCTCAGTGGTGTGTGGCGTGCTGCTCGGCGCCCTCGCCTACTGCCTGACCATGCTCTACTGGCGCTGGTGGGTCGGCAGGCAGTGGCGCCGGCGCAAGGTCAAACAATCAGGTGCGCATTCCTCGCCCACTGACCAGTAACCGCGCGCAGCCGATATACAGCACTGCCGTGGCGACCAGCATGAAGCTGATGGCGACGCCGATGCGGATGTCCGACACGCCGAGAATGCCGTAGCGGAACGAGTTGACCATGTGCAATACCGGGTTGGCCATCGACACGGTCTGCCAGAACGGCGGCAACAGGGTAATCGAGTAGAACACCCCGCCCAGGTAGGTCAGCGGCGTCAACACGAAGGTCGGGATGATCGAGATGTCATCGAAGTTGCGGGCGAACACGGCGTTGATGAAGCCCAGCAGCGAGAAGATTGTCGCCGTCAGCAGCACCACGACAATGGTCACGCCCAGGTGATGAACCTGCAGGTCGGTGAAGAACAGCGACAGCAAGGTGACGATTACCCCTACCGCCAAGCCGCGCAACACGCCGCCCAGGGTGTAGCCGACGAGGATGGTATGCGGCGACACCGGCGACACCATCAGTTCCTCGATCGAACGCTGGAACTTGCTGCCGAAGAAGCTCGAGACCACGTTGCCGTAGGAGTTGGTGATCACCGACATCATGATCAGCCCCGGGACGATGTACTCCATGTAGGTGAAGCCGCCCATGTCGCCGATCTGCCGGCCGATCAGGTTACCGAAAATCACGAAGTACAAAACCATGGTGATCGCCGGGGGCAGCAGGGTCTGCGGCCAGATCCGGGTAAAACGGCGTACTTCGCGGTAGACGATGGTATTGAGGGCGACCAGGTTGGCGCTCAGTTCCGAACTCATACCGCCACCTTTGCCAGGTTTTTCTCAACCAGGGACACGAACAGCTCCTCGAGACGATTGGTCTTGTTGCGCAGGCTCTGCACCTCGATGTTCTGCAGCGCCAGCTGGCCGAACAGCGCAGTAATGCCCACTTCCTTGTCAACTTGCACTTCCAGGGTGTGCGGGGTGATCAAGCGGCACGGATAGCCGACCAGGTTTGGCGCCTGGGGCAGGTCCTGCTTGAGGTCGAGCAGGAAGGTCTCGACATGCAGCTTGCTCAGCAAGGCGCGCATGCTGGTGTTCTCGACGATGGTGCCGTGGTCGATGATGCCGATGTGGCGGCACAACTGCTCAGCCTCTTCCAGGTAATGGGTGGTGAGGATGATGGTGATGCCTTTCTGGTTGAGCTCGGTCAAAAAGCTCCACATCGACCGGCGCAGCTCGATATCCACACCCGCGGTCGGCTCGTCGAGGATCAGCAGGCGCGGCTCGTGGATCAGCGCGCGGGCGATCATCAGGCGGCGTTTCATGCCGCCCGACAGCGAGCGCGACGGCACATCGCGCTTGTCCCACAGGCCCAACTGGGTCAGGTACTGCTCGGCCCGCTCCTTGGCGACCTTGGCCGGGATACCGTAGTAACCGGCCTGGGTGACGACAATGTCGAAGGTCTTTTCAAACTGGTTGAAGTTGAACTCCTGCGGCACCACGCCGATGCAGCGCTTGAGCGCGGCGGGCTGGCGATCGAGGTCGTGACCAAAGATGTTGACGCTGCCGCTGGTCTTGTTGACCAGGGTCGAGAGGATGCCGATGGTGGTGGATTTGCCGGCACCGTTGGGGCCGAGCAAGGCGAAGAAGTCACCTTCGGCGACATCCAGGTCAATGCCCTTGAGGGCCTGGAAACCGTTGCCGTAGGTTTTGGTTAGCTGCCTTATGGACAGAGCAGAACTCATAGCGGGTCGCGTACCAGTGTGGAAGGTTCTAGACGCGGCCGGGCGAGGCCAGCCGCAGTGAATAGGAGCATGGTGCTTGTGCAGACCAGACAAGTACAGTCATGTGTATCGATATTAACTATCAGCTTGACCGCACTTTCCCGGTAACCGTCAATCAGGTCAGCGCCGTCATCACCGCCGTCTGATAGGCCGGACGCTCTTGCAGGCGCTCATACCAGGCGCGCAGGTGGCGCATCTCGGGGCGCTCGATGGGCATCTCGAACCAGGCGTAGGCAAAGCAGCCCAGGGGGATATCGCCCATGCCCAGCTTGTCGCCAGACAAATACGGCTGGTGCGCCAGGGCCTGGTCGGCAATCGACAGCAACTGCGCGCAGGTCTTGTGTGCGGCATTGATTGCCACCCAGTCCTGCTGATCGGCAGGCGTGCGCAGGATGCCCCAGAACAACGGCCGGAACGGCGTGGCCAGGGAGGAAGTAACCCAGTCCATCCACTTGTCGGCCTCGGCACGCTTGCGTGCGTCCTGCTCATACCAGCCCGACTCGCAGCCGTACTGCGCCGACAGGTAGCGCACAATGGCATTGGACTCCCACAGCACCAGGCCGTCGTCCTCGATCATCGGCACCAGGCCGTTGGGGTTCAGCGCCCGGTACTGCGGCTCGTTGACCAGGCCGAAGGCGCCACCGGCATCGATCGACTCATACTCAAGACCAAGCTCTGCGGCGCACCACAGTGCTTTCCTGACATTCGACGAATTCTTCCTGCCCCAGATCTTGAGCATGTCGTTTCCCTGATGATTTGGCTGGTCGCCCAGTCTACTCCAGGCGCTCGCGCTGGCAATCGTTTGGCGTGCAGGCGAACTCCTGAGGTCATGTCCTGTCACTGTTCAGACAAGCCGTTTAGCCGATGCGGTCTAAGCTTCGATGGATGGCGAAATGCCCCGATGTTTCACGGAGGAATTCCTATGTTGCTGTTGTGGTTAGTGGTCCTGGTGATCGGCGTGGCCTACCTGGCCCACCGTCGCATCGCCGCCTTGCCGGCGTTGGGCATCGTTGCCCTGTACCTGCTGGCGATGGGCATTTTCAGCCACGCCCCAGGCTGGCTGCTGACGATTTTCTGGCTGCTGCTGGCTGCCGTCGCCGCGCCCCTGCTGCTCCCCGACCTGCGCCGCAAAGTGCTCACCGCGCCCCTGTTCGGCTGGTTCCAGCGCACCTTGCCGCCAATGTCGCAGACCGAACGCGAAGCCATCGACGCCGGCACCGTGTGGTGGGACGGCGAGCTGTTCAGCGGCCGACCGGACTGGAACACCCTGCTCGGCTACTCCAAGGCCGAACTCACTGAAGAAGAACAAGCCTTTATCAACGGCCCCACCGAAGAACTCTGCGCCATGGTCAGCGACTGGCAAATTGGCCAGGACCTGGATTTGCCCCCCGCGGCCTGGGAGCACATCAAGAGCCACGGCTTCTTCGCCCTGATCATTCCCAAGGAGTACGGCGGCAAGGGCTTTTCGGCCTACGCCCACTCGCAGGTGGCAATGAAGCTGGCGACCCGCAGCGGCGACCTTGCTTCCACCGTGATGGTGCCCAACTCCCTCGGCCCGGCCGAACTGCTGCTGCACTACGGCACCGACGAGCAGCGCAATCACTACCTGCCGCGCCTGGCCCGCGGCGACGAGATCCCCTGCTTCGCCCTCACCGGCCCGCTGGCCGGCTCCGATGCTGGCGCCATGCCCGACACCGGGATCATCTGCAAAGGCCAGTGGCAAGGCGAGGAAGTCATCGGCCTGCGCCTGAATTGGGAAAAGCGCTACATCACCCTCGGACCGGTCGCTACCCTGCTCGGCCTTGCCTTCAAGGCCTACGACCCCGAACACCTGCTGGGCGATAAAGAAGAACTGGGCATTAGTCTCGCGCTGATTCCCACCGACACCCCCGGCGTCGAAATCGGCAAGCGTCACCTGCCCCTGGGCGCGGCGTTCATGAACGGCCCCAACAGCGGCAAAGATGTGTTCGTGCCGCTGGCCTTTCTCATCGGCGGCCAGGACATGCTCGGCAAGGGCTGGATGATGCTGATGAACTGCCTGTCGGTGGGCCGCTCGATTTCCTTGCCAGCCGTGGGCACTGGTGCAGCCAAGTACACCAGCCTGGTGACCGGCCAGTACGCGCAGATCCGTGAGCAGTTCAACGTGCCGCTGGCGGCCTTCGAAGGTATCCAGGAATCTCTCGCGCGCATTGGCGGCAACGCCTTCCTGATGGACAGTGCGCGACTGCTCACCGCCAAGGCCGTGGACCTGGGCGAAAAACCCTCGGTGCTGTCGGCGATTCTCAAGTACCACCTCACCGAGCGCGGGCGCGAATGCATCCAGCACGCCATGGACGTGCACGGCGGCAAGGGCATCATCATGGGCCCGAACAACTACCTGGGACGCAACTGGCAAGGCGCGCCGATCTTCATCACCGTCGAGGGCGCCAACATCCTCTCGCGCAACCTGATGATCTTCGGCCAGGGGGCGATTCGCTGCCATCCGTTCGTACTCAAGGAAATGGCCCTGGCCGGTCGCGAAGACCACGACCAGGCGCTCAAGGAGTTCGATCACCTGCTGATGCAGCATATTGGTTTTGCCGTCGGTAACGCCGCCAGTACCTTGGTGCTGGGCCTGGGCCTGGGCCATTTCGAGAAAGTCCCGGGCGACGCGTTAAGCCAAGGTTACTTCCGCGCCCTCAATCGCCAGGCGGCGGCGTTCGCCTTGCTCGCCGACCTGTGCATGATGCTCCTGGGCGGCGAACTCAAGCGTCGCGAGCGTTTGTCGGCGCGCCTGGGCGATGTGCTCAGTCATTTGTACCTCAGCTCGGCGGCGCTCAAGCGTTACCACGACCTGAATTCGCCCGAGTACCTGCAACCGCTGCTGCGTTGGGCCCTGGAGGAGAGCCTTGGCCAAGCCGAAAAAGCCCTGGACCGCTTGCTCGACAACTTCCCCAACCGCTTGCTCGGTCGCGCCCTGCGCCTGGTGGTGTTCCCCTTCGGCCGCCGGCATACCGGGCCCAGCGACGAACTGGACGCGGAGATTGCCGAACTGATCGGCCGCGCCAAGGGTGACCCGGCGCTGGAGGAGCTGCTTGCCGGTTGTTATCGGCCGCAAACGGACGGCGATCCGGTTGCCGCCCTGCAACAGGCCTGCGATTTACTCAGCGCCGGCGCGCCGCTGCGTAAAAAACTGCACCAGGCCGTCAAGAGTGGCCAGGTTGACCCTGCGCCAGGCGAGTCGATTATCGACGCGGCGCTGCACGCTGGCGTGCTGCAAGCCAGTGAAGCGCAAAGCCTGCATGCCGCTGAGTCGGCACGCCGGCGGGTGATCGATGTCGATGCCTTCGACAAGGAGCAACTGCTACCGGCCGACGGCAAGATTCGCTAAGGGCCGGGACATCGGGCGCCGGGAGCCGTATACTCCCGCGCCCGTTTTTGCTCAAGAGGACTGCCTGCATGGCTACCGATCGCCTGGAATACCATCTCGCCCTGCTCACCCACCTGCGCACCATCCTGGTTGCCCTGGGCGAAGCCGAGCAGGTGCCGGAAGAAAGCCACGCGTTGTTTCTGGAGCGCTTCGACGATCTGATGCTGCAACTGCCCGTCGACCCGGAAAGCACCTATCTTGGCCAGGACCTGATGTGCCAGGTCATCCAGCGTTATCCACAGGTCGCGCACCTGGTACCGCGCGACCTGCTGTGGTTCTTTGGCGGCGACTGCCTGCACTTCATGCCGGAGAACGAACTGGACATGTACCAGGAACTGGAAGAGCGCCGCTTCGAGGCCGAGCAGAATGATGAACCCTTCGACTGGAACCAGGAAAAGCAGCTGCTGAGCATGTCGGACGACGACAGCAAGCATTAAGCGATGAAGCTGCGCAGGGCTGACAACAGCCCTGCCGCACGCAGACAGCGGATAAAATCGAGACGAAAAAAAACGCCGTTCAAACGAACGGCGTTTCTTTATTTGGAGCGGGAAACGAGACTCGAACTCGCGACCCCGACCTTGGCAAGGTCGTGCTCTACCAACTGAGCTATTCCCGCAAATTTGTAGCGACCGGCCGGACCGGCAAGAACAAGCACTGACGCCCTTGTTCCATCACTACAGCGTAATCAAACGCTGGAGCACCATATTTGGAGCGGGAAACGAGACTCGAACTCGCGACCCCGACCTTGGCAAGGTCGTGCTCTACCAACTGAGCTATTCCCGCAAAAATGGCGTCCCCTAGGGGACTCGAACCCCTGTTACCGCCGTGAAAGGGCGGTGTCCTAGGCCACTAGACGAAGGGGACGACGCCCGAAACATGCAATGCATGCTTCAGTTACCAACTCAAACCATAAAGATCTGACGCTGGGTTTTTACAAGCCCTGCCGTTAAGCAAAGCCTTTGTAAACTGGAGCGGGAAACGAGACTCGAACTCGCGACCCCGACCTTGGCAAGGTCGTGCTCTACCAACTGAGCTATTCCCGCATTGGCGTCCCCTAGGGGACTCGAACCCCTGTTACCGCCGTGAAAGGGCGGTGTCCTAGGCCACTAGACGAAGGGGACACGCTACAACATTCACTCCCTGCCGCGTTCCGCTGTGTGCTTTACGCTGCAAGTGGCGCGCATTCTAGGGATGCTTTGATAAGCCGTCAACCCCTCTGTATAAATTTATTTAAATCAATGACTTCCCGGCGCTTTGCAGCCTTGCGCCAGGGCAACGCGCGCCTGAGGCTTGACGATTATTTTCTGACGCCCTACCCGCCTTCGGCCCAGCAGCCACGGCGATCTACCAGCAAAAGGCCATCAATCGCCCCCGGGCAACCGCCAAACAGCTCTATCCGGCTAAAAGCTTAGCCACTACACTCAAACAGTAAATCATCCTGTATGAGGCGTTAACGGTGACACCACTTCTGATCACCCTGCTTATAGTAGCGGGGATCGCGTTATTGATCGTGATCGGCTACCTGAACAACGTGGTCGAGAACAACAAGCTCGAGCGTGCCCGGCTGAAGATCGAGCTGGCCGAACGTTTGCGCCGTTGTGGCGAAATCACCGAAACCTTTCCTGGCCAGTTGATGACCCCGGCCCTCAAGTTGCTGTTGACCCGCCTGGAACTCAACCTCAACCAGCGCCAGTTGGCCCTGGACAAGCACAGCCGCGATATTCGCGCACGGATCGCCGAACTCGAAGGGCTGATTGCCAAAGGTGAAGCACTGCCGGTGAACAACCCGCCGATGCCGATCCAGACCGAAGCCCGGGCCAAGGATGTGCGTTTTTTGCTGGAAGGCATGCACAACCAGATCACCCGCGCCGCCCAGGAAGGCTTCCTGCCGACCAACGAGGCCAAGTACTGGGTCAAGGAAATTCGCCACATCCTGGTGCTGCTGCACATCGAGTTCTTCAACAACCTCGGCCAGCAGGCGCTGCAACAGAACCAGCCCGGGCACGCGCGCCTGGCCTTCGAGCGTGGCGTGCAATACCTGCGCAAGCAGCCTGACCCGGTGATTTACCGCGAACAACTGGAATACATGGAGAAGCTGCTGGCCCGCGCCAATGCCCAGGTGCTGAGCCAACTGGAACCGGCCGAGGACGAAACCAACGCCCTGACCGAAGGCCTGAAGACCGACACCACCGAAGACTGGAAGAAGAAAGTCATCTACGACTGAGTTCTGGTTGACCCGATCGCCAGCAAGGCCGGCTCCCACAAGGTTGGTGTACATGGGAGCTGGCCTTGCCAGCGATCGAGCGCAAAGCGCTCGTCAGCAATCGGTCAGTCGCAGGAAAACCCCCGCCAAACGCTCCAGCCCCGCCTGATCCACTTCACTGAAACGTGCAAGCTTAGGGCTGTCGAGGTCCAGCACGCCAATCAACCGGCCATCCTTTACCAGCGGAATCACCAGCTCGCTGTTCGATGCACTGTCGCAGGCAATGTGCCCGGGAAACGCGTGCACATCTTCCACCCGCTGGGTTTCCCGGCTGGCCGCAGCCGCGCCGCACACACCACGCCCGAACGGGATGCGCACGCAGGCCACCTGCCCCTGGAATGGCCCCAGCAGCAGTTGCTCGTTGCGGTTGAGGTAGAAGCCGGCCCAGTTCAGGTCTTCGACCTGACTGTAGAGAAACGCCGAAAACTGCGCGGCGTTGGCGATGAAGTCACGCTCATCGGCCAGCAGGGCTTCCAGTTGTGCCGCCAGCAGACCGTAGCCTTCGAGGCCGGCGCCGGTAGCGTTGAGGTCGATCATGATTTTTGCTCCAACAGTTTCAGTCCCACCCAATAACGGGCGAACTGGTAGGCACAACGGCCGTTACGGTTGCCGCGACCGGTTGCCCAGCGCACGGCGAGAATGTCCAGTTCCTCGTCGCGGCGCCAGGCCAGGCCAGCGCTCTGCGCCAGCTGGGTGATCCAGTGCTCGACCACGTTGAGGAAATGCTCCTGGGTGAAGGGGTAGAACGACAGCCACAGGCCGAAGCGGTCAGACAGGGCAATTTTGTCCTCCACCGCTTCGTTGGGATGCAGCTCGCCGTCAACCATCTTCCAGTTTTCGTTGTCGCTCTGTTTTTCCGGCACCAGGTGGCGGCGGTTCGAGGTGGCATACAGCAGCACGTTATCCGGCGCCTGTTCGAGCGAGCCATCGAGTACGCTCTTGAGCACCCGGTAGTCGCCCTCCCCGGCTTCGAACGAGAGGTCATCGCAAAACAACACGAAGCGTTGCGGCAGTTTCTGCAGTTGCTCGACCACCCGCGGCAGGTCGGCCAGGTGATCACGCTCGATTTCGATCAGGCGCAGGCCGGCTTCGGCATGCTCGGCCAGCAGTGCGCGCACCAGCGACGACTTGCCGGTACCGCGCGAGCCCCACAGCAGTGCGTGGTTGGCCGGCATGCCATCGAGAAACTGGCGGGTGTTGCGCCCCAGTTGCTCGCGCTGCTGGTCGACGCCGATCAGGTCGGACAGGCGCATGTCGAGGCTGACCTGCAGCGGCAGCAGGTAGCCGCTACGGCCATCGCGCTGCCAGCGCGCAGCCAGGCATTGCGACCAGTCGATGCTCGGGCGTGGCGCCGGCAACAGGGGCTCAAGGCGCGCAAGTACGGTTTCGGCGCGCTCCAGAAAAGCATTCAAACGTGAGTCCACAAGAATTCCTCAAGACAGATGCAAGGACAAAAGCACAGCTGAATGTGTGACAGGGCGTGCCAGCAGCCGGGACTGATCGGCTATGCTTGCGCAGCGCACGGAACGTGAAACTGGCTCGGGACTCATGGATATCAAGTTCACCAATCGCCTGTCCTACAAGCAAGCCCGGCTGACGGTCCTGGTCGGCTTCATCCTGGGTACATTGCTCAGTCTCATCCAGATCGGTATCGATTATGCCAGTGAAGACGCCTCCATCAACCGCGAGATGCAGGCGCTGCTGCAAATCAGCCATAACCCGGCTTCGCGCATCGCCTATAACATCGATGCCGAACTGGCCCAGGAACTGACCCGCGGCCTGCTGCAATCGCCGGCGATCACCCGCGCCTGGCTGATCGACAACAACGACACCGTCCTCGCCGATGTTCAGCGCCCACGCCAGGAAAGCAGCTACCGGCTGATCAGCGATTTCCTCTTCGGCGAATCGCGCCAGTTTCGCGACCAGCTGTTTCTCAGCCATATGCCCGACGAATACCTCGGCACCCTGTACCTGGACGTCGATACCTTTGCCTTTGGCAGCCGCTTTCTCAAGCGCGCCGAAGTCACCCTGCTCAATGGCTTTGTGCGCAGCCTGGTCCTGACCGGGATTCTTCTCGGCCTGTTCTACATAATGCTGACCCAGCCGCTGGTGCGGGTGATCAGCGCCCTGAGCAACAGTGATTCGCGCAACCCGGCGCAGTCCAAACTGTCGTTTCCACCCGGCCACGAGCAGGACGAAATCGGCGTGCTGGTCAAGGTCGCCAACCAGCAGTTCGTCAGCATGGCCACCGAGATCCAGCAGCGGCGCAACGCCGAAAACCGCCTGACCGACTACCTCAACGAGCTGGAGAACATCGTCTCGGCGCGCACCAACGAGCTCAAGGCCAGCAACACTCGCCTCAGCCAGTCCAACGAAGAACTCGAAGACGCCCGGCGCCGCGCCCTGGACATGGCCCAGGCACGCGCGGCCTTTCTGGCCAACATGAGCCACGAGATTCGCACCCCGCTCAATGGCCTGCTGGGGATGATCGCGCTGTCACTGGACAGCCCGCTCAATGCCGAGCAGCGCCAGCAGCTGTCGATTGCCCACGACTCGGGCAAGGTTCTGGTCGAGCTGCTCAACGATATTCTCGACCTGTCCAAGTTCGATGCCGGGCAACTGGAGCTTGAACGCATTCCCTTCGACCTCGGCGCGCTGGTCGAAGACACCGCCAACCTGCTGTCGCAGAACGCCGCGCCCAGTGTCGAGCTGACCTGCCTGATCGACCCGCAGTTTCCCTCGATGGTGCTCGGCGACCCGACACGGGTACGGCAGATTGTCAGCAACCTGCTGTCCAACGCCTTGAAGTTCACTCGCTTTGGCCGTGTCGATGTGCGCCTTTGCAGCTACGCCGGCGGCGTTCGCCTGGATGTCTGCGACACCGGCATCGGCATCCCCAGCGAAGCCCAGGTACGGATCTTTCAGCCCTTCACCCAGGCCGGCGCCGGTATCACCCGCCAATACGGCGGTACCGGCCTGGGCCTGGCGCTGACCAATAACCTCTGCGAAGCCATGCAAGGGCGCCTGAGCATCAGTTCCGAAGCCGGCTTCGGCAGCCAGTTCAGCGCCGAGCTGCCATTGCCCAGCCATACCGCGGCGGTGCCCGCGCAACCTTTGCATGGCAGCGTTGCGGCCATCAGCAATGCCAGCAGCGGCCTGGCCGAACTGCTGCAGACACTGCTGCCCGGCTGGGGCCTGGACTACCAGCGCTACGACACGCCAGAGCAACTCAAGGACGCGAACCCGGACCTGCTGATCACCGACGACCTGGATTGCCTGTTCAGTTTGCGTCCGCAGGTCAGTGCGCCAATCCTGCTGGTTACCGCCTATGGCAATTTCCTGCCCGGCGAACAGGCCGCGCACCTGGCGCCCTTGCAGCAGCAGGCCCGACCGCTGGCCCGCAACGCCCTGTATCAGACACTGCGGCGCACCCTGCACGGCGCCGACCACATCAACCAGTCACCGCTTGGCGGCGCCTCGCACAGCGAACGCCGTGCACGCATCCTGCTGGTCGAGGACAACCCGGTGAACCAGTTGGTGGCCAAGGGTATGCTGGCCAAGCTCGGCTGTGAGGTCAGCGTCGCCGCCCATGGCGCCGACGCCCTCGAACAGCTGGAGCAGTCACCCTTCGACCTGGTGCTGATGGACTGCAACATGCCGGTGATGGACGGCTATGAGGCCAGCCGGCGGATCCGCCAGAGCGGGCGCTGGCCAGACCTGCCGATCGTCGCCCTGACCGCCAACGCCATGCCCGAAGAGCGCGAGCGCTGCCGGGCTGCGGGGATGAGCGACTACCTAGCCAAGCCGTTTCGCCGCGAGGAATTGCTGGCGCTGATCGATCACTGGGTGCCGTTGACGGCTACCTGAGCAGTTTCTCGATCGAACCGGCCAAGGCGTCCGGCTTGGTGCTCGGAGCATAGCGGGTGACCTTGCCGGTGGCCGGATCGAGCAGGAACTTGGTGAAGTTCCACTTGATGCCTTCGGAGCCGAACAGCCCTGGGGCGCGCTTTTTCAGCTCGATAAACAGCGGATGGGCTCCGGCGCCGTTGACTTCGATTTTGCGAAACAACGGGAAGCTGACCCCAAACTTGAGCTCGCAGAACTGCGCAATCTCGCTCGCATCGCCCGGCTCCTGCTTGCCGAACTGGTTGCAGGGAAAGCCCAGCACCACCAGCCCCTGCTCGCGGTAACGTTGCCAGAGCTGCTCCAGGCCCTTGTATTGCGGGGTAAATCCGCACTGGCTGGCGGTGTTGACCACCAGTACTGCCTTGGCCGGGTAATCGGCCAGGGCTTTTTGCTCACCGGTCAGGGTAATGCAGGGAATCTTCAGCATTGCGTCGGCCATGACCTTGCTCCTTTGTCAGCGTGGCACCAGGTCCAGGCAGACCGAGTTGATGCAGTAGCGTAGCCCGGTCGGCGGCGGACCGTCGGGAAATACGTGGCCCAGGTGGGCGTCGCACTTGGCGCAGGTGACTTCGGTACGAATCATGCCGTGGGAGGTATCGCGAATTTCGATCATCGCGCTGTCGGCAATCGGCTCATAGAAGCTAGGCCAGCCGCACCCGGAATCAAATTTGCTGCTCGAATCGAACAGCGGCTCGTTGCAGCAGATGCAATGGTAGACGCCGTCGGTCTTGGTGCCGTTGTATTTGCCGCTGAACGGCCGCTCGGTGCCCTTCAGGCGGCACACGTTGTACTGCTCGGGGTCGAGCATGGCGCGCCATTCTTCAAGGGTTTTCGCGAGTTTTTCCATCATCAGGCCTCATCTGTCCAAAAACCCCGCGCCATGGCTTTTCCACAGGGCGGGCGGCACGTATATTATTGCGCCTCATCAGACATCAGTCTGGCACCCGCGTCATACGCATTTCAAACGTTTTCACAGCGCAATGCGCGGCGATCTTTTCTAATCGGGATCACATCATGCAGGTCAGCAAATCGAACAAGCTCGCCAATGTCTGCTATGACATTCGCGGCCCGGTGCTCAAGCACGCCAAACGCCTGGAAGAGGAAGGCCATCGCATCCTCAAGCTGAACATCGGCAACCCGGCGCCCTTTGGTTTCGAGGCGCCGGACGAGATCCTCCAGGATGTGATCCGCAACCTGCCGACCGCCCAGGGCTACAGCGACTCCAAGGGCCTGTTCAGCGCACGCAAGGCGGTGATGCAGTACTACCAGCAAAAACAGGTCGAAGGTGTCGGTATCGAAGACATCTACCTGGGCAACGGCGTCTCCGAGCTGATCGTGATGTCGATGCAGGCGCTGCTCAACAATGGCGACGAAGTGCTGATTCCGGCCCCGGACTACCCGCTGTGGACCGCCGCGGTGAGCCTGGCCGGCGGCAACCCGGTGCACTACCTGTGCGACGAGCAGGCCGACTGGTTCCCGGACCTGGACGACATCAAGGCCAAGATCACCTCCAACACCAAGGCCCTGGTGATCATCAACCCGAACAACCCGACCGGCGCGGTGTACTCGCGCGAACTGCTGCTGGGCATGCTCGAGCTGGCCCGCCAGCGCAACCTGGTGGTGTTCTCCGACGAGATCTACGACAAGATCCTCTATGACGAAGCCGTGCACATCAGCACCGCCTCGCTGGCCCCGGACCTGCTCTGCCTGACCTTCAACGGCCTGTCCAAGTCCTACCGGGTGGCGGGCTTCCGCTCCGGCTGGCTGGCCATCTCCGGGCCCAAGCATCACGCCATGAGCTACATCGAAGGCATCGACATGCTGGCCAACATGCGCCTGTGTGCCAACGTGCCGAGCCAGCACGCGATCCAGACCGCCCTGGGCGGCTACCAGAGCATCAACGACCTGGTACTGCCACAAGGCCGCCTGCTTGAGCAGCGCAACCGCACCTGGGAGCTGCTCAACAGCATCCCCGGGGTCAGCTGCGTCAAGCCGATGGGCGCGCTGTATGCGTTCCCGCGCATCGACCCGAAAGTCTGCCCGATCCACAACGACGAGAAATTCGTCCTCGACCTGCTGCTGTCGGAAAAGCTGCTGATCGTCCAGGGGACTGCCTTCAACTGGCCGTGGCCGGATCACTTCCGCGTCGTGACCCTGCCACGGGTCGACGACCTCGAGCAGGCCATTGGCCGGATCGGAAACTTCCTGAAGACATATCAGCAGTAACCTACTGCGCATATGGAAACGTCTGCGCCGCCCTCGGCGCAGACCTTACAGACCCAGCATTCAGCCCTTACATCACCCGCCGCTCTGGCGTGCGGGTTGCTGGAATTCGTCTGTAATAAAGGCAAGTACACAGTTTGAAATAGTCGCCCGGTTGAATCACTGCAGCGCGCACCTTATATACCCCGCATACGTGACACTTTTATCCGTCAGGAGAACGTAACAACCATGATGCGCATCTTACTGTTTGTGGCCACCAACCTCGCGGTTGTGCTGATTGCCAGCATTACCCTGAGCCTGTTTGGCTTCAACGGGTTCATGGCGGCCAACGGGGTTGACCTCAAACTCGACCAGCTGCTGATTTTCTGCGCGGTGTTCGGTTTTGCCGGCTCGCTGATCTCGCTGTTCATCTCCAAGTGGATGGCGAAGATGAGCACCGGCACCCAGATCATCAGCCAACCGCGCACCCGCCACGAACAATGGCTGCTGCAGACCGTCGAGGAACTGTCCCGCGAAGCCGGCATCAAGATGCCCGAAGTGGGTATCTTTCCGGCCTACGAGGCCAATGCCTTCGCCACCGGCTGGAACCGCAACGACGCCCTGGTAGCGGTCAGCCAGGGCCTGCTCGAGCGCTTCTCGCCCGATGAAGTGCGCGCCGTACTGGCTCACGAGATCGGCCACGTGGCCAACGGCGACATGGTCACCCTTGCCCTGGTGCAAGGCGTGGTCAACACCTTCGTGATGTTCTTTGCCCGCATCATCGGCAACTTCGTCGACAAGGTGATCTTCAAGAACGAAGAAGGCCAGGGTATCGCCTACTACATCGCGACCATCGTCGCCGAACTGGTACTGGGCATCCTGGCCAGCATCATCGTCATGTGGTTCTCGCGCAAACGCGAGTTCCGCGCCGACGAAGCCGGCGCCCGCCTGGCCGGCACCAACGCGATGATCGGCGCCCTGCAGCGCCTGCGCTCGGAACAAGGTGTGCCGGTGCACATGCCCGACACCCTCAACGCCTTCGGCATCAACGGCGGCCTCAAGCAGGGCCTGGCCGGCCTGCTGATGAGCCACCCGCCGCTGGAAGAGCGCATTGAAGCCCTGCGCCGTCGCGGCTGATCGGTAGCAGCAATAAAAAAGGGCGACTTCGGTCGCCCTTTTGCATTTCAGCGCTGCAGGCGGTACACCCGCTCAAATAGCATCGGCACCCCGGCCTGAACGAACTTCGGGCTCTCGGCGAGAATATCCCGCGCCTCAAGCTCATGCGGCTGCCAGTCAGCGAACAGTTGCCGCACCTGGGCATCAACCACCGCAAAGGGCGGGCCCGGCAGCAGGGCCTGGTCGTAATCCATGGTGATCAACAGCCCCCGGCACCCGGACGCCAGATAGCCACTGAGCAGCGCGGCATAGCGCTGGCGCAACGCAGGCGGCAAGGCAATCACTGCGGCCCGGTCATACAGCGCGGTGCAGTCGGCGATATCCTCGGCGCTCAGGGCGAAGAAATCACCACACCACAGCTGCAGGTTGCCACTGCGATAGGTCTTGAACGCGCCCCGCTGGCCGACTTCGGGCGTCAACCGCTGTTCGTTGAAGAAATCCTCCACCGCCCGCTGGGACAGCTCGATGCCGAGCACCTGATGGCCCTGCCCGGCCAGCCAGGCCAGGTCGAGGCTTTTGCCACACAACGGCACCAGCACCTTGCTGCCGGGCGCCAGGCCCAGGCTGGGCCAGTACTGTTGCAGGTCGCCGTTGACCTGGCGCTGGTGAAAGCCGATCTGGTTATCTGCCCAACGCTTGTGCCAGAACTCTGCCTGCATGGCATACCTCGAATTATTCGATCAGATTATGCGAAAACTTATATTGGAATCAGATCAATGATCTGCCGGAAGATGGGCCCATCTTAACCGCCAGGACCCTCTCCATGCTGCCCAGCCTGTTTATTTCTCACGGCTCGCCCATGCTCGCCCTCGAGCCCGGTGCCAGCGGCCCGGCCCTGACGCGCCTGGCCGCAGAGCTACCGCGACCCAAAGCCATCGTGGTGGTCTCGGCGCACTGGGAGAGCCGTGAGCTGTGGGTCAGCAGCCACCCGCAACCAGAAACCTGGCATGACTTCGGTGGCTTTCCTGCCGCCCTGTATGCCGTGCAGTATCCCGCTCCTGGCGAGCCGGCACTGGCCAAGCGCTTGATCGGCCTGCTGGGCGATGCCGGGCTAGCCGCGCGCCTCGACCCCAAGCGCCCGTTTGATCATGGCGTGTGGGTGCCGCTGTCGCTGATGTACCCGGCAGCCGACATCCCCGTAGTACAGGTGTCTCTGCCAAGTCAGATGGGCCCGCAGCTGCAGGAGCAGGTGGGCAAGGCGCTGGCGCAATTGCGCGAGGACAACATCCTGCTGATTGGCTCGGGGAGCATTACCCACAACCTGCGCGAGCTCGACTGGCAGGCTGGACCCGAAAGCGTCGAGCCCTGGGCCCTGGCGTTTCGCGACTGGATAATCGACAAGCTGGCAGCCGATGACACCCCCGCCTTGCACGACTACCGCCAGCAGGCGCCGTTTGCCGTGCGCAATCATCCCAGTGATGAGCACCTGTTGCCGCTGTATTTCGCCCGGGGTGCGGGCGGGCGATTCGGGATTGCCCATCAGGGGTTTACGCTGGGGGCGCTGGGGATGGATATTTACCGATTCGACTGATCAGCATTGCGACCGCTTCGCGCTCGATCGCCGGCAAGCCCGGCTCCCACAGGGCCAGTGTGCATAGGCCAAAAAAAATCCCCGAACCAGTCGGGGATTTTTTTATCGCTCGCGGATCAGTCTTCGCGGTAGCGGCGCAGCTTCAGCTGCTTGCCGGCAACACGAGTGTCCTTGAGCTTGGTCAGCAGACGCTCCAGACCTTCCTCCGGCAGCTCGACCAGGCTGAAGCTGTCGCGCACCTGGATGCGGCCGATCGCTTCGCGGGCCAGGCCGCCTTCGTTGAGGATCGCGCCCAGCAGGTTCTTGGCGGCGATACCGTCACGCGCGCCCAGCGCGGTACGGCAACGCGCACGACCTTCGCCCAGCGGCATGGGTGCACGACGCTCACGCTCGCCACGCTCTGGACGATCGCCAGTGCGCTCACGCGGGGTGTAGGTCGGAACCAGCGGCTGCTCTTTCTCGACCGCTTCCAGGGTCAGGGCCTGACCGTTGGTAGCCTTGCGCAGCAGGGCAGCGGCCAGGGCACGCGGGCTGCAACCGATGTCGGCGGTCAGGCGATCAAGCAGATCACCGTGGGTCGACTCGGCGTCAGCAACCAGCGGCGCCAGGCTGTTGGTCAGCTTCTTGATGCGGGCATCGAGAACGGCCTGGGCGTTCGGCAGGCGAACTTCAGCAACCTTCTGACCGGTAACACGCTCGATCACCTGCAGCATGCGACGCTCGCGCGGGGTAACCAGCAGCAGCGCACGGCCTTCGCGACCGGCACGGCC
The DNA here is from genome assembly GCF_000955865.1 of Pseudomonas sp. 2(2015). Lineage (NCBI taxonomy): Bacteria > Pseudomonadati > Pseudomonadota > Gammaproteobacteria > Pseudomonadales > Pseudomonadaceae > Pseudomonas > Pseudomonas sp. 2(2015). Next base: position 884,389 of record NZ_JYOF01000003.1, read on the forward strand.
GGTACGGCCGATACGGTGAACGTAGGACTCCGGGTCGTACGGCATGTCGACGTTGAACACGTGAGTGATGCGCGGTACGTCCAGACCACGGGCAGCGACGTCGGTAGCGACGACGATGTCCAGGCGGCCATCTTTGAGCGAGTCGATGACGCGCTCACGCTGGTTCTGGGCAATGTCACCGTTCAGCGCAGCGGCTTTGTAGCCTTTGGCTTCGAGGGCGCTGGCCAGGTCCAGGGTGGCTTGCTTGGTACGCACGAAGGCGATCAGCGCGTCGAACTCTTCCACTTCCAGCAAACGCAGGACAGCAGAAACCTTCTGGTCGGCGTGGACCATCAGGTGGGCTTGTTCGATAGCGGTAACGGTCTGGGTCTTGCTCTGGATCTTGACGTGCTTCGGCTCGCGCAGGTGGCGCTCGGCGATGGCACGGATGGATGCAGGCAGGGTGGCCGAGAACAGTACGGTCTGACGGCTTTCCGGCATGGCCTTGAAGATCACTTCGAGGTCATCCATGAAGCCCAGCTTGAGCATTTCGTCGGCTTCGTCGAGCACCAGGTGGTTGACGGTTGCCAGGACTTTCTCGTCGCGACGCAGGTGGTCGCACAGACGGCCCGGGGTAGCAACGACGATTTGTGCGCCGTTACGGATAGCTTTCAGTTGTGGGCCCATCGGGGCACCACCGTATACGGCCACCACGGTTACGCCCGGCATTTGCTTGGCGTAGGTTTCAAAAGCGGTGGCTACTTGCAGCGCCAACTCACGGGTTGGCGCCAGGATCAGGGCTTGCGGCTCGCGCTTGCTCGGGTCGATGCGGTGCAGGATTGGCAGAGCGAAGGCAGCGGTTTTACCGGTGCCGGTCTGCGCCTGACCGATCATGTCGTGACCAGCGAGAATAATCGGGATCGATTGCTGCTGAATGGCGGACGGCTCTTCGTAGCCGGTAGCCAGCACTGCAGCAACAATGCTCGGATGAAGTTCGAGAGCGGCGAAGCCGCCGGTTTCCTGGGTCATGGGTCTGCCTCTAAGTGCATCCGCAAAGACCCATGCTCCAAAGCTGCACATGCCTTGTAAGACCCGAAGGTCACCCTGGCAGCTTTGTCGGCGGGGATTTGCGAAAACGATTGAAGAAAAAAAGGAACGTCAAGGAGAGTCCGCAGTGCGGACGCGCAGCCGAAGCTGGCTTCGGGGAATTGCACACCTTAAACGAGGTCCGGTGAAAGACCGGCGCGTACTATACCTGAATTCGCCATTCACGGGAGATTTTTTTCATGAAACACGCCAGCGCCAGGCCACGTAACGGCGGGCCCGGAAAGTGGACGACACTGGCGGCTGAATCGATTTTCCGCCAGTGACACAGTGACGCGCCTCAGGACGCCGGGCGAATCGCACCGATCAGCGGTTGCAACGAGTAGCCCAGTTGCGGCGCCAGCGCCTCGGCCCGCGCGGTCAGGCCCGGCAGATCGAGCTGCTGGTCGAGGTCAGCCGGGACCATGAGGATCACATTGCCCTCCTTGACCGGCAATTCCCAATAGTGGCGATGATAAAGGCCGCGCAGCAGCGCCGCACCCAACGGCTTGCCGTCGTCGCTGGCCCACTGGTTGATCACCAGCCAGCCGCCGGGGTTCAGGCGCTTCTGGCAGTTTTCCAGAAAGCTCCAGGCCAGGTGGGCGACACCCGGGCCGTGGTCGGTGTAGAGGTCGACGAAGATCAGGTCGGCGGATTCGGCCGTCTCCAGCAGCTCCATGGCATCGCCGATACGAATGTACAGGCGCGGGTCGTCATCCAGGCCCATGTACTCGATGGCCAGGCGCGGTACATCCGGGCGCAACTCGATGGCTTCGACGTCTTCCAGCGGCAGGAACTTCAGGCAGGCCTGGGTCAGGGTGCCGGCACCGAGCCCCAGGAACAACGCGCTCTCGGGCTCGGCGTGAGCCAGCGCGCCGATCAGCATGGCACGGGTGTAGTCGTACTCCAGCCAGCTCGGGTCGGCGGTGAACACGCAACTCTGCTCGATCGCCTCGCCAAATTCGAGAAAGCGATAGTCGTCGACTTCCAGCACGCTGATGGTGCCGTACTGGTCCTGCACCTGGGCCAGCAGTCGCTCTACCCGTTCCACTGTCATGCTGTCTCCCGGCAGACGCCGCCGTATCGCGCAAAAAACCGCCATTGTCTGTCAATAGCGCCAGTGCAACAAGGCATGCGCCACCTGTTAACATGGCAGACAGCCCCTTTCCGACCAGATCGAGCCCGCAATGAACCACCCCTGGAGTCCTGACAGCTGGCGCGCCCTGCCGATCCAGCAGCAACCAAGCTACCCCGATGCCGCCCATCTGCTCAAGGTCGAGCAGACCCTGGCCAGCTATCCGCCGCTGGTGTTCGCCGGTGAAGCGCGGGAGCTGCGCCGCCAGTTTGCCGAAGTCACCCAGGGCCGGGCCTTCCTGCTCCAGGGCGGTGATTGCGCCGAAAGCTTCGCCGAGTTTTCCGCAGCCAAGATTCGCGACACCTTCAAGGTCCTGTTGCAAATGGCCATTGTCATGACCTTCGCCGCCGGCTGCCCGGTGGTCAAGATCGGGCGCATGGCCGGGCAATTCGCCAAGCCGCGCTCGGCGGGCGACGAGACCATTGGCGGCGTCACCCTGCCGGCCTACCGTGGCGACATCGTCAACGGCATCGGTTTCGACGAAAAAAGCCGGATCCCCGACCCGGAGCGCCTGCTGCAGGCCTACCACCAGTCCACCGCCAGCCTCAACCTGCTGCGCGCCTTTGCCCAGGGCGGCTTTGCCGACCTGCACCAGGTGCACAAGTGGAACCTGGACTTCATCGCCAACTCGGCGCTGGCAGAAAAATACAGCCAGCTGGCCGACCGCATCGACGAAACCCTGGCATTCATGCGCGCCTGCGGCCTGGACAGCTCGCCACAGCTGCGAGAAACCAGCTTCTTCACCGCCCACGAAGCGCTGCTGCTGAACTACGAAGAGGCCTTTGTACGCCGCGACAGCCTGACCAACGACTACTATGACTGCTCGGCGCACATGCTCTGGATCGGCGATCGCACCCGTCAGCTCGATGGCGCCCACGTCGAGTTCCTGCGCGGGGTGAACAACCCGATCGGGGTCAAGGTCGGGCCAAGCATGAACACCGAAGAGCTGATCCGCCTGATCGACGTGCTCAACCCCAGCAACGACCCCGGCCGCCTCAACCTGATCGTGCGCATGGGCGCCGACAAGGTCGGCGAACACCTGCCGGCGCTGATCCGCAGCGTCGAGCGCGAAGGCCGCCAGGTGCTGTGGAGTTCCGACCCGATGCACGGCAACACCATCAAGGCCAGCAGCGGCTACAAGACCCGCGATTTCGCCCAGATCCTCAGCGAGGTCAAGCAGTTCTTCCAGGTGCACCAGGCCGAAGGCAGCCATGCCGGTGGTATCCATATCGAGATGACCGGGCAGAACGTCACCGAATGCATCGGCGGCGCACGCCCCATCACCGAAGACGCCCTCTGCGACCGCTACCACACCCATTGCGACCCGCGAATGAATGCCGATCAGTCGCTGGAGCTGGCGTTCCTGATCGCCGAAACCCTCAAGCAAGTGCGTCGCTAACGCGGCCAGCGGCCAGCGCCACGCGCAAGCGTGCGGCGCTGGCGCGCGGGCAGTGCAACTGCACCTCGGCCAGGCCCAGCCAACTGGCCATGCGCTGCAGGTTGTCGGCCAGGGCCTGCATGCCCGCGTCATCCAGCCCCGGCTGCTCTTCGTGCACCGCGTGGATTGCCAGGCAGTCATTGGCACGCTCGGCGCGCAGGTCGACCCGCGCGGCAATGCGTTCGTTGTGCAAAAACGGCAACACGTAATAGCCGTACACGCGCTTGGGCGCCGGCGTGTAGATCTCCAGGCGGTAACGAAAGTCAAACAGCCGCTCGGTGCGCTCACGCGCCCAGACCAGCGAGTCAAAGGGTGAAAGCAAGGCGCTGCTGCTCACTTTGCGCGGCACCTTTGGCGCCTCCAGGCAATACGCCGCTTGCGTCCAGCCCTGTACCGCACAGGCTTGCAATTGCCCCTCCTCGACCAGTTCGGCCAGGCGTGCGCGGCTGTCGCCGGGGGCCAGGCGAAAGTAGTCGCGCAGGTCCTTCTCGGTGGCCACGCCCAGCGCCTGTGCGGCATGCAATAAAAGCCCACGCTGAGCGTCGGCCTCCGGCAGTGGTGGTTGCTCAAGCAATGCAGCCGGCAGTACCCGCTCGGGCAGATCGTAGAGGCGCTCGAAACCGCGGCGTCCAGCGACATTGACCAACCCCGCGGCAAACAGCCATTCCAGCGCGTGCTTCTCCGCGCTCCAGTCCCACCAGGGCCCGGCGCGCTCCTGGCGGGTCGACAGGCTGCCAGCGCCGAGGGCGCCCTGCTCGGTCACCGCCGCCAGCACCCGGGCAATGGTCGCTTGCTGTTCACGGCCAAAACGCGCCAGCTGTTGATAGATACCCAGGCCCTGACGTGCACGCTCCATGCGCCAGCGCAGCAGTGGATACAGCTGCAGCGGCAACAGCGAGGCCTCATGCCCCCAGTATTCGAAGAGTTTGCGTTGACGGTTGCGCCCCCAGGCCAGCTGATCAAGCAGCGCCTGTGGATAACTGCCAAGACGGGAAAACAGCGGAAGGTAGTGCGAACGCACCAGGGCATTGACCGAATCGATCTGCACCACACCCAGGCGCTCGATCATCCGGCTAAGTTGCGCGGCACCGAGCGACGGGCTCGCCTGCCGATTGTTGAAGCCTTGAGCCGACAACGCCAGGCGGCGCGCCTGGGCCAGGGTAAGGGACTGTGTGGTGGGCATGCCCGGCTCCTTGTGAACAAGCCCACTTACACTAGTCGTGGCACCTCCATGACGCGACTCATTTTTTCAGCGGATCATCCCAGAACGGGCGCTCCACCTCGCGCAGGATATCCGCGCGGCTCAGGCCGATATCATCCAGCGCCGCATCGCTCAGGCGCGCCAGTTCACGGCGCTGGCGATGCAGTTGGCGCCAGCGCAGCAGTTGCTGACTGAAGCCTTGGCCAAGGTAGTAAAACCAACTGTGCCGGGACGCTGAGTACTGCAGAACAAGCGACTTCTGACCTTTCATCGTCTTACCCTCCTGTTGGGATGACGACAGTGTCAGCTCGGGCATAAGATCAATCCAACGAATGTTTCTTATGTAATACATCTAGGAGATTGATGCCTTGTCCCAGTACCAGAGTATCGATTCCGACGTACTGCGCACCTTTGTCGCCATCGCCGAACACGGCGGCTTCACCCGCGCCGGCGAAGTGGTCAACCGTACCCAGTCGGCGGTAAGCATGCAGATGAAGCGCCTGGAAGAGGACATCATCCAGCGCCAGCTGTTCGAGCGCGATGGCCGCCAGGTGCGCCTGACCGCCGAGGGCCAGGTGCTGCTGGGCTATGCCCGGCGGATCCTCAAACTGCACGGCGAGGTGTTCAATACCCTGCGCATGCCGCACATGGTCGGGGTGGTGCGCATCGGCACCCCGGACGACTACGCCATGCGTTTTTTGCCGGGCATCCTCTCAAGTTTTGCCCTGGCCTATCCGCTGGTTCAGGTCGAGGTGCACTGCGAAAGTTCACGGCAGTTGATGCAACGCCAGGATCTGGACCTGACCATCGTCACTCGCGAGCCTGGCAACGAAATCGGCCAGTTGCTGCGCCGCGAGCGCGCAGTGTGGGTGCAGGCCCAGGGCTTCTGCCCGCATGAGCACAACCCGCTGCCGCTGGCGATGTTCAACTGCGATTGTTACTGCCGGACCTGGGCCTGCAACGCCCTGGACGCCATTGAGAAGGAGTACCGGATCGCCTATACCAGCGCCAGCACCGCGGCGATCATGGCCGTGGTCAGCGCCGGCCTGGCCGTCACCGCGCAATTGCAGAGCCTGATCACCAGCGACTTGCAGATCATCGGCGAGGCCGAAGGCCTGCCGCCACTGCCCACCGCCAGCATCATGCTGCTGCGCAATCGCACCACGCAGTCGGAAATGACCGACTGCCTGGCCGACTACATCATCGAGGGCTTCAGATCTTGAACGCGAGCATTACCGCGCACAGCACCAGAAAGCCGCAGAACAGTGAACGCAGGACTTTTTCCGGCAGGGCGTGAGCCAGTTTCACACCCCAACTGATGCTCAGCAGGCCACCGACCGCCAGCGGGATGCCCATGCTCCACTGCACATGTTGATGCAGGCCGTAAGTCAGCAAGGTAACGGCCGTGCTCGGGGCCGCCAACGCCAGCGACAAACCCTGGGCAACCACCTGGGTGGTGCCGAACACGCTGGTCAGCACCGGCGTTGCCACCACCGCCCCGCCGACCCCGAACAAACCGCCCAGCACCCCGGCGCCGCTGCCCAGCACACCCAGCCACGGCCAGGGTTGGCGCAGTTCGCTGGACGGTTGCGCCGTGCGCATGAACATCCGCGCCAGGTTCCAGGCCGCCAGCGCCACCAGAAACAGCACGAAGCCAAAGCGCATCGCCTGGGCATCGACGCCCACCGCCCAGATCGAACCCAGCCAGGCAAACACAAAACTGCTCGCCGCAAGAGGCAGCGCATGCCTGAGTTCAATGCGATTGCGCTGGTGATACCGCCACAGTGCCAGCAGCACGTTGGGCACCACCATCACCAACGCCGTGCCCTGGGCCAGTTGCTGGTCGAGGCCGAACAGCACCCCCAACGCCGGAATCGCGATCAGCCCGCCACCAATGCCGAACAACCCGCCTACGGTGCCCAGTGCCGCGCCTAGCGCTATGTATATCGCCCACTCGATCATTGCTGTCTCTCTTAAGTGCCAAGCGCTGCATGCTACCGAGCTGGCGCTAGCGGGGAAACGCACAGCAACGCACAATGGCTGTGCCATTTACGCAAAAGCAGATCTGCCGCCATGAACCCCGACGCCCTGACCGAACAACTCAGCCTGTTTCTCGATGTGCTGGAAACCGGCAGCTTCTCCGCTACTGCCAGGCGTCATCCATTGACGCCCTCGGCGGTGGCACGGCGTATCGACAACCTGGAAAGCGCAGTCGGCAGCCGCCTGTTCGTGCGCAGTACCCATGCGGTAAGGCCGACGCCGGCGGGCAATGCCTTTGCCGAGCGCGCCCGGCGAATTGTCGAAGAACTGCGCCTGGCCCGGGCTGAAGCGGTGTCGCTGAGCAATGCCCCGGAAGGCCTGATTCGCATCGACGCCCCGGCCGCCTTCGGCCGCCGCCACCTGGCCCCGGCCATCGCCGATTTCCTCGTTGCCTATCCCGGCCTGGACGTACAACTGCGCCTGATCGACAGCTTCGTCGACCTGCACGGCGCGCACCTGGGCGAAGTCGACCTGGTACTGCGCGCTGGCCCGCTGGCCGACACTCGCCTGGTGGCCACGCCGCTGGCTTATATGGTGCGCATTGCCTGCGCCAGCCCCGGCTATCTGGCCCAGCGCGGCATTCCCGCCAGCCCGGCTGAACTGCCTGAACACGATGGCCTGGACTGGGACGGCCTGGCCCCGCCCTTCGCCTGGCGCTTCGCAGTCGAGGGGCAGGTGCGCCTGTACCGCCCGACGCGCATGCGCATGAGTGCCAACAATGCCGAAACCCTGCTGTTCGGCGCCCTCGCCGGCCTGGGCATCGCCCACCTGCCCACCTGGCTGATCAGCGAGTACCTGCTGCGCGGCGAATTGCTGCCGCTATTCTGTGACAACGGATTGCCCAGCGCCGAAAGCAGCGGCATCTATGCCCTGCGCCTGGAACATGAAACGAACTCTCGCAGCCGTTTGCTGCTCGAATTCCTCAAGAGCCGCTTCAGCCCGATCCCGCCATGGGACCTAGCGCTGCAAAGCGAGCTGCGCTGGCAGTAAGTGCGCTAATGACTTGCGTGCTAAATTTAAAGGACTCAACCCATGAAAGGATGTGCATGAACGCCGACCCGAAAGCGCCCGCTCCCTGCGACGAACTGCGCCTGGATAACCAGGTGTGCTTTGCTCTGCATTCGACTTCGCTGCTGATGACCAAGGTCTACAAGCCGCTGCTGCACAAGCTTGGGCTGACGTACCCACAATACCTGGCGATGTTGGTGCTGTGGGAACAGGACGGCCTGACCGTCGGCGAGATAAGCCAGCGCCTGCTCACCGATCCAGGCTCGCTCACTCCCTTGCTCAAGCGCCTGGAAGCCGAAGGCCTGCTCAAGCGTACCCGCAGCCGTGAAGATGAACGGGTCGTGCTGGTGCAGTTGAGCGACCAGGGCCGCGCCTTGCAAGCCCGGGCCAAGGATGTGCCGCACTGCATCCTCGCCGCCAGTGGCGAGAACCTCGAACGCCTGCAAAAGCTGCAGGCCGACTTGCTGGAACTGCGCGCCAACCTGCAAAAAAGCCTCTGAGGGCTATGCTGGGAAATGACCGTTCGTAGGTCAGCCGAAAAATTATCTTGCGCACTAAATAATTGCGCGCTAATTTAATTTCCGTACCCACTCAGCGCCGCGGCGCCACTCACAAGCGAGGCTCATCATGCAAAAAGTCACTCCGCTGTACATTGCCCAAGCCACATCCACCGGTGGCCGCGACGGTAAATCGAGCTCCAGCGACGGCAAGCTGGAAGTCAAACTGAGCACCCCCAAGGAACTGGGCGGCGCCGGTGGTGACGGCACCAACCCCGAACAGCTGTTTGCCGCCGGCTATTCGGCCTGCTTTATCGGCGCCCTGAAGTTTGTCGCCGGCCAGCAGAAAAAGGCCCTGCCTGCTGACAGCTCGATCACTGCCAAGGTCGGCATCGGCCAGATCCCGGGTGGCTTCGGTCTGGATATCGACCTGAACATCAACCTGCCGGGCTTGGACCAGGCTGAGGCACAAGCACTGGTCGACGCCGCTCACCAGGTCTGCCCGTACTCCAATGCCACCCGTGGCAATGTCGATGTACGCCTGCATGTGACTGTCTGAGTGATAAAACCCCAGGCATAAAAAAACCCGGCCAAGGCCGGGTTTTTCGATTGCGCAGGAATGCCAGGCTTAGACCTTGGCACGGCCCTTGTAGGAGCCGCCTTCGCGAGTGTCGATCTCGATCCAGTCGCCGATTTCGATGAAGTCAGCAACGCTCAGCTCGGTGCCGTTCTTCAGCTTGGCAGGCTTCATGACCTTGCCCGAAGTGTCGCCGCGAGCGGAACCTTCGGTGTAGTCAACCTGACGCACGATGGTGGTTGGCAGGTCAACCGAAACCAGGCGCTCTTCGAAGAACACGGCTTCGCAGACGTCTTCCATGCCTTCTTCGATGAACGGCAGAACGGCCTCGATGTCTTCGGCGTTCAGCTCGTACATGGTGTAGTCAGTGGTGTCCATGAAGGTGTAGGTGTCGCCGTTGATGAACGACAGGGTCGCTTCTTTGCGATCCAGGATTACGTCGTCCAGCTTGTCGTCGGCCGAGTAGACGGTTTCAGTCTTGTAGCCGGTCAGCAGGTTCTTCAGCTTGGTTTTCATGATCGCGCTGTTACGGCCCGACTTGGTGAACTCAGCCTTCTGAACCAGCCATGGATCGTTGTCGATACGGATCACGGTACCGGGTTTCAGTTCTTTACCAGTTTTCATTGCGATATATCCGAATTTGGATGGATTTACAAAAATCGAGGCCGCATATCATAGCCAATTTCGGTAAAACTGTACCAGCGCCGTGGCAAGGTCCGGCTGAGCGGCCTGCGCGGCGCTCCAGCGGCGGGCGTGCTGGTCGAGTTCGTCCCAGTGCAGCAGCACCTGCTGCCAGGCCTGGCCCATGTCGCAGTCCATGTTCCAGGCGCGCCACAATTGCACCAGCGCGTCGCCTGCCGCAGCGCTCAAGCCCTGGATGTACAGATCAAGAAACGCTTCGAGTTTTTCCCAGTGGGCATACTCTTCCTGCACATAAATATGCCAAAGCAGCGGTCGTGCCGCCCATTGCGCGCGAACGAAAGAGTCTTCACCGCGCACTGCATTGAAATCGCAACTCCACAGCAGCCGGTCGTAATCGTCCTGGCAGACGAACGGCAGGATCTGCACGGTCAGTGCGCCGCGCCGGGCAACACTGCCGACGCACAGCGGCTCGCCGAGCCAGGCCTGAACATCGCCCAGCACCCGGCCTTCAGGCACCAGTAGATGATTGGCGCGGCTGTCGCCAGCCAGGGCCTCGAGCCAGCTGGCCACGCCGGGGTTTTCGTAGGCGAACAGCGAAATCAGGCGGGCGTTTGCCGCTGGCGTCACGCCCAGGTGCTGCAGAAACGCGGTGCGTGCGGCAGGGTTCTGCTGCAGCACGTCGCGTTGTGCCAACAGGTTCGCCTCACGCAGCAAGCCGCCGGTTTTGCGGGTGAAGCCCGGAAAGAAAAACACCTTGCGCAAGCCATTGGCCTGGGGCGACGGCAAACCATGGCAGCCTTCGACCCAGTCTTCGGCGCTGAGATAATCCAGGTTCAGCCACAATGGCGCACGTGGCTGATCGAGCATCGCCTGCACATAAGCGGGCGGCAACTGACAAGCGAACGCGCCAATCACCACCTGCGCTACCGCCGTGTCCTGCCACTCGCCAGGCCATTGGCGCACATCAACGCCCTGTTGCCATTGCTGGGCGGCATCGGCCCGGGCCGCGGGACAAATACGCACGAACGCCTTCAGGTCATCCACCCACAGGCGCACCGCCTGGCCCTGCTCGGCCACCAATTGCCGGGCCAGGCGCCAGGTCACGCCGATGTCGCCGTAGTTGTCGACGACACAACAGAAGATGTCCCAGTGCGCTTTCATCGCGGGCCCCTTGGAAAAAGCGCCGATTGTCCGGGTAAATCATCGCAGACAAAAGCGTGGCAGGTAAAAAACCTGCTGCACCATGCGACAATGGCCACCCGTGTCCTGGCCAGGAGGCCATCATGCCCCGCCCTCGCGAACTGAAAATCACCCTCAAGCCGCTGCAACTGATCCTGTGCATTGCCCTGGGCCTGTGGCTTGGCGCCGTGGCCATCGCCCTGAGCCTGTGGCTGGCCGGGCGCCTGCTTCCTGCGACGGTGCCGCCGATCGGCCAGGTGCTAGCGCCGCCTGCTATCGCCCCGGCGCCCCCGCCGGCGGCAGACCCGCAACAGCAGATGTTCGAGCAGTACCAGCAGATCCTACGCAACCAGCAGGTACAGCAGGCCGAAGAACAGGCACAAGGCAGCATGCGCAACCTGTCCAACCCCAAGTGCCAGTTCTGGCTGCAGCAAAACCGCAACCTGCCCACGGAAAAAAGTCGCGCCCATGTCCTGGAATTTTGCAACTGACACCATGAACAAAGCCGACCTGCTGCAACGCATCATCGATACCCTGACCTTCGACCTGGACGTCGCCCAGCGCGCGGCGCAAACCGCCTATGAAGCGGCCACCGCCGAAGAGAACATCGCCGAGAACAAGTACGACACCCTAGGCCTTGAGGCTTCGTACCTGGCCACCGGGCAAGCCCGGCGCATGGAAGAGATCCGCCAGGCGCGGGCGGCGTACCAGCAGTTGCTGCTGCGCGACTATGACCCGCAACGCGGCATCCAGGTCAGCAACCTGGTGACCCTCGAGGCCGAGAATGGCAGTTGCCAGCAGTTATTCCTCGGCCCCGAAGGCGCGGGCCTGAAGATTGGCCAGGGCGAGCACCTGGTCACGGTGATCACCCCGCGCTCGCCACTGAGTCAGGGCCTGCTCGGCAAGGTCGAAGAGGATGAGGTCAGCCTGGTGCTCGGCGGCGTGCCCCAGCGTTACTTCATCCTCAAGGTTCTGTGATCAGGAAGGCTGCGCCTTCACAAAGATCCCAAGGCATCAAAGCGCTGCGCCAACCCCTGGCTGGCAAACTGCTCGATGATAAAATCGACAAAGGCCCGGGTCTTGCCCGGCAACAGTTTGTGTTCGGCGTAGTACAGCGAGATGTTGCCGTCGTCCACATACCAGCCCGGCAACACTCGCAGCAGCCGCCCGGCCTGCAGGTATGGCACGGCAAATGGCATGCTCACCAGCGCTACGCCCAGGCCCTGCTCCGCTGCCGCGCAGGCGGCTTCCGAATCGCTCATGGTCATGCGCAGGCGCAGGCTCAACGGACTTTGTTCCCGCTCGCGGCTGGTCAGCGGCCAGGAGCGCACGCGCCCGGTTTGCGGCGAACGGATGAGGATGCCATCGAGTGCGTGCAAGTCGCCAGGCTGGGTGATCGGCGGATGCTGCTGCAGGTAGGCCGGCGCCGCTACCAGAATCCGGTGCGCCGGAGTCAGCTTGCGCGCCACCACGCCTTGCGGCAGATCGAAGCCGCCGCCAATGGCCGCATCGAAACCCTGGCCAATCAGGTCGACCTGGCGGTTATCAAAATGCCAATCGGGGCTGATGGCCGGGTAGCGCCGCAGGAACTCAGCCAGCAACGGCACAATGTACAGACGGCCGAACACCGTGCCCATGCTCACTTTCAGGGTACCGGCCGGCTGCCCTTCGGCACTGGCAAGGTTAGCCACGGCGTACTGGATGGTCTGGAAACTCGCCGCTACCTCACCGAGAAAACGCTGGCCGGCCTCGGTCAGGGTCAGGCGCCGAGTACTGCGCTGGAACAAGCGCACACCCAGACGTGCCTCCAGGCGGGCGACGTTCTTGCCCACTGCCGCCGGGGTCAGGCTCAGGCGCCGCGCGGCTTCGGCAAAGCTGCCGACCTCGGCGCTGCGGACAAAACACTCGATACTGCTGAACGACTCCATCGCGGCGATTCCATACTTTTGGTTTACACAGACTATAGCGATTACTGGCTACCGGCAGGGTAATCAGCGGCCGATACTGAGCACCATCCAAGGCATCCGGCCTTGTTCTTTCGGGAGCACAGCATGTCGACCCAATCCAGCCTCAACGGTAAAGTAGCCCTGATCCAGGGTGGCTCGCGCGGTATCGGCGCTGCCATCGTCAAACGCCTGGCCGCCGAAGGCGCCAGTGTCGCCTTCACCTACGCCAATGCCACGGCCCAGGCCGATGCCTTGCAGCAGAGCATCATCGCCGCCGGCGGCAAGGCCCTGGCAATCAAGGCCGACAGCGCCGATGCCAGCGCCGTGCAGCAAGCGGTGGCAAGCACCGTCGAGGCCTTCGGTGGCCTGGATATCCTGGTCAACAACGCCGGGGTACTGGCCGTCGGGCCACTGGCGGATTTCAGCCTGGAAGACTTCGACCGTACCCTGGCGGTGAATGTGCGCAGCGTTTTCGTCGCCACCCAGGCCGCTGCCCGGCACATGGGCCAGGGCGGGCGGATCATCAACATCGGCAGCACCAATGCCGAGCGCATGCCCTTCGCCGGTGGCGGCCCCTATGCCATGAGCAAGTCGGCGCTGGTCGGCCTGACCCGCGGTCTGGCCCGTGACCTCGGCCCCCTGGGCATCACCATCAACAACGTCCAGCCGGGGCCGGTGGACACCGACATGAACCCGGCCCAGGGCGAGTTCGCTGAAAGCCTGATGGGCTTGATGGCGGTGGGTCGCTACGGCCACGTCGATGAGATCGCCAGCTTCGTCGCCTACCTGGCCGGCCCGGAGGCGGCGTACATCACTGGCGCAAGCCTGAGCATCGATGGAGGCTTCGCGGCCTGAGGCCAGTCAATGACCGTCCCTGTCGGCCAGGCGCTGTTCAATCAACTGGACAAAGGCCCTGGCGGCCGGGGTCGGGTGCGTCGACCAGATCGCATAAACGTGACGCACCGGCGCATCCTCAACCGCTACCGACGCCACGCCATTGAAGCTGTTGGCAATTCGCGCCGGCACCAGGCCGATCGCCAGGCCGCGCTTGGCGAATTTCTCCACCAGGCGGATGTTGGTCATTTCGAACTGCACCCGATGGCGCACTCCGGCGGCAGCAAAGGCTTCGTCAGTTTGCCGGCGCGCGCCGCTACCGGCGGGAAAATCCACCAGCGGCTGGGCTTCAAGATCGGCCAGAGACACGCGACTCTTGCCTGCCAAAGGGTGCTCGACAGCCATCACCGCCACCAATTCTTCTTCGGCCAGCAGGCGGTACTCGACGCCTTCCAGCCGCTCGCCCGGCCAGATTCCGATAAAACCCACGTCCAGGCGTCGCTCGCGCACGTCGGCGATCAGCAACTCGCTCTTGGCCATCAGCCAGCGGATGTCCACCCGTGGATGTTGGGCATGAAAATCAGCCAGCAGATCGACCAGGTCCAGCTCGGTCAGCGAGGTGATCTCGCCGATCGACAATTGCCCGCGCACTTCACCGCAGGCGGCGGCAACATCCTCGGCAATCCTTCGAGTCGCCTCCAGTGCTGGCCGCGCGCTTTGCACAAAAGCTTCCCCCGCAGGCGTCAGGCGCACGCGCCGCGAGCTACGCTCGAACAGGCTGACGCCGAGGGTTTCTTCCAACCGGGCAATCTGATGGCTCAAGGCCGACTGCACCACATGGCAGCGCTCGGCGGCGCGGGTGAAGCTGCCGGTGTCGACTACCGCCAAGGCATATTCAATCTGCTTGAGATTCATGGATCGATCTATTTTCAAGATGGATAGAATGAAAACGATACATTGGCGTCATGCTAGCGCATTTCCCATACTGTCACCTCCAACTGCCACTGATTAGAGACGGTCCATGACCTCTGCCACCCACCCCCTGAGCCGCGGCCTGATTTTGCTGATGGCCACTGCCACAGGCCTCGCGGTCGCCAGCAACTACTACGCACAACCCTTGCTGCACAGCATCGCCGAGCATTTCGGCCTGACCACCGCCAGCGCCGGGGCCATCGTCATGGCCGCACAACTGAGCTACGGCGCCGGCCTGTTGCTGCTGGCACCGCTGGGCGACCTGTTCGAACAACGCAAGCTGATCGTCAGCATGATTGCCATCAGCACCCTGGGCCTGCTGATCAGCGCCTTTTCGCCAAGCTTGATATGGCTGCTGATCGGCACCACCCTCACCGGCCTGTTTTCGGTGGTCGCCCAAGTGCTGGTGCCGATGGCGGCGGGCCTGAGTGATCCGGCGCAACGCGGGCGGGTGGTCGGCACGCTGATGAGCGGGCTGCTGCTGGGCATCCTGCTGGCGCGCACGGCTGCCGGCTTCATGGCTGAACTGGGTAGCTGGCGCAGCATCTACCTGTTGGCGGCAGGATTGATGGGGCTGTCGGCGATCGCCCTGCTCCGCGCCCTGCCCGAGCGTCACCAGCACGCTGGGCTCAGTTATCCGGCGCTGCTCGGCTCGGTGTTCCGCCTGTTCGTCGACGAGCCGATCCTGCGCTTGCGCTCGCTGCTGGGGCTGTTGTCGTTCAGCCTGTTCGCCTTGTTCTGGACGCCGCTGGCCTTTCTGCTGTCGGCCGAGCCTTACCACTATTCCGACGCAGTGATCGGCCTGTTTGGCCTGGCCGGTGCCGCCGGGGCCCTGTCGGCCAACTGGGCCGGGCGCCTGGCCGACCGCGGCAAAGGCCCGCTGGGCACCACGGTGGGCTTGCTGGTACTGCTGCTTTCGTGGGTACCGCTGGCCTTTGCGCAGTCGTCGCTGGCGGCATTGCTGGTTGGCGTGCTGTTGCTCGACCTGGCGGTGCAACTGGTGCACGTGAGCAACCAGAACGCGGTGATTGTCCTGCGTCCGGAAGCGCGCAACCGCCTGAATGCCGGCTACATCACCTGCTACTTCATCGGCGGCGCCCTCGGCTCGCTGCTCGGCACGCAGCTGTTCCAGCGCTATGGCTGGGACGGCATCGTCATCGCCGGCCTGAGCATCGGCGCCCTGGCCCTGCTGGTCTGGGGCCTGGCTGAGCGCCAGCGCGCCGTGCGCCCGGGTATCGCCTAACGGCGCACAAAGGCTTCATCGACCCTCGCCAGGTGCTCCTCGCGCAGGGTCCCGGCGTAGTAGTGCAGCTTGATCCAGGCCAGCAAATAGTCGTAGCGGGCCTGGGCCAGGTCGCGGCGGGTGGTCGCCAGTTGCTGCTCGGCATTGAGCACATCGAGGTTGACCCGCTCGCCACCCAGCACACTCTGGCGGGTCGATTGCACCAGCGCCTCGGCCGAAGTCAGCGCGCGCTGATAGGCACGCAGGCGGCTGACGCCGGACTGGCAGGCGTTGTACTGGCGGCGCAGCTCAATCAGGGTGGTACGGGTATTGCCGTCCAGTTCATATTCGGCCTGCTCCAGGTTGCGGCTGGCCTGACGGGTGGCCGCCGACACCCCGCCCCCGGCAAACAACGGCAGGCTGACTTCGATGCCGATGGTGTTGGTGTCATAGCGCTGGTTATAGGTGTTGCCACTGTCGGACTGCATTTGCCGAGAAGTCGCGTAAGCCGTGACCTTGGGCAGGTGCCCGGCCCGGTTGCGCTCCACCTCGAATCCGGCCACTTGCAGGGCCTGGCGCTGGGACGCCAGTTGCGGGTTGTTGGCCAGGGCCAGCTCATGCCAGGCCTCGTAGGTCGCTGGCTGCAGCGCCAGCAGGGCAAAGCCGTCGTTGAGCGGCGCCAGCTCGTCGATGCGCGCCGAAGGCTCGCCGATCAGCGCCCCCAGCTCGCGCAGGGCGGCGTCCTGGTCGTTACGGGCCTGGATCTCCTCGGCGTCGGCCAGCTCATAGCGGGCCTGGGCTTCGAGGATGTCGGTACGGGTGCCCTCGCCCTGCTGGAACAGTTGCTGGTTCTGCTGGAACTGCTGTTGATAGGCCTGCTTGCTGGCGACACTGATACTGATCTGGTCGTCGGCAAACAGCGCCTGGGTATAACTGGTCATCACCCGCACCAGCAGCTCCTGGCTCTTGTCGCGAAATGCTTCATCGGCGAACAGCGCCTGGGCCACGCCCTTGCGGTAACTGGCGTAGGCCTCGTAGTCGAGCAACGGCTGCTGAAGGATGAAGGTCGAGCCGTAGCTGTTGTAGTGGCGGTCTTCATCTTCGCGCCGCGAATCGCCCAGGTAGCGGGCCTTGGAATCGTTGCGACCCTTGTTGTAGTTGTACGACAGGTTTGGCAGCAAACCGGCGCGGCCGATGGCGCGGTTTTCCTGCCCGGCGTCGCGGGCCTTGAGCGCGCCGAGGAACACCGGGTCCTTGCGCAGCGCCTGTTCATACACCTGAAACGGCCCCATGGCCTGCGCGCCCGCCCCTGTTGTCAGGGCGAACGCCGCCAGCAGCCCGGTCATCAAGCTTCTCATCCACGGGCTTCCTTATTGTTCGGTCAACGCGGTGCCTGCCCGGTCGAGCAGGGGTTTGAACAGGTAATTGAGCATCGAGCGCTCGCCGGTACGCACGAACAATTCGGCCGGCATGCCCGGCTTGATCACCAGCCCGTCCAGGCGTGCCAGGGCCTGCTCGCTGACGGTGCTGCGCAGCACGTAATACGGCTGGCCGGTCTTGTCGTCGAGCAACTGGTCGGCGGAAATCAGCGCCACCTCGCCC
The DNA here is from genome assembly GCF_000955865.1 of Pseudomonas sp. 2(2015). Lineage (NCBI taxonomy): Bacteria > Pseudomonadati > Pseudomonadota > Gammaproteobacteria > Pseudomonadales > Pseudomonadaceae > Pseudomonas > Pseudomonas sp. 2(2015). The sequence goes on from NZ_JYOF01000003.1 coordinate 901,744, forward strand.
GACACCCGCGGCGTGCTGCTCTGATTGAAGGCGGTGAAGAGGATATCCACAGGCAGCTGCATCGCGACTTTATCCACAAGGTTGACCGGCAAGCGCCCTTCCACTTCCAGGGCGGTGCCCTGGGGCACCACCTCCAGTAAGGTTTCGCCGGCGCGCACCACCGCGCCCTCGGTATGCACGCCAAGGTTGACCGCAATGCCGTCGGCCGGGGCGAGGATCTCGCTGTGCTGCAGGTCGAAACCGGCCGAGGTCAGTTGCTGCTCAAGGGTCAGGCTTTTCAGTTGCGCTTCGGCCAACTGGCTGCGCACCTCTTTCTGATATTCCTCGCGCCGCTGCTGCAGGTTCAGCCGCGACTCGACAATGCCCTGCTCCAGCCGCGCGCTGTCGCCGCTGTTTTGCGCCAGGTCGCGCTGGACCTGGGACAACTGGCGCTGATACTCGAGCAAGCGGTTGCGCGGAATGTAGCCCTGAATTGCCAGCGGCTTGAGGTTCTCCAACTGCTCACGCAGCGAATCGGCCTGGGCCTGCAGGTCGCCCCGGGCGCGGCGCATGCCGGCCAACTGGGCCACGGCGCCATCGATACTGGCGGTCAGCCCGGCCTGCTCGCGGGCCTGGGCATCACGGCGGCTGCTGAACAGCTGGCGCTGGCTCTCGAGCACCAGGCTCAGCTGCGGGTCGGGGTTGCTGGCAAGCTGCGGTGGAAAGATGATTGCGCCGAGGTTGTCGCGCTCGCTCTGCCAGCGCGCCAGGCTGGCCCAGGCCAAGCGGTACTGGGCCTGCAGCGATTGCACATCGGCCTGGACCTGGGTCTGGTCGAGGCGAAACAACGGCTGACCCTGTTTAACCAACTGGCCTTCGCTGACCAGGATGCGGCTGACCACGCCACCGGCCAGGGATTGCACCGCCTTGCGCTTGCCCGAGACCACCACGGTGCCCTGCACGGCAATGCCTTGATCGAGCGGCGCGAGGGTTGCCCAGGCAATGAACCCGCCAAAACCGACCAGGGTCAGCAGCCAGCCCAGGCGCACGTAAAACCGGGCACTGCGGCTTTTATCGACCTGGCTCATGCGCCACCTCCGGTTGCCAGTGCGGCATTTGCGGGCTGGCGCTGGGCCTGCTCCTGAGCCCGGCTCAGGGCCTGCATGACTTCATGGGTCGGGCCAAAGGCCTGCATCCGGCCCTCGCTGAGCACCAGCAGTTTATCCGCCTGGGCGAGGGCGGCCGAGCGGTGCGTAACCAGCACCACGGTGCGGCCCTGGGCTTTCATCTGGGCGATGGCAGTGGCCAGCGCCGCTTCGCCGCTGGTGTCGAGGTTGGAATTGGGTTCATCGAGCACGATCAGGCTCGGCCCGCCGTACAGGGCCCGGGCCAGGGCGATGCGTTGCTTCTGCCCGCCTGACAGGTCGCCACCGTCTTCGCCCAGGCGTGTGTCATAGCCTTGCGGCAGGCGCAGAATCAGTTCGTGCACGCCGGCCTGGCGCGCGGCTTCGACCACCTTGAGGCCGTCGAGCTCGGCAAAGCGGGCAATGTTCTCGGCAATGCTGCCGCGCAGCAGTTCGATGTTCTGCGGCAGGTAGCCGATATGCGGGCCGAGGGCCTCGCGGTCCCAGCGGTGCAGGTCGGCGCCGTCCAGGCGCACGGTACCGGCCAGGGTCGGCCAGACGCCGACCAGCACCTTGGCCAGGGTCGACTTGCCCGAGCCGGAGGTGCCGAGCACGCCAAGTACCTCACCGGCCCCCAGATTGAAACTGATCTGCTGCAAGGTGGCCACGCGCTTGCCTGGCGGCCCGGCACTGACCTGCTCGAAACTGAGGCGCCCGCTTGGCGCTGGCAAGGCCATCGGCGCCGGTGGCTCGGGAAACGCGCGCAGCAGGCCATCCAGGCGCTGATAGGCCATGTGCGCGCCACTCCACTGCTTCCACACGGCAATCAGCTGATCGATAGGGCTGAGCACCCGGCCCATGAGGATGGAACCGGCAATCATCATCCCCGGGGTCATCTGCCCCTCGATCACCAGCAGGGCACCCAGCCCTAGCACCAGCGACTGCAGGCACAGGCGCAGCGACTTGCTCACCGCGGTGATCACCGCCGAGGTATCGCTGGCCTGGTTTTGCAGGTTCAGAAAGCGCGAATGCAAGGCAAACCAGCGCTGGCGCAAAGCGCCAAGCATGCCCATGGCCTGGATGCTCTCGGCATTGTGCAACTGGCTGCTGGCCAGGTGCGTGGACTGCTGCTGGAAACCGCTGGCCTCAACCAGCGGCTTGTGAGTCAGGCGTTCATTGAGCACCGCCAGGGCAATCAGCAGCAGCGCCCCGGCACAGGCCATGACACCCAGCCAGACGTTGAAGAGGAAAATCACTACCAGATAAATCGGAAACCAGGGTGCATCAAAGAAGGCAAACAGTGCAGGACCGGTGACAAATTGCCTCACTTGCGTGAGGTCGTTAAGTGCTTGCCCGGCCTGCCCGTCGCCCTGGCGCAAGTTGCGCTCAAAGGCTGCACGGTAGACGTGGAGGTTAAAGCCCTGCTCCAGCTGGTTGCCAACCCTGATAACAATAAAACTGCGGATCGCTTCCAGCGCGCCGATAAATACGAAGAAGCCGACTACCATCAACGTCAACATCCACAGGGTTGTTTCGTTTTGCGAAGACAGTACCCGATCATACACTTGCAGCATATAAATCGAGGGCACCAACATAAGCAGGTTAATCAACGCGGTAAAACAACCCACACTCAATAGCGTGGACTTGTGATCGGCCAGTGCTGCCCACAGGGGCGCCCCGGCTTTATGAGTCGGCTTGTTCATTGTCCGCCTTTCTATCCCTGAAAAATCGGCAATCGCCTACAAGGCTTTATTCTTTATTCTTACGTTCCAGCAAGAGTATCTTTCCGGATATGGAAGTCCATTTGAAGATACCTGGTTTATAACGATTGAAATGCACCAGTGCGCTGCCGCTGCCACCTAACAAAGCCAGGGTGTCGGGTGTCGGCAACCAACCGCTGGGACGTTGGCGCTTGCCAATCAGCTTCTGCGCGCACTTCAAGTCGCCGCGCAAGGTTTGCGCTGCATCCAGGTGCAATTCACAACCCGCGGCCCGATCGTTTTCAGGGTAAAGCGTCCAGTCACCGGCCAGTTGCGCGGGCGTGGGGAGTAGCAGGCTGCTTGCCATACCGACCTCGGTCATCAACATCAGGGGAATCGCGCCAAGCGCGATCATTCGCTTCAAAGCCATTATCTGCCCGCCTCGGAAAGAGCGGCGCATGTGCGCCGCCCTTTCAGGTTGCTATCAGACCACGATATCCGTGGCGACCGCCTGACCTACAGTGGTCACCAGGAAATCAGACAGGCTGTTGCCGGACAAGTCGATCGACAGGCTACCGAGGTTGCTTGCCTGATCGAAGCTCAGCACCGCTTCGCCGGCATGGCCGGTGAAGGCATCAACGAACTGCAGCGGCAGCTTGTTGACAGCAAAGGCCGACATTGCCGACAGATCGATCTTGTCCTGACCGCTGACGAAATCCATGATCCGGTCGGGATTGCTCGGGGTCGAATCGCTGCTGGCAGCGAAGATGAAGGTGTCGGAACCGGCACCACCCCAGAGTTTGTCGGCACCGCCGCCGCCGTAGATGATGTCGTTGCCGGCACCACCCTTGAGCTCGTTGGCCACGGCGTTGCCGATCAGCAGGTCGTTGCCCGAGCCGCCGATGGCGTTCTCGACAATGGCACCCTTGGCAATGGAAATATTGCCGATCATGCCGCCGACGTCGGAGAACGACGCGTCATTGAGGTTGATCTTCTGGTTCTGGGTAAAACCGGAGAAGTCCAGGGTGTCGTTGCCGCCACCGTCCCACACCGAGAAGACGATTTTCGACGAGGCCGAGGTGGCCGAGTAGAAGTCGCGGTCAGCGGTGGAGTTGAAGCCGTACACGGTGTCGCCGGAGCGGGTCGCGTAGTTGGCGCCATAGAGCTTCTGGATGGCGGCAATGTCATCCATCAGCGGTGCCGAGGAGTACACCTGCACACCGCCCTTGGTGAAGTTCTGGCTGGTGTTGCTCTCGCCCCAGTAACTCATGACGCTGTAGCCACGGGTGTCCTGGCCGTAGGTAGCATCGGCATAGGTCGGGTAGCCTTCGCCGGCGTTGTAGTCGCCGGGGTGGGACAGGCCCAGGACGTGGCCGATTTCGTGGGTCAGGGTCTGACGGCCGTAGTTGCCGTTTTCCGGGTTGACGTTGGCCTGGTACTGATTGTTGATCAGGTACCAGGATTCGCCCTTGTGCGAACCCGGGCCATCGAACGGCAGGTAGGCGAATGCCGCGCCGCCGGTGCTGCCATCGCTGTAGTTGCCGAAGGTCATGTGACCGTCGCCGCCCGAGGCGCCTTCCTTGAAGGTGACCTTGGCCACGTCCGCCCACGACTGCATGGACAGTTTGGCCTGGGCTTTCTGCTGCGCGGAAAAGGCGCTGAACGAGCCCAGCCCCTGACCGTAGAAGTCAGAAGGTGCCTTGGTCAGGAAGGTATAGGTCAGGCTGATGGTGCCGTCCTTGTTCAGGTCTTTCCAGGCAGCGCCGTCGCGCAGCAACTGGGTAGCGGCCTGGTCGACCGAGAACGAAGGTTTGCCATTGACTGTCGCACTGCCGCCGCGATCATATTGATGGCCGAAACTATTGATCAGGCTGTAAGCGGAACTTGCACCGTGCGGTTGCAATACAGAGCCAGCTGAAACAATAGCGCTTTCTTTGACTTTCGACATACAGACACTTCCTTGTTTACAAAAAAGCAGTTGTTGTCCGATAGGACGCTCCTGCGGCGAGATCGTCCTATCACTCGCCTGAATGAGGCGGGGAAAAACTGACACAGGTGGAATTGAACTGTCCAGCTTTTTTTGACGTCAATTTTCAATAAGACTAATTGTTTATTGTCCTACACGCGCAAACCCTTGATTTAGCCAATGCGTATACATTTGCGCAAACGACGATATATCGAGACTGACAAAAACCCCGGCCCTAGACGAAAACTGACCCGACAGTTTTAGTTGCATAATCGAAGTTTAATTATAAGAATGCGACATGCCGTTATAACCCGGTGATTCTGAGCCTTTACTTTTTTTGACAACTAGCGGGTGACCCTCCGTCGGCTGGCCATTGACTTGTGACGGGCCCGGGCGCTGAGTAGGGATTGGTCAACAGCCCTTTCAACCTGGATGCCACTATGACAAGACTCACGGTTCAATCCGGCGATTTCTTGCAAGGTGAAGGCGAGTACCGCAATGGATCGCTCACACTCAAGACCGCCCGCAGCCCCTCACCTGGCGAGAAAATCGCCCTGACCCGCATTACCGACCTGATCGTCGCCAATCAGGAATCCAGCCGCAGCCTGAGCAGTGCGCTGGGCTGGGGCGTTGCCGGCGCCCTGGTGGCCGGCCCGGTCGGCCTGATCGCCGGCCTTTGGCTAGGCGGCAAGGAAGAAGAAGTGACCTTCCTGGCGACCTTCAAGGATGGTCGCAAGCTGATGGCCATCACCGACAAGAAGACCTGGTCGAAAATCGACGGCAATTGGCGACGCCACAGCCAGGCGGCAGCGAACGGCTGAATCCGCACAGCCCTCGTACGTTCATGGTCATGACAATCGATTGAAAACAGGGGCGCCGCCAACCGGTCGCCCCTGCTAAGATTGCGCCCCCGCCTGCCCGGCGCAATACCCGGCAGGCTTTCGCCACCCGGGCTCGCGCCCCTCATCGCCTATCGGGCAAATACGCCCTGCCGGACAGCAGCCGATCGATAACGGCGCGTTCGCGTTCGTTTTCAAGGAGCTCCTGCATGACCCTGCCTCGCCCTCGCCTGCCCTTGCGCCTGCTCGGCCTGAGCCTGGCCCTGCCGGCTACACACAGCCTGGCCGAGGACAGCATCACCCTGGCCCCGCTGCAGGTGTCGCAGGTCTATAGCGAGGGGTACCAGGCCCGCGAAGCCGCGGTCGGCGGTTTCCAGCCGGCGCCACTGCTCGATACGCCGGCCTCGATTGCAGTGTTCAACGAGCAACTGCTGGCCGACCGCCAGGTGCGCAAGCTCAGTGAAGTGCTGCAAAGCGATGCCTCGGTGGGTGAAAGCTATGCGCCGATCGGATACTACGAAAACTTCAACGTGCGCGGCTTCGAGCTCAACGCCGCCAGCAGCTACAAGATCAACGGCCAGACCATCGCCGGCGAGCAGAACGTGGCGCTGGAGAACAAGCAACAGGTCGAGTTGCTCAAGGGCCTGTCGGGCTTGCAAAGCGGCGTGTCGGAACCCGGTGGCCTGATCAACTACGTGACCAAGCGCCCGGAGGATGTGCGCTCGGTGACGGTTTCAAGCAACGAACAAGGCGAGCGCTACCTGGCCACCGACCTCGGCGGCTGGTTCGGCAGCGAGCGTCAGTTCGGCCTGCGCGCCAACCTGGCGCATGAGGACATCCGCAGCTACGTCGACCACGCCGACGGCAAGCGCGACTTCGCCTCGCTGGCCTTCGACTGGCAGATCAACCCCGACGCCGTGCTGCAGCTGGATGCCGAATACCAGCAGCGCGAGCAGCGTTCGGTGCCGGGCTACCAGTTGCTCGGCGGCAACAGCCTGCCCCACGGCATCGACCCGCATGACCGCCTGGCCTATCAGCACTGGGCCAACCCGGTGAGCATCGACTCGCTGAACCTTGGCGGGCGCTTCGAATATCGCTTCAGTGACAACTGGACCGGCAGCGTCAGCGCCTCGCGCAGCAAGGTGGTGATCGATGACTACAGTTCGTTTGCCTGGGGGTCGAGTGAAGGCGCCTACTTCAGCGAGGCAGGCGACTATGACATTTATGACTACCGCAGCCCCGACGACACCCGACGCACCGATGAGGCTCAAGTGGCGCTCAATGGCCGCTTCGACAGCCTGGGCGTTGGCCACGAGCTGACCATCGGTAGCAGCGCTCAGCGTCGAACCCTCGATCAGCGCCCCTATTTCAACGAGTGGATCGGCAGCGGCAACATCTATCAACAAACGCCGGCGCTGGAGCCGTCTGAAAAAAAACCTGGCCACAGCACCCGCAGACTCGACAGCCGCCAATACGGAATATTCGCCAGCGACCGCATCAGTTTCAATGAGCACTGGCAGACCGTGCTGGGCGCACGCCTGGTGCGCCTGGATGAAAAAACCTTCGGCGAAGATGGCAACTCAGGCCGCCACACCCGCGACTATCAACTGTTGCCCAATGCCGCGCTGATCTACAAGCCGCGCCCGGACATCGCCCTGTACACCAGCTATAGCAAGGGCCTGTCTTCCGGCGGTACTGCGCCGTGGTTCGCTAGTAACGGTGCCGAGATTCTTGCGCCGACCCTGTCCCATCAACTGGAAGTCGGCATCAAGCGCGACTGGCAACGCCTGAGCCTGAGCGCCGCGCTGTTCCAACTGCGCCAGGCCTATCAGTATTCACAACCTGACGGTGCCGGTGGTTTCACCTATGTGCAGCAAGGCCAGCAAAAAAACATCGGCCTGGAGCTGGGCGCCAGCGGCTGGCTGACCTCCAACCTGCAGATCAACGCCAATGCTGCGGCAATTCGCGCGCGGGTCAAAAACAGCGGCACAGCTGACTACGAAGACCATCAGGCGCTCAACGTACCGAACTTGCGCGCTGCGGTGCAGGCCGACTACAGCCTGCCGATCCCGGGCCTGGCCCTGCTCGGCGGTGCGCGCTACAGCGCCAGCAAGTACGCCAATCAGGCTGGAACGGTTGAGGTTGGCAGCTATGCGGTGTTTGACCTGGGCAGCCGTTACAGCACCAGGATTGGTGGTTACGACACGGTGCTGCGGCTGATGGTGGATAACGTCTTCGACAAACGCTACTGGCGCGATGCCGGGGAGTACCTGGGGGATGGTTATCTGTTTCAGGGGGCGCCGCGCACCGCACGGGTTTCGGCGTCTGTGAGCTTCTGAGGGGCTCATCGCGGGTCAAGCCAGCTCCCACTATGAATCTGCGTGCGCCGCCGGACCTGTGGGAGCTGGACTTGCCAGCGATCGAGCGCGAAGCGGTCGTAATCCAGGCAGCGCCTGATGTGCTGACTGCACTGGCCTCATCGCTGGCAAGCCAGCTCCCACCAAGCACCACTATCAGAACGGCTCGCTACCCTCGCGGATTTCTACTTCCAGCACTTTGCCCAACGCCACCAGCTGCGTCGCCACGTCCCTGGTGGTAATGAAACCGCTGTAGCAGTCACCGTCGGTAGACCAGTTCCACAGCACCAGGCCCTGCTTGTGCAGCTCGTCGTGGGCGGTGACCATCAGTTCGGGCACCGTGGTGCCTTCGAGGAAGTCTTCATCTTCCGCGTCCTCAACGCCGAACGTAACGTCGGCATCCCGTGCCTCGGCCAACTGCTGCACGCTCTGCACAAAAGACTCGGTGTCTTTCCAGTCGACAAAGAACACCGACTCCCAGTCTGCCACGTCCTTGACGATGTACATCAGTTGCTGCGGATCGTCCTCGAATTCCTCGATGTCGTCTTCATCCAGCTCGACCTCGCGCAGGGCCTGGACATGCTGGCTGGCCATTGCCGCCGACGGGCTGACCAAGGTCAGCAATTGTTCGGCGGCGAGGATCTGCGCCTTGGTAAAACATTCTTTGAGCATCTGAAACATCCTTTTTCATGGGCAAAACAAAAAGCCCCCGACCTTGTTCAGGTCGGGGGCTTTTCTAGATATGGCGGTGAAGAAGGGATTCGAACCCTTGATACAGTTTCCTGTATACACACTTTCCAGGCGTGCTCCTTCAGCCACTCGGACACTTCACCGTTTCTCTTCAAGCAGTTCAGCCTGTCGAGGCGCGCTAATGTAGTCGAAAGAGGTTCTGATGGCAAAGGTTTTTTTCAGAATATTCATGCGCTTAAGCCATTCAAGCAAAAAACCACGGTACACAGGGCAAAGCCGCCATTCTCTGGCGTGCTTTGACAGCGCCGATTCACCTACTCCCGTTAGCACGAGCGAACGGGCCGTCAAGCTGACCGGTCAGTCAGTCACAGCGCTTTACCTCGGGCACTTGCCTGAGTAACGTCTGCCCCACTCCCCTTTAAGGAACTCTGTCATGAGTGAGCTGATTACCTACCACCTCGAAGACGGCATTGCCACCCTGACCCTGAACAACGGCAAGGTCAACGCCATCTCGCCTGACGTCATCAAGGCCTTCAATGCCGCCCTCGACCAGGCCGTGCAGGACCGCGCGGTGGTAATCATCACCGGCCAGCCCGGCATTCTGTCCGGTGGCTATGACCTCAAAGTCATGACCGCAGGCCCTAAAGAAGCCGTCAGCCTGGTCACCGCAGGCTCGACCCTGGCCCGGCGCATGCTTTCGCACCCGTTCCCGATCATCGTCGCCTGCCCGGGCCACGCGGTGGCCAAGGGCGCTTTCCTGCTGCTCTCGGCCGACTACCGCATCGGTGTCGAAGGCCCGTTCAGCATTGGCCTTAATGAAGTGCAGATCGGCATGACCATGCACCACGCCGGTATTGAACTGGCCCGCGATCGCCTGCGCCGTGCAGCATTCCACCGCTCGGTGATCAATGCCGAGATGTTCGACCCGGTCAGCGCCGTGGACGCCGGTTTCCTCGACAAGGTCGTGCCGGTCGAGCAACTTCAGGAAGCTGCGCTGACTGCCGCCCGGCAGTTGAAGAAGATCAACATGAACGCCCACAAGCACACCAAGCTCAAGGTGCGCAAAGCTCTGCTGGAGCTGCTCGACGACGCGATCATCCGCGACCAGGAACACCTCGGCTGACCCCCTACCAAGGCCTGATTGCAACTAATTGTGTAATCAGGCCTGTCCCGCCCAATGAGCGTTTGCCGATAGAAGTGCACACCCGTACACTGCGCCGCGTTTGCCTGGTGTGAGTCGTACGAATGCTTTTTATAATCCGCATGTTCCTGTTGGGGCTGCATTTTCTCCTGGCCGGTGTTCTTGGTGTGCTGGTCGGCCTGTGCCGACCGTTCAACCCGGACAACAGCCGAATTTGTGCACGCCTTTACGGCCTGCCCGCCACCTGGCTGATGCGCCTTGAGATCAAGGCCGAGGTCGGCCCGCTGTTCGACCAGCCGCCGGGCTGCGTGATCATCGCCAACCACCAGTCCAACTACGACTTGTTCGTGCTCGGCCATGTGGTGCCGCCGCGCACCGTGTGCATCGGCAAGAAGAGCCTGAAATGGATCCCGCTGTTCGGCCAGTTGTTCTGGCTGGGCGGCAACGTCCTGGTCGATCGCGGCAATGCCTACCAGGCGCGCCGGGCCATGCAGACCACCACCCGCACCCTGAGCGAAGACGACACCTCGATCTGGGTGTTCCCCGAAGGCACGCGCAATGCCGGCGAGCATCTGATCACCTTCAAAAAGGGTGCCTTCCACATGGCCGTGGAAGCCGGTGTGCCGATCGTGCCGGTGTGCGTCAGCCGCTATGCCAGCCGCCTGAAGCTCAACGGCTGGCGGCGCAGCAAGGTCATCATCCGTTCGCTGGCGCCGATCGCCACCAGCGGCCTGACCCAGCAGGATGTGCCGGCCCTGGCCGAACAGTGCCGCCTGCAGATGCAACACTGCATCGATCGCATGGAAAGTGAACTGACCCAGGCGTGAACGGTTGCCGAATCGTGCCGGTCATACCAAGCTACTGGCACGGTTAACAGAAGAAGCGGACAACCATGGGTCGAGTCGTTGCGGCGGCGGTGTACAGCGCCGGCAGAAAAGTCACCAATATCAGCCTCGATGAAGGCAGCCAGTGGGCAAGCAAACCCGGACATTTTGTCTGGATCGGCCTGGAAGAGCCCAACGCCCAGGAACTGGCCAACCTGCAACGCCAGTTCAACCTGCATGAGCTGGCCATCGAGGACGCGCTGGAAAAGCACAGCCGGCCCAAGCTCGAGACCTTCGGCGATGCGCTGTTCATCGTCACTTATTCGCCAGTGCGCCATGAAGGCAAGCTGGAGTTCATCGAAACCCATATCTTTGCCGGCAACGGCTACATCATCACCGCCCGCAACGGCCACTCGAAATCCTACGCCCTGGTGCGCCAGCGCTGCGAGGCCCGGCCGCTGCTGCTCGAGCACGGCGAAGACTTCGTGCTCTACGCCCTGCTCGACTTCGTCACCGAGAACTACCAGCCGGTCAGCGAAGCCATTCATGGCGAGATCGAGGAGCTTGAGCGCAGCGTGCTCAGCGGCTCGCTCAAGGAAGAAGACATCCAGCGCATCCACAGCCTGCGCCGCGACATCCTGCGCCTGCGCCGCTATGTGGCGCCGATGGTCGAGGTCAGCGAAGAACTGCAGCGTCTGACCTTCCCGTTCATCGACAAGAACATGCGCCCGTACTTTCGTGACGTGCAGATCCACGTTACCCGGCAGATGGAGGACCTGGCAGGGATTCGCGACATCGCCAGCCAGACCATCGAGATCGGCATGCTGCTGGAGTCGTCACGCCAGAGCATCGTGCAGCGCAAGTTCGCCGCCTGGGCGGCGATCCTGGCCTTCCCCACCGCCGTGGCGGGGATCTACGGGATGAACTTTCAGAACATGCCGGAGCTGAGCTGGCACTACGGCTACTTTGCCGTGCTGGGCGGGATCGCCGTGGGCTGCACGGCGCTGTACGCCAGCTTCAAGCGCTCCGGCTGGCTGTAACGGCAGGCCTCAGGCCGAACTGCCCTGGGGCTTGTGCGCGACGAAGCGCATCATCCATTCGGCCACCGTGCTGCCCTGGTGCTCATGCGCCAGGCTATCGATGCCCTTGCGGTAGACTTCCTGGCCGAGGCTGTCCTGGCGCAGCTCGAGCAGCGCCCGCGAGTAGTCGTGGATGAATTCGGGGTGGCCCTGGAAGCACAGCACCTGGTCGCCGATGTGGTAGGCGGCGTTGGGGCAGAAATCGCTTGAGGCGATCACCGTGGCGTTTTCCGGCAGGCGGGTGACCTGGTCCTGATGGCTGATCAGCAAGGTCAGCTCTTCAACCTGCGGGCTCATCCACGGCGCCTTGGCGTTCATCACATAGCGGTGGGTACCCACCCCCCAGCCCTGGTGCGCGCGCTCGCTCTTGCCGCCCAGCAGCAGCGCCAGCAGTTGATGACCAAAACACACGCCAAGCAGTTTGTCGCCACGCTGATAGCGCTCCAGCAGGAACGCCTTGAGCTTGTGAATCCACGGATCATCACCGAACGAGTCGGCCTTGCTGCCTGTAACCAGGTAGGCATCGAACACTTGGTCATCATCGGGGTATTCGTCGTTCAACACGTTGTAGACGCGAAACTCGGCGGCGATTGGCTGGCGGGTAAACAGCTGCTCGAACATCCGTCCGTAGCCCTGATACTGCTCGACCAGCTCCGGTCGCAGGACGTCGGTTTCCAGGATGCAGATGCGTAGCGACATAGAGATAGTCCTGAACGACAAAGGCGGGATTGCCCCGTAAAGCCTGCCCCGAATAAGGCGCGCAGGCAAGTATGATGCTCGGACGAACGGTCATAAGGTTGGGATCCACTTGCCGATGTGACGCAGGCGTCTAGCAAGGGGAATGCTGGTGGATGGCCAAAGGCCTCATAGCGAAAAACATCTGAAGCGCAATAAGTGCAGATTAAAGCGTTCTAAAACACGGGTGACGTTGACCCTAAGGTTAGCTGTATACCCATTAGCAACGGTTCGCGACTTAATGTTTCACCACGTTAAATGATGTTCGCCAGATCGACGACAAGGAAGCCTCTGGGCACTCAGGAATAACAACAAAAAGGCGGTCAGCCATGTTCAAACAACACAAAGTACGTCAAGCCGGGCTCATTCTCTTCGCCACTACGCTGCTGTTGATCCTGCCGAACCTTTCACGCCTGTTCGGCTGAGCGGCATGCCCTCTTCCCGCGGTTTGTGCCTGGCACAAGCCGGTTGTGTGCAGGTAATCTGCCGACCCTGATGGTTGGAGACTGCCCATGCGCCACTGTTTCAGCTTGTTGCTCGCCCTGCTGTGCCTGCCCCTGCAGGCGGCGCAGTTGACCCTCGACCTGGGCAACGGCAGCCGCCACTGGCAGAGCGCCGAGTTGCTGGCGCATCCGCTGGCGCAGGATATCCAGATTGACAACGACGTTTCCTACAAGCGAACCATGCATTACCGCGCGGTACCACTGGCTGTGCTCCTACAGGGAGTGCAGGCCGATGATCACCTGCAAGCCATTGCCCTGGACGGTTTCGCCGCCGAGATGCCCGCCGCGCCTTTGCTCAAGGACGGCCCTGCGCGGGCCTGGCTGGCCATTGAAGACCCGGCCAGACCCTGGCCGGCACTGGCCAAGGGCAAGCCCGGTGCCGGGCCGTTTTACCTGGTCTGGACCGACCCGCAAGCCGGGCGCATCAGCCCTGAGCAATGGCCTTTCCAGGTCGCCAGCATTCGCCGCCTGGCGGCAGTGGCCGAACGCTTCCCGGCCATGCGCCCGGCGCCAGGCATTAGCGCCGACAACCCGGTCAACCAGGGCTTTGCCGTGTTCCAGAAGAACTGCCTGGCCTGCCATCGCCTCAACGGCGCCGGGGACGCCCAGTTCGGTCCGGACCTGAACCTGCCGCACAACCCGACCGAGTACTTCCAGGCCGATTTCCTCCGGCGTTACATCCGTGACCCGCAAAGCCTGCGCCAGTGGCCCCAGGCAAAAATGCCCGGGTTTGCCGCAGCGGTCATCAGCGATAGCGAGCTGGATGCGCTGCTGGCGTACCTGGCCCACATGGCCACGCGCAAACCCTGAGGCTCACTGCTGCTGGGCGTTGAGGGTCGGGGTCACCAGCACCTTGGCGTGCATCTGCTCGAAACCACCACCGCGGCGCATGCCGCGCACCGGGCAGGCATCCAGGTAGTCCAGGCCCACCGCCAGTTTCAGGTGGCGTTCAGGCCGGGCCAGTTGGTTGGTGACATCGAAGCTGTACCAGGCATCCTCCAGCCAGGCTTCGGCCCAGGCGTGGCTGGCCATCTGCTGGCTGTCGCTGTCGAACAGGTAACCGGACACATAGCGCGCCGGGATGCCCAGGCTGCGCGCGCAGGCCAGGAAGGCATGGGTGTGGTCCTGACACACCCCGGCGCCGCCGGCAAACGCCTGGGCGGCGCTGGTATCCACGGCGGTGCTGCCGGGCCTGTAGGCCATACGCTGGTTCAGGGCATTCATCAGTTCGATCAACGTCGAGCGGTCACGGCGCTTGCGGCATTGCTGGCTGGCGAAGGCACGCAAGGCTTCGTCAGCTTCGGTCAGGCGGGTGAAGCGCAGGAACGGCAGCGGCGATTGCAGCTCGTGCTCGGCCTCGCGGCTTTCATCAATGTCGACCAGGCCACGGGCGCCGATGACCAGGTCCGAATGTGGCTCTTCCAGGCTCAGCACATGCAGGATGTTGCCGAACGGGTCCAGTTGCGCGCGCACCGGCCGCGGCAGGTCCAGTTGCCAACTGAGCACCTGTTGACGCTCGCTGTCGTGCGGAGTCAGACGCAGGTACTGGATGCTGGCACGCACCTGGTCTTCGTAGTGGTAGGCAGTTTCGTGGCTAATGGTCAGTCTCATACGGCCTCCAGGTAGGCGCTGTGAATGGCGTTGCCCAGTTCACGCACCAGCGGGATGTAATGGGTCAGCCAGGGGTGCAGCCCTTCGGCAAGGATTTCATCGATCGAGGTGTAGCGCAGGCGCGCGTCCACCTCGGCGGCCAGGCGCTGGGCCGGGCGGCCGTTGCCGCCGGGCAGGCTGGCGAGGATCAGGTCGATTTCCTCGGTGCAGGCACGCAGCGAGCGCGGCACGTCGGCGCGCAACAGCAGCAACTCGGCAACATGGCGAGCGGCCGGTGCATCACGGTAGATTTCGGTGTAAGCCTCGAATGACGACAGCGCGCGCAGCAAGGCGCTCCATTGGTAGTAACCGCGCGCCGAGCTGTCGCTGACCGCCTCGGCCTCGTCGCCAAGCATCTCGTAGCGGGCATCGAGCAAGCGCAGGGTGTTGTCGGCGCGCTCGATGAAGGTGCCCAGGCGAATGAAGCGAAAGGCGTCGTTGCGCATGATGGTGCCGTAAGTGGCGCCACGGAACAGGTGCGAGCGTTCCTTGATCCACTCACAGAAACGGCTCATGCCATAGCGGCCCAGGCCTTGCTCGGCGATGCCACGAATTTCCAGCCAGGTGGCGTTGATGTTTTCCCACATGTCGGCGGTGATCCGCCCACGTACCGCATGGGCACTGGCCCGCGCGGCACCCAGGCAGCTGTAAATGCTCGCCGGGTTTTCCGGGTCGAGGGCGAAGAAGTGCAGCAGGCGTTCGGCATGCAGCTGGCCATGGCGCTCGAGGTAGTCGTCGAGGGTACCGGTGATCAGCAGCGGCATGGCCATTTCATCCAGGCCGTCGCCGCGCCCGTCTTGCGGCATCAGCGACAGCGAATAACTGACATCGAGCATCCGCGCGAGGTTTTCCGCCCGCTCCAGGTAACGCGACATCCAGTACAAATCAGAGGCAGTTCTACTCAGCATGACTTAATCCTCGACCACCCAGGTGTCCTTGGTGCCGCCCCCCTGGGACGAGTTGACCACCAGCGAGCCCTCGCGCAGCGCGACCCGGGTCAGGCCGCCTGGCACCACCCGGGTCTCGCGCCCGGACAACACGAACGGGCGCAGGTCGATATGCCGCGGGGCGATACCGTTTTCGACAAAGGTCGGGCAGGTCGACAGCGACAGCGTCGGCTGGGCGATATAGGCCGAGGGCCGGGCCTTGATCCGGGCGGCGAACGCCTCAATCTCGGCACGGCTGGCCGCCGGCCCGACCAGCATGCCGTAGCCGCCGGAACCCTGGGTTTCCTTGACCACCAGCTCCGGCAGGTGCGCCAGCACGTGGGACAGTTCTTCAGGCTTGCGGCACTGCCAGGTCGGCACGTTCTTGAGGATCGGCTCCTCGTCGAGGTAGAAGCGGATCATGTCGGTGACATAGGGGTAAATCGACTTGTCGTCGGCCACCCCGGTGCCAATGGCATTGGCCAGCACCACGTTGCCGCAGCGATAAGCCGCCAGCAGCCCGGGCACACCGAGCATCGAATCGGGGTTGAAGGCCAGCGGGTCGAGGAAGGCATCGTCCAGGCGCCGGTAGATCACATCCACCGCCTTGGGGCCGTCGGTGGTGCGCATGAATACCCGCTCGTCACGCACGAACAGGTCGGCGCCCTCGACCAGCTCGACGCCCATCTCGCGGGCGAGGAAGGCATGCTCGAAGAAGGCGCTGTTGAAACGCCCGGGCGTCAACACCACCACGCTGGGATTGTCCAGCGGGCTTGAGCTCTTGAGGGTATCGAGCAACAGGTTGGGGTAATGATCGATCGGCGCGATGCGTTGGGCAGCGAACAGCTCGGGGAACAGGCGCATCATCATCTTGCGGTCTTCAAGCATGTAGCTGACGCCGCTGGGGGTGCGCAGGTTGTCTTCGAGCACGTAGTAACTGCCATCACTGTCGCGCACCAGGTCGACCCCGGAAATGTGCGAATAGATGTCGCGGTGCAGGTCCAGGCCCTGCATCGCCAGTTGGTACTGCTCGTTGGCCAGCACCTGCTCGGCCGGAATGATCCCGGCGCGAATAATGCGCTGGTCGTGATACAGGTCGGCTAGAAACAGGTTCAGCGCCTTGACCCGCTGAATGCAGCCCCGTTCGACCACCCGCCATTCACTGGCCGGGATGCTGCGCGGGATGGTATCGAAGGGAATCAGGCGCTCGGTGCCCTGCTCGTCGCCATAGAGGGTGAAGGTGATGCCGGCGCGGTGGAACAGCAGGTCGGCTTCACGTCGACGCTGGGCCAGCAGCTCTGGCGGGGTTTCGGCCAGCCAGCGGGCGAATTCCCGGTAGTGCGGACGGACCTGGCCGTCAGCGGCGTACATTTCGTCATAAAAGGTGCGGATCATGCCGAACTCCTTGTCACCCGTGCAGCGGAGCCATCGCAAGCCCCGTGCCAGCGGCACAATTCCTTGTTATTCAGTATGTTGCGTTTTAAACGAAGAACGGTCGCACCAGATCTGTGCAACCGCTGCGCTCGCTTTGACGGCGGCGCCTCATTGCGAAGCGCCGCGCTTGCTTGCCGGTCAAGCCAGTTGACGTTCCTGCTTGACGCCCCAGCCTTCTATTTCTCCGCCCAGCGGGGCGATCACCGCTTCGAAATCCTGTTCGAATTCGCCGATACCGCCATAGGTTGCAAACATCACCTTGCTCAGCTCCAGGTGCCAGGCGCCATCATCGCGCTCGTGGACCTGGGCACTGAGTGATTCGCCGCGAAACTTACCTGCCGCTCGCCGCGCCCGTGCCTCGTCCGGAAAGACCGCATAAAACTCGATGGGATGAATCTGCGCGAAGTTGAACCCCCCTTCTTTCATCCGACGCAAGACCGTGCTGCTGATGTCCTCGTATTGGCTGCTCATGAATCGTCCTCCTCATTACCGATGGATAGACTTTCAGTGCAAAACGCACCTGCCCGCCACACAAGCCGTGCGGGGGCAATTCGAGCTGTTGCGTGACGTGGATCGGCAAGCCCGGACAATCAGAAAAAATCGCCCGACCTTGTCTGCAGCGTAGCGCCTGATTGCCCAGCGTGCCAGCCGGCATGCGGGTTCAAGGCCCTTCAGTGATGGCAGTGATCTCCACCCCGTTCTGCTCCTTCAGCCATTTGGCCGTTGGCGAGGTTTCGCGGTCCTGGAAATCATTGAGGTCCAGCTCGCCCAGGACCGGAAACAGATGGGAGCGAATCAGCCGCGCCGCCTCTTCGATACTCGGTTCCAGCTCTGCGCTGAGCGGCAGCGAGGTACGCTCGCCCTTCTGGTCAACGAAGGTAATGACCCATGCTTTCATTGGACTCTCCTCTGTACAGATGTTCAGGGTGAATCAGGCTTACCTTCCGTTGACCTCGATACAGCGGTGGTTGTTCAGTCTTCTTGCGGCTCGAAGCGATGAGCGCCTGGCAGCGCGCGTATGCTTTGCAGCGTGCGTAGAAAATCGTCCCTGGAAGGCTCGAACTGCAGCGGCGGCTCAGAGTGTTCATCGGTCACTCCCAGCACCACAGTGGGCTGGTAGCCGGAGCCCAAGGCGCCGGCGACCATCCTGAACGTTTCTGTGGCCGCCGGCTTCAAACTGTCAGGCTCATAGACGCGAAAGCGTGCACCGCCGAACCTGCCCTTGGCGGCGCCGATCCGCACGCTTGAGGGCCCGAACTTATCGACGCTGATCTGCAGCGGAAACGGGTTGGCAATCAGTCGATCCAGCAGCATCGGGACCATGTCGACGGCTTTTTCATCATCGTTGCTCATGCTCAGGCGGTGCAGCAGCTTGGGGTTGTCTGCCGGCGTGAAGCCCAGGGTGATGGCATGCCGCGGTGCGCCATCGTCGGCAATGAAGCCATATGGCACACAGAAGCCGTTTTCCTGGGGAGTTTCGTATTGCTTGCGGGTACGGAACGCAGCCAGCACGGTGCGTGCCCTGGGCTCCAGCCGGGCCAGCGCCGCGGTGTCTGTCGCGGTATTGGCGCCACTGTAGAACTTGAATCGGTAGATGCGTTGATCGCGCCACAGGTAGGCAGTCAGATTGCCTTCATACCAGTTTGCAGAGGCGTCTGGCACACCCAGCTCGATAAAGCGCTCATGCTCGTACTCTACATCGGTCGGCCATTGCGCCTGCTCCTCGAAGAAGGCATCGCGCTCGACCTGCAGCTTCGCCACCGACCGCCCCTCGCCAGTAAATTGCTTGATCATGTCGTCAAGCACCACCAGTTGCGAAGTCACATAGCCTATGCGCTGGAGCTTTTCACGCAAGTCGTAGTACTGATCACTCAGGGCCCTGTAGCGCGTTTCGTCGTCACGGCTCGCAGAGATGGCGGCATCCAGCGCCTCCATCTGCGCCTTCACCACCCGCTCCTGCGCCGGGCCACGGGTGAGGCCCTGCACATAGCGGATCTGTTCGTAGAGTGCACGGGTGGTCAACGGGCTGACCTCAATGTCGACCAGAAAGGGCAGCTCGCCGGTCAATCCTTCGCCGTAGGCAATCTGCTTGTCCCCAGGGGTGATTGTGGGAGTGGGGAGCTCGAAATTGTAGTACTGCCAGTAGCCACTGGAAGTGTGCCAGGCAATGTCCTTGGGCACATCGAACTGCACCCGGCCCATGCATTCGGTACGCCAGCCGGGGGGCGTCTGGTAATCCGCCGGTGCAACATCGGCCAGCGCCAACAGTGAATGGCACAGGCCGGCAAACAATACGAACACGCGCACGCAAAAATCCTTTTTTGATGGGCGCCGTTGCAGCCCCCGCTTCCTCAAGCGCGCGATTTGAGCATCCATGGCCCAGAAAGCCAAGACCCCGGCAAGCCGGGGTCCTGTTTACAGCACCCGCAACGTCGTTATTCCGGGGTGCCGTGCACTACACCCGCAGTGTTATCCAGCAGGCTCTTGGTCGCGGTCTGGATGAACGACTCAAGCTTGTGGGTCAGCTCGGTCTGGTCCGGGGCTTCGATCAGCTCGGCCTTGAAGTTGGCGCCCAGCTCGTAGCGGTACATGCGTGGCGACATGTCCTTGGACTCGATCAGGATCCGGTCGCCCTTGACCAGGCCGACGATCTGCTCGCTGCCCGATGGCTTGATCATGCCGAAGCCCTGGTCACCGGCTGGCAGGTTGAGCAGGTCACGGCCCCAGCACTGGTGACGGGTTTCGCCGCCCAGGCGGCCCATGATGGTCGGCACGATGTCGATCTGGGTACCCACGGTGTGGTTGACCGCACCGAACTTCTCCTGGATACCCGGGGCGATCAGCAGCAGCGGCACGTTGAAGCGCCCGAGGTCGAGCTCGGTGACCTGCTGGTGGTTGCCGAAGCCATGGTCGCCGACAATGACGAACAGGGTTTCCTTGAAGTAAGGCTCCTTGCGCGCTTTCTCGAAGAACTGGCCCAGGGCCCAGTCGGAGTAGCGCATGGCAGTCAGGTGCTCGTCCAGGCGGCCCTGGCCGGTAACCTTCTCGACCGGCAGATCCTTGGGCAGCGCATACGGCGTGTGGTTGGACAGGGTCTGCAGCAGCGCGTAGATCGGCTTCTTGCCATCGTGCTTGGCCAGCTCTTCGTTACCACGGTCGAACATGTCCTGGTCGGACACACCCCAGGTCGGGTCGGAAAACACCGGATTGACGAAGTCGTTACGGCCGATGAAGGTGGTCATGCCCTGGTTGCCGAAGAAACCGGACTGGTTGTCCCAGGCAAAGTCACCGTTGTAGACGTAGACGTCATCGTAGTCACGAGCACTGAGCAGCGCCGGCAGGCCGGACAGCTTGTGGCCACCTTCCGGGGTTTGCATCAGGTATTCGAAGCCCGGCAGGTTCGGGTAGCAGGCCATGGTGGCGAACATGCCCTGGTGGGTATGGGTGCCGTTGGAGAAGAAGCGGTCGAACAGCAGGCCCTCTTTCGCCAGTTTGTCGAAGTACGGGGTGATGTTGTTCGGGCTGCCCAGGGCGCCAACCGAATGACCGGCGAAGCTCTCCATGAGGATCACCACGACGTTCTTGATTGGCAGGGTGTTGTCCGCCGGCGGGGTGAAGTCACGGCGCACGGCGGCGCTGTCGGCATCGACCAGCTTGTCGTTGGCGGTCAGCAGCATGTCGCGCACGGTCTGGGTCGCCAGGCCTTGCTCGATGGTCGACTTCCAGATGTTGGCGCGGTCTTCGCCGAAACGGCTCTTGGCCGCGTCGATCAGGGTCAGGGTGCCGTTCAGGCCCAGCTGGTTGACGAAGTTCGAGTCGGTGGTGAAGGCATCGCCCCAACGCATCGGCGGGCCCTGGCGCAGGGTACCGCGAGCGGCGATGACCGCTACCAGCAAGACCATGAAGAACACCACGCCGCGCACGTACCAGGGCGCAACGCTGCGCGTGCCGGCTACCTGGCTTTCATACCCGCCAGCAGGCCGGGTCAGGCGGTCGATGCCCTTGAACAACAGGCTCAGCAGCCAGGTGCCAAAAGCCCAGGCCAGCAGGTAGCGCACCACCGGGAAACCGTACCAGAGCATGCTCAGCACGGTTTTCGGGTCTTCCTTGACGTACTGGAACACCAGGCCGTTGAGGCGCTGATGGAACTCGCGATAGAAGTCCATCTCCATCAGGCCGAGGAACATGACAATGCTCGAGGCGATGGTCAGCCAGGCCCGGAACAGGCCGCGGGCAGCCATGGCGCGGGCACTGAGGATCGCCAGCAGCAGCGGGATGCTCAGGTACACCACAACCCGCAAGTCGAACCGCAGGCCATTGAGGAAACCCTCGGCTACGGTCGAGGTCGGCGTGTCGCCGATCATGTCGCTGTTGTAGACCAGCAACGCGAGGCGGACCAGGCTGAGCATCAGCATGATCACCAGCCCGCACAGCAGGGTGTAGGCCAGATGCGATTTCAGCGTCGGTTGCAACGGGCGCGACGCAGCCCGCTGTTGACTCAAGGCGTCCGTGTTAGCCATGAATTGGAAGATCCTAGGGTTCAGGTTCGAGGAAGGCGGTAAAACGAATCGGCAAATGTGCCCTAAACGCGAGCGCGTTGCACGGTCATTCGGCGAACGGATAATTGCGCGCGCAAATTGTCGGCAATCGTTTGTGAAAATTTCGTAATAGAATCAGGGTTATCCGCAGGGAGATCATTACCCCATGTTTTTTCGCTACCTACCAAGCCCGCTAGGCCCGCTGCTGCTGGCAGGCGATGAACAGGGCCTGCGCCTGCTGCACATGGACGCCGCCCAGCCCTGGGAACTGGCCGCGGACTGGCTGCCGGCCAGCAACCAGCTGGACGACGTGGCGCGCCAACTGGACGAGTATTTCGCGCGCAAGCGCGAGACCTTCGAGGTGCGTGTGGCGCCCCGCGGCACACCGTTCCAGTGCGAGGTTTGGCAGGCCCTGCAGCGCATTCCCTACGGCACCACCTGCAGCTACGGCGAACTTGCCCAGGCCATCGGCAACCCCAGGTCGGTACGGGCAGTGGGCACCGCCAATGGCGCCAACCCGATTGCCATCATCATCCCCTGTCACCGGGTGATCGGCAGCAATGGCACCCTCACCGGCTTTGCCGGCGGGATCGAGCGCAAGCAGATCCTGTTGGAACTGGAGGGGACCTGGCTGATCTGAAGATTATCTCGGGCTACAGCCGCACATTGCCCCGCGGCCCGGCTATCGCCCAGATAATCAGGCCCAGCACCGGCAGCAGCAGAATCAGCAGGATCCAGAGAATCTTGGCGCCCCCGCTGGCACCGCTTTTGATCACATTGATGATCGCCCAGATGTCCAGGGCGAGGATGATCAGCCCAACCAGGCTATTGAAGGTAGAACCCATGGTATTGCTCCCTTGGTCGCGTCTGCCCTCAGGATAGCTGGCTATCAGGCCCATAGAGGCGAATCGTTCGCCGCGCCCAGGCAGCGCTGGTTACACTCGATTGATTGAATTGCCCCAGAGAGGTTCCTATGCCACCCGCCCACAGTCACAGCAGCCCCGCTCCCGTCCCCTTGTGGAACGCCTGGATGCAACAGGCACAAAGCAGCCCGTGGCTCAGCGCAGGTTTGGGCCTGAGCTTGCTGGCGGTGCTCGGCCTGCTGATCGCCAGCGCGTGGAATGCTGTGCATGGCGACCACCAGCAAAACCTGCACATGGCCATGCTCGGCGGCCTCGCCGGATTTGCCGCCACCGCCCTTGGCGCAGTCATGGCAGTGGTGCTGCGCGAGGTCAGCGCGCGCACCCAGGATGTGATGCTCGGCTTTGCCGCCGGGATGATGCTCGCCGCCAGCTCCTTCTCGCTGATTCTGCCGGGCCTCGACGCCGCGCGGGAGATCACCGGCAACGGCCCGTACGCGGCACTGACGGTGGTGGTCGGCATGGGCCTGGGGGTCTTGCTGATGCTCGGCCTTGACCGCTTCACCCCGCATGAGCACGAAAGTACCGGCCCCTGCGGCCCACAGGCGGAGCGGATCAACCGGGTGTGGCTGTTCGTCCTGGCCATCACCCTGCACAACCTGCCCGAGGGCATGGCCATCGGCGTCAGCTTTGCCAACGGTGACCTGAATGTCGGCCTGCCACTGACCAGCGCCATCGCCATCCAGGACATTCCCGAAGGTTTGGCCGTAGCGCTGGCACTGCGCGCCACCGGTCTCTCGACCTTCAAGGCGGCGCTGGTGGCCATCGGTTCTGGTTTGATGGAGCCCATTGGCGCAGTGATCGGCCTGGGTATTTCCACCGGCTTTGCCATTGCCTACCCGGTGAGCATGGGCCTGGCAGCCGGGGCGATGATTTTCGTGGTGTCCCACGAAGTGATTCCGGAAACCCACCGCAACGGCCACCAGACCTCGGCAACCCTGGGCCTGATGGGCGGTTTTGCGGTGATGATGTTCCTCGACACCGCCCTGGGTTAAACGTGCACGGCCACCCGCAGCGCTTCCAGGGCCGGCGCTGCGGCGATGCCGACTTCGGCACACAGCTCCAGCACCCGCGGCAGGTCGTCGTTGCCGACCAGCACCATCTGCAGCTCGTCATCGAGCAACTGGCTGAAGTTCATCAGCACATAGCCGCCGGCTTCCTTGTTCATCGCCCCCATCTGCACCTGGATGCGGTTAAGCGCGGTCAGCGCCTCGACTTTGGCCAGTTGCTTGGGCTTGAGGTTGAACGGCACGCTCTTGTCGAAAGAGTCGGTGATCTGCTGGAACAGGTCCTGATAGCTATCAGCCTGGAACAACACGGTGTCGGGCAGGCTGCCGACGACAATCCACTCACCCAGCGGGATCGGGAAACTGTCGTCGTAGTTGATGTCCGGGTTGGCGGCGAGAAACGCCTGCGGGTCGGCATAGGCCTGGGCGGCTTCGTCGGCGATACGCGCGACTTCGTCCTCGCCCATGCAGCCAGCGCTGATTTTGCCGATGAGTTCGGCCAGTTGGAGTTTCATGAAGGGGCCCTGCGACGCTGAAAAAAGTCGCCAAGGATAGCCGCAAAAGGCCCCGTGGGGTTAGCCGAGCAGCTTGAGCAACTGCTCGGTGGTCTCGGGCGCGCCCATGGTTTGCGCCGCGCCCAGGGCATCGGTGCCACGGGCGTCGCGATGGCGCGGGTTGGCGCCCTGGGCCAGCAGGTAGTCGACAATCACCGTGCGGTTGAACATCGCCGCCATCATCAGCGCGGTGCGTCCATCGGCGGACGCGCCATCGACCTCGGCGCCCTTGTCCACCAGCAACTGGACCATCTCCAGGTTACCCTTGAAGGCCGCGCCGGCAATCGGCAACTGGCCCTTGTCATTGGCGATCTGCGGGTCGGCGCCGTGCTCGAGCAGTACCGCCACGGCATCCAGGTGCCCGTGGTAGCTGGCAAGCATCAGCAAGGTGTCGCCATTGCCATTGCGCAGGTTCACTGGCAAGCCGTTTTCCAGCAAGCGCCCGAGTATCACCGCGTCGCCCTTGCGCGCCCGGTCGAAGACCTCTTCGGCAAACGCTGCCGCCTCGTCGTCGTTCATCGGCGTTGGCCTGCGTTGGTCAGACATGGGGAACCTCCTGGCTATCGGAAAGGCCCAAGTCTTGAGCAGGGAGCGCGGCGGGTCAACGGTGGATAAGTCATGGCCATGACAGAAGAAATCTATTGGCCAAGGCGATACTGCAAAATGCACTGTGCAAAATGCACGACCATGCAGAATGCACGGCACACCTTTCCCAACCAAATTCTAAGCCATTGATTTATAAGGATTTTATAAAATCAAAAAGCTGGCACAGTCGCTGCACCTGTCACTCCATGTCTGCCACTAACAGTCAGGAGCTGATATGGACCTCATCCAGGAAAAATTCGCCTCGGTATTCTCCGCCTACGATGTCACCACCCAGGCGCGCCCCGATGGCGGAATTCTGCTGACCCTGCGGGCAGCCGACGGTACCCAGACCAAGCGCTCGATTTCTTATGCCCAGCTGCATAGCGCCGAACAACTGTCGTGGGCGATCAGTGCGATTCGCCGCGACCTGGCTGAACAGGCCAGTGAGCTGCCGGTGATTTCGATGCTGCAAAGCCAGCAGCGGTTTGCCTTGCCGACTTATCGGTAACTTCGCGGGGGCAAGCCCGCTCCTACCTGTAGGAGCGGGCTTGCCCCGTGATGGCGTTTAGCAGTCGTCAAGCCGCGGGAACATCTTGGCAATCGAATCGCCAGTAAACCGTACAAGCCCACCTTCCGGCCGGTTGCACACCCGGATCGCCACGAACCGGGGCTCCTCGCCCATGTCGAACCAGTGCCGAACCCCTGCCGGCACGCCGATCAAATCGCCCTTCTCGCACAACACCGCATAGATGTAGTCCTCGATCCGCAGGCTGACCAGCCCGCGCCCGGCGGCAAAAAAGTGCAGTCGCTCTTCAGCACAGGTGTGCTCATCGCGCAGGCTGGTATCCGCTTCGCGGCTTACCTCGACACGGGCGTAACCGGTCTCGGCTTTTAGCGCATCGATACTGGCTTGATAAGCGCCGATCAGTTGCTGGTCGCTGGCGCCCGCCTGAATCGGCGCGCCAGCCTGCCAACGGGCAAAACGCACGCCCTGCTCTTGCAGGGTCGCGGCGATGTCCTCCAGGTGAGTCAGTACCTTGTTTGGGGTGTCCGGGGTGGACTGGTGATACACGCTAAGGCTGCTCATCGGGGCAACTATCCTCTTTCATTCGAAGCGCAATGATAACGGCTGCAGCCAGGGCTGCGATGCTGGCAATACTAAAGGTGGTAGCCGGCCCCAGCAGGTTCCAGCTGTAACCCGAATACAGGGCGCCCAAGGCGCCGCCAGTGCCGGCCAGTGCGGCATATAACGCCTGCCCCTGACCTTGCTGGCGGGCCGCGAAGCTGCGTTGCACGAAGGCGATGGCGGCCGCGTGAAAACTGCCAAAGGTGGCCGCATGCAAGAGCTGGGCGAGCAACAGTACGCCCAAATGCTCGGCAAAATTGCCGAGCAACGCCCAACGCACTGCCGCCAGGGCAAAGCTGGCCAGCAGCACCCGGCGCAGCGATACCCGCGCCAGAATCCAGCTCATGGCCAGGAACATCAGCACCTCGGCCACCACCCCCAGCGCCCAGAGCATGCCGATGGTGCCGCGGCTGTAGCCCAGGTGCTCAAGGTGCAGAGTCAGGAAGGTGTAGTACGGGCCGTGGCTCAGTTGCATCAGCGCCACGCACAGGTAGAACGCGGCAACCCCGGGGCTGGACAGTTGCTTGAGAAAGCCGCCGCCGCTGGCCCGCTCATTCTGCCCCGGCGGCTGGGCATTGGGCACCCAGAGGCTGGCCAGGACGATACCGGCCATGATAATCACCAGCGCCAGCGGGTAGATGTCCAGGCTCAGCCAGTCGAACAAGCGGCCAAGCCCGACTACGGTGAGGATGAAGCCGATCGACCCCCACAGGCGGATCTGGCTGTAACGCGCGGTCTGCCCCTGCAGATGGGCCAGGGTGATGACTTCAAACTGCGGCAATACCGCATGCCAGAAGAACGCATGCAGGGCCATTACCAGCGCCAGCCAGGCGTAGCTCTTGGCGAAGAAGATCAGCGAAAAGGTCGCCAGGGTCGACAACGCCCCCAGGCGCACGATCAGCAGGCGCTGGCCACTGCGGTCACCCAGCCAGCCCCACAGGTTGGGGGCCACGCAACGCATCAGCATGGGAATGGCGACCAGCTCGCCGATGCGCGCGCTGGAAAAACCCAGATGATCGAAATACAACGCCAGAAACGGCGCGGTCGAACCAAGCAAGGCGAAGTAGAACAGGTAGAAGCTGGACAGCCGCCAGTAGGGAATCGCCGCCACGGCTCAGCGAGCCGCAGCGCGATTGGCCGAGGCCGGCATTACAGCTGGCCCAGTACCGGGGTGTTCACGCGTACCTCGGCGTTCTGCCCGCGATGGCGCAGCAGGTGGTCCATCAGCACGATGGCCATCATCGCTTCGGCGATCGGCGTGGCGCGGATACCCACGCACGGGTCGTGACGGCCCTTGGTGATGACCTCGACCGGGTTGCCATCGACGTCGATGGAGCGGCCCGGGGTGGTGATGCTCGAGGTCGGCTTGAGGGCCAGGTGGGCAACGATCGGCTGGCCGGAGGAAATACCGCCAAGAATGCCGCCGGCGTTGTTGCTGAGAAAACCCTCCGGGGTCAGCTCGTCACGGTGTTCGGTGCCGCGCTGGGCGACGCTGGCAAAACCTGCGCCGATCTCCACGCCCTTGACTGCGTTGATGCTCATCAGCGCATGGGCAAGCTCGGCGTCCAGGCGATCGAAGATCGGCTCGCCAAGACCAGGCATGACCCCTTCGGCGACCACGGTGATCTTTGCCCCGACCGAATCCTGGTCGCGGCGCAGCTGGTCCATGTAGGCCTCAAGCTCCGGGACTTTGTCCGGGTCGGGGCTGAAGAAGGCGTTCTGCTCCACCGAATCCCAGGTCTTGAAAGGGATTTCGATCGGGCCGAGCTGACTCATGTAGCCGCGAATGCGAATACCCTGGCTGGCCAGGTACTTCTTGGCGATGGCGCCGGCGGCCACGCGCATGGCGGTTTCGCGCGCCGAGCTGCGGCCACCGCCGCGGTAGTCGCGCTCACCGTACTTGTGGTGGTAGGTGTAGTCGGCGTGGGCCGGGCGGAACAGGTCCTTGATCGCCGAGTAGTCCTTGGACTTCTGGTCGGTGTTGCGAATCAGCAAGCCGATCGAGCAACCGGTGGTGCGGCCTTCGAACACACCCGAGAGGATTTCGACTTCGTCGGCTTCCTGGCGCTGGGTGGTGTGGCGGCTGGTGCCGGGCTTGCGCCGATCGAGGTCGTGCTGCAGGTCGGCCAGGGAAATTTCCAGGCCCGGCGGGCAGCCATCGACAATGGCGACCAACGCCGGACCATGGCTTTCGCCAGCGGTGGTGACAGTGAACAGCTTGCCGTAGGTATTGCCGGACATGCAGGACGCTCCGCGAATCAGCCAGATTTGAACAAGGCCGCCAGTATACGCAGGCTAACCATTCAGTTCATCCCTGACGGCGAACCTTCTGCGCTGGCCCCGGTCCAAACCGCACTCTCTCGATAGTGGCCTGATGATGTTGCGTATTGTTGCAGTAATCGCCCTGCTGTTCAGTGGTCTGGTCCAGGCTGCTGCCCCCGTCGTGTTCCAGCGCCCGCTCAGCCTCGATACCGGCAGCGGCGTGCTGCACGGCAGCCTGCTGTTGCCGCGCACCGAGCAGCCGCCACCGGTGGTGCTGATCATTGCTGGCTCCGGGCCGACCGATCGCGACGGTAACAACCCCTACGGCGGCAATACCGACAACCTCAAGCAACTGGCCCTGACCCTGGCGAAAAACAATATCGCCAGCGTGCGCTACGACAAGCGAGGCGTCGCCGCCAGCCTGGCTGCTACGCCGGATGAGCGTGACCTGACGGTGGAACGCTATGTTGCCGACGCGGTGGCCTGGAGCCAGAAAATCAAGGCCGACCCACGCTTCGGCCGCCTGGTCCTGCTCGGCCACAGCGAAGGTGCGCTGATCGCCAGCCTTGCCGCCGAGCACAGCGGCGCCAGCGCGGTGATCAGCATTGCCGGCAGCGGCTGGCCGATCGACAAGGCGCTGCGCGCGCAGATGTTTGACCGCATCCCCGGGCGCTACATGGCCAGTGCCCACGACATCCTTGACCGCTTGAAAAACGGCAAGACTTCTTCCCGCGTGCCGCTGCCACTGCAGGACGTCCTGCGCCCGAGTGTGCAGCCCTACCTGATTTCGCTGTTCCGCCAGGACCCGGCCGAGGCCTTCGCCAAGGTCAAGGTACCGGCATTGATCATCCAGGGCACCCATGACTTCCAGGTCGGTGTCGATAACGCCGAGATCCTCAAGGCGGCCAAGCCGGATGCCGAACTGGCGTTGATCAAGGGCATGAACCACATGCTGCGCATCGCCCCCGAAGAAATGAGCCAGCAACGCGACAGCTACCTTGACCCGCAACTGCCGCAAGCAGCCGAACTTGGCCAGCGCGTTGTCGACTTCATTCAGCGGTTGCCCGCCAGCTGAGGCCAATTCGCAGAAATTACGCCTCCAGTCCAGGCCAATCCTGCCGATAAAGCGGTGCTGGCATCGTCAATGCGACCAGCCCGCTGCGCACATGAGGATTGCCGTGATGACCGAAGCCGCCCCCCAGGACACCGCCGAGACGACTGCCGAGCAGGCAGCAGCGGAAGTTGCCCCCCTGCCCTGGGCCGATGTTACCCCCGAACATTTCCAGATGCTGCGCCTGGCGCCGTTGCCGACCGACCGCAACAGCGGTGCGCGGCCGCTGCGCTTTGTCCAGTACGGTTATGCCGAACGCCACAGCAAGCAGACCAGCCTGCTGCGCATGGCCATCCAGCTGCCGGCGCAAAAAGTGCGCAAGGAACAGAACCACCTCGATGTGTGGGTCGACCATGAAGAAAAGCATGTGACCTTCACGCCCGACACCGGCTTGCAGATCGAGCCGCTGAACCGCGGCCTAGGGCGCTTTCTGCTCAACCAGGCGGTGCAGTGGGCGCAGCGCAAGTGGCCGCACTACCGGGTCGAAGGTGCGGCCCTGCCAAGCAAGGATGCGCTCAACGAAGACACTCGCCTGCGCCGCGACCATGTGCTGCGCAGCCATGGCCTGGAGGTCGAGTACGCTGATGCCCAGCACCTGAAGGGGCGCTTCGTCGATGTCCAGGTTGGCGAGCTAAAAGGCGGCTGGAACACTGACAAGGTGCAGCGGGTCGAGATCCTCGATGCCGCGCAGATGCTGCAACAGGCCGAGCAGACCTTGCAGGAAAAAGAGGCGCAACTGCGCGAGCGTGACGAGCGGGTCAGCAAGTACCGCCGTGAAGACAGCGGGCTGCGTTTTACCATCACTTGCCTGGTGGCCTTTGCGGTGTTTCAGGCGGGGTTGTTGATCTGGATTGCGACTCACCGCTGAATCTATCGCGGGGCAAGCCCGCTCCTACAGGAGCGGGCTTGGTGCTTACACCTTCGAGGCAAACAGCCCCTGGTGCTGGCGGCACTGCTCAGCCGTGAGCATGAACACCCCGTGGCCGCCGCGCTCGAATTCCAGCCAGGCGAAATCCACCTCCGGGTACAACGCCTCGACATGCACCTGGCTGTTGCCCACCTCGACAATCAGCAACCCTTTGTCGGTCAGGTGATCGGCCGCTTCGGCCAGCATCCGTCGCACCAGGTCCAGGCCGTCGTTACCGCAGGCCAGGCCCAGCTCCGGCTCGTGGTGATACTCCTCGGGCATGTCGGCAAAGTCTTCGGCATCGACGTACGGCGGGTTGGACAGGATCAGGTCGAAACGCTGACCCGGCAGGCCGGCAAAACCGTCGCCCTGCACGGTATACACACGCTCTTCCAGGCCATGGCGCTCGATGTTCTGGTTGGCGACTTCCAGTGCCTCGAACGACAGGTCGGCCAGCACCACTTCAGCCTCGGGGAACACTTCGGCGCTGACGATGCCGATGCAGCCGGAGCCGGTGCACAGGTCGAGGATGCGCGCAGGTTCGCTGGCCAGCCACGGCTCGAAGCGTTTTTCGATCAGTTCGCCGATCGGTGAGCGCGGAATCAGCACGCGCTCGTCGACGATGAACGACAAGCCGCAGAACCACGCCTCGCCCAGCAGGTAGGCGGTCGGCACGCGGTCTTCGATGCGGCGCTTGAGCATACGCTGCAGGTTGACCAGCTCGTCGTCTTCCAGCTGGCAGTCTAGGTAGGCATCGGCGACTTCCCAGGGCAGGTGCACCGAGCCCAGCACCAGCAGCCGCGCTTCATCCCAGGCGTTGTCGGCGCCATGACCGAAAAACAGGCCATGCTCGTGGAAACGGCTGACGGCCCAACGGATATGATCGCGCAGGGTGCGCAAGCGAGAAGTGATCACAACAGACTCCTTGAAAGACGACCTGCGATTCTAACAGCCCGGCAAAAGAAATGATCGGCAAAAACACCCTGTAAGGATATCGCCAGGGTGGCTGCAGGCCACTAACGACGCTGCTTGTACGCGAAGCGATTCACATAACTGCTCAGGCAGGGGACAATAGGGTAAAAGCCCTATCCAAAGGAGCCCTTGATGTCTGTTCCAACGACGATGTTCCACCTCAGCGGCCGCGGCTATCCGCCGGCCAAGCTGAACAACGCCAGCCTGGTGATTATCGATGCGCAAAAGGAGTACCTCAGCGGTCCCCTGGCGCTCTCGGGCATGGACGCGGCCGTGGCCAACATCGCTAAAATGCTCGAGGCGGCCCGCAAGGCCGGGCGCCCGATCATCCACGTGCGTCACCTGGGTACCGTCGGCGGCATGTTCGACCCGCAGGGCCCACGCGGCGAATTCATCCCGGGCCTGGAGCCTGTGGGCGATGAAGTGATCATTGAAAAGCGCATGCCCAATGCCTTCAAGAACACCACCCTGCACGAGACCCTGCAAAAGTACGGGCACCTGGACCTGATCGTCTGCGGCTTCATGAGCCACTCCAGCGTCAGTACCACCGTGCGCCGGGCCAAAGACTACGGCTACCGCTGCACCCTGATCGAGGATGCCTGCGCCACCCGCGACCTGCCGTTCAAGGACGGCGTGATTGCAGCCGCGCAGATCCAGCAGAGCGAGATGGCGATCATGGCCGACAACTTTGCCTGCGTGGCACCAACCACCAGCCTGATCTGAGCGACCGCCCGGCAGCCGGGCGGAACCACCTCAAGGCTTTTCGGTCCAACGCCGGATATCCATAGAGGAAATCGGAATGAAAATATCCGATGGTTTTGATGCCAAACGCTTGCGCCCACGCACGCCCCGTAACTGGGGCATGCGCCTGGCGGCGGCGTTTTCGGCGTTGCTGGCAACCGCCGGCGTGCTCCTGGCCATGGCCGGCGCCGCCAGCCTGCTGGGCCACCCCGCTGCTCTGGGCGAGCTCAACGCCAACCCGGCCGGCGCCAGCGTCCTGCTGGGCCTTGGCCTGTTGCTGCTGTACCTGGGCGTGTGGTTCTGGCGCCGCAGCCGCTTGCGCCTGCGCCGCAGCCGCGAGCTCAACCTGTCACCGCACCTGATGAAAAAACACGATTGACTGCACGCTTTGGGGGAGTCGCGTAAACTACGCCGCCCTGGCGGAGGCTTACATGCAAGACGACGATTTTTCCCTGTTCAAAAGCGAGATGCGCGGCGTCAAGCCGATCACCCATGATCGCGCCGAAGTCGGCAAACCCAAGGCCGACCGCAAGAAACTGGCAAGCCTGCGCCAGGCCGCGACGGTCCGAAGCGACCAGACCGTGGTCGATGGCCTGTCGGACCAGTTTGTGATTGATGTCGGCCCCGAAGACGATCTGCACTGGAGCCGTGACGGCGTCCAGGAAAGCCAGATGCGCAAGCTCAAACTCGGCCAGATCGGCTTCGAAGGCAGCCTCGACCTGCACGGCATGACCGTCGAAAAGGCCCGGGAAACCCTATGGGCCTTCCTTGCCGAAGCCACCCGCTTCGAAGTGCGCTGCGTGCGCGTCACCCACGGCAAGGCAGTGCGCCTGGATGGCAAGCGACCGATGATCAAGAGCCACGTCAACACCTGGCTGCGCCAGCACCCTCAAGTGCTCGGTTTTACCTCATGTCAGGCCCGCCATGGCGGTACTGGCGCGGTGTATGTCATGCTCAAGCGAACCATGCTCGAAGGCCGTGACGAGTAACGCCGTACTTGCAGCGCCGCCGTCGCCGCCGTACCCTTCGCGTTTGCGATAAATCCCACAGGTAGATCCATGTCCCTGGAACAGAACTACACCGCGATCCTTGGCCAGCTTGGCGAGGATGTCTCCCGCGAGGGCCTGCTCGACACGCCCAAGCGGGCTGCGAAGGCCATGCAGTACCTTTGCCGCGGTTATGAGCAAACCCTGGAAGAAGTGACTAACGGCGCCCTGTTCAGCTCCGATAACAGCGAAATGGTCCTGGTCAAGGACATCGAGCTGTACTCGCTGTGCGAACACCACATGCTGCCGTTCATCGGCAAGGCCCACGTGGCCTACATCCCTGACGGCAAGGTCCTGGGCCTGTCGAAGGTGGCGCGGATCGTCGACATGTACGCACGCCGCCTGCAGATTCAGGAAAACCTCAGCCGCCAGGTCGCCGAAGCGATCCAGCAGGTCACCGGCGCCCTGGGCGTTGCCGTGGTCATCGAGGCCAAACACATGTGCATGATGATGCGCGGTGTGGAAAAACAGAACTCGACCATGATCACTTCGGTGATGCTCGGCGAATTCCGCGAAAACGCCGCGACCCGCAGCGAGTTTCTCAGCCTGATCAAGTAATCGGGCCAGACTGCAAGCCGACCTTTCGTGGTCGGCTTTTTTTATCCTTTGGAGTTGCCATGATCGTCAAAGCACTGCGTGTGGGCCTCGGCCAGTTGATTGTGTTCGGTGACTGGATCAGCCGCCCGGCCAAGCTCAAGCGCGACCCGGCCGCCCAGGCCCTGGTCGAGCAACAGGCCAAGGGCCTGAGCCTGTACCAGTTTCATGCCTGCCCGTTCTGCGTGAAAACCCGCCGCACCCTGCACCGCCTGAACGTGCCGGTGGCACTGCGCGATGCCAAGAACAACCAACAGGATCGCCAGGCCCTGCTTGCCGAAGGCGGCAAGATCAAAGTGCCGTGCCTGCGTATCGAGGAAGACGGCAAGACCACCTGGATGTATGAATCCAAGGTGATCATCGACTACCTCAACAAGCGTTTTGCCGCCTGATCGCTCAACCGAGCATGGTCACATGACGGGGATGGCTGGCCACACGCTCCAGCCATGCCTGGATGCCAGGGTAGCCGTCGAGGTCAAAGCCGCCCTGGTGGGCGACATGGGTGTAGGCGTACAGCGCGACGTCGGCGATCGAATAGCGATCACCCACCAGGTAAGGCGTTAGCTGCAGTTGCTTCTCCATCACCCGCAGGGCCTTGTAGCCGCCTTTGTGCAGGGTCTTGTACTCCTCCAGCCGCTCTTGCGGCAGCCCCAGGTAAAACTGGATGAAGCGTGCCACGGCGATGTACGGCTCATGGCTGTACTGCTCGAAGAACTGCCATTGCAGCACCTGGGTGCGCAAGCGCGGTTCGGTGGGCAGGAACTCGCTACCATCGGCGAGGAAGTTGAGAATCGCGTTGGACTCCCACAGGTAGGTGCCATCCTCGAGTTCCAGCACCGGCACCTTGCCATTGGGGTTCATGGTCAGGAACTCAGGGGTTTCCGTCTCGCCCTTGAGGATATCCACCGAATGCCATTCATAAGGCAGGTCGAGCAGGTGCAACATGAGCTTGATCTTGTAGCAGTTGCCCGACTGGTAGTCGCCGTAAACCTTGTACATCGCTCCCCCTCTTCGTAATGCTGAATCGAACCCGCGCCCATAGTTGGCGACTGTACGGCTAATTGCAATGCCTGCTGTATGGCAAAGATCAACAGTACGCACGGTAGTCTGAAAAAACTGCTTACATCCAGAACAAGGAATGCCCCCATGCCCGACGCCACGTCCGCGCAATTGCGCCCTTTGGCCGACTCCTCGCCGTCTGCGGTGGTGGCCGGCTTCATCGCCATGCTCACCGGTTATACCAGCTCCCTGGTGCTGATGTTCCAGGCCGGCCAGGCTGCCGGCTTGACCACGGGGCAGATCTCATCGTGGATCTGGGCGCTGTCGATCGGCATGGCGGTGTGCAGTATCGGCCTGTCGCTGCGCTATCGCACCCCGATCACCGTCGCCTGGTCGACCCCCGGCGCGGCGCTGCTGATTACCAGCCTGGGCGGGGTCAGCTACGGCGAAGCGATCGGTGCCTATGTCACCTGCGCGGTGCTGGTGGTGATCTGCGGCATGACCGGCAGTTTCGAGCGCCTGGTCAAACGCATTCCGGCCTCGCTGGCCTCGGCATTGCTGGCCGGGATCCTGTTCAAGATCGGCAGCGAGATTTTCATTGCCGCCCAGCATCGGACCGCGCTGGTGCTGGGCATGTTCTTCAGCTACCTGTTGATCAAGCGCGTTTCGCCGCGCTACTCGGTATTGGCAGCGTTGGTGGTCGGCACGGTGCTGTCCGGGGCCATGGGCCTGCTGGATTTCAGCGGTTTCAGCCTGGAAGTGGCCACCCCGGTGTGGACCACGCCGAGTTTCTCTCTGGCGGCGACCATCAGCATCGGCATTCCGCTGTTCGTGGTGGCCATGACCTCGCAGAACATGCCCGGTGTCGCCGTGCTGCGCGCCGACGGCTACCAGGTGCCGGCCTCGCCGTTGATCACGGTGACCGGCCTGGCTTCATTGCTGCTGGCACCGTTCGGCTCCCACGGCGTCAACCTGGCCGCCATCAGTGCAGCGATCTGCACCGGCCCGCATGCCCATGAAGACCCCAGCAAACGCTACACCGCGGCCGTCTGGTGCGGGATTTTCTACGGCATCGCCGGGGTCTTCGGCGCCACCCTGGCGGCGCTGTTCGCCGCCCTGCCCAAGGAGCTGGTGCTGTCGATTGCCGCCCTGGCATTGTTCGGCTCGATCATGAATGGCCTGACCGTGGCGATGAACGAGGCCAGGGAGCGCGAGGCGGCGCTGATCACCTTCATGGTCACCGCCTCTGGCTTTACCCTGTTCTCGATCGGTTCGGCATTCTGGGGGATCGTCGCCGGGGTGCTGACCTTGATGATTCTCAACTGGCGTAAATAGTCGTAGGGACGCCGCTCCTACAGGCGAAAATGCCCGACCATCCCCTTCAAGTCATTGCCCAACTGCGCCAGCTCGATACTTGAGCTGGCGTTGCCCTGCATGGCCAGCGCCGACTGATCGGCGCTGCTGCGGATCTGGGTGACGCTGCGGTTGATCTCCTCGGCTACCGAGCTCTGCTGCTGCGCCGCTGCGGCAATCTGCTGGTTCATCTGCTGGATCAATGAGACTGCCGCGGCAATGCTGCCCAGGGCGCTTTCGGTGTGCAGGGCATCGCTGACGGCCAGCTTGACCAGCTCGGCACTGCCCTGGATCTGCGCCACCGAGGCCTGGGCACCGCTGCGCAAGCTGCTGACCAGGCGCTCGATCTCCTCGGTCGATTGCTGGGTACGCCGGGCCAGTGCCCGCACCTCGTCGGCGACCACGGCAAAACCGCGGCCCTGCTCGCCGGCCCGCGCGGCCTCGATGGCGGCGTTGAGCGCCAGCAGGTTGGTCTGCTCGGCGACGCTCTTGATCACTTCCAGCACCTGACCGATGTTCTGCACTTCGCTGCTGAGGTTGTCGATGCTCTGGCTGGCTGATTCAGCAGAGCTCGCCAGTTGCTCGATCCGCTGCATGCTCTGGCGCACCACCTGCTGACCGCTCTCGACCTTGTCGTCCGCCGTTTGCGCCGCCAGGGCAGCCTCTTCGGCGTTGCGCGCAACATCATGCACGGTAGCGGTCATCTGCTGCATGGCGGTAGCTACCTGCTCGGTCTCATCCTTTTGGCTGTTGACCTCGCGGTTGGTCTGCTCGGTGACTGCCGACAGCGACTGAGCGTTGCTGGCCAGTTGTTCGATACCGTTTTGCAGGCCACTGACGATGGCGCTCAAGCCCGAGCCCATCTGCTGCATGGCCAGCATCAGCTGACCGACCTCATCACGCCGATCGATACTGATTTCACCACGCAGGTCACCGGCGGCTATCTGCTGGGCGCGGCCCATCACCTGGCGCAACGGCCCGACCACGGCGCGAGTGATCAGCCAGGCCGCCAGCACCCCGACCAACAGCGCCAACAGCGCAGCGCCGAGGATCAGCACAGCATTGCGCTGCAGCTCGCCTTGCATGGCCTGATCCTCAGCGAGCCGGGCCTGGTCGACCTGGCGGGTGACCTGTTCGGCACGCGCTTGCAATTGCTGCTTGAGCTGTTGCTCACGGCCAAGCAAGTCGGTGTATTCAGCAAGTTTTTCAGTGAAACTGGCGATGTGCGTGCTGACCTCGCCGAGCACGGTCTGATAGCCAGCGTCGGTCACCGCGGTTTTCAATTGCTCGACCAGTGCTGCTGCCTGCTCGGTCTGTTCGATGCGGCCCTGGCGGGCATCGTCGGCGCCCTTGCGATTCTGCTCAAGACGCACGCGCGCTTCGTCCATGGCCTGCAGCATCAGCCGTGCGACCTGGGCCACCTGCCCGGCTTGCTCGACGAACTCGGCGCCCTGCTGGCCCTGGGTGTCCTTCAGGGTATAGGTGCCGTCGTCGGCGAGCCCGGACTGCAGCACATCCAGGTTGTTGGCCACGCTTGAGACCGACCAGCTGGCCATGTCCAGCGCCAACTCCTTGGCCTGGGTCAGTTCGACGAACTGGTCAAAGGCCTGGCGGTAGTCGTTCAGCGCCTGGTCGACGCCGCTCAGTTGCACCAGCGTCCGGGCTTGCTCTTGCAGGGCGTCGAGGCGCTGGTGCACCGCGTCTACCGACTTGGGATCGGAGCGCAGGGCGAATGCCTGTTCCTGCAAGCGGGTATCGAGCAGCGCGGTATTGAGCGCCGCCATCTGCTTCAAGCCATCGAAGCGCTGCCCGACGCCGTGCAGGGCGGCAACCCCCGCTGCCGCCACCACCGCCGTCAGCAGTAGCACCAGGGCAAAGCCCAGCCCGAGTTTGCGGGCCATGCCCAGGTTGGCGAAAAAACCACGCTTGGCCGAACTCATCGCACTACCCCCTGCTGCCCGCAAATGCATCAAGCCTCAAGAGTGGCAATGGCACGGCCAGCGGCACAAGATCCCGGCGTCGGAATAATGGCAAAAAGCTACAGTTGCGTCGTTTTCAGGACTGCCGAGGTCGTCCGGCGCGCTGAAAGAACGCCTGCGCGCGCTGGTCCTGGGCATAGGCGACATTAATCCGCAGCCAGTCACAGGCAGCGCCCTGGGGGTCAAAGGCACTGCCCGGCGCCAACAGCACCGAACAGGCCTGGGCCTCGCGGCTGAGCTCGGCAAAACTGCGTCCCGGGCAGCGCGCCCAGACAAACATGCCGCCATAGGGCTCGGTAAACACCTCCCAGCCATAGGCCTCCAGTTGGCCCAGCGCCTTGGCCATGTGCTGGGCCAGGCGCAGGCGCAGACGCGCCGTGCTTTTGCGGTAGCTGCCGTTGCCGAGCATTTGCGCCACCACCTGCTCGGTAAACCGCGAAGTCCCCAGGCCACTGACCATTTTCAATTCCGCCAGGCGCGCAACCAGTTCCGCCCTGGCCACCAGGTAGCCAACCCGCAGCGAACTGCTCAGGGTCTTGGAAAAGCTCGCCAGGTAAATCACCCGCTGTTCAGCGTCCAGGGTTGCCAGACGCGTCACCGCACCGTCCTGAAAGTCCGCGTAGATGTCGTCCTCGATGATCAGCAGGTCGTGTTCGCGTGCCAGCTCCAGCAAGCGATAGGCGACCTTGGGCGTCAGGCTGCTGCCGGTGGGGTTCTGGTACAGACTGTTGATGTACAGGCAACGTGGCCGGTGCTGCTTGAGCAGCGCCTCCAGCACCTGCAGATCAGGCCCCTGCGGGGTACGCGGCACTTCGAGCATGTCGACGTGATGCTGGCGCAACAGGCTGTAGAGGTTGTAGTAGCCCGGGCTTTCCACCAGCACCTTGTCGCCGGGCTTGAGCAACGTGCGCACCAGCAAATCGAGGGCATGGCTGGCGCCCTGGGTGGTGAGGATCTGCTCGGGCGCGGCGTCGATGCCGATCTGCCCCAGGCCCTTGTGCAACTGGGTACGCAGGCTGGCCAGGCCCAGCGGCGGGCAATAGTCGATCAAGTCCTCGACCGCGCCGCGGCTGACCTGGCGCAGCGCCTGGGCAATGGCTTCGGTAGCGCGCCAGCTGGAAGGTACCCAGCCACAGCAGAGCTTGAGCAACTCGCCGGGGTCATCGGTGAACTGCTGCCAGCGGCTGTCGAAGGCCTCGTCATGGATCGGCTGATCAACCAGCGACGCCTGCAGGCGCTGTTCGGCGACGAAGAATCCGGCGCCATGGCGCGCCTGCAGCCAGCCCGCCGCCACCAACCGGTCGTAGGCTTCGATCACGCAGGACTGGCTGACACCCTGCTCGCGGGCCAGTTGGCGAATCGACGGCAAGCGGCTACCCGGGCGCAGGCGCTGGTGTTCGATCCAGGCCTGCAATTGCTCACTCAGTTGCTGCACGAGCGGGCGGGAGGAGTGGCGATCGAGGCTCAGGTGCATGGCAAAGTGTTCGCTGATTTTATCCGAACAGTTAACCACAAAACCCTCGCCAGTGTGCCTTGTGACGCCCAGGCGATCACCGGATAGTCGGCCCATCGACAAGGAGCCGAACCATGCCCACCCCGCGCCACCCCGCCCTCCTGGCCTTCGCCCTGTGCCTGATCACCTTTGCGGTCAACCTGCAGGCACCGCTGTACACCGCTTACGCCGAGCTTTCCGGTGAGGGCGCCGGGGCCACGGCCATGGCCTTCTGCGGGTATGTGCTGGGGGTAATCCCGGTTCTGCTGTTGCTCGGTGGCCTGGCCGACCGGGTCGGGCGGCGGCCGCTGATCCTCATCGCCCTGGCCCTGTCGATGCTTGCCACCTTGCTCATGCTCTTGGCGCCAGGGCTAAAGACCCTGGGCCTGGCGCGCCTGCTGCTGGGCATCGGCACTGCGCTGGCGTCGGCCACCGGCACTGCCTACATGGGCGAACTGATGCACGGCGGCGACAACCGCCATGCCGCCACCTGGGTCACCGCCAGCACTTCGCTGGGCTTTGGCCTCGGCGCGGCGCTGACCAGCCTGTTCCTGCTCAATGGCCCAAGCCTGACCCCGGGCAGCTTCTATCTGCACCTGGCGCTGGCCTGCCTGGCGATGCTGGCGGTATGGCAATTGCCCGACCGGCGCCTGGCCCCACCTGCCGCGCTGTTGCGCCTGCCCTGCTACCCGGCCGGCAGCCTGCCCTACGGTTTGGCAATTCTGCTGGCCTGGGCCTGTGTCGGCCTGGTGATTGCCTTGCTGCCGTCGATCCTCAAACAGCATGGCCTGGCCAACTGGTCGGGGTTCTCGACCTTTTGCGTGATCAGTTGCGGATTGTTGTTCCAGCCTCTGGCCAAGCGCCTGGCGCCGGTGCGGGCCACGGCCATTGGCCTGGTGATCTTGCCCTGCAGCTACGCGCTGCTGGCCTGGGGCGCCGACAGCGGCGCGCTGGCGGCAGTGCTGCTGGGCACCATCGCCGCCAGCAGTGCCTGTTATGGCTTTATTTACCTGGGCGGGCTGTCAGCGGTGAACACCCTGGCGGGCGAGGAAAAAACCCGCGCCAGCGCAGGCTTCTTCCTGTTGGCCTACATGGGCTTCAGCCTGCCAGTCATCCTTACCGGGCTGCTGGTCGATCGCCTCGGCCCGGGTAATGCCCTGCTGGTGTTCGGCCTGGTGTTAGTGGTTGGCTGCCTGCTGGTGGGCCTGGCCCTGGCACGCAGCCACAAGGCGCTCGCTCTGCCTGCGCTGGCAGGCGTCAAATAGCCGTGGCGCCGCCATCGACTGCCAGGGCCTGGCCCGTTGTAAACGCCGCACCATCGCTGCACAGGTAAAGCACCGCACTGGCGATCTCCTCGACCTTGCCGATGCGCCCGACCGGGTGCATGGCGGCGGCGAACTCGGCCTTGCGCGGGTCGGCCTCATAGGCGCGGCGGAACATGTCGGTGTCGATCACCGCTGGGCACACGGCGTTGACGCGAATCTTCTTCTTGGCGTACTCGATGGCCGCCGATTTGCTCAGGCCGATCACCGCATGCTTGGAAGCGCTGTAGATGCTCATCTTCGGCGCGGCGCCAAGGCCGGCCACCGATGCCGTATTGACGATGGCGCCGCCGCCCTGGGCGAGCATCAACGGCAACTGGTACTTCATACACAACCACACACCCTTGACGTTGACGCCCATGATCGCGTCGAACTCGGCCTCGCTGCCTTCGGCCAGGCGGCCCTGCTCGATCTCGATACCGGCGTTGTTAAAGGCGTAGTCCAGGCGCCCGTAAGCCTCGACCGTGCGCCCCATCAACTGCCGCACATCGGCCTCGCGGGTGACGTTGCAACTGACGAACAGCGCCTCGCCGCCGCTGTTGCGGATCAGCTCGACCGTGCCTTCGCCACCTACGGCATCAAGGTCGGCCACCACCACTTTCAAGCCCTCGGCGGCAAACGCCAGCGCCGTCGCCCGGCCAATCCCCGCAGCACCACCGGTGACCAGGGCAACCTGGCCAGAAAAACGCATGCTCATCGCTAGCTCCTGCAACAAAGTGAGGTCAGTGATCAGGAGTCTAGGCAGCGATCAGCGCCATTGGGCAGCATCATCAGGGCGCCGGTTGGTGCACTATCGGCCTGGGTGATTGTCTTCCCCAGGATCAATCAGCGCAGTGGATTACCGTGCATTCGCCAGGCGGGTAAACCTTGCCGCCTGGCCAAACAAGGTCTATCAACAAGCATTGCCCTTCAATCGAGAGCCTTGCCATGACTGCCCAGACCAATCGCCGCTTCCTGCTCGCCAAACGCCCGACCGGCGCCGTGACCCGCGACGACTTCAGCTACGAACAGGTGCCGGTGGCCGAACCTGGCGAAGGCCAGATCCTGGTAAAAAACCTGTATCTATCCCTGGACCCGGCCATGCGCGGCTGGATGAACGAAGGCAAGTCGTATATCCCGCCAGTGGCCCTGGGCCAGGTGATGCGCGCCCTGGGCGTCGGCGAGGTGATTGCCTCGAAACACCCGGGCTACGCCGTCGGCGATCACGTCAACGGCGCCCTGGGTATCCAGGACTATTTTGTCGGCGAGCCCCAGGGCTTCTACAAGATCGATCCGAAACTGGCGCCGCTGCCGCGCTACCTGTCCGCGCTGGGCATGACCGGCATGACCGCCTACTTCGCCCTGCTCGACGTCGGCACCCCGAAAGAAGGCGAAACCGTGGTGATTTCCGGTGCTGCGGGCGCGGTCGGCAGCATTGCCGGGCAGATCGCCAGGCTCAAGGGCTGTCGTGTAGTGGGTATCGCCGGCGGCAGCGAAAAGTGCCAGTACCTTAAAGATGAACTGGGTTTTGACGGGGTCATCGACTACAAAGCAGAGGACGTCCTGGAAGGCCTCAAGCGCGAATGCCCGAAAGGCGTCGATGTGTTTTTCGACAACGTCGGCGGCGAGATTCTCGATGCCGTGCTCAGCCGTCTGAACTTCAAGGCGCGAGTGATCATCTGTGGCGCCATCAGCCAGTACAACAACAAGCAGGCGGTCAAGGGCCCGGCCAACTACCTGTCACTGTTGGTCAACCGTGCACGCATGGAAGGCTTCGTGGTCATGGACCATGCCGCCAACTACCCTAAGGCGGCACAGGAGATCGCCGGCTGGCTGGCAACCGGCAAGGTGAAGAGCAAGGAGGATGTGGTCGAAGGCCTGGAAACCTTCCCCGAGACACTGTTGAAGCTGTTCAGCGGGGAAAATTTCGGCAAGCTGGTGCTTAAGCCCTGATCTCGGCGACCACTGCTGCCAGCGCCTGGGCAGGGTCGGCGGCCTGGCTGATCGGGCGACCGATCACCAGGTAGTCGGAGCCGGCATCCAGGGCCTGACGCGGGGTCAGGATGCGGCGCTGGTCGTCCTGGGCGCTGCCGGCCGGACGAATGCCCGGGGTCACCAGTTGCAGTGACGGGTGCGCAGCCTTCAGCGCCGGCGCTTCCAGCGCCGAGCACACCAGGCCGTCCATGCCGGCCTTCTCGGCCAGGGCCGCCAGGCGTAGCACCTGCTCCTGCGGCTCGATGTCCAGGCCAATACCGGCCAGGTCTTCGCGCTCCATGCTGGTCAGCA
Organism: Pseudomonas sp. 2(2015); assembly: GCF_000955865.1. Classification (NCBI taxonomy): domain Bacteria; kingdom Pseudomonadati; phylum Pseudomonadota; class Gammaproteobacteria; order Pseudomonadales; family Pseudomonadaceae; genus Pseudomonas; species Pseudomonas sp. 2(2015). Next base: position 944,464 of record NZ_JYOF01000003.1, read on the forward strand.
CCGTCACGCCGATCAGCAGCGGCTGCGGGCCGCTGCGCTGGGCCAGCACCTCACGGCAGGCCGACATCATGCGCAGACCACCGGAGCAGTGCACGTTGACCATCCACACGCCCATCTCCGCGGCGGCCTTGACGGCCATGGCGGTGGTGTTGGGGATATCATGGAACTTCAGGTCGAGGAACACTTCGAAGCCCTTCTCGACCAGGGTTTCGACAATGCCCGATGCGCTGCTGGTGAACAGCTCCTTGCCGACCTTGACCCGGCACAGGGCGGGATCGAGCTGATCGGCCAGCTTCAGGGCGGCGTCACGGGTAGGGAAATCCAGGGCGACGATGATGGGCGTCTGGCAGGCGGACATGGGCGGGTCTCTTGGCAAGTCTTGAACGGCGCGCATTGTAAACGAAGCGGCGGCCCGTGGGGGGCCGATGATCGCGAAATGGCCGCGGCCCACCCCTGCCCCTATAATTGAACCAATGAATGATGCTTTGGCTCCAATTTAGTGAAGCAGTGTGATTTGCTGTTTAAAAGGAGAATTACATGCCCTGGTATGCCTGGTTGATTCTGGTGCTCGCAATCGGCTCCATCGTCGGTGGCCTGATGTTGCTGCGCGATACCGCGAAAAAGCTGCCCTTGACCGAGGAGCAGCTCAAACGTGTGCATGAGCGCAATGCCGAGATGGATGCCAAGGATGCGCAGGATCGCTGAGCCTTCTGCACGGCCCGGCAACGCACGGCGTTACTTGTAGCGCGCCGCCGCCGAACTGCGCGAAAGATTCGGCCCCAGCGCATCCCGCGCCTTGATGTACGCCTGCCAATCCGCCGCTTGCGGCAATGAAGGAATGGTTACCAGCTCGTTCTGGTCCAGCCCGCTCAGTGCCGCGTCAACCATCTCCCCTACTTCCATCACCATCTGCGGGTCGATCTGGTTCACGTCAAGGCCTGAACGCTCGAAGATTTCCGTACGGGTCACCCCGGGCAGTACAGCCTGAACCTGTATCCCCTTGTCTTTCAACTCACCGCTCAGCGTCTGGGTCAGGCTCAGGACATAGGCCTTGCTCGCGCTATAGACGGCGTTGAACATTTCCGGCGCCAGGGCCACGACTGAAGCGATGTTGATGAGGGTCCCCCGGCCGGCGTTGGCGAACTGTGTCGCAGCAGCAGAAGCCAGGCGGGTGACAGCGACGATGTTGAGTGCGACCACTGCATCGATCTGTTGCGCGGTAACCTCCGCCAGGGTGCCATGCAGGGCGATGCCAGCATTGTTGACCACTACCGCAATGCTGTGGTCGTCACGCAGACGCTTCTCGACCCGGGCAAGGTCGGCGGCTTCGACAAGGTCCGCAGTCAGCACTTCGACACTTACGCCATGACGAGCCTGCAACTCATTCGCCAGCGCCTGCAGGCGTTGGCCGTCCCGTGCGACCAGAAGCAGGTCGTGCCCGCGTGCAGCCAGGCGCTCGGCGTAGACAGCACCGATTCCTGACGATGCACCGGTGACCAGTGCCGTAGTGGTTAATGAAGAATTCGACATGACAGTGATCTCCAAAGGCTCGACGAAAGAGAGGAACAAGTGCGCCAGATAAAAATATTATGATCATAATATTTTATCAACCCGAGCCGACCAAAGGCATCGCACAGCCAAGAAAAAGCCGGTCAATGACCGGCTCCTTCCCTGTGGGTGATCAATTGACCGTGAGCTTGTCCCGATTGCGATCCAGCAGTGCCTTGCCAATACCCTTGATTTCGAGCAGTTCATCCACCGAGGTGAAGGCGCCGTGCTCATCACGGTAGGCGACGATGGCTTCGGCTTTGGTTTTGCCAATGCCGGTCAGGGTGGTTTGCAGGGTTGTGGCATCGGCCTGGTTCAAATCGAGCTTGGCAACCGGCAAAGTGACCATGGCGGCCGTCGGCTCGACTTGTGGTTGCGCCGCCATTGCCGAAAGCGAGACGGCAGTAAACAGTGGCAGAAAGAGGTACGACAGGACGGTGTTGCGCATGGGGAAACTCCTTGGCTATGAATTTGCAGAGCAGCATTTCCTTGGCTGCTACCGAAACCTAGACCGGCAAGAGAGTCGGCGCAAATGTGTCCACAGCGGATTGTTTTACCAAACAAGTCTCAACAGAATTCGAGCGTAGCCGTAGCACAAACGCTTGTGCAAACGCGCCCCACTACAACAGATGTAGTAAACTCCCGCGCACTTTGTGAGGGGGAGTCAAATGCGTAGAAGGGAATTTATTGTTGGCCTGGGCGTGGTTGCCCTGGCAGGGATCGCCACGAAAGTTATTGTTTCGGGTTCGTCGAATGCACTTAAAACACCAACCGGCATGGACTGGCTACCGTTTGACTTGCTGGCCCTGAATGCCGATGGAACCGTTACAGTAAGTAAAGACGCGGCCAAGATCATGGACAAGATTTCCATGCTGCCGTCGGCCGATGCCGAGTCGCTGGCAGCCGGCGCGCATGATCCTTTCCAGATCCGCATCGACAACGGCTCGGGTGCCAGTGCTCGCAGTTTCATTGGCGCCAGCAATCCAAACCAAGGCCCGTTTGACCTGAGCAAGCTGACCGTCATCCGCGCGCCGGGGCCTGAGCCCAAAGCGCTCGACTGGGCCCAGGGCGGCAAGTTTTACCGCGCGTTGATTCCGGCCGGCTCCGATCCACGGGCCGTTACTGTATCGAATGCGCTGGACGAATACTCCCGGCCAAAGCCGCTGCGCGAGTTCGCCGACCTGGAACAGGCTGGCGAGGAAGGCTGGTTCTTTGATCAGAAAGAACGCACGCTCTATGTCAGCAAAAAACTTGCAACTAACGTCGACGCACTGAAAGATATCCTCGGCATTGTGTATCGCCAGCCCGGCACTACCACAATGCGCGTACAAGGCGGTGAAGCCTATTTCGAAAACATACTGTTCCTCGGTGTCCTGCCATGGGTACTGAATGCCTCTGGCCTGGTGTCCAAGGCAGTCTTCAAGAACTGCGCATTCTGGTATTCCCCGGGTTCAGGTATCGCCAACGAAGGCGGCTATGTTGTTCTCGATGGCTGCGAAATCTATCGTAGCCGCGACCATGGTTTGGTCTCACGTAAAAGCGGTGATACCCAACCCAAGCACATCGTTATCAATACCAAGGTTAGGTACGCCGGCGATGTAGATACATACGGCTCCACGCGTAACAGCCAAAGCGGTTTATCGATGAATGATAGCGGGCTGGCCGTCATCATGGGCTGTGACATTCGCAAATCGTTTGGCCCTAATATCGTCGACAGCGGTGCCGGTGCCGGTAGCCAAGGCATCTCCTGGTGGTATGGCGTGCACTGCGAGGAAAGTCTGGGGACGCATCCGATGAACTTCGGAGCTCAAGGTGTACGCACCGTCTGGATGGAACATTGCAGTGAAGGCAACACCAAGGGGACGTCAGTGCGGGTTGCTGGTGAAGGCACGGTACTCCATCACGCCAATAATACAGTCGGCAAGTTTGTAAGCGATAAAGGCGGTCAAGTACTGCATTTCAGCGAAGTTTAAGTAGTTCGGTACCTGCGTATAAAAAAGTCGCCTGCGGGCGACTTTTTTATACCAACAATATCGACAGTCACGTTGACTTCAGTCGTTCTTGGCGCAACGTTCAAGCCCTCTGCCCCGCTGGGTAACGGCAAGCAGTACCGCCAATGGCAGCCAGACAATAGTCCAGTAATCCCCTGGCCGCGTGTAGATCCTTTCTACGTCTGTAAGCATGACAATTAGCGCATAGCACAACGCTGGCAACGCCAGACATACCAATGGATCATGGCGCATTTTCCAGGCTTTTTTCATAACGCAGCCGAGTCCCGCCAATAAAAGCCCCACTGCAACCAACCCGCTGTCATACACCTGCTGTAGATAAAGGCTGTGGGCATGGGGTGAGACTGTCTTGCCGTCCGGCCAATGGTAAGCAAAGGGCGTACCGAGCCCATGGCCTGCGATCCATGAGCCTGACATGCTCGAAAAAAAATACTCCCAGATGGGGCTACGACCAGAAAGCCGGCGCGTCAGAAGCTCGTTTAGCAAGTGATCTTTCCAGATAAGAGCAGCCACCAGCCCGACAGCCAGGCCCACGCTAAACAGCCACCACCCTAGCCTTGAGCGCTGGAGGAGGATTGCCAACAAGCAACTTGCCGCCAGCGCAATCCACGCACCTCGTGCGTAGGTTAATAGCACATAGGCCGCAAGCACCATAAACACCAGCATCCAGACAACGGCCTTGCGTAGCGATGCCGTTCTATCAACAGCGAGGGCAAACGCCCAACTGGCGATGGCACCATGGAACATCCCGGCGGCCACAGGATAACGGTAATTGGCAAACTCACCGATCCCCAGTCGATCCAGCCGAAAAGCACGGTAGTGAAAGGAGCGATCAAGCCAGTAAAACTGAAAGTACAGGGTCGCCAAGGCACCGAGTGCAACCACGATCACTGCACCAGATAACACCCTGCGAAACACCTGAGGCGAACTATCGACAAGCATATGTACCGCGACCATGAACAACGCTATAAATAGGCCGCGCTTGGCTAACGCGAGGGCATCCACTTCACTGCCCGATGACCACAGTCCGGAAAGCGCCACCCAAACCAGGTAACTCGCCCACACCCAATAACACACACCTGGCAGCCGGGCCCTTCTGGTCGCGACAACGGCCACCAGGTAGATCAGGGCCGGCAACAGCAAGAGGAAATACACCTGACTGTTACGCGCGCTCCCTGAGGTCAACCATACCTTGCCACTGATCAGCACGAACAAGCCCAGTGCCAACACCCAGCCTGTCAGGTACCGCCAACGACTGTCATCATTCCAGTAGCTACCCATGGTCAACACTCACATCAAACCGCCTTCTAGAACGCATTTTTGTTGATGAACCCCTTGAACACGGTGCTGGCAATGATCTTCAGGTCCAGCCACAGCGACCAGTTATCGATGTACCAGAGATCATGTTCCACCCGCTTCTGCATCTTCTCGAGGGTGTCGGTTTCACCACGAAAACCGCTGACCTGAGCCCAACCGGTGATACCCGGCTTGACTTTGTGCCGCTGCATATAAGACTCGACCAGGTCCTTGTAATACTCGTTATGTACCAGTGCATGAGGACGTGGCCCGACCAGGGACATGCGCCCCTGAAGGACATTGAAGAACTGTGGCAGTTCGTCAAGGCTGGTGCGCCGCAAGAACGCGCCCACTTTGGTCACACGCATATCGTTGCGCGTCGCCTGGGTTACGTCCTTGTCATCGTGGACGACCATCGAACGGAACTTGTACACCTTGAAGCGCACCCCATTGATCCCGGTGCGGTACTGCTTGAACAACATCGGGCCAGGCGAGCTGAGCTTGACCACAATGCCGATGACGGCACATACCGGCAGGATCATCAGACTGATCAGGCCGCCGACCACCAGATCTTCCAGGCGCTTGACGATCTGCGCCGGCCCGTCGATCGGACTGCAGCTCAAGTCCAGCGAATACAGCCCGGCAATGTAGCTGACACGATGATTGAGCAAGCGGATATCGCCCCACTCCGGAATGAAGCGTACTGCCACCGTGTGATGCCTCAAGGCGTACATTACCGCCTGAATACCGCCGCCCTCGCTAAGCGGCAAGCACAGCCAGACTTCATGAGCCCCATGCCTTTCAACTTGTTCGACCAGCTCGGCCAACCAGCTTTCGTCTGCCCGATAGTTGAAGGACGTCGCCACCTTGAAGCCAAACTCGTTCAACTTGCGTGTACGGTTCAGGCGCCGTGCCGTTTCGCCACCGGTGTCTACCAGCAAAACAGACTTCAGGTTCATCCCCGAAGATCGCAGCTGGCGCAGGACCAGATAAACGATCACGCGAAACGACAGGCTGAATACTGCGCCCAGAATCAAGGTCGAAGAAAACCATATCCGCGAGTAATTACCCGACACTTTCAAGAAGAATGACAGCGACAACAAGATTCCCGCAGCAAGACACCAGCACGCCAGAAGAATGCCCAGTTGCCGCCAGATGGATACGCCACGTTGCGATCCATAGCCGCCGCCAAAGGTGATACACAGGACAACAACCGCCGCGATCAGCAGTGTCGTGGTGTTGTAGCGGCCTGCCATGTCAAACGTTGCAAATCGATAATCGTGGGCAAGCAAGGAGGCCACAATAACAATCAACATATCCAGCAACGCTACAACGAACGGTACCGGATAGCGCTCTGAAAACGTGGGCTGATAACGATTGATCAGTTCCATACCCTACACATCCTCCCCCATTCCGGAGCCTGACGGCCTCTTGGCCGCGCCCCGGAAGTCCTATAAAAATGTTGCTTGTTATTGCCCTATGGCGCCTGGGTTCTTTGCCCATGATCGCCATCGATGCAGCCAACCCGAAGTTGACTGGCTGCTGGTCTGCTCCCGACAGCACCAGCTTTCATCACACGTTATTGATGGTGTCGCCAGCCAGCGAAAAACGTCTGGCACTTGTCATCGACAAAACGCTTGAACCTCTCTCGAAAAATCTCGGGAGCAAATTGTTCGGCATGCGCACGAATGCTTGCCGGATCAAAATCCCCAGCGCTTTCAAACTGGCTGATGGCGGCACAAATCGCAGCCTCGGTCTGCTCATAGAAAAACATCCCGGTTTTTCCCTCGACGACGGTTTCGAGGGCACCGCCCTTACCGAAGGCAATGACCGGCGTGCCGCAAGCCTGGGCTTCGACCGGGGTGATGCCAAAGTCCTCCTCGGCAGCGAACACAAATGCCCGACACCGCTGCATATGGTCACGCAGGACCTCGAAAGGCTGATACCCCAGCACCTGCACATTCGGTCCGGCAGCCTGCGTGACTTTATCGAACTGCGGCCCGTCGCCGATCACCACCAGTTTCTTGTCGGGCATGGCACTGAAGGCCCTGACAATCAGGTCCATTTTTTTATAGGGGACCATGCGCGAAGCGGTCAGGTAGAAGTCTTCCTTGTCAGGCGTGAAAGCAAAGTCCTGAACATCCACCCCCGGGTAGATGGTGGTCGCCTCACGTTTGTAGACCTTGCCGATACGGCGGCCGATGTAATTGCTGTTGGAGACGAAATGCTCGACGTTGTTGGCCGTGCGCGCGTCCCAGTTGCGAATTTTGAACAGCAGGTAACGGGCCAGCCAGCCCTTGAGCCCTTCACTCTTGTTGGACTCGATCAGGTACTGGTTCTGCAGGTCCCAGGCGTAGCGGATCGGTGAGTGGCAATAACAGATGTGCAACTGGTCAGGGCCGGTCATCACCCCTTTGGCCACCGCGTGGCTGCTGCTGATGATCAGGTCATAACCCGACAGGTCCAGTTGTTCAATCGCCAGTGGCATCAACGGCAAGTACAGTTGATAGCGCTTGCGGGCCTGTGGAAGACGCTGGATGAAGGTCGTCGTGGCAACTTTGCCACCGATCTTTTTACGCTCGGCGTCAGAAAAGAAATCCACCACAGAGAACAGATCTGCCTGAGGCCAGAGACTGATAATTTCAGCCAACACCTTCTCTGCACCTGCGAATGTCACCAGCCAATCATGAACAACCGCTACCCTGATATTCACTACATCACCATCGCAAATTTTCAAAAAATCAATGTATTGCCGCGACTGCCTGTTACACCGCGTCAGACGCTTTGAACAACGTTGAATAGAACACGCGGAGTATCAATCCCAGGAGCACTGCGGCAATCATTGCGTACTGTCCGATACCACTGACAAACAGATTGACGACCAGAAAGAACGGCAAGAACGAACAAAAAATCAGGTACATCGGCAACCAGGCCAGACGCCGATACCGCAGGGCCCTGGCGACCAGGCCGAGCACGGACGCAAAAACCACACAGGCCAACGCACCGCCCCAGATGCCAAAATCATATACCACAGGCCCGAAGAGCGTCGTGTAAACACCGGGGCGGATAACTCCAGCGCTTAACACATCCTCGATATCACCTTTGCCGAGAGCGGCCATGACAATCTTGGCGGGAATATAAAAACTGTGCAGCCCATAAGTACTTGCGCCATCAACCAATGAGGTGAGATAGAAAAACTCATATAACCCATGGGTGATGTACTGGGAAAAATGGGTCAGCGCATAGACCAGACCAGCGAGCCCCGAACTATCGTTTTGTCCGAGGTAGTCCACCACTTGCGCGCTGGCCGGAGCGAATCGCGCATACCCGGAAAGCTCCATTGATGCCACCGGATCCATGCCCATTTGCTGGGTCCGGATCCAGAAAACCATGCCACCCAACCAAATAAAGGCGATCGCCACCACTACCCCGAGAACCAGATTCCTGAGAGACAAGCGGACATATCCCGTCATCAATGCTGACATTAGCGAAGTCGCCATAAATACCACCAAAATGCTTCGCGAGCCCTGAATCACCATGTCGAACACGGCGAATAATAGGCAGCAAAACAACATCGGAAAATGATACCAACGGCGAGCACCAGCCACGCGCATCATGCAGATAAAGATGGGCAAGAACAGAAAGAATGACGATAACACCCCACCTAACAAGGCAAGACTGCCTGAACCTCCAGAGGCAATCAGCTCACGGTTCTCCATGAAATCTGAACTTAGGTTTCCACCGGCCCGCATAAAGATCCGCTCAATAACACGCAACAGCAAGCCGATACTTCCGAGGCCATAGATAAACCAGACCAGGCGGCTAATCGAACCTGCCTCGCATTCAAAAGTCAGTACCCGCGCCCGCATCTGCCCGCACGCAAAAAACAACGTCAGGAGGAACAGATACACATATGAGAGCAGGATAAAAAGCGACGATGGTCCTGCCTCGTACGAGTAATCAATAGGGGCACACAACCAGATCAACACACAGCACAAACCGCCCCACAGGAAAATCCGATAAGGCGGAAACACCGCGAGCCTTATGAACAATGGTGTCATCGCGACCCCACTTTTAATGCATTTCCTCGGGTGAAGGCGAACAGCCCCAACTTCATTACCCAGCGTAACTGCATTAACACGATCGATAAAAATCCGATAATCCAAGCGAGCGAAACCAGCCACTTGAAGTCAGTGACTCCGAGACAGACACCAATACCTGTGAATGCCAAAAAGGTAGTGCCTCCCATGGCCACACTAAGCGTTTGCAGGCCTGGGCGGGCTGCGCTTCCGAGGACACCCTCCAGACTTGCGCTAGCGGCCCAGAACACCATCACCAATGCCATAGTTGCGATCAGCCAGCGGTCCTCGAATAATGGCCAAGGCAATCCCAATTGCTCCCCGGGGATAAACACAAGCGCCATTGCAATTATCAACGCAGCGAGCCCAACCAGTGTCACACTGGCCATGATCGCCGCGCTTCTGTACTTCACCGCACCGCCGTAAACGCGCTTGAAAAATACAGTATTGATGAACTGGTGAACGACAATCGCGATGGATAGCCAACGGAACACGATCGAGAACGTAGCCACAGCGGTTTCGTCGTCGAGCAGTCCAAGCAAAATTCTTGGCCCCCCCATAAACGCGGCCATTAGGACGCCACCAATCAGAAACTTGTAACTCTGCAGGAGTGCACCTTTCATCGCCCGCACATTCAACGCATCGCGCTGAGGCCGTGGTGAAATCCAGAGCAGAACTCCCCCCATCACCCCACCGCACAGGGTCATGATCTTGACGTAAACATCCAGGAAGTCCATCCCCAGCCAGTGGGCTGCCAGGCCCACTAACAGGGTAAGGTACACTGTGCTTTCGAACAACGACGCCACAGCACCTTTGCCCAATGCTTTCATTCGGGCCGAAATAGCCAACTGCAACACTACAATGGCACTTTGCAGACCAATAACGGTGGCAAAAATTAGCCATTGCTGCGAAGCCAGATAAAACACTGAACAACTCACTACAATGACCACCGTGCTAGCCACAAGGACATAAGCGGTAGCGCTACTGAGGTGTTGCGTCAAGGATCCGCCCAAGGTCCCATACGCGATCACCCCGTGCATACCCAGCGCGAGCACAGGCCCGACTACCATCGAGACCGAAAGCCACCATTCGACAGCGCCGTACTCGCCTGTACTCAAGCTCCAGGCGGCAAAAAACGGCGCGAGCAAGACCGCTGATTTCGACAGCGCAAAAATGCTTGCCTGGGCAAACAGGTGCTTGGCATGTCTGAGCAAGACTAAATCCCCGGTTTCTTGTGATAGACCCGCTCTACCAGCCCTTTGACCTGCACTTTGGAATGGCGAGTCTGAGCTTGCTCATAGTCCAGGGCAATCCAGCGCAAAGGCTGTGCCACATACAGACCGGGTTTTGGCAAGGACTTGGAAACACAAGATGCAGCACCTACAGTCACTCCGTTGCTGATGCTGACCGCAGCATTAATCACCGACATCGAACCGATATACACGTTGTTACCGACCCGTACACTGCCATCCACGCGGAATCGATCAAGCCCTTCAGGCGCATGCATGTAGCCATGAGTCCAGATCTGACTGGCAGACCCCGCCAAAATCGAGTAATCGCCAAAGCGAACACTTCGCGTGCAGTCGACCGTATGCCGCGAGGTGATTTTCGAGTAGATCCCCAGCCTGAAAACAGCTCGCCCCCAGGTCACACCACGGCGTCCCCGGTACACTTTGTTGAAGTTTCCAAGAGCGGCATTGGCCAGCAGAAACACCCAGATGTCGCCTTTGACCTGATTAAAGTATTGGATGTATGAAGCCGGGCGCATCACCAGGCTTTTACAAACGATGTAATTACCATGGCCAATAGAAACGCGTTCACCAAGCACAATCGAATCAGCGCGAATCCAGGAAAATCCGATCCGACAGCCTGATCCAATTTGCCAACCCAATGCGCGCAATATCAGGTTTTTCAGCCCACTGGCAGGCAAACACAGGCCCAATAGCGATGCACATACCTGTTTCATTCGCATCGCTCCGCCACTTGCAGCAAGTTACGCGCAATGGTCTGGACGTTGCTCGGATCAAGAACGCTTGGCAATGATGCAGGGTCAGAAACCAAACCGGTGAACGTCGAGGTGAACAATTTTTTGACCAAGTGCGTTCGGGCGGCGTCATCTGCAAGAGGGAATGCTCCAGACTCAACGTCTCTGATCACCTGCGAAATGCATTCAACGTTTTGCAGTTGAACATATCCAGGCTCACCAGAGAGAATGCCGGGACCGAATTGAACCAGTGGCTTGCGCGAAAGAACCGCTTCCACGGCAATGGTGCCGGTAACGGTGCAGATCATCGTTACGTGCTCAAGCAATTCCCCCATCGCCACTTCGTAAGGTACTGGAACAATGTTGTCCCTGCGCATGACTTGCTCAAGCAACGCGTCATCCAGTTCGTACTTGGTCTTGGGGTTCAACTTGACCAGCAGCTTCCAGTTATCCGGTATCGCCTGGGCCAAGGCGCCGATTAAATCAGCCTGATTGCGGAACGCCTGCCCCCACAAGTCCAGATTGGACTCCGGTTGCATCTGCATGGGGTAAAGCAGGTAGTGTTGTTCAGCTTGCAGATGGAATCGCCCGCTACTTATCTGGGCCCAACGAGCCAGGCGGGTTTTGACCGCCTTGTCCAATCGCCACTTTTTCAGCGGCGACGGCGTATTGAAGCGCTCCCCACTCAGGTAACTTTTTATCAGTGTCAGCCGATTGGGCCAGGATCCATGGATCGGAAACACTCGCCCTGGGTCCGAAGGCAACGAGGGACGCATGTAATCCGGGACTTTCTCCCGCTTGCGTATGGCTTCGGCAAGTGCAAAACAGTCTTCATCGGTCGGGCAATCCGTCGACACACCGATCGCCTCTTTGCTATCCCCTGCATAGATGCTGTAACGCCCGCCCGGATAGCCTGGCATGGACGGGTGGAAAAATGGTACCTGATGCTGCTTGCACCATTCTACCGCCAACAACTCATGAAAAAGCGTAGCCTCCCCAATGACCAAGTCGGGCTTGGCCTGATCCAGCGCCTGCCAGATGGCGGACTTGTAATAGTTGTAATGGGTTGGTTGGCCGCCAAAATAGTTGAGCAAACGATCCGACTTGCATGTACGGGTACAGACTTCATCGTTTGCTAATGGGGTGAGGTTGCTGCCCCGCGGGAACGCGATCACCGTGGCTTGGCCATGGATCGGGGTGAATAGCGGATTCTGCACAACCCAGCGGACAGTGTGTCCATCAGCAATAAACTGCTGCGCCAGCGCATCCCAGAAATAGGTTTTGTACCTATTCTCTACCATTAGAATGTTCATAGGTCAGCAGAAGCCTTTAAGCGCGATAGACTGCGCAGTGGGAAAACCCGTCCCACGATTTTTTTCAACTTGTTCCCAACCATTTCTATCTCCTTGGTCCACGGGTTTGAACCCAGCGTTGACTGCGTCAATCACAGGCCTTCTATATTTGCGAAGTCCACGGGGGTATTGGCCTCTACTGCCGCCTTCACGTATTTACCAACAACGTCATCGAAGTATTTCGGCGCAACACCACGCCCTGGACGGACGCTGCGGATCGCATCGGCGGTAACCACATCACCTGCGGCCAGTGACTTGACGAAGTAGAGCGAGCGACGGAACTGCACATTGCCCTGCTCGCTGGATTTGCGCGCGTAGTTGACGTCACCCAGTGCCGCCCACGCGGTTTTGCTGTCCTGACACAGCGCCTTGAGCTCCAGTGGCTCCAGCGAGAAACTGTCGTCCGGTCCTCCACCCTTGCGATCCAGGGTGAAATGCTTCTCGACGATCGAAGCGCCCAAGGTAACGGCGGCAATCGCAGTGGTGTTGTCCAGGGTGTGATCGGAAAGCCCGGTGACCAAACCAAAACGGCGAACCATGTCGGGAATGGTGCGCAAGTTGTATTCCGCAGCCGGCGCCGGATAGCCGCTGACACAATGAAGAATTGCCAGCTCCTTGCAGCCGCCCTCACGCGCGGCCTCGATCGCTTCGCTGATCTCTTCGGCATCGGCCATGCCGGTAGAAATGATCATGGGTTTGCCAGTGCCAGCCACATATTTGATCAATGGCAGGTCGATTGCCTCGAAGGAGGCAATCTTGTAAGCCGGGGCATTCAGGCTTTCCAGCAAGTCGACGGCAGTAAAGTCAAAGGGCGAACTGAAAATGGTGATACCCAGTTTGCGGGCATGCTCGAACAACGGCTGGTGCCACTCCCAGGGCATCTGCGCCTCCAGATAGAGGTCGTACAGGGTACGGCCATCCCACAGCCCCCCGTGAATGCGGAACTCTTCAGCATCGCTGTTCAGCGTGATGGTATCTGCGGTGTAGGTTTGCAGCTTGACCGCATCGGCGCCGGCTTTCTTCGCTTCCTCGATGATCCTCATTGCTGTTTCGAGCTTGCCATTATGGTTGGCAGACAGCTCGGCAATGATGTAAGGCGCATGCGCGGCACCGATTGCCCGCCCTGCAATGGATATCATCGGATTCATCATTGGCCTCGAATTAATTTATTCAGTTTTTCTTGCATGACATCACGGTGCATATCCCACTCACGGGACAGCAGCGCCAGCCTGTATATATCGACGTACGCGTCGTCCACACGGTGCTGCTCGCGAAAAATACCTTCCACCTGGAAGGCGAACTTCTGGTGAAGCTTGATGACGGCACTGTTGAATGCCAGCACCTCGCAATTGAGCTTGTTCAGCTGCAGCACGTTGAACGCATGCTCCAGCGCGAGAAACTCCATACGGCTGCCAGTGCCCTTGGCGGCATCCGGGGCGGCATAGAACGCCCAGCTGGCATTGGCGCTGTGGGTGTCGATGTCGGTGAAGCCGACAATCCCCGCACCCCCCCCCTGCCACTCGTACATGAAGTACTGCTGGTCCTGGCGCTGCTGCAGGCGTTGCCACCATGCCAGGTGTTCCTGCTCGCTGATTACATGCCGGGTGTACATGTTGGCCCGCACGGCGGGTGCGTTTCGCCACTCAAGCATCAGGCCGACTTCGTCAGCCTCGATATTTCGCAGTTTTCCAAATGCCTGCACGTGTTCAATCCTTTTCCGATTCAGCCATAACCTGCGCGACGACCCGGCAGCCGGAGCCGTCGACAATCTTTCGTGCCTGCTGGCTCATTTGTTCCAACATGGACGGATCCCCACTCGCCTGTTCCAGATACCGGGCAAGGTCGCGGCCCAAAGTCTCATCCAGCGCCAGCGTCAGCACGGCGCCAGTAGCTGCCAGTTGTCGGGCGGCAAATATCTGGTTTTCCGCCAGCACAACCATCAGCGTCGGCAAACCCAGGCAGCAACGCTCCCATGAGGTTGCACCGGCCGCACCGATAGCAAGGTCAGAGGCAGCCATCAGCTCTGCCATGTTGCTGACATTGGTCTTGACCTCGGTGCTGAATGGCAGGGTTTGGGCTTGGGCACGAACCTGTTCGAGCCAGGGCGCGGTAGCCCCCATCACTACGGTTACCCGGGAGATAGTGGCCAGGGAAAGCGTTTCCAGGACCGATAAAATGCGTCCCGTGACGTTGTCCTTATCGACGCCACCCATGGTGATCAACACGTTCCTGAGGGCAAATGCCGCCCGGCGCTGCAGGCTATCGCCCCGCAACGCGGAAAAATCCGGTCGCAGCAATGCATACTGTACACCGCACAGTAACCTGCAGTGCGCAGGCACCCATCGGCAATAATCCTGAGGCGAACGTCCCAACGACTGATCAAGCAACAGGTCGCACTGATGGGCTCGATCGGCTAGGTCGTCTATGACCATCAACTTGCGGGACAACCCCGCAATACTGCCCTCCCATTGCTGGTCCAGAGCGTAATGATCAACAACCAGCCAGTCCGGCCTGATGCTTTCAAGCAGCGCAGCACACGCAGCCGAATCCTCTGCCTGGCTGGCCCCCAGCCAATAACCGTAGATTCCGCGGTCCGCCCCCGGATTGCCGGCAATGCCGGTCACCACTTGCAGCGGATGGACCTGATAGCCGCGGGACCTGATCTGCTCGATCAGATTCCCGGTATGCGCCCGGCAAATGAAGTGACAGTGCGCGCCCTGTGCGGTCAGCTCATCGGCCAGGGTCAGGCAGCGCATGACATGCCCGATGCCAATCTCGACGGAGGCGTCTGCACGGAACACAACTTTCAATCGATCCACCCGCCTACCTCAATGATCTTACGCAGCATCACAACAACCCTGGCAACTTACCCTGAAAGCCCTTTCGCGACTCCTGAGCCGGATCAAGGTTTACCGGTTCATTTCCCGGAACATCCATTCAGCCCGAACCCAATCTTCAAGGGTGTCGATATCCTGGACCCTGTGGCCTGGCAGCACTACCGGTACCGAGCCGGGCCCAAACACGGGCTTGCCCAACCGCCAGGCCTGCGTACGCCCCCAATAGAACTGGCCAGCGTCATGAAAGGTTTCCTGTAGATCTTGCGAGCGGGTATTGAATTGCTCCGGATAGATCATTTCAATCCGGCCCTGGGTGTTGATCCGTACTGCCCGCTGGACAGGAAATGCATAGCGGGTAACGGCAAAGGCAAAATCGCATTGTTCACGGATCAAGGCGTCGAGCCCTGCCTGCAAATCCTCGGGCCTTACAAAGGGTGCCGTTGCGTAAAGGCAGCACAGGTAATCGATCTGCTGCCCGTCCTGTTCGAACCACTCAATGGCATGCTGAATCACCGGCACTGTGCCGCTGTGATCGTCAGCCAGTTGCGCGGGACGGATAAATGGCACCTGTGCCCCGGACTGGCGGGCCACCTCGGCGATCTCCAGATCGTCGGTCGAGACGATCACCCGGTCAAAAACACCGCTATTGAGGGCGGCCTCGATCGACCAGGCGATCATCGGCTTGCCGCAGAACATCTTGATGTTCTTGCGCGCAATACGCTTGCTGCCGCCACGGGCGGGAATGACCGCCAGTTTCATGCCTGCAAGGCCTTGGTCAGTGCAGCGACGACCACGTCCTGCTGAGACTCGCTCATGGTCTGGAACATCGGGATGCTGATGGCGTCCCGGTAATAGGCTTCAGCTTCAGGGAAATCGCCGCGGGCAAACCCCATGGCGGTGTAGTAAGGCTGGGTATGTACCGGAATGTAGTGAAGATTGACTCCGATACCCTGCTCACGCAACGACTCGAAAACCTGGCGATGGGTCTTGTCGATCTTGTCCAGTTGCAGGCGAATCACATACAGGTGCAATCCGGAATAACTGTCTGGATGCTGCCACGGCAGGGTCAGCGGTAATGCTGCCAGCAGTTCATTGTAGCGCGCCGCCAGTTCATGCCGGCGAGCGATGAACTGATCGAGGCGCTGCATCTGGCTCACACCCAAGGCCGCCTGCAGTTCGGTCATGCGGTAGTTGAAACCCAGATCGATCTGCTGGTAGTACCAGGGCCCATCAGCTTCATGGGTCATCTGTTGCGGGTCGCGGGTGATGCCATGGCTGCGCAGCAAGGCCATCTTTTGTGCCAATGCGTCGTCGTTGGTGACCGCCATACCGCCTTCGGCGGTGGTGATGATCTTCACCGGATGGAAGCTGAACACAGTAATGTCACTGTACTTGCCGTTACCGATGAACTCGCCCTGGTATTGGCCACCAATGGCATGCGAGGCATCTTCGATGACTTTGAATCCGTATCGCACGGCCAACGCATGGATCGCCTGCATGTCGCAGGGCTGACCACAAAGATGCACCGGGACCACAACCTTGGGCAGCGTCCCCGCTTGCTCCGCCAGCTCCAACTTGCGCGCCAGGGCTTGTGGGCAGAGGTTATAGGTGCGTGGGTCGATGTCCACGAAATCGACCTGCGCCCCACAGTACAAGGCGCAGTTTGCCGATGCGACAAAAGTAACCGGGGTAGTCCACAAACGATCACCAGGCCCCAGCCCCAGGGCCAGGCAGGCAACATGCAATGCCGACGTTGCACTATTGAGCGCAAGTGCGTGACGCGCGCCTACATGCTGTGCAACCCGCTGCTCGAACTCCGGCACCATTGGGCCCTGAGTGAGAAAGTCGGACTGCAGGACGCTGACGACAGCGTCGATATCAGCCTGGCTGATGTCCTGGCGACCATAAGGGATCATGGCTCAGATGCTCCCGATTTTTTCTTTGTTGATGGTGATCCACTCTTGCAGATCGGCATCACTCATCCACTCCGTGTTGTTGTCACTGGCGTAGACGAAACCTTCCGGCACTTTCTTGCCGTCCTTGATGCGCTTCTCGCAGTTGGCCCAGTCATTGATGACCGGCAGGATCTTGAAGTGCTCGGCATACTCGTAGGTGTAATAAGCGTCTTCAGCACTGATCATTTGTTCATGCAGTTTCTCGCCCGGGCGGATACCGACGACTTTCTGCCGAGCCTCGGGAGCGACAACCCGTGCCAGGTCGGTCACCTTCATGGACGGGATCTTCTTCACATAGATTTCGCCGCCTTCCATATCTTCGAAAGCATGCCAGACCAGTTCCACGCCCTCTTCCAGGGAGATCATGAAGCGCGTCATACGCTCATCGGTGATCGGCAACTCACCCTTGTCCTTGATCGACATGAAGAACGGGATGACCGAACCACGCGAGCCCATCACGTTGCCGTAACGGACCACCGACATGCGCGTGTCATGGCCGCCAGCGTAGGAGTTACCGGCAACAAACAGCTTGTCGGAAGCCAGTTTAGTGGCGCCGTACAGGTTAACCGGGCTGCTGGCCTTGTCGGTGGACAACGCCACGACCCGCTTCACGCCCTTGTCGATGCAGGCGTCGATCAGGTTCATTGCACCATTGATGTTGGTCTTGATGCATTCGAACGGGTTGTACTCCGCAGTCGGAACAATCTTCGTTGCCGCCGCGTGCACCACGTAATCGACGCCATCCAGCGCCCGGTACAGACGATCCTTGTCACGCACGTCACCAATGAAGAAGCGCACGCGGGAATCACCTTCGAATTTCTTCGCCATGTCCCACTGCTTCATTTCATCACGCGAGAAGATGATGATCTTCTTGGGGTTGTACTTGGCCAGTGTCATCGGCACGAACGTGTTGCCGAAGGAGCCGGTACCACCGGTGATGAGAATGGTCTTGTTAGTGAACATGTAACGCGTCCCTATGTAAAATCTGACCAGTTGGTCTTGATGAACTGAATAATGCTGGCCGCGGCCCTTCAAGAAAGCCGTCTGCCGTGCACATTAACTTGAGAAGTAACCATGCCCCTTTCACGGAGCCAGGCAGCGGACCTGCCCGCAGCCCGTACAAGGGCTGCGAACCGGTGTTGACTTACTGGGGATTGCCCAATGGCTCGCCGCCCTTTGCCACCTTCGTCATCCGCAAGACGACAAAGTAACGAATGATCGCCAGCAACACCCCCAACATACCCCCCACGGCCAGGCCCGCTAGAATCATCAGCGACTTTTTCGGCCAGACGGGTTTGAGTGGCTCCAGCGCGTACTGGTCAATGGTGACCAGATTCAAGCGCATCACATCGATATCGAGCTTTTTCAAGCGGGCCATTTCAGAACGCAACGGTTCGATGTTCTGCAAGAACACATCTTCGTTCTCTCGCTGTTTCAATGATTCGATCCGGCGATTGTTCTTCAGCAGCATGAGTTCTTTGCCGATCTGCGCCACCCGCGGGTCGGTGAAGTCATCGGAAGTTCGCTGACGGAGGGCCTTGCGCTCGGCCTCCAGGGCATCGGTACCCATGAAGTACAGCGGGATCTGCTGGTTATTGACCTCAGTACGGATCACATTGCCACCAGACTCGCCTTCGCTGGCCATGGCCGAAGGGGTAGACGGCTTCTTCAAGCCCAGCGAACGGGCGATGCTGATGGCTTCATCCAGCTGGGCGATTCGGTCGGCACGGCGCGCCTTGAGCTGAACGCGCAGTGCCCGAAGTTCATCTTGCAGTTGCGCGCGCGTGAGATTGTCCTTCTCCAGCAGCGTGGCAATTTGTGACTCCTTGCCTGCTTCATATCCAGCACGGGCTGCGTCGAGCTTGCCATCCAGTTCATTCAAGCGGTTCTTGATAATGACCGACAAGTCCGAGGCCACTTGCTGGCGCTCGCTTTCAATGGCGTATTTAACGAAGCCGTTGAGGATCTCGTCACCGTCGACATTCTTTGGATAGCGCAACTCCATGCCAATGTAGGCGCTGAGCAGGTCAACCTTCTTTTTGGGGTCCGGCTGCACCAGCTTGATGGAATTGCGGTTGAACTCTTCGAAAGCTTGTTCGTCGGTCTGGCCAGGCATGCGCAAAGGAGCGAAAAGCTGAGGATTGGCGCGGAAGTAACCCAGGCGCACATCGTAGGAATCAAGCGCGGCGCCGACGCGGGTGAGCGCCTGCTCACGCGGCAGCGAGTAAACACCAGAGCGGTTCAGGGCATCCAGATCGTTGAGCGCAGCAGGGCGCAGCGTGGTGCTGACCTGATACTCGGGAGTGGTGAGGAAGGCATAGGCTCCCGCCGCCGCCCCAACTGCCAGAGTGACAGCAACGATCAGAAATTTCTGCTTCCAGAGGCTTTGAACCACGGCAAAAAAATCGATATCGCTACTTTGGCTTACGGGGGGTATACGGGAAATGCTGGTCACGCACATGCCTGCCTGGTCGAGTAACAATGGCTCCAACGACAAGCGAGGTGTCACCAAAATCCTGGTAAGCAGCGCTCCCTGCCCCATTGACTCGATCCCGGAGAAACTTCCCTGTCATCAGACGAGAAAGGCGCGCATTGTGACAGTTTATGCAAAGGCAAACCACTCTCTGGCCAATCTTTGTAGGAAAAGTTCCCGACCAAAAGGTCGCAAAGCCCAGCAAAATAGGCACTTTTTCGGGTTTGCCCGTCAGAAACAGACAAACGGCAGGCAAGGTATTCCAGCACAATTGATCGACAATATCCTGGCGCGCCAGGGCGGCGCGTTTTGACTCAGGGTGTCGACAGGTACTGCATTTCCAACTCGAGCAGGCCCTTGTTGCGATTCTTGATTCGCTTGGCCGGGATTCCGAAATAGATACCCCAGGCTTCAGTGGATTTGGTCACCAGGGTCATCGCCCCGACAGAACAGCCATCCTCGACGTTGACTCCGGGCACTACGATCGAGGAGGTGCCGATGATCACGTGACGACCAAGTCGGACCGCGGCCTTGGTTTCGCCCTTGAACTGCGCGGGGACCGTGGGATTGGTCATGGTCTTGCCGGAATAGTCATCGGACTGGGCAAATACATGACAGCCATAGGCCAGGCCGGAAAAATCTTCCAGGGTGATACCTGGCTCGCCCCCGGCAACATTGCAGAAAACGGCGATATGCACATTGCGACCGATCGACACCTTACCGGAGACGACACAGAAATCGTCAATTCGGGAGTTATCGCCGATCTCGATCTGGTCGCAGTTGTAAATAGAGGCCTTGTCACTGATCAGTACGTTGGAACCCAGTTTCTTGAACCCTTTTGACGCCAGTTCAGCAGGTGTAAGGAATGCCATTAACGCCTCACCGTTTTATACGCTTCACGAAGAACCACCCTATCAACACTCCCAGATGAAGACAAGGCAGCGCGCGGCTCACAATTTAATGGTACAGATCACGGATCCAGGCGGCGCTGCTGATAGATCCAGTCGACAATTTCACCGTCCGGCGTATAGCCACTAACGGTTTCACGCAGCAACTGGCGAACCCGCCCGTAGTCATCACCGGCAACCGCCGCCAGTAACCGGTGCAGACGCTCCTTGAGCGTCTCCCAAGGCAGATGATCTTCGGCAGCGCTCATGATCATCGGGTGTCGGGTAGCAACGACGTTGTCACCGATCAGCAATTCTTCATAGAGTTTCTCGCCTGGACGCAGCCCGGTGAACTCAATAGCAATATCGCCGTGCGGATTCTTTTCAGAACGCACGCTTAGCCCGGAAAGGTGGATCATTTTTTCCGCGAGTTCGGCAATGCGGACCGGCTCGCCCATGTCCAGCACGAACACATCCCCACCCTGCCCCATGGAGCCGGCCTGGATAACCAACTGGGCCGCCTCGGGGATGGTCATGAAGTAGCGAGTGATCTTCGGGTGGGTGACCGTCAGTGGCCCGCCCGCCTTGATCTGCTTGTGGAACAACGGAATCACCGAGCCTGACGAGCCCAGCACGTTGCCGAACCGCACCATGGTAAAACGCGTCTTGTTGACCTGAGAGACTTTGTCCGAGTCACCAAACAGAACCGGCGCGAGCTCCTGGCTGAGCGCCTGCAGGGTCATTTCCGCCAGACGCTTGGTACTGCCCATGATATTGGTGGGACGAACCGCCTTGTCCGTGGAGATAAGGACAAAGTTGGCAACTCCGGCCTGCAATGCGCTTTGCGCCGTATTGAGCGTGCCGATGACGTTGTTCAACACGCCTTCGGCGATATTGTGCTCAACCATGGGAACATGCTTGTAGGCTGCAGCGTGATACACCGTATCGACACTCCAGGTCTTCATGACATCCAGCAACTGCGCCTGATTACGGATGGAGCCAAGAATAGGCAAAACCCTTACCGGCAACGAAGACCTGCTGATGGTCTGCTCCAGCTCGCTGAGAATGGTGTAGAGGTTGAACTCACTGTGCTCGAACAACAGCAAGGTAGTAGGTTGCGACTTGAGGATCTGCCGGCACAGCTCCGAACCGATCGAACCACCGGCCCCGGTCACCATTACCGACTGCCCCTTGATGCAACGTTCGATCAGGTCATCCTGTGCCGGAACCGCGTCGCGGCCCAGCAGGTCGGCGATATCCACTTCCTGGATATCATCGACCTTGACCCGGCCACTGGCCAGATCCATGAAGCCGGGCACACTACGCACATGCAGCGGGAAGCCTTCCAGGTAACTGAGTATCTCCCGCCGGCGCGCGCGCGTGGCAGACGGAATGGCCAGGAGAATCTCCTGGGCGCCGGTCATATCGACCATGCGCTGGATATGCTTGGACTTGAAAACCTGCAGACCGGAAATCGTCCGGTCAGTGATGCTGGCGTCATCATCGATGAATGCAACCGGACGCATCACCTTGCCCATGCGCAACGCGGCCACAAGCTGGTTGCCCGCAGCCCCGGCACCGTAGATGGCTACCTTGGGCAAACCATCGTCACGGTTGGTAAAAGGTACATTCTGAATGCCCGCGAACCAGTCACCGAGAAAATACTGACGCATGGCCAGGCGCAAGCCTCCGACCATGATCAGACTCAGCCACCAATAGTTGAACACGATCGAACGGGGGATCACGACTTGATGGTTGCTGTACCAGTAAACCGCTACGCCCAGTATCAGCGAGGACAGGCTCACCGCCTTGATAATGGTCACCAGCGCATCGTTGCCGAAGTAGCGCATCACCGCACGGTACATGCCGAAACGGATAAACAGCGGAATGGCAATCAACGGCGCGGTAACAAATATCCACAGGTGCGTGGTGAAAGGGTTGATGGCTTCTTCAATACCCAGGCGAACGACAAACGCCATCCACAGCGCAATCCAGACCAGTACCACGTCTGCCGCGACTTGAATCAACCGTTTGTAACGGCGCGGCAATGAAACCAGCCAGAGCCGTAGCCTATCGTATTTCACCATCTTCAAACTCCACTACGCCTGAGCCGACACTGCCATTGCTGCAGCATTCCATGTTCATACACCCCGTTCCCGGCGCTCCAGCGGTGGCAACAATTCATCACCACCCTGTGATTTACCAGGGTAACGGCTACCTCATCGAGAAACGATCTTTGCAAGTGTGGCAAAAATGATCTTGATATCGGTCACCACACCATGTTGCTCGACATACTCCAGATAGTACTTCTGCTTGATTGGCAGAATTACATCAATATAGGCCTGCCGAGGATCCGGGTACTGGCCCAGGATCAAACTTTCATCAACCATCTCGATGGATGCCCGATCAGTGATCCCTGGGCGCACCGAGAGCACTTTGCGGCGCACCGATTCTTCATAGCAGTTCATGAATTCTGGTACTTCCGGGCGCGGTCCGACCAGGCTCATGTCCCCCAGCAACACGTCGATGAGCTGCGGCAGCTCATCGATCTTGGTGCGACGTAAAAAACGACCGGAGCGGGTAATACGCGAATCTTCGCCAATGGTCAGGCGCCCGGCACTTTCCGCGTGCAGCTTCATGGTCCGGAACTTATGAATCCTGAACAGATTACCGAAACGTCCGACACGCTCCTGTCGAAAGAATACCGGCCCGGGCGAATCCAGCTTGACCCACAGAAAAATCGCCAACAGCAACGGCGACAGCACCAGGAGACCCAGCGCAGCACAGACAATGTCAAAGAGCCGCTTAAGCATTGGCCAACACCGATCGCACCGCCGCAATCACACGTTCCTGATCGGCTTCGGTCATCTTGGTGTAGAGCGGGATCGAAACCTCCTGCTCGAACAGGCTCTGGGCTACCGGGAACTGCTCGGGACTCAGGGCACAGCTTTCACGCCAGTAGGGTTGCAGGTGCAGCGGAATGAAATGCACCGAGCAACCAATGCCCAGTTCGGCCATCTTGATGATGAAGTCGTCGCGCTTGATATTTGCCTCTGCGCGCAGACGCAGCGGGAACAGATGCCATGCATGCATGTCGCCAGCAGCGGCCACTGGCGGCAACACCAATGGCAAATCGCTCAGCGCCTCAAGATAACGCTCGGCCATGGCCTGACGCTTGAGTTGGAAGCCTTCAAGACGACGCAACTGGTGAATGCCCATGGCGGCGGCGACGTCGCTCATGTTGTATTTGAAACCGGGAGCGACAATTTCGTAGAACCAGGCCGGCGTCTTCGACACATAACGAT
Source organism: Pseudomonas sp. 2(2015) (assembly GCF_000955865.1). NCBI lineage: Bacteria > Pseudomonadati > Pseudomonadota > Gammaproteobacteria > Pseudomonadales > Pseudomonadaceae > Pseudomonas > Pseudomonas sp. 2(2015). Next base: position 968,189 of record NZ_JYOF01000003.1, read on the forward strand.
CGAAGGCATCGCGACTGATACCGTGCAGGCGCATGATCCGGCAGCGCTTGGCCAGTTCCGCATTGCGGGTCACCAGCATGCCGCCTTCACCGGTGGTCATGGTTTTGTTGGCGTAGAAACTGAACACTGTGATATCGGACTCGAGGGTACCGATCTTGCTGCCTTTCCAGGTGGTTGGCAGTGCATGCGCAGCATCTTCCACCACCTTCAGGCCATGGCGACGGGCAATCTGCAAAATCGCATCCATGTCACAGCTCAGTCCGGCGAAGTGCACAGGCATGATCGCACGGGTCTTGTCGGTAATCGCCGCCTCGATCGCCGCCGGATCGATATTGAAGGTCTCCTCCAGCACATCCACGATAACCGGCGTGCCGCCCAGATACCGGACAACCTCGGCAGTTGCCGTGAAGGTATAGGACGGCAGAATGACTTCATCGCCTGGGCCGATACCAATGGCTTCCAGCGCCAGGTGCAGCCCGGCGGTTGCCGAGTTCACGGCAATGCTTTCAACATCACCACCAAGAAAACTGGAAAAGTCCGCCTCGAATTGCTTGGCTTTTGGCCCGGTGGTCACCCAGCCGGAACGCAGGGTGTCGACAACTTCATTGATTTCCTCTTCACCCAGTTCAGGAAGAGCGAAGGGCAGGAACGGAGTATTCTGCATAGGTTCACCGCAAGCGTTTGATGTAACGGTTCATGATGCGATTGCCACTTTTCTTCAGCGTGGACTCCAGCACATAACCATTGCGTTGATAAAAACCGTTGACCTCGACATTGGCATCGCGATCAGTTGTCAGGTACACAAAAGCGGCGCCGGATTCGGCAGCCCACGCCTCTACTTCTTGCAGCAGTTGCCTGCCCACACCCTGCCCCTGCGCCTGCGGCGACACCGAAATGGTGCTCAGCAGCACCGCATTCTCGGTATCGAGACTCTCGACCTGATCGCCTCGATAAAACACCGCCGCCCATAATTTTTTGGCGACGAACAACGGGTTCTTCAGCAAGCTCGGCAAGGCGCGCAAGGCAAATGCCAGCCAATGCTTGGCAAACAGGTCCTTGTAGAACAGCGATGGCTGGCGAATGGCAACCGCCAACCCCTTGGGCGCCCGGCCTGCCGAATCATCAGAGGCAAGGATGCAGGCGCACTGTTCGGACTGCAGGTAATGGGTGTAGAGCAAGGCCAGAAACTTCGGCCCCAACTGACTGAGAAAAAAGCCTGGAAACGCCTGAACATGCAAGTCGGCAAATGCCTGGACCTGAGCACTGTCAACCAAGCTAACCCGTTCAAGCTTCATAGACATCCTCAACAATTGCCTTCAGTTTGGGCACTGCTCGCTCAGCCGAGTAAAACTCCTGGGCGTATTCACGACCGTTGCTTCCCATTGCGGCCAGACGCTCAGATGAGGCATTGAGCAAATAGTTCATCCCCTCCAGCACTGCCGCATTGGTACGCACGCCAATGGTATGGCCCGCATCCGATTTGCCCAGCTCGATTGCCGACTCGCTGCGCTCATCGGCCAGCAACAGAATGGGCCGGCCAGCCAGCATATAGGTGATCAGCTTGGAAGGCACTGAGGCGAACTCCTGACCTGCGGCGGTTGGCAGCAACAAAGCATCTGCGGCACCGAACACTGCCGGAGTCAGTTCGAACGGCCAAGGCGAAAGGAAGTGGCAACGGGACTCCAGACCGCGGGCCTTTAGCAACCGCTTGAGCTCCGGCACCAGCGATCCGTCACCTGCAAACAGGAACACTGCCCGTGGATCGACGCCATCCAGATAACCCATGAACTCATCCAGGCCGGAAGCGACGCCCATATTGCCGCCATACACGAAAAGAAACTGCTCAGGCGCCAGGCGCAAACCCATCACCTTCTCAAGCTCCCCTCGCGCCTGCTCCTTGGGTAAGGCCTGAATCTGACTGCCTTGAACCCAGTTTCGGACAAGCGTCACCTTCGATGGATCGATTTTTCGCGTCTCGGTATAAGCACGATGGAATCCATCGGAAATCACCACCAAGTGATCGCAGTTACGCGCGATGAGCGTATCAAGCTTGAGCAGGCCGCGATAAATGCCACCGGTTTCCTCGATACGCTTTTGCACGGCCAAGGACTCCGGATACAGGTCCTGCACACTGGCGACCACCTTGATGCCCTTGAGCCTGGCCGCCATCAGCAGCAGGCCGAGGGAAAACAACGGCCACACGTTGGCGTAGATCACATCAACCTTGCGCTGACGCAAGATGAAGAAAAATACTGACAACCCGAAAGAGATGTTCTCCAGAAATCGTGAGACGAAGCTGGATTTTTTCGAAGAAAAGGCAAACAGGCGTGACACCGGAAACGGCATGTTCAAACCGGCGATCTTCTCATCCAGCCCTTCGGCGGCGACGTTGCGGGTTGGTGTCGGACATGCCACCAGCACCTCATGTCCTTGGGCATGCAGGTACTGGGCGACATCAGCACTGGTTCTGGCACTCACCACCGGCTCGGGCGGAAAAACACAACTCGCAACTAAGACTTTCAACCGCAACCCCTCGCTTACGCCCGCCCGTAGATATCTTCGAAACGAACAATGTCGTCTTCACCCAGATAAGAACCCGATTGCACCTCGATCAGCTCGAGGGGCACTTTTCCTGGGTTCTCCAGGGCATGCACCTGACCGATAGGAATATAGGTCGACTGGTTTTCGGTCACCAGATAGGTTTCCTTGCCATTGGTGACCTTCGCCGTACCGCTGACCACGATCCAGTGCTCGGCACGGTGATGATGCATCTGCACCGACAGCTTGGCGCCCGGCTTTACAGTGATACGCTTGACCTGATAGCGATGCCCCTGGTCTATGGCCTCGTAGCTACCCCACGGGCGATACACTTCGCTGTTGCAATGAAACTCCTGGCGCTGCTGGGCCTTGAGGTTCTCAACGATTTTCTTGACCCCCTGGACCTTGTCCTTGTGCGCTACCAGCAGAGCATCCTTGGTCTCAACGATGATCAGGTCGCGGACCCCTACGGCAGCCACCAGGCGGCTGGTCGACTTGATGTAGCTGTGCTCCACTTCATCAGCCATGACATCGCCGCTGACGACGTTGCCACTTTCATCCTTCTGGCCAACATCCCACAAGGCGGACCAGGAACCGATATCGTTCCAGCCGGCATTCATTGGCACTACTACCGCATCGGCAGTCTTTTCCATGACGGCGTAGTCGATGGAGTCGCTCGGGCAGCGTGCAAAGGCCTCGGCACCGACGCGGGTGAAATGCAGATCACGGGAACTTTGCTCCAGGGCTTCGGCGCAACAAGCATGGATCTGCGGAGCAAACGCCTTGACCTCGTCAAGCAGACGGCTTGCCTTGAACAGAAACATACCGCTGTTCCACAGGAACTTCTTGCTGGCCAGATAGCGTTGGGCGGTGGCCAGGTCAGGCTTTTCGACAAACCGTGCAATCGCATACCCAGAACCCACGGCCGGCCCCTGTTCGATATAGCCGTAGCCGGTTTCCGGAGACAGCGGCTGGATGCCGAAGGTGACTAGCTTGCCTGCCTGAGCCAGCGGCAATGCGCTGCGAACGCACTGCTGGAAAACTTCGGCATCACTGATCAAATGATCTGCCGCCAGTACCAACAGGAGCGGATCCTGACCGTCCTGTACGGCCTTCAGGGCAGCAAGCGTAATAGCAGCGGCGGTGTTGCGCGCCACAGGCTCGAGAAGTAGCTCGCAATCATCGAAACCCAACTGGCGCATCTGTTCCGCGGCAACGAAACGATGGGCTTCGTTGCAGATGATTTGCGGCTTCAGATCGGTAAGACCGGACAGGCGCTCGACCGTCACCTGGAGCATGGTGTGCTCATCTGCCAGTGACAGGAATTGCTTCGGGTTGAGCTCACGGGACATTGGCCACAAACGCGACCCGGAGCCGCCAGCCATCACAATAGGTAAAATCATAAGCCACCCAGGACCGAAGTATACGGTTGCACAAAGCCTAGGACTTGCAACACATAGATGATTTGGAATGTTGATACTGCGAGCATCCCTGCAGCGCCGACAACGCGACCAAACAGAATGGCGTACGCAAGCAGCGAGAATACCATGAAATGATTGAAAATATCCGATATCCGGTAGGCCACAACCTGGGCATCGTGCAACGCCAGCAAGATCAGCAAGCCACTTAGGTGGAGGATCACCGAGTAAGCAATAAAGGGCTGTTGGCGCTGTATACGAGCAAACATAAAGACCAACGGCGATAACAGCGCAAAATGAAATATCGCCCGAAAAAAGTTGATCGAACCACCCTGACCACTAAGAATATTATTAATATAAAAATCGAGCCTGGGGTTCTCCAGCAGCGACAAGAGCTGTAAAAACCCTTTAAGCACACTGATGTCCAGCAAGTAGAGTGCAAACAGCGCGCAGCAACACAAATAGATATAAAATACCGTACGCACCCCGGCTGCGCGGAGCAACATAAAGGGCAGAAACAGAATGGCCGAATAATGAAATAACACGGCCCCACACAAGACCGCCAGACTTTTCGACCACTGCCCGTTAAACACCAGGTAAGCCGAACACATTACCAAGCCGGTGGCCACACCGATACGAATCTGCGTGAAGTCCTGCAGCAAGAAGAAGTAAGACAGGTAAATTGCAACACTCAACCAACGATACGGTGTTGCCCGCTCCATCACATAAAATTTGCTACCGACACCCAAAACCGCGTAAAAAACAAACAGCAGTATCGCTGAACCCGTCAGTAGCGAAGACAGCTTCGCCAGAACGAAAAAAGTTGGCTCGACAAAAAACGGCCCAAATTCACCAGAAACAATACCTGCATAATAATCAAGGTAGTTCCCGTGATCGTCCGATACCCCGGGCGCCTGGAAGGCACACATGGCAATCAGCAAGGCGGCCAAGCCCCAGTAGCAAAGCTTGCGCTTGCCACCCAGCAACGAGAGTAGCGCCGAAACCATGAAAGGCAGATAGTAGAAAAGCATACGACGCAACCCTAGACAGAACCCCGAGCGACCATGTGAAACAGAGCAACTGCCCGCTTCGCTTAACCCTCAGCCCTGATCGAAATAGTCCAAGACATGCTGATGCACGCGCAACGAAGTTGTGCGCACGTCGACCCAGCGATATTCAGCATGCTGTTCACGTGGCAGGCTTTCAAGTGCCGAATCTGCCAGTAACAGGGTATAGGCGAGTACCACATAGTGAGTGCCCGAATCGTGCTCATCTGCCGAAAAGTAACTATCGCGGTAGAAGTGTTCGTACACACCGCGAAACGTCGCGCTCGCCATTAACAGTTGCACCCCGAGCTCGGAGTGACTGATGCGGCGAAACGCCTGTTCCAGTGACTCGTTCTTGCGCACCCGCCCCCCGGGGGTAAACCAGTATCCCTGGGCGGGACGATTCAAACGCTCGCCCAGAAGCACTTGCCCGTGCTCATTCAACACGAGCAGGTCAATCGCTATCAGAGGCGTATGCATGACGACTGTGCGGAATGCATCCGCCTGCAGATAGCCGGCCATTAGCGTCTGGCCGAACTTTCGTGATCGACAAACCACTGATAGGCATCGACCAGGCCATCTTCGAGACTGATAGAGGCCTGCCAGCCGAGGTTCTTCAAACGAGAGACGTCCAGCAGCTTTCTTGGCGTGCCATCAGGCTTGCTGGCATCAAAGCCAAGACGCCCCTGATAACCGGTCACTCGACAAATGGTTTCAGCCAGCTCACGAATAGTGCAGTCGACGCCTGTCCCCACGTTAATGTGTGACAAGGTCGGCTGGGTATGTTGCTGATACACCTGCGACTCCATGTTCATGACATGCAGGCAGGCCGCCGCCATATCATCTACGTGCAGAAACTCGCGCATCGGTGTGCCGCTGCCCCAGATGACCACCTCCTGGTCACCCCGCACCTTGGCTTCATGAAAACGACGAATCAGCGCCGGAATCACATGGCTGTTTTGCGGATGATAGTTGTCATGAGGACCGTACAGGTTGGTCGGCATGACACTGCGGTAATCCACCCCATACTGGCGGTTGTAACTTTCACACAGCTTGATACCGGCAATCTTGGCGATGGCGTAAGGCTCGTTGGTAGGCTCCAGTACGCCAGTCAACAACGCTCGCTCTTCAATTGGTTGCTCAGCGAACTTTGGATAGATACACGAAGACCCGAGAAACAGCAGCTTTTTTACGCCGCTGGCGTACGCGCCCTGAATGATGTTGGCCTCAATCATCAGGTTTTCATAAATGAACTGAGCTGGGTATTCATTGTTGGCATGAATACCCCCTACCTTGGCCGCTGCCAGGTAAACCTGATCGATCTGCTGCTCGGCAAAGAACGCACTGACCTGGCGCTGATCCAGCAGGTCGAGCTCTTCCCGGGTTCGCGTAACGATGTTGGTGTAGCCGTGCTGCTTCAATGCACGCATCAATGCCGAGCCGACCATACCGCGGTCACCGGCAACGAAAACCGTTTCTTTGCTCACGATTAACGCTCCACCGCTACATGCACGTCATGACCATGGGACTTGAGCAGCGCGTGGCGCTGGGCCACCTTGAGATCTTCGCTGACCATTTCCGCACACATTTCCTGAACGGTAATTTCCGGCACCCAGCCCAGCTTCTCTTTTGCCTTGGCTGGATCGCCCAGCAAAGTTTCTACTTCCGCAGGACGGAAGTAGCGCGGGTCGACACGCACAATGACATCGCCAACCTTCAGCGCTGGCGCCTTGTCACCTTCGATGGCGGAAACGATCGCAACCTCATCAACACCCGTGCCTTCGAAGCGCAACGAGACACCCAACTCCGCTGCTGACCACTCGACGAACTGGCGAACCGAGTACTGCACACCCGTAGCAATGACGAAGTCATCAGCAACTTCCTGCTGCAGCATCATCCACTGCATGCGAACGTAGTCCTTGGCATGCCCCCAGTCACGCAGCGCGTCCATGTTGCCCAGGTACAGGCAATCTTCCAGCCCCTGACTGATATTGGCCAACGCACGGGTAATCTTGCGGGTCACGAAAGTCTCGCCGCGACGCGGCGACTCGTGGTTGAAGAGAATACCGTTACAGGCATACATACCGTAGGCTTCACGGTAGTTGACCGTGATCCAGTAGGCATACATCTTCGCCACCGCATAGGGCGAGCGCGGATAGAACGGCGTGGTTTCACGCTGCGGCGTCTCTTGGACGAGGCCATACAGCTCAGAGGTCGACGCCTGATAGAAGCGGGTTTTCTTTTCCAGGCCGAGCAAGCGAATGGCTTCGAGAATCCGCAGGGTACCCAAGGCATCGACATCCGCGGTGTACTCAGGCGACTCAAAACTTACCGCAACATGAGACTGGGCGCCCAGGTTGTAGACTTCATCAGGCTGAACTTCCTTGATGATGCGGGTCAAGTTGGAAGCGTCGGAAAGATCACCGTAGTGCAAAACGAAATTCTGATTGGCAACATGTGGATCCTGATAGATATGGTCCACACGCTGGGTATTGAATGAAGAAGCCCGGCGCTTGATTCCGTGAACTTCGTAACCTTTTTCCAGCAGCAATTCGGCGAGATAAGAACCGTCTTGCCCGGTAACGCCAGTAATTAAAGCTTTCTTTTTCATTTCAATTATCCAGTTCTATATTTCAGCCGAAATCAAATCAGAAACCCTGTCAGCCCAGTGCAGATGGCTGAACACACGCGCTGCGCGCTCGTGAATGACGCCGGGTTGCTCGAGATCAGGCGCTTGCGCCCGGTAAACACTGAGGATACGTGCTGCCATTTGCCGGACATCAAGCCGGTCGACGATAAAACCATTGCGACCTTCTTCCACGAGCTCCGTGGCGATGCCGACATCAAATGCCACTACGGGTACGCCACACATTAGCGCTTCCCCTACCATCATAGGGCCAGCATCTTCGATTGACGTACTGACAAACAGATCAGCCTTACGATAAAGCGCCGCCAACGCGGCATCGCCTTGACAGTAGTCGAATTGGATCACTTTAACACGCTCAAGACCCAGATGAGAGAAGCGATCCGGCGCCAGGCACAGGAGACCAATCTCCTCCCCCGCGAGCAGCTGCTGCTCCAGACAGACGAGCACTAGGGAGAGGTATTCAAAACCCTTGCGCGGGTCGTCAGCATCATTGGCATTGGTAAGCATCCGGAACTGCACCGAACGCTCCGGAGCACGCTGCGCCAGTTCTGGCTTGAACAGGTCGGCGTCCAGCGGCAGCGACAACAGCTGATGGTCAGCATATTGAATGGCAGAGCGCTTTCCGGCCTCATGAATGCGCTGGCTACCCGACAATAATGTCGCCTTCATCTGCAGAATATTCACCGACTTGGCGCGCAACTGATAAGCCGCATAATTTTTCTGGCGCTGATCGAGCGCCGGACAATCAGAGCAATCGACCTGGAAACCCGTGCACTGCCAGTAGTAGTGGCAGCCACCGGTCAGGTGCGCCATGTCCATTGAGGTGTAATACACCTTGCAACCAGTTTTTCTCTGGATCTGCAGGACATCGAAGCTGTTGGCAAAGCCCGCAACCCAGTGCACAAAGAGCACATCTGCCGAGGTAATACGCTGAACCAGCTCGGGATTGATGCCTTGAACCGCGGACTCGCCGACAGAAAAGAACAGGTACTTTCTTTTTGCCGAAAATCGCTCGCGAGCGGCAAAGTGGGCCCGCACCCTGGAGAACACTTTTGATGGCAAGTGCTTCCTGGCAAACGCCTTGATACGGACCTTGAACAGTTCGCTCACCACCCGCGTTACCGCCGGCACGGTATGGGACGATCGGGATTCAGCCACAAACAATTGCGAGTCGTGCCCGGCTGCCAGCAAGGACGCGTGAAAGCGCAAAGCCGCACTGCCGGCACCACCAAAATCATTGGTAGACAAGTGAATGACCCTGGCTCTGAGCGCTTGCTGCGCCCGCTCGGACGCACCGGTTTCCTTGAGACTCAACGCTGCTTCCTCATATAAACCCGCAAACCGATCAAGCAAATAACGAAGTACAGGATATAAGTAACAACGTATGCTTGCATAACACTTTCAACGCCCACCTGAGCGCGACTCATCAGCCAGGCACCCAACAAAAACAAACCGCCCTGGAGCACCTCGGCAATAATATATAACTTCGTTGCCGCCTTCGCCACGGCGATAAAACCGATGACATAGGCCGATATTTTGAAAAAGTCCCCCAGCAACTGATAAATAATCAGGTCGGCCAGCGGGCTAAACTCTTCGGAAAAAATAAGCTTTATGAAGAACGTTCGCCCCAGGTACAGCGTCCCCGCACCAAGGACAAAAATAGCCTGAACCAGATACAGGTGCCGGAGTGTCATCTTCACCACGACAGTACTGTTCTGTTCAGGGGAAATCCGTGGCACAAAATAGAAGGCCAGGAACATGGTAAAGAAACCCAGGTACGCCGCAGAAAAGCGAATCGCCGCCTGCCAGATCCCCGCATCGTGATAGCCCACCTGGGAAATCAACATGCTGCGCACAGTGATTTCTACCAGCGGGAATGCCAGCGTGCTGACCACCAGCATTGTGGTATAGGCAAACAATTGCCGGAACGACAGCCCATCAATCTTGAATAGGCGAATCCGCCCCCAAAAAGGTGAGCGACGGTAAAAGTACAGTGCTGGTAGCGCGCACAAGGATGAAGCCAGAACGATGGAAACCCCGGCCCCATACTCCAGATAACGGGAGATACAGAACCATAACAAAGGGACCGCCAGGACGTTGCCAAGAATCTGGCTGTAGGCGAAAACGTGGGTTACACGCAAGCCATTGGTGACACCGAAAACAACATTTGCAAACGCCAGTGCCAACTGGGCAATGGCCAGCAGAATGATGATCGACTGATAGTCATCGACACCAAATACAAACAGTGAAAGCGGCCGTGAAAGCACTATCCCCGCAATACAAACCAACAGGGAGAATAACAGGGCATAGGTGACCGCAGCCGAAATGAAACGCAGCAGTTTCCTGGGCGTCTGGTGGTACTCAGAACAGTACTTGACCAACGCATTGATGATGCCGCCTCCGGAAAGAATCGTCAGCACACTGACAACACTCATCAGGTGCCCGAGCTTACCCACGCCCTCCGGACCAAGATAAACAGCCATGACCTTAAGAAGGATGAAGCCCATGAGCACTTTCGATGCATGGGCGCCACCCGTGAACAGAGCTGAACGGACAGCACTCATTGAATTGAACTCAGCCCCTCGAGCGCTGCATCGATGACGGTAGCCACCATGGCATCAGTCATGTTGAACCAGACCGGAAGGCGAACCAGTCGTTCACTGTCACGAGTCGTTACTACGTCGTCACCGACAAACCTGCCGAACTGCTGGCCTGCAGGGCTGGCATGCAGAGGGATATAGTGGAATGGCGTCAAGATTTCGCGCTGACGCATATGGCTGATGAACTTCGCACGCTGTTCGAGCGACTGGAGTTTCAGGTAGTACATATGGCCATTGTGCTCGCAGCCCTCCGGAACCTGGGGACGCTGAACCAGCCCATGCAATTCCGAAGCCGCAAAGGCCTGGTGATACATATCCCAGATTTGCAGTCGACGGGCATTGATCTCTTTCGATTTTTCCAACTGTGCATAGAGGTAAGCAGCCTGCAACTCACCCGGCAAGAAACTTGAGCCAATGTCACGCCACGTGTACTTGTCGACCTGCCCACGAAAGAACTGCGAGCGGTTCGTACCTTTCTCACGAATGACTTCTGCACGCAAAACAAAGCGCTCGTCATTAATCAGCAGCAAGCCCCCCTCACCACCGCTGGTATAGTTCTTGGTCTCGTGAAAGCTGTAAGCCGCCAAATGCCCAATGGTGCCCAGCGGCCGTCCTTTGTAGGTCGACATCATGCCTTGAGCCGCATCTTCGACAACGAACAGGCCGTACTTCTCGGCAATGGCCATCAACGTGTCCATTTCGCAGGCAACACCGGCATAGTGCACAGGAACGATCGCTTTTGTTCGTTCGGTAATCGCCTGTTCGACCAAGGTTTCGTCGATATTCATGGTGTCAGCCCGAACATCAACAAAGACAATTTTGGCACCGCGCAAAACAAAGGCGTTGGCGGTACTGACAAAGGTATAGCTTGGCATGATGACTTCATCGCCAGGGCCAATATCCAGAAGCAGTGCTGCCATTTCGAGCGCCTGGGTACAGGACGGCGTTAACAACGTGCGCAAGCAAGCAAAGCTTGTCTCAAACCACTGTTGGCAGCGTTGACTAAACTCGCCATCTCCGGACATTTTATCGCTGCGCATCGCCGCAATAACGTACTGATCTTCCGCACCGGTGTAAGGTGGTTTGTTGAACGGAATCATGCTACACCCTCGAAAATTCGCTTTCAGGCCGCCTTGCTGCACGATAGCAAAGCGGGCCTCACGATAAAACAGAGCCTGCCCCGGAAACACCAAAAGCGGCGCCGCCGCTTTTGGAGTCATGACCGAGCACTTTAATTATTGCGGTCGAACCGGCCGCCGGCGCATCGCTGCTGCCAACAGGACATAGCCTACACCCAGGAGCAATCCAGCCAGCGCAGCCATGGCCAGCACCACAGATTTTCTTGGCTTGATCGGGGCGTCAGGCTGTTCTATAGGACCGTCGATGCGAAAAACCGCTACACTCTCAGGGTTGACTTCAACACTCATATAGAATGCATACCGGGCCTGCAGGTCACGCAAACGGGTAATGAACGGATCGTCAGACCTGCGCTGCTCGAGGTTCTGAATCTCCGCCTCCAGCGCCTTGGTACCACGCATGTAGCTCAAGTGCCCATCCATACCCGCAGACACTTCGGTAGACAAATTCCCACTGATAATCGGCGGCTCTTTCAAACCAATTGCACGCGCAACATTCAGCGCCTCGCGCAACTGAACAATAAGGTCCTCGCGCACCTTCTGCCCACCTTCGCGCAAACGATCAATCTGTTGAGCCAGATTCCTCGCGCGAACTTCTGCTTCGCGGGTGACGTTCTTTATCATCTCTTCACGAGCCGAATCACCGGCGCGCATAACGTAAGTCTTGGCCCAGGCGACCACACGCTGTGGATCCTCGCCTTGCACTGTCAAGGAATAGCGATCAGGGGAATCTTTTCCATTGGGTGCAATCACCAACTCACGAGAAAATTTTTCGTAAAGTCGAGTTTGCGAACCCGCACGCTCCGACTCACTGAGAGAAGGCAGATAAAACTCTTCGAAAAAACTGCGACGTAACGATTCCGCTTGAAGGTCACGTAAAAAAACTTCGTACACATCCTTGACCGTGTACGGTTTCAGCTCAGCCTCGGCAGTACGACCGTAGTTGAAATCGGCGATACCATTCTGGGTCGGCGGAATGACAAAAACCCGGGCTTCATAAACAGGCTTGGCGATGAACAGATAAATCACAGCGGCCAGGACGGCGAGGAACATGACTGACAAGATAATCAGTTTTTTCGCCCAAAGGCTTCCAAGTAACTCAAGCACGTCCAACTCTGGATCTAACCGGTTACTCTCGGGGGTGTTGCGCATTTATAATTCAGTCCTTATCAGGTTTCGCTGCGCTCTTATCGTTGAGCGTTTTTACATCTATAACAGCCACGCCCTTGCCATTGGCAATCGCTAAGCAGGCTACGAAAATCAAACTTTAGCTCGCCCCCGCCCTTCTTTGCCAAGCAATCGGCCGGCCAGCACCAACAAGGGGCCCACAGCCAGACCAACCAGCAATGCGATGAGTACAAATACAGCCAACGGCAGGGAAGGCAGTGTCCAGGCCATGAAATGCAATGACGCCGGCTGCTGATTATCCAGCACAAAAATCAGCACCATCGCTGCTAGCAGCAAAAGAAATACGACCAAAATCAACCGCTTGAAGTTCCGCACGGAGGCTTCCTTTTATCCGATTAGTGTTCTTGGGACTCTTCCTCATTCACCCGATCCCGCAGCTCCTTGCCTGGCTTGAAGTGTGGCACAAACTTGCCATCCAGGCTGACGGACTGACCGGTTTTTGGGTTGCGACCTACGCGGGGGGCACGATAGTGCAGGGAGAAGCTGCCAAAGCCGCGGATTTCGATGCGATCGCCAGTGGCCAGGCACTGGGACATTTGCTCAAGCATGGTCTTGATGGCCAGCTCGACATCCTTGGATGAGAGCAGCCCTTGATGGGTGACAATACGTTCGATCAGCTCCGACTTCGTCATATTTTTCCCTTCTTTATCAAGCAGCTAGATCATTGCTCCGTTGTTTTTAGCATGACCTGAGGGATTTGAACAGGGCGGTTCTTGACTTAATCGGATTTTGAAGAAGTACGCCTTGGCGTAATGGATGATAGCTGTTTGCCACTGATTACGCCGAAGCTCACTGGCGTAAGGGTTTCAGCCGCAAGCAAGAATCGCAGGCATAAAAAAGGGCGACCGAAGTCGCCCTTTTTTAACACCAGCAGAACTTAGTTCTGTTTGGCCATTGCCTGACGCAGCAGCGCAGCCATGGTGGTGTCAGCAGCAGCTTCCGGAGCGGATTCTTTCAGGCTCTGGATAGCTTCTTTCTCTTCAGCGTCGTCTTTCGACTTGATCGACAGCTGGATGACGCGCGATTTGCGGTCAACGCTGATGATCTTCGCTTCGATCTCTTCGCCTTCCTTCAGGACGTTACGCGCGTCTTCAACACGGTCACGGCTGATTTCGGAAGCTTTCAGAGTGGCTTCGATGTCGTCGGCCAGGGTGATGATGGCGCCTTTGGCGTCAACTTCTTTTACAACACCCTTGACGATTGCACCCTTGTCGTTGCTAGCAACGTACTCGGAGAACGGATCGCTTTCCAGTTGCTTGATACCCAGGGAGATGCGCTCGCGCTCTGGGTCAACCGACAGGATGACGGTGTCCAGCTCGTCGCCCTTCTTGAAGCGACGTACGGCTTCTTCGCCGACTTCGTTCCAGGAGATGTCCGACAGGTGAACCAGGCCGTCGATGCCGCCGTCCAGACCAATGAAGATACCGAAATCGGTGATCGACTTGATGGTGCCGGAGATCTTGTCGCCCTTGTTGAACTGGCCAGAGAAGTCTTCCCATGGGTTGGACTTGCACTGTTTGATGCCCAGGGAGATACGACGACGCTCTTCGTCGATGTCCAGAACCATGACTTCCACTTCGTCGCCGACTTGTACGACTTTCGAAGGATGGATGTTCTTGTTGGTCCAGTCCATTTCGGAAACGTGTACCAGGCCTTCCACGCCTTCTTCCAGCTCTGCGAAGCAGCCGTAGTCGGTCAGGTTGGTAACACGCGCCATGACGCGGGTGCTTTCTGGGTAACGAGCCTTGATAGCAACCCATGGGTCTTCACCCAGTTGCTTCAGACCCAGGGATACACGATTGCGCTCGCGATCGTACTTCAGAACCTTGACATCGATCTCGTCGCCAACGTTGACGATTTCCGATGGGTGCTTGATACGCTTCCAAGCCATGTCGGTGATGTGCAGCAGGCCATCAACGCCGCCCAGGTCAACGAATGCGCCGTAGTCGGTGAGGTTCTTGACGATACCTTTGACTTGCTGGCCTTCCTGCAGGGATTCCAGCAGAGCTTCGCGCTCGGCGCTGTTCTCGGCTTCCAGGACGCTGCGACGGGAAACGACAACGTTGTTGCGCTTCTGGTCCAGTTTGATGACCTTGAATTCCAGCTCTTTGCCTTCCAGGTGGGTGGTGTCGCGCACTGGGCGGACATCAACCAGGGAACCAGGCAGGAACGCACGGATACCGTTAACGTCGACAGTGAAGCCGCCTTTAACCTTACCGTTGATAACGCCCTTGACCACTTCTTCGGCGGCGAAAGCTGCTTCCAGAACAATCCAGCACTCGGCGCGCTTGGCTTTTTCACGGGACAGTTTGGTTTCGCCAAAGCCGTCTTCGACCGCGTCCAGCGCAACGTGAACTTCGTCACCGACCTTGATGGTCAGCTCGCCAGCTTCGTTGTAGAACTGCTCGAGCGGGATGACGCCCTCGGACTTCAGGCCAGCATGTACGGTAACCCAGTCGCCGTCGATGTCGACAACGATACCGGTGATGATCGCACCCGGCTGAAGATTGAGGGTTTTCAGGCTTTCTTCAAAGAGTTCTGCAAAGCTTTCGCTCATTTTAATTCCTGTAGATTAGGGCGGGACATACGCCCATCAGCCACATTCCAGACAATGTGGGTTTCGTTCATATAAAGGAAAGCCGACAGGACGTTGACTGGTGCCCCTGCCTGCTCTCCTGGTCATCAGGCGATATCGCGCAGGGCGATCTCGCTCTTGATGCGTTGCAACACCTGCTCGATGGACAACTCCGTGGAATCCAGCTGGATCGCATCGGCCGCCGGCTTGAGCGGGGCCACTGCGCGCTGGGTGTCGCGCTCATCGCGCGCACGAATCTCATCTAGCAGACTCGACAGACTAACATCTTCGCCCTTGCCCTTCAACTGCAAGTAACGACGGCGGGCACGTTCCTCGGCGCTGGCGGTCAGAAAAACCTTGAGCGGCGCATCCGGGAACACCACGGTGCCCATGTCGCGGCCGTCGGCAATCAGCCCCGGCGCTTCCTGGAACGCCCGCTGGCGCTGCAGCAAGGCTTCACGCACCGCCGGCAGCGAGGCAACCATGGAAGCACCGGCACCCACGGTTTCGGTACGGATGACATTGCTGACATCCTCACCTTCGAGAATGATCTGCTGCAGCTTGCCCGGCTCGGCGGCGATGAACTGCACATCCAGATGTGCGGCCAGGGCCTTGAGCAATTCTTCGTTGGTCAGGTCGACACCGTGGTTGTTGGCGTTGAAGGCCAGCAAGCGGTACAGCGCGCCGGAATCCAGCAGCTTCCAGCCCAGCTCGCGGGCCAGCAGGCCGGCGACGGTGCCCTTGCCCGAGCCGCTTGGCCCGTCAATGGTGATGACCGGTGCGTTGGAATTCACGACTTGCCCTCTTCTGCCACACGGATACCGACTTCGGCGCACAGGGCGAGGAAGTTCGGGAACGAGGTCGCGACGTTGGCACAATCATGGATGCGGATCGGCGCGGTGGCGCGCAACGAGGCCACACTGAAGGCCATGGAGATGCGATGGTCGCCATGACCGTGCACTTCGCCGCCGCCGATCACGCCGCCGTCGATGATAATGCCGTCCGGGGTTGGCTCGCACTTCACGCCCAGGGCCAGCAGGCCGTCGGCCATGACCTGGATGCGATCGGATTCCTTGACCCGCAGCTCTTCGGCACCGCGCAGCACGGTACGGCCTTGGGCGCAGGCCGCGGCGACGAACAGCACCGGGAACTCGTCGATGGCCAGCGGCACCAGGTGCTCGGGGATCTCGATACCTTTGAGTTTAGCCCCGCGCACGCGCAGGTCAGCCACTGGCTCACCGCCGACTTCACGCTGGTTTTCCAGGGTGATGTCGCCGCCCATCAGGCGCAGGATATCGATGACGCCGGTACGGGTCGGGTTGATGCCGACGTGCTCGAGCAGCAGTTCGGAGCCTTCGGCAATCGATGCAGCCACCAGGAAGAACGCCGCCGAGGAAATATCCGCCGGGACCTCGATATGAGTTGCCGTCAGCTTGCCGCCAGATTCCAGCGAAGCCGTAGGACCCTCAACGTCAACGCTGTAGCCAAAGCCACGGAGCATGCGCTCGGTGTGGTCGCGGGTTGGCGCAGGCTCGGTAACCGTGGTCTTGCCTTGGGCGTACAGGCCGGCCAGCAGCAGGCAGGATTTGACCTGGGCACTGGCCATCGGCAGCGTGTAGGTCAGGGCCTTGAGGGTGTGGCCACCACGGATGGTCATCGGCGGACGACCTTCGGCGGCAGTTTCGATCACCGCGCCCATTTCCCGCAGCGGGTTGGCCACGCGATTCATCGGCCGCTTGGACAGCGAGGCATCGCCGGTCAGCACGGTGTCGAACGGCTGCGCCGCCAGCAGGCCGGAGAGCAGACGCATGGAGGTACCGGAGTTACCCAGGTAGATCGGGCCCGGTGGCGGCTTCAGGCCATTGAGGCCGACACCATGGATAGTCACACGGCCATGGTGCGGGCCTTCAATGACCACACCCATGTCGCGGAAGGCCTGCAAGGTTGCCAGGGCGTCTTCGCCCTCGAGGAAACCTTCCACTTCGGTGGTGCCTTCGGCCAGGGAGCCGAGCATGATCGAGCGATGGGAAATCGATTTGTCACCTGGTACACGAATACGGCCAGACACGCGGCCACCAGGATTTGCCAGGAAAATCAGGTCGTTGGAGTTCATAGCGTCCACATAGGCCCGGCGGGCCAGGATTTTACTGAAATGCTCGCGGGCAACACGGGCGCGCGTGAAGACGCCCAGCAGTTGATGCCCATCCCCTGCATCGACCGCGTCGCGCAAGGCGTCGAGGTCGCTGCGAAATGTATCCAGCGTGCGCAGGACAGCCTCGCGATTGGCGAGAAAGATGTCGTGCCACATGACCGGGTCGCTTCCGGCGATTCTCGTGAAATCGCGGAAACCTCCGGCAGCGTAACGGAAGATATCGAGGTTTTCATTGCGCTTGGCCAGGGAATCGACCAGGCCGAAGGCCAGCAGGTGCGGCAAGTGGCTGGTCGCGGCCAGGACTTCGTCGTGACGCTCGACCTGCATGTGCTCGACATCGGCCTCAAGCGCACGCCAGAGCTGATCGACCAGCGCCAGCGCGGCCGGCTCGGTTTCAGCCAGCGGCGTGAGAATGACTTTGTGGCGGCGGAACAGCGAAGCATTGGAAGCCTCCACCCCGCTCTGCTCGGAGCCGGCAATCGGATGCCCGGGCACAAAACGCGGCAATCGCGCACCGAGGGCCTCGCGGGCGGCGCGCACGACATTACCCTTGGCACTGCCGACGTCGGTCAGCACCGCCTGGCCGAGATCCAGTTGAGCCAGGCGCGCGAGGAGCTTTTCCATGGCCAGGATCGGCACGGCCAGCTGAATGACATCAGCGCCGACGCAGGCGGCAGCGAGGTCTTCTTCGCAGCGGTCGACCACGCCCAGCTCCACCGCCAGCTTGCGCGACTGCGGATCAAGGTCGACACCGACCACTTCGCGGCACAGACCGCTTTCACGCAAGCCCTTGGCGAAAGACCCGCCAATCAGGCCCAACCCGACCACCACCAGCCGGCCGATGATCGGCCCAGGCTTGTTTACCACGACTTCAACCACGGAGCTGGACCCTGTTCAAAACTGCATGCACGCCATTCATACCTCAGAGTACCGCTTTAGGGTAGGAACCCAGCACCTTCAGGGCCACGGCTTCCTGACTGATCTGCTCGAGCACGGCCTTGATCAGCGGATCGCGGTGGTGGCCGACGAAATCGATGAAGAACACGTAGGTCCATTTGCCGCTGCGCGACGGACGGGTCTCGATACGAGTGAGGTCAATACCATTCTCGTGGAACGGCACCAACAGCTCGTGCAAGGCACCCGGCTTGTTGCTCATGGAGACAATGATCGAGGTCTTGTCGTCGCCGGTCGGCGGCACTTCCTGGTTACCGATCATCAGAAAGCGCGTGGAGTTGTCCGGACGGTCTTCGATCTTCTCGGCCAGGCGCGTAAGGCCATACAGGCCAGCCGCCATGTCACCGGCAATGGCCGCCGAGTTCCACTCGCCCTTGACCCGCTTGGCCGCTTCGGCGTTGCTCGACACCGCCACGCGCTCGACATTCGGGTAATGGGCATCCAGCCACTTGCGGCACTGGGCCAGCGACTGGGCGTGGGAGTAGACGCGGCTGATGCTGTCGGTCTTGGTGTTCTCACCCACCAGCAGGTGGTGGTGAATACGCAGCTCGACTTCGCCGCAGATCACCATGTCGTGCTCGAGGAAGCTGTCTAGGGTGTGATTGACCGCACCCTCGGTGGAGTTTTCCACCGGCACCACGCCGAAGTTGACGGCGCCGGCCGCCACTTCGCGGAACACTTCGTCGATGGCGGCCATCGGCTTGCTGATCACCGCATGGCCGAAATGCTTCATCGCCGCGGCCTGGGTGAAGGTCCCCTCAGGGCCGAGGTAGGCGACCTTCAGCGGTTGCTCCAGGGCCAGGCACGAAGACATGATTTCGCGGAACAACCGCGCCATCTCTTCGTTGCCCAGTGGCCCCTGGTTGCGCTGCATGACGCGCTTGAGCACCTGCGCCTCGCGCTCGGGACGATAGAACACCGGCGTCTCGCCTTCGGCCAGGGTCGCGGTTTTGACCCGCGCCACTTCCTGCGCGCAGCGAGCACGGTCACTGATCAGCTCGAGGATCTTCTCGTCGAGGCTGTCAATGCGCACCCGCAGCGCCTTGAGTTCCTGCTCCGACATCAGCCGTGCTCCTTCTCGAATTCAGCCATGTAGCCAACCAGCGCTTCGACCGCGTCCAGGCCCAGGGCGTTGTAGATCGAGGCACGCATGCCGCCGACCGAACGGTGACCCTTGAGGTTGAGCAGGCCACGGGCGTCGGCACCGGCGAGGAAAGCCTTGTCCAGGCGCTCGTCGGCCAGGCGGAACGGCACGTTCATCCACGAACGGGCGTTGACGCTGATCGGGTTGGTGTAGAAGTCGCTGTTGTCGATGAAGCCGTACAGGCGGTCTTTCTTGGCCCGGTTGCGCTGCTCCATGGCCTCGACGCCGCCCTGCTCTTTCAGCCACTCGAAGACCAGCCCCGACAGGTACCAGGAATAGGTTGCCGGGGTGTTGTACATCGAGCCGTTGTCGGCCGCGACCTTATAGTCGAGCATGGTCGGGCAACTGCTGCGGGCGCGGCCGAGCAGGTCCTCACGGACAATCACCACCACCAGGCCGCTCGGGCCGATGTTCTTCTGGGCGCCAGCGTAGATCAGGCCGAAGTTGGAGACGTCGATCGGACGCGAGAGAATGTCCGAGGACATGTCGACCACCAGCGGCACGTCACCGGTCTGCGGCACCCAGTCGAACTCCAGACCACCGATGGTCTCGTTCGAGGCGTAGTGCACGTAGGCGGCGTTGTTGCTCAGGTTCCATTCGTTCTGACCAGGGATGGCCAGGTAGTCGTAGGCCTTGGCACTGGCAGCAACGTTGATGTTGCCGTAGCGGCGGGCTTCTTCGATGGCTTTTTTCGACCAGATACCGGTTTCGATATAGTCGGCGGTGCCGTCTTCAGGCAGCAGGTTGAGCGGAATCTCGGCGAACTGCTGGCTCGCACCGCCCTGCAGGAACAGCACCTTGTAATTGGAAGGAATGGACATCAGGTCGCGCAGATCCTGCTCGGCCTTCTCGGCAATGGCCACGTAGTCGTCGCTACGGTGACTCATCTCCATCACCGACAGGCCTTTGCCACGCCAGTTCAGCATTTCAGCCTGGGCGCGCTGCAGTACAGCGTCAGGGAGCGCAGCAGGGCCTGCGCAGAAGTTAAAGGCTCGTTTGCTCACATCCACTCTCGCTCTGCTCTTGATGTCCGCAGGAGCCGGTCGGGCAGCGAGCCGTGCCCGACTGCCGCGACCTCCCCCACCAGGATTGCGCTACTAATAGGTTATTCCGGCTGTGCCTCTTCGTCGGCCGCGGCCTGTGGAGCCGCATCGGCGTCCACTTCGGTGCCATCCACGTCGGCGTCGAAGTCCTCGTCACCTTCCTCTTCGGATGGCTCCTGGACCCGTTCCAGACCCACCAGGGTCTCGTCGCTGGCCAGTTTGATGAGGGTCACACCCTGGGTATTACGGCCCAGGCTGGAGACTTCACCGACACGGGTACGGACCAGGGTGCCCTGATCGGAAATCAGCATGATTTCTTCGCCGTCGAGCACCTGCACAGCCCCGACCAGACGGCCGTTACGCTCGTTGCTGACCATGGCGATTACGCCCTGACCGCCACGCTTGTACTCCGGGAACTCACTAATGGCAGTACGTTTGCCGTAGCCGCGCTCGGAGGCGGTAAGGATCTGGCTGCCTTCTTCCGGGATGATCATCGAGATCAGCTTCTGCCCTTCTGCCAGACGCATGCCGCGTACACCGCGGGCAGTACGACCCATGGCGCGAACGTCGGATTCCTTGAAGCGGGTCACCTTGCCGGCGTCGGAGAACAGCATGACCTCACGCTCGCCATCGGTGATGGCCGCGGAAATCAGTACGTCGCCTTCGTCCAGTTCCAGGGCGATCAGGCCGACACTGCGCTGGCGGCTGAAGGATTCCAGCGGGGTCTTCTTCACGGTGCCGTTGGCGGTGGCCATGAAGATGAAGTGACCTTCGGTGTATTCCTCGACCGGCAGCATGGTCGAAATGTACTCGCCCTCATCCAGCGGCAGCAGGTTGACCAGCGGTCGACCGCGCGCAGCACGGGAGGCTTCGGGGATTTCATAGGTCTTGAGCCAGTACACCTTGCCCTTGCTGGAGAACAGCAGCAGGGTGGTGTGGCTGTTGGCGACCAGCAGGTGCGAGATGTAGTCCTCGTCCTTGACGCCGGTAGCCGACTTGCCTTTACCACCGCGACGCTGGGCCTGGTAGGCGGCCAGTGGCTGGGTCTTGGCGTAGCCGCCATGGGAGATGGTCACGACCCGGTCTTCTTCCGGGATCATGTCACCCAGGGTCAGGTCCAGACGCGCATCGAGGATCTCGGTACGGCGCACGTCGCCGTACTCGGCGCGGATCAGCTCCAGCTCTTCACGGATCACTTCCATCAGGCGCTCGGCGCTGTTGAGGATGCGGATCAGCTCGCCGATCTGGTTGAGGATCTCCTGGTACTCGGCCAGCAGCTTCTCGTGCTCAAGGCCGGTCAGGCGGTGCAGGCGCAGGTCGAGAATGGCCTGGGCCTGTTCCGGCGACAGGAAGTACTTGCCATCGCGCAGACCGAACTGCGGATCAAGGTTCTCCGGACGGCAGGAGTCGGCGCCGGCGCGCTCGACCATGACCTGCACGGCACTGGATTCCCACGGCGTGCTGATCAGCGCTTCCTTGGCCTCGGAAGGCGTTGGCGAAGCCTTGATCAGGGCGATCACCGGATCGATGTTGGACAGGGCAACCGCCTGGCCTTCAAGGATGTGCCCGCGCTCACGCGCCTTGCGCAGTTCGAACACGGTACGGCGGGTAACCACTTCGCGGCGGTGGCGAACGAAGGCCTCGAGCAGCTCCTTGAGGTTCAGCACCCGTGGACGGCCGTCGATCAGCGCTACCACGTTGATGCCGAAGACGCTCTGCAGCTGGGTCTGGGCGTAGAGATTGTTGAGGATCACCTCAGGCACTTCGCCACGACGCAGCTCGATGACGATACGCATACCGTCCTTGTCGGACTCGTCGCGCAGCTCGGTAATACCTTCGAGCTTCTTCTCCTTGACCAGCTCGGCGATCTTCTCGATCAGACGCGCCTTGTTCAGCTGGTACGGCAGCTCGGTGACGACGATCTGCTGGCGGCCACCGACCTTGTCGATGTCTTCGACCATCGAGCGGGCGCGCATGTAGATACGGCCGCGACCGGTGCGATAGGCCTCGATGATGCCCTGGCGACCGTTGATGATCGCCGCGGTCGGGAAGTCCGGGCCGGGGATGAACTGCATCAGTTCGTCGACAGTGATGTCGGCGTTGTCGATCAGCGCCAGGCAACCGTCGATGACTTCACCGAGGTTGTGTGGCGGAATGTTGGTCGCCATGCCCACGGCGATACCGCTGGAACCGTTGACCAGCAGGTTGGGGATCTTGGTCGGCATGACCGCCGGGATCTGCTCGGTACCGTCGTAGTTGGGCACCCAGTCGACCGTCTCTTTATGCAGGTCGGCCAGCAGCTCGTGGGCCAGCTTGGTCATACGCACTTCGGTGTATCGCATGGCGGCGGCATTGTCGCCGTCGACCGAACCGAAGTTACCCTGGCCGTCGACCAGCAGGTAACGCAGCGAGAACGGCTGGGCCATACGTACGATGGTGTCGTAAACGGCGGTATCACCATGCGGGTGGTACTTACCGATCACGTCACCGACCACACGGGCGGATTTCTTGTACGGTTTGTTCCAGTCGTTACCCAGTTCGCTCATCGCATACAGAACGCGGCGATGCACGGGCTTCAAGCCATCACGCGCATCGGGCAGTGCACGCCCGACAATGACGCTCATCGCGTAGTCGAGGTAGGACTGTCTCAGCTCGTCTTCGATATTGACCGGGAGGATTTCTTTGGCCAGTTCGCCCATGAGAAGCCTGATTCCTTTTTCTGGTGAAACCTCGTCACATCCATATGGGACGAACGAAGCTCGCCGCTGCAAAGTGACTCCTTGCAACGACTTACGACAAATCAACGAGTTATGCCATGGATCTGCGCAGTAAAGACAGCCCCGCAG
Organism: Pseudomonas sp. 2(2015); assembly: GCF_000955865.1. Lineage (NCBI taxonomy): Bacteria > Pseudomonadati > Pseudomonadota > Gammaproteobacteria > Pseudomonadales > Pseudomonadaceae > Pseudomonas > Pseudomonas sp. 2(2015). The sequence goes on from NZ_JYOF01000003.1 coordinate 991,476, forward strand.
GGCGGCCTTGGAAACCGTCGGATGTTACCACAATCGCCCAGAGGGTGGGAGTAGCCTGCGGCACTACTACCCTACTGCTCGTCGATAACGCCCGTTAGCCGCTACAACAGGCCGCAGACGACGGCAAAGACTCAATGCAAACGCTTGCGACACATCAGTTGCGCCATCTTCACCGTGTCCGGGCGCTCGACGATGCCTTTCTCGGTGATGATCACGTCGATCAGGTCGGCCGGAGTTACATCAAAGACCGGGTTGAACGCCTCGAAGTCGGCGCCTAGCGACTCGCCGCCGAGCTCCAGCAACTCGCTGGGGCTGCGCTCTTCAAGGAGGATGTCGTCGCCACTTTCAAGGTTCATGTCGATGCTCGAGCTCGGCGCCACGACCATGAAGCGCACGCCGTGGTGCATGGCATTGACCGCCAGCTGGTAGGTGCCGATCTTGCTCGCCACATCGCCATTGGCAGTAATGCGCTCGGCGCCGACGATCACCCAGGTGATGCCCTTGGTTTTCATCAGGTGGGCAGCCGCCGAGTCGGCAGTGATGGTAGCCGGGATACCCTCGCCAGCCAGCTCCCAGGCGCTCAGGCGCGAGCCCTGCAGCCACGGGCGGGTTTCATCGACATAGACGCGCTCGATCATGCCTTCCAGGTAGGCGCCGCGCACCACCCCGAGGGCGGTACCGAAGCCGCCGGTGGCCAGGGCCCCGGTGTTGCCATGGGTGAGAATGGCCTGTTCGTTGCCCTGGTGCTTGCGGATCAGGTCGACGCCCAGCTGGGCCATGGTCAGGTTGGCTTCACGGTCGCTTTCGTGAATGGCCACGGCCTCAGCCGCCATGATGGCCTGCACGTCATCACCCTCCTTGAGCCGCAGCAGGCGCTCACGCATGCGGTTCAGGGCCCAGAACAGGTTGGCGGCGGTCGGCCGCGCGTGCACCAGCAGCTCGAAATCCTCTTCCAGGGCCATTTCCCAGTCACCGCCGGCGGCCAGGCGCTGGGCAATCGCCATCGCCAGGCCGTAGGCGGCGCTGATGCCAATGGCCGGGGCGCCGCGCACCACCATTGTGCGGATAGCCTCGGCCACTGCGGCGGCGTCCTTGCAGGCCAGCCAGACCTGCGCCGACGGCAACGCGCGCTGGTCGAGCAGATAGAGGGTGCCATCCCGCCAATCGATGGCTTTCACCTTCTCTGCTGCCATTAGTCGATCGCGCATGCCTCACCCCATCATTCGGACATCAAAAGCGGACGATTATAGCGAGCCCCAGGCGCGGACGCTCGGGTATACTTCGCCCTCACCTTCTATCGCCCAGGGAAACCTGACATGCCCAAACCCGCTTTGCCGCTCGACCTGCTGCTCCTGCCTGCCTGGCTGGTGCCGGTCGAGCCTGCCGGGGTGGTTTTGCAGGACCATGCCCTGGGCGTGCGCGACGGGCAGATCGTGTTCATCGGCCCGCGCAGCCAGGCCCAGGCGTTCATCGCGGCGCAAACCCGCGAGCTGCCGGGCTGCCTGCTCAGCCCGGGGCTGGTCAACGCCCACGGCCATGCGGCGATGACCCTGTTTCGCGGCCTGGCCGACGACCTGCCGTTGATGACCTGGCTGCAGGAGCAGATCTGGCCGGCCGAAGAGCGCTGGGTCGACGAAGATTTCGTCCGCGACGGCACCGACCTTGCCATCGCCGAGCAGGTAAAAGGCGGCATCACCTGCTTCAGCGACATGTACTTCTACCCCAAGGTAGCCAGCGAGCGCGTGCACCACAGCGGCATCCGCGCGCAAATCGCCGTGCCCCTGATGGATTTTCCGATCCCCGGCGCGCGCAGCACCGAAGAAGCCCTGCAGCTGGGCATCGAGCTGTTCGGCGACCTGCGCCACCACCCGCGCATCACCGTGGCCCTGGGCCCGCACGCGCCGTACACGGTCAGCGACGCCAACCTGGAAAAGATCCGCGTCATCGCCGAAGAGCTCGACGCGCCGATCCACATGCATATCCATGAAACCGCCCTGGAGGTCGAGCAATCGCTGCACACCCGCGGCGAGCGCCCGCTGGCCCGGCTGGCTCGCCTGGGCCTGCTCGGGCCGCGCCTGCAGGCGGTTCACATGACCCAGGTCAGCGACGAGGATCTGGCCCTGCTGGTAGAAAGCAACACCAGTGTGGTGCACTGCCCGGAGTCCAACCTCAAGCTGGCCAGCGGTTTCTGCCCGGTCGAGCGCTTGTGGCAGGCCGGCGTCAACGTCGCCGTCGGTACCGACGGGGCGGCCAGCAACAATGACCTCGACCTGCTCGGCGAAACCCGTACCGCGGCGCTGCTGGCCAAGGCCGTGGCCGGCTCGGCCAGCGCCCTGGATGCCCACCGGGCGTTGCGCATGGCCACCCTCAACGGCGCCCGGGCACTGGGCCTGGAGGCGATCACCGGTTCGCTGGAAGTGGGCAAGGCCGCCGACCTGGTCGCGTTCGACCTTTCCGGCCTGGCCCAGCAACCGCTGTATGACCCGGTGTCGCAATTGATCTACACCAGCGGCCGGGACTGCGTGAAGCATGTCTGGGTCGCCGGCAAGCCACTGCTTGACGACCGGCGCCTGACCCGCCTGGACGAACAGGCCCTGTACGCCACCGCCTGTGCCTGGGGCCAGCGGATCGGCGCGCGCAACGAATAAACGTCCGGCAGCCAGTGCTGGCGGGCAAAAGCAAATTATCCAAGTTTCAGAGGACTGTTCCATGAGCAACGTCGACCACGCCGAAATCGCCAAGTTCGAAGCCCTGGCCCACCGCTGGTGGGACCGCGAAAGCGAGTTCAAGCCACTGCACGACATCAACCCGCTGCGGGTCAACTGGATCGACGAGCGGGTCAAGCTGGCCGGCAAGAAGGTCCTCGACATCGGCTGTGGCGGCGGCATCCTCAGCGAAGCGATGGCCCTGCGCGGCGCCACTGTGACCGGTATCGACATGGGTGAGGCGCCGCTGGCCGTGGCCCAGCTGCATCAGCTCGAGTCCGGGGTCAACGTCGAGTACCGGCAGATCACTGCCGAGGCCCTGGCCGAAGAGATGCCCGAGCAGTTCGACGTGGTCACCTGCCTTGAAATGCTCGAGCACGTGCCAGACCCTTCCTCAGTGATTCGCGCGTGCTTCCGTATGGTCAAGCCCGGTGGCCAGGTGTTCCTCTCGACCATCAACCGCAACCCCAAGGCCTACCTGTTCGCCATCATCGGCGCCGAATACATCATGAAGCTGCTGCCGCGCGGCACCCATGACTTCAAGAAATTCATCCGCCCGTCCGAGCTCGGCGCCTGGAGCCGCGACGCCGGCCTGACCGTCAAGGACATCACCGGCCTGACCTACAACCCGCTGACCAAGCATTACAAGCTGGCCAACGACGTTGACGTCAACTACATGATCCAGACCCTGCGCGAGGAATAAGCATGCGTTTGCGAGCGGTACTTTTCGACATGGACGGCACCCTGCTCGACACGGCGCCGGACTTCATCGCCATCTGCCAGGCCATGCTCGCCGAGCGCGGCCTGCCGGCAATCGAAGACCAGAAAATTCGCGACGTGGTCTCGGGCGGTGCCAAGGCCATGGTCTCGGTGACCTTCAACCTCGACCCTGAGGACGAAGGCTTCGAGGCCTTGCGCCTGGAATTCCTCGAGCGTTACCAGCAAGGTTGCGCGGTGCACAGCAAGCTCTACGACGGCATGGCCGAACTGCTGGCCGACATCGAGAAAGGCAAGCTGATCTGGGGCGTGGTCACCAATAAGCCGGTGCGCTTCGCCGAGCCAATCATGCAGCGACTGGGTCTGAGCGAGCGTTCGGCGCTGTTGATCTGCCCGGACCACGTGAAGAACAGCAAGCCAGACCCCGAGCCGCTGATCCTCGCCTGCAAGACCCTCAACCTGGACCCGGCCAGCGTGCTGTTCGTCGGCGACGACCTGCGCGACATCGAGTCGGGCCGCGATGCCGGCACCCGTACTGCTGCGGTGCGCTACGGCTATATTCATCCAGATGACAACCCCAACAACTGGGGTGCGGATGTGGTGGTCGACCATCCGCTGGAGCTGCGCAAGGTGCTCGACAACGCGCTTTGCGGCTGCTGATTTCAGACACGCATCGCGGGGCAAGCCCGCTCCCACAGCCCCGCGATGAAGTCACACCCATTTCCAGGAGGTAACCCCATGTTCGATTACTCTGCCCGCCCCGACCTGCTCAAGGGCCGGACCATCCTGGTCACCGGTGCCGGTCGCGGCATCGGTGCGGCCGCGGCCAAGAGCTATGCCGCCCATGGCGCCACCGTCTTGCTGCTGGGCAAGACCGAAGCCAACCTGAGCCAGGTCTACGACGAGATCGAAGCGGCCGGCCACCCCAAGCCTGCGGTCATCCCGTTCAACCTGGAAACCGCCCTGCCGCACCAGTACGACGAACTGGCGGCGATGATCGAAGCCGAGTTCGGGCATATCGACGGCCTGTTGCACAACGCCTCGATCATCGGCCCGCGCACGCCGCTGGAGCAGCTCTCGGGCGACAACTTCATGCGCGTGATGCAGATCAACGTCAATGCCATGTTCATGCTCACCAGCACCCTGCTGCCGCTGCTCAAGCTGTCGGCCGATGCCTCGGTGATCTTCACCTCCAGCAGCGTCGGGCGCAAAGGCCGGGCCTACTGGGGTGCCTATGGAGTGTCGAAGTTCGCCACCGAGGGTCTGATGCAGACCCTCGCCGACGAGCTTGAAGGGGTGGCGCCGGTGCGGGCCAACAGTGTCAACCCGGGCGCCACCCGCACCAGCATGCGCGCCCAGGCCTACCCTGCGGAAACACCGGAAAACAATCCGCTGCCAGAGCAGATCATGCCGGTCTACCTGTACCTGATGGGCCCGGATAGCACCGGCATCAACGGCCAGGCGTTCAACGCCCAGTAAGCTCAGCCCTCGGCCAGCTCCGCCCGGGCCCGGGCGGGCTGCTGGCGCTGTTCCTGGTCTTGTTGCATGCAGCGTTCAAGGAACAGGAACATATAGTCGTAGCTCTTGCAGACGGCCCGGCGCAGTTCGGTTTGCAGCGCCGCCGACGGGTTGTTGCCGGCCAGGGTGCAGACGATCTCCAAGGCCTCCCACGGGTGCGCGTCATCGTACTGGGCGTGCATCTTCAGCCACTTCATGGCGCGCTTGCGACCCTCTTCCGGGAAGCCCTGGGCATAGACACCGGTTGAGCACACCACCGCCGACCACTCGCCGGTTGCGCCTTCGATGGCGTAGTTGGTAGCGGCAATGGCCACTACCAGCGCATCGGTCGCACAGGTGTGCCAGCACCAGTCGCTGAGGGCATTGAGTTCGCTGGGAACTTCCTGCGCCTGCAGCTCTTCGAGGCTGACGCCATGGGCCTGGGCCCAGAACCGCCAGTAATCGGCGTGGTTGAGTTCGACACGGATGTTGCGCATCAGCCAGCGCCGCGCCATGTCTTCACCAGGGTGGCGGGCGTACTGGGTCTTGGTGAGGTTCTTGGCCATGTAAAGGGAGAACTGCTCGACCACCGGCCAGCCACCAATCAGGTACTGGCGCATGGTCCGGCCACTGAGGCGGCCATCGCGCATGCGTTGATAAAGCTCGTGCTCCACCACCCGACGCTTGCTCTCGCTGCAGTCCTTGATCAACTGCTGGGCCCAAAGCGGGTAACTGCTGGGGTCCATCAATGGACCAGTACGTATGAACGCGTCAATCACTGTCAGCTCCTTGTTCCTTGTGATTATCGGTGGATCTCAGCGAAAGGTCCCCGGCGCCTTGAACAACAGGGGCCTTGCAGCAATCCGTTTGCGCTGCAAGCTGTCACAGGTGAACACCTGTGGCCGCTCGATCAGGTATCCCTGGGCGTAGTCGACGCCAATTTCCTGCAGGGCCTGCTCGATCAACGGGGTTTCGACAAACTCGGCAATGGTGCGTTTGCCCATCACGTGACCGATGTGATTGATCACCTCGACCATGGCCCGGTTGATCGGGTCATCGAGCATGTCCTTGACAAAACTTCCGTCGATTTTCAGAAAGTCTACAGGCAAATGCTTCAAATAAGCGAACGACGACATACCGGCGCAAAAGTCGTCCAGCGAGAACCGGCAACCTAGGCCCTTGAGCTCGTTGATAAAGCGAATGGCGCTGCCAAGGTTGGCGATGGCGCTGGTTTCGGTTATTTCGAAACAAATCATGTGCGGCGGAATGGCGAACTCGCTGAACAGCCGTTGCAGGTATTCAAGGAATTTGTCGTCACCAATACTGCTGCCCGACAGGTTGATCGCGCACATGGCCAACGGGCCTTCGCGCTGCTCGTCCAGGCACTGGCGGATGACCTTGAACACACTGCGCACCACCCAGCGGTCCAGCGCAGTCATCAGGCCATAGCGCTCGGCGGCGGGGATGAAGCTGTCGGGCAGAATAATGCGCCCGCTCTCGTCATGCAGGCGCAGCAGAATCTCGATATGCCCGGCGCCCTCATGGGGGCCGAGGGCGGCAATTTCCTGGGCATACAGGCAGAAGCGGTTTTCTTCCAGGGCCACGTGCAGGCGCTGGATCCAGGCCATCTCGCCAAAGCGCATGGACAGCTCGCTGTCGTCGGCGTGGTACACCTGTACGCGGTTGCGGCCCTTCTCCTTGGCCATGTAGCAGGCCATGTCGGCGGCCCGCAGCGAAGCTTCAAGGGTGGTCGGGCCCTGGGCGATATGCACCAGGCCCAGGCTCACGGTGGTCATGAACGGTCGCCCTTTCCAGACGAAATGCAGGCTCTGCACGGCCTGTCGCAGGCTCTCGGCAATGCGCTCGGCCTGCTCCTGCGGGCAGTTTTCGAGGAGGATGCCGAACTCGTCGCCGCCCAGCCGCGCCAGGGTGTCGCCTTCGCGCAGGCCGGCCTGGAGCACCGCACAGATATGGCGCAGCAGTTCATCGCCCGCGGCATGGCCGCAGGTATCGTTGACCAGCTTGAACTGGTCCAGGTCGAGGAACATCAGCGAATGCCGTGCCGGCTTGCGCGCCATGGCGTTGAGCGCCAGCTCCAGGCGATATTCGAACTCGCGACGGTTGGCCAGGCCAGTCAGGGCGTCGTGAGTCGCCTGCCAGGACAGGTTGGCGATGTACTGGCGTTCCTGGGTCATGTCGTGCAGAACCAGGACAATACCGCTGACCTTGCCTTCGGCCATGATCGGCGCGCCCACCAGCGTCACTGACACGGTGCTGCCGTCCAGGCGCTGGATCAGCTTGGTGTGTTCGCTGCCACCCTTGAGGCCACCTTCAAGCACGCGCTCGACCAGGGTCAGGCTGTCTTTTTCGGCGTTCTCGTCGAGCAGGCTGAACAGCGCCGCCAGCGGCAGGCCCTGGGCCTGGGCGGCATGCCAGTGGGTCAACTGCTCGGCGGCCGGGTTCATGTAGGCGATGCAGCCTTCGACATCGGTGGTGATCACGCCATCGCCGATCGATTCGAGAGTGATCTGCGCCCGCTCCTTCTCCACCTCAAGGGCATTGGCAAAAGCCTGGCGCTGGGCCAGCAGCTTGCTCGAGCGCATCCAGGCCAGGGCAATCAGAAACAATGCAGTAGCGAGGTTAGTGACCAGCAGCACCCGCAGCAACATCCGCGAGCCTTCGCCCAGGGCATCGCTGAACGCCCGCGCAGCCGGGGTCACGGCATCGTTGATCGCGGCAATCTGTGCCTTCCAGCCGGCAACGCTGCGGGCGTCGGCCTGGCCTGTGCGAAAACCGCTATGCATCTGCTCGGCCACTTCGTCCAGCTGGCGCAAGAATCCGTCACCGACCGCCCACAGCTCGATGGCCTTTTGCATATAGCTGACCTGATGAAAGTTCAGGTACAGCCAGATCACGCTGGAAACGTCGTCGGGATGGTTGCCGCCCTGGAGGATGCCACGGCGCGCGGCGTCGATATCCGGGCTCGGCAAGTCGAGCGCTACGCGCAGGTCATGGCCGCCCTGGGGCACGGCGATGGCCTTGCGATACTTCCTGAAGACCGCCTCGTCGCGGCTGTCAGCGTATTGATTGAGGTAATAGATGGCGTCTTTCTGGCCCTTGGACCACAGGCTCTCGCCCGCCACATAACCACGCACTGCCGACAGCGCGTACAGGCTGATGCTCCCGAGCAAGGCCTGAAACAGCACCACAGCAACAAATGGCCAGATAATGCCCAACAACTTTGGCGCTTCGAGAGTCCGTTTTCGCTTCATGAGGTCCCTTGCAACAGAGCCGGATGAATCCCACCTACCAAAGCACAGCCTAGGCTATTTGCCATTAATCCTGCAGAGCTTTTCTCACTTGCTAACCAATTTGCCCTAACTCTGTTGCAAATGGCCGTACAGCTTGGCGTACAAGCCACCTTCGGCGATCAATTGCTGGTGATCGCCGTCCTCGGCGACATGGCCGCCGTCAAACACCAGCACCCGGTCGGCCTGCTTCACCGCCGACAGGCGGTGGGCAATGATCAGCGTGGTGCGGGCGCTGAGAAAACGGGTCAGGGCCTGGTGCAGGTTGTATTCGGTGGCCGCATCCAGGGCCGAGGTGGCCTCGTCGAGAATCACCACCTTGGGCTCGGCCAGCACCATCCGCGCAATGGCCAGGCGCTGACGCTGGCCACCGGACAAACGCACCCCGGAGCGACCAACCACGCTGTCCAGGCCTTGCGGCAAGGCGGCGATGGTAGCGTCGAGCTGGGCGATGTTCAGCGCCTGCCAGCAGGCATCATCGCTGCAGTCGCGGCCCATGGTCAGGTTGGCGCGCACCGTGTCGTTGAACAGCGACGGGTGCTGGAGTACCACCGCAACATGCTCGCGCAGGGTTTCCAGGCCGATTTCCTGCAGGGTCGAGCCACCAAAGCGGATGGTCCCGGCCTGGGCGCTGTACAGGCCCAGCAGCAGTTGCACCAGGGTGCTCTTGCCACCGCCACTGGCGCCGACGATGGCGACCTTTTCGCCGGGGGCAATCGACAGGTTGAGCTGGTCGAGCACCGGCTCGTCGTTGTAGGCAAAGCGCAGGCCCTGCACCTCGATGCCGACAGTGTCGCGGCCCTTGAACGGGTCGACGCCACCGGGGTATTGCGGCTCGTCGGCCCGCGCCAGCAGCTCGTTGAGCCGGCTCAGGGCGCCGCCAGCGGCGTAGTAGGCGTATTGCAGGTTGAGCAGTTGCTCGACCGGGCCGATCATGAACCACAGGTAGCTGAACACCGCCAGCATCTGCCCGATCGAGAGGTCGGAGAACAGCACCGTGAGCATCGCCGCAGCGCGGAAAATATCGATGCCGAACTGGAACAGCAAGCCGCTGGCACGCCCGCTCGCGTCGCTTTTCCACTGCGAGGCGACGGCGTAGTTGCGTACCTCCTGGGCGCGCAGGCCAAGGCGGCCGAGGAAATAGCCCTGGCGGTTGCTGGCACGGATTTCCTGGATCGCGTCGAGGGTCTCGGTCAGCGCCTGGGTGAAGCGCGAGGTGCTGTCGTTCTCAAGCTTCTTCAGGTGCTTGACCCGCTTGCCCAACTGCACCGTGGCGAAGATCACCAAGGGGTTGAACAGCAGGATCAGCAGCGCCAGCTTCCAGTGCATCCACATAAGGATGGCGGCGGTGCCGGTCAGGGTCAGCATGGCCACCAGGAAGCGGCTGAGGGTTTCGCCGACGAACTTGTCGAGGGTGTCCAGGTCGGTGACCAGGTGGGTGGTCACGGTACCGCTGCCCAGGCTTTCGTATTCACTCAGGGAAATGCGCTTGAGGCGCTCGATCAGGCGAATGCGCAAGCGGTAGACGATGTCTTTGGCAAGGCCGGCGAACAGCTTGGCCTGCACCACGTTGAAGGCCAGGGCGGCGCAGCGCAGGGTCAGGGTGAATACCAGCATCAGGCCGATGTAGCCGCCAGCAACCTGCCAGTTGCCGGGCAGGAACTGGTTCATCCATTTGAGCGCGGCATCGCCATGGCCGAGCAGCACTTCGTCGACCAGCAACGGCAGCAGCAAGGGGATCGGCACACTGCACAACGCCGCCAGCACGGCCACGCCGTTGGCGATCCACAGGGCTTTTTTATGGCGCAGGGCCAGGCGGCGGATTTCTGCCCAGCTCAAGCGATCAGCATGCACAGGGCCTGGCCCTGGTACCGGGTCGGGTGAACCCGGCAGGTCAAGCACAGGCGGCCTGCTGCAGCCAGCGGCCGAGCAGCGGCTCAAGCGATTCGAGGGCTTGATAGCCATTGGTCAGCAAGGCCAGCTGGCCATTGCGTTCGGCCAGCAGGGTCGGGAAACCGGCAATGCCCAGGTCCTGGACCCAGGTGAAGTCCGCCGCCGTGGCCGCGCGCTGTTCGGCGCTGGTAAAGGCTTCGGCAAAGGCGGCGCGCTGGTAACCGGCCTGCTCGGCCAGTTCTACCAGCAAGGGCGCACGAGTGACGTCTTCGCCGCGCTGGTAGAAGGCTTGCTGGATCAGCTTGAGCAAGGCACCCACGTATTGCGGGTCAAGGCTACGGGCGGTGACCAGGGCCCGACAGGCAGGCTCGGTGTCGTAGACAAAACCGTCAGGCAGTGCGCCTTCGAATTGAAAATCCTGCCCGGTGGCGTCGTGTACCGCCTGCCAGTGATCAAGGATGTAGCCGCGGGTCGAGGCATCCAGCGCACGGCTGCCGGAACGCAGGCCGCCGAGCACCACCCGGGTCGGCACGCCCGCCGCCTGTGCCTGGGCGATCAGGGCCTCGGCGACCGGGGCAAAGCCCCAGCACCATGAGCACATCGGGTCCATCACATACAGCAGGCGTGCGGACATCAATCAGGCCTCGGCAGCTTTGCGGTAGTTGTGACCGATCGGGTGAGGCTGATTGCGCGCCTTGGCCAGTTCGATCTGCTTCTGCCGGTCAATGGCGCTGCGCCGGGTCTTTTCGCTCAGGCTGTCCCAGCAATGCGGGCAGCTGATGCCTGGCGAGTAGTGCTCGGACGCACGGTCTTCCACGCTGATCGGGGTGCGGCAGGCATGGCACTGGTCGTAATCGCCCTCGGTCAGGTCGTGACGCACGGTGACCCGGTTGTCGAACACGAAGCAGTCGCCCTGCCAGCGGCTTTGATCCTGTGGCACCTCTTCGAGGTATTTGAGGATCCCGCCCTTAAGATGATAGACCTCTTCGAAACCCTCGCCGAGCATATAGCTGGAGGCTTTTTCGCAACGAATGCCGCCGGTGCAGAACATCGCCACTTTCTTGTGCTTGGCCGGGTCGAAGTTGGCCTTGATGTACTCGGGGAACTCGCGGAAGGTGGTGGTCTTGGGGTCGATCGCGCCTTCGAAGGTGCCGATCGCCACTTCGTAGTCGTTGCGGGTGTCGATCAGCAGCACTTCAGGGTCGCTGATCAGCGCGTTCCAGTCCTGGGGCTCGACGTAGGTACCGACCTTGTAGTTCGGGTCAACGCCCGCCACGCCAAGGGTGACGATCTCTTTCTTGAGCTTGACCTTGGTGCGGTAGAACGGCTGTTCGTCGCAGTAGGACTCTTTGTGGTCGATATCCACCAGGCGCGCATCACTGCGCAGCCAGGCCAGCAGGCCGTCGATGCCTTCACGGGTACCGGAGACGGTGCCGTTGATACCTTCCTCGGCCAGCAACAAGGTGCCCTTGATGCCATTGGCCATCATGCTCTCGAGCAGCGGCTCGCGCAGCTCGAGGTAATCTTTCAGGGTGACGAATTTGTACAGCGCCGCAACGACGATAGCTTGGGACATGCAGTAACTTCTCCAGGTGGTCACCCTCGCAAAGGGCGGACCGGATGCCAAATAAAAACGCGCCGACAAGCGGCGCGTTGATCATTCTAGCAAAAACCTGACGAGGAAATCAGTGCTTGCTGCCACCGGCGCAGGTCGGCGACGCCGGGGCGACACCGATTTTCTGCCATTCCTGCGGCGTGTAGGTGTGCAGCGCCAGGGCGTGAAACTCGCTCATCAGCTCACCGAGGGTGGCATACACTTTCTGGTGGCGCTTGACGCTGTTCAGCCCCTCGAACTGCTCGCTCACCAGCACCGCCTTGTAATGGGTCTGCTGCCCACGGCTGTGCATGTGGCTTTCATCGAGCACTTGCAAGTGCGTGGGTGCCAGCGCTTGCAGGCGGTGCTCGATCTTTTGCTGCATGGTCATGTCAGGCTCCGCTTACGGCTTCTTGGCCGGTGCGGCCTTCGCTTTCGGGTCCAGCTCGTTGGTCATGTCAGCCAGCAGCTTGTTGACCACCGGTACCGCGCTTTCCAGTTTCTGCTGGGTCAGCTGCGCCGATTGCTGGGTCACCTGCGGCATCTTCTCGAGGACTTTCTTGCCCAGAGGCGACTGGTAGAAGGCGACCAGGTCTTTCAGTTCGCTTTCAGTGAAGGTGGTGGTGTAGAGCTTGACCATGTCCGGCTTGAGCTTGTTCCAGCCGATGGCCTGGTCCAGGGCGGCGTTGGCCTTGGCCTGGTAGCTGTCGAGCACGGATTTCTTCGAGGCTGGGGCCTTGGTCTGTTCGAAACGCTGGGCAAACATCTGCTGCACCTGCATGTAGACCGGAGTACCGAGCTTGTCGGCATGCGCCATCATGAGGAATTTTTCAGCACTGGCGTTGTGGCTGGCGGTATCTGCAAGCACCTGGCCGCTGGCGCAGACCAGCGCTACAGCAGTGCAGAGGGCGCGAAGACGGGTCATCGGAATTCCTTCAATAGACAGAGGAGGTAGTACCCCAGAATAGAGCATTCTGCGCCGACAGTGGCACAGTGCTCAAGTGGGTCGACGCGCGATGGAACCGCTACGCCAAATAAGGACCTAAACTGCGAATTCAGACCACAAGGGAGTGAGCGCAGCATGAGCCGTATCGAAACTGACAGCCTGGGGCAGGTCGAAGTTCCTGACCAGGCCTACTGGGGTGCCCAGACGCAACGCTCGCTGATCAACTTTGCCATCGGCAAGGAACGCATGCCGCTGGCGGTGTTGCATGCCCTGGCACTGATCAAGAAAGCCGCGGCACGGGTCAACAACCGCAACGGAGACCTCGCGGCGGACATCGCCCGGCTGATCGAACAAGCCGCCGACGAAGTGCTGGACGGGCAACTGGACGACCAGTTTCCGCTCGTCGTCTGGCAGACCGGCAGTGGCACCCAGAGCAACATGAACGTCAACGAAGTGATCGCCGGTCGTGCCAACGAACTGGCCGGCAATGGCCGTGGCGGTAAAACGCCAGTGCACCCCAACGATCACGTCAACCGCTCGCAAAGTTCCAACGACTGCTTCCCCACCGCCATGCACATCGCCGCCGCCCAGGCCGTGCAGCACAAGCTGCTGCCGGCGATCACCGAACTGTCGTCGGGCCTGGCGGAACTCTCGGCGCGCCACCAGCACCTGGTGAAAACCGGTCGCACCCATATGATGGACGCCACACCGATCACCTTCGGCCAGGAACTCTCGGCCTATGTCGCCCAACTCGACTACGCCCAGCGGGCGATCCGTTCGGCCTTGCCGGCGGTGTGCGAGCTGGCCCAGGGCGGCACCGCCGTCGGCACCGGGCTGAACGCCCCGCACGGCTTTGCCGAAGCCATCGCCGCCGAGCTCGCCGCGCTTTCCGGCCTGCCGTTTGTTACCGCACCGAACAAGTTCGCCGCCCTGGCCGGGCATGAACCGCTGACCACCCTCGCCGGCGGCCTGAAAACCCTCGCCGTGGCCCTGATGAAACTGGCCAACGACCTGCGCCTGCTCGGCTCCGGGCCGCGCGGCGGGATTGCCGAAGTACGCCTGCCGGCCAACGAACCGGGCAGCTCGATCATGCCCGGCAAGGTCAACCCGACCCAGTGCGAGGCCCTGTCGATGCTGGCCTGCCAGGTGCTGGGCAACGACACCGCGATCGGCTTTGCGGCAAGCCAGGGGCACTTGCAGTTGAACGTGTTCAAGCCGGTGATCATCCACAACCTGCTGCAGTCCATCGAACTGCTGGCCGACGGTTGCAGCAACTTCCAGCAGCACTGCATTGCCGGGATCGAACCGGATCCCGAACAGATGGCCGCGCACCTGGAGCGCGGGCTGATGCTGGTGACCGCGCTCAACCCGCACATTGGCTACGACAAGGCGGCAGAAATCGCCAAGAAGGCCTACAGCGAAGGCACCACCCTGCGCGAGGCGGCGCTGAGCCTGGGTTACCTGAGCAACGAGCAGTTCGACCAGTGGGTGCGCCCGGAAAAAATGCTCGAACCGGGCGCCAAGGGCTGAATCACCGGGCCAGGCGAACGCGCCTGGCCCGCCAGCCGGCCATGATCGACGGGCCCAGGGCGGTCAGCGCCGAGCCCAGCACCACCACCAGCGCACCAATATAGCCCAGGGTGTTGATCTGCTCGGCGTGGACGAAGTCGGGCCAGAACCAGGCCGCCAGGGCCACCGCCACGAAGGTGATCAGCGGCGTCACCGCCAGGGTCGCACTGACCTTGGAGGCTTCCCAGTGCGCCAGGGCTTCGGCAAACGCGCCGTAGGCCACCAGGGTGTTCAAACAGCAGGCAAGCAGCAGCCAGCCTTGCAGCGGGCTCAATTGCAGCGCCTCCAACGGATGCACCCAAGGGCTCAGCAAGGCTGCGCAAAACAGGTAGATCACCATCATCACCTGCATCGAGTTCCATACCGTCAGCAGCTGCTTCTGGCTCAGGGCATAGAACACCCAGATGGAGGTCGCCAGGAGGATGGTCAGCACGCCGGTGGTGTAGACGCTCAGGGAGGTGAGCAGCTCATCCAGGCGTTGATTGAAGAACAGGCCAAAGCCCAGCAGCAGGATCACCAGGCCCATGCCCTGCCCCAGGCTAAAGCGTTCCTTGAACAGGAACACGCTGGCCACCAGCAACAGCACCGGGCCCATCTGCACCACCAGCTGGGCGGTGCCGGGGCTGAGCAGCTTGAGCCCGACCAGGTACAGCACATAGTTGCCCACCAGGCCGCAGGTAGCCAGCAACACCAGGCCCCAGCCCTTGCGCCCGAGGCCATTGAACGAGGGCAGGCGCTTGCTTGCCGCCAGCCAGGCCAGCAACAGGCCGCCGGACACCAGCAGGCGAAACCAGGTCACGGTGATCGGGTCCATCACCTGCAGCACCTGTTTGAGCTTGATCGGCAGGATGCCCCAGAGCACGGCGGTCAGCAGCGACAAGGACAGACCGTAGACCCAGCGTCCGGAAGAAATATGCATAACCAGCCTCGATAGCCCTTTGGTGGGGGGAAACTGGATTCTACGGGCTGGGTTGGTGGCGAGACAGGCAAGAATGCGGAAAAGAATTCAGTACTTCATTCCCTGAGTTCCTGCTGGGGCTGCTTTCGCAGCCCCCGCTATCATTTCTTGTGCTTCTTGAACGCCGCCTCCAGCGCCTGGTTGATGGTGCGCAACACCTTGACCCGCGCCCAGCGCTTGTCATTGGCCTCGACCAGGGTCCAGGGCGCAATCTCGGTGCTGGTACGGTCGACCATGTCGCCCACAGCCTCCGCGTACTGCCCCCACTTCTCGCGGTTGCGCCAGTCTTCCTCGGTGATCTTGAAGCGCTTGAACGGGATCTGCTCGCGCTCCTGAAAGCGCTCGAGCTGGGTCTGTTCGTCAATCGACAGCCAGAACTTCACCACCACCACGCCAGCATTGCTCAGTTGTTCTTCGAAGTCGTTGATCTCGCCATAGGCGCGCATCCAGTCGGCCTGGCTGCAAAAGCCTTCGATCCGCTCGACCAGTACCCGGCCATACCAGGAACGGTCGAACACGGTGAACTTGCCACGCGCCGGAATGTGCCGCCAAAAGCGCCACAGGTACGGCTGCGCGCGCTCTTCTTCGGTGGGCGCGGCGATCGGCACGATGCGGTACTGGCGCGGGTCGAGGGCTGCCGCCACCCGGCGAATGGCACCGCCCTTGCCCGCCGCATCGTTGCCTTCGAACACGGCAATCAGGGCGTGGCGGCGCATGCGCTTGTCACGCAGCAGGCCGGCCAGGCGCGCCTGTTCGGTAATCAGTTGTTCCTGGTAGTCGTCCTTGTCCAGGCGCAGGCTCAGGTCGAGGCTGCCGAGCAGGCTGCGCTGGTCGATGCTTTCACCCAGCGGCGCGATGTTGGCCTGGTGGATCGGCCCGTGATCGGACTTGAGCGCGGCCTGCAGCCCTTCGAGCAGAATCTTGCCCACAGCCAGGCTGCGGTAATGCGGATCGACGCCCTCGATCACATGCCAGGGCGCGTAGTCGCGGCTGGTCTGGCGCAGCACCCGCTCACCAAAGCGCACGAAACGGTCGTAGGTTTCGGACTGCTGCCAGTCCAGCGGGCTGATCCGCCAGCTGTGCAGCGGATCGTCCTTGAGCGCCTTGAGGCGGGCTTTCATCTGCTTCTTGGACAGGTGAAACCAGAACTTGAAGATCAGCGCGCCTTCATCGCAGAGCATTTCTTCGAGGCGCTCGGCGCCGCGGATGGCCTGGTCGAGCACGGCATCCTTGAACTGGCCATGCACGCGGCCCTGGAGCATCTGGCTGTACCAGTTGCCAAAAAATACGCCCATCCGCCCCTTGGCCGGCAGTGCCCGCCAGTAGCGCCAGGCCGGTGGACGGGCGAGTTCTTCGTCGGTTTGCTGGTCGAAGGTGCGCACCTCGATCAGGCGCGGGTCCATCCATTCGTTGAGCAGCTTGACCGTCTCGCCCTTGCCGGCACCTTCGATGCCGTTGATCAGTACGATCACCGGGAAACGCGCCTGCTGCTTGAGCTCGAACTGCGCCTCCAGCAACGCTTCACGCAGCGCCGGGACCTCGGCGTCATAGGTGTCTTTGTCGATGGCGTGACCAATTTCAGCGGATTCGAACATACCAGGCTCCCTACTTGGATAAGCAAGACTAGCGGATTGTCGAAACCTTTGTCGGCACAAAACAAAGCCTGCCACAGGTCAAACAGCCTGGCGCCGATCAGCTAAAATGGCCCTCTTGCCAATGCTGAGCCGAACATGACCGAAGTAACCCAATACGCCCAGATCGACTGGGACGACCAGGGCCGACCGCACTCGCGCCAATACGACGACATCTATTTCTCCAAGGAGCAGAGCCTGGAGGAAACCCGTCACGTGTTCATCGACCAGAACGACTTGCGCCAGCGTTTCAGCGCAATGCAGCCGGGCCAGTGCCTGGTGATCGGCGAAACCGGCTTCGGCACCGGCCTGAACTTCTTCTGCGCCTGGCAGCTGTTTGCCGAGTGCGCCCCGGCTGATGCGCGGCTGCACTTCATCAGCGTCGAAAAATACCCCCTGACCCGCGCCGACCTCAGTCGCGCCCTGGCCCTGTGGCCGCAGCTGGCGCCGTTCAGCAGCCAGTTGCTGAGCCAGTACGTGGCAGTGCACGAAGGCTTCCAGCCGTTCGCGTTCGAGCAGGGCCGGGTGCGCCTGACCCTGATGATCGGCGACGTGCTGGAGCAACTGCCGCAGCTCGATGCACAGGTGGATGCCTGGTTCCTCGACGGCTTTGCCCCGGCCAAAAACCCGGAAATGTGGACCCCGGAGCTGTTCGCCGAGATCGGCCGGCTGTCAGCGCCCGGCACCACCCTCGGTACCTTCACCAGCACCGGCTGGGTGCGCCGCGGCCTGATCGCCGTGGGCTTTAGCATGAAGCGCATTCCCGGCATCGGCAAGAAATGGGAAGTGCTGCGCGGCGCCTTCAATGGCTGGCCGGCCGAGCAGCCGCAACCGGCCGCCAGCGCGCCGTGGTTTGCCCGGCCGCCTGCCCTGCCCGGCCCACGCCAGGCGCTGGTGATCGGCGCAGGCCTTGCCGGGTGCGCCAGCGCCGCCAGCCTGGCCGCCCGCGGCTGGCAGGTAAAGGTGCTGGAGCGCCATGCGACGCCAGCAGCAGAAGCTTCGGGCAACCCGCAAGGGGTGCTGTACCTGAAGCTGTCTGCACACGGCACGGCGTTGTCGCGCCTGATCCTCAGCGGTTTCGGCTACACCCGGCGGCTGCTCGAACGCCTGCAGCGCGGCCAGGACTGGGATGGCTGCGGGGTGCTGCAGCTGGCCTTCGACGCCAAGGAAGACCAGCGCCAGCAGCAACTGGCCGCAGCCTTCAACCCGCAATTGCTGCAACGCCTGGACCGTGAGCAGGCTGAACAACTGGCCGGGGTTGCCCTGGACAGCGGCGGGCTGTTCTACCCTGAAGGCGGCTGGGTGCATCCGCCGGCGCTGTGCCAGGCGCAACTGCAGCACCCGAACATCACCCTGCTGACCCATCATCAGGTACTGCAACTGCGTAAGGTCGACGGCCTCTGGCAAGCCTGGGAAAGCGACAAACTGCTGGCCAGCGCGCCGCTGGTGGTGTTGGCGACCGCCGCCGAAATCCACAACTTCGAGCCTTGCGCCGGGCTGCCGCTCAAGCGCATTCGCGGGCAGGTCACCCGCCTGCCCGTGACAGCGCAAAGCCAGGCATTGACCACGGTGGTGTGCGCCGACGGCTATGTCGCGCCGCCGCGCAATGGCGAGCACACCCTCGGCGCCAGCTTCGACTTTCACAGCACCGACCTCACGCCCACCCCCGGCGAGCACGTCGGCAACCTTGGCCTGCTTGAGGCGATCTCCAGCGACCTGGCCCAGCGCCTGGGCGCCCACAGTCTCGACCCGCATACGCTGCAGGGCCGCGCCGCGTTTCGCTGCACCAGCCCCGACTACCTGCCGATTGTCGGCCCGCTGGCCGAACAGGCGCAGTTCAACCACGACTACGCCGTGCTGGCCCGCGATGCCCGGCAAATTCCCGCCACCCCCTGCCCCTGGCTCGAAGGCCTGTTCATCAACAGCGGCCATGGCTCGCGGGGGCTGATCACCGCGCCACTGGCGGGCGAAATGATCGCCGCCTGGGCCGACAACGCACCGCTGCCGGTGCCCCGCGCCGTGGCCGAAGCCTGCCACCCCAATCGCTTCATGTTGCGTGAATTGATCAGGAGTAAAAAAGCAGCGACAAGCGCCAAGCCACACACTAAAAGCTGATTGACCCGGCGTGCTCTTGCAGCTTGAAGCTTGTCGCTTGCAGCTACCGCTTATAACCGATTGATCTAAAACTCTCGCTATCCGCACCGGTCAGTTTCCATGTGCCCGG
Source organism: Pseudomonas sp. 2(2015) (assembly GCF_000955865.1). Taxonomy (NCBI): domain Bacteria; kingdom Pseudomonadati; phylum Pseudomonadota; class Gammaproteobacteria; order Pseudomonadales; family Pseudomonadaceae; genus Pseudomonas; species Pseudomonas sp. 2(2015). The sequence goes on from NZ_JYOF01000003.1 coordinate 1,010,518, forward strand.
GTTTCGGGCACCTTCCCCAACGGCAAAACCGGTAAGGACTTATGTGCGGATTAGCTGGAGAGTTTCGTTTCACCCCTGTTGCCCACCCACCACGCCCGGCGGACCTCGCCGCGGTCGAGCGGATCACCCATCACCTGGCACCTCGCGGCCCTGACGCCTGGGGTTTCCATAGCCAGGGGCCGATTGCCCTGGGCCATCGCCGGCTGAAAATCATGGACCTGTCCGACGGCTCGGCGCAGCCCATGGTCGATAACCAGTTGGGCCTGTCGCTGGCCTTCAACGGCGCCATCTACAACTTCCCCGAGCTGCGCAGCGAGCTGGAAAGCCTCGGCTATGCCTTCTACTCGGATGGCGACACCGAGGTGCTGCTCAAGGGCTATCACGCCTGGGGCGCCGACTTGCTGCCGCGCCTGAACGGCATGTTCGCCCTGGCGATCTGGGAACGTGACAGCCAGCAGCTGTTCCTCGCCCGCGACCGCCTCGGGGTCAAGCCGCTGTACCTGTCGCGCACCGGCGAACGCCTGCGCTTCGCTTCGAGCCTGCCGGCGCTGCTCAAGGGCGGCGACATCAACCCGGTGCTCGACCCAGTGGCGCTCAACCACTACCTGAACTTCCACGCCGTGGTGCCAGCGCCACGCACCCTGCTGGCCAATATCGAGAAACTGCCACCGGCCAGCTGGATGCGCATCGATGCCCAGGGCCGCTGCGAGCAGCAAGTCTGGTGGCACCTACACTATGGCCCGCGCACCGACGAACAGGACCTGAGCCTGGAAGACTGGCGCGACCGCGTCCTCGACAGCACCCGCGAGGCGGTGGCGATTCGTCAACGCGCTGCGGTGGATGTCGGTGTGTTGCTGTCCGGCGGTGTCGACTCGAGCCTGCTCGTCGGCCTGCTGCGCGAGGTCGGTGTCGATGACCTGTCGACCTTCTCCATCGGCTTCGAGGATGCCGGCGGCGAGCGCGGCGACGAGTTCCAGTACTCCGACCTGATCGCCCGCCACTACGGTACCCGCCATCATCAATTGCGCATCGATGAGCGGGAGATCATCGAGCAGTTGCCCGCGGCCTTTCGCGCCATGAGCGAGCCGATGGTCAGCCATGACTGCATTGCCTTCTACCTGCTGTCGCGGGAAGTGGCCAGGCACTGCAAGGTGGTGCAAAGCGGCCAGGGCGCCGACGAGCTGTTCGCCGGTTACCACTGGTACCCGCAGGTGGACGGCGCGCGCGATCCGTTCGCAGCCTACCGCGAGGCGTTCTTCGACCGCAGCTACGACGACTATGCCGCCACCGTGCAAGCGCCTTGGCTGCTCGATCACGACGCCGCCGGCGACTTTGTCCGCCAGCACTTCGCCCAGCCCGGCGCCAGCGATGCGGTGGATAAAGCCCTGCGCCTGGACAGCACGGTGATGCTGGTCGACGACCCGGTCAAACGGGTCGACAACATGACCATGGCCTGGGGCCTGGAAGCGCGCACGCCGTTCCTCGACTATCGCCTGGTCGAGCTCTCGGCGCGCATCCCGGCGCGCTTCAAGCTGCCCGACGGTGGCAAGCAGGTGCTCAAGGAAGCCGCGCGGCTGGTCATCCCCAGTGAAGTCATCGACCGCAAGAAGGGCTACTTCCCGGTACCGGGGCTCAAGCACCTGCAGGGCGCAACCCTGGACTGGGTGCGTGAGTTGCTGCTTGACCCCAGCCAGGACCGCGGCCTGTTCAACCCCGCCGCCCTCGACCGCCTGCTCAGCGATCCCCACGGCCAGCTGACGCCGCTGCGCGGCTCCAAGCTCTGGCAACTGGCTGCCTTGAACCTGTGGCTCAGCGAACAAGGAATCTGATCGATGAAAGCCCATGCCTCACCTTACGGCCAGCGCCTGCTGCGCGGCCAGGTGCCGTCCTATGAGCGACTGCAGGCGCAACTGGCCGGCGATGGCAGCCAGCCCCACGACCAGCCGCGTTCGCTGCACTGCGGCTGGGGGCGGCTGCTGATCGGCCACACCTACCCCGACCCGGCCAGCCTGGCCAGCGCCCTGCTCGACGAACGCCCCGGCGAGCGCGACATTGCCCTGTACGTAGCGGCGCCGCAGCAGGTGCTGGCCCAGGCCCCGCAGCAATTGTTCCTCGACCCGTCCGACACCCTGCGCCTGTGGTTCAGCGACTACCGCCCGGCGCAACGGGTGTTTCGCGGTTTTCGTATCCGCCGGGCGCAGAGCGACAGCGACTGGCAGGCGATCAACGCCCTGTACCAGGCCCGCGGCATGCTGCCGATCGACCCCGAGTTGCTGACCCCGCGCCATCAGGGCGGGCCGGTGTACTGGCTGGCCGAAGACGAAGACAGCGGCGCGATCATCGGCAGCGTCATGGGCCTGAATCATCACAAGGCCTTTGCCGACCCGGAACACGGCAGCAGCCTCTGGTGCCTGGCGGTGGACCCACAGTGCACCCGCCCGGGTGTCGGCGAAGTGCTGGTGCGGCATTTGATCGAGCACTTCATGAGCCGCGGCCTGACCTGCCTCGACCTCTCGGTGCTGCACGACAACCGCCAGGCCAAACGCCTGTACGCCAAGCTGGGGTTTCGCAACCTGCCGACCTTCGCGGTCAAGCGCAAGAACGGCATCAACCAGCCGCTGTTCCTCGGCCCAGGCCCTGAAACCGGGCTCAACCCCTATGCGCGGATCATCGTCGAGGAGGCGTACCGGCGCGGTATCGAGGTGCAGGTCGACGATGCCGATGGCGGCCTGTTCACCCTTATCCATGGTGGTCGGCGGGTACGTTGCCGCGAGTCTCTGAGCGACCTGACCACGGCGGTGAGCATGACCCTGTGCCAGGACAAAAGCCTGACCCACAAGGTACTGAGCGCCGCAGGCTTGCAGGTGCCGGCGCAGCAACTGGCCGGCAATGCCGATGACAACCTGGCCTTCCTCGAAGACCACGGCGCGGTGGTGGTCAAGCCGCTGGACGGTGAGCAAGGCAACGGCGTGGCGGTAAACCTCAGCACCCTCGATGAAATCAGTGCAGCGGTAGAAAGCGCCCGACGCTTCGACAGCCGCGTGCTGCTGGAAAGCTTTCATGCCGGCCTCGACCTGCGCATCGTGGTCATCGGTTTCGACGTGGTCGCCGCCGCCATCCGCCACCCGGCGCAGATTGTCGGCGACGGCCAGCACGCCGTCGGCGCCCTGATCGAAGCCCAGAGCCGTCGGCGTCAGGCGGCAACGGGCGGTGAAAGCCGCATCCCCCTGGACCACGAAACCCAGCGCACCCTGCACGCTGCCGGGGTCGATTACGACAGCGTACTGCCTGCCGGCCAGCGCCTGGCTGTGCGCGGCACCGCCAACCTGCACACCGGCGGCTGCCTGGAGGACGTCACCGAGCGCCTGCACCCGGTGCTGGTCGACGCTGCCATCCGCGCCGCCCGCGCCCTGGACATCCCGGTGGTGGGCCTGGACCTGATGGTCAAGGCCGCCGACCAGCCCGACTACGTGTTCATCGAAGCCAATGAACGCGTCGGCCTGGCCAACCATGAACCGCAACCGACTGCCGAGCGCTTCGTCGACCTGTTGTTCCCCCACAGTCGACCCGCGCCATGAGCACAGGAGTTCGCATGCCCCAACAGCTTCCCGAACCGGACCTCACGTACTTGCAGAAAGTCCTGCTGGAAATGCTCGCCATTCCCAGCCCCACCGGCTTTACCGACACCATCGTGCGCTATGTCGCCGAGCGCCTCGAGGAGCTCGGCATCCCCTTCGAACTGACCCGTCGCGGCACCATCCGCGCCACCCTCAAGGGCCGCAAAAGCTCGCCCGACCGGGCGGTGTCCGCCCATCTGGACACCATCGGCGCCAGCGTGCGGGCGATCCAGGACAACGGCCGGCTGTCGCTGGCGGCGGTGGGCTGCTGGTCCAGCCGCTTTGCCGAAGGCAGCCGCGTCAGCGTGTTCACCGACAGCGGCGTGCTGCGCGGCAGCGTGTTGCCGCTAATGGCCAGCGGCCACGCGTTCAACACCGCCATCGATCAGATGCCGGTCAGTTGGGAGCACATTGAGTTGCGCCTGGATGCCTATTGCACCACCCGCGCCGATTGCGAGTCGCTGGGCATCGGCATCGGTGACTTCGTCGCCTTCGACCCACTGCCCGAGTTCACCGAAAGCGGCCATATCAGCGCCCGCCACCTGGATGACAAAGCCGGTGTCGCGGCGCTGCTGGCGTCGCTCAAGGCCATTGTTGAAAGCGGCGCACAGCCGTTGATCGACTGCCACCCGCTGTTCACCATCACCGAAGAGACCGGCTCCGGCGCCGCTGCCGCCCTGCCCTGGGACGTCAGCGAGTTCGTCGGCATCGATATTGCCCCGGTCGCGCCCGGGCAACACTCAAGCGAACACGCGGTCAGCGTCGCCATGCAGGATTCGGCCGGCCCCTATGACTATCACCTGACGCGCCACTTGCTCAAACTTGCCCGCGAACACGAACTGCCGGCTCGCCGCGATGTGTTTCGCTACTACTTCAGCGACGCGCATTCGGCGATCACCGCCGGTCACGATATTCGCACCGCCCTGCTGGCCTTCGGTTGCGACGCCACCCATGGCTACGAACGCACGCACATCGACAGCCTGGCGGCGCTGAGCCGCCTGCTGACCGCCTACCTGCTCAGCCCGCCGGTGTTTGCCAGCGACTCGCAAGCCACCGGCAGTTCGCTGGAAAGTTTCAGCCACCAGCTTGAGCACGATGCACAGATGGAAAGCGATACCCGGGTGCCGGCCGTCGACAGCCTGGTCGGCAACAAAAACTAGCGCCTACACAGCCAGGACAGGTTTGGCGTAGCATGGCGCTACCTTTTCGCCAGACCTGTCCTGTTCATGCTGATTCCCTACGACCAACTGGAAGCCGAAACCCTCACCCGCTTGATCGAGGATTTCGTCACCCGCGACGGCACCGACAACGGTGACGACACCCCGCTGGAAACCCGCGTGCTGCGGGTGCGCCAGGCGCTGGCAAAAAAACAGGCGTTCATTCTGTTCGACCTTGAAAGCCAGCAATGCCAGCTGCTGGCCAAGCACGACGTGCCCAAGGAACTGCTCGACTGATTCAACCGGCCTGCTTGGCCAGTTGCTCGACGATACGCTTGTAGATCTCCGCCCGGTGCACCTCGATGTGCCGCGGCGCGCTGATGCCGAAGCGCACGGTGTTGCCGTCCACCGACAACACCTTGATCTTGATGTCATCGTCGATGGCGATGATTTCGCCTATTTCGCGGCCTATTACCAACATGCTCCGATCCTCCACAAATCAGGGAATTCGGAGACTGCACGGGGTGCCGGACGCCTTCAATGCTCCCACGGCGAATTAGACCCATCCCACTTAGCTGGGCGATTTTGCCTACAGATTTCTTGAGTTTTCGACCCTTCAGGCACTCTGCAAACGTGGCCCGAGGACGATGATGCTGGCCCCCAGCACGCACAACAACGCGCCGATCCAGTCAGTGCCCAGCGGCCGCGCCCGCTCGACCAGCGCCAGCCACAACAGCGAAGTGACGATGTAGATACCGCCATAGGCGGCATAGGCGCGCCCGGCATACGCCGCTTCGACCCGGGTGAGGATCAGCGCGAACAGGGTCAGGCTGAGCAAGGCCGGGGCAATCCACCAGGCGCTCTTGCCCAGGCGCAGCCACATGTAGAAGGCATAGCAACCGCCGATCTCGAAGATCGCCGCGAGGAAAAACCACAGGTAATTGATCACACCAGGTACTCAAGGCTGTTCAAAGGATGGCCAAGAATACCTGATGGCGACGCTCAAGCCTGGGACGGCCGCGCCTTGGCGCGCATTTTCTCGGCCATGCTGGCCATCTCGTCGTAGAGAATCTGCGGGTTGCGCTGCTTGAGCTTCCAGGCTTCGCGGCCCTGCTCATGAGGCAGGATCAGGAACTCGCCGGCGGCCACTTGCTGGTGGATGTAGTCGGCGATATCGGCGGCGCTGATCGGCGAGCTTTCCAGCAGCTTGCCGACCTGGGCTTTCATCGCCGGGGTCGGGCCACGGAACGAGTCGAGCAGGTTGGTCTGGAAGAACGACGGGCACACCACGTGCACCGCGACCTCCTGCTGGCGCAGCTCGATCAGCAAGCTTTCCGACAGGGCCAGCACCCCGGCCTTGGCGACGTTGTAGTTGCTCATCGCCGGGCCTTGCATCAGGGCGGCCATCGAGGCGATGTTGATGATCCTGCCCTTGCTGCGCTCGAGCAGTGGCAGGAAAGCCTTGCAGCCCTTGACCACGCCCATCAGGTTGATTGCGATCTGCCAGTCCCAGTCCTCCAGCGACAGCTCGGCGAAAAACCCGCCCGAGGCCACCCCGGCGTTGTTGACGATCACATCGATGCCGCCGAACTTTTCTTCGCAGGCCTGGGCCAGGGCGGTGAGCTGACTGTAGTCACGCACATCGCAGCGCTGCACGAAACCGTCGGCGCCGGCCTCGCGTACCAGCGCCAGGGTTTGCTTGAGGCCGGCCTCGTTGACATCGGCCAGGGCCAGTTGCCAGCCCTCGCGCGCCCAGCGCAAGGCAATTTCGCGCCCAAGCCCCGAGCCGGCACCGGTAATCATCATGCGCTTTTGCATAGCAGCTGCCTTGTACTGTTCTGGAAAGTTCAGGCCAGTGTAGCGAAGCCAAGGCCGCCACCCACGCAGTATCAGGATGCTGAATAGCCGGGGCAAACAGCGGTGAACGTGACTAATAAAGATGGGATAAAACTTTTAGCCACTGGCAGCAGTCGGAATTAACAGGCGGGCATGAAACACATGACCGAAGAGATGGATTGCAGCGTAACGCCTACTTCTCAAGCCAAACAAGGAAACTGCCATGGGCACCATACTTATCATCATCCTGATTCTGCTGTTGATCGGTGGCTTACCCGTCTTTCCGCACTCCAGAAGTTGGGGCTATGGGCCATCCGGCATCATCGGTACGGTGCTGATCATCCTGCTGATCCTGTTGTTGCTCGGCAAGATATAGAAAAGCTGCAAGCCATAAGCAGCAAGCCGCAAGTCAAAGCAGTACGCGTACGGCTTCAACTTGCGGCTTGTGGCTTGGAGCTTGCAGCTAAAAAGGCAGCCAAAGGCTGCCTTTTTGCTTACTTAGTGAGACACCGCACCGCTGGCACCCAGGCCAGTCTGCGAGCGCACGAACTGCGGGAAGAACAGCGCACGTTCATCATCGGCGGCCTTGGACTTGTCGGTGATCGAGAAGAACCAGATACCGGTAAAGGCAATGATCATCGAGAACAGCGCCGGGTACTCGTACGGGTAGATCGCCTTCTCGTGGCCGAGGATCTGCACCCAGATGGTCGGGCCGAGGATCATCAGCGCCACGGCACTGATCAGGCCCATCCAGCCACCGATCATGGCGCCACGGGTGGTCAGTTTCTTCCAGTACATCGACAGCAGCAGTACCGGGAAGTTACAGCTGGCAGCGATGGAGAACGCCAGGCCGACCATGAAGGCGATGTTCTGGCTTTCAAACAGGATGCCCAGGCCGATCGCCAACACGCCAAGGGCGACGGTGGTGATCTTCGACACGCGGATTTCATCCTTCTCGTTGGCTTTGCCCTTCTTGATCACGCTGGCATACAGGTCGTGGGACACCGCCGAGGCACCGGCCAGGGTCAGGCCGGCAACCACCGCCAGGATGGTGGCGAAGGCCACTGCCGAGATGAAGCCGAGGAACACGCTGCCACCCACGGCATCGGCCAGGTGCACCGCCGCCATGTTGTTGCCGCCGATCAGGGCGCCGGCAGCGTCCTTGAACTCAGGGTTGGTGCTGACCAGCAGGATCGCGCCAAAGCCGATGATGAAGGTCAGGATGTAGAAGTAGCCGATGAAACCGGTGGCGTACAGCACGCTCTTGCGCGCTTCCTTGGCGTCGCTGACAGTGAAGAAGCGCATCAGGATGTGCGGCAGGCCAGCGGTACCGAACATCAGCGCCAGGCCCAGCGAGAACGCCGAGATCGGATCTTTGACCAGCCCGCCCGGGCTCATGATCGCTTCACCTTTGGGGTGAACCTTGATCGCTTCGGAGAACAGCGCGTTGAAGTCGAAGTTGACGTGCTTCATCACCATCAGCGCCATGAAGCTGGCACCGGAGAGCAACAGCACGGCCTTGATGATCTGTACCCAGGTGGTCGCGAGCATGCCGCCGAACAGCACATACATGCACATCAGGATGCCCACCAGGATCACCGCGACGTGGTAGTCCAGGCCGAACAGCAGCTGAATCAGCTTGCCGGCACCGACCATCTGCGCGATCAGGTAGAACGCCACCACCACCAGCGAGCCCGAGGCCGACAGGGTGCGGATTTCCTTCTGCCCGAGGCGATACGAGGCGACGTCGGCAAAGGTGTATTTACCCAGGTTGCGCAGGCGCTCGGCGATCAGGAAGAGGATGATCGGCCAGCCGACCAGGAAGCCGATCGAGTAGATCAGGCCATCGTAACCGGAGGTGAACACCAGGGCGGAAATACCCAGGAAGGATGCGGCCGACATATAGTCGCCGGCAATCGCCAGGCCGTTCTGGAAACCGGTGATGCGCCCGCCGGCGGCATAGTAGTCGGAAGCGGACTTGTTGCGCTTGGACGCCCAGTAGGTGATGCACAGGGTGGCACCGACGAAGGCGACGAACATGACGATCGCCGAGACGTTCAAGGGTTGTTTCTGCACCGCGCCGGTGAGGGCGTCAGCGGCCCAGACGGCGGGTGCAAAAACGCCGAAGGCCAGGGTTGCCAGTAGACGCCGGATCATTGCTGAGCCTCCTTGAGGATCGCCTTGTTCATCTCGTCGAACTCGCCATTGGCGCGACGCACGTAGATGGCCGTGAGGATGAAAGCCGAGATGATCAGACCGACACCAAGGGGAATACCCCAGGTGATCGACGAGTCAGGGCTGAGCTTGGCACCGAGAATATGCGGGCCATAGGCAATCAACAGGATGAAGGCGGCGTAAAGACCGAGCATGATCGCCGAGAGAATCCAGGCGAAACGTTCGCGTTTTGAAACCAGCTCCTTGAACCGCGGGCTGTTTTGTATCGAGAGGTAAATGCTGTCGTTCATTGTTTTTGTCCTCGCAGCACAGATTAGGTAGTACCCACTCCACTTTATGCTGCCTTCGAACGCACTCCAGACGACCTTAGTCTTAGATGCAAAACTCTTTTACCGATTCGGTAACAGCCTGAAACGACAAGGGCCGCACCGGCGTTTCGCGGGTGCGGCCCTGGAAGGTGCCAGATAGAGGCTTTAAGCCATTATTTGCCGGTCCACTCGGCTACGCGCTCCGGGTGTTTGGCCACCCAGTCCTTGGCTGCGGCTTCAGGTTTTGCGCCCTCTTGAATGGCCAACATGACCTCGCCGATTTCATCCTTGGACTGCCACTGGAACTTCTTCAGGAACGCCGCCACTTCCGGCGCCTTGCTGTCCAGTTCCTTGCTGCCGATGCTGTTGACGGTTTCGGCGGCGCCATACACGCCTTTGGGGTCTTCGAGGAACTTGAGCTTCCACTTGGCGAACATCCAGTGCGGCACCCAGCCGGTCACCGCGATCGATTGCTGCTTGGCATAGGCGCGGCCAAGCTCTGCGGTCATCGCCGCGCCAGAGCTTGCCTGCAGTTTGTAGCCGGTGAGGTCGTAGTCCTTGATGGCCTGGTCGGTCTTGAGCATGACCCCGGAGCCTGCGTCGATGCCGACGATTTTCTGTTTGAAGCTGTCATCGGTCTTGAGGTCGGCCACCGAGCTGGCCTTGACGTATTCGGGGACGATCAGGCCGATCTTGGCATCCTTGAAGTTGGGGCCGTAGTCGACCACGTTGTCCTTGTTCTTGGTCCAGTATTCGCCATGGGTTACCGGCAACCAGGCCGAGAGCATGGCGTCGAGCTTGCCGGTGGCCACCCCCTGCCACATGATGCCGGTGGCCACGGCCTGCAGTTTGACGTCATAGCCGAGCTTCTGCCTGATGACTTCGGCGGCGACGTTGGTGGTCGCCACACTGTCGGACCAGCCATCGACATAGCCGATGCTCACTTCCTTGGCCAGCGCTTGCCCCGCGCCAATGGCCAGTACCAGGGCGGTGCCCACCCCCAGGAGTCGTCGCATTTTCATCCAAGCATCCCCTCGTCACGTCACGGAAGCTGCATCATCAACCGCGCATGGTCGCTGACCTGCTCTGGTAGCGACCTCGGGACAACGAGAAACGACATCACATCGCCAGCCATTGAAATCGTTACATCAAGCAACACCCACCCTGACGATCTTTGTAGCCCAAGGCTTTGGCCGGCGCCATTTGCGGGTACTATTGACGGCTTTGTTTCCAGACGGTCTGTTCCATGTCCTCGACTGCGCGCTTCCCGCTATTACCCTACCTGTTCGCCTGCCTGCTGGGCCTGTTCGCCCTCGGAGGGCTGTGGTACGGCCTGGGCAAGCCGGTGGTGCTGCCGGATGCGGCCAGCGCGTCGCACAAGCTGCAGTGCGCCTCCTACACCCCGTTCGACAAGGACCAGTCGCCGTTCGACCAACCGTTCCAGCTGCGCCCGGCGCGCATGGACGCCGACCTGGCCTTGCTGGCCGAGCGTTTCGAGTGCATCCGCACCTACTCGATGACCGGCCTTGAGGCCATCCCCGACCTTGCCCGCAAGCATGGCCTGAAGGTGATGCTCGGCGCCTGGATCAACGCCAACCCGGTGGATTCGCAAAAAGAGGTCAAGGCCCTGATCGCCTCGGCCAATGCCAACCCGGATGTGGTCAAGGCGGTGATCGTCGGCAACGAAACCCTGCTGCGCAAGGAAGTCACCGGCCCACAACTGGCGGCGCTGATCAACCAGGTGAAAAGCCAGGTCAGCGTGCCGGTGACCTACGCCGATGTCTGGGAGTTCTGGCTGCAACACCCCGAGATCGCTCCGGCGGTGGACTTCCTGACCATCCACCTGCTGCCCTACTGGGAAGATGACCCGAAGAGCATCGACGATGCCCTGGTGCACGTCGGCGAGATCCGCCAGGTGTTCGGCAACCGCTTCGCGCCCAAGGAGATCGTCATTGGCGAAACCGGCTGGCCGAGCGAAGGCCGCCAGCGCGAAACCGCCCTGCCCAGCCGGGTCAACGAGGCACGCTTCATTCGCGGCTTCGTCGCCATGGCCGAACAGCACGGCTGGCAGTACAACCTGATCGAAGCTTTCGACCAGCCCTGGAAACGTGCCAGCGAAGGCGCCGTGGGCGGCTACTGGGGCCTGTATGACGCCGACCGCCAGGACAAGGGCATCCTTGAAGGGCCGGTGAGCAACCTGGCGTTCTGGCCGCAGTGGCTGGGCGCAGGTGTCGTGCTGTTCGCCGCCACCCTGCTGCTGGCCGGGCGCGTACGCGGCACTCGCAGCGCTTTGCTGTTGCCACTGCTGGCGGCCCTGGCTGCGGCCAGCCTGGGCCTGTGGGGCGAGCAGTTGCGCATCAACAGCCGCTTTGTCGGCGAGTGGGTCTGGGCGATTGTGCTGGTGGGCCTGAACCTGCTGGTGCTCGCCCATGCTGCGCTGGCCTTGTCGCAACGCCAGGGCTGGCGCCAGCGGGCCTTCGCCTGGCTCCAAGCGCGTGGCGGCTGGTGGTTGCTGGCGGCGGGTTTTGCCGCGGCGGTGAGCATGCTGGCGCTGGTGTTCGACCCGCGTTATCGCAGCTTCCCCAGCCCCGCCTTGCTGTTGCCGGCAGTGGTGTACCTGCTGCGGCCGGTGGCGGCACGCCGGGGCGAAGCGGCCTTGCTGGCGTTGATCATCGGCGCCGGCATCGCCCCGCAGCTGTACCGTGAAGGGCTGAGCAACCAGCAGGCGCTGGTCTGGGCCGGGGTGAGCGTGCTGATGGTGGCGGCGTTGTGGCGTAGCTTGCGGGTTCGGGTTCAGCAGTAACCGGGGCTGCTTCGCACCCCATCGCTGGCAAGCCAGCTCCCACAAGATCCCTGTGGGAGCTGGCTTGCCAGCGATGGCAGCGCCGCAATGTCAGCTGGAGCGCCGCACCAAGCGCAACCCCGCCAGCACCACTGCAAACACGGCAATGCTCGCGGTGTACAACACCAACGCCGGAATGCCGCACACCAGTGCCGCCACCGCCAGGCGCCAACCCGCGCGCCCTGGCACCAGCATGGCCAGCAGTGCCAGGCCCAGGGCCGACCAGGCCACGATCCTGAAGTGAATCATCAACCCCATCAGCGAACGCGCCTGGCAGCCCCACAGTTGTGCCTGGTCGGCGCAGGTCGCCACCCAGTGGGCATCTTCCATCAGCACATAACGCAGCCCATAGCTTGCCGCCAGCCACAAGGGCAGAAACACCAGCAATGCGATCAGCGGTAAACGGCGGGACATGCGACACTCCAGAAACATGAAAATCGGCGCCCAGCATAATCGTCCGGGGCGTCTATGCAAGGCAAAAGCGCCAGCCTCAGCTACTTTGTCCTGTAGATAAATGGAACCAATTGTTGCGAATCCTCATTGGACGGCGGCAACATCTGGGACGATAAATGCCGGAGCGCCAGGCAACTTTGCCGGGGCCACCATGGTCCTAGCCTGCGTAACGCACTTTGCTGCTGCATTTTTGGGGATCCGTCATGCTTCGTTCTCTGCGCCTCGCTGCCCTGTTGGGTGGCTTTATCTCGAGTGCGTGCGCTTGGGCACAAACCATCGACGCGGCCAGTTACGGCTATCCGTTGACCAACCCGTTCGAGGCGACCATCGCCACGACGCCGCCGGAGCTACGCCCGGAGCTGCCTAGCGACGACGACATCACCCAGTCCGACTACAGCCTGAACATGCGCCCGGAGCGGGCCTTCACCCTGCCCGACAATTTCTGGCCGGTGAAAAAGCTCAAGTATCGCCTGGCCCGCCAGGACCACGAGGCGCCGCTGATTTTCCTGATTGCCGGCACCGGCGCGCCCTACTCCAGCAGCATCAACGAGTACCTGAAAAAGCTCTACTACAAGGCTGGCTACCACGTGGTGCAGTTGTCATCACCGACCAGCTTCGACTTCATCACCGCCGCCTCGCGCTACGCCACCCCCGGGGTGACCAAGGAAGACGCCGAAGACCTTTACCGGGTGATGCAGGGCGTGCGCGCTCAGCACCCGCGCCTGCCGGTCAGCGAGTACTACCTCAGCGGCTACAGCCTCGGCGCCCTGGATGCGGCGTTTGTCAGCCACCTGGATGAAACCCGGCGCAGCTTCAACTTCAAGCGCGTGCTGCTGCTCAACCCGCCGGTCAACCTCTACACCTCGATCAGCAACCTCGACAAGCTGGTGCAGACTGAGGTCAAGGGTGTCAACAACAGCACCACCTTCTATGAGCTGGTGCTCAACAAGCTGACCCGCTACTTCCAGCAGAAGGGCTACATCGACCTCAACGATGCGCTGCTGTACGACTTCCAGCAGTCACGCCAGCACCTGTCCAACGAGCAGATGGCAATGGTCATCGGCACCTCGTTCCGCTTCTCGGCGGCCGATATCGCCTTTACCTCCGACCTGATCAACCGCCGCGGCCTGATCATCCCGCCCAAGTACCCGATCACCGAAGGCAGCAGCCTCACGCCGTTCTTCAAGCGCGCGTTGCAATGCGACTTCGACTGCTACCTGACCGAGCAGGTGATCCCCATGTGGCGTGCCCGCACCGACGGCGGCAGCCTGTTGCAACTGGTCGACCAGGTCAGCCTCTACGCGCTCAAGGACTACCTGCAACAGAGCCCGAAAATCGCCGTGATGCACAACGCCGACGACGTCATCCTCGGCCCTGGCGACCTGGGCTTCCTGCGCAGCGCCTTCGGCGATCGCCTGACCCTGTACCCCCACGGCGGCCATTGCGGCAACCTCAATTATCGCGTCAACAGCGACGCCATGCTGGAGTTCTTCCGTGGTTAAACGCCTACTGATCATTAGCGCGCTGCTGGCCTGCGGCCTGGCCCAGGCGGCTGAAGAAACTGCACCGCGCGCCAGCGTCATCGAAGCCGATCCGGTCGATGCCGATGGCTTCACCGAACCGCTCAAGGCACTCAAGTTCAACCCCGGCCTGGACCAGCGCGAATTCGAACGCTCGACCCTGGCGGCGCTGAACGTCTACGACCCGCTGGAATCGATGAACCGGCGCATCTACCACTTCAACTACCGCTTCGACCAATGGGTGTTCCTGCCGGTGGTCAACGGCTACCGCTACATCACCCCGCACTTTGTGCGCAGCGGCGTGAGCAACTTCTTCAGTAACGTCGGCGATGTGCCGAACCTGCTCAACAGCCTGCTGCAGCTCAAGGGCAAGCGCTCGATGGAAATCACCGCGCGCCTGCTGCTCAACACCACCATCGGCGTCGCCGGCCTGTGGGACCCGGCAAGCAAAATGGGCCTGCCGCACCAGAGCGAGGATTTCGGCCAGACCCTGGGCTTCTACGGCGTGCCGGAAGGCCCATACCTGATGCTGCCGATCATTGGCCCGTCGAACCTGCGCGATACCGGTGGCCTGGCGGTGGACTATGGCGCCGAGAACTGGATCAACTTCCTCAACGTCGCCGAAGTCAGCAGCAACCATCCGGAAGTCTGGGTACTGCGCGCCGTCGACAAGCGCTACACCACCAGCTTCCGCTATGGCCAGCTCAACTCGCCGTTCGAATACGAAAAGGTGCGCTACGTTTACACCGAGGCGCGCAAGCTGCAGATCGCCGAGTAAGCGCCCTCAGCTGGGCGCCGGCAGGCCAAGAAAGCCGCACAGCTCGCGGCGCTTGGCCAGGGCGTCGCGGCGCCCAAGCTCAATCAGTTCGCTGCAATAGCCGGCTTCGAACAGCAGGTAGCTGAGCACCCCGGCGCCGCTGGTTTTGGTCGCCCCCGGGCCACGCAAAAACAGCCGCAGCGCCGCCGGCAACTCACGCCGGTGGCGGGCGGCGATCTCGTCCAGCGGCTGGCTGGGCGCGACCACCAGCACCTCGACCGGTGCCAGGCCCAGGCGCCGGCGTTCCAGGTGCTCGGGCATCAGGTGGCTAAGGTGGTTGAGCCGCTGCAGCAGCTCGATATCGTCTTCCAGGCTGTCAATGAAGGTGCTGTTGAGCATGTGCCCGCCGATCTGTGCCAGGCTCGGCTGCTGGCCGCTGAAGATGCGCTGGCGCATTTCGCCTTCATGGGGCCGCTGCGGGTTGCCGCTGACCCCGACCACCAGTACCCGGCTGGCGCCCAGGTGCAGGGCCGGGCTGATCGGCGCCGACTGGCGCACCGCGCCATCACCGAAAAATTCCTCACCGAGCTTGACCGGAGCGAACAGCAAGGGGATCGCCGAGCTGGCCAGCAGGTGCTCGACGCTCAGGCGGGTCGGCAGGCCGATACGCCGGTGGCGCAGCCAGGGGTCGATGGCGCCCTTGCCCTGGTAGAAGGTCACCGCCTGGCCGGACTCGTAGCCAAAGGCCGTCACCGCCACCGCGCGCAAGTGCTGCTGCTCGATGGCGTGGCCGATGCCGTTGAGGTCCAGGTGCTGGCTGAGCAGTGTGCGCAACGGCGAGCTGTCGAGCAACGCCACCGGAACCGGCGCGCCGAGACCAAGCAGGCTGTGACCGACGAAGCGGCTGGCCTGGCGGATCACCCCGGGCCAGTCGCTGCGCAGCACCTGATGGCTGCGAAAGCCCTGCCAGAAACTGGTCAGGCGGCGGATCGCGTCAGCAAAATGAGTGGCGCCGCTGGCCAGGGTCACGGCATTGATGGCGCCGGCCGAGGTGCCGACGATCACCGGAAAGGGGTTGGCGGCACCGGGCGGCAGCAGATCGGCAATGCCGGCCAGCACACCGACCTGGTAGGCGGCGCGGGCGCCGCCGCCAGAGAGGATCAAGCCGGTGATCGGTTCAGCCATTTTATCTTCCTGGATTTTTGGTGAATTCATCGCGGGTCAAGCCCGCTCCCACAGATAGTTGTGGGAGCGGCGGTGCGACGACTCGACTTGACCCGCGATAGCCTCAACGCCGTTTTTCGTAGAGCTTCGGCGCCCCCGGCGGACGCGACTTGAAGCGCCGATGCGCCCACAGGTACTGCTCCGGGCATTCGCGCAGCGCCGTTTCGATCCACTGGTTGATGCGCAGGCAGTCGGCCTCTTCGGTCTCACCAGGGAAATCCGCAAGCGGCGGATGAATCACCAGCCGGTAACCGCTGCCATCGGCCAGGCGCTGCTGGGTGAAGGGGATCACCCGTGCCTTGCCCAGGCGGGCGAACTTGGTGGTGGCGGTGACGGTCGCCGCTTCGATGCCGAACAGCGGCACGAACAGGCTCTGCTTGGCGCCGTAGTCCTGGTCGGGTGCGTACCAGATGGCACGGCCGGCGCGCAGCAGCTTGAGCATGCCGCGCACGTCCTCGCGCTCTACCGCCAGCGAATCGAGGTTGTGCCGCTCGCGGCCACGGCGCTGGATGAAGTCGAACACCGGGTTGCCGTGCTCGCGGTACATGCCGTCGATGGTGTGTTCCTGCCCCAGCAGCGCGGCGCCGATCTCCAGGGTGGTGAAGTGCAGGGCCATGAGGATGGCACCCTGGCCATCACGCTGGGCGGCCTGCAGGTGCTCGAGCCCTTCGATGTGCGCCAGGCGCGCCAACCGGGCCTTTGGCCACCACCAGCTCATGGCCATTTCGAAGAAGGCGATGCCGGTGGAAGCGAAATTTTCCTTGAGCAGGCGCTGCCGTTCGACGGACGGTAGCTCGGGGAAACACAGTTCCAGGTTGCGCGCCGCGATGTAGCGGCGTTCGCCGGCCACCAGGTACATCAGCGCCCCCAGGGCACGGCCGATCACCAGCAAGGCCCGGTACGGCAGCTGCACGATCAGCCACAGCAGGCCCAGGCCCAGCCACAGCGGCCAGAAGCGCGGGTGCAGAAAGTAACGACGAAAACGCGGGCGATCCATTAAAGATTCCGGAAAGACAAGGGCCGGGCATTCTACAACGGTTCGGCACGGGTTGCGGCCAACCGGTGTTCTCGTTATAAGTCTGGGCACTTTTTCGTAACAAGCCGCCCTAATGCAGACCATGAGCCAAACCCAAACGCCAGACCAAGACCCCGTGTTCCAGCTCAAGGGCAGCATGCTCGCCATTACCGTGCTCGAGCTCGCCAGGAACAACCTCGAAGGCCTCGACCGGCAGTTGGCGGCCAAGGTCGCCCAGGCGCCGAATTTCTTCAGCAATACCCCGCTGGTACTGGCCCTGGACAAGCTCCCGGCCGGCGAAGGCGCGGTCGACCTGCCCGGGCTGATGCGCGTCTGCCGCCATCACGGCCTGCGCACCCTGGCCATCCGCGCCAGCCGTATCGAAGACATTGCCGCGGCGATCGCCATCGACCTGCCGGTGCTGCCGCCCTCCGGTGCCCGTGAGCGGCCGCTGGAGCCGGAGCCGGAAGTGAAGAAGCCCGAGCCTGCGCCCGCCCCCGTGGCGCCGCCGGAGCCGGCCATCCGCCCGACCAAGATCATCACCACCCCGGTACGCGGCGGCCAGCAGATCTACGCTCAGGGTGGCGATCTGGTAGTAGTGTCGTCGGTCAGCCCGGGCGCGGAACTTCTCGCCGATGGCAACATCCATGTGTACGGTGCAATGCGTGGGCGGGCACTGGCCGGGATCAAGGGCAATACCCGGGCGCGGATCTTCTGCCAGCAGCTGACCGCCGAGATGGTCTCGATCGCCGGGCAATACAAGGTCTCCGAAGACCTGCGCCGCGATCCGCTGTGGGGGGCCGGGGTACAGGTCAGCCTGTCCGGTGACGTGTTGAACATCACCCGTCTTTAACGGATACTTGCCGCCATTTTCTGCGCAACTTTTTTCGATGTTGCCGTTTTTTGTATTTTTTGGGACTCGACGTCCTTTTCTTTAGGGGTGAAACACCTTGGCCAAGATTCTCGTGGTTACATCCGGCAAGGGTGGTGTGGGTAAGACCACCACCAGCGCCGCTATTGGTACCGGCCTCGCACTGCGCGGCCACAAGACTGTCATCGTCGACTTCGACGTCGGCCTGCGTAACCTCGACCTGATCATGGGCTGCGAACGCCGCGTGGTGTACGACTTCGTCAACGTCGTCAACGGCGAAGCCAACCTGCAGCAAGCGCTGATCAAGGACAAGCGCCTTGAGAACCTCTACGTGCTGGCCGCCAGCCAGACCCGCGACAAGGACGCGCTGACCCAGGAAGGCGTGGAAAAAGTCCTGATGCAGCTCAAAGAGGACTTCGAATACGTGGTCTGCGACTCGCCGGCCGGTATCGAGAAAGGCGCCCACCTGGCCATGTACTTCGCTGACGAAGCGATCGTCGTGACCAACCCGGAAGTCTCCTCGGTACGTGACTCGGACCGTATGCTGGGCCTGCTGGCGAGCAAATCGCGCCGCGCCGAACGCAACGAAGACCCGATCAAGGAACACCTGCTGATCACCCGCTACCACCCGGAGCGCGTCAGCCAGGGCGAAATGCTCGGCGTCGAAGACGTCAAGGAAATCCTCTCGGTGGCCCTGCTGGGCGTGATCCCTGAATCCCAGGCGGTGCTCAAGGCATCCAACCAGGGCGTACCGGTCATCCTTGACGACCAGAGCGATGCTGGCCAGGCCTATAGCGATACCGTTGACCGCCTGCTGGGCAAAAACGTGGAACATCGGTTCCTTGATGTGAAGAAGAAGGGATTCTTCGAGCGCCTGTTTGGAGGCAACTAACCAATGAACCTTTTTGACTTCTTTCGTGCCAGCAAAAAAGTAAGCACCGCCTCGGTCGCGAAAGAGCGTCTACAGATCATCGTGGCGCACGAGCGCGGTCAGCGCAGTACTCCGGACTACCTGCCAGCCCTGCAGAAGGAACTGGTGGAAGTGATCCGCAAGTACGTCAACATCGGCTCCGATGATGTGCAGGTCGCTCTGGAGAACCAGGGCAGCTGCTCGATCCTCGAACTCAACATCACCCTGCCCGATCGCTGATAGCGTTTTCGGGCACCCTGTGGGAGCGGGCTTGACCCGCGATTGCGATCTGCCAGTCATATCGCGTCGCGGGTCAAGCCCGCTCCCACAGCTATTTTGGAACACGCAATGCCGCTGTCCAACGTACACATCCTGCATGAAGATGACGCCATCCTGGTGGTCAACAAACCGACCCTGCTGCTGTCCGTGCCGGGCCGGGCCGAAGACAACAAGGATTGCCTGATCACCCGCCTGCAGGAAAACGGCTACCCCGATGCCCTGATCGTCCACCGCCTGGACTGGGAAACCTCGGGGATCATCCTCCTGGCCCGCGACGCCGACAGTCATCGCGAACTGTCCCGGCAGTTCCACGACCGCGAAACCGAGAAGGCCTACACCGCACTGTGCTGGGGCCAGCCGCAGCTCGACAGCGGCAGCATCGACCTGCCGCTGCGCTACGACCCGCCGACCAAGCCACGGCACGTGGTCGACCATGAGCAGGGCAAGCATGCCCTGACCTTCTGGCGCATCGTCGAGCGCTGTGGCGATCATTGCCGGGTCGAGCTGACGCCGATCACCGGGCGCTCGCACCAGTTGCGCGTGCACATGCTGTCGATCGGTCATCCGTTGCTGGGTGATCGCCTGTATGCCTGCCCCGAGGCGCTGGCGGCCCATGAGCGGCTGTGCCTGCATGCAAGCATGCTGAGCTTTACCCACCCGGTGTCCGGGGAGCGGTTGCGCTTCGAGTGTCCGGCGCCGTTTTGACGGCGCCAGCGGCAAGCTTCAAGCTTCAAGCAGTCACCCTGCATTGAGTTGCGCCGCCTCTTGCAGCTTGCAGCTTGCAGCTCACCCGCTAAAATGCCGCCACTGCTGTCTGGAGTGACCTATGCGCGATGCACTGAATCAAGGCCTGATCGACTTCCTCAAGGCCTCCCCTACGCCGTTCCATGCCACCGCCGCCCTGGCCCAGCGCCTCGATGCCGCCGGTTACCAGCGCCTGGACGAGCGCGACAGCTGGGCCACCGTGGCCGGCGGTCGCTACTACCTGACCCGCAACGATTCCTCGATCATCGCCTTCAAGCTCGGCCGTCACTCGCCGCTGCTCGACGGCATCCGCCTGGTCGGCGCCCACACCGACAGCCCGTGCCTGCGGGTCAAGCCGCAGCCCGAACTGCAGCGCCAGGGCTTCTGGCAACTGGGCGTGGAAGTCTACGGTGGCGCCCTGCTGGCGCCGTGGTTCGACCGTGACCTGTCGCTGGCCGGGCGGGTAACCTTCCGCCGTGACGGCAAGGTCGAAAGCCAGCTGGTCGATTTCAAGCTGCCGATCGCAGTGATCCCGAACCTGGCTATCCACCTCAATCGCACCGCCAACGAAGGCTGGGCGATCAACCCGCAGACCGAGCTGCCGCCGATCCTGGCCCAGGTGGCTGGTGACGAGCGCGTCGATTTTCGTGCCCTGCTTACCGACCAGCTGGCCCGCGAGCACGGCCTGAACGCCGATGTGGTGCTGGACTACGAACTGAGCTTCTACGACACCCAGAGCGCCGCCCTGATTGGCCTGCATGGCGAGTTCATCGCCGGCGCACGCCTGGACAACCTGCTGTCGTGCTATGCCGGCCTGCAGGCGCTGCTCAACGCCGACAGCGATGAAACCTGCGTGCTGGTGTGCAACGACCACGAAGAGGTGGGTTCCTGCTCGGCCTGTGGCGCCGACGGGCCGATGCTCGAACAGACCCTGCGCCGCCTGCTGCCCGACGGCGACGACTTCGTCCGCGCGATCCAGCGCTCGCTGCTGGTCTCGGCCGACAACGCCCACGGCGTGCACCCCAACTATGCCGAGAAGCACGACGGCAATCACGGGCCCAAGCTCAATGCCGGCCCGGTGATCAAGGTCAACAACAACCAGCGCTACGCCACCAACAGCGAAACCGCCGGCTTCTTCCGCCACCTGTGCATGGCCGAGGAAGTACCGGTGCAAAGCTTCGTGGTGCGCAGCGACATGGGTTGCGGCTCGACCATCGGCCCGATCACCGCCAGCCACCTGGGCGTGCGCACCGTCGACATCGGCCTGCCGACCTTCGCCATGCACTCGATCCGCGAGCTGTGCGGCAGCCAGGACCTGGCGCACCTGGTCAAGGTGCTGACGGCGTTCTATCGCAGTCGCGACCTGCCGTAACTGAGCGGCGCCTGCATCGCTGGCAAGCCAGCTCCCACACGCCGAACCTGTGGGAGCTGGCTTGCCAGCGATGAGGCCCGCCAGCCTGACCCCGATCAACCCCTCGCCGGCGAATCCCGCTATGCTTGAGCCATAACTCTCAAGTAAGGACCTTGCCGCATGTCAGCCTTTGCCTCTCTGTTCCTTCCGGTCATCGCCGGCCTGATCCTGCTGACCGTAGGCTTCAACCTGCGCGATCGCAATATCGGCGTGTTGATGATGTGGGTCGGCACCCTGGGCATGATCGGCATCATGTGCTGGAAGATCCTCGAGAAACTCAACTGACAAATACACTACACTCGGGCGATTGATCGTTTTGAGGTTGATTGTCCGGTGCCTGTCTTTTTCCGCGTTTTTCTCCTGCTCCTGCCCTTGCTCTTCGTTGCGCCCGCGCACGCCGCCGGCCTGCCGGGCCTGCTCGGCGGCGGCAGCAAGGCCCAGCCCGAAGCTAGCGAACCCCTGGGCCAGTCACTGGACGAAGTCATCAAGAGCCTAGAAAACGACCAGCAGCGGGCCAAGCTGCTGGCCGACCTGAAAAAGCTGCGCGACAGCACCAAACAGGCGCAACCCAGCGCCGAACAAGGCGTACTGGGCCTTATCGGCACGACCTTCGGCGAGCTGGAAAAACAGTTCAGCGGTGAGGCCAGCCCGTTCAACCGCTGGACCCGCGAGCTGGAGCTGGCGCAGATCGAGCTCGACGCCCGCCTGGTGCCCTGGCACGAATGGCCACCGATCCTCTTTGGCTTTGCCGCGATCATCGCCCTGTGGAGCCTGCTGGCCTACGCCCTGAACTGGGTCGGCCACCAGGTCCGGCTGCGCTTTGGCCTGACCGAAGAACTGCCGCAACACCCGCGCACCTGGGACCTGGTGCGCTTCGCCCTGCGCAAGCTCGGGCCCTGGCTGGTGGCGCTGGTGATCACCGTGTACCTGAGCTTTGCCCTGCCCTCGTCACTGGGCAAGTCGATGGCCATGGTCCTGGCCTACGCGCTGGTGGTCGGTACCTGCTTCTCGGCAATCTGCGTCATCGCCTTCTCCCTGCTTGACGGCCCGCACCGCCACCGCGCCCTGCACATCCTGCGCCACCAGGCGTTCCGCCCGCTGTGGCTGATTGGCAGCTTCGCCGCCTTCGGCGAGGCCATGAACGACCCGCGCATGGCCAGCGCCCTGGGCGATCACCTCTCGCACACCCTGGCGACCCTGGCCAACATCCTCGCCGGGCTGTCGACCGGGTTGTTCATCCTGCGCTTTCGCCGGCCCATCGCCCACCTGATCCGCAACCAGCCGCTGTCACGACGGCTGACCCGCCGGGCCTTGAGCGACACCATCGAAATCCTTGGCACTTTCTGGTACCTGCCGGCGCTGGTGCTGGTGGCGATTTCGCTGTTTGCCACGTTCATTTCCGCCGGCGACACCAGCACTGCCCTGCGCCAGTCACTGATGTGCACGGTGCTGCTGATCTTGTGCATGGTCATCAACGGCCTGGTCCGTCGCCACGGGCTCAAGCCGCAACGGGCCAACCGCCGCCAGGCGGTGTACTCGGAGCGCTTGCGCAGCTTTGGCTACACCCTGGTGCACCTGGGCATCTGGCTGGTGTTCATCGAACTTGGCTTGCGCGTCTGGGGCTTTTCGCTGATCACCTTCACCGAGGGCGAAGGCCATGAGGTGGCGGTGCGCCTGTTCGGCCTGGCCGGCACCCTGATCGCCGCCTGGCTGGTGTGGATTCTCGCCGACACCGCCGTGCACCACGCCCTCACCCGCTCGCGCAAAGGCCTGGCCAACGCTCGTGCGCAAACCATGATGCCGCTGATCCGCAACGTGCTGTTCGTGACGATCTTCATCATTGCGGTGATCGTCGCCCTGGCCAACATGGGCATGAACGTCACCCCGCTGCTGGCCGGTGCCGGTGTCATCGGCCTGGCCATCGGTTTTGGCGCGCAATCGCTGGTCGCCGACCTGATCACCGGGCTGTTCATCATCATCGAAGACTCCCTGGCCATCGATGATTACGTCGATGTCGGCGGCCACCTGGGCACGGTCGAGGGCCTGACCATCCGTACCGTGCGCCTGCGCGATATCGACGGCATCGTCCACACCATCCCGTTCAGCGAGATCAAGAGCATCAAGAACTACTCCCGCGAGTTCGGCTACGCGATCTTTCGCGTGGCCATCCCGCACAGCATGAACATCGACCAGGCAATCACCCTGATCCGCGATGTCGGGCAGAAGATGCGCAACGACCCGCTGATGCGCCGCAACATCTGGTCGCCGCTGGAGCTGCAAGGGGTGGAGAGCTTCGAGTCGGGCTCGGCGATCCTGCGTGCGCGCTTCAAGACCGCGCCGATCAAGCAGTGGGAAGTGTCGCGGGCCTTCAACCTGGCGCTCAAACGCCAGCTCGACGAATCCGGCCTGGACCTGGCCACCCCGCGCCTGAGCGTGCAGGTGATCACCACCGACGCCAGCACACCGTTCAGCGAAAGCGCGGCCAAGTCCTAACCGGCTTGGGCCTTGATGCGGATTGCGTCATGGCGCCAATACTCAAGGTCACAGTCGATCAGCCGCCCGTGCTGGTCGCTGTTGACCCGGGTAATGTGCAGGCCGGGGCTACCGGCCGAGACCTTGAGCGCCATGGCCGCCGCCACCGGCAAGGCGGTCGGCAGGATCTCGAAGCGCACCCGTCCGTACTCGATGCCGTAGTGGCCGGCATACAACTCGGTCAGCGAGCGGCTCAGGTCGTGCTCAAGAATGCCCGGGAAGTACTCGGGGTTCAGGTAGTGCTCGGCATACAGCACCGCCCGGCCATCGATCCGGCGTAACCGGCAGATCTGGATCACGCTCGACAGCGGCGCCAGTTGCAGCCGCGCGCACACCGCTGCCGCTGCTGGCTGCAGGCGCGCCGACAACAACTCGGTACGCGCCTCGCGGCCCTGCTCGCGGACCATGGCATGAAAGTGGCTGCGCTCGATCAAATCGTAGGTCAGGCGCTCGGGCGCGACGAACCAGCCGCGGCGTTCCTCGCGGTAAATCAATCCCCGCGCCTCCAGTTGCACCAGCGCCTCACGCAGGGTGATGCGCGTGGTGTCGAACACCTCGCTGAGCTTGCGCTCGGCCGGCAGCTTGCAGCCGGGCGACAGGAGGCCATGCTCAATCTGCTCCTGCAGGGCATGACAGATGGCTGTTACTGCTCGCGGTGGCAGTGGCTGCATCAAAGGTTACCTATCTGGACTAGTCCAGCCCCGGTAGCGCCCCAATCTGGCGCCGTAGGGCTATGAGAATAGTGCAAGCCTAGGCACTGCAGATGAATGCCAGATGACAGTGAGGGTGGTCTACGCTTGATTTCCAGGGGCAAAAGCCCGGCCGGGGCAATGCCTGGACATCAAATTGTCATGCAACAGGCCTACCTTGGCTCAGGTATTGCTGACCTAGACCAACCGAACCGCAACAACGTCCAACAACACCTATTGCGTGTTGTACGGCACCCATCAAGGAGCTTCGGATGAAAAAGCTTTTTCTGGCGTCACTGTTAGGCTCGAGTATCGCGATGTGCACAGCGGCCATGGCCGCCGACACTGACCTCAAGGCCCTCGAGGACGCCGCCCGCAAGGAAGGCGTAGTCAACAGCGTGGGCATGCCCGATGCCTGGGCCAACTGGAAAGGCACCTGGGACGACCTGGCGACAAAATACGGCCTCAAGCACATGGACACCGACATGAGCTCGGCCCAGGAAGTGGCCAAGTTCGACGCCGAAAAAGACAACGCCAGCGCCGACATCGGTGACGTCGGCGCCGCCTTCGGCCCGATCGCGGTGGCCAAGGGCGTGACCCAGCCGTACAAGCCAAGCACCTGGGAGCAGGTCCCGGACTGGGCCAAGGACAAAGACGGCCACTGGGCCCTGGCCTATACCGGCACCATTGCCTTCATCATCAACAAGCAACTGGTGAAGGAGGCAGACATACCGAAAACCTGGCATGACCTGGAAAAGGGCAAGTACAAGGTCGCCATCGGTGACGTCGGCACCGCCGCCCAGGCTGCCAACGGCGTACTGGCAGCCGCCATCGCCTACAAGGGCGACGAGACGAACATCGAACCGGGCCTGCAACTGTTCACCAAGCTGGCCCAGCAAAAACGCCTGTCGCTGGCCAACCCGACCATCCAGACCCTGGAAAAGGGCGAGATCGAAGTCGGCGTGGTCTGGGACTTCAACGGCCTGAGCTACCGCCAGCAGATCGACCCGAAACGCTTCGAGGTGCTGATCCCGTCTGACGGTTCGGTGATGTCCGGTTACACCACCATCATCAACAAGTACGCAAAAAACCCCAACGCCGCCAAGCTGACCCGCGAGTACATCTTCAGCGATGCCGGGCAGATCAACCTGGCCAAGGGGCATGCCCGGCCGATCCGTGCCGAGCACCTGAAACTGCCGGCTGAGGTACAGGCCAAACTGCTGCCCAACGAGCAGTACAGCGCCGCGCAGCCGATCAAGAATGCCGAAGCCTGGGAAGCGACCTCCAAGGCCCTGCCGCAGAAGTGGCAGGAGCAAGTGATCATCGAGATGGAGTGAACCTTCAGGGGGTGTCAGGCAATACCTGCTGCCCCCAATCGCTGGCAAGTGGGTGCTGGCTTGCCAGCGATGAGGTCAGCACAATTGCGGAGTTCCTATGAGCCACAACGTCATTCTGGTCCTGCTCGATGGCCTCAACCATCAGGTCGCGCACCACGCCATGGGCCATTTGCATGCCTATGTCGAAGCCGACCGTGCAGCGCTTTACCGGGTCGAATGCGAGCTGCCGTCGTTGTCACGGCCGCTGTACGAATGCATCCTCACCGGGGTCGCGCCGATCGACAGCGGCATCGTCCACAACAACGTCAACCGCCTGTCCAACCAGCGCAGCGTGTTCCACTACGCCCGCGAAGCCGGCCTGGGCACGGCCGCGGCGGCCTATCACTGGATGAGCGAGCTGTACAACCGCTCGCCCTTCGACCCGCTGCGCGACCGCCACACCCACGCCCCCAAGCTGCCGATCCAGCACGGGCTGTTCTATTACGCCGACCACTACCCCGATTCGCACCTGTTCGCCGACGCCGAGTACCTGCGCCGTCGTCATGCACCGAATTTTCTCCTGGTGCACCCGATGAACATCGATGACGCCGGCCACCGCCACGGCCTGGACAGCAGCCAGTACCGCAACAGCGCGCGCAGCGCCGATATCCTTCTGGCCGATTACCTGCGCACCTGGCTCGAAGAGGGCTATCAGGTATTGGTGACCGCCGACCACGGCATGAACAACGACCGCTCGCACAACGGCCTGCTGGCCGAAGAGCGCGAAGTGCCGCTGTTCGTCTTTGGCCAGGCGTTCAGCCTCGACCCGGCGGCCAAGCCGTTGCAGACCGAACTGTGTGGCACCATTTGCGAGTTGCTCGGCGTGCCCCACGACAAACCGGTATGCCGGGAGCTGCTCAAGTGAATTCGATCAAGCGCGGCAAATGGCTGGCCCTGCTCTGCCTGGTGCCTTTCGCGGTGTTTTTCATTATCTTCCAGATCGCCCCGCTGGCCTGGGTCATGCTCCACAGCGTGCAGGTGGAATCTAGCTGGGGCCTGGACAATTTCAGCAAGATATTCAGTTCCAGGTTCTACCGCCAGGCAATCCAGCACAGCCTGGAGATCAGCTTCTGGTCGAGCCTGTTCGGCATCCTCATCGCCATCCTCGGCAGCTACTCGTTGCGCCGGGTCGACTCGCGCCTGCGCGATTTCGTCAACGCCTTCGCCAACATGACCAGCAACTTCTCCGGGGTGCCGCTGGCCTTCGCCTTCATCATCCTGCTCGGCTTCAACGGCGCGCTGACCATGCTGCTGAAGCAGGCCGGGATCATCGAAGACTTCAACCTCTACTCCAAGACCGGGCTGATCATCCTCTACACCTATTTCCAGATCCCCCTCGGCGTGCTGCTGCTCTACCCGGCCTTCGACGCCCTGCGCGAAGACTGGCGCGAGTCCGCCGAGCTGCTCGGCGCCGGCGCCTGGCAATACTGGCGGCACATCGGCCTGCCGGTGCTGACCCCGGCGCTGCTGGGCACCTTCGTGATCCTCCTGGCCAACGCCCTGGGCGCCTATGCCACGGTCTATGCGCTGACCACCGGCAACTTCAACGTGCTGCCGATCCGCATCGCCGCGCTGGTGGCCGGCGACATCTCGCTGGACCCGAACCTGGCCAGCGCCCTGGCGGTCATCCTGGTCGGGCTGATGACCCTGGTGACCTTCGTCCATCAATGGCTATTGAAGCGGAGCTACCATGTCGCGCGCTGAACCGGGCACCTCGTCGCTGTACCACCGCCTGGTGGTCTACCTGCTGTTCATCATCCTCTTGCTGCCGCTGGCCGGCACCCTGCTCTACTCGCTGGCCACCAGCTGGTCGGCGAGCCTGCTGCCCAGCGGCCTGACCTTCAAGTGGTACCTGGCGCTATGGAGCGACCCGCGCTTTCTCGCCGCCTTCGGCCAGTCGCTGCTGGTGTGTATCGGCGCCCTGCTGTTGTCGGTGCTGTTGATATTGCCGCTGCTGTTCGTGGTGCATTACCACTTCCCGCGCCTCGATGCGCTGATGAACATCCTCATCCTGCTGCCCTTCGCGGTGCCGCCGGTGGTGTCGTCGGTGGGCCTGTTGCAGCTCTACGGCTCGGGGCCGATGGCCATGGTCGGCACGCCGTGGATCCTCATCGGTTGCTACTTCACCGTGGCCCTGCCGTTCATGTACCGGGCAATCACCAACAACCTGCAGGCGATCAACCTGCGCGACCTGATGGACGCCGCCCAGTTGCTTGGCGCCAGCACCTTCCAGGCGGCGTTCCTGGTGGTGCTGCCAAACCTGCGCAAGGGCCTGATGGTGGCCTTGCTGCTGTCGTTCTCGTTCCTGTTCGGCGAGTTCGTGTTCGCCAACCTGCTGGTCGGCACTCGCTACGAGACCCTGCAGGTGTACCTCAACAACATGCGTAACAGCAGTGGCCACTTCAACAGTGCCCTGGTGGTTTCCTATTTCCTCTTCGTGCTGGCGCTGACCTGGGCAGCCAACCGCCTGAACAAGGACAAGTCCTGATATGAGCTTTGTCAGCGTACAGAACCTGCAAAAAAGCTATGCCGGCAGCCCGGTGTTCAACGACATCAACTGCCAGATCGAACGCGGCGAATTCGTTACCCTGCTCGGCCCGTCCGGCTGCGGCAAGTCCACCCTGCTGCGCTGCATCGCCGGGCTGACCGCGGTGGACAGCGGGCGCATCTTGCTCGATGGCACCGACCTGGTGCCGCTGAGCCCGCAAAAACGCGGGATCGGCATGGTGTTCCAGAGCTATGCGCTGTTCCCCAACATGACCGTCGAACAGAACGTCGCCTTCGGCCTGCGCATGCAGAAGGTCAACAGCGACGACAGCCAGGCGCGGGTCCGCGAAGTGCTGCAACTGGTCGAGCTGCAGGACTTTGCCCGGCGCTACCCGCACCAGTTGTCCGGCGGCCAGTGCCAGCGCGTGGCCCTGGCCCGCTCGCTGGTCACCCGCCCGCGCCTGCTGCTGCTCGACGAGCCGCTGTCGGCGCTGGATGCGCGGATTCGCAAGCACCTGCGCGAGCAGATCCGCGCGATCCAGCGCGAGCTGGGCCTGACCACCATCTTCGTCACCCACGACCAGGAAGAAGCGCTGACCATGTCCGATCGCATCTTCCTCATGAACCAGGGCCGCATCGTCCAGAGCGGCGATGCCGAAACCCTCTATACCGCGCCGGTGGACGTGTTCGCCGCAGGCTTTATCGGCAACTACAACCTGCTCGACGCCGACAGCGCCAGCCGCCTGCTGCAGCGCCCGGTGAACAGCCGCCTGGCAATTCGCCCGGAAGCCATCGCCCTGAGCCTGAACGGCGAGCTGGAGGGGCTGGTACGCAGCCACAGCCTGCTGGGCAACGTGATCCGCTACCGGGTTGAAGCGCGCGGGGTAGAATTGCTGGTTGATGTGCTCAACCGCTCGTCCGCCGACCTGCACCCGGACGGCCAACGGGTATCCTTGTCGATCGATCCCACCGCCCTCTGCGAAGTCGCCTGAGGGTTGCACAGGAGTTTTTCTGAATATGGCACTCGCGATTTTCGATCTGGACGAAACCCTGATCCACGGTGACTGCGCCACGCTCTGGAGCGAGCAGATGGGCCGTCTGGGCTGGGTCGATCCAGCGTCTTTCATGCGCACCAACAACGAACTGATGGACGCCTACAGCCATGGCAAGCTGCGCATGGAAGACTACATGGCCTTCAGCCTGGAACCTTTGATCGGCCGCACCCCGGAAGAAGTCGAGCACCTTGTAGCGCCCTGGGTGGAAGATTTCATCGAACCGATCATCTTCAGCGACGCCACCAAGACCATCGCCGCCCACCGCAAGGCCGGCGACCGGATCCTGGTGATTTCGGCTTCCGGCACCCACCTGGTCAAGCCGATTGCCGAGCGCCTGGGTATCGATGAAGTTCTTGGCATCGAGCTTGAGGTTGCTCATGGTGTCTATACCGGCAACACCGTCGGTGTGCTGACCTACCGCGAAGGCAAGATCACCCGCTTGCTGGAATGGCTCGACCAGGAAGAAGAGAACCTTGAAGGCGCGAGTTTCTACTCGGATTCACGCAACGATTTGCCGTTGCTGCTGAAGGTGGATTTCCCGCATGTGGTCAATCCGGATCCGGTGTTGCGCGAGCAGGCCGAGAAGAACAGGTGGCCGATTCATACCTGGAAATGAAAAGCATCGCTGGCAAGCCAGCTCCCACAGGTACTGCATACACCTGACCTGTGGGAGCTGGCTTGCCAGCGATTGGCGGACTACACCAGACTCTCGTCGATCACCAGCACCAGCTTGCCCGACACCTGATTGCCGGCAAGCTCGGCAAACGCCGCCTCGGCATCCTTGATCGAGAAGGCCCTGGCCAGTTGCGGCTTGAGCCGGCCTTCGCTGAACAGCGGCCACACTTGCTGGCCGAGGTCGCTGAGCATGTCTGCCTTGAACTGGTCATCGCGGGTGCGCAAGGTCGAACCCAGGACCTGTATGCGCTTGCCCAGCAGTTGCGCCAGGTCCAGCTCGGCTTTGCGCCCGCCCATCAAGCCGATGATCACCCAGCGCCCGTCACGGGCCAGCAGCTTGAGGTTGAGCTCGGCATAGTTGGCGCCGACCGGGTCGAGAATCACGTTGAACGGGGCAAAGTCATTCAGCGCCTCGAGGTCTTCACCGCGAACCACGCCGCCGCTGGCCCCCAGGCCTTCGCAGTAGGCCAGCCGCTCGGCCGAGCCGACGCTGACCCAGCACGGGCTGCCAAAGGCCTTGCACAGCTGGATCGCCGCCGAGCCGACACCGCTGGCCCCGGCATGCAGCAAGACTTTCTCACCGGGCTTGAGCGCGGCCAGCTGGAACACATTGAGCCAGGCCGTGGCATACACCTCGGGGATTGCCGCCGCTTCCTGCAGGCTCAAGCCCTCGGGCACCGGCAGTACGTGGCGGCCATCGACCACCACTTCCTCGGCCATGCCGCCACCGGCGAGCAAGGCACAGACCCGATCGCCGACCTGCCAGGAAGAACCGGCGCCCACTTCGCTGATCACCCCCGAGCACTCCAGGCCGAGAAATTCGCTGGCCCCCGGTGGTGGCGGGTAGAGCCCGGCACGCTGGAGCAGGTCGGCGCGATTGAGGCCGGCGGCGGCCACGCGAATTCGTACTTGACCGATATCGCAAGTTGGACTTGTCGTCGCAACCCACTCCACATGTCCGTCAACGCCTTGCAATGCCTTCACAGTGCCTCCATAGTTGAGTCATGACTGAGCCCGGGAGCTGTAGCCCCGGGCTTTTTGCATTATGCGTCCGGTTTTCATGGAACCGGCGAATTCAAAGACGGCCTAATATGCGTGATCAATTGTCCCTACGTCGAATCAGCATGAAGCATTTTCTGCCAAGCACCACCCTCGCCCTGTTGATCGGTCTGGGCAGTCTGCCATTGGCGGGCAGTGCATGGGCCGCCAACAGCTGGGATAAGCTCCAGCCCGACCGCGATGAAGTGGTCGCCAGCCTGAACGTGGTCGAGCTGCTCAAGCGCCACCACTACAGCAAGCCGCCGCTCAACGATGCGCGCTCGGTGATCATCTACGACAGCTACCTCAAACTCCTTGATCCTGCGCGCAGCTACTTCACTGCCAGCGACATCGCCGAGTTCGACAAGTGGAAGACCCAGTTCGACGATTTCCTCAAAAGCGGCAATCTCGACCCCGGCTTCACCATCTACAAGCGCTACCTGGACCGGGTCAAATCGCGCCTGGACTTCGCCCTCGCCGAGCTGAGCAAGGGCGTCGACAACTTCGACTTCACCACCCATGAGACCTTGCTGATCGATCGCAAGGACGCCCCGTGGATGAAGAACCAGACCGAGCTCGACGACCTCTGGCGCAAACGCGTCAAGGATGAAGTGCTGCGCCTGAAGATCGCCGGCAAAGAACCCAAGGCAATCCAGGAACTGCTGACCAAGCGCTACAAGAACCAGCTCACGCGCCTGGACCAGACCCGCGCCGAAGACATCTTCCAGGCCTATATCAACACCTTCGCCCAGTCCTACGACCCGCACACCAACTACCTGTCGCCCGACAACGCAGAAAACTTCGATATCAACATGAGCCTGTCGCTCGAAGGTATCGGCGCCGTACTGCAAAGCGACAACGACCAGGTCAAGATCGTGCGCCTGGTGCCGGCCGGCCCTGCGGCCAAAACCAAATTGGTAGCTCCGGCCGACAAGATCATCGGCGTGGCCCAGGGCAACAAGGAAATGGTCGACGTGATCGGCTGGCGCCTGGACGAAGTGGTCAAGCTGATCCGCGGGCCGAAAGGTTCGGTGGTGCGCCTGGAAATCATCCCGGCCAGCAACGCCCCTAACGACCAGACCACCAAGATCGTGCCGATCACCCGTGAAGCGGTGAAACTCGAAGAGCAGGCGGCGAAAAAGTCGGTGCTCAAGCTCAAGCAGGACGGCCGTGACTACAAGCTCGGAATCATCGAGATTCCGGCCTTCTACCTCGACTTCAAGGCCTTCCGCGCCGGCGATCCGGAGTACAAGAGCACCACCCGCGACGTTAAAAAACTGCTGACCGAACTGCAGAAGGAAAAAGTCGACGGCGTGGTCATCGACCTGCGCAACAACGGCGGCGGCTCGCTGCAGGAAGCCACCGAGCTGACCAGCCTGTTCATCGACAAGGGCCCGACGGTGCTGGTGCGCAACAGCGACGGCCGCGTCGACGTGCTTGAAGACGAAAACAGCGGCGCCTTCTACAAAGGCCCGCTGGCACTGGTGGTCAACCGCCTGTCGGCCTCGGCTTCGGAGATTTTCGCCGGCGCCATGCAGGACTATCACCGCGCGCTGATCCTCGGCGGGCAGACCTTCGGCAAAGGCACGGTGCAAACCATCCAGCCGCTCAATCATGGCGAGCTGAAGCTGACCCTGGCCAAGTTCTACCGGGTTTCCGGGCAGAGCACCCAGCACCAGGGCGTGCTGCCGGACATCGACTACCCGTCGATCATCGACACCAAGGAAATCGGTGAAAGCGCCCTGCCCGAAGCCATGCCATGGGACACCATCCGCCCGGCGATCAAGCCTGCGGTCGACCCGTTCAAGCCGTTCCTGGCCCAGCTCAAGGCCCGTCACGACAGCCGTACGGCCAAGGATCCGGAGTTCGTCTACATCCGCGACCGCCTGGCCCTGACCCAGAAGCTGATGAACGAGAAAACCGTCAGCCTCAACGAGGCCGAACGCCGTGCCCAGCACGCCGATATCGAAAGCAAACAGCTGGCGCTGGAAAACACCCGACGCAAGGCCAAGGGCGAAGAACCGCTCAAGGAACTGAAGAAGGAAGACGAAGACGCGCTGCCGGTCGAGCCGGACGATACCAAGCCCGAAGACGACGCCTACCTGAAGGAGTCCGGGTTGATCCTGCTGGACTACCTGGGGCTGAATTCGCAGGTGGCGCGCAACAACCCGTAAACCGGTGATGGCAAAATAATGTGACCACGCTTCATTGCGTCATCAAATAGTCATCAGACTGTCGTGAAATAAGGGACTGAGCGCCGCGGGTGCTCAGTCCCTTTTTTCTAGGTAGGCCTGCCATGACCATCAACGAACAGCTCAGCGCGTTGAGCACCATCCTGGCTCAAAGCGGCTTGCACAGCCTGTTCCAACCCATTGTCTGCCTTTCCGAACGGCGCATCCTCGGCTACGAAGCGCTGAGCCGCGGCCCGTCCAACAGCCCGCTGCATTCGCCGATCAACCTGTTTGCCGTGGCCCGCCAGGCCGGGCGCCTGACCGAGCTGGAAGTGGCCTGCCGCGAGAGCGCCTGCCGGCGCTTCAGCCAGCAGAACCTTGAAGGCAAGCTGTTCCTCAACGTCTCGCCCGAGTCCCTGCTCGAACCGCAGTACCAGTCCGGGCGCACCCTGAAGATGCTCCACGAGCTGGGCGTGCCGCCCAGCCGGGTAGTGATCGAACTCACCGAACAGACCCCCACCGACGATTTCCAGCTGCTGTTCAACGCCCTGCACCACTACCGCGACATGGGCTTTTCCATCGCCCTGGATGATCTGGGGGCCGGTTATTCGAGCCTGCGCCTGTGGTCGGAGCTGCGCCCGGACTACGTCAAGATCGACCGTCACTTCATCGACGGCATTCACCTGGATGCGGTCAAGCGCGAGTTCGTCGGCTCGATCCTGCAGATCGCCCGGGCCTCGCGGGCCCAGGTGATTGCCGAAGGCATCGAGCTGGCCGAAGAGCTCAAGGTGCTCACCGAGATGGGCGTCGACCTGGTCCAGGGCTACCTGCTGGGCCGCCCGCAGGAACAGGCGGCGCGCGATGTGCAAAGCATGCTCGGGCAGCCGGTACAGGCGCTGCAGAGCCTCAATGAAGACAGCGGCAACCTCGCCGCGCTACTGATCGAACAACCGGCGGTGAACCGCGAGGCGCCTACCCCGCAGGTGCTGGAACTGTTTCGCAGCCAGGCCAACCTCAATTCCCTGGCGGTACTCGACGCGCATGGGCAGCCGTGCGGCATCGTTCATCGCCATTCGCTCTCCGACGCGCTGCTCAAGCCGTTTGCCACCGACCTGTTCGCGCGCAAGCCGATCAGCCGCTTGATGAGCGATGACTTTCTCGCCGTGGATCTGGGCCAATCGCTGCAACAGGTCAGCCGCCTGCTCACCAGCCGCGCCCGCCAGCGCATCGAGGAAGATTTCATCATCACCCACAACGGCCGCTACCTGGGCCTGGGGCGGGTGATCGACGTGCTCAAGCTGATCACCGAGCAGAAGATCCAACAGGCCCGCTATGCCAACCCGCTGACCCTGCTGCCGGGCAACGTACCGATCCAGCAATGCCTGACCCGCCTGCTGCAACAGCAACGCGCAGCGGCGATCTGTTACGTCGATATCGACAGCTTCAAGCCGTTCAACGATATCTACGGGTATGCCCGTGGCGATGAGGTATTGCTGTGCCTGGCCCAGTGCCTGGGCGAACGGGTCGACCCCAGCCGCGATTTCGTCGGCCATATCGGCGGCGACGATTTCATGCTGGTGCTCGGCTCAGATGATTGGCAACAACGCTTGCAGTTGTTGCTGGAGGACTTTCACAAACAGTGCCGGCGCTTCTACCGGGCCGAGCATCTGCAGGCCGGGTGCTTCATCGCCACCGACCGCCAGGGCCGGCGCCAGGAATTTGCCCTGCTGTCGTTGTCGATCGGCGTGGTGCAGTTGCACCCGCAAGCCTGTGCCGGGCTCGATGCCGGGCAACTGGCGGAGTTGGCCTCACAGGCCAAGCACCAGGCCAAGGATGTGCCTGGGCACAGCCTGTACCTGATCGATACCGCCCCTGGCGCTCAGGCTTCTTCGTGTTCGGGGTAGCTGTACTCGAACACCCGCACCACTTCCGAGGCGTGCCAGGAGGCTGCGGCCATGCCATCGGACGGGCCGGAAAAGCGCCCCAGGCGCTCGACGCATTCGAAGAACCCGGTGCGCGGCAAGCGGCTGGCGCCCTGGCTGATCACCAGCGAGCTGCGCAGCGGCTGCTCGGCGCGGGCGTCGAGCGCAGCCAGGTGCTCCAGCGCCGCGGTCAGCGTTTGCATGGCCGGGCTGGGCAATTGCAGACGCTCGAGCAAGGCCCGGTAGGTCAGCAGGTGGCGCTGGCGGCGGGCGACATCCAGCTCGCCGAGCAGGCCTTCCCAGTGCTGGCGGCTGATGCGCACGCTCACGACGGCTCGCTCCAGCCAGCCACACCCAGCTCCCAGGCCAGGCTGCGGCGAATCGCGGCATCCGGCTGGCGTTCACCGCTTTCGATCAGCGCCAGGTACACCGGGCTGATACCGACGCTGCGCGCCAGTTGCTCCGGCGCCAGGCCCTTGCCCTCACGCAAACGCGCCAGCTCGCTGAAATTCGGCAAGCTGGCGCTGTCGGTGGCGCTTGAAGCTGTGTTTGCGCCGGCAAGTGGCTCGCCTTGCCCGGCAGCTTTAAGCAGTGCCTGGTACTGCTCCCAGGGAACAACCGCGTACTCGGGTTGACCGTCCCGGCTGATGACCTGAATACCCATTACAACCCCCTTGTAGGATTACGATATGTAATCGGTAGGCATAATCCTTATGCCAATTATATTACCAGCCAACAAGGGTGTGCAGGGTCGTGATGTGATCAGCTTTTTTCCTGTTCCAGGCGCAGGGCTTCGGGGGTGTCGGGCAGGCGTTCGACCACCCGCAGTTTTTCCGGTGCCTGGCGGTTGCGCCAGGCGCTGAACGCGGCCAGTTCATCAGACACCGCCTTCATCACCCAGGCCAGCACGGCGATGTCGTCAAGCATGCCGACGCCCAGCAACCAGTCGGGGATCGCATCCAGCGGGCTGACAAAATACAGCAGCCCCGCCACTACGGTGATCAGTGCCTTGGGGCTGATTGCCCGGTACTCGCCGCGCCACCAGGCCAGGCACAGCGCCTGCATCAGGCGCACGTCCTCGCGCAGTTTGCCCAGCCGCGGACCTTTGCGCGCCACGGCAAAAATCAACGCCGGCAAACGCCCGCGGCTGAGCAGGCGCTCGGCCAGGGGCAGAAATCGGGCGAAATTCCACGGTGCTTTCATACGGCCTCCAGGGCCAGTGCCAAGGAAGGTTATCCACAATAATTGTGGATAACCTTGTGAACAGAGCTCATTTTCAGGCTCAAGGCGCCCGCCCGGCAAGGGTCCGGGTTAAATCGGGCGTTTTTTACACACCTGTTTCAATCGCGCAAACGTTTTGCCCGCTGCGCCCTGATTCATCAACAGCTGCAGTGACTAAGACCGTGCATGACCCTATGGGTTCGGTAAAACCCAGAAACGACAACGCCCCGTCGAGACGGGGCGTTGCAGGTATCAGCTGGCCTTACTCGGCAGCTGGATCGGCAGGCTCTTCAGCCTTGGCCGGGTCCTTGATGGCGATCAGTTCCAGATCGAACACCAGCACCGAGTTGGCCGGAATGGTCGGGCTCGGGCTCTGCGCGCCGTAAGCAAGGTCGGACGGGATGTACAGCTTGTACTTCTCGCCGACGTGCATCAGTTGCAGGCCTTCGACCCAACCCGGGATCACGCCGCTGACCGGCAGGTCGATCGGGCTGCCACGCTCGACGGAGCTGTCGAAGACCTTGCCGTCGATCAGCTTGCCTTCGTAGTGGACGGTAACCACGTCAGTCGGCTTTGGCTGGGCGCCGTCGGCCTTCTTGATGACTTCGTACTGCAGGCCCGAAGCGGTGGTGACCACGCCAGCCTTCTTGCCGTTTTCTTCGAGGAATTTCTTGCCGGCGGCAGCCGACTCTTCGCTCATTTTCACCAGGCGCTCTTCAGCGCGCTTCTGCAAGGCCGAGAAGGCTTCAACCAGCTCTTCGTCCTTGATCTTCTGTTCTTTCTTGCCAACGGCGTCTTCGATACCTTGAGCAACAGCTTTCGAATCAAGGTCGTCCATGCCTTCCTGAGCCAGGCTTTTGCCCATGTTCAGGCCAATACCGTAGGAGGCTTTCTGTGCCGGAGTCTTCAGCTCGACGCTGGTCTGCGAATCGCAACCCGCCAGTACCAGGCTAACCAGGGCAACCGCAGCCGCCAACCGATGCTGTTTCATGCTATTTCCTTGTTCATGCGCCAATAGGGCAATCGAGTAAAGCCGCGAGCTTATCAGGCGGCCACGACCAATGGCTACCGGCATGAGAGCAAGAAAACCCGGATAAGTTCAGCCAGATTAAACCTTCTTCATCCTCGGCTGCAGCCAGTGGCCAGTATTGACGGGACCGGGCGGTTGGGCAAATCCGCCGATGAGGTTTTGTAGCAGTTTGTATCGATGCTCAGGGATAACCGCCGTCGCGGTACTGCGCCGCCACTTCGCGCAAAACTTCGCACAGCCACTGTGCCGGCAAGGCCAGCGGCAAGGCGGCATTGCTGCAGATGCCGACCGAGCCGCCCGGTTCGCTGACGCCCAGGTCCAGCTCGCACAATTCACCACGGCTGAGGTCAACGCGCACCGCATCGCGTGGCGCCACCCAGACCGCATCGCTGCCCTGTACATAACGACGGCTGAGGGCCGGCGACAGGGTTTCCAGGCGCTGCGCGGGTTGCTCGATGGCGCACTGCACGAACAGGCTGTCGGCGTGCTTGCGGATGGTCGTGCCGGCCAGCGGCAACACCAGCGGGTAGCGCCCGACCTGGCTGCGCTCGAGCGGCTGGCGGCCAAGCAAAGGATGGCCAGGGCGCACCACCAGCGACATCGACTCGCTGTACAGGTGCTCGAACATCAGCCCCTGGATCTGCGGGCTGTCGGTCATGCGCCCGATCACCAGGTCCAGCTCACCGACGTGCAACTGCCCCAGCAGGTGCGCGCTGGGGCCGGTGGCGACGCTGACCACCAGCGCCTCATGGCGCTGGTGCAGACGGCACAGCACTTCGGGCATCAGCAGGCTTTCGACGGTCGACAGCACGCCGACCCGCACCTGCGGCGGCGCATGCTCTTCACCGCGCAAGGTGCTCACACCTTCGCGCAAGGCCTGCACGCTGGGGCCGGCGTAGCGCATGAAACGCACCCCGGCCGGGGTCAGCTCGGCGCCCTGCTTGCTGCGCTCGAACAGCCGCGTTTCAAGCAGCGCTTCAAGCTCCTTGAGGGTCTTGGAGATCGCTGGCTGACTGATCGCCATGGCATCGGCGGCCTTGGCGAAACTGCCCTGGCGGGCGATTTCGAGAAAGCACAGCAGGTGGCGGAATTTGATCCGGGTGTCGAGGTTCATCCGGGGAGTTTATCGGGGCTCGGCCCGGACTGCGACCGCTTCGCGCTCGATCGCCGGCAAGGCCGGCTCCCGCAGGTACTGCATACCCCAGACACTGTGGGAGCTGGCTTGCCAGCGATGAGGCCATCAATAGCGACCCAACTCTACCTGCTCACCACTGATGCGCACCGGCCACACCTGCAACGCCTGCTGCGGATCCTCCAGGCAGCGCCCATCGCGCAAACAAAAATGCTGCTTGTACAACGGCGCCGCCACCACCAGCTCGCCCTTGAGCTCGCCCACCAATCCACGACCAATCACATTGGCCCCGGACTTGGGGTCATGGTTGTCGACGGCGAACACCGGCGTGGCCTGCCCGGGCAGGTAGAACAGCGCCACCTGGCGCCCTTCGAACCACACCACCACCCCCGACTGGGCGACCAGGTCGGCACGGCTGCAAACCCTCTGCCAGGGTTGCGCTTGAACACTTACTGCTGCATTGGACGGGCTCATCAAAGCACCTCCTCGGTGGTCGGGATCAAGTGAAGTTCGCCGGCGCCGATGGGCCGGCGCTGGCCGCGTTCGCGGACAAAGTGCACACCCGGGTCGGGGCGCTGGTCATTGACGAAGGTGCGAAAGCGCTTGAGCTTTTCAGGGTCTTTCAGGGCGTTGGCCCACTCGCATTCGTAGCGCTCGACCACCAGCTGCATTTGCGCTTCGAGCTCTGCGCCAAGGCCCAGGCTGTCGTCGAGGATCACCTGCTTGAGGTAGTCCAGCCCGCCCTCCAGGCTCTCGCGCCACACCGAGGTGCGCTGCAGCTTGTCAGCGGTGCGGATGTAGAACATCAGCACGCGGTCGATGGTGCGGATCAGGCTGGCGTCGTCCAGGTCGGTGGCGAACAGTTCGGCATGGCGCGGGCGCATGCCGCCGTTGCCGCAGATGTACAGGTTCCAGCCCTTCTCGGTGGCGATCACGCCGATGTCCTTGCTCTGCGCCTCGGCGCATTCACGGGTGCAGCCGGACACCGCGAACTTGAGCTTGTGCGGCGAGCGCAGGCCCTTGTAGCGGTCTTCCAGGGTCAGGGCCATCTGCACGCTGTCCTGCACGCCATAACGGCACCAGGTGCTGCCGACGCAGGATTTCACCGTACGCGTCGACTTGCCGTAGGCATGGCCGGTCTCGAAGCCTGCGCCAATCAGCTCGGCCCAGATCTCGGGCAATTCGTGCAGTTGGGCGCCGAACAGGTCGATGCGCTGGCCGCCGGTGATCTTGGTGTAGAGGTCGTACTTTTTCGCCACTTCGCCGATGACGATCAGCTTCTCGGGGGTGATCTCGCCGCCGGGAATCCGCGGCACCACCGAGTAGGTGCCGTTCTTCTGCATATTGGCCATGAAGGTGTCGTTGGTGTCCTGCAGCGGCACCAGCGACGGCTCCATGATCGGCTGGTTCCAGCACGAGGCGAGGATCGAGCCGACCGTGGGTTTGCAGATATCGCAGCCGACGTGCCCGCGTCCATGCTTGGCGAGCATCTCGTCGAAACTGACAATGCCTTCGACCCGCACCAGCGCGTAGAGCTCCTGGCGGGTGTAGGCGAAGTGTTCGCACAGGCTCTTGTCGACGCTGACGCCGCGGGCGATCAATTCATGCTCGAAGACCTGCTTGAGCAGCGCCGCACAACCACCACAACCGGTGCAGGCCTTGGTCTGCTGCTTGAGCTGGCCAAGCTCGCCGCAGCCACTGTCGATGGCGGCGCAGATCGCGCCCTTGCTGACGTTATGGCAGGAGCAGATAGTCGCGCTGGCGGGCAAGGCATCGGCGCCCAGTGCCGGCGCGCCGGCCGACTGCGGCAGGATCAGCGCGGCCGGATCGGCGGGCAGGGCAATGCTGTTCTGCACGTATTGCAGCAGGGTGTCGTAATAGCTGTTGTCGCCAACCAGCACCGCGCCGATCACCCGTTTGCCACTGCCATCGACCACCAGCCGGCGGTAGGCCGATGCCGCTTCGTCGATAAAGCGATAGCTGCGCGCACCCGGGGTCACGCCGTGGGCATCACCAATGGAGCCGACATCGACGCCGAGCAGTTTGAGCTTGGTCGACATGTCGGCCCCGGTAAAACTGCCCGCGTCTTCACCGGCCAGCGTCGCCGCCACTGTACGCGCCATGCTGTAGCCCGGCGCCACCAGGCCGAACACGCTGCCGTTCCACGACGCGCATTCGCCGATGGCGAAGATCCGTGGGTCGCTGCTGCGGCACGCGCTGTCGATCACCACACCGCCGCGTTGGGCGATTTCCAGGCCACTGCTGCGGCCCAGGGCATCCTGCGGGCGGATACCGGCGGAGAACACGACAAGGTCGGTTTCAAGGAACTCGCCGCCCTCGAAGTTCATCCGGTAGCGATAGTCTTCACCGGCAACGATGGCCTGGGTCGCCCGCGACAGGTGCACGCCAACCCCCAGGGCTTCGATCTGCGCCCGCAAGGCCGCGCCGCCCTCGCCATCCAGTTGCACCGGCATAAGGCGCGGGGCGAACTCCACCACGTGGGCTTCCAGGCCCAGCGACTTCAAGGCATTGGCCGCTTCCAGGCCGAGCAGGCCGCCACCGACCACCACCCCACGGCGAGCGCTGGCGGCCGCGGTGCGGATCGCATCGAGATCATCAAGGGTGCGATATACCAGCCGCGCCGCCCCTTGCGAGCCTTCAATGGGTGGCACGAACGGATAGGAGCCGGTGGCCAGCACCAGTTGATCGTAAGGGTAGCGCCCGGCGCAGGTGACCACCTCGCAGCGTTCGCGGTCGATCTCCAGCACCGGCTCGCCCAGGTGCAAGTCAATGCCGTGCCGGGTGTACAAGCCTGCCTCGCCCAGGGCCAGGGTTTCGGCATCGCTGCCACTGAAGTATTCCGACAGGTGCACGCGGTCGTAGGCGCGCTGGCGCTCTTCACCGAACACCCGCACCTGGAAACGGCCCAGGGCACCGCGTTCGATCAGTTGCTCGACGCAGTGATGACCGACCATGCCGTTGCCGACGATGATCAGCTGTTGCCGCGCTTCGATGCTGGTAAACCCATTCATACCCGTTCCTCACTCAAGGCCAATCACGCTGGCTTTGCTGCTGGGGGCCAACCCCGAAAAACAAAAAAAGGCGCCTGGAGCCGAAGCTCCAGGCGCCTTTGCCTGGTCGTTTTTTGTAGTCCCGGTTGCGAATCGCCATTGACCCGCGAGGACGTTGTAAATCTGTAAAAGCAGGGAGCGTGCCAACTGCCAAAGCCTTTGAAACCGGGGCTTGCGCGCGATCCACTGGCGCCGTTATCGACCCAGGCTGGTGCAGCGCTCCCCCTTATGGGGCACTTCAGTACACGTCACGCAGGTAACGCTTGGCGCGATTCAGTTCGCTGACATAAGCCTCGGCCCGTTCCACACTCATGCCACCGTGCTGCTGCACCAGTTTTTTGAGCGCCGTATCAACATCGCGGGCCATGCGCCCGGCATCGCCACAGATATAGAAGTGCGCGCCCTCCTCCAGCCAGCGCCACAGCTCGGCACCCTGCTCAAGCATGCGCTGCTGCACGTAGATCTTCTGCGCCTGGTCGCGGGAGAAGGCGGTGTCCAGGCGGGTCAGGTGACCGTCGCGCTGCCAGGCCAGCAACTCGTCGCGGTAGTAGAAATCGGTGGCCGCCTGCTGCTCGCCGAACAGCAGCCAGTTGCGACCGCGGGCCCCTTCGGCCTGACGTTCCTGCAGGAACGCGCGAAACGGCGCCACACCGGTGCCGGGGCCGACCATGATCACCGGCGCCGTGCTGTCGCCAGGCAGGCGAAAGTGTGTGGTCGGCTGCGCGAATATCTCGACCCGGCCAGGCTCGCTGCGGTCGGCCAGGTAGGTCGAGCACACGCCCTTGCGCTGGCCGTAACGGACAGTGGAAACCGTCAGGTGCACTTGATCCGGATGCAGCTTCTGGCTTGAGCTGATCGAGTACAGCCGCGGCTGCATGGGTTTGAGCAGGTCGAGCCAAGCCTGCAGGCTCAGTTGGGGCTTGCACGCATGCACCAGGTCGATCAGTTGTTTGCCCCACAGCCAGTCCTTGAGCGCAGCCTTGTTGTGCGGCTCAAGCAATGCGCGCAGTTGCGCATCACCCGGGGCGAAAGCCTCAAGCAACTGCGGGGTAATGCGGGCGATCTCCAGGTGCTCAAGCAATGCCTCGGCCAAGGGCATG
The DNA here is from genome assembly GCF_000955865.1 of Pseudomonas sp. 2(2015). NCBI lineage: Bacteria > Pseudomonadati > Pseudomonadota > Gammaproteobacteria > Pseudomonadales > Pseudomonadaceae > Pseudomonas > Pseudomonas sp. 2(2015). Next base: position 1,053,136 of record NZ_JYOF01000003.1, read on the forward strand.
TCGGCCTGGCCCTTGAGGCTGACGCAGTGCCCGCCATCGAAGCGGGTGGCGGTCAGTAGCTCATCGACCAGCGCCGGACAGTTGCGCGGCCATACACCCAAGGCGTCGCCGGCGTGATAGGTGAACCCGCTGTCGCCCAGATCGAACACCAGTTGCCGGGTTTCCTTGACCGCGCCGGGGCCGTTAAGCAGGCGGTTGCCGACCAGGGTGGCTGGCAACGGCCGGGTCTTGCTGAAACCGCTGGCCGTTGGCGTTGGCGCTTCGAGCAGCAGTTCGCCGTGGCCCAGTTTGCCCAGCAGTGCCTGCAGCCATTGCCCCGTCGATTCATGTAAATCGCCCTCGCAATCGACCCGTTCCAGCAAGCGCTTGGCGCCCAGTTCGGCCAGGCGCTGATCGAGCTTGCGACCAAAGCCGCAGAACTGCTCGTAGCTGGAATCCCCCAGGGCCAATACCGCATAAGGCACGCCGACGCAGCGTTGGGCATGCTCGCCATGCAGGCCGCGCCAGAACGCCGCGCCGCTGTCCGGTGCATCGCCGTCGCCGAAGGTACTGGCGATCAGCAGCAGGCTGGCGGGGCGGTCCAGTTGCTCCAGGGCCAGGTCTTGCATGCAACTCAACTGCACCGGCAAGCCGACCTGGCGCAGGCGTGCGGCGCACTGCTCGGCCAGGGCCTGACTGTTGCCAGTCTGCGAAGCCCAGAGCAGCAGGTGCTGGTCCTGCACTGTAATGGCTTGATGATCGATCTGGGTGGCGTTGATGCGCTCGCCGGCAACCCGGCTCAGGGCCACCGCGCAGTACTTGAAGGCCGGTTGCAGCGACAGCGGATCGACCGCGTCGCTGGTGACGGCATTGATCGCCAGGTTCTCGCCATAAACATCGTTCCAGTGAAACGGCGCAAAGCAGTTGCCCGGCAGCACCCGAGCGGTAATCCGTGCCGGCAGCAGCGCCTGCCCGCGTCGGGAGCGGATCTGCACCTGATCCTTGTCAGCGATGCCCAGGCGCTCGGCATCATCCGGGTGAATCTCTACGAACGGCCCGGGGTCGAGCTTGTTCAGCGCCGCCACCTTGCCGGTCTTGGTCAGGGTGTGCCACTGGTGCTGGACCCGACCAGTGTTGAGCACCAGCGGAAATTCGGCGTCCGGCAGCTCGGCGGCGGGCAGCCAGGGCCGGGCGAAAAAGCGTGCCTTGCCGCTGCGAGTGGGGAAGGCAATGGCCGGTACTTCGCCTTGGCCGTCGTGGCGCAGGGCCTGGCTGACGCCGTCGTTGCAATAGCGCAACGGGCTGCGGTCATTGTTGCGCCCAGGCTCACACGGCCACTGCCGCGGCGCCTCACGCAAACCGGCGTAGCTGACGCCGCGCACATCGTAACCGGTGGCCGGGTTCCAGGCCTGGCGCAGCTCGTCGAACACCGCTTCGGCATTGGCGTAACTGAAGGCCTCGGCATAACCCATCGCGCAAGCAATTCGGGCGATGATCTGCCAGTCGGGCAGGCTCTCCCCCGGCGCCTCGACGGCCTGGTTCATCAAGGTCAGGTTGCGCTCGGAATTGACCATCACCCCCTCGCCCTCGGCCCACAGCGCGGCGGGCAGGAGGATATCGGCGTAACGGTTGGTCTCGGTGTCGAGAAAGGCGTCCTGGGTGATCACCAGCTCAGCCGCCTGCAACCCTTCGATCACCTGCCGGCGGTTGGCGACGCTGGCCACCGGGTTGCTGCAGATGATCCAGCAGGCCTTGACCTGCCCGGCGGCGAGGTTTTCGAACAGCGCCACCGTGCCGTCACCGGCTTCGCTGCGCAGGCTGCCAGCGGGAATCTGCCACAGTTGCTCGACAAAGGCGCGATCGCGATCGACCAATGCCGAACGCTGCCCCGGCAAGCCCGGGCCCATATAGCCCATTTCTCGCCCGCCCATGGCGTTGGGCTGGCCGGTCAGCGAGAACGGCCCGCTGCCCGGCCGACAGATGGCGCCAGTGGCCAGGTGCAGGTTGCACAGGGCGTTGCTGTGCCAGGTGCCATGGATGCTCTGGTTCAGGCCCATGGTCCAGCAACTCATCCACTCCGGGGCCTGGCCGATCCACTTGGCGGCCTGGCGGATATCGGCCTCGCTCAGCCCGGTGAGGGCGGCAACTCGCTCAGGTGTGTAGTCCTGCAAAAAGGCCGGCATGTCCTCCCAGCCTTCGGTGTAGCGCTGGATGAACTCGGCGTCGCACTGGCCGTTTTCCAGCAGCAGGTAGAGCAGGCCGTTGAGCAGCGCCAGGTCGCTGCCCGGTTTGATCTGCAGGAACAAATCGGCCTTGTCGGCGGTGGCGCTGCGCCGCGGGTCAACGACGATCAACCGGGCCCCGGCCTTGAGCCGGTCGAGCAGGCGCAAAAACAGGATCGGGTGACAATCGGCCATGTTCGCGCCGATCACCAGGAACACCTCGGCGCGGTCGAAATCCTGGTAGCTGCCGGGCGGCCCGTCGGCGCCCAGCGACAGCTTGTAGCCGCTGCTGGCGCTGGCCATGCACAGGCGCGAGTTGGACTCGACATGGCGGCTGCGGACAAAGCCCTTGGCCAGTTTGTTGATCAGGTACTGGGCCTCCAGCGACATCTGCCCGGAGACATAAAAGCCCAGGGCGTCCGGGCCATACTTATCAATGATCGCCCGCAGGCGCCGGGCCGCCTGTTCTATAGCGGTGTCGATGGCGCGCTGCACCGGGTCGCGCTGGCGCTGCTCGCGCACATAGGCATGCGTCATGCGCCCGGACGCACTCAACGGTTGATGGGCGGTGAGGCCCTTGGTGCACAGGCGGCCAAAGTTGCTGGGGTGCTGTTTGTCGCCACTGATCTTGGTCACCCGCCCGCCTTCGACGTTCATGACGATGCCACAACCGACGCCACAATACGGGCACACGCTGCGCACGCTGGTGCTGCTCATCGGCCTACCTCCTGATTGCGCAAACAAAAAGGCGCCCTGCTGCCCCGGCCTGAATGAACCAGCGGGGGCAACACGGCGCCTTTGTCGTGAACGGGGCAATCTGCGTTGATTGCCGGATGCTCAGGCTGTAGCAAGGGTCGCGCCACAATTGGCAGCGCCTTGTGCGGCGCGGTTCAGGCGTTCAGGGCGCCTGCCCGGCCGCACTGCATTGGGCCGGCCTGCACCATCGGATGGCACAGCCAGCGGGCCAGGCCTTATCATGGGCAGACATTCCGAGAGATGAAAAACCTCCTCCCATGAACCAAGTGGTTTTGAAAAACGCCGAACAACTGGCCCTGATGCGCAATGCCGGGCAATTGCTCAGCCAGGTGTTCGCCCACCTCGACAGCTTCATTGCTCCCGGGGTCAGCACCCTGCAGATCAACGACCGGGCCGAGGCATTTATCGTCGATGTGCTCAAGGCGCGCCCGGCGAGCAAGGGCCAGTACGGTTTTGCCTATTCGCTCAATACCTCGGTCGACCATGTGGTGTGCCACGGCGTGCCGCATGCCGATGAGGTGCTCAAGGCCGGCTCGATCGTCAACGTCGACATTACCCTGGAACAAGGCGGCTACATTGCCGACTCGTCGAAGATGTACTGCCTGGGGCAGATCGATGCAGCCGCCCAGCGACTGGTCGACACCACCTATGCCGCGCTCTGGCAAGGCATTCGCCAGGTGCGTCCGGGCGCGACCCTGGGCGATATCGGCCACGCCATCCAGCGCCATGCCGAGGCAGCGGGCTACAACGTGGTGCGCGAATACTGCGGCCACGGCATCGGCCGGCAGATGCACGAGGCGCCCGAGGTTCTGCATTACGGGCACAAGGGCAGCGGCCTGCAGCTCAAGCCGGGGATGGTGTTTACCATCGAACCGATGATCAACCAGGGCGGGCGCGGGGTGCGCACGCTCAAGGACGGCTGGACGGTGATCACCCGCGACCGCAGCCTGTCCGCGCAATGGGAGCACACCATCGCCGTCACCGCCGAAGGTTTCGAAGTGCTGACCCTGCGCGAAGAAGAGCGCGCCATGCTGGTCCACGCTTAAGTCAGTTTGCCGCGCACCGCGCGGCTCTCTACAATCCGCGCCATTACGGCCGGCACCCGCACATTTTCCTACCGGCCCCGGAGCTTTTTCATGGAAGAAATCGAGCAGCACTGGCTGTACGCCCTTTCCGCCCCCATGGCCGCCCTCAACGGCGCCAGCTACACCGCCGCGACCTACTACGAGACTTACGACGAAGACGAGACCGACCTCAAGAAGTGGTGGGGCATCCACAATCGCCAGGAGCTGCTGAACATGCTCAGCATGGCCGACACCGGCCATGCCCTGGAGCTCAAGGACGCCTATTGGCAAGCCGCCCGCTGCCTGCCCAGCGAATGGCCGCAGGTGCTCGAAGCGCTGACCCCGCGCCAGCGCATCCAGTACGAATTCGCCCGGCGCACCCTCGGCGACTGCGGCCAGGGTGGCGTGCGCGCCTGGGACCTGGGACGCATGGGCTACCTGCTGCGTGCCGGGTTGCGCAAAGGCTACCTGAGCATTCATGAAAGCCACTATCTGCAAGGCCGCCTGGCCGTGCGCGCCCGCCACTACTACAACGGCTGGGACCGCTACCTGGCCGGCTACCTGTTCGGCAAGGCGCTGTGGAACTGCTCCAGCGCCAGCGACGAAGAACTGGCGCAATGCCTGGAGCGCCAGGGCAGCGAACACTGGAACCGCTGCATCATGATGAACCTGAGCCACGACGCCCTGGGCTTTTTCGCCAGCATCCCCTGGGACCTGCCGCTGAACCTGCCGGAACGCCCTGACACCCTGCAAGGAGGCTGGTCATGAGTTGCTGGATTCACCTGGGCATCGAGCCGACCAACGATCCCGATGTCATCCGCGGCGCCTACCGCGCACTGCTGCCGCAGCACCACCCGGAAACCGACCCGCAGGGTTTCCAGGCCTTGCGCGAGGCTTACGAGCACGCCCTGCGCCTGGCCCGCGACGAGCCGGATGAGGCCGCTGAGGATGCACAGCACGACGATTCGGCGCCGATGCGCAATGCCCTGATCGAACAGACCATGAGCGACTTTTCCAAGTTGCTCGGCGACCCTGCCCGCCGCTTCGATCCCCCGGCCTGGCAGGCCTTCATCGATGGTTTCAGCGGCCTGACCCTGGGTGACCAGGAGCAGGTCAGCTGGCACTTGCTGTACCGGCTGATGGAAACCGGGCCGTTGTCGCACGCCTGCGTGCAACTGATGGCCCGGCACCTGGGCTGGGAAAACGAAGTGCTGCGCCTGGAAGATCCGCGCCAGGCTGACGAATTCCTCGAGCGCATCAGCGAACCGGACCCGTTCGACACCAGCTTGATGAAGCACTGGTCGATGCCAGTGCAAGTCGAAACCCTGTGGTATGCCCGGAACCTGGATTTCCTCTACCACACCCGGCCGCTGTTCGAGTTCGAAAGCTTCGTCAGCCTGCACACCTGCCAGCCGTTCCCGGATGACCCGGCCTATATCCAGCGCCTGCTGGTCAAGCTGTGCCAGGCCGGCATCGGCAGCAGCAGCTTCTTTGCCCTGATCGTCGAGCAGCAACGCCAGGCGCCGGACGATATCGACCTGCTGTACCTGCTCGCCTGCCAGGCCAGCGACACCGGCCAGGAAGAACTCGCCCGCCAGTGCTGGACCCGCCTGTGGCGCGAGCACCAGCATCCGGAAGCCGCACGCTGGCTGCTCAACCTGTGCGCCAAGCATCAACCGCAGCGCTTGGCGCTGTTGATCCAGGCCCTCGACCGCCTGGAGCCGGTGTATGAATGGCCGCAAGACCTCAACGATCCGGCACAGATCTGGGGCAGCCCGTCGCAGCGCCCGGAAACCCTGACGCGCTGGTTCGACGCCGCCCGTGACGAACAGGAAGGTATCGCCGGCGAGTTCATCAAGTGGCGCCTGGACGGCAAGGACGAACTGCCGCTGCTGGCCTGGCTGCTCGACGACCAACTGGATCGCCAGCTGCAGCGCCTGTACCGCCACGCGTGGGCCCTGCACCGCGGTGACAGTGGCCTGCTGCGACAGATCATGGCCGAGCCGCTGGGCGACGATCCGCTCGACCAGCTGATTATCGAAGGCTTCAAGTACCAGGCCGAACAGCAGTTGCGCTGGCTCGAACAGTCACCGCTGGCCCTGGCCCTGACCGCCTTTATCAACAGCCCGGCGGCGCAGCCGCAACTGCCCGAGGTGCTGCTGGAAGGCCCATGCCAGACGGTCGCCCGCGACTGGCTGCGGCGCATGCGCAGCTACCCGGCCGCGACCCTGCCAAAGCTGACCGCGCTGATCAAGCCGGCCAACCTGATGCCGACGCCTTTTGCCCTGCAGCTGCTGTCCGACCTCGCCGAAGCCGGCATCGAACTGCCGCGCCCGCCTGCCGACGACGGCCTGTGGACCTGGCACCGGCAGAACCTGTTCATGCTCGCCCTGGTCGAACAGCCCGAGCGTTGGCTGGCGATGGTGCCGGCGCAGTTGCTGGCCAGCCTGCCCTACCCGGCGGAGCATCCGTTCGCCCGCCTGCAGCAACTGTTGCTGCGCCTGCAAAGCCAGCAAGGCAATGTCGATGGCCTGCTCGGCTGGCTGGATGACAACGATCCGCTGCAGTGCTTTATCGGCCAGCGCCTGTCGACGGTGCAACAAGCCCTGGACAGCGCCAAGCTGCCCAGCAACCTGAAACTCTACGCCTGCCTTGAGAACGACCCGCGCGCCTTTGATGAAGACGTGCTGGGCATGATGGTGCTGTGCGCCGTCCTCTATCACGACCCGACCCTGAACGCCGAACAGCATGGCTGCCTGCTGCGACGCATCTCTACCCTGACCTGCCCGGATGACTGGTTCGAGCCGTTTCGCAACGGCCTGATCAAGGGCGAGCCGGTGCGCCCGCCACGCAAGGTGCTGGAAGAAGACGAGCTGATCAACAGCACGCTGTTCTACAGCATGCTCGACAGCCTCAAGGACCTGGCCCGCTACGGCCGCGCCGGAGTACCGCGGGCCAAAGTGCTCAAAGAGCTGCAGCGCGGCAAGGATTACCCGGGCATGGACGCCGGCATTCGCGCAGCGCTCACCGCCTTGCTGTCGTGGTCCGAACGCCTGCTGCTGGAAAACTCCGGCAGCCAGCCGGTACCGGCCTCGCACCTGTGGAAACTGGGCAGCCGCCTGGGCCGCAAGGGTTATGGTGTGCAGGTGGCCGTGAGTGTCCTTCTCGGGCCGATCCTGACCTTGATGGCCGGCAGCACGATCGAGCAGATATTCTTCGGCCTGCTGTTCGTCGGTGTGCTTGGCAGCGCCACCCTGCGCCGCCTGCACGACATTGGCCGGGGCATCCCGATGATGATCATCTTCGTGATGCTGATCCCGTTCCTGCAGTTCTTGCCGCTGGTGCTGTTGCTGCTACCGGGCGAACCGCTGCCCAACCGCTACGGCGTGCCGCCCGGCAATCAGCCGCAGGACACCTTGGAAGGTGGCCTGCAGGCCGCCTTGCGGCGGCTCAACGGTCAGTAACGCATGTCGTCCAGCGCCTCGATCAGGCGCTGGCGGGCCCCGGCGATCTCGCTTGACTCCTGGCCGGCCAGGATCGCGCTGAACTCTTTGAGCCAGTCGCCGATCGCATCGCGCTCAGGCCCCAGGCTCTGCGCCCAGGCCCGCTCCAGGCGGGCCAGCAAGGTGCGGTTGGGCAAGGCGTCGCGCGGGTGGATCTTCAGCCCGGCCAGGCGCTCATGGCTGGCCTGGCGCGCCTCGTCGTCAAGCCCGGTGGGGCTGCGATCGATCACGTGGCTGAATTGCTCGCGCGTCTGCGGCAAGGTCACATCGACTTCCAGCAGGCCGTTGATGTCATAGCTGAAGCGCACATCCAGGCGCTGGATCTTGCCGTTGGGGGTCAGCGGGATCGTGAAGGCGTCGACAAAGATGTTGTCTTCGACCCACGGCCGTTCACCTTGGTAGACACGGATGCTGATGGCTTTTTGCTCAACATGGGTGCTGTAGAACGGCTTGATCCGTGAGGTCGGGATCACCGTATTGCGGTCGATGATCGGCGCAAAGATCTCGGTCTGGTAGTCGCCATCCATTGCCGCAATTCCCAGGGTGTAGGGGCAGACATCGGTGAGGATCAGCTCTTCGATCGCCGAATCGCGCGCCTTGCATGCCGCCTGGGTGGCAGCGCCGAGGGCAACGATGGTGTCCGGGTCGAGGTGGCGGTAAGGCAGGCGGCCAAACAGGGTCGAGACCATCTGCTGGACCACCGGCATGCGCGTGGCGCCGCCGACCAGCACCAGGCTGTCGAGGTCACTGGCACGCAGCCGCGCATCGCGCAGGGCCTGCTCGATCGGCGCGCGAATCCGCGCCAGCAACGGCGCCCAGATCTTCTGCGCGCGGGCTTCATCCAGCAGCCACTGGCGGCTGACGCCATCACCGTTCCAGCTCAGGTGCTGCTCGCCTTCGCCCAGCTTGCACTTGAGCTGCTCGATGGCGTCGGCAAGGCTGGCCAGGGCCTGGGGCGCGAGCATCGTCGGCTTGAGCTGCCAGTCTTGCAGGCAGGCCTGAAGCAAAGCGCCGGTAAAGTCTTCGCCACCGAGGAAGTTGTCGCCGGTCGAGGCATGCACCTCAATCAACGGCAGCGCGTATTCCAGCACCGTGACGTCGAAGGTGCCGCCACCGAGGTCGAAAATCAGCGTGCGTTCGAACTTCTGCTCGTGCAGGCCGTAGGCCATGGCCGCGGCGGTCGGTTCGTTGATCAGGCGCTGGACTTTCAGCCCGGCAAGCTCGGCGGCAAAGCTGGTGCGCTTGCGCTGCTCGTCGCTGAAATAGGCCGGTACGGAAATCACCGCTTCGCTGATCGGGCAGCCGAGGAAGGCTTCGGCATCGGCCTTGAGCGCACCGAGCACCAGCGCCGAGAGCTCTTCCGGGCTGAAGGCCTGCTCGCCGAGGCTGATCTTTTTTTCGCTGCCCATGAAACGCTTGAAGGCAGCAGCCGTGCGTTGCGGGTGGGTGGTCAGGCGTGAACGCGCGGCCTTGCCAACCAGGATGCTGCCGTCTTCGTCGAGGCTGACCACTGAAGGCGTGAGCACGTCGCCCAGGGCGTTGGGGATCAGTTGTGCCCGGCCGTCCTGCCAGACCGCCACCAGGCTGTTGGTGGTACCCAGGTCGATACCCAGCATTGGCGCCGGGGAGGTGCTTGCATCCTGCATGTGTGATCTCTTGCTCAGAAGTGGGGCTGGCACGGAGAAAAACAGTAGCGTCCCAGCGTACTGGTGGATTCTGGACGAATTCCAGAAACAAAAAAAGCGACCCTAAGGTCGCTTTCTTTGTGGCTTCAGGGTGTTCAGTGGGCCCTGAAGCTAAATATGGCGCAGCGGACGGGACTCGAACCCGCGACCCCCGGCGTGACAGGCCGGTATTCTAACCGACTGAACTACCGCTGCGCGATACACTGAGAAGTGGTGGGTGATGACGGGATCGAACCGCCGACCCTCTGCTTGTAAGGCAGATGCTCTCCCAGCTGAGCTAATCACCCTTCGTCTCGGTGTGGCGCGCATTCTACGGAGCACCGAACACTCTGGCAAGCACTTTTTTAAAAAAATTTTTCAGGCGTTCCAAAGACTTAGCGGTGCTTGGCCTGAAGCGCCCGCTCGGAGTTTAATGCCCTCCTTATGTGTTGAGGAGAGATTCACCCCATGTGGTTCAAAAACCTGCTGACCTACCGCCTGACCCAGGACATCCCGTTCGACCCCGAGGCACTGGAAACCGCTCTGGCCAGCAAGCCGGCTCGCCCCTGCGCCAGCCAGGAGTTGACCACGTACGGCTTCGTCGCCCCGTTCGGCAAAGGTGAAGACGCGCCCCTGGTGCATGTCAGCGGTGACTTCCTGCTGATCGCCGCGCGTAAAGAAGAACGCATTTTGCCCGGCAGCGTCGTGCGCGATGCGGTTAAAGAGAAGATCGACGAGATCGAAGCCGAGCAGATGCGCAAGGTCTATAAGAAGGAGCGTGACCAGATCAAGGACGAGATCATCCAGGCCTTCCTGCCGCGTGCCTTTATCCGCCGCTCGATGATCTTCGCCGCCATCGCCCCCAAGCAAGGCCTGATCCTGGTCAACTCGGCCAGCGCCAAGCGTGCCGAAGACCTGCTGTCGACCCTGCGTGAAGTCATCGGCTCGCTGCCGGTGCGCCCGGTGACCGTCAAGATCGCCCCGAGCGCGACCATGACCGACTGGGTCAAAACCCAGCAAGCGGCGCCGGACTTCTATGTACTGGACGAGTGCGAGCTGCGCGACACCCATGAAGACGGCGGCATCGTCCGCTGCAAGCGCCAGGATTTGACCAGCGACGAGATCCAGCTGCACCTGGGTACCGGCAAGGTGGTCACGCAACTGTCGCTGGCCTGGCAGGACAAACTGTCGTTCGTGCTCGACGACAAGATGGTCATCAAGCGCCTGCGCTTTGAAGAACTGCTGCAGGACCAGGCCGAAGAAGACGGCGGCGACGAGGCCCTGGGCCAGCTCGATGCCAGCTTCACCCTGATGATGCTGACCTTTGGCGAATTCCTGCCGGCGCTGTTCGAGGCGTTGGGCGGGGAAGAGATCCCACAGGGGATCTGACTTTAAGCTGCAAGCTTCAAGCTTCAAGCTGCAAGAGAGAGCAACAGCCACCCGCGCTGCCTTTGCTTGCAGCTTGTCGCTTGCAGCTGATAGCTTATGCCCCCTGTGAGGACGGCCTCACGACGCAGCGCGTGACCATTCCGGGGACGGCCCCATCACTTGATGGAGACTCTGCATGTCCTGGATCATCCTGTTTTTCGCCGGCCTGTTCGAAGTCGGCTGGGCTGTCGGCCTGAAATACACCGACGGCTTTTCCCGCCCGCTACCCACCGTACTCACCGTCGGCGCCATGGTCATCAGCCTCGGCCTGCTGGGCCTGGCCATGAAGGAATTGCCGCTGGGCACCGCCTATGCCATCTGGACCGGGGTCGGCGCCGTCGGCACGGTGATCGCCGGGATCATCCTGTTCGGCGAATCCATGGCCCTGGTGCGCCTGGTCAGCGTGGCGCTGATCATCTGTGGCCTGGTCGGGCTCAAGGTCAGCGCCAGCTGACCCCGCCCGGCCCTGTCAGCGTGAGTCGCCGCGCAAGGCGCTGACCCGCTCACGCAGCAACGCCGGCTCTGCCGCTTCCACCGGGACGGCAGAACCGGCCACCAGGGTCACCCGCGACCACAAGCGGCGAAAGAAGCCCTTGGCCGGATCGCGGCTGAAGAAACTCCCCCACAAGCCCTGCAATGCCATCGGGATCACCGGCACCGGCGTCTGCTCGATGATCCGCCGCAGGCCGCCCTTGAACTCGTCGATTTCACCGTCACTGGTCAGCTTGCCTTCAGGGAAGATACACACCAGCTCGCCATCGGCCAGGTACGCGGCAATCTGCTTGAAGGCCCGCTCGTAGGTCTGGGCATCTTCATTGCGCCCGGCAATCGGGATCGCCCCGGCGGTGCGGAAAATGAAGTTGAGCACCGGCAAGCGGTAGATCTTGTAGTACATGACGAAGCGGATCGGCCGGCGCACCGCGCCACCGATCAGCAACGCATCGACGAACGACACATGGTTGCACACCAGCAGCGCTGCACCCTGGTCCGGAATCTGCTGCAGGTCGCGGTGCTCGACGCGGTACATGGAATGGCTGAGCAGCCAGATCATGAAGCGCATGGTGAATTCGGGCACGATGCGGAAGATGTAGAAGTTCACCGCAATATTGAGCAGTGACACCACCAGGAACAACTGCGGGATGCTCAGCTTGAGGACACTCAGCAGCACCACGCTGAAGATCGCCGAGACCACCATGAACAGCGCGTTGAGGATGTTGTTGGCAGCAATTACCCGCGAGCGTTGATCCTCGGGGGTGCGCGACTGGATCAGCGCATACAGCGGCACGATATAGAAGCCGCCGAACACACCCAGGCCGAGAATCGACCCCAGCACCCACCAGGCCTGGCCAATACCCAGCACCGCCAGCCAGTCATACGGCGCGGCCGCCGGCTGGATCTCGCCGGAGTGCCACCACCAGAGCAGGCCGAACAGGCTCAGGCCAAAGGAGCCGAACGGCACCAGGCCGATTTCCACCTTGTGCCCGCTCATGCGCTCGCACAGCAGCGAGCCGACAGCGATGCCCACCGAGAACAGGGTCAGGATCAGGGTCACCACGGTCTCGTCGCCATGCAGCCATTGCTGGGCGTAACCGGGAATTTGCGTCAGGTACACCGCACCGACGAACCAGAACCACGAGTTGCCGACAATCGAGCGCGACACCGCTGGCGTCTGCTTGAGGCCCATGCGCAAGGTGGCGATCGTCTGGCTGGCGATGTTCCAGTTGATTTTCAGCGCCGGCGTGGACGCAGCGGCGCGCGGGATGGCGCGGCTGGACAGGTAGCCGAGCACCGCCACCAGCAGCACTGCCGACGACGCCCAGACGCCGTAATGGGCGCTGGACATCAGCACCCCGGCACAAATGGTGCCGGCCAGAATCGCCAGGAAGGTGCCCATTTCCACCAGGCCATTGCCGCCGACCAGCTCTTCTTCGCGCAAGGCCTGGGGCATGATCGAGTACTTCACCGGGCCGAACAGCGCCGAGTGGGTGCCCATGCCGAACAACGCCAGGAGCATCAGCCCCGGCATCTGGGTCATGATGCCGATGGCCCCGACTGCCATGATGGCGATCTCGGCCAGCTTGATCACGCGGATCAAAGCGTCCTTGGCGTACTTCTCGCCAAACTGCCCGGCCAGCGCCGAGAACAGGAAGAACGGCAGGATGAACATCAAGGCGCAGGCATTGACCCAGATGGCAGTGTCCTGACCGTGGGGGCTGGCGATCTTGTAGAGAAACAGCAGGATGACCGACTGCTTGAACAGGTTGTCATTGAACGCACCCAGCGACTGGGTGACGAAGAACGGCAAGAAGCGCCGTTTGCCAAGCAGGCTGAATTGTGAAGATTGACTCATCGTCCGTGTACCTGAGTGGGGCTTTGTTATTGGATACGCGCAGGCCGCACAAAGCCACAAACACTCAGGTAAATGCAATCTACTTGTTCAACCCGGCAATACACGGCGACACAAACAGCTCACCGCGCCAGGCGCCGCGCAGGGTCAGGGCCGTGACCAGCAACCACATTGCCGCCAGCGCCAGCACCAGTAGCATGCCCATGTGCTGGAAGAAACCGAGGCCCAGCCAGGCCGCCAGCTTCAGGGTGGCCAGGGTGTACACCCCGAGCGGGAAGGTAAAGCCCCACCAGCCGAGGTTGAACGGCATGCCATGGCGGATGTAGCGCAGGGTGATCAGCACGGCGGTCAGCAACCACCAGAGCCCGGCGCCCCACAGCACGATACCGGCGATCAGGCCCAGGCCACGGGCGATTTCACCCAGGCTGCCGAGGCCGTTGGCAGCGAAAATCGCCGGGGCATCGGCGCCCAGCAGCAGCATGCCCAGCGCACCGGTACCGATCGGCCCCAAGGCCAGCCAGCTCGATGCGGCCATGTTGGCATGCGGCAATTTGTGCAGGGCCATGCGCAGCATGAGGATGGTGAGGATGCTGAACGCCACCGGCAACGACACCGCCCACAGCACGTAGCTGGTGATCAGCACCTGGAACTGCGCATGGGTATCCACCAGGTGCGGCGCCAGCAGGCCGCCGCTGGCAGCGGCGACTTCCGCGGCCACCACCGGCAGCAACCACACCGCGGTCATCTGATCGATGCTGTGTTCCTGGCGGGTGAACATCAGGTAGGGAATGGCCACCCCGCACAGCAGCGCCAGGCCGACGTCGAACCACCACAAGGCTTCGACCCACGGCAAGATCCCTTCGCCCCAGCGGTTGATGCCGAACACCAGGCAGCCGTTGAGGATGGTCGCCAGGCCCATGGGGATGGTGCCGAAGAACATCGATACGGTGGAATGGGCGAAGATCCGCCGCGCTTCGTCGAAGAACATGACCCACCGCGCGGTGTACAGCAGGGTAAACAGCACGAACAGGCCGATGGTCAACAACCACAGCGATTCGGCCAGGCCACGCAGGCCGGGTACATCGACCTGTGCCAGGGCCAGGGCGAGCACGCCGGTGCCCATGGTCGCGGCGAACCAGTTGGGGGTGAACTGACGGATCACTTCACGCGGGTGCGCCAGCTGGCTCAGCGGGCGTAACGGCGAGGTGCGGGTTTGGCTGCAAGACATGATGAATTCTCCTGTCCTCCGGTGAGGTTGTATCCATCTTAGGCCGGAAAAATATATCTATATAACGGGTATTTTCTCTATCTGTTATCGGTTTTACAGATATACAGATTTCACTGCCCGCGGCGTATGCTCGGCAGCGATAACAACAAGGACGTGGTCACTCAATGCTCACCGCTATCAAAGGTTACTCGGCGCAGGTACGCCTGCTGCTGGCAACTACCTTCATCCTCACCCTCGCCCGTGCAATCACCCTGCCCTACCTGGTGGTCTACCTGGCGCAGAACTTCGCCCTGGATATCAGCGGCATCGGCCTGATGATCGGCGGCGCGCTGATAGTCGCCTCGTTGCTGAGCCTGTATGGCGGCTACCTGATCGACACCCTGCGCAGCTACACGGTGATCATCGCCGCGACCCTGACCTTTACTTTGGCCTTTGTCGGTGCGGTGGTCAGCCGCGAACTGAGCCTGTTCTTCACCTGCCTGGTGCTGATCAACCTGGCCCTGGCGGTGGTGGACATCGCCGCCAAAGCCGGCTTCTGTGCACTGCTGCCGCTGGAAGAACGCAGCGAGGTGTTCTCGATCAAGTACACCCTGAGCAACGTCGCCTACGCGGTCGGGCCCTTTGTCGGCGTGGCGCTGGTGCTGCTGGACGATCACCTGCCGTTCCTGCTCTCGGCGCTGCTGGGCCTGGCCATGTGCCTGAGCTACCAGCGCTGGGGCGAGCGAGCGGCGCGGGCGCGGGTCGAAGGCGGCGAACAGGCCGGTTTCTTTAGCGTTGGCGGGCAACTGGTCAAAGATCGCCGGCTGATCTGCTTCACCCTCGGTGGCGCCTTGAGCGCGGTGGTGTTCGGCCAGTTCACCGCCTACCTGTCGCAGTACCTGGTGGTGACCAGCAGCGCCAGCGAGGCGGCGCGCTACATCAGCTACCTGGTGGCCACCAACGCGGTGACGGTGATTGCCCTGCAGTACGTGATTGGCCGGCGCATCAGCAGCCGCCAGTTGATGCCCTGGCTGATCGCCGGCATGGCGCTGTTTCTGGTTGGCCTGCTGGGTTTCTCGCTGGCGCAAACGTTGCTGGTCTGGTGTTTGGCGATGCTGGTGTTCACCCTTGGCGAGATCATCGTCATCCCCGCCGAGTACATGTTCATCGACAGCATCGCCCCGGAGCATCTGCGCGGGGTGTATTACGGCGCGCAAAACCTGTCCAACCTCGGCGCGGCGCTGGGCCCGGTGATCTGCGGCTTTGCCCTGGCGCACCTGGTGCCGGTGGCGACCTTTTACCTTCTGATTCTTTCGGTGTTGCTGGCGGCGCTGTTCTATTACCTGGGAGCTCGGCGCTGAGGGGATTGCGACCGCTACGCGCTCGATCGCTGGCAAGGCCAGCTCCCACAGGGTCCGGTACAAGCAGATCTATTGTGGGAGCCGGCGTTGCCGGCGATGACGCCAGTACCGTCAGCCGCGGGACAAGGCCCGCACCGGCAAGCTCAGAACCGCCGCCACGGCGCACAAAATGATCACTGCCAAGGCATACACCTCGCCGGTCGGCACCAGGCCGAAGCTGCGCACCATCCACCCGGCCAGCATGGCCGGCACGCAGAACGCCAGGTAGCTCAGCACATAGAACGTCGCCATCAGCCCGGCGCGTTCGTGGGCCTCGGCCAGCGGCATGATGGTACGCAACGCCCCAAGGAAGCTGGCGCCAAAGCCGATGCCGGTGACTACAGTGGCGAGGAAAAACAGCCCCAGCTCACCGCGATGCAACGCCAGCAGGATCAACAGCATCCCGACCGGCAACACCCCTGTGCCCAGGCGCAGGATCTGCCCGGCCGGACGCAGCCGCAGGTGGTAGATCGCCACGGCGCCGGTCACCGTCAACGCCGCCACCAGGCCGCCGCCCACCAAATTCGAGGTCGCCCCGGTGGCCTCGCGCGCCAGTGATGGCGCCAGCGACAGGAAGAACCCGCCCAGCGCCCAACCGGCGACGTTCACCGGCAACATCCGCCACACCGCAGCCCGCGCCCGGGGCGGTACATGCAGGGCCGGGCGCAACGATGCCAGGGCGCCGGGCTGGCGGCTGACGCTCTCGGGCAGATGCCACACCAGCAACGCCAGCGTGACGAACAAGCCGAGCAACAGCCAGTAGGCCAAACGCAGCGGCCATGGCGCAAATTCCACCAGCAGGCTGGTACCCAGGGCGCCGCTGGCCATGCCGAGCAAGGGCGTCAGGCTGTTGAGCAACGGCCCCTGCTCGCGATCGATATCCAGCAACGCAGCACCCAGCACGCTGGTGGCCATGCCGGTGGCGAAGCCTTGCACAATCCGCGCAGCAATCAACCAGCCGACACTGTCGGCCTGCAGGAACAACAGCATGGAAACGCTTTGCAGCACCAACGCAAGGAAGATCAGCGGCCGCCGCCCCAGGTAGTCCGACAACGAACCGACTGTCAGCAGCGCCGCCAGCAAGCTGACGGCATACACGGCAAAAATCAGCGTCAGGGTTACCGCCGAGAACTGCCAGGCTTGCTGGTACAGGTGATACAAAGGCGTCGGGGTGCTCGAGGCGGCGAGAAAGCCGAGCAAGGCAAGCGCCAGGAACACCAGACGAAAACGCCGTGAGGCCGGGGCTTTGAACAACATGAACATGATCAGCACTCCGCTAAAGCAATTATTTAGCTTTTGCGCAGTCTGCTCGCCTTCATTCCTTAACGCAAACCCTTTGTGTTAAGGTCGACCGATGGCGATTAAAGAAGGTATCCGCACGGGTGGGCGCAGCGCCCGTGTGCAGGCATCGGTACATGCGGCGGTACGCGAACTGCTCAAGGAGCAGGACCGCGCGAGCCTGACCGTGCCGCAAATTGCCGCTCGCGCCGGCGTCACCCCGTCAACTATCTATAGGCGCTGGGGCGAATTGGCCGCCCTGCTCGCCGATGTCGCCGTCGAGCGCGTGCTGCCTGACGTGGCGCCGCTGGACACCGGCGAGCTGCGCACCGACCTGCGCGCCTGGACCGAACAGTACCTTGACGAAATCACCTCCGAACCAGGCCGCAACCTGATGCGCGACGTGCTCAGCAGCGCCTGCCCGGGTTACTGCACCAACATCCTGCGCGGGCAACTGCAGGTCATCCTCGACCGCGCCCAGGTGCGCGGCGAGGCCCTGCCAGACATCGAACGCCTGCTGGATCTGCTGGTCGCACCGACCGTCTACCGCACCTTGTTCGCCGAAGCCCCGCCGACCCTGGAACAGCTCTACAGCCTGCTTGACCTGGCCTTGCCTGGCTAAGCCCCTGCGACGCTCTGCCACTGCGACCATCGTCGGCGCTGACGAAGCCTTTGCGGCGTGCCAGACTGATTGATCGAGGTTCGCTGTCAGGCTGAATCACCCTTTTGTTTCGGAGTTGTCATGTCGCTGTCCAGTGGGCTGATCGCCGTGGTCGCCCTGGCCTATATGGCCATCATGTTCGCCATCGCCTTTTACGGCGACCGCCGCAGCACACCGCTGCCGCCGCGCCTGCGTGCCTGGGTGTACAGCCTGTCGCTGGCGGTGTACTGCACCAGCTGGACCTTCTTCGGCGCCGTCGGCCAGGCCGCCGAACAACTCTGGGCGTTCCTGCCGATCTACCTGGGCCCTGTGCTACTGCTGCTGTTCGCGCCCTGGGTGCTGCAGAAGATGGTGCTGATCAGCAAACAGGAAAACATCACCTCGATCGCCGACTTCATCGCCGCCCGCTACGGTAAATCCCAGAGCCTGGCGGTGGTGGTGGCGCTGATCTGCCTGATCGGCGTGCTGCCGTACATCGCCTTGCAGCTCAAGGGCATCGTGCTTGGCGTCAACCTGCTGATCGGCGCAGGCGCCGATGCTACTGGCAGCCGTGTGCAGGACACCGCGCTGGTGGTATCGCTGGTGCTGGCACTGTTCTCGATTGTCTTCGGTACCCGAAGCCTGGACGTCACCGAACACCACCGTGGCATGGTCCTGGCGATTGCCTTCGAATCGCTGGTAAAACTGCTGGCGTTCCTCGCCGTCGGCGCCTTCGTCACCTTCGGCCTGTTCAACGGTTTCGAAGACCTGTTCAGCAAGGCGCAACTGGCGCCACGCCTGGAAGGCTTCTGGAACGAGACCATCAACTGGCCGTCGATGATCGTGCAGACCGGTGTGGCGATGATGGCGATCATCTGCCTGCCGCGCCAATTCCACGTCACTGTGGTGGAGAACATCGAGCCCCAGGACCTGCGCCTGGCGCGCTGGGTGTTCCCGATGTACCTGATCCTCGCCGCGCTGTTCGTGGTACCGATTGCCCTGGCCGGGCAGATGCTGCTGCCCGACTCGGTACTGCCCGACTCCTTCGTGATCAGCCTGCCGCTGGCCGAGGCGCATCCGGCGCTGGCCCTGCTGGCCTTTATCGGCGGCGCGTCGGCGGCCACCGGCATGGTCATCGTCGAGGCCGTGGCGCTGTCGACCATGGTTTCCAACGACATGCTGCTGCCCTGGCTGCTGCGCCGCAACAACGCCGAGCGCCCGTTCGAAGCCTTCCGCCACTGGATGCTCTCGGTACGCCGGGTGACCATCGTCGTCATCCTTTTGCTGGCCTATGTCAGCTACCGCCTGCTCGGCTCTACCGCAAGCCTTGCGACCATCGGCCAGGTGGCGTTTGCCGCCGTGACCCAGCTGACCCCGGCCATGCTCGGCGCCCTGTACTGGAAGCAGGCCAACCGCCGCGGAGTGTTCGCCGGCCTGGCCGCCGGGGTGTTCCTGTGGTTCTACACCCTGGTGCTGCCGATTGCCGCCCATAGCCTGGGCTGGTCGCTGGAGCTATTCCCGGGCCTGGCCTGGCTGCACGGCAACCCGCTGAACCTGCCGATCACACCACTGACCCAAGGCGTGGTGCTGTCGCTGGCGGGTAACTTCACCCTGTTCGCCTGGGTGTCGATCCTCTCGCGCACACGGGTGTCCGAGCACTGGCAGGCCGGACGATTCATCGGCCAGCAGACCAGCGCCCGCCCTAGCAGCCGTTCGCTGCTGGCGGTGCAGATCGACGACCTGCTGCACCTGGCTGCGCGCTTTGTGGGTGAAGAGCGCGCACGACAGAGCTTCATCCGTTTTGCCTATCGCCAGGGCAAGGGTTTCAACCCCAACCAGAATGCCGACGGCGAATGGATCGAACACACCGAGCGCCTGCTCGCCGGCGTGCTCGGCACCTCCTCGACCCGCGCGGTGGTCAAGGCCGCGATCGAAGGCCGCGACATGCAGCTTGAGGACGTGGTGCGCATCGCTGACGAAGCCTCGGAAGTGCTGCAGTTCAACCGCGCCCTGCTGCAAGGGGCAATCGAGAACATCAGCCAGGGCATCAGCGTGGTCGACCAGTCGCTGCGCCTGGTGGCCTGGAACCGCCGCTACCTGGAGCTGTTCAACTACCCCGACGGGCTGATCAGCGTCGGCCGGCCGATTGCCGACATTATCCGCTACAACGCCGAGCGCGGCCTGTGCGGCCCGGGCGAGGCCCAGGTGCACGTGGCCAGGCGCCTGCACTGGATGCGCCAGGGCCGTGCGCATACCTCCGAGCGCTTGTTCCCCAACGGCCGGGTGATCGAGCTGATCGGCAACCCGATGCCCGGCGGCGGCTTTGTCATGAGCTTTACCGACATCACCCCGTTCCGCGAAGCCGAACAGGCGCTCAAGGGCGCCAACGAAAGCCTTGAGCAACGGGTCGCCGAACGCACCTACGAGCTGTCGCAACTGAACCAGGCACTGAGCGAAGCCAAGAGCCACGCCGAGGCCGCCAACCAGTCCAAAACCCGCTTCCTCGCAGCGGTCAGCCACGACCTGATGCAGCCGCTGAACGCCGCGCGGCTGTTCTCGGCGGCGCTGTCGCATCAGGGCGATGGCTTGTCGGCCGATGCCCAGCAACTGGTCCAGCACATGGACAGCTCGCTGCGTTCGGCCGAAGAGCTGATCAGCGACCTGCTGGACATCTCGCGCCTGGAAAACGGCAAGATCACCCCGGACGTCAAACCCTTCGCCCTCAACGAACTGTTCGACACCCTCGGCGCCGAATTCAAGGTCCTGGCCCAGCAGCAAGGCCTGGATTTCCGCCTGCGCGGCAGCCGCCTGCGGGTGCAGAGCGACATGAAACTGCTGCGCCGGATTCTGCAGAACTTCCTCACCAACGCCTTCCGCTATGGCAAGAGCCCGATTCTGCTCGGCGTGCGCCGCCAGCAGGGGCGCTTGTGGCTGGAGGTCTGGGACCGCGGCAGCGGCATCGCCGACGACAAGCTGCAGGTGATCTTCGAGGAATTCAAACGCCTGGACAGCCACCAGACCCGCGCGGAAAAAGGCCTGGGCCTGGGCCTGGCGATCGCCGATGGCCTGTGCAAGGTGCTTGGCCATCCGCTTGAGGTGCAGTCGTGGCCGGGCAAGGGCAGCGTGTTCCGCGTCAGCGTGCCGCTGGCCACGGCGCCGGCGGCCCCGGTGGCCAGCCCTGCCGAACAGGCCGGGCAGCCATTGGCAGGCCTGCAGGTGCTGTGCGTCGACAACGAAGACAGCATCCTCATCGGCATGAACAGCCTGCTCAGCCGCTGGGGCTGCCAGGTATCCATCGCGCGCAATCGCGCCGAGTGTGAAGCCTTGCTGGCAAGCGGCCTGCGCCCGCACCTGGCGCTGGTGGACTACCACCTTGACGACGGCGAGGTCGGCACCGAGCTGATGGCCTGGTTACGCACACGCCTGGGCGAGCCGGTCCCCGGCGTGGTGATCAGTGCTGACGGGCGCAGCGAGATGGTCGCCCAGGTGCATGCCGCAGGGCTCGACTACCTGGCCAAGCCGGTCAAGCCGGCGGCCTTGCGCGCCCTGCTCAATCGGCATCTGAGCCTGGTCCAGTAAGGGCGCTGGCAGCCAGCGGGTCGCCTTCGCTCATGGCCCGCTCGAGCAGGTCGGCCGGCAGGCTCTTGCTGGCCCGGGCACCGAGCAGCTTGAGCTGTTCGCTGCGGCTGATCAGGTTGCCGCGCCCTTCGCAGAGCTTGTTGCGCGCCGCGCTATAGGCTTTGTCGACCTGCTGCAGGCGGCTGCCAAGCTCGTCCAGGTCCTGGATGAACAGCACGAACTTGTCGTACAGCCAACCGGCACGCTCGGCGATCTCCCGGGCATTCTGGCTCTGGCGCTCCTGCTTCCAAAGGCTGTCGATAACCCGCAAGGTGGCCAGCAAGGTGGTCGGGCTGACGATCACGATCTGGCGGTCGAAGGCTTCCTGGAACAGGTTCGGCTCTGCCTGCAAGGCGGCCGAAAACGCCGCCTCGATAGGCACGAAGAGCAGGACGAAATCCAGGCTGTGCAGGCCTTCGAGGCGGTTGTAGTCCTTGCCGGACAAGCCTTTGACATGGTTGCGCAGCGACAGCACGTGTTGCTTGAGCGCGGCCTGGGCAATCTCGCTGTCGTCGGCGCCAACGTACTGCTGGTAGGCGGTGAGGCTGACCTTGGAGTCGACCACCACCTGTTTGTCGCCCGGCAGCATGATCAGCACGTCGGGCTGAAAGCGCTCACCGTCGGCGCTCTTGAGGCTGACCTGGGTCTGGTACTCGCGGCCCTTCTCAAGCCCGGCGTGCTCCAGCACCCGCTCCAGAATCAGCTCGCCCCAGTTGCCCTGGGTCTTCTGGCCCTTGAGCGCCTGGGTCAGGTTGGTGGCCTCATCGCTCAGGCGCAGGTTGAGCTGCTGCAGGCGCTCAAGCTCCTTGGCCAGCGAGAAGCGCTCGCGGGCCTCTTGCTGATAGCTGTCTTCGACGCGCTTTTCAAAGGCCTGGATGCGCTCCTTGAGCGGGTCGAGCAACTGCCCCAGGTGCTGTTGGCTGGTCTGGGCGAAGCGCTGTTCGCGCTCATCGAAAATCTTCGTGGCCATTTCGGCGAACTGCGCCCGCAGCTCGTCGCGCGAGCCCTGCAGGTCGTCGAGGCGTTGCTGATGGCTTTCCTGCTGTTCGCGCAGCTCGGCGCTCAGGGCTGCGCTCTGGGCGTCCAGGCGACGCAATTCGGCTTCGCGGCTGGCGCGTTCGAGCTGCCAGGCATGGGCGGCATCGCGCGCTTCGTCGCGATCGATCTGGAGCAATTCAAGCTCACGGGCCTGAGCGGCCAGCGTCGCCTGCTTGGCGGCATTGGCCTGGCTCAGGTCGCTGATTTCGTCGCGGCTGGCATCGAGCTGGGCGAGCAAGCCTTCCTGGGCCAGCTGCACACTGCTCAGGCGCTCCTCAAGCAAGGCCGCATCGGCCTGGCGCGCACTCAGGCGCCGTTGCACCTGCAGCACCAGCGCCAGCGACGGCACGGCCGCCACCACAATACCCAGCACAATGCTGGTCAGATCCACTGCCATAGCCACCCCGATCTCCCTCGGCCAACGATCAACGGCTCAGCTTATCAGCCTTGGGCGCACGCGCCGCATTCAGGCTTCAGGCAATTGCCTGAGCAGGCGCAAGGCCTCCTGCGAACCCTGGGCAGCGGCCTGTTCGAGCCAGTAGCGGCCCTGGGCGGGTTCGTTCAGTTGCCCCAAGGCGCACAGCCGGCCGTACTCGAGCTGGGCCCGGCGATCACCGGCGCGCGCCGCCTGGCGCAGCAGTTCGTGGCCGATCCGGCGGTCGCGGGCATTGCCGCAATCACGGCAGAGCATCTGCCCCAGGCGGCTCTGGGCCACCACCACGCCCTGGCGCGCTGGCTGCTTGAGCAAGCGCCCGGCAAAGTGCTTGACGTTGGGGTTGTCACCCAGGCGCGGGCTGTCGAGCAACCACAAGGCCACTTTCAAGGAGAAGCGCTTGGGCTCGGACAGAGGCGACTGGGCAGTGGGGGCAACGAGGTTTTTGGAGCGAAACTTCATAAAAAACAGCGAAGGCAACTCGAGAGGCGCGCCACTCTACTCCATTTTTCTGACAATGGCCCGGTGCTTTTCTGCACTTTTTTCAAAATATTTCAGTGTTTTTTTCTTGACGTCAGGACGGGTATTTTGTCCCTGACGGAAGACTGTCGAAGGATTGTCGGACACCGGCCAAAAAGCTGGCACGCCCGTCCTAGAGCAAGCGCTCGGGACAATCCACAGAAGCTGTGGATAACTCGGTGGACAACCCCCTAAACCTCCCCGCAAACCCCTATGGAATGGGGCTTTCAGTCAAACTGTCGATTTTTTCACCAGCTAAAATAAGTGTTTTTTTTCATTGACTTAAGGCAACGGCCAAGTCATTGGCGGCCACTTGCCGCCTTGTTGCAGCGCTGTAACAAGGGCTGCCCCAAGTGTGCACAACCGCCCTTTAGCGAGGCATTTCCCTGCACGAAATTGGCACGTTCCCTGCCTTGTTGCACTGCAAAGCCGGCGAATTAGCCCTTCACAGACAGCCTGGAACGCGACATACTGATCGGCTCGCCAGACGAAAAGCCAAAAAGCTTGCCAGCAACGAAAAACTGCGGTAGTCTTGCCGCCGTTAGTACCAAGCTGAAAGTCAATTCTGGCCAAAGCAGTCCTTACAGTGCCCTGCCCCCTCACATCGGACAGGCCTGTTGAAACCAGGACCGGCCCACTCGATGGTTCCCCAGGTAAATCACTTCTTACTCTGACCGAACCAACCTGCAGATTGATCAGGATCTTCACCCAGCGGCATTGAACCCGACCCTGGCTGTTGCCTGTCCTCTGACGTACCTACCAGTCAGCCCCAGCGCCACATGATAAATGCGCCCAAAACTGGCTGCCCTGTTCCAGTCAGGTTCTTCGCACCGGCTTAAATGCTCGCGTTACTGGAACGTTTTATATGTGCACGGATCGAAACCGTGTCTATTGCAGGAACATCTAATAACTATGAATCACTCTACTCATACTCAGGCTGCCATTCGCACCCTTTCCCAGGCATTTGCCCCTCTGAACTGCTTGATCCTGGCGTCGCGCAAAGGCGGCTTCAGCTTCACCCTGGTCAACGAGCACGGCATTGCCCGGCACAGCGAGCGCCTGTACCCGGAGCAATACTCCGAAGCCGAGCCGCTGCAGGCCGTTATCGAGCGCACCCGTCAGGCCCTGGTGGCCTGATCCGCACGACGCTGCAAACGCTCAAGCCCCGCCCTCTGGCGGGGCTTTTTTATGCCTGGCGCCCAGCAATCACTAATTGCCGCACGGCATATGATTTATAACTAAAAGCCGCAAATGTTTTAAAAACAGGCCTTTACAGCGCGAATATGACACTACACTTCAACTCAAGCGGCAAAGGCCGCTTCCGGCGGGCCTGACCGACTCTCCAGCTGCCAAGCTCCAGCGTCCGCCGGCCAATTTCAAGTTCGAGGGCATCATGGGTATCGCCGCGAGCGAGTTGAGCCAGTTTGTCATTCGTCCGACCCTGATCTACCTGGGTCGCCACTGCGCCAGCGCCGAAGCCCTGCTGCTCGGCGTCGCCGCCAGCCAGTCAGCACTCGGCTCAGCATTGCACGACCGCCGCGGCCACGGCCTGTACCGCATTGGCGAACTGCGCCACCAAAGCCTCTGGGACCAGTTCCTGGCCCGCGACCCGGATCTCGCCAGCCTGGTCCGTGGCCTTGCCAGCCAGCATGCCTTCCTCAGCGGCCCACACCTGGAACTGACCGTAAACCTGCGCTATGCCACCGCCATCGCCTGGATGTTGATCGAAGAACAAGCCCCCGAACTGCCCGCCGCCGACGATCTGCTCGGGCTTGCACGTATCTGGCGACAAACCTTCCAGCCTCAGGGGCGCCTGCGCGATTTCACCTGCGCCTGGCAAACCTGCATCGCCCCTGTGACTCTTCAGGCCTGCTGAGAGTCACTGCTTTCCATAATCGGAAAATTCCCGCCATTTTGGTCGGATTGTCCTACAAAACCGCTCTATCTCCTGCGATACAGCCTATAGCGCTGCGGGCGAACTGATGGTAATTTTCGCCCCGGAGATCCCAAGGAGTTCTAATAATGAAAAAAGTAATGCTCAAAACCTCTCTCAGCCTCGCCGTCACTCTCGCCTCGACTCAACTGTTCGCCAGTGGCTTTGCCCTCAACGAACAAAGCGTCAGTGGCATGGGCACAGGTTTCGCGGGTCGTTCTTCTTCTGCCGATGATGCCAGCACCGTATTCGGCAACCCTGCCGGTATGTCGCGCCTGAAACGCGAGCAGATCACCGTTGGCGGCGCAGCCGTCATCGCCAAGTCCGATATTTCCGGCGGCGGGCGCCCAGGTGGCACCACCGACGGCGACATGGTGCCGTTCGTCGGCGTGCCCATGGGCTACTACGTCAAGCCTCTGGATGATCACTGGACCGTCGGTTTCGGTGTCTACGCGCCGTTCGGCCTGGTCACCGACTACGAGAGCACTGCCGCCAGCCGTTACTGGGGCAAGAAAAGCCACGTTGAAGTGGTCACCTTCCAGCCAACCATCAGCTACGCCTTCAATGACAAGGTGTCGATCGGTTTCGGCCCGACCATCAACAAGATCAAGGGTGAGCTCAGCGCCAACACCCTCAACCCGCGCACCCCGGGTTTCAACGATGGCGAAGTGAAAATCAAGGGTGACGACACTGCCGTCGGCTACAACATCGGCGTGCTGGTCCAGGCCACCGACAAGACCCGCCTGGGCCTGACCTACCACTCGATGGTCGACTACAAGCTCGAAGGCAACACCAAGATCAACAACGCCCTGATCGGCCCGTTCAGCGGCAGCAAGTTCGACGCTGAACTGAAGATCAAGACCCCTGAATCGGTCGACTTCTCGGTTACCCACGAGCTGGATGACCAGTGGACTATCTATGCTGGTAGCACCTGGACCCGCTGGAGCCGCCTGGAAGCCATCACCGTCACCAACAAGGTTCCTGCCCCGCTGGCCGGCCAGTTCGGCACCATCAGCGAAGAGCAGAACTGGCACGACACCTGGGCCCACGCCATCGGCGCGTCCTACAAGCTGAACAAGGAGTGGGTACTGCGTACCGGCTTCACCGTCGACCAGTCGCCGACCAACAACCACGACCGTTCGCCACGCATCCCGACTGGCGATCGCAAGATCTTCAGCCTGGGCGCCGGCTACAGCCCAACCGACGACATGACCATCGACGTGGCGTACTCCTACCTGTGGGAAGAAGACACCAAGGTCAACCTGGCCAGCCCGACCAAGGGTTCGTACAACGCCAAGTACGAAAACAGCGCTCACGGTATTGGCGCGTC
Organism: Pseudomonas sp. 2(2015); assembly: GCF_000955865.1. NCBI lineage: Bacteria > Pseudomonadati > Pseudomonadota > Gammaproteobacteria > Pseudomonadales > Pseudomonadaceae > Pseudomonas > Pseudomonas sp. 2(2015). The sequence continues at coordinate 1,079,495 of NZ_JYOF01000003.1, forward strand.
GCTGACCTATCGCTTCTGATAACAGCGCCGCAACGAAAAACCGCCGTCATCGGCGGTTTTTTTATGCCTGAGCAATCGGCCAGGCGTGCCCGACTTCCAGCTGGAGGTACTCCATGAACGCCCGCACCTTGGGGCTCAAGGCGAAACGGTCGGCCACGCACAGGTAGACATCCATCGGTTCGGTCTGGGCGTAGGCCCGTGCCGGCTGCGAATACTCGAACAACGCCACCAGCTGGCCGCGCTCGAGCAAAGGGCGGGCGACGAACTCGGCCAGGCGAGCGATACCACCATCGCGCACCGCCATCTGCGTCAGTACGTCGATGTCATCGCTGATCAGCACCTTGTCGAACTCGGCATCAAAACGCAGCCCCTCGCGGATAAAGCCCCAGCGCAAAAAGCGCCCGTCCACCGGGTAGCGGAACACCAGGCAGCGGTGCTCCTTGAGCTGCTCGGGCGATTGTGGCCAACCGGCCGCCGCCAGATAGCCCGGGGAAGCGCAACAAATGAACGGCACCCGGGCAATGTGCCGGGCCAGCAGGCCGTCTTCGAGTTGTGGCTGGATGCGGATACTGACATCAACGCCTTCCTGGGCGTGGTTGACCCGCCGATCATTCGTAACCAATTCAATTGAAAGCTGCGGGTAGCGTGCACTGAAGGCCGGAATCAGCGGCGCCAGTACATGGCGGCCAAAGGCCGACGACGAAGCGATGCACAAGCGCCCCTTGGGCTCGCAGTCCGGGGCGGTGACCGCCTGCTGGGCCTGCTCGAGGTCGCGCTCGATGTGCTTGACCTTGTCGTAATACAGGCTGCCACTGGGCGTCAGCACCATACTGCGCGTGGTACGCGCCAGCAGGCGCACCTGCAGGTGGGCTTCCAGGCGGGCGATATTCTGGCTCACCGCGGCGGCGCTCAAGCCCAGGCTGCGAGCGCCACCGGCGATGCTGCCGGCCTCGACCACCTTGATGAAACTCTTGATCGAACCGAGCAGGTTCATGACGGCATCCAGGCATTCGTAAGATCTTCTTTATAAAGACCTAAGTCCAGCTCGTCTACCGCAGCCCGACACCGCCTTGCTAGGCTGCCCCCTCACCCACCAGAAGGAGTCAGCATGACCTTCCAGACCAGCGCCCGCCCCCGGCGCAAACTCGGCGTTCGCGCCACCCCCTACGTGTTTGCCTTCTACATGTCGGCAATCATGGCCCTGTTGATGTGCTTCGTGATTACCGCCGCCAACGCAGGCATCAACGAGCAGTACCTGGGCAACGTGCTCAAAGCCTATCAACTGGCCATGCCAGTAGCCTTTGCCTGTGTGCTGGTGGTGCGCCCGATCGTGCTCAAGCTGGTGGCCTGGACCGTGCATCCGAGCCACTGACGCAGCTCAGGGCTGGGAAGCAATGGCCTTTTCGATCGCCGCCTTGAACGCCGGGTCATCCGGCTTGGTCAGGCTGGTGAAACTGGCCACTACCTTGCCCTGGCGATCAACCACGTACTTGTAGAAATTCCACTTCGGCGCACTGCTCTGCGCGGCCAGTTCCTTGAACAGCGGCGTGGCATCGTCGCCACGCACGGGCCGGGCCTGGGTCATAGTGAAGGTCACGCCATAGTTGGCGTAGCAGACCTTGGCGGTTTTCTGGGCATCGGCGTCTTCCTGCTTGAAGTCGTTGGACGGCACCCCGAGCATTTCCAGGCCCTGTTCGTGGTACTCCTTGTAGACGCTTTCAAGTCCCTCGAACTGCGGGGCAAAGCCGCAATAGCTGGCGGTATTGACCACCACCAGCGGCTTGCCTGCAAAACGCTGGCACAGGTCGATCTGCTCCTTGCCGCGCAGCTCCGGCAACGAGCCCTTGAGCAGCGCCGGGCAATCGGCGGCCAGGGCATTGGCCGCAGCGGCCAAGGTCAACAACGGAACCAACATCCAGCGTGCGCGCATCGTCTCTCTCCCTCGAACGTTCCCGAAGTATTCAGAGTACTCCTAGCACACGCCCATGCCCAACTGCATCAACGCCAGGCCGCCCTCATGCCAGCCCCACCAGGCCAGCGCCAGCAGCAATAGCGCGGCGAGGCCGAGCACGCTGCCAATGGCGACCCGCTTCATGCTGCCTGCGCCTGCAAGCGCGCCACCGGGCGTTCGCGTACCGGCCAGTTCAGCGCTGCGGCGAGCAGGCTGAGGAGGATGGAAATCTGCCAGACCAAATCGTAGTTGCCGGTGCGGTCATACACCACCCCGCCCAGCCAGCCGCCCAGAAATGCCCCCAACTGGTGGAACAGGAAGACGATACCGCCGAGCATCGACAAATTGCGCACACCAAACAGGGTGGCCACGGTGCCGTTGGTCAAGGGTACGGTCGACAGCCACAGCAGGCCCATGGCAATGCCGAACAGGTAGGCGCTGAACTGGCTGATTGGCGCCCACAGGAACAACACGATGACCACCGCGCGCAGCAGGTACAGCGCGGTCAGCAGCCGCGGCTTGGACATGCGCCCGCCCAGCCAGCCGGCGGTGTAGGTGCCGACGATATTGAACAGCCCGACCAGCGCCAGCACTGTGGTGCCGATGGTCGCCGGCAGGTGCTGGTCGACCAGGTAGGCCGGCAGGTGCACGCCGATGAACACCACCTGGAAGCCACAGACGAAAAAGCCCAGGGCCAGCAGCCAGAAACCGGAGTGCGAGCAGGCTTCGCGCAGGGCCTGGCCGAGGGTCTGGTCATTGCCCTGGCTGGGCAGCGGACGATCACGCAGCAGCCCTACCAGCGGCACGATAAAGGCCACCAGCAAACCCAGCACCAGCAAGGCCGCCGACCAGCCCAGCCAGCCGATCAGGCCGAGCGTACCCGGCAGCATGGCGAACTGGCCGAAGGAGCCGGCGGCGCTGGCAATGCCCATGGCCATGCTGCGTTTTTCTGGCGGCACGGCACGGCCAACCACGCCAAGGATCACCGAAAACGAGGTGCCCGACAGGCCGATACCGATCAACAAACCGGCACTCAGCGACAGGGTCAGGGCCGAGTCGGACATGCCCATCAGCACAAGGCCGGCGGCATACAGAATACCGCCGACCATCACCACCTTGGCAGCACCGAGGCGATCGGCCAGGGCTCCGGCAAACGGCTGGGCCAGGCCCCAGATCAGGTTCTGCAAGGCGATGGCGAAGGCAAACACGCCACGGCCCCAGCCAAAGTCGGCGCTCATCGGCGCCAGGAACAGGCCAAAGCCGTGCCGCACGCCCAGCGACAAGGCCAGGATCAGCGCCGCGCCAAGCAGAATCCACCCACTGGTTCGCCATACTGATGTCATTTTTGTTGTCTCCAGTGCCGCAAGGTTATGCGGGTATATACCCGCTTATACTCGTAAAAAGCTCAAGCCAACAGCTCCAGCAGGCGCACCAGTTCGTCACGCTGACCTTCGCCGAGGGTCTCGATCAAGCCGCTTTGCGCTTGCTCCCAGGCCGGCTCCGCCGCTTGCAGGCGTGCCCGGCCCTGCTCGGTCAGCAACACGATACGGTTGCGCAGGTCCTGCCCTTCGGCCAGGGCCACCAGGCCCTCGGCTTCCAGTACCCGCAGGTTGCGCCCCAAGGTGCTGCGGTCCAGGCCCATGGCCTCGGCCAGGGTGGAAATACTCGGTTGATCCAGGCGGCGTAAATGACGCAACAGGGAAAACTGCGCGACATTGATCCCGAAGCCTTCGAGGGCCTCGTCGTAGTGCCGGCTCACCCCACGGGCAGCGCGACGCAGGTGGGTGCAGATGCATTCGCTGGTCAACATAATGCGTGTATATACCCGCTTTTTGGCAACTGCAAGCTTTTATTCGCCGCTCACAGCACCAAAGCGATCAATACCGCCAGCTCCAGCAGCTCGAGCAGGGCCCCGGCGGTATCACCGGTGGTGCCACCCAGACGGCGCACCATCACGTGGCGCAGCCAGGCGAAGACGATGGCGGCAACCAGCAGCACCCACAGGCCCTTGAACCCTGCCAGCAGCACACAGGCCAACGCACTGACGAGCATCACCAGCTGGCCCGCCCGACGCGGCAAATGATCGGCAAGCGCCTGGCCGAGCCCGCCGCTGCGCACATAGGGCGTGCACAGGAACAAGCCCAGTAACCCCGCGCGGCCGATCAGCGGTGCGAGCACCAGCAGTAGCCCGTCACCGCGCTCGATCAACGCCAGTAAGGCGCAGAACTTGAGCAACAGCACCAGTACCAGGGTGACCACGGCAATCGGCCCGCTGCGCGGGTCTTTCATGATCAGCAAGGTACGTTCGCGGTCGCCGAAACCGCCGAGCCAGGCATCGGCGCTGTCGGCCAGGCCGTCCAGGTGCAAGGCGCCGCTGAGCAGCACCCAGGCGCTGAGCAGCAAGGCGGCGTGCAACAGCACCGGGCTACCGGCCAGCAGCGCGTTCAACCCCCAGAGCACCACCCCGAACAACAGCCCTACCAGCGGGTAAAACAGCAATGAGCGGCCCATTTGTTCCGGCGCCGGCATGCCCGGCAGGCGCACCGGCAAGCTGCTGAGAAACTGCAGGGCGATCCAGAACCCCAGCATCTCAGCACACCTCGCGCAGGCTGCCGTCGGCCAGCAGTTCCAGGCGGCACAAGGCGCCATGGACCACTTCGACCTGCAGCAGCTGTTCACGCGGCAGGCCACGGGCGCGGGCCAGCAACAGGCGCATGACACCGCCGTGGGTGACCAGCAGCAAGTGCTGGCCGGCATGGGCCTGATGCAAGGCGCTGATGGCCTGCAACACCCGTACGGAGAAATCCGCCACCGGCTCGCCACCTGGCGGTGTGTAGGCATAAGGGTCAGCCCAGAACCGGCCGAGCTCGGCTTCATGGGTGAGCATCAGCGCTGCCGCGCTGCGCCCTTCCCACTCACCGAAATGCAGCTCTTGCAGCCCCGGCGCCAGCTGCAGCGGCAGGTTCAACTGCGCGCCCAGCTCCTGGGCAAAGCGTGCACAGCGCTGCAATGGCGAGCTGACCAATGCATCCCAAGGGCCGGCATCACTCACCGCCGCGCGCATCTGCGCCCAGCCCTTGTCAGTCAGGGCATCGTCGAGGCTACCGCGCAGGCCGCCGCCCAGTTCGGTTTCTCCGTGGCGCAGCAGGTCGATGATCATGCCGGGCGGTCCGCTACCGCAGCTTCGGCGAAGGTCGCCATCTGCCCGTGCAGGTCACAGGCCAGGCGCAACAGCGGCACCGCCAGTGCCGCACCACTGCCCTCGCCCAGGCGCAGGCCCAGCTCCAGCAGCGGCTCGGCGTCGAGTTCGGCGAGCACCCGGCGATGACCGGGCTCGGCGCCGCGATGACCGAACAGCAGCCAGTCGCGGCAACCCGGATTGATACGCGTCGCCACCAGCGCGGCAACGGTGCAGATAAACCCATCCACCAGCACCGCAACACCAGCCTGGGCGCAACCCAGGTAGGCGCCGACCAGCGCGGCGATCTCGAAACCGCCAAAACACAACAGCCGCTGCAGCGGGTCGTCGCCAAGATTGGCATGCTGCAGCAAGGCGCGCTGGATGACCTCGGCCTTGTGCCGCACACCGGCGGCGTCCAGGCCGGTACCCGGACCACTGAGCTCGCTGGCCGGGCAGCCGAGCACGGCGCAGGCCAGGGCGCTGGCGGCGGTGGTGTTGCCGATACCCATCTCGCCGCCGATAAACAACCGGGCGCCGCTGGCGGCTGCGCGCAGGGCACTCTCGCGCCCGCCTTGCAGAGCCTGCAGGCCTTGTTCGTAGGTCATCGCCGGTACCTGGGCGAAGTTGGCCGTGCCCGGGCCGACGCGCAGGTGGCGCACGCCCGGCAGCTCCAGGGCCAGGTCGATGGTACCCAGGTCGATCACTTCCAGTTGAGCATTCAGCTGCCGCGCCAGCACGCTGATCGCAGCGCCGCCGCTGACGAAATTGAGCAGCATCTGCCCGGTCACCGCCTGCGGGTAAGCCGAGACGCCTTCGGCGACCACACCGTGATCGCCGGCAAAAATCGCGATCCACACCTGCTCGACGCTCGGCTTGAGCTGGCCTTGCAAGCCGGCCAGTTGCACTGCCAGCTGCTCCAGGCGACCCAGCGAGCCTGCCGGCTTGGTCAGTTGCTGTTGCCGCGCCAGGGCCTGTTCGCGAACAATCGGGTCGACAGCTCGACAGGCTTCACGCCACCAGGTTTGACTCATAGTGCAGGTCCTTTCAGGGTAAGCGGCAAGCCGGCGACAGTCAGCACCACGCGCTGGCAGCGCTCGGCAATGGCCTGGTGCAGCGCGCCTGCTTCATCGACATAACGGCGGGTCAGCTCGCCCATGGGCACCACGCCCAGGCCGGTTTCGTTGCTGACCAGAATGATTTCGCCCGGCAACGCTGCCAGGCACTCGAGCAGCGCCGTGCGTTCGGCCGCCAGGCGCTCAGGGTTGTCGAGCATCAGCAGGTTGGTCAGCCACAGGGTCAGGCAATCGACCAGCAGGCAGCGCTCGGCACTGGCAGTGGCACGCAGCACCCGCGCCAACTCCAGCGGCTCTTCGATCAATGCCCACTCGGCCGGACGCCGCTCGCGGTGCAACTGCACCCGTGCATTCATCTCGCCGTCGAGCGGTTCGCTGGTGGCGATGTAGGTGACCGCCAGGCCGCTCTGCACCGCCAGTTGTTCGGCCAGGCGGCTCTTGCCCGAACGGGCGCCGCCAAGGATCAGGTTGAGCATTTCAGTTCTGTCCGCAGAGTTGGCGCAGGCGCGCGGTGTCCAGGTGCTGCTCGACCAGGTCGGCCAGGCGCTCGATGTCGCGTTCGCGCAGGGCGTGGTAGTCGATCTGCTCGACCTCCTGCAGCCCGGCCCAGCGCAACAGCGCGGCGCAGCAATGCGGCGCCTCGAACAGGCCATGCAGGTAGGTGGCGAGGATCTGCCCGTCGGCACTGATGGCGCCATCGGCGCGGCCGCCGTCGAGCAACACCGCCGGGCGCTCCAGCGCCGGCCCCTGGGTTACCCCGGCATGAATCTCGTAGCCGCTGATGGCCGCCTGCTCCAGCTGCAGGGTGCCGGCGACATTGCGCAACTGCTTTTCGGCTTCGAGCACGGTGACAAAATCCAGCAGACCGAGGCCATCGCTGGCTCCTGCTGGGCCTTCCAGGCCCAAGGGGTCTTCCACCCGCTGGCCGAGCATCTGCAGCCCGCCGCAAATGCCCAGGACCTTGCCGCCGTAACGCAGGTGGCGACTGATCGCCTGGTCCCAACCACGCTCACGCAATTGCGCCAGGTCGCCGCGCACGCTCTTGGAGCCGGGCAAAATGATCAGGTCAGCGGGCGGAATCGGCTGACCGGGGCCGATAAACTGCAGATCGACCTGCGGGTGCAGGCGCAGCGGGTCGAAATCGGTGTGGTTGCTGATGCGCGGCAGCACCGGCACGATCACCTTGAGCTGGCGCCCGGCCTTGAGGCCCTGGCGCTGGTCGATACCGTCTTCGGCTTCCAGGTGCAGGTCCAGCACATAGGGCAGCACGCCCAGCACTGGCTTGCCGGTACGTTCTTCAAGCCAGTCCAGGCCCGGCTGGAGCAAGGCGATATCGCCACGAAAACGGTTGATGACAAAGCCTTTGACCCGCGCCTGTTCGCTCGTCGAGAGCAACTCCAGGGTACCGACCAGATGCGCAAAAACGCCGCCACGGTTGATGTCGGCAATCAGGATCACCGGGCAGTCGACTGCCTCGGCAAAGCCCATGTTGGCAATGTCGCCGGCACGCAGGTTGATTTCAGCCGGCGAGCCGGCGCCTTCGACCATCACCACCGGATAGGCCGCGCTCAGGCGCTGGTGCGAAGCCAGCACGGCCTGCATGGCGATGGCCTTGTAGTCGTGATAGGCCACGGCGTTCATGCTGGTGACCGCGCGGCCATGGACGATCACCTGGGCGCCGGTGTCGCTGTTGGGCTTGAGAAGCACCGGGTTCATGTCGGTGTGGGGCGCCAGGCCCGCGGCCTGCGCCTGCACCGCCTGGGCGCGGCCGATCTCGCCGCCCTCGGCGGTCACGGCACTGTTGAGCGCCATGTTCTGCGGCTTGAACGGCACCACGGCAATGCCCTGGCGCAACAGCCAGCGGCACAGCGCGGTCACCAGGGTGCTTTTGCCGGCATCGGAGGTGGTGCCCTGCACCATCAGGGTGGTCATGCTTGTTCCTTGCGGTAATCGCTGAAAGCCTGGGCCAGGCGCTGAAAGTCCGGTTCACTGGCCGGCAGGCCGAAACGCAGGCTCGGCGGCTGGCTGAACAGGCGCAGGAGGATGCCGCGCCGGGCCATGAATTCATGCAGGCGCGGCGCCTGCTCGGTGACCAGGTACTGGAACAGATCGCAGCTGCCGCTGGGGGCGAAACCTGCCGCACTGAGCACCTCGGCCAGGCGCTGGCTGGCAGCGGCGCAGCGGATGATCTGCTGCTGGTGGGCGGCGCCGTCGAGCAGGCAGGCCTGGCCGAGGATCCGCGTCGGACCGCTGATGGTCCAGGGCCCGAGCTGTTCGGCGAGCAGTTGCAACAACTGGCGCTCGGCCAGAACAAAGCCCAGGCGTACGCCGGCCAAGCCGAAGAACTTGCCGAACGAGCGCAGCACGATCAACCCGCTGCGCTCGGCATGGGCGCCAATGCTGTGTTGCGGGGTGTTGTCCATGAACGCTTCATCAACCAGCAGCCAGCCGCCACGGCGGGCCAGGCGACCATGCCATTCCAGCAGTTGCTCGGCAGCAATCAGCTGCCCGGTGGGGTTGTTGGGGTTGACCACCACCAGCACGTCGAGGCTGTCGAGGTAGTAATCGACCTGGTCCAGCGGCAACTCGCGCACCCGGTGCCCAGCGCGGCGCCAGCCTTCGGCGTGTTCGGCGTAGCACGGCGACAGCACCCCGACCGTGCCGGGGCGACGCAGGCGTGGCAAAGCCTGGATCGCCGCCTGGGAGCCGGCCACTGGCAGCAATTGCTCGACCTGGTAGTACTCACGGGCCGCCTGCTCGAGGCCATCTTCAGTTTCGGGCAAACGTGCCCAGGCCCGCAGCGGGATCTCGGGGATGGAATAAGACCAGGGGGCAATGCCGCTGGACAGGTCCAGCCAGTCTTCGCGGGCGATGCCGTATTGCTGCACTGCGCGTTGCAGGCGACCACCGTGTTCAAGCATAGAATTCAGCCCCCAGGCACAACAGCAGCAACCACAACCACACGCCCTGGCAAACCAGGCGCCAACCGCGTTCGATGGCGTCGGCATCGGCCTGCGGGCCTTCGCCCAGTTGCGGGCGCTCGTGCAGCTCGCCGTGATACACCGCCGGCCCGCCCAGCTCGACGCCCAGGGCTCCGGCCCCGGCCGCCATCACCGGCCCGGCATTGGGGCTGTCCCACAACGGCGCCTGGCGCCGCCAGCAGCTCAGGGCCAGGCGGGTCTTGCCCAGCAGCGCGTAAGTCAGCGCCACCAAGCGTGCCGGAATATAGTTGAGCACATCGTCGATCTTCGCCGCAGCCCAGCCAAAACGCTCGAAGCGTTCATTACGATAGCCCCACATGGCGTCGAGGGTGTTGCTCAGGCGATAGAGCACCACCCCCGGTACGCCGGCAACGACAAACCAGAACAGCGCGGCGAACACCGCATCGCTGCCGTTCTCCAGCACCGACTCGGTGGCGGCGCGGGCCACGGCGGTTTCGTCCAGCTCGCGGGTTTCGCGGCTGACCAGATAACCGACGCGCTGGCGGGCTTTTTCCAGGTCGCCCTGGCGCAGGGCTTCGGCCACCGGCGTTACGTGCTCGCCAAGGCTGCGCAGGCCGAGGGCGCAGTACAGCGCCAAAACTTCAATCAGCCAGCCAATGTACGGCAGCCAGGACAACAGCATGGCGATGAAGGTCAGCGGCACCACCGCCAGGAACCAGGCGCTGACGCCGTGGCTGCGCCAGCCTCGGCCGCCGGCATTCAAGCGCTGTTCCAGGCGCCCGGCCAGGCGCCCGAAGGCTACCAGCGGATGCCGGCGCTTGGGCTCGCCCAGCAGCGCATCCAGCGCCACCCCGGCCACTGTCAGCAACGCCACGCTCATCAAGACTCCCCCCACTGGTTTTCAAACAGCATGTCGTGCAGCGGCCGCGCTGTGGTCCAGCCTTCAAGCACCAGCATCGGCGCCGGGTAAAATTCGTGAACCGGGCCCAGGCAGAGGATTGCCAACGGCTTGGCACCGGCCGGCATGCCGAGCAACTCGGCCAGGGCCCGGGGCTCGAACAGCGACACCCAGCCCATGCCCAGACCTTCGGCGCGGGCCGCCAGCCACAAGTTCTGGATCGCACAGGACAACGACGCCAGGTCCATCTCCGGCAAGGTCCGGCGGCCGAAAATGTGCGCTTCGCGCCCATCCATCAGCGCCGCCACCAGCAGCTCGGCGCAGTCGTTGATGCCTTCGACCTTGAGTTTCATGAAGTCATCGGAGCGCTCACCGAGCGCCTGCGCTGTACGCAGGCGCTCCTCTTCCACCAGGGCCTGGATCCGCTGGCGCAGTTCGCGCTGGGTGATACGGATGAAACGCCAGGGCTGCATCAGCCCGACGCTGGGCGCCTGGTGCGCGGCCTCAAGCAGGCGCGCGAGCAACTCGGGGGCGACTTCGCCGCCACTGAAGTGACGCATGTCGCGACGCTCGCCGATGGCGCGGTAGACCGCCGCACGTTCGGCCTCGGTAAAAGCATGTTCAGTCATGGACACAGCAGCGCCGCCGACGCCTGGGGGTTGGAAGCAAAATAGAAATGCACGTAGGAGGCGGTCAAGCGCCCCTGGCGGTACACCGCCTCGGCACCACGACCACCGTTGGGGCTCTGGCCGCGGGCAACCGGCTCAAGCTCGGTATGGGTCAGCGAATGATGATAGGTGTGCCCGCGCAAGGTGCCTTCAGGCAGTTCTACGGCCTGCAGGGCCAAGGCGGCCAGGCGCTTTTGCATCACTGCCTCGCCTGCCAGCAGGCCGAGCAGTTCGGCACGCTCGCCGGCAACATCGGTGAGCGCATCAAGCAGGTAGAGCATGCCGCCGCATTCGGCGAGCAACGGCTTGCCGGCGTGGTGATGGGCGCGGATAGCCTCGAGCATCGGTGTGTTGGCCGCCAGCGCCTGGTGATGCAATTCGGGGTAACCGCCAGGCAGATACAAGCTGTCGGCTGGCGGCAAGCTTGTGTCATGCAGCGGCGAGAAAAACGCCAGCTGCGCGCCCATGGCCCGCAGCAGATCGAGGTTGGCGCCATAGGTAAAGGCAAAGGCTTCGTCGCGGGCAACGGCAATACGCACACCTTGCAGCAACGGCTCGATGGCAAACTCGGTCGGCGCGGCAAAGCGCACCGCTGGCGGCAACGCCGCATCGCAACTGGCGCCCAGGGCCGCTGCGGCAGCATCCAGCCGCGCATCAAGGTCGTTCAGTTCACTGGCTTGCACCAGCCCCAGGTGACGGCTCGGCAATTCGATGCCGGTTTCTCGCGACAGCCCACCGTACCAGCGCAACCCCTCGGTCAGGCTGCCTTCAAGCAACTGGGCATGGCGCAGGGTACCGACACGGTTGGCCAACACCCCGGCAAACGGCAGGTCCGGCTGATAGCGCGCCAGGCCCAGGGCCAGGGCGCCGAAGGTCTGGGCCATGGCGGTGCCATCGATCACCGCCAGCACCGGCACGCCAAAATGCCGGGCCAGGTCGGCGCTCGATGGCGTGCCGTCGAACAGGCCCATGACCCCTTCGATGAGGATCAGGTCGGCCTCGCCCGCCGCCTCCCACAATAGCCGGCGGCTTTCCTGCTCGCCGACCATCCACAGGTCGAGCTGATACACCGGCGCACCACTGGCGCGCTCGAGGATCATCGGGTCAAGAAAGTCCGGGCCGCACTTGAATACGCGAACCTTGCGCCCCTGGTTGCGATGCAGGCGCGCCAGTGCGGCGGTCACCGTGGTCTTGCCCTGGCCGGAGGCCGGTGCGGCGATCAATACCGCCGGGCAATGGCGCGCATCACTCATAGTTCGACGCCCTTCTGGGCGCGGATGCCGGCCTGGAAGGCGTGCTTGATCATGCCCATTTCGGTGACGGTGTCGGCCAGTTCGATCATTTCATCCTTGGCCGCGCGACCGGTGACGATCACGTGCTGCATCGGCGGGCGCGCCTGCAGGTCGCTGAGCACCTGGTCGAGGTCGAGGTAGCCGTGCTTGAGGGCGATGTTCAGTTCATCAAGCACCACGAAGGCGATCGACGGGTCCTGGAGCATCTGCCGCGACACTGCCCAGGCAGCTTCGGCGGCAGCGATGTCGCGCTGGCGGTCCTGGGTTTCCCAGGTAAAGCCCTCGCCCATCACGTGGTAGCGCACCTGCTCGGGAAAGCGCCGGAAAAACAGCTCTTCGCCAGTGCTGTTGCGGCCCTTGATGAACTGCACCACGCCGCACTGCATGCCGTGGCCCATGGCCCGGGCGAGCATGCCGAAGGCCGAACTGCTCTTGCCCTTGCCGTTGCCGGTAAGTACCAGCAGCAAGCCGCATTCGTTGGGCGAGTTGGCGATGCGCTCGTCGATCACGGCCTTTTTGCGCTGCATGCGCGCCAGGTGGCGTTCGTCGCGCTCGGTGGATTCAGTCATGAGGTTCTCCGCAAACCACTGTCGGCCGATCTGCAACGAACGCAGCAGCCGACGGCTGCTCAGCGTATCGAAGGAACGGGCGTGACAGATGAATGGATATGGCAGACGGAAAACGCGCAGGGCTGCGGCACAGGCCGGAGGAACCGCGCATCACCCTCCGTGATGCCGTTGGCTGTTACAGGCCGGTCTCCGGGCTTGTGAGCGGGGCCATCGACACCCGGGGCTACGCGCCTTCCCGGGCATGAATGCCCAGTGGCCCTGCACAGCCTTGACTCACCTACCGTTGCGGGGGCAGCGCCGGATTCGCGCGTTTTACGCGCCCACCGGCTTCCCTGTTTCACCCTGCCAGGCCATCGCCTGCAGAGCACCTGAAACAAGTCGCGAAGGTTAGAGGGTTGCACCCGGAGCGTCAATGAAAGGCGCTGCACTGGCCTGGATCAATGGCGCCTTTGTCATCTTGTGCAACACTGACTTCAGTGATATCAAATAGCCATACCTCGGCTGTACTCGATCACAACTATAAGGGAGAGCAGCATGCAAGGCCTGATCATCAATAATGCGCGCCTGGAGTTCCTGCGCCCGGCCCTGGAACGCTGGGTCGATTGCATCGACCGCTTCAACCAGACCCTCGGTGACGGTGAGGCGCCCTATTGGCACGGCGCCCAGGCCAACCTCGGGCTGCTCTCGGCCGCCGCCTGGCAGGCCGAGCTGGTGACCCTGCAGCAGCACCAGAGCAAGAAGCAGCGCGATGACGGCGATCGCGAAGGCCGCTGCGACCTGTACATCGCCAACCGCGAAGAGGCTGCCTACCTGCAGGCCAGCCAGCGCTGGCCACGCATCGCCAAGCTCGACCTGAATAACGCCCTGGGCGAAACCGTCCAGGCTGCTCGGCAAATTGCCGCGCCCAGCCAGCTTAAAGTCGCTGCGCTGTTCGCCAGCCCCTGGAAAGCCGGCCAGCACGCCAGCCCCGAAGAGCTGCAGGACCTGGTCGACGACCTGCAAAAGCATAACGCCTGCGCCATCGCCTGGTACTTTCCCTACGCCTACCGCAAGCTGCACAACGAAGCCGGCCAGTATCACCCCGGCATCGCCCTGTTGCTCAAGCAGGCCTGACCCGGGGAACCTCCCACCCCTGGCGTGCCTCTACTGGCAATAGCGGCCATCATTGCGAGGGAAACGACATGGGTATCAAGCCGATTGCACTGCTGCTGGCAGTGACTGCGGGGTTAAGCGGCTGCGGCGAGAACGCCCGCCTTGAGGTCAGCGACGGGGTCGGCCCGTCGCCGCAATTGCCCGAACCGAACAAGACCCTGATCCCCACCGTCAACATCGCCCCCGCCATTGGCTGGCCCCAGGGCATGACGCCCAAGGCCGCGCCCGGCACCCAGGTGGCGGCCTTCGCCGCAGGCCTGGACCACCCGCGCTGGCTCTATGCCCTGCCCAACGGCGACATCCTGGTGGCCGAAACCAATGCCCCGCCCAAACCCGATGACGGCAAGGGTATTCGCGGCTGGGTGATGGGCAAGGTCATGGACCGCGCTGGCGCCGGCGTGCCCAGCGCCAACCGCATCAGCCTGCTGCGCGACAGCGACCACGACGGCGTGGCGGAAACCCGCACGACCTTTATCGAGAACCTCAATTCACCGTTCGGCATGGCCCTGGTCGGCAATGACTTCTACGTCGCCGACACCGATCGCCTGCTGCGCTTTCACTATGAACCCGGCGCGACTTCGATCAAGGGCCCGGGTACTGCCGTGGCCGAACTACCGGGCGGCACGCTGAACCATCACTGGACCAAGAACGTGATCGCCAGCCGTGACGGCAAGAAGCTCTACGTCACCGTCGGCTCCAATAGCAATGTCGGCGAGAACGGCATGGACCAGGAAAAAGGCCGCGCGGCGATCTGGGAAGTCGACCCGGCCAGCGGCCAGACGCGGATCTTCGCCTCGGGCCTGCGCAACCCCAACGGCCTGGCCTGGGAGCCGCACACCGGACAGCTGTGGACCGCAGTCAACGAGCGTGACGAGATCGGCAGCGACCTGGTGCCCGACTACATTACCTCGGTCAAGGATGGCGGCTTCTATGGCTGGCCCTACAGCTATTACGGCCAGCACATCGATCAGCGGGTCAACCCGTCTGATCCGAACCTGGTGGCCAGCGCCATTGCCCCGGACTATGCGGTGGGGCCGCACACGGCGTCGCTGGGCCTGACCTTCGCCGAAGCAGGGGTGCTGCCGGCACCGTTCGAGCAAGGCGCGTTCATTGGCCAGCATGGCTCGTGGAACCGCAAGCCGCACAGTGGCTACAAGGTGATCTTCGTACCCTTCAGCACTGCCGGCAAACCTGCGGGCAAGCCGATCGACGTGCTCAGCGGGTTTCTCAATGATGAAGGCAAGGCCATGGGCCGGCCGGTCGGGGTGATCAACGATCAGCGCGGCGGGCTGCTGGTAGCCGATGATGTCGGGAACACGATCTGGCGGGTGAGCAAGGCCCGGTAAGCCGGGGGAGCTCAGCGTTTGCGGCAGAGGGTCAGGCCATCGCCAATCGGCAGCATCGACAGGTCCACCCGTGGGTCGTCCTTGAGCGTGCGGTTCAAGGCCTGAATGGCGCGGGTGTCTTCGCTGTGCGGGTTTTGCTCAAGCACCCGCCCGCTCCACAAGGTGTTGTCGAACAGTACCAGCCCGCCCACTCGCAGCAGTCGCAGGGCCTCTTCCAGATAGTGCGGGTAGTTGGCCTTGTCGGCATCGATGAAGATCAGGTCGTAGCGCGCTGATGGCAGTGTCGCCAGGGTCTGCAACGCCGGTGCCAGGCGTAGCTCGATGCGCTCGGCGACTCCAGCCTCCTGCCAGTAGCGCCAGGCCACGGCGTTGTAGCTGCCCTCAAGGTCGCAACAAAGCAACTGCCCATGCTCCATGGCCTGAGCCATGCACAAAGCGCTGTAGCCGGTGAAAGTACCCACCTCGATCACCCGCTCGGCACCGATCAGGCGCACCAGCAGCGCCAGCAACTGGCCTTGCTCCGGTGCCACCTGCCAGCGTGCTTCGGCCAAGGCCTGGGTTTCTTCACGCAAACGGGCGAGCAACGGCGTCTCGCGCAGCGACACGCTTTGCAGGTAGTGGTAGAGGGGGTCGTCGAGGTAGAGCGTCTGGGCGGTCATCGTCTACCTCGCACAGGTCAGGGGTTGCGCGCCAGGTGCGCTGGCTGCAGCACCCGCTTGGCGTTCAGGTAGGTCTTTTGCCAATAGCTGCTGGACAGGTAGTCCAGGCGCACCGTTCCGCCGGTGGCCGGGGCATGGACGAAGCGCCCTTCGCCGACATAGATACCGGCATGGCTGACCTGCGAGCCACCATTGGTGGCAAAGAACACCAGGTCGCCGGACTGCAGGTCGTTGCGCTCGATGCTCGGTGCGCGGATGCCGATCATCTCCCGGGTCGAACGCGGCAACGAGATGCCCGCAGCATCACGATAGACGTAGCCAATCAGGCCGCTGCAGTCGAAACCCGAATCCGGGGTGTTGCCGCCCCAACGGTACGGCGTGCCGACCAGGCCGAGGGCGCGGAACAGCACGTCTTCGGCAACCGGGGAGAAATACACTTGCGGGGCCATGACTGCCGGCTCGACCACTTTACGCGGGGCCGGGGCATGACTTGAGCAGGCACCGAGCAGTGCTGCGAGGGAAAGTAGAGCGAAGCGCGCCATCATCGCCATGGTCAGAACATCCTGTCTGAAGCCGCTTCGGCCAAGAGCCGAAAAGAGTTGAGAATTTAGATTAGACGCTTTCTGTAAACACGCACGGCGACGAGCTTTTCAGCTACGTCGCCGTGGTCAAACCTGTCGAAGGATCAGTTGCGCGAGAGCGTGGTCGCGGCCGGAGCCATGGCCAGTGCACGCTTGGCTTCGATGAAGGTCTTGCTCCAGTAGCGATCACCGAGCTTGTCGATGCGCACGCCACCGCTGCGGCGGCTGCTGGAGTGGATGAACTGATCGTCGCCGAGGTAGATACCGGCGTGGCTGACGCGGCCGCGACCATTGGTGCTGAAGAACAGCAGGTCGCCTGGCTTGAGGTTGTTGCGAGCAACCAGCGGGGCCTTGACGTTGATCATTTCGCGGGTAGAGCGCGGCAGGTTGAGGCCGGCTTCTTCGCGGAACAGGTAGCCGATGAAGCCGCTGCAATCAAAGCCGGTGTTCTCGGAGGTACCACCGAAACGGTAGCGGGTACCGATCAGCGACATGCCGCGCTCGAGAATGTTGTCGGCCAGGGCTGGCAGCTGGTAAGGCTTGCTGCTGGAGAAATCTTGCAGCTCTTCTTCGGTGGCCAGCTCTTCCTCGAACGTCGCCTGGACGGAGGACTTGGTCGAAACCTGAGCGGAAACCGGTTGCTGCTGAACCTGCTGCTGCGATACGGGACCGGTGGTCGCGCAGCCAAAAAGCAGGGTCACGAGTGCGAGGGGCACGAGGGGTGCGAAGCGATTTAGCATGGGCACGACCGTGTCTGGAATTTAAAGAAGTCGAGACTATGCCTTCTATCGCATCGATTTGCAAATTCAATCGAAAAAAATGTGACTTTTATGTGCCGAGGCTCTAGCCCCTGCCTTACCAGCCCAAAGTTTCTTTCAAGAACGGGATGGTGAGCTTGCGTTGAGCCTGCAAAGAGGCCTGGTCGAGGCGCTCGAGCAGGTCGAACAGTGCGCTCATGCTGCGGGTACCACGGGTGAGGATGAAGTGCCCGACCTCGTCGGTCAGGTGCAGGCCGCGGCGCGAAGCACGCAATTGCAGGGCGCGCAGCTTGTCTTCGTCCGACAGCGCACGCATCTGGAAGATCAGCGCCAGGGTCAGGCGCGACTTGAGGTCGGCGAGCTTGATCGGCAGTTCGCGGGGCGAGCTGGAGGCAGCCAGCAACAGGCGCCGACCACTGTCGCGCAGGCGATTGAAGAGGTGGAACATGGCCTCTTCCCACTCCGGCTTGCCGGCAATGACATGCAGGTCGTCGAGGCAGACCAGTTCATACTGTTCGAGGTTGTCGAGCAATTCGACGCCACGATCGAGCAATTGCGCCAGGGGCAGGTACACCGCCGGTTCACCCAGTTGCTCGAAGCGCAGGCAGGCGGCCTGCAGCAGGTGGGTGCGGCCCACGCCCTGTTTGCCCCACAGGTAGATCAGGCTTTCGGTCCAGCCGGCGTCGGCTTCGCAGAGTCGCTCGACGTAGCCCAAAGCGGCGGCGTTGGCACCCGGATAGTAGTTGATGAAGGTGGCGTCATCACGCAGACGCACACCCAGGGGCAACTGGATCGGTTTCATGCTGGCTGGGCAGTTCCGGGGAACCGCAAGGGGCCTTTTGTGAAAAGTCTGCAAAGTTTATACCCGTGGAGCCCCTCGCACAATCGGCGCAGACCACAAGTAAAATCAAAGGCTTGCATTAGCGGGTAAAGGCCAATGCAAGCCAGGTGCTATCAAGCTAGAGATCCGGGTCGATTTCGCCCGCGTAGATATCCGACTCTTTATACAGGTCATGCACATGGCGCAGCAGCACCATGATCACTGCCGCCACCGGCAAGGCCAGCAACACCCCGGTAAAACCGAACATCTCGCCACCGGCCAGGATCGCGAAGATCACCGCCACCGGGTGCAGGCCAATGCGATCGCCCACCAGCAGCGGTGTCAGCACCATGCCTTCGAGCGCCTGGCCGACCATGAATACGGCTGCGATGCCGAGCAAAGGATAAGGGTCGCCACCAAACTGGAACAGCCCGGCAATCATCGCCGCACCGATACCAATAATGAAGCCCATGTACGGCACGATCGCCGCCAGGCCCGCCAGCAGGCCGATCAGCAAGCCCAGCTCCAGGCCCACCAGCATCAGCCCCGAGGCATAGATGATACCCAGGGCCAGCATCACCAGCAGCTGGCCACGGACGAAGGCGCCCAGCACTTCGTGACACTCACCAGCCAGGGCCACCACCCGTTCCTCGCGCTGGCGCGGCAGCAGGCTGCGGATCTTGGCCATCATCAGGTCCCAGTCGCGCAGCAGGTAGAAGCTCACCACCGGGATCAGCACCAGGTTGGCCAGCCAGCCAATCAGGGCCAGGCCCGAAGCAGTGGCCTGGGACAGGATGACCCCGACGATGTCGGTGGTCTGGCCCATGTGCTCGCTGATGGCGGCCTTGATCTTGTCGAACTTCCAGAAGCCGTCGGCCAGGCCCAGGCGCGTCTGCACCCAGGGCAGGGCCTGGTGCTGCAGCCAGTCGAGCATCTGCGGCGCCAGCTCATACAGGCGCACCAGCTGTTTGGCCAGCATCGGCACCAATACCAGCAGCAACAAGGTCAGCAGCAGGGTGAACAGGGCAAACACCACCACCACACCCCAGGTGCGCGACAGGCCGGCGCGCTCCAGACGGTCGACCAGCGGATCGGCCAGGTAGGCCAGCAAAATGCCGACCAGAAACGGCGAAAGAATCGGGTGCAGCCAATACAGCAAGGCCGCGCACAGCAGCGCCCCACCTACCCATACCCAGCGACGTGTATCAGTCATGAACGGCTCCCGGCCAGGTCAGGGTTTACCAACGAAAACGCAGCCCGTTGAAGGGTTGCGGGGCGGCGGCCTGGGTTGCCCCGGGGTTGGCCGGATCGACGGCTGCAGGTGCCGCGGGCGCATCGGCCGGCAGCTCCTGCAACTTGGCCAGGCCCAGTTGCGCGCGCAACTGATCGCTGTTGCCGGTGACCTGATAGGTCAGGGTATCGCCCTGCACCACCTTGAGCCGCGCGCCGTAAGGCTCGAGCACCCGGCCCAGTTCGGCATAACGTTCCAGGGTCATGCCCTGGACCTGCACCTGCATTTCGCTGCTGGCCCCTGGACGGGCGACGAAACGCGGCGCCAGGCGGTTGCTGACGGCGAGCATCACGGCATCGGCCAGGGCCGCCTGATCAGCGCCCTCGGCAGTGCCCTGCTCGCGCTGCTCGCCCAGCCACAGGCGCCACTTGCCCTGCCATTTGCCATCGGCTTCGCTGGCGTGCACCGCCAGCAAGGCATCGGCGCCGTAGCGCTCGGAAGCCTCGCGCAGCGGCGCCGGGTCGGTGCCTTCAAGATTCTTGCCGGTTGCCACCAGTTGCTCCTGCAGATCGGCCAGCGGCAAGCGCAGCGGCAGGCCGCGGTGCTGGGCGGCGCGACGCAGCGGTTCGGCGCTGCCCTGGCCGTCGCCGACCAGGTTCGAACCTTCGACGCTGTCGTTCAACCACCAGCCGAGGATCGCTGGCCGGTTATTGCCCCACAGGGCCAGGCCCGCCTGACGCAAGGCGCGCTCGGTGCTGCCCGGGTCGAAGTCGACCAGCACGGTTTCCGGCGGGCCGGCCTCGAAGCCGAACTGGCTGATGATTTGTTGCGGGTCTTTGCGCAGCGCAGCCAGGCCCGGGCTTTGCACAGCCTTGACGTCGCCGGTCAGGCGCAACACCAGGGTTTCGAGGGCTTTTTCGGTGGCCTGGGTACGGGCTTCGGCGCCCTGGCCGGTGACCGGTTCGCGGACCTGATAAAGGCCGGAGAGGGTTTCGGCCTGAGCCGAGAGGCCGAACAGGGCCAGACAGCCGGCGGCCAGGTAATTACGCAAACGCATGGAGGATTCCTGTCCAGGTAATAAAGAAGCGTGGGCGACAAAAACGGACGCAGCTCAGACCGCAGCACCCGGTAAAACATTCAACCGCTGGCGGCAAATTGCGCCCATCGCCTTTGCTATACCTTATACAGCCTGCGCCGTGGCAACCAGTCGCGCACTGTTAAAGCGTATTTTTCGCAACATTTAAGGCCCTGCCCGTCGGCCTGAGGATGGCCGCTACCGGGCAACCCTGATAAAATCGCGCGCCTTCGCAGACCGGCGACGGTCAGGCAGCCGGATTCCCTCCGCCTTGCCTGGCAGGTCACGGTCGATTCCCCTGAATCCCTCCCCCCTAAAGGCCTGGATCATGAGCAAGCAACCCTCCCTGAGCTACAAGGACGCCGGTGTAGACATCGACGCCGGTGAAGCATTGGTCGAACGCATCAAAGGCGTTGCCAAGCGCACGGCGCGCCCGGAAGTCATGGGCGGCCTGGGCGGTTTTGGCGCCCTCTGCGAGATCCCGGCCGGCTACAAGCAGCCGGTTCTGGTCTCCGGCACCGACGGCGTCGGCACCAAGCTGCGCCTGGCACTGAACCTGAACAAGCACGACAGCATCGGCCAGGACCTGGTCGCCATGTGCGTCAACGACCTGGTGGTCTGTGGTGCCGAACCGCTGTTCTTCCTCGACTACTACGCCACCGGCAAACTCAATGTCGACGTTGCCGCTACCGTGGTCACCGGTATCGGCGCTGGCTGCGAACTGGCTGGTTGCTCCCTGGTCGGCGGTGAAACCGCTGAAATGCCAGGCATGTACGAAGGCGAAGACTACGACCTGGCCGGCTTCTGCGTTGGCGTGGTAGAAAAAGCCGAAATCATCGACGGCTCCAAGGTTGCCACTGGCGACGCGCTGATCGCCCTGCCATCGTCCGGCCCGCACTCCAACGGCTACTCGCTGATCCGCAAGATCATCGAAGTTTCCGGTGCCGACATCGAAACCGTCCAGCTCGACGGCAAGCCGCTGACCGAACTGCTGATGGCCCCGACGCGCATCTACGTAAAGCCGCTGCTCAAGCTGATCAAGGACACCGGCGCGGTCAAGGCCATGGCCCACATCACCGGTGGCGGCCTGCTCGACAACATCCCGCGCGTCCTGCCAAAAGGCGCCCAGGCTGTGGTTGACGTGGCCAGCTGGAATCGCCCGGCGGTGTTCGACTGGCTGCAACAGCAAGGCAACGTCGACGAGCACGAAATGCACCGCGTATTGAACTGCGGCGTCGGCATGGTCATCTGCGTCGCCCAGGACCAGGTCGACATCGCCCTGAAGGTCCTGCGTGAAGCCGGCGAGCAGCCATGGGTCATCGGCCAGATCGGCATCGCCGCCGAAGGCGCTGCCCAGGTTGAGCTGAAGAACGTCAAGGCACACTGATGCCGAGCAAGACCTGTGATGTCGTGGTGCTGTTGTCCGGCACCGGCAGCAACCTGCAAGCATTGATCGACAGCACCCGCACCGGCGACAGCCCGGTGCGGATCTGCGCGGTCATCTCCAACCGCGCCGACGCCTATGGCTTGCAGCGCGCCAAAGACGCCGGTATCGCCACCGCCGTGCTCGACCACAAGGCCTTCGACGGCCGCGAGGCATTCGACGCGGCACTGGTCGAACTGATCGATGGCTACCGCCCGCAACTGGTGGTGCTGGCCGGTTTCATGCGCATCCTCAGTGCCGGCTTTGTCCGTCACTACCAGGGCCGCCTGCTGAACATTCACCCTTCCCTACTGCCCAAGTACAAGGGCCTGCACACTCATCAACGAGCGCTGGAAGCCGGCGATGCCGAGCATGGCTGCAGCGTGCACTTCGTCACCGAGGAACTCGATGGCGGACCGCTGGTCGTACAGGCAGTGATACCGGTAGAGTTGGATGACACGCCAGAATGTCTGGCACAGCGGGTTCACAGCCAGGAACACCTGATCTATCCGCTGGCGGTGCGCTGGTTTGCCGAGGGCCGTTTGCGCCTGGGCGAGCACGGTGCTCTACTGGATGGCCAGCCTCTGGCGGCCAGCGGCCACTTGATTCGACCCTAGGAGAAATTATGCGTCGTGCCCTGCTCTTCGCTCTCGCCGTGCTCGCGCTGCCGTTGCAGGCAGCCGATCTGAAGCCATTCTCGGCCAGCTACACCGCCGACTGGAAGCAACTGCCCATGAGTGGCACTGCCGAGCGCAGCCTGGAAAAGAACGCCAACGGTACCTGGAACCTTAATTTCAAGGCGTCGATGATGATCGCCAGCCTGATTGAGCAAAGTACCCTGAAGCTGGACAAGGACACCCTGCTGCCCCAGACCTACCACTTCGAACGTGGCGGCCTGGGCAAGGCCAAGAAGGTCGATCTGGATTTCGACTGGAGCAGCAAGAAGATCACCGGCACCGACCGCGGCGACGCGATCAACCTGCCGCTCAACCGCGGTGTGCTCGACAAGTCCACCTATCAACTGGCCCTGCAGCATGACGTGGCAGCTGGCAAGAAGAGCGTGAGCTACCAGGTGGTCGATGGCGACGAGATCGACACCTACGACTTCCGCGTCCTGGGCAGCGAGAAAGTCACCACCAAGACCGGCCAGGTCGATGCCATCAAGGTCGAGCGCGTGCGCGACCCGAGCCAGAGCAAGCGCATCACCGAGCTGTGGTTCGCCAAGGACTGGGATTACCTGCTGGTGCAACTGCGCCAGGTCGAGACCGACGGCAAGGAGTACGTGATCGTCCTGCAGGACGGCACGGTCGACGGCAAGACAGTCAAGGGCAACTGATTGCCTGACTGCTGGTAACACCCGAAACCCCGCCACGTGCGGGGTTTCTTTTTACACCCTTGGCAGGAGCGGGCTTACCCCGCGATCGCAGGCTACCAGTCACATCGCATCGCGGGGCAAGCCCGCCCCCCACAGGGACATGAAAGATGTTTCATGCGCCGTTTATTTACTTAGCCTGCTAACAAACTCTATAAAAGAGACCTGCGACACGGTGCCGCAGTTAACTGAAAGTGGAGTTTGCAGATGACTGTCAAAGTAACTGAGCGCGACGAAAGCAAAATGTCTCACGAAGGCCTGGCTGCAGGCGTGCGCATCTGGGATGTGCATCAGCAGGGTGAGCTGGTCGGCATGTTCCACAACGAGCATGAGGCCCACAGCTACCGCATCGAGCTGGAATACCTCGAGAACAGACGGCAACAGCAATAACCCCCTCCAGAAAAAACAAACCCCGCCGAAGCGGGGTTTGTCGTCTTTACCACATCAGATCGTCAGGGATCACGTAGGCCGCGTACGGATCGTCGGCATCCGGCTCTTCAACCTGGGTGTTGAGCAGGACAATGCGCTGCGGGTCGCGCTCCTGGATCTTCAGCGCCGCTTCACGGGGGATCACTTCGTAACCACCGCCATGGGCCACGATGGCCAGCGAACCGCTGCTCAGCTTGCTGCGCATCAGGGCGTTGACCGACAGACGCTTGACCTTCTTGTCGTCGACGAAGTTGTAGTAGTCCTCGGTGGTCAGCTTGGGCAGGCGCGAGACTTCGATCAATTGCTTGACCTGGGCGGCGCGGGCCTTCTGCTCGGCCTTCTCCTGCTGCTGGCGGTTGAGCTCCTGGTCGCGCTTGGCTTTTTCCGCCATGGCTTCCTTGGCCAGCCGCTGCTGGGTATCGTCGACCTCGACCTGGCCTTTGTGCTCCAGGCGCTTTTGTTTCTTCTGATCTTTACTGACCTGCTTGACCTGTTTCTGGTTGACCAGACCGGCCTTGAGCAATTGGTCGCGAAGGGAAAGGCTCATCGTTCACTCACTTATGCAACAGCTCAGCCGCAGCTGGGCAGGTTCTTTTCCTGACGTTTGGCTTCGCCCCAGAGCGCATCCATGTCTTCGAGGGTGCAATCTTCAATCGGACGGCCTATGTCGCGCAATGCCTGTTCGATAAAACGGAAACGTCGCTCAAACTTTTTGTTCGCCCCGCGCAGGGCGTTTTCCGGGTCGACCTTCAGGTGCCGGGCCAGGTTGACCGCCGCGAACAGCAAATCGCCAAGCTCGTCGGCCAGGGCCACGCTGTCGTCGTCGGCCATGGCCTGCAGCACTTCGTCGAGTTCTTCGCGAACCTTGTCGAGCACCGGCAAGGCGTGTGGCCAGTCGAAACCGACCTGGGCGGCACGCTTTTGCAGTTTGGCCGCCCGCGACAAGGCCGGCAACGCGGCCGGCACGTCGTCGAGCAACGACAACTGCTCGGGCTCGCCCTTCTCGGCGCGCTCCTGGGCCTTGATCTGTTCCCAGCGCTGCTTGACCTGGGCTTCGTCGAGCTTGGGTGTGTCGAGGGCAGCGTAGAGTTCACCGCTTGGGAATACGTGCGGATGGCGGCGGATCAGCTTGCGGGTGATGCTGTCGACCACGCCATCGAACTCGAAACGGCCTTCTTCGCGTGCCAGCTGGCTGTAGTAGACCACCTGGAACAGCAGGTCACCGAGTTCGCCCTGCAAGTGCTCGAAGTCGCTGCGCTCGATGGCGTCGGCCACTTCGTAGGCTTCTTCGAGGGTGTAGGGGACGATGGTCGCGTAGGTCTGCTTGAGGTCCCACGGGCAGCCATGCTGCGGGTCGCGCAGGCGGGCCATGAGGTGGAGCAGGTCGTCTAGGGTGTGCATCAAAGGGCTCTCTCAGGTCTGGCCTCATCGCTGGCAAGCCAGCTCCCACAGGATCGGAGCAACCTGTTTCCTGTGGGAGCCGGCTTGCCGGCGATAGGGCCTCAAGGCGTACGGTTACGCCGCGTCTCGATGATGTTCGGCAGTTGCGAAATCCGCCCCAGCAGGCGCCCGAGGGCATCCAGGCCAGGAATCTCGATGGTCAGCGACATCAGTGCGGTGTTGTCTTCCTTGTTCGAGCGGGTGTTGACCGCCAGCACGTTGATCCGCTCGTTGAGCAGGACCTGGGAAACGTCACGCAGCAAGCCCGGACGGTCGTAGGCACGGATGATGATATCCACCGGGTAGGTCTGTACCGGCACCGGCCCCCAGCTGACCTGGATGATCCGCTCCGGCTCGCGCCCGGCCAGTTGCAGCACCGAGGCGCAGTCCTGACGGTGGATGGTCACGCCACGGCCCTGGGTGATGTAGCCAACAATCGCATCGCCCGGCAGCGGCTGGCAGCAACCGGCCATTTGCGTGAGCAGGTTGCCGACGCCCTGGATCTGGATGTCGCCACGCTTGCCCGGCTTGTAGCCGGTGGCCTTGCGCGGCACCAGCTCGACATGATCGCTGCGCTCGGGCTCGACCAGTTGCTGCGCGGCGTTGACCAGGTGCGCCAGGCGCAGGTCCCCGGCGCCCAGCGAAGCGAACATGTCCTCGGCGGTACGCAGGTTGGCTTTTTCCGCCAGGCGTTCGAAGTCGACCTGCGGCAGGCCCAGGCGGTTGAGTTCGCGCTCGAGCAGGGTCTTGCCGGCGGCGACGTTCTGGTCGCGGGCCTGCAGCTTGAACCAGTGGACGATCTTCGCCCGCGCCCGCGAGGTGGTGACGTAGCCCAGGTTCGAGTTCAGCCAGTCGCGGCTGGGGTTGCCGTGCTTGCTGGTGATGATCTCGACCTGCTCGCCGGTCTGCAGGCTGTAGTTGAGCGGCACGATGCGGCCGTTGATCTTCGCCCCGCGGCAGTTGTGGCCGATCTCGGTGTGCACCCGGTAGGCAAAGTCCAGCGGCGTGGCGCCCTTGGGCAGGTCGATGGCGTGGCCATCGGGGGTGAATACGTAGACCCGGTCCGGTTCGATATCAACGCGCAGCTGTTCGGCCAGGCCACCGATGTCGCCCAGCTCCTCATGCCATTCCAGCACCTGGCGCAACCAGGAGATTTTCTCCTCGTAGTGGTTGGAGCTGGGTTTGACATCGGTGCCCTTGTAGCGCCAGTGCGCGCAGACGCCGAGCTCGGCCTCTTCGTGCATGGCATGGGTGCGGATCTGCACCTCGAGGACCTTGCCCTCAGGGCCGATCACCGCGGTGTGCAACGAGCGGTAGCCGTTTTCCTTGGGGTTGGCGATGTAGTCGTCGAACTCTTTGGGAATGTGCCGCCAGAGGGTGTGGACGATACCCAGCGCGGTGTAACAGTCGCGCATTTCCGGGACCAGCACGCGCACTGCGCGCACGTCGTAGATCTGGCTGAATTCCAGGCCCTTGCGCTGCATTTTGCGCCAGATCGAATAGATGTGCTTGGCCCGGCCGCTGATGTCGGCGTTGACGCCGGTGGCCAGCAGTTCGTTCTGCAGCTGGTTCATCACGTCGCTGATGAAGCGCTCGCGGTCCAGCCGGCGCTCGTGCAACAGCTTGGCGATCTGCTTGTACTGATCGGGTTCGAGGTAGCGGAAGGACAGGTCTTCCAGCTCCCACTTGATATGACCGATGCCCAGTCGGTGGGCCAGCGGTGCGTAGATATCGAAGACTTCGCGGGCGACGCGATTGCGTTTCTCGTCGTCGGCGCCCTTGACCGCGCGAATCGCGCAGGTCCGCTCGGCCAGCTTGATCAACGCCACGCGCACGTCGTCGACCATTGCCACGAGCATCTTGCGCAGGTTCTCGACCTGCGCCTGCGAGCCCAGCACCAGCGACTGGCGCGGGCTGAGACTGGCACTGATGGCAGCCATGCGCAGCACGCCGTCGATCAGTTTGGAGACCACCGGGCCAAAACGCTGGCCGACTTCAGCCAGGGTCACCTTGCCTTCGCGCACGGCGCGGTAGATGACCGCGGCGACCAGCGAGTCCTGGTCGAGCTTGAGGTCGGCCAGGATTTCAGCGATTTCCAGGCCGGCCTGGAAACTCGACGTACCATCGGCCCAGGAATGCTTGGCCGGGTTGCCCTTTTTTTCGATGTCCTGGGCGAACTCGCAAGCGGCCTTGAGGGCCTCCCGGTCCAGCGCCAGGTCGACGCTCACCACATGATCCAGCCATGCTTCGAGATTGATACTGCCGTCGGTGTTGACCGGCTGGTGCACTCTCACCTGTACCATCTTTGTTTACCTTTCCCTACAGCGCATTCGCGATGCGCTTGAAATCACTGGTGCTGCCCCTGCCGGACCCAAGGTGCAGCGCCGAACGCGTCAGCCTGGCTAACCCGCTTCGAATAACGCCATGGCTTCGACATGCGCCGTCTGAGGAAACATGTCGAGAATCCCGGCACTTTTTAACCGGTAACCCTGCCTGACCAGTTCAACGGTGTCGCGGGCCAGGGTCGCCGGATTGCACGATACATAAACAAGACGTTTCGCGCCGAGGTCTGCGATTTTTCGCACAACCTCAAATGCACCATCACGCGGTGGGTCCAAGAGTACCGCAGAAAAGCCTCCTGCGGCCCAGCCCGACGCCGCCAAAGGCTGCGATAAATCGGCCTGAAAAAACTGCGTGTTATGCAAATTGTTGCTACGGGCATTGGCGGCGGCCCGCTCGACCATCGCCTGCACCCCCTCCACCGCCACCACTTCCTTGGCCTGCCGGGCCAGCGGCAAGGCAAAGTTGCCCAGGCCGCAGAACAGGTCGAGCACGCGCTCATCGGCCTGCGGCGCCAACCAGGCCAGGGCCTGCTCGATCATCGCGGTGTTGACCTGGGCGTTGACCTGGACGAAATCGCCCGGCCGGTACGCAAGCTCCAGGTTCCACGGTTCAAGGCGGAAACCGAGGCTCTGACCGGCGTCCAGCGGCAAAGGTTCACCCTCGCCTTGCAGCCACAGCTGCGCACCGGCCTCGGCGCAGAACGCCTGCAGGCGCGCCAGGTCGCCCTCAGCCAAGGGCCCGGTGTGGCGCAACAGCAGCGCCAGCGCGGTACCGCTGAACAGTTCGACGTGACCCACCACTTGCGGCTTGCTCAGGCTGCGCAACAGCGTTGGCAGGTGACGCATGATCGACTGCAAGGGTTGTACCAGCACCGGGCAGTCGTCGATGGCGACGATGTCCTGGCTGGCTTCGGCGCGAAAACCGACTTCAAGCTGTTTTGCCTTGTTGTCCCAACGCACCGCAACCCGCGCCCGGCGCCGGTAGCCGAATTCCGGACCGCTCAGCGGCGCGGCCCAATGCTCGGGCTGCACGCCGGCAACCCGCTGCAACTGCTCGGCCAGCAGGCGTTGCTTGAGCGCCAGTTGCTCGGCATGGGGCAGGTGCTGCAGGTTGCAGCCGCCACAGCGGTCGAAGTGCTTGCACGGGGCCTCGCGGCGCGCCGGGCTGGCACTGAACACCCGCTCAAGGCGCGCCTCGACCACCTTGCCGTGGGTGTTGAGCACCCGCGCTTCGACCTCTTCCTCGGCCAGCGCGCCACTGACGAACCAGGTACGACCGTCGAGAAAGGCGATGCCCCGGCCGTCACCGGCCAGGCGCTCGATGCTCAGGCGCTGCTTTTTGCCGGTGGGGATCTGTGGCGCGCGGGTGCCACCGGCCGGCTGAAAGCGCAGGCCGCTGTTACGTTTGTTCTTGGACATCAGTTCACTGAATCGAAAATGCCGGTCGACAGGTAACGGTCGCCACGGTCGCAAATGATCGCCACCATCACGGCGTTTTCCAGCTCGCGGGACAGGCGCAGCATGGCTGCCACTGCACCACCGGAGGACACGCCACAAAAAATGCCCTCTTCCCGGGCCAGGCGGCGGGTGGTTTCTTCGGCTTCGCTCTGGGCCATGTCGACCACGCGGTCAACGCGCTCGGACTGGTAGATCTTCGGCAGGTATTCCTGCGGCCAGCGGCGGATGCCGGGGATGGCCGAGCCTTCCATCGGCTGCAGGCCGACGATCTGCACCGCCGGGTTCTGCTCCTTGAGGTAGCGCGAGCAGCCCATGATGGTGCCGGTGGTGCCCATGGAGCTGACGAAGTGGGTAATGCTGCCCTGGGTCTGGCGCCAGATTTCCGGGCCGGTGCTCACGTAGTGGGCTTCAGGGTTGTCGCCATTGCCGAACTGGTCGAGCACCAGGCCACGGCCTTCGGCCTGCAGGCGGTCGGCCAGGTCGCGGGCGCCTTCCATGCCCTCTTCCTTGCTGACCAGGATCAGCTCGGCGCCATAGGCGGTCATCGCCGCCTTGCGCTCGGCGCTGGAATTGTCGGGCATGATCAGGATCATCTTGTAACCCTTGATCGCCGCCGCCATGGCCAGAGCGATGCCGGTGTTGCCCGAGGTCGCTTCGATCAGGGTATCGCCCGGCTTGATCTGCCCACGCAGCTCGGCGCGGGTGATCATCGACAGCGCCGGCCGGTCCTTGACCGAGCCTGCCGGGTTGTTGCCTTCAAGCTTGAGCAGGAGGGTATTGCTGGTTTCGCCGGCAATGCGCTGCAGGCGGACCAGAGGCGTGTTGCCGACGCAATCGGCGATGGTTGGGTACTGCAAGGTCATGGCGTATTCGCAATCCAGACTGCGGGGGCGCCTATCATACCGGCAAACGGGATTTGCCCATATCACGCAATGTGTTGGGGTTATAGCTGCGAGCTATAAGCAATAAATCTCCGGCAGTGGACATGCACTCACCTGAAACCTGTGGGAGCCGGCCTTGCCGGCGATGGGCCGCGAAGCGGACCCGCGATCACACTGCTGGCAGCTGCATGCTCAGGCGCAGGCCCTGCCCGGTATTCTGCGCCCACAAGCGCCCGCCCTGACGGACGATGGCGTTACGGGCAATGCTCAGGCCCAGCCCGAAGCCGCCATCACCGGGCCGCGATCCGTCCAGGCGGGTAAAAGGCGCGAAAATGCGCTCCAGCTCGCGTTCCGCCACGCCGCCACCCTGGTCTTCCAGCCAGATCAGCCAGTCATCGCCCTGGCGCCGACCATCCAGGCGGATCACACCACCGGCCGACGAATGCCGGATGGCATTGCGCAGAATGTTCTCCAGCGCCTGGGCCAGGCTGTTGAGGTTGCCCTGCACCCAGCATGAGGCATCCAGCGCACAATGTAGTTGCGCAGCCGGCCAGGCACTCTCGTAGCAGGCATCCTCGGCGAGCATTTCCCACAGCGCCTGGACCTGGATCGGCTCTTTGCTCAAGGGCGCCCGCTCAGTGTCGAGCCAGGCCAGTTGCAAGGCATCTTCGACCAGATGCTGCATGCAGTCGATTTCGCGCCCCAGGCGTACGCGTAGCTGATTGGCATCCGCCTCGCTGTCGCAGGCCACGCGCAAGCGGCTCAAGGGCGTGCGCAGCTCGTGGGAAAGGTCGCGCAACAGCTGCTGTTGCAAGGCCACCGTGCCCTGCAGACGTTCGGCCATGTCATCGAAGGCACGGCCCAGTTCGCCCAGCTCGTCCTGGCGGCTGGTGGTGCTGCTGGCGACCCGGGCCGAGAGCTGGTCGGCACGCCAGGCATTGGCCTGCTCGCGCAACTGGATCAGCGGCACAACCAGCATGCGGTAGAGGCCGACGCATAGCAGCAAGGTAAACAGCCCGGGGATGATGCCGTTGGTCACCACTCGCCACAGCACCCGGTACTGCCCCGGCGCCAGGCGCTGCGGCAGCTCCATGACCAAGGTGCCCAAATGTGGCTGTTGCGGGAACGGCAGGCGCATCCACGGCATGCCGATCGCGCGCGGGCTTACTGGCCAGTCGATGCCGCGCAGAAAGGTCAGGCGCCGGCTTTCAGCCTCGTTGAGCGGCGTGCTGCTCAATGACTGCAGGTTCGGGCCGATCACCCCGACCCAGCCGCTTTCCTTTTCACCCACCGCCGCCAGCCAGGCGTCGATACCGGCCTGCCCGCCTTGCAGCCAGGCCTGCTCGGCATCGCTGGCATAACCCTGCAGGATGCTTTTGGCCTGTTCGGAAAGGAAGGCGTTCTGGGTGTCCATGTGCCGGCCCCAGGTCCAGCTCAGGCCGATCATCAGCAGGCAGAAGCCCACCAGCAGGATCGCCAGTTTCCAGAACACGGAATGACGATTGGGCACCTCAATGCACCTCGACGCTACTGAGCACGTAGCCCTTGCCCCACACCGTGCGCACCTCGCGCTCCAGGTAGCCGATGGCCTTGAGCTTGCGGCGGATCTGGCTGACGTGCATGTCCAGGCTGCGATCGTGGCGTGCATAGCCGCGCTGCAACACCTGCTGATAAAGGAAGGCCTTGCTCAGCACCTCTTCATCGCTGCGCTGCAGGGTGTCGAGCAGGCGATACTCGCTGAGGGTCAGCCCCGCCCACTGCTGGCCATAACAGACATCGCTGGCCTCTTCGTCGAAGCGCAGTTCACCGGCCAGCATCGCAGCCGGTTGCTGGTGGCGCCGCTCCAGCGCTACCCGGCGCAGGATCGCTTCGATGCGAACCTGCAGCTCGACCATACTGAAGGGCTTGGGCAGGTAGTCATCGGCGCCACGCTTGAAACCGCTGATGCGGTCGGCCTCGGCGCCCAGCGCCGACATCAGGATCACCGGCGTCGAGCTGCTTTTGCGCAACTGCGCCAGTACATCCAGGCCGTTGAGGCCGGGCAGCAGGATATCCATCAGCACCACATCAAAGCGGCTGCTCTGCGCGACCTGCAGGCCCTCCTTGCCATTCTGGCACCAGGTGACCTTGAAGCCGCCGCGTTGCAGCTCTTCGCGCAGGTAGGCACCCAGGACCGGATCGTCCTCGATGGCAAGGATGTTGGAGGTGCTAATAGATACAGGAGTCATTGGCCGATGCTAGCAATTCTCAATCACGCGATTATTCGGCATTCCCCGTGCACAGGCAACCGCAGCTCGACCAAAGCCCCGGTTATCCTTGGCAATCGACAAAAGCAGATACAAATGAGTGCATTACGCGAGTAGGCGCGGTACTTTTCCGACTTGGTCCGTCAGCAGGAGCTGGCGGAGGCTTACAGCGCTTACCGGGCACAGGAGAGTGGCGTGCTGAATAGATTGGGGATCAGAAGCCGCGTGCTGTTGCTCGCCTTGTTGCCAGCCGGCCTGATGGCGCTGGTGCTGGGCGGCTACTTCACCTGGTTGCAGCAGAGCGAGCTGCAGACCCAACTGCTGCAACGCGGCAAGATGATTGCCGAGCAACTGGCCCCGCTGGTGGCGCCGGCCCTGGCGCGGCACGACCCGGCGCAGCTGGAGCGCATTGCCGCCCAGGCCCTGGAGCAGTCCGATGTGCGTGCCGTGGCTTTTCTCGGCCCCGACCGCAACGCCCTGGCCCACGCCGGCCCGAGCATGCTCAACCAGGCACCCACCGGTGGCGGCACGCAGTTGCTGCAGCGCACCGGCAATGACGCCACCCGTTACTTGCTGCCGGTGTTCGGCCGCCACCGCGACCTGGCCGGCGAGCTGATTCCCGGCGAAGCCGATCGCCTGCTCGGCTGGGTGGAAATCGAGCTGTCCCACGACGGCACCCTGCTGCGCGGCTACCGCAGCCTGTTTACCAGCCTGCTGCTGATTTTCCTCGGCCTGGCCGCCACCGCCCTGCTGGCCCTGCGCATGAGCCGCACGATCAACGGCCCGATCGGCCAGATCAAATACGCAGTCACCCAGTTGAAAGACGGCAACCTCGAAGAACGCTTGCCGGCAATGGGCAGTTACGAGCTTGATGAACTGGCTGCGGGGATCAACCGTATGGCCGAAACCCTGCACAACGCCCACGAAGAGCTGCAGCACAGCATCGACCAGGCCACCGAAGACGTGCGCCAGAACCTGGAAACCATCGAGATCCAGAACATCGAGCTGGACATGGCGCGCAAGGAGGCCCTGGAGGCCAGCCGGATCAAGTCCGAGTTCCTCGCCAACATGAGCCATGAAATCCGTACGCCGCTGAACGGCATTCTCGGTTTCACCCATTTACTGCAAAAAAGCGAACTGACCCCGCGCCAGCTCGACTACCTGGGCACCATCGAAAAGTCCGCCGGCAGCCTCTTGGGCATCATCAACGAGATCCTCGATTTCTCCAAGATCGAGGCCGGCAAGCTGGTGCTCGACAGCATTCCGTTCAACCTGCGCGACCTGATCCAGGACACCCTGACCATCCTCGCCCCGGCGGCCCACGCCAAACAGCTGGAGCTGGTCAGCCTGGTGTACCGCGATACACCGCTGTCGCTGGTTGGCGACCCGCTGCGGCTCAAGCAGATCCTTACCAACCTGGTCAGCAACGCCATCAAGTTCACCCGCGAGGGCACCATCGTCGCCCGGGCCATGCTCGAGGACGAGCGCGAAGACAGCGTGCAGTTGCGCATCAGCGTTCAGGACACCGGCATCGGCTTGTCCAGCCAGGATGTGCGGGCACTGTTCCAGGCCTTCAGCCAGGCCGACAACTCGCTGTCGCGCCAACCCGGTGGCACAGGCCTGGGCCTGGTGATTTCCAAGCGCCTGATCGAACAGATGGGCGGTGAGATCGGCGTCGACAGTACGCCCGGCGAAGGCTCGCAGTTCTGGATCAGCCTGAGCCTGCCCAAGGCCCGCGACGACGCCGAAGACCTGCCAACGCAACCGCTGGTGGGCCGCCGCGTAGCAATTGTCGACAGCCACGAGCTGGCGCGCCAGGCCCTGGAGCATCAACTGGAAGACTGTGGCCTGAGCGTCAGCCTGTACACCACGGTCGAACAACTGCTGCACGCGGTCGAAGCCGCCAGCCTGGCCGGGCAACCCTTCGAGCTGGCAGTGCTTGGGGTCAACCTCGACAGCCTCTCGCCGGAGCGCCTCGGTCAGTACATCCAGCAACTGGAGAACCTTGCCTGCCAGGCCCTGGTGCTGTGCCCGACCACCGAACAGGCGCTGTACCACCCTTACCTGCCCAATGCTCACGGCCAGTTGCAGGCCAAGCCTGCCTGCACGCGCAAATTGCGCCGGGCCCTGGTCGAGATGGTCCAGCCGCGGCGCCCGGGCAGCGAGAGCAAGCCGGTGTCCGACCAGCCGTTGCCGAAGGTGCTGTGCGTCGACGACAACCCGGCCAACCTGCTGCTGGTGCAAACCCTGCTCGAAGACCTGGGTGCCGAAGTGCTGGCGGTCGACAGCGGCTATGCGGCGGTTCAGGCGGTGCAGGACGAGCGCTTCGACCTGGTGCTGATGGACGTACAGATGCCCGGCATGGACGGGCGCGAATGCACCGAGCAGATCCGCCAGTGGGAAACCAGCCAGAGCGGCCCGGCGCTGCCAATCGTGGCGCTGACCGCCCACGCCATGGCCAACGAAAAACGCGCCCTGCTGCACAGCGGCATGGACGACTACCTGACCAAACCGATCAGCGAGCGCCAACTGGCCCAGGTGGTGCTCAAATGGACCGGCATGGCCCTCGGTGCGCCGCGCCCGGAACGCCCGCTGGAGCGCACGCCGGACAGCAGCGAACTGAAGGTGCTCGACCCCGAGGAAGGCCTGCGCCTGGCTGCCGGCAAGCCGGACCTGGCCGCCGACATGCTGGCGATGCTGCTGGCGTCGCTGGAGTCCGACCGCGAAGCGATTCGTGTCGCCCGCGAGGCAGCCGACCGCAATGGCATGATCGAGCGCGTGCACCGGCTCAATGGCGCCTCGCGCTACTGTGGCGTACCGCAACTGCGCGCCGCCTGCCAACGCAGTGAAACCTTGCTCAAGCAGGATGACCCACAGGCGCCGCAAGCGCTGGACGAACTGGACCGGGCCATCACCCGGCTGACTGCCCAGGCGCGCATGAGCGCCTGAACCCTGGCTGACCTGGGGCAAGGCCCGATCCTTGCCCCTTGGTTAAACTTTCAGGCAAAGCCTTCAGGAACATCCCATGCGCGTATTGTTTTTCAGCAGCCAGACCTACGACCAGGACAGCTTCACCAGCGTGGCACCGGCGCCAGAGATTGAGCTGCACTTTCAACCGGCGCGCCTTACCGAAGACACCGCGCCGCTGGCGGCCGGCCACGAAGTGGTCTGCGCCTTCATCAATGACGACCTAGGCGCTGCGGTACTGGAGCGCCTGGCGGCCGCTGGCACGCGCCTGATCGCCCTGCGCTCGGCCGGCTACAACCACGTCGACCTGGCCGCCGCCAAACGCCTGGGCCTGGCCGTGGTACGGGTGCCGGCCTACTCGCCACATGCCGTGGCCGAGCATGCGGTGGCGCTGATCCTGGCGCTCAACCGGCGCCTGCACCGGGCCTACAACCGCACCCGCGAAGGCGACTTCACCTTGCACGGCCTGACCGGCTTCGACCTGCACGGCAAGACCGTCGGCGTGGTCGGTACCGGGCAGATCGGCGCGGCCTTTGCGCGGATCATGGCCGGTTTCGGTTGCCAGTTGCTGGCCTACGACCCCTACCCCAACCCCGACCTGCTGGCGCTCGGTGCGCGCTACCTGAGCCTGCCGCAGCTGCTGCGCCAGGCCCAGGTCATCAGCCTGCACTGCCCGCTGACCGACGACACCCGCCACTTGATCAACGCCCAGAGCCTGGCCGACCTGCAACCCGGGGCCATGCTGATCAATACCGGCCGCGGCGCCCTGGTCGACACGCCGGCGCTGATCGAGGCGCTGAAAAGCGGCCAGCTCGGCTACCTGGGCCTGGATGTCTATGAAGAGGAAGCCCAGCTGTTCTTCGAAGACCGCTCCGACCTGCCCTTGCAGGACGACGTGCTGGCGCGGCTGCTGACCTTCCCCAATGTGATCGTCACCGCCCACCAGGCCTTCCTCACCCGTGAAGCGCTGGCGGCCATCGCCGCCACCACCCTGGACAACATAAGCCGCTGGGCGGCAGGCAATCCGCAGAACTTGGTCGAGGGTTGATGCTAGGATACGCGGCAGATTTGGAGGACCCATGGTCGAACACGATTTCCGCTACACCCTGTTTAACCCGCAACACACCCTGATCGAGTGCCGCGCCCTGGTGCCAGGCCGCTATCAAGTGACCGGCAACGGCGGCTCGATCCAGAAGAACGACGTTCTGCTGGTGACCCTCAAGGGCAGCAAGGACTTGTCCATGCGCCTGACCGTGGAGTCGGTGCGCCACTTGATCAACCCGACCGGCCAATGGGTCGCGGTAGCCAGCGGCCCGGTGTTCGGCGAACTGGCGATCCACACCTGGGAGGTCAACTGCGACAGCTGCCAGGCCGCCCTGAGCTTCGAATTCGCGGTCGACGCCAAACTGGGTAAAAAAGCCCAGCAACCGGCCGCCAGCGCACGCATCGCCGAGCTTGGCTGGATCAGCCGCGGCGACAAACACCTGTGCCCGAAATGCAAGGAGACGGCCCAGTGAAAACGCTGTTGCTCTCAGCCCTGATCGGCACCGCCCTGCTGGGTTGCGCCGCCGAGCCGATGAAGCTGGAACAGGAACGCAGCTACCTGCTGGAGTGGATTGGCGAGCGTCCGCTGATGGACTACAGCCACCTGACCCTGACCCTGGCTGCCGACGGCCGCGCCTATGGCAACGGCGGCTGCAACCACTGGTTCGCGCCGTACCAGCTGGACGGCGACAAGCTGAGCTTCGGCAAGGTCGGCAGTACCCGCAAACTGTGTGCGCCGGCGCTGATGGAGCAGGAAAAACGCTTCCTGCAGGCGCTGGAAACCGTGCAGCGCTGGGATATCTCGCCGATCGAGCAAGTGCGCTTCTGGCCCGCCGAGGGCAAGCCGCTGCGTTTCTGGCCTGAGGAGGGGTGACTTAAGCGGCAAGCTACAAGCTTCAAGCCGCAAGTAAGAGCAGACTGTACGCGCTCTGGCTCTATCTTGCAGCTTGCAGCTTGAGCCGTCAGGCGCCTTTCAGCGCCTTGATCTTCTGGTTCAGGCCCTCAAGCGTCTGCTCCCCCATCAACTGCTCCCTTACCTTGCCCTTGTCATCGATGATGTAGGTCACCGGCAAGGCTTCGCTGCGCGGCAATTGGTAACGCTCGGCCGGGTCGCTGGCCAGTACGGTGAAGCCGATACCCAGGGCTTCGCTGGCCTTTTTCAGGTCTTCACCCTGCAGGCCGTCGAAGTTCACCCCCACTACCTGCACGCCCTGCCCCTGCCATTGCTTGGCCGCGGCGTTGAGTTCGGGAATTTCGATACGGCACGGGCCGCACCATTCCGCCCAGTAGTTGAGCACCAGCCAGTGCCCTTCAATCTGCTCGGCTTTCACTGCCTGGCCGTGCTGGTCCAGGCCGTAATCTGCACCGCAACCGCCAAGCAACAGGCTCGCGGTGATGGCCAGTGCTGCTGCCAAACGCCTTGTCATGGGTCAATCCTTCTCGAAGATTCAAGCAAAATGCGAAGTCGCTGCGGTTAGAATAGCCGCCACACCCTGCTGGATGCGACCCGAACATGACTGACCTGACCCTCTATCACAATCCGCGCTGCTCCAAATCCCGTGGCGCCCTGGAGCTGCTCGAAGCCCGCGGCCTGGCCCCGACCGTGGTGCGCTACCTGGAAACCCCGCCAACGGCCGGCGAGCTCAAGGCCCTGCTCGGCAAGCTTGGCATCAGTGCCCGCCAGCTGCTGCGCAGCGGCGAAGACGAATACAAGACGCTCAACCTGGCCGATGCCAGCCTCAGCGAGGCGCAGTTGATCGAGGCCATGGTCCAGCACCCGAAGCTGATCGAGCGGCCGATCCTGATCGCCGGTGACAAAGCCGTGATCGGCCGGCCACCGGAGAAGGTGCTGGAGATCCTGCCGTGAGCGCACCGTATATCCTGATCCTGTTCTACAGTCGCCATGGTTCGACCAGCGAGATGGCCCGGCAGATTGCCCGCGGCGTCGAGATGGCCGGCCTTGAAGCACGTATCCGCACGGTACCGGCGATTTCCACCGAGTGCGAAGCCGTCGCCCCGGACATCCCCGACACCGGCGCCCTGTATGCCAGCCTCGACGACCTGCGCCACTGCTCGGGCCTGGCCCTGGGCAGCCCGACACGCTTTGGCAACATGGCCGCACCGCTCAAGTACTTCATCGACGGCACCAGCAGCCTGTGGCTGAGCGGCGGCCTGGTCGGCAAGCCAGCGGCGGCGTTCACCTCCACCGCCAGCCTGCACGGCGGCCAGGAATCGACCCTGCTGTCGATGCTATTGCCGCTGATGCACCACGGCATGCTGATCATGGGCCTGCCCTACAGCGAGTCGGCATTGCTGGAAACCCGTGGCGGCGGTACGCCCTATGGCGCCAGCCACCATGCTGGCGCCGACGGCAAGCGCGATCTGGATGCCGACGAAATCGCCCTGTGTCGCGCCCTGGGCCAGCGCCTGGCGACTACCGCCAAACTGCTGGAGAACGGCCGTGGCTAAAAAGCCCAAGGTATTGCCGTCGCTCGAATGGCTGGCGCCGCGCCTGCGCCTGACCCGGGCGCTGAGCCTGGCGAGCTTTTTCGGCCTGGTCGCCCTGCTGACCCTGAACAACCTGCTGTTCGCCGACCTGCACGGTGCGCGGGTCGGGGTGATCCTGGCGATCGAGCTGGTGCCGCTGGCCCTGCTGCTGCCGGGCATGCTGCTGGGTAACGCCCGCGCTCATGCCTGGACCTGCTTTGTGGTCAATCTGTACTTCATCAAGGGCGTGCTCGCCGCCTTCGACCCGGCCCGGGCGCTGTTCGGCTGGCTGGAAGTGGCGATCAGCCTGGCGCTGTTCGTCAGTGCCTTGCTGTATGTGCGCTGGCGCTTTCAGTATGAGCGGCGGTTGGCCGGGGAAGGTTCGAACTAAGAGTTGAATCCATCGCTGGCAAGCCAGCTCCCACAGGGTTTTGCGGGAGTTGGCTTGCCAGCGATGGCGGCACCAGCGATTTCAGTGATTGACGGTGTGCGCCAGCATCACCGACAGCTGGCACAGCGACCGCCCGCTCTGCGCATGCCACTGGTTGAAGGCTTCCTGCACCAGGGCCAGGTCGCGCTGGCTGGTCGGCGGCTTGTCGATGATGTCCTGGGCAATCAGCGCCGCGGCCATGTCATTGGTGGGGATGAAGGTGTCCTTGCCGCACATGCGCAAGAAACGCGGCGCCGACAGCCCGCCCAGCTGGTTGCCATGCTTGGCCAGGTACTTCCACAGACCGACGATGTCGGTCACCGGCCAGTCGGCAATGAACGCGCCAAAGCTGCCGTGCTGCTTCTCGATGTCGAGGATCATCTGCGCATTGCGCGGCACGCTCTTGAGCTTGCCTAGGTGGCGGATGATGCGCGTGTCCTGCATCAGCCGCTCCAGGTGCTCGGCACCCATCAGCACGACCTTTTGCGGGTCGAAGCCGAAAAACACCTGCTCGAAGGCCGGCCACTTGGCGTCCACCAGGCTGTGCTTCAAGCCGGCGCGAAACACCCGCAGGGCCAGGGTCGACAGGTAGCGGTCGGCGCCGATCTCACGCAACTGCCCGGGGCTTTTCGCCTGGGGCAGGTGCGCTTCGAGGGCGGCGGCCGAGCCGAAGCGGTTCAGGCAATACTCATGCAGCCATTGGTAATCGCGCATGGCCGTCAGATGTTCAGCACGTCGACAAAGCGCGGGGTGGCGGTTTCGTCGATCTTCAGGCTGGTGAAGTCGAACAGGTTGCGGTCAGCCAGCTGCGACGGCACCACGTTCTGCAGGCCACGGAAGATGTTCTCGGTACGCCCCGGGGTCTTGCGCTCCCACTCCACCAGCATGTCCTTGACCACCTGGCGCTGCAGGTTTTCCTGGGAGCCGCAGAGGTTGCACGGGATGATCGGGAATTCCTTCATGTCCGAGTAGGCCTGGATGTCCTTCTCGCTGCAGTAGGCCAGCGGGCGGATTACCACGTTGCGCCCGTCGTCGGCACGCAGCTTGGGCGGCATGGCCTTGAGGGTGCCGTTGAAGAACATGTTGAGGAAGAAGGTCTCGACGATGTCGTCGCGGTGATGCCCCAGGGCCATCTTGGTCGCGCCGATTTCGTCGGCGAAGGTGTACAGGGTGCCACGGCGCAGGCGCGAGCACAGCGAGCAGGTGGTCTTGCCCTCCGGGATCAGTTCCTTGACCACCGAGTAGGTGTCTTTCTCGACGATGTGGTACTCGACACCGAGCGCCTCGAGGTAGGCCGGCAGCACGTGCTCGGGAAAGCCCGGCTGCTTCTGGTCCATGTTCACCGCGACGATGTCGAACTTGATCGGCGCCACTTTCTGCAGGTGCAGCAGAACATCGAGCATGGTGTAGCTGTCTTTGCCGCCGGACAGGCAGACCATGACCTTGTCACCGTCTTCGATCATGTTGAAATCAGTGATGGCTTCGCCGGCGAGACGACGCAGGCGTTTTTGCAGTTTGTTCTGGTTGACCGAAAGGGTGCCCATAGCGCTTGGAATCCGCGAGGTGTGACAAAAGCCGAGCATTTTACCCTTAAACCGCCAGTGGGCGTAGGCCAATCCGATAAAGACTGCATCGTGCTTAAGCACGGCCCTGACAGCGCGATTTGCTCTAAAAAGCCGGCTTTATGCGGCGAACGCCTTCCTATACTGCGACATAAGGCCACACAAAGGTGACCTCCAACCTCTGGCCCAGACTTGGGGCCGCAAGCGCTCCGCTGGGGGGCGATGGCAACAACGAAAGGAGTGACCGGCATGATCCATCACGTTGTTGGGCTATTTACCCATCCCGATCAGGAATGGAAAGAAATACGCGGTGAAGAAGAAAGCATCAGCCACATGTACCTGACCCACACGCTGATCCTCGCCGCGATCCCGGCGGTTTCGGCGTTTATCGGCACCACCCAGGTCGGCTGGGTCATCGGCGATCGCGCACCGGTCATGCTGACCCAGGAAAGCGCGCTGTGGATGACCATCATGTCCTACCTGGCCATGCTCGGCGGCGTGGCGGTGATGGGCGCGTTCATCCACTGGATGGCCCGCACCTACGATGCCAACCCAAGCCTGGCGCGCTGCATCGCCTTTGCCACCTACACCGCGACGCCCCTGTTCGTCGGCGGCCTGGCGGCGCTGTACCCGCACCTGTGGCTGGGCATGATCGTCGGCACCGCAGCGGTGTGCTACACGGTGTACCTGCTGTATGTCGGCTTGCCGACCTTCATGAACATTCCTTCCGATGAGGGCTTTCTGTTCTCGAGTTCGGTACTGGCGGTAGGGCTGGTGGTGCTGGTCGCCATCATGGCCTTCACCGTGATTGTCTGGGGACTGGGCGTGGGGCCCGTCTACACCAGCTAGAGCGAACCATTAGAAACAGCAACATAGGCGCAACACCCTCAGGCCGCCGCAAGGCGGCCTGATACTGTGCGCTGACAGGTGGCTCGGCAGCGCCGCCGCGGTTGCGGCATAATTGTCGGCCAGGAGTGTTCCCCGATATGCCCGAACTGCTCAAATCCCGCGTCGAAACCTGTTACCAGCAAGCCGAAACCTTTTTCAAACGGCCCTTCCCGCGCCCCGAAGTCAGCTTCAAGCTGCGCGGCCAGAAGGCCGGCGTCGCGCACCTGCACGAGAACCTGCTGCGCTTCAACCTGCAGCTGTACCGCGAAAACAGCGAAGACTTCCTCAAGCAGACCGTACCCCACGAGGTCGCCCACCTGGTGGCCCACCAACTGTTTGGCGAGCGTATTCAGCCCCATGGCGAGGAATGGCAGCTGATCATGCGCGGCGTGTACGAGCTGCCGCCACACCGCTGCCACAACTACGCGGTCAAGCGCCGCACGGTCACCCGCTACATCTACCGCTGCCCGTGCGCTGGCAGCGACTTCCCGTTCTCGGCGCAACGCCACAGCCTGGTGCGTCAGGGGCGGCGCTACCTGTGCCGGCGCTGTCGCCATACCCTGGTGTATAGCGGCGAGACCCGGGTGGAATAAAGCATCGCGGGGCAAGCCCACTCCCACCCCATCTGCAGGAGCGGGCTTGCCCCGCGATGAAGCCCCCGCAGACACAAAAAAGCCCATCCGAAGATGGGCTTTTTGCGTTACGCAGCCTGCCGGTTAGCGAGCAGGGCCTTCAGCTACACCGAGGTCATCCATCGGGCGAGTGTCGGTCAGCGGCGAGCCGCCGGACGCCAGCTCGGCGTGCAGCTTGTCTTCGTCCAGTTCCTTGACCCACTTGGCCACGACCACGGTGGCCACAGCGTTGCCGATCAGGTTGGTCAGGGCGCGGGCTTCGGACATGAAGCGGTCGATGCCAAGGATCAGCGCCAGGCCGGCAACCGGCAGGTGGCCAACGGCCGACAGGGTTGCGGCGAGGACGATGAAGCCACTACCGGTAACGCCGGCAGCACCTTTGGAAGCCACCAGCAGCACCAGCAGCAGGGTGATCTGGTGGGTGATGTCCATGGTGGTGTCGGTGGCCTGGGCGATGAACACCGCGGCCATGGTCAGGTAGATCGAGGTGCCGTCGAGGTTGAACGAGTAGCCGGTCGGGATCACCAGGCCAACCACGGATTTCTTCGCGCCCAGACGCTCCATCTTGGTCAGCATGCGTGGCAGCGCCGACTCCGAGGAGGAGGTACCGAGGACGATCATCAGCTCTTCACGGATGTAGCGGATCAGCTTGAGGATGCTGAAACCGTGGGCGCGGGCGATACCGCCGAGCACCACCAGGATGAACAGCACGCAGGTGACGTAGAAGCAGATCATCAGCTGGCCCAGTTGCACCAGCGAACCGACGCCGTACTGGCCGATGGTGAAGGCCATGGCACCGAAGGCACCGACCGGCGCCAGCTTCATGATCATGTTGATGATGTTGAACATGACATGGGCGAAGCGGTCGATCAGGTCCAGCAGCGGCTTGCCGTAGGCACCCAGGCGATGCAGGGCAAAACCGAAGATCACCGAGAACATCAGCACTTGCAGGATGTCGCCGTTGGCGAAGGCGCCGACCACGGTGTTGGGGATGATGTTGAGCAGGAAACCGACGGTGGTCTGCTGCGCGCCGGCGGCGGCGTAAGCGGCCACGCTGCTGGCGTTGAGGGTGCTGACATCGATGTGCATGCCGGCGCCAGGCTTGACCACGTTGACCACCACCAGGCC
Organism: Pseudomonas sp. 2(2015); assembly: GCF_000955865.1. NCBI lineage: Bacteria > Pseudomonadati > Pseudomonadota > Gammaproteobacteria > Pseudomonadales > Pseudomonadaceae > Pseudomonas > Pseudomonas sp. 2(2015). Next base: position 1,122,420 of record NZ_JYOF01000003.1, read on the forward strand.
GATGATCAGGGCGATGGTCGAGACGATTTCGAAGTAGAGCAGCGCGTAGCCACCGGTCTTGCCGACCGATTTCATGTTCTGCATGCCGGCGATGCCGCTGACCACGGTACAGAAGATGATCGGGGCGATGACCATTTTGATCAGTTTGACGAACCCGTCACCCAGTGGCTTCAGGGCCACGCCGGTTTCAGGGTAGTAATGGCCCAGCAGGATACCGATGGTGATCGCTACTAACACCTGGATATACAGCGATTTGTACAGTGGCTGACGCGTCGTCATGGCTAATTCCTCAAGGGTACCGGCTCATCCTTCCCAGGATGCGGGGTACCTAAAGCGCGAACCCTCCTGCACTGGAGGGATTTGTTGTGTCGAGCTGCCTGGCAGAACTCTGATGAGTCCATAGCAAGCCCGATGCCAAAATGCGCTTTAACGGTGCAAGCCCCGGTTTTACGGGGCTGCGATGCACAAAGAGGTTGCAGGTCGAGGGGCTGGGGTTGGCGGATTTCCGCACGCCATGCAAAGGTTTGTGACAATGATGGCGGTAATCCGCCTAGGTATTTCGCTCCAGCTCAAAACGGATGCGAAAGGCCGCACCGCCCAGCGGCGAGTCATCGAGGGTCAGGGTGGCGTCGTAGCTTTCGATGATGTCCTTGACCACCGCCAGGCCAATGCCCTGCCCCGGGTTCTGCCGGTCGAGGCGCTCGCCACGCTGGAGGATGCGTTCGCGCTGGTCGGGCGGCACGCCTGGGCCGTCGTCCTCGATGCACAGCACCACCTGTGCCTCATTGGCCTGCAGGCTGATGCGAACCTGGCCCAGGCACAGGCGGTAGGCGTTCTCCAGCAGGTTGCCGAGCAGCTCGAGCAAGGCGCCCTGCTCCATAGGCACCATGGCGTTGGCCGGCACGTCCACGCTGATGTGCACATGTTTGTCGCGGTAGACCTTGGCCAGAGTGCTGCACAGGCTGTCGAGCAATGGTCGCAACTGCACCTGGTGGCGCACCAGGCCGCTCTTGCGCAGGCTGGCGCGCTGCAACTGGTAGTCGATCTGCTGGCTCATGCGCTCGATCTGGCTTTGCAGCACCCGCGCCTGCTCACGGTCTTCGCGGCGCTGGGCCATGCTCTCACTGACGCCCTGGAGCACGGTCAACGGGGTTTTCAGGCTGTGGGCCAGGTCGCCGAGCGAATCCCGATAACGCCGGCGCTGCTCGCGTTCGCTGCGCAGCAGGCGGTTGAGCGAATCGGTCAGGCGCAGCAACTCCCGCGGGTGCTCACCGCTCAGGCCTTCGCGGGCACCGGATTCGACATCATCAAGCTCGCGGCTCATCTGCCGCAGCGAACGCAGGCCCCAGGTCAGGCCGGCCCAGAGCAGCACCAGCAACGCCAGCAACGCCGCGCCAAAGCCCAGGTAGAGTTTTTCGCGCAGGCCGTCGAGGGTGTGCTGGTATTCACGCACCGGTTGCAGGGCGACGATGCTGAAGGCGGCGGTCTTGCCGCCAAGCAGCTTGACCTCGACGTCGTAGACGAAGAACTCCTCGCCGTTGTCCTGGCGAATCCGCGCAAATTCGTTGCCGCGCCCGTCGTAACGCGGGGTGTAGTTGATGTTCTCGTCCGCCGTGGCCCGTGAGCGCCACACCAGGTTGCCCTGACGGTCGTAGATGTAGCCGAGCAGGCGGCTGTCGGGCAGGTTGAATTTCTCGTCGGGCAGCAGCACCGGCATCTGCAGGTTGCCGCCCTCGATGCGCGCAGCGGAAATCAAGGTGGTGACGTCCGACGCCAGGCGCTGCTCGATCGACTCCTGCAAGGCCAGGCTGAAAGCCTTCTGCAAGGCCGGCAGCAAGCCGAGCATGAACAGCAGCGCCAGCACCGCAGCCGCCAGCATCAAGCGCAGTCGTAACGAACGGATCATCGGCAACGCTCGGTGAACAGATAACCCAGGCCGCGCACGGTATCGATCGGCTTGAAGCCGTTGCTGCCCTCAAGCTTGCGCCGCAGGCGGCCGACCAGCACCTCTATGACATTCGGGTCGCGCTCGTCATCGTCCGGGTACAGCTGCTCCATCAGGCGGTCCTTGGCCACCACCTGCTGGTGATGACGCATCAGGTACTCGAGGATGCGGTATTCATAGGCGGTCAGCGCCAGGGGTTGTTCGTCGAGGGTGGCCTGCTTGCGATTGAGGTCGAGCACCAGGGGACCGGCGGCAATGGTCGACTGGGTAAAGCCGCTGGAGCGGCGCAGCAAGGCGTTGAGACGGGCTTCGAGTTCTTCGAACTGAAAGGGTTTGACCACATAGTCGTCGGCGCCGGCGGCCAGGCCTTCGACCTTGTCCTGCCAGTTGCCACGGGCGGTGAGGATCAGGATCGGGAAACTCTTGCCCTGGGAACGCAATTGGCGGATCAGGTCGAGCCCGCTCATGCCCGGCAGGCCCAGGTCGATCACCGCCAGGTCATGGTTGAACTGCTCGGCCTGGTACAGGGCCTCCTCGGCATCGGCCACCGCTTCGACCACATGCCCGCTTTCCGTCAAGCGGCTGTACAAGTGATGACGCAAGAGTGCCTCATCCTCGACCACCAGCAGTTTCATACGCTCCTCCAGACCCGTGCCGGCCTTCATTGGCCAGTCAATTTTGTAGACGAATGCAGAATAACAGCGAACCGGCCGTGCGCATGCAGGCCGGTTCGGACATCGCCAGGCGACTTAGAACGCGTAGTTGGCCGACAGGTAGGTCTGGGCGCTGCTGTTCAGGCGCAGGCTGCCGACTTTCGGACCGTCATGTTCGGACAACTCGGTGCTGGCGTTGCTGCGCAGGTAACGGTAGCCCAGTTCCACCGAGGCATTGTCGCTGACTTGCTGCAGCACGCCGGCTTGCAGGCCGATGGCGTAACCGGTGTCGGTATCGCGGCTGTAGCCGGAGGATTCCATGCTCATCTTGGTCAGGCCGGCGCTGGCGCCACCGAACAGCTTGGTGGTGTTGCCCAGCGGGTAGAACATGTCGTAGCTGCCCAGGAGGTTTTCCTGGCGTACTTTCAGGCCGCTGTGATCGTTGGAGACGTTGTCGTAGGTCAGGTAGTAGCGGCCCTGGTCGTTCATCTGGCCGACGCGGATGCCGTAGGTGCTGTCCTTGCTGATGATGCCGTCGGTGTTCAGGTGATCAGTGTTGCGGGTCAACAGGCCGGACTTTTTCATCTTGTCGCTGGTCTGACCATAAGTGACGCCGGCGAAGGTGGTGTCAGCGGCCTGGGCGGCGGCGCTGGCGCCAAGGAAAGCAACGGTGAGCAGCAGGGTGTTGAGCTTTTTCATCGTGTGGTACTCCAGGTGATGCACTGTGTTGGTGTGGAAGCTAGAGTAAGCAAGCCCTCCTGAACCGCCGCTGAACCCTGGCTGAACCTCGGCTGAACAGCTGCACTGAGAGCAAAACCGACTGCAATCAAGGAGTACGACCATGCGTTGTCTGCTCGCTCTGGCCCTGATCGGTGCCGCCAGCCTGGCCCAGGCGGCGGTGCAAACCCGTGAGATTCCCTACCAGGATGCCGATGGCAAGCGCCTGGTCGGCTATTACGCCTACGACGACGCCGCCGAGGGCAAACGCCCGGGCGTGGTGGTGGTGCATGAGTGGTGGGGGCTCAACGACTATGCCAAGCGCCGCGCCCGCGACCTTGCCGGGCTTGGCTACAGCGCCCTGGCCATCGACATGTATGGCGACGGCAAGCACACCGAGCACCCGGCCGATGCCCAGGCGTTCATGGCTGCCGCGCTGAAAGACCCGAGCGCGGCAGCCGAGCGCTTCGATGCCGGGGTTGAACTGCTCAAGCTTCAGCCACAGACCGATAAAGAGCAGATCGCCGCCATCGGCTACTGTTTCGGCGGCAAGGTGGTGCTCGACGCCGCGCGCCGTGGTGAAGCGCTGGCCGGGGTGGCCAGCTTCCATGGTGCGCTGGTCACCAACACGCCGGCGACAGCGGGCAGCGTCAAGGCCAAAGTGCTGGTAGAGCATGGCGCCAGCGACAGCATGGTGACCGCGGAGCAGGTGGAGAAATTCAAGGAAGAAATGCACGCAGCCGGGGCGACCTATGAGTTCGTCAGCATTCCCGGGGCCAAGCACGGCTTTACCAACCCCGATGCCGACCGCCTCAGCCATGGCGAGCATGGCGGGCCGGATATTGGCTACAACAAGGCGGCGGATGAAAGCTCGTGGGCGGACTTGCAGGCGTTCTTCAAGAAGATCTTCACTAAAGGTTGACCCCCGGTAGGAGCGGGCTTGCCCCGCGATAGCGGTGTAACAGACACGCCGCTAGCGCGGGGCAAGCCCGCTCCTACACCGTGACACGTTGGCAGCAGCCACGGCACAATACCGGCCATGAACCGACTGCCCTCCTGCTGCGCCCCGCTCCTGCACCACTGGCCCCTGCCGCGTCCGGTCCCCGGCGCGATCCTGGTCAGTTGCCCGTTCGACCCCGCCCTGCTTGCCAGCGACGACTTCGCTCGCGCCGGTATCGAGCAAACCGCCAGCCTGCAACGCTCGGTGGCCAAGCGCCAGGCCGAGTACCTGGCCGGCCGGGTGTGTGCCCGCGCCGCCTTGATGCAGCTCGATGGCCGCGACTATGTCCCCGGCACCGATGAAGACCGCGCGCCGATCTGGCCGGCCGGCATCTGCGGCTCGATCACCCACGGCAAAGGCTGGGCCGCCGCCGTAGTGGCGCGCAGCAGCGATTGCCAGGGCCTGGGCCTGGACCAGGAATGCCTGCTCAGCGACGAGCGCGCCGAACGCCTGGCCCGGGAGATTCTCACTGACGCCGAACTGCAGCGTATGGACCCCAGCCAGGTAGGCCTGACCGTGACCCTGACCTTCTCGCTGAAAGAAAGCCTGTTCAAGGCGCTCTACCCGATCGTCAAGCAGCGCTTCTATTTCGAGCATGCCGAAGTGCTGGAGTGGTCCGCAGACGGCCATGCGCGCCTGCGCCTGCTGACCGACCTGTCGGCGCACTGGCACCACGGCCGGGAGCTTGAGGGGCAGTTCTGCCTGCAGGATGACCAGCTGTTGAGCCTGGTCAGCGTCTGAGTTTCAGGGCAGCAACGGGCAATGCTCGCAATGCCCGACCCAGTCGACCTTGTAACTCAGGCAGCAGGTGCGGCGCCGACGCCGTCCTCGAGCATCCTGGCTGACGGCGGCATACAAAGGGCTGCCGGGCGTTGACAGCAGCACCTGCAAGCCTGAGCTGTCGCCACTGCCTTGCAGCAGTTGATCCAGGCAATCACCGGCATTGCCCCACAACACCGCCGTTGCCAGCGCGCCCCGCTCGGCCAGGCGCGCAACCAGCGGTTGCAGATGCTCAGCCAGCAGGTCCTGGCAGGGGGCGCCGTCGGCGATCAGCGCAAGCGGCAAGCCGCGCTCATCCAGCAGCAGCGATGTCTGGCTGAAAGCCGCCAGGCTTGCACCCTCGCACAACGTCCGCCAGAGCAGCGCGAAATAGTACTTGGACCACTGCGAGACCAGCACCGGCCGCTGCGCTGGCATCAGTTCGGGGCCATACAATGCCAGCAGCAAGGCATCGAAGCGGGTTTCGTCGAGCAACGCCTGCAGGGTGATCGGCGAACTCATGCGCCGTCCTGGTTGCGCGGCCAGTTGAGGCTGAAGCAGGCGCCGCCCAAGCGCTCGCTGCGCCCCACAGACGCCCGCCCGCCATGCCAGTAAATGATCCGCCGCACGATCGACAAGCCCAGGCCATGCCCGCCAGAGGCACGCGTGCGGCTGTCGTCGAGGCGGGTAAAGGGGGTGAAGATGCGCTCCCAGACGCTTTCCGGCACGCCGGGGCCATCGTCCTCGACATCGATCCGGCACCGTTGCAGGCCCAGCTGATAGCTGAGGCTGACCTGTGATTCGGCGTGGCGCATGGCATTGCTGACCAGGTTCTGTAGCGCCCGGTGCAGGTAGCGCGGCTCGGCCTCGACCCACGGCCCCTGCCCGTCCGGCCCCTTTTCGCCGCCCTGGCAGGGACCGCGCAGCACCCGCACCTCGCGGCGCAGCGGCGCCAGCTCGGCGATCACCTGGTCGAGCAAGGCATCCAGGTCGACGCGCTGGAAATGCAGGGCCGGCGCGCCCTGCTCCAGGCGCGCGTAGGTGAGCATCTCATCGACCAGCTTGTCGAGGTCCTGGATATCGCCGTCCATGCCAGTCAGGTACTTGTCCCGGGCCTGGTCATTACTGGCGCTGGCGATCATCTCCAGGCCAAAGCGCAAGCGCGCAACCGGCGTGCGCAGCTCGTGAGACACCGCCCGCACCAGCTCGCGCTGGATGGTCAGCGAGCGCTGCAGGTGTTCGGCCATGCCATTGAACGCTGCGGCCAGGCGCCCGACCGAGTCGGCGTCGTCGGCCGCCACGCGGGTTTCCAGGCTGCCCTGGGCGATCAGCGTTGCCGCGGCCTCAAGCCCCGACAGGCGCCGCTCCAGCTGGCGCACCAACAGGTAGACGATCAGGCCGATCAGGCACAGGCCCAGCACCGCAATCAGTACCAGCAACTGCGGCGGATAGGGGTTCATCTGGTACAGCGGGCCGATTTCCAGTACCCAGGGCGTTCCGACCAGGCCGGCGAACACGCGGATCGAGTCACCGTCCTTGCCCAGGGCCATCACCGTGTCGCCTTCATCGATGCGCCGGCGCTGGTCTTCGTCCATGTCGGTCTGGTTGACCCGCTGCAGGCGCAGGTCGAAGCCAAAACCCTTGCTCTGCTTGAGGGCGGCCAGGCGCTGGGGCTGCTCGGCCACCGGGTAGCGCACCAGTTCATCGGCGAGCAGATAAATAGTGGCGCGGGCCAGTTGCTCGCTGATCTGCTGCACCTCACCGACCAGCAGCAAATCCTGATCACCGACCTGGCGCAGCACCTTGGCCGCGTGCGGGCCGGTCTTCTCGACCAGTACCTGCCCACGCTGCAAGCCGCTGCGCTGGCTACCGTCCAGCGCAGTACTGCTCAGCGCCTGCAACTCCAGGGGAATCCCCAGCAGGCGCTCCCAGATCAACAGCGCGCGCTTGCGCTCGACAGCATCCAGCGGCGCCAGGTTGTCAGCCATCAGGGTAAAGGTGCCGTGGGCCAGGCGTTCGCGGTACTGGCCGGCGCGCACCTCGTTGAGCAGGTGCAGGCTGAGCACGCCAAGCACCGCCACCAGCACCAGGGCGGCAAGCATGCCGCCATAGATGCGCAAAAAGATCGAGTTCATGGCACCTGGCCCATAGCTTGGGCCGCTTCACGAACGAACAGGTAGCCTTTGCTGCGGATGGTCTTGATCATCCGTGGATGCTCCGGGTCGTCGCCTATTTTCGGGCGGATGCGCGAAATACGCACATCAATGGAGCGGTCCTGGCCGTCATAGCCGACGCCGCGCAGGGAGGTGAAGATCTCCTCGCGCGACAAGGTGCGCCCGGCGTTGCTTACCAGCAGCCATAAAAGGTCGAACTCGGCGCTGGTCAGTTCGATGCCGCTGTCGTACAGCCAGGCCTCGCGCAAGGTGTTATCGACCCGCAACGGGCCGAACTGCAAAGCTTGCGGTACTTGCGGCTCGGCCGCAGCCTCGCTGCGCCGCAGCAGGGCGTTGATGCGTGCCAGCAGCAAGCGCGGGCGCACCGGCTTGCACACGTAGTCGTCGGCGCCCAGGTCCAGGCCCTGGACCTGGTCGAGGTCGTCGCTGCGCGCGGTGAGCATCAGGATCGGCCCGGGGTACTGCTTGCGCACCTTGCGGCAGATACTCAGGCCGTCCTCGCCAGGCAGCATCAGGTCGAGGATCACCAGGTCGGGCTGCTCGGCGATGATTCGCGCCGCCGCCCGGGCGCCATCGCCCTCCACGTCTACGACAAAGCCATTGGCCTGCAGGTATTCACGGGTCAGGTCAGCCAGCCGCTGGTCATCCTCGACGATCAATACCCGACTGCTCTGCTCCACGGCTCACCTCAACAGCTTGTTGTTATAAAGAGTGCCCAGATCACCAAAAGGCAACATTGGCCCCGGATACTACGTCGGGTACCGGCGCCTGCCAACCGCCGTTACCCGCAGTAAAAAACCAGTGGGCAAGGCGCTCGGACAAGCCGATTTTTTGTGATAGGGTTCGCGCCCGCAAAATCCGCCTGCGACCCTTTGCCCCGCGAAAAAATCGGTGACGGGCGGTCATTGCGCGCTAAGACGCGGCCTACAAGGGGTTGAGTGAAATCACTCACAAAATACGCACAAGTTATCCACAGACCGCGACCTTGCATTACCCCCAAGACCGCATTATCTTGTATCCCAAGCGAAACAAAACACTACATCTTGGGGTTTCCTGAAAATCCCAAGCACAAGTCAAGCAGAGAACTCAAGCCCTCAACGGCTAGATTTTTTGCTGGAACTTTAGAAGAGATCAGCAGCCAAACCGCTCCTGCGCAGGCTTCCGTTGCAAACCCTTGGAGGGTGTTGTTTCGGGTACGGGTGTTGCAAGCCATCGGCACACCCGACAGCAACAGTTTTGAGTCGTAGATTCAAGACCTTTGACTTCGGCCAGGGAGCGGCAAGCATTTGCCCTAATTCCTGAACTGTCCCGAAGTGAGTATGCCCGACCTGTGCGGCATGCCGGAACGCTCGTTCCTGCGCGCCCTCAAGGTCGGTTGTTGGGCTTTCGGACGGAACGGTTGGCGCTCACAAAGCGCCTAAACATACTTAGAGAACGTGGAGACACCCATGCAAACCGACACAACTCGCGAGAACCCGCAGGCTTTGGCGCCGCAGGCCGCTGATTCGAACCAGGATCTGGCTGCCACCGCTCCGGGCCAACTGCGCGTGATCAAGCGTAACGGCACTGTCGTCGCCTACACCGATGACAAGATCACCGTGGCCATCACCAAAGCGTTCCTCGCAGTTGAAGGCGGCACCGCCGCCGCCTCGTCGCGCATCCACGACACCGTTGCCCGCCTGACCGAACAAGTCACCGCGACCTTCAAGCGTCGCATGCCTTCGGGCGGCACCATCCACATCGAAGAAATCCAGGACCAGGTCGAACTGGCCCTGATGCGTGCCGGCGAACAGAAAGTCGCCCGTGACTACGTGATCTACCGCGACCAGCGTGCCAAGGAGCGTGCCACCCGTGGCCACGCCGAAGACGCCGGCGTGCAGCCGCACCCAAGCATCCGCATCACCCGCGCCGACGGCAGCCTGGCGCCACTGGACATGAACCGCCTGAACACCATCATCAGCGAAGCCTGCGAAGGCCTGGCCGAAGTCGATGGCGACCTGATCCAGCGCGAAACCCTGAAGAACCTCTACGACGGCGTGGCCCTCACCGACGTCAACACCGCCCTGGTGATGACCGCCCGTACCCTGGTCGAGCGCGAGCCGAACTACTCGTTCGTGACCGCCCGCCTGCTGATGGACACCCTGCGCGCCGAAGGCCTGGGCTTCCTCGAAGTCGCCGAGAGCGCCACCCACCACGAAATGGCCGAGCTGTACGCCAAGGCCCTGCCTGCCTACATCGCCAAGGGTGTCGAGTTCGAACTGCTCAACCCTGCCCTGGCCGACTTCGACCTGGAAAAACTGGGCAAGGCGATCAACCACGAGCGCGACCAGCAGTTCACCTACCTGGGCCTGCAGACCCTGTACGACCGCTACTTCATCCACAAGGATGGCGTACGCTTCGAGCTGCCTCAGGTGTTCTTCATGCGCGTGGCCATGGGCCTGGCACTGGAAGAGAAAGACAAAGAAGCCCGTGCCATCGAGTTCTACAACCTGTTGTCGTCCTTCGACTACATGGCCTCGACCCCGACCCTGTTCAACGCCGGTACCCTGCGCCCGCAGCTGTCGAGCTGCTACCTGACCACCGTGCCGGACGACCTGTCGGGCATCTACCACGCGATCCACGACAACGCCATGCTGTCGAAATTCGCCGGTGGCCTGGGCAACGACTGGACCCCTGTGCGTGCACTGGGCTCCTACATCAAGGGCACCAACGGTAAATCCCAGGGCGTCGTGCCGTTCCTGAAAGTGGTCAACGACACCGCCGTCGCCGTTAACCAGGGTGGCAAGCGCAAGGGCGCTGTCTGTGCCTACCTGGAAACCTGGCACCTGGACATCGAAGAATTCATCGAGCTGCGCAAGAACACCGGTGATGACCGTCGTCGTACCCACGACATGAACACCGCCAACTGGATCCCTGACCTGTTCATGAAGCGCGTCTTCGATGACGGCAAGTGGACCCTGTTCTCGCCATCGGAAGTGCCAGACCTGCACGACCTGACCGGCAAGGCCTTCGAAGAGCGCTACGAGTACTACGAAGCCCTGACCGAGTACAACAAGATCAAGGTGTTCAAGACCATCCAGGCCAAAGACCTGTGGCGCAAGATGCTCTCGATGCTGTTCGAGACCGGCCACCCATGGCTGACCTTCAAGGACCCGTGCAACCTGCGTTCGCCGCAGCAGCACGTGGGCGTGGTGCACAGCTCGAACCTGTGCACCGAGATCACCCTGAACACCAACAAGGACGAGATCGCGGTCTGCAACCTGGGCTCGATCAACCTGCCGAACCACATTGTCGATGGCAAGCTGGACACCACCAAGCTGCAGCGCACCGTCAACACCGCCGTGCGCATGCTCGACAACGTGATCGACATCAACTACTACTCGGTGCCGCAAGCGCGTAACTCGAACTTCAAGCACCGTCCGGTCGGCCTGGGCATCATGGGCTTCCAGGACGCGCTGTACCTGCAGCACATCCCTTACGGCTCCGACGCTGCCGTCGAGTTCGCCGACAAGTCGATGGAAGCGGTCAGCTACTTCGCCATCCAGGCGTCCTGCGACCTGGCCGACGAGCGTGGCGCCTACGAGACCTTCCAGGGCTCGCTGTGGTCCAAAGGCATCCTGCCGCTGGATTCGCAACAGATCCTGATCGAAGCCCGTGGCCAGAAGTACATCGACGTCGACCTGAACGAAACCCTGGACTGGGCGCCGGTGCGTGCCCGCGTACAAAAAGGTATTCGTAACTCGAACATCATGGCCATCGCGCCGACCGCGACCATCGCCAACATCACCGGCGTATCGCAGTCCATCGAGCCGACCTACCAGAACCTGTACGTGAAATCGAACCTCTCGGGCGAATTCACCGTGATCAACCCGTACCTGGTTCGCGACCTCAAGGCCCGCGGCCTGTGGGACTCGGTCATGATCAACGACCTGAAGTACTACGACGGTTCGGTGCAGCAGATCGAGCGCATTCCGCAAGAGCTCAAAGACCTCTACGCGACCGCCTTCGAAGTGGAAACCAAGTGGATCGTCGATGCCGCCTCCCGTCGCCAGAAGTGGATCGACCAGGCCCAGTCGCTGAACCTGTACATCGCCGGCGCTTCGGGCAAGAAGCTCGACGTGACCTACCGCATGGCCTGGTACCGTGGCCTGAAAACCACCTACTACCTCCGCGCCCTGGCCGCGACCAGCACCGAGAAGTCGACCATCAACACCGGCAAGCTCAACGCCGTCTCCAGCGGTGGCGACAGCGCCCCGGTACAGGCAGCGCCAGCCGGCCCTGCTCCGGTACCAAAGGCCTGCGCGATCGACGAGCCGGATTGCGAAGCCTGCCAATAAGCGCCTGAAGGCCCGCTCCCTGTAGGAGCGGGCTTGACCCGCGAAAGGGCCGGCCCTGCCGCCCCCTTTCCAAAGCGCCGAACAACAAGGTCGGGGCCACCCCGACCTCCCCCGAGGGCCTCAGCCCGGGGAAGCATTCCAAGTTTTTGCGTGCACCGCAGTACCCAACCGCAAGCACCGCAACCAAGATCCACCGGCCATACTGATATGGCCCTCAAGCAGGAGACCCACCATGCTGAGCTGGGACGAATTCGATAAAGACGAAGGCGAAGAAGCCGCCAAAGGCACTACCGCCACTCAAGCTGCTGCCGCAGGCATCGACAAGCTCGATAACGCTGGCGGTGTGGCGGCCCTGGAAGCGCGCGCCGTGACTGCCGACGACTCCGAAGCGGTCAAACGCGCCAAGGCGGCCTTGGACAAACTCGACATCGCCGAAGGCCTGGCTGAGCTGGAAGGTTCTGCTGCCCGCGTCGCGGTTGACGAAAAGCGCATGATCAACTGCCGCGCCGACCTCAACCAGCTGGTACCGTTCAAATACGACTGGGCCTGGCAGAAGTACCTGGACGGCTGCGCCAACCACTGGATGCCGCAAGAGGTCAACATGACCGCGGACATCGCCCTGTGGAAAAACCCGGAAGGCCTGACCGACGACGAGCGTCGCATCGTCATGCGCAACCTGGGCTTCTTCTCCACCGCCGACTCCCTGGTTGCCAACAACCTGGCCCTGGCCGTGTACCGCCTGATCACCAACCCCGAGTGCCGCCAGTACATCCTGCGCCAGGCCTTCGAAGAGGCGATCCACACCCACGCCTACCAGTACTGCATCGAGTCGCTGGGCATGGATGAAGGCGAGATCTTCAACATGTACCACGAGATCCCATCGGTCGCTAAAAAAGCCGCCTGGGGCCTGAGCTACACCCGCGCGATCTCCGACCCTGAGTTCAACACCGGCACCGTCGAGACCGACAAAGAGCTGCTGCGCAACCTGATCGCCTACTACTGCGTCCTGGAAGGCATCTTCTTCTACTGCGGCTTCACCCAGATCCTGTCCATGGGTCGTCGCAACAAGATGACTGGCGTTGCCGAACAGTTCCAGTACATCCTGCGTGACGAGTCCATGCACCTGAACTTCGGTATCGACGTGATCAACCAGATCAAGATCGAAAACCCGCACCTGTGGGATGCCGAAATGAAGGAAGAAGCCTCGCAGATGATTCTGCAGGGCACCCAGCTGGAAATCGAATACGCCCGCGACACCATGCCGCGCGGCGTGCTGGGCATGAACGCAGCGATGATGGAGGACTACCTCAAGTTCATCGCCAACCGTCGCCTGTCGCAGATCGGCCTGAAGGAAGAGTACCCAGGTACCACCAACCCGTTCCCATGGATGAGCGAGATCATGGACTTGAAGAAAGAGAAGAACTTCTTCGAGACGCGGGTTATCGAGTATCAGACTGGCGGGGCGTTGAGCTGGGATTGATACATCCAAAAAATTAACTGCACCTAATACGGATCATTGGGGCTAATCATTTAAACAAGCCTCGCTATACGCGGGGCTTTTTTTTAGAAAAGAAAATGAACAACGAAACCAAAGTACATCTCGACCATCTAATTAAACGCCAAAGCCTCAGATATAAAAACCCTCAAAAAAATGAATTCCAAGATTACGTAGCACCTCAAAAATCAGATAGCAATATTAGATTTAGCGATATCCAAGAAGAAGACCGGTGGTTTTCTAGGTTAGTTAAACCTGATTTCCAACGAGCAACTTGCGCGTGGACACCTGAAGGTTGCGTCAACTTCTTAACATCCGTGATCAGACGTAGAATCATCCCCTCCATTATATTATGGCGAAACAGCAGTACTGGTTTCGTCTATGTCCTAGATGGTGCCCATCGGCTATCAGTACTTAGGGCATGGATGATTGATGACTGGGGAGATAAAGACGCAGCATTTTATGCCAAAAGTGAAAACTACACGGAGATATTAAAAGCGGCCGCCGAAGCTCGCAAGCATGTCAATGACAAAGTAGGCGAGTTCAAACAGTATTCTGAGGCAGCAAAAGAGCTCCGAAAAATCAACACTGCGGGCGAAGCGCCTAGACAAGTAATGTCGCCTGAACGCTTTGATATGGCTCAGTTCTATTTGGACATTTTTGAGTCAAGCAAAACTCTCCATGCCCAATGGGAAGGTGGCGACTACGATGCAGCAGAAGAGTCATTTCTTGCCATTAATCGTCAAGGTGCTCCTCTAGATGATCTGGAATCTAATTTAATCGAATATCGTAAAGGCAGCTTCTCCCGCCTAACGATGTCAATTGCAAGCGCTGGAGCTCCCGGACATTATTGGCCAGAACCCACAGCATCCGAAAATATATCTGAATCCATAATTGAAATTTCAAAATCTTTCGATGGTAGATGCAATACTATTCACGACATTTTATTTGTCCCACCTTTCGATTCAAAAATACTTGATATAAATGTACCCTTCATGGTGGCTCCAGGACACTTTAGAAAGCACCAACATTTGGTGGAGGCACTTCCTTTATTGTCCGAAGGAATCACTACAAGCAGAGACAGCCTTATTTCGCTGCTTTCGAAAGATCATAAAGCAAACCCCGAAGACGTGATCATTAACGCGGACAATACACTTAAGCTATTGGAAAATAAAATCTCCCACCTTGGCAACATCAACAACACACCGTTATCTTTATCCATAGCCCCTCTGATTTTCTGGTATAACAAACAAGGGACTTATGTTAGAGGCTTGTTCTACGGCTTCTGCCATTGGCTACTCTCAGGTACTACAGAAGAAATAAAAGCACGAAAAATTGCTCTTTCCGCTGTCAGGGGCGAACTCGAGGAAATACTGATAGCGTATAAAAGCGAATACTCTGACATTCAACACCGAGGTGGCGCCGGTTTCAAGTCAATTTCGAAAATCGCGGAAACCATACAAAATATAGTAAAAATACTCCTTGAAGGCAAAGACCCTCACTCTGCCAGAAATGAAGTCGAAAATTATTTAGGTGCAAAAAAACCTTCTACAGGCAAAACCAATTCAGGCCGCTCATTCACGACAAAGTCAAAAGCAGAAATCAACATTCGAGAAATTCTCGCCTCTTCAATAAAGTGCCAGATTTGCGGAGGCCTCGTCGATCTTAAACAAGCTGTCCAATACGATCACATCCATCATTATGCTAAAAGCCTAAATAGCTCTCCTTCAAACGGTAGACCAACGCATCCTTTTTGTAACTTGCATCGAGAGGAGATTACAAAAATCAGAAACAAAACACATACGATCACACTGCCACCATTAAAAATTGATAACCTTAAAGGTCAACCAACCACGCAGCTGAACCTTTTTGATTCGTTTCCCGGAATATGACGCACCTGAGCAGAAACCTAATTTAGGATCTGAGGCTCTTCAGCGAATAATCCAAAAAAATTGAAAATCAGAAAAGGACTACAATTTCTGTAGTTGACTGTAAAGCTAGAAGAACTTACTTTTCTTTTCCGGCGCCTAAGAAACGCCTCACACAGCGGCTCACCCGCTCCCGACAGATGCGGCATTTTTGTGCCTGTGGTCTACTGCTGCGCGCAGAAACACTCTGTTATGTCGGGAGTGGGCTAATACAAGACCCGAGAGGGGAATACGTCCGGCCCGCTGTGTGGGGTTTCTTAGCTCCCGACACCCAGCCCTGAGAAAGCTGTCATCACACAGAGGTAACAGAAATGCCTACCGACGCTCACGCGCGCAGGCCTTTCGCAGACGCGGCTCGCCTGACCACAGATCCGGAGGTCAGCCATGACTGACTTCCATGAACCGGTGCTGTTCACCCGCCACAACCGCCCTCTCCACGCCCTCTGGCTCGAATCCCAGGCCTGGTTCTGCGCTCGCGAGCTCGGCCGGCTGATTGGCCGTTACCTCGACGAACATATCGTGCGCAAGCTCGATGCCGATCAACGGCGAACCTTGCCGCTGCTGCGCTACGGCGAGTACCGTGACACGGTGATGATTAGTGAGTCCGGGGCCTACACGGTGCTGGCTCATCACTACATTCCGGAGAATCGCAGCCTGCGGCGCTGGCTGACCTATGAGGTGATCGCGGTGTTGCGGGACAGGCAGGATCTGCCAGAGCATGACGTGCCGAGGATAGGCCAGATGGATTGGGGCAGGCATTCGCTCAGCGTGCTGCAGTGGCAGCACGAACCGTGGATTCGCATGCGCGATGTGCCAGAGGTGCTGTTTGAGCCAGGCTGTATGGCGCATAGAAGCACCATCAAAGTATCGCCACCCTGGCGGCAGGTGGTGGCGCGCTGGCTGAGGCTTTGAGTCAGGGGCTAATGAGCTGCGTGGCCGGTTTCCGGGCTGACCGCAAAGCGCTCCAGCACCGCATCGATGAACCGTCGCAGCTTGGCGGTTCTCTGGCGGTTGGCGGTATAGAGCAAATGCATCTGCCGGCTCGGCGGCTGGTAGTCCGCCAGCACCCGCACCAGCTCGCCACTTTGCAGCGCCGGGCGCAGAAAGTCTTCCGGCCCCAGCACAATGCCGAAGCCATCCAGCGCCGCTGCCATCAGCGCCCTGCTCTCGTTGACCTGCAAACGGCTGGCGACCTGCACCTTGTGCAGCGTATCGCCCTGGACGAATTGCCATTCACGGTCGGCTGGGCGCGACCAGTAGGCGTAGCCCAGGCATTCGTGCTGTTCGAGATCGGCTGGCGTTCGTGGGATACCGTGGGCGGTCAGGTAGCGCGGTGAAGCGCAGGTCACCAGGCGGTAAGGTGCCAGGGGCCTGGCGGTGAGGCTGGAAGTGCCCAGGGGGCCGATGCGAAATGCCACTTCGAAGCCCTCCTCGACCAGGTCGACGAAACGGTCGGTCAGGTGCAGGTCAATTTCGACCTGCGGGTACTGGCGTAGAAAGTCGGTAACCATTGGCATCAGGCTGTAGGAGCCAAAGGTAACTGGCGCACTGACCTTCAGTTTGCCCCGCGGCGTATCATTCATGATCTGCGCCAGGGAGTCGGCCGCCTGCGCCTCGCTGAGGATATGCTTGCAGCGCTCGTAGTAGGCGCTGCCAAGCTCGGTCAGGCTTTGCCGTCGAGTTGTACGGTTGAGCAGGCGCGCGCCCAGGCGATGCTCCAGGGCGGCTACATGCTTGGCCACCATCTGCGGCGACATGCCCAGACGCTGCGCCGCACTGGCATAGGACCCCTCTTCAGCGGCCATTACAAAGGCGCCCATGCTGGTCAGGCGATCCATCATTCAACACTCCTGGTAATGACACTCGATACATTTTTGTAATTTATCTACTGCTGGTTGCCAATCATCATAAACGCTCCTATCACGTAACGGAGCAAGGACATGCGCATTGGCATTATCGGGGCAGGTTTTATCGGTCGGGCAGTGGCGCAGCTGGCGCTGGCCGCCGGGCATAAGGTGATGCTCAGCAACTCACGGGGGCCGCAGACCATGAGCAGCGTGCGCAGCGGCATTCTCGGCTGCGAAGTGGGCAGTGCAGAAGAAGCTGCACGGTTTGCTGACGTGGTACTGCTGGCAATTCCCTTCGCGCACTACCTCAGCGTGCCCGCGCAGTGGCTGCAGGGCAAAATCGTCATGGACGCCAACAACTACTACCCGGACCGCGATGGTCTGTTTCCTGCGCTGGACCGTTTCGAAACCACTACCAGTCGCCTGCTTGCCGAGCATCTGCCGGGTTCGCGGGTAGTGAAGGTATTCAATGCAATTCTTGCCCAGGATTTGGAGAAAGACGCCCGTGGTAGCGGCGCAACAGATCGGCGCGCCCTGCCTGTTGCCAGCGATGATGATGAAGCGAAATCGGTGGTTAGCAGGCTGCTCGACGACCTGGGTTACGACGCGGTCGATGCCGGGGGCCTGGATGAAAGCTGGCGGTTCGAACGGGCCAAACCAGCTTATTGCATACCTTTTGATGCCGAGGGCTTGAAGCGCGCCCTGGCGCAAGCCGAGAGGGAGGTTGAAGTGCCTGAAGGTGCCTGGCGACGTTGAACAACAGCACTCCAGTTGATCTGATCCGTATTTTGCCGCGCCATCTGAATCTGTTTCGGTAACAGCGCCAGAGCGAAAATAGTCCTGCGCCCCGCTCTACCGGGCGCATTTCGCGACTGCAGCCTGGCGCTGCACCGCAAAACCTTCATCTGGAGCGCTCCATGGGTAAGCTTGCATTCTTCGTCGTGGGTTTTCTGGCGCTGGCCATTGCGATTGGCGCACTCGGTACCATTTCTCCCCTGTAAACAACGCCGTTCTTCAACCTTCTGACTCAAGCCTCCAGCATCGCGTTGACGATGGCGCCGCATCCGCCGCCAACCTGTGCGAAAATAGGGGGCTTTTGTTCATATGTTTGGAGATGTACAGCTTGGTAATGCACTACTCAACCAGCGGCGATGCAGTCGCTTGCGGTCGCGCCGGTAATAACCTCACCAGCACCTCCACCCCTGACCAGGTTTCCTGCAAATCGTGTCAGCGGTCCCTGGTCAAGACGGAGTCGCCTGCGTCGGCCAAGAAATCCACCCCGTCCCTGGCAGAGCTGCGTAAACAACGCATGGCCAAGGCCAGCCCTGCCCCGAGCACGTTCTGCTTCAAGGCCAACTGGCGTGCACGCCTGAGCGCCCTGCCTGGCAGCAGCCGCCTGCCGCGCGGCGTAGCACCTCAGCGCTTCGTCTAAGCGCCCCTGCGAAGACACGTGGGGCCGACACGCGGCCCCACGTGACCTTCCCCCCATCGCGGCTGACGATACCCGGCCAGCCAGTGCTCCAGCTCGTCATCCATCCCGCAGCCGATCAGCACCCACAGCAGTACCCGGCATTTGCGCGGACACAAGAAACCCGCCATCAGTGCGCCTTTGCGTTGCAGGTCCATTTCGCCGCCGTCAAAGCCATAGGTGTTATTTGCCGTAGGCCCCGAACCGGTTCGCGAGGCAATAATCACCGGCATCCGGGTGGTGATGTATCCCAAGCACTCGGCCCAGGCTGCCGACACATGCCCGGCGCCGAACCCGGCGATCACCAGCCCTTCATACCCAAGCCCGGCGACTTGCTCGAGCAGCAGGGTATCGGCGGCAAAATCAGCCTCCAGCAGCGCCACACGTTGATCCAGGCGCCAGGGTTCGGGTAACGGCTGACGCGGCCTGGCAGGCTTCAGGTAACAGGTACGCCCCTCTATCAGCAAGCCTTCGCAGCCGAAGTGCGGTGAGCTGAAAGCCGCCATGGCCAGGCTCTCGGTTTTACGCACATGGGCCGCGGCATGGATCTGATCATTGATCACTACCAGCACACCGCGACCGCGGCTCTGCGCATCCAGCGCCACCCGCACCGCTGCCAGCAGATTGGCAGGGCCGTCAGCGCCGGGCTCGCTGGCGGCACGCATGGCACCGGTGAGGATCAATGGCGCATCGAAGGGCCAGAGCAGTTCGAGAAAGTACGCTACCTCCTCCAGGGTGTCAGTGCCCTGGCTCAGCACCACGGCGTGGGCGCCCTCTTCCACCTGGGCCTTGGCCCAGTACAGGACATCGATCAGTTGAATGAACGACAACGAGGCACTGGGTAACAGCTGCAGGGTTTTCGCCGAGATGTGCGCAAGATCTGCAAGCTCGGGCGCGTCGGCGAGCATCTGCAAGCTGTCCAGGCCCGGCGTGACACCTTCGCCTGCCGCTGACTGGAGCATGCTCAGGGTACCGCCCAGGGTTCCTATGGCGAGTTTGGGCAGGGTCATACGCCAGCTCCTGTAACCACATGGCAGGAGCGAGAGAGACTGATCGGGGCAGCATTTGCAGACATGGGCGTTGGCCTTCTTATCATTATGGAGGGACGCCAGTTAAGCGGACACTCGGTTAGATAAGACAGTCAGGCGGGTCTGAAGCTGGGGCGGGAATGGTCTTGGGTTGGGGAAAGGGCAATCATGCTAGCGGGTGTTTCCAGCTAATCAGGCGTTGCCTGCATCGCCGGCAAGGCCGGCGCCCACAGGGATCGCAACTAGCAGTTGAATCGCCAGAAAGACAAAACCCCTAC